>NZ_KV917375.1:1038389-1741164 GCF_002019665.1 Sutcliffiella halmapala | reverse complement strand
CCGAACGGCATCATGTCCCCTTCTATTCGGTCGGAAGCCATAACTATGCTCGGAGAAAGCTGGGTCAAAGATTGGAGTCAGTGCTTGAGCGATTGCCTGTTGAATGAATCGGTCTGTCACAGTAGGTATTCCTAGTAAACGGACTCCACCGTTCGATTTCGGGATTTCGACTCGACGTACAGGACTCGGTTTATAGGTACCATTCCTTAGGGATTGACAAAGGGAATCCCAGTTGTCAACGATATGTCTTCGTAGGGATTTTACGGACATTTCATCGATTCCGTGGCTTCCTTTGTTCCTTTCCACACGTTTGAGTGCTTCTATTAAGTTTTCCCGTGACAGTATCCTATCCATTAACATTAGATATTTCCTTTCTACGCGAACGAGAAGTTTATTTGTGTTATTCTTGCTCCACCCTCTTGAAGTCCCCCATGGGATTCACCACTTCCTCCTTCAAGTAAGTCTCCTAAGAGATTGTCTGCTTCAACACAAGAATTGTACGCATAATTCTCGTTCTTCTTTAATTGTTCAGTCCTTCCCTTACTTTCTCGAGTAAGTAAGGTACTATGACATCTGCTGACTTCTGACTGTTCAGCTATTTATCGCTAAATAGGTTACCAAGTGTGCTTGGCTAATCAATCAGACCTCCCCGGGTAAGAGTACAATCTTTCCTTCCATCTATCTGCTTCATTTACTTTGTATCACCTTTGGCAGAAAGGACTTTGTTTTGAATTGCAAACTCATCCAGTGATACCTAGCCTTCTATGAAGTTCGTATTCCTCAGACCGGAAGTTTGCCGCCCGCTTCCTTCAGATTCCACGTCACCATGGACACCCTTGCGTTAAGCTAACCGTTACTTCTGCCTTCACAGTTCGGGACTTGCACCCTATAGATTGCACCCATGCCGGGCGCACAACAAATAAAGCAGCGATTTTACTCGCTGCTTTATCCGTATTCTATTGAATTTTCACACTAAAGGTTGCCACTACCTCAGCACCCTTTTCTCCCGACCCAACTCCTCAAACGACTTATCCGTGTTGACAATCAAGATCTTCGTGCCAATTGGGATGTGGTCAAATAATTTTTCCACTAATTCGTTTGATAAACGGATACACCCTTGAGTGACATAATTCCCGATAGAATCTGGTCTGTTCGTGCCGTGCACGCCATAGGTTCGACCATCTGTGTCTTCGGCATCAAAGCCAATCCACCTTGTTCCGAGTGGATTCTTGGGATCTCCGCCTTCGATGTCTTTTTTGCGATAGTACGGATTAACTGCCTTCACAGTGATGGTGAATTCGCCTTCTGGTGTAAGTTCGATTGATTTTCCCGTGGCAACAGAATGAACTTCTTTTAATTGCTCTTCATGAAAATAAGCTAATTCATTCGTTTGTTTATTCACAATAAGGTATGGATCTCCTGGCAGTGGATTTGGTCCCAATGGCCATATAGGAGAAGTAACAAGTGCAAAAATGAGCGTAAAAATAAACACCTTTCATCCACCTACCTTTTAGTAATAGTGTGGTTGAAAGGTGCTCTTTCCATTCATTTAGCGTTTTTTAATCCAATAAATTCACTTTTCAAAATTAAGTATTCTTCAATTTCTTTTAACAAGTGTCGCAGCGATGCCCTTGATTCGAACTCTTCCCGTGTTTTGGGAAGGGGCATCTCTTGGAAGGTTTCTCGCATATCACGAAGTCTGTGGATAAATCGGTACGCTGTATTTCCTGCATGAATCGCATCACCTAAATCTTCAATAAAGGTGGAAATTGTGTCTGCCTGTTCAACATTTTTCTCAATCGACGAAACGATTGGTAACATCCGCTCCATTACCTCGAGTTGCTTTTCACGCATTTTGAAATAATGGTAATAATGATTTTCCTCACGTTTAAAGTGATTTTCTACATCGCGGAAAGCAAGACTTTTGGCTTCACTAAGCACCTGTGCCGTTTCCGGAATTTCTTTTCCATCCCACCCGTTATCCCCGTATCTTAAGTAATAGGTGAGTTCTGAAAACACTTTTTGGAAATTCTCTTCAATTTTCACTTGAAAACGCCTTAATTCATTATCAACACTAGGCATATAGATGTTCATAATAAGCGCAACCCCGATACCGATGGAGATAATGCTCAATTCATTAGCCACTAACCCCAGCGAATACTCCTGCACGGAATACACATGTAACAGTACAACCGAACTCGTTGCAATTCCCTCTGTTATTTTCAACATGACTGTCACCGGGATAAAAAATAGAAGCAAAAGCCCGATAGAAAATGGATGATACCCAATTACTTCAAAAAATACAAAAGCAAAGACTAAGCTTAATGTACACGCTAAAAATCTTGCCAGCGCTACATATAATGATTTTCTTTTTGTAATTTGAATAGATAGAATAGCGATAATTCCTGCCGATGCGTAAAAGTCCAGTTCTAGCAGCTGGGCTATACTAATCGCAATTCCTGCTCCTAAAGCAGTTTTGACTGTACGATAGCCAATTTTAAATTTCTTCATGTTTCAAGCTCTCCCGACTCTGGATTGTTCAGTATATCACATATTCATTTTATACATAATAGCTATGAAAATACAGTGTTACAGAACGATTTTCCGTATTTTTTGTGGATTGCGGTTTGTAGTGGACTTTCTTATGGCTGTTTCGGATTCGGACTTCGGTCGAGATGGTGTTTTTCTACATCGGGCTCGCGCTTTTCTTAGCCGATTCGTCCGAAATAAGGGAAGATTCGTCCGATTTGCGCCCACATTCGTCCAACATCCACCTCGATTCGTCCGAATTCCACCATCATTCGTCCAATTCCCCATGCTATTCGTCCAAACCCCATTTTTACATACGAAAAAGGACAATGGGAGCAAGCTTGCTCACCATGTCCTTCTCTCTTCTATTCTACTTCATCTAACAGTACCTGAAATTGCTTCATTAGCCTTGCAAAGCGGAGCATCGTTTCATCAAGGGGTTCTTTTTTACTCATATCTACTCCTGCTCGCTTTAAAATCTCTAGAGGCGGCTTACTTCCTCCAGATGAGAACAATTCTTTCAAAATTCGCGCTTGTGCTTCCTTCCCATCTTCTTCTAGTTGCTGAGCTAATGCAGCAGACGCAGCAAAGCTAGTTGCATATTGATACGTGTAAAAGCTCGAATGAAAGAAGTGCGGGACCCTCGCCCATTCCATGGCAATTTCCGGATCGACCTCGACAGCCTTGCCATAGTATTTTTTATTAAGATCATAATAGACAGACTTTATCGCGTCCGCATGCAACACTTCTTCGTTTTTGGCCATTTCATGAATGATTTTTTCAAATTCAGCAAACTGGGTTTGACGGAATAAAGTTACGCGGAAGTCCTCTAAATATTGATAAAGTGCATGTAGCATCTCTTCTTTTGTTTTTGCTTCCTTAATCATCTGCTTATGTAACAGATGTTCTTGTAAGGTAGAAGAAACCTCAGCCGTAAACGTCACATACCTTGCATCGTGATAAGGTTGTGCTTTATTCGAAAAATATGAATGCATCGCATGTCCCATTTCATGAGCCAATGTTAATACATCATGAGGCATCCCTTGATAATTTAACAATACGAAAGGATGAGCATCATAGGAACCAATTTGATAGGCACCAGTTGCTTTCCCGTTAGTTGTATAAACATCCACCCAGTTTTCCGCAAGTCCTTTTGACAAGGTATTTAAGTATGCTTCGCCTAGAGGTGTTAAGCCTTTCAACACAATTCCCTTTGCCTTTTCATATGGAATTTCCTCTTCTGGAGTAAAAGGAGAAGGCGCTGATAAATCATACATATGTAACGAATCCAGTTCTACATACTTCTTTTTCAAAATCAGATAATCATGGAGCAACGGTAAATACTCATTAACCGTATCAATCAATTGTGTGTATACCTTGGGATCCACTTCACTCGCTAGAAGATGAGCTTCCAAAGCGGATGGATAATTACGGGTTTCTGCAAAAAAATTATTCGCTTTCACGATATTGGCAAGCATCGAAGCAAAGGTATCTTGGTAATTTTCTAACGTATGATAGTAGGTTTGAAAAGCTCCTTTCCTAACCTCTCTATCCGGACTAGACATGTAAACGCCATACAAAGGTGCCGTTAAGGAGTACTCCTTATCCTGAACAGTAAAGGAAGGAAGAACTAAATCCTTTGACATCATAGTAAAAAGTTCACTAGGCGCGTTCACGATCGGCATCGTCTTAATCAGCAACTGCTCCATATCATTTGGCAACGCATGTTTTTTTTCCTCATATGTTTGTTGTAAATAATAGCGGTACGGAGCTAACTTTTCACTCTTCATGAAACGTTTCCATTCTTTTTTGTCAACCGCTTGAAGCTCATTGGATAACCAAGCAGTCCGCTCTACCACATACATCATCATGTTTTCTGCTTCATTTGATAACTCTTGTGAACCTGTATTACTAATGTCAACGTCTTGATTCACACGGGCATACACATAGATTTTTTCTACAAGGCGGAACAAGTCAAAGTAATCCTCCATCAAAGACAGTATTTGTTTATCTGATTGGATTTGCTCTTCCTTTTTCGCAAATGAGTCAGCTAGCTTCTTTACTTTTTTCGTGTCCTCTTTCCATTGCTGAGGACTTGTATAGAGACTGTCAAGCTTCCATTTATATGCTTCAGGAATCTCTTTTCGATTCGCATAGGTCTGTCTTTCTGCGTAAACACTTGTTGTCAGGGCAAGCATCAAGCATAGTACTAAAAGTATCGATTTATTTAGATATTTCATAAAGGTCCTCCCACGTTTCTCAGTTACCTTTATTGTTTGTTTTCCATGATTTTCTATGCAAAAATTTCCTTTTTTAGTTTAGACTACGCTGAAAATAACGGTACCACATTACACATACATAGCTCTCTTTTCTACACCGTTCGGGATAGTTAATAATCAACAATAAGTTTTAATAACAAAAAATAGACGCCTTCCCCTCATGAGGAAAGTGTCTATTTTTATTCCTTATCTAAGTTAAAATGTAGAATCCATTCTTCTCCAAATTCACCTTCAAACTTATGTCCAAAATCAATGAAATCAGCCTTACGATATAAATTGATTGCTGGTGTATTTGTGTGATGTACGGTCAAAATAATTTCCTTTTTTTCAGGAAAATGGTGCTTTATTATTTCTGGCAAGGCTTTTAATGATTGATAAGCCAGCCCCTTTTGTTGATATCTAGCATCAATCGAAAACGATTTAAGCAAGATCGCATTCTTATTCTTTGTGTATGCATTCCCATTCGTATGTAAAGCGAAACACCCTATCAAATCTCTCTCAAGATAAATAACAAACGGCTGATTATCTGAATCTTTTTCAAAAGTTTTAATTACATCTATAGGTAACGACGTATAGATAGCTTGCTCTTCAGGTAAACAATACGTGGTGATTGCGAGATAATCATTCTCCACAAAAGGTCTAACTACTAATTCATTTGGCATCATACACACTCCAATTTACAGTCAACTTCCTTGAGAAACACCTCAATTTAATGAATTATTTAAAAAAAGTGAAAGTAAAAAGTTAATTATCTAAATCACTATCCAACCAAGATTTTTTTCGTTCCTCTGATTCTGTGCTATTCTTTATATTTTTATCAGTTATTATCAGTAAAATAATCCCCATTAGAAGAGTAATTATACTCAAGATTAATAGCGAATAACCGACTTCATCTTGACCTGCACTATATTGATCAGCAATGCTAACAGAAATTACATTCGCACTATAGAGAATTGCAGATATGAGAAAAAATGTTAAACTAGCAAAAGTTGTTTTCATCATTTCACCACCATTTCTATTTCAATTTACTCCTTTTCAGTAAGTCAGTCTAAAAATCATTTTTATTTAGAATAAACTTTCAATAAAGTATCTAATGTATGATGTCCAAATGTTTAAATATATCATTTTATCAAAATAAATCATTATTCCTAGTAGAATAATAACAACCCCACCAGCCTTCATTAATACTGAAGAGTACTTAATAAAGATTTTTATTTTCCCCAAGAAAAAGGCCATAACGATAAACGGAATACAAAAGCCTAACGAATATGCAGTAACATTTACAAAGGTTGCTGCAGGATTTAAAACATTCGAATACATAATAGAGGCAAAGATTGGACCTATACAAGGGGTCCAGCCTGCTGAAAAAATAAAACCTACTATGAAAGAATTTAAGTATGTAGATGCTTTTTTTGTATAATTAATTTTAATTGTTTTAAACATAAACTTCGGTTGGAAAATTCCGGTTAAGAACAGCCCCATTACAATGAGAAATATTCCACCGAACATAGTCAAAGTTCTTTGATACGAAGAAAAAAACTCCCCAATTGCACTTAATGAAAACCCCAAAATATAGTAAACAACAGAAAGACCCATACAAAAAAATAATGAATGTATGAGAATATTTTTTCTAAATATAGCAGTTTTGTTTTCTTTTAATTCATTAACTGAAACACCAGTTATATAAGAAATAAATGAAGGATACAAGGGTAGACAACACGGTGAAATAAACGCAAGAAATCCCCCACTAAATGCTAACAAAAATGTAACGTTTTCCAAAAATATCACTCCTATGGTAATATTACCATAAACAGTATAAAGTTTTCGCAGGAAAACGTTATTATTTATTACAAAAATTTGTCTGTACATAAATTCTTAATAGAATAGACTTTTGAGGGGAATCAGCATGAAAAAGAAAAGAAAAAGATTGGTCTTCCGAGTTGGCATTTTAAGTATAATGTTTTTAATGACTACATACGCCCTTTATAACCTACTAGTTGATAACAATTCTATTAATATGTTAGTTGGAAAACCAGCTACCAATTTTGTAGGAAATTCAATGAACGATGAGGTAATTGAGCTAAACCAACTTAAAGCTAATAAAACAGTAATAAACTTTTGGGCCTCCTGGTGTGAACCGTGCAAAAGAGAAATGCCCGCATTTGAAGAAATTTATCAAAGTAACAAAAATAATGGAGTTAGCGTCATTTCAATAAATGTTGGGGATTCAAATTTAGTAGTGAATCAGTTTATCAAAAAATACAATTTAAGTTTCCCAGTAATAATCGATAATGATTCCTCCATAAGGCAGTCCTATAAAGTAGATCGGCTTCCTGTTAGTTTTCTTGTAAACTCTAATGGAGTTATTGAGAAATTGTACGAAGGAGAACTTACTGAAGAAATGTTGGAAGAGTGGGTCAATTAAGTTTTTCTAATTTAGAAAAATCACTGTAACAATAGAAAGGAACTACGTGCTTAGATAATTCTATATTCGTAGTTCTTATTCTTTAATCAATAAAAAACATGTAATAGTCTACTAATTTTCCAATTAAGCTAAAATTCTATCCATAATTTATATATCTATAGACGAATTGTGAAGAGATTAGATGTTATGAAAGAGTCTAGAGTTTTAGCTTCATCCCCTCATGTGTTGCATGAAAACCTAATTTTTCATAAAATCGCAAAGCATCCTCACGTTTTTTATCTGTGGTGAGCTGGACTAGATGACAGCCACGCTCTTTAGCACGTTGAATTCCCCAACGGATAAGTTCGGTCCCCACTCCTTTACCACGTACAGAAGATGATGTTCTGACTCCTTCAATTGTCGCTCGCCAACTACCTTGATGGGTGAGGTAAGGGGTAAATGTAATTTGCTGAACTCCTATAATTTCGTCATTATGGCAAGCTACTACCAACTCGTTATTAGGATCCGTTTCAATGGCTAGAAATGCTTTATGATAACTTTCTGGAAGAGGGTGTTCATAGCGCTCTCTCTGACTTCCTAATACATCATCAGCTAACATTTCTACAATTCGATCTAGATCTTTTTCTGTGGCAATTCTGAACGTTACTTCTGTTTCCATTGGTACTCCCCCTATGTTTATACCTCAAATGACTTTCTACATCTTATTCTAACTAAGCTAGCACCATAAGTTAATTGCAACTTCATTATGAGATTTCATAAGTTTCACTTATAGTTATTTTTCCATGGAGTTTTACTTTATTAATCTAGCTTTTTTGCTAATTAGAGTAAGAAAGCAACAACTTATGTCGTCATCGCTCCTCTTGCCTAGTAACGAACCTTGTAATACTCACCAAAGAAGTCATCCATTTCTTGACGTCCTTCTTCGTGTAGTTCAACGAAAAATGACCACTCTCCATTTAAGTGGCTGGCTTTTTCAACTGTATATTCCCATACTTCTATGTCGCTGTAAGGAAGATTCTCTTTAAAGATAGCTTCTTTAACAATTTCACGAGTATCGTTAAAAATTACAAATCTAACGGCCTTTCCTTTATTAGATGGAGCTACTAACACCAAACCTGAAAGTGTATTGCTATGAACGTATATTTGATAATGTTTAATAGATGCATATTTTAAGAGGATATTCCCGCGTTCTCCCCCAATGTGAAATTCCTCTGTTTCATACTTATTTGAAGGAGTAAGGAAACTAAACCTTAATCCTGTAGCAGCTATTCCAGAATTCTTTTTTAACAGTATAGAGAACTCCACAATTTTTCTATCTGCTTTTTTTTCAATTTCATTGCCGCTCACTGTAAAGAACTGCTGC
This sequence comes from Sutcliffiella halmapala, assembly GCF_002019665.1. Lineage (GTDB taxonomy): Bacteria > Bacillota > Bacilli > Bacillales > Bacillaceae_I > Sutcliffiella_A > Sutcliffiella_A halmapala. The sequence goes on along the minus strand of NZ_KV917375.1, from coordinate 1,732,568 downwards.
CCCATTTGATATTGCATAACACATTTTTCATGACCCTCTATATCTAATACGGAAACAAATGCTTCTAATTTTAAAAAAAGATACGACTGATCTTTTAGCTCGGCACTTAGTAATTGAATAAACTCCATTTACAACACCTCCTAGAAAAAAAGAAAAGACCATTTAGCCTTTTCTTTTTTCCATTATCGTTTCACCCAAATGGAAACAGATCCTCCATTTACTGAAAAATTAGCCCATCCATCTGCATTGATCGTAACTGTTCCTGGTTTATTTCCAGTTATGTCATGCCAAACTTGACCTGCTTTATTTTGCCCTACGTACATCCATTTCTCTCCCCCTGGCCCATCCGACATGATAGTCGCAAGTCCTGAATTGGGATGCGTGGTATTTCCTTCACGTGTCCATCCGATTATATTATGATGGTCAAAATAATCATGTTGTGTTCCATATGCAAAATTTTGACGCGCCTCTAAGATTGGATCAATCTTGGCTTTCATTGCTGGGACACTATGTGTTGGAATTCCATAGTAGTCACCATAGAAGACAGAGGGATAGCCTTGTTCTCTTGTTAAAATAAGCGCATAAGCAAGTGGCTTAAACCATTCTTGTACAAATGATTCTAATGATTCCCCAGGTTGAGAATCGTGATTATCCACAAAAGTTACGGCATGCATTGGATGCTTTTGAACAACCGTTCCATTAAGAAGTTTTGCCATGTCATAGTTGCCTCCACTATTTGACGCGTTATAAAGATTATAATGAAGGGGGACATCAAAGACAGAATGATTCCAGTTTGTTTTATTTAAATAGTTCTCCAAGGCACCTAAATCATTTTTCCAAAATTCAGCAACAGCAAACATTTCTTTTCCCGTTGCGTTTCTTACATGGGTCAACCAATCACGTGTAAAGCTATATTTAATATGCTTCACCGCATCGATCCTAAATCCATCAAGATTTAATGTATTTGTATACCATTCTCCCCATCTTCTAAGCTCATTTACTACCTCCGGATGATCCATATCTACATCTGCATACATTAAATAATCATAATTTCCATTTTCCGAATCTACTTCCCAATCCCATGCCTTACCATCACCTCGGAATTTGTAGATACGATTTTGGAATTGTCGTGATTGATCCCAATCTACACCATCGAAATGATACCAACGCCATTTAAAGTCTGAGTATGTATTACCCCTCCCTGGAAAATCAAACTTAGTCCAAGCCTCAATTGTGTAGTCCCCAGATATTTCTTGATTCCGGTTATTTGGATTCACCTCGACAGCAAGAACGTTTTCTGTAGCATCAGCTCCTCCTTTATGGTTCATCACTACATCCCCATAAACTTGAACGCCATTATTCTTTAAAGCATGGATGGCAGACTCCAATTGACTACGTGTCCCATACTTAGTACGAACCGTCCCCTTTTGATTAAATTCCCCTAAATCATAAAGATCATAGGCTCCATACCCCACATCATTTTGCGAAGTCCCTTTCCAGGCAGGCGGAATCCAAATAGCGGTTATACCTCTATTTCTTAGATTACTAGCATCATCTCTTAATCTATTCCAGTGATTCCCATCATTAGGCAAGTGCCATTCAAAGTATTGCATCATCGTCCCATTTGTCCCATTATGATGTGCTTCTACCTCTCCACCTGAAACTGGCACAAAAGAAAGCATCATAATAAATACTATAAACATACTTAATAGCATATTTTTTCGTTTCCTCACGTTCATCCCCCTTGAGTGTAATCGTTTTCAAAAAACATCAAAAATCCATAATTCACACTTAATTTTTTTCCTCCTCTTCTTTCAAATGCAATCGATTGCACCCAATTTCAAAATATTCTATGAATAAATACTATCATGTGTACCTCACGCCGTGCAACCGCTTTCATATTTTCGGTACATTTGATCTATAAAATTTGAATTTGATTCCTGGTAATCTTTAAGATTTACTACATTAATGTTTGTTTAGGATTTTTAGATAGACTTCTCATGGTCAAATAATGCTGTTTTATAGTTTAAATTGATAGATTGATTTACTTACCCTAAATATCTAATATTTCTGAAAATCATTGCATTTCCTTCCACATCCTGTTATTTTAACAATAATTAGAAAACCTTTATTGATTGATTCGGAGGAAATTTCACTTGAAAAGTAAGCAACCTTTTTTTCTCGCTATCTGTATAACAATCATTTTCTCCTCTCTTTTTCCTAGTAATTCCTTCGCAACAAGCTGGGTACATAACTTTGTAGTCTGGGATGATTATATTTATGTCATGGTGGATGAGTATGTAACAGATGTAGAAAAAAAGATTGGATCTGTCACCAAATATTCTGATATGGATTCGTTAACTGGGAATTTCTCTAATATTTATAAAAAAGGCACTAAATATTACTCTATAAAAGGTATAAGCACCAATGAGGCAATTGCAGTGGAAGAAGAAGGCGGTATCTATCGAAAAGCGATTCGTGAAGGAGAATACGAACCTAATAAATCGAAGTTCCTCGGTTTAAGATGGAGCAGTATTCTAGGCTCCCTGTTTATCTTATTCATCTTGTTTTTACCAATTTATCATATGGAAAAGAAAATGAAGAGATAACGCAGGAAAATTTTCCTCATAGGAAAGGGGGACCACTGATGGCATTTGCTGTCGCCTTTGGCATTATCGGAATCGGGATATTCATTGCCCTAGCATTCACCAATGGCAAATCAAAAAAACGCAAATTTATTGTCTGGGGAATAACTACTATGCTAGCAATAGCCCCCTTCTTGTCCTGGATTATTTCTATTTTATATGGAATATATGAAAAAGAGGGATTTGCAGCAATTGGATTAATGATGATTTTGTTTCCTCTATTCTTTTTAGTAGGAATCATTCTCCTCCTAATTGGTATCTTCGGTGAGTATGAGAATATCCTATAATTAAAGCAGTGCAACTCACATTTTGTGTTTGCACTGCTTTGTTTTTTTAGGCTCTTTTCTAAAGGTTTGTTGCTTTTACCTAAGAAAAAATCGGCATTTGGATTTTTTCTATAGGATTGTAACGTAAATATAGAAAACAAGAAAATTACATGAGTGAAAAGAGCACGAAAATACGAAAAATACGGCTTTTTTAAGGTATACGAAAAGCAACACTCTATGCGAAAACAGCCTTTTTATAACATCTTCTCTAAAAAAATCTTCGCACGTTCGGACTTAGGTGCTGTGAAGAATTCCTGTGGTGGTGCGTCTTCCACTAGCATTCCATTATCTAAAAATAGTACGCGGTCTGCTACTTCACGAGCAAATCCCATTTCATGAGTCACAATCGCCATCGTCATTCCTGTGTGGGCCAGAGATTTCATAACCTCTAATACTTCTTTGACCATTTCTGGGTCAAGTGCCGAAGTAGGTTCATCAAAGAGCATGACTTCTGGGTCCATTGCAAGAGCACGGGCAATGGCAACACGTTGCTTCTGTCCACCCGATAGACGATTCGGATAATCCTTCGCTTTTTCAGAAAGTCCAACCTTTTCAAGCAAATTCAATGCCTTTTCTTCCGCTTCTTTCTTATTCATTCCTTTTACAGAAACTGGAGCATATGTTAAATTTTCTAGCACCGATTTATGAGGAAATAAATGAAAATGTTGGAATACCATACCTAGGTTTTGGCGTACCTTCATAATATTCGTTTTCTTATTCGTCACATCTTGATCATTCACAAATATTTGACCAGATGTTGGCATTTCTAATAGATTTAAGCATCGAAGAAACGTAGATTTTCCTGATCCAGATGGACCGATAATTGCTACTACTTCCCCTTCTTTTATCTGGGTGGAAATCCCCTTTAATACCTCTAGCTTACCAAAGGATTTATGCAAATTATCGACTTTAATCATTGCGTCTCATTCTCCTTTCAATCACTTTACCAAGGAGTGTAAGTATCATAACAAGAACATAATAGATTAGCCCTGCAAATATAAAGGCTTCTAAGTATGCGTACGTGGTAGATCCGACCATATAGGATCTTCTCATTATATCCATTACCCCAATTACGGTGATAATGGCAGATTCTTTTGTAAGTGTAATATATTCATTCATAAGTGCAGGTAAAATATTTTTTAGTGCTTGTGGTAAGATAATATCCTTCATCATTTGATGGTAAGGAACACCTAGCGCCATTGAAGCTTCTTGTTGCCCTTTATCCACTGCCAGTATTCCTGCTCGGATTACTTCGGAAATATAGGCTCCTGAGTTTAAACCAAACGCTAGAACAGCAGCTGTTACAGGTTCAATGTTTGTCCCTGTTATCTGCGGAAGACCATAATAAATTAACATTAATTGTAATACTAGTGGTGTACCACGGAAAACGGATGTATAAGCATCTGCTAGAAAAGATAAGATTTTTACTCTACCAATTTTACATAATGCTAGTAAGGTCCCAATAACAAATCCTAAAATCCCAGCTAAAGCGACAACCTGTAAAGTTACCTTTAGTCCATCTAGGATAAACGTGGTGGAGCCACTTAATGCGCCAAAATCTAAGAAATCAAAATTCAAGAGCTACCATTCCCCTCTGCAAAAATACCAATAACAACAAAATCAAAAGGGTAGGCTTGTACCCTTTTGATTAGTGTGTAAGCTTATTCTTCTTCGCCACCGAACCATTTAACTACTAATTCTTCAAGTTCGCCGTTTTCTTTCATATCTGCTAACACACGGTTAAATTCTGCTGTTAATTCGCTGTCTTTTGGTAATGCAATAGCAGACCCTTCTTCACCAGCATCAAGTAAGAAACCAGATAAGTTCTCATCTTTTTCTAAGTAGCCTTTCATAACGGTATCTTCAATGATTGCTACATCAATACGGCCTGTTTTTAACTCTTGAATTAATTGAGGAATACGGTCACGGTTTTCAATTTTCTTCACATTGATTTCTTCTGCAATTTCTTCGGCCTTATCATATTGAATGGAACCAAGTTGCGCCCCAATAACTTTACCTTCTAGATCTTCATATTTCGTAATATTGCTATCTTTTAAAGAAACAATCATATAATTTGCTGTAAAATAAACATCCGTGAAATCAACTTGTTTTAAGCGTTCTTCTGTTGGTGTCATGCCGGCTAAGATTAAATCGATATTTCCTGCATCCATTGCAGTTATTAAACTACCAAAATCAATATCTTGTACTTGTAACTCATATCCTAATTTTTCTGTAATTGCTTTTGCTAGATCAATATCAAATCCGATAATTTCTTCCCCTACTGTTGTGTCGATGTACTCAAATGGAGGATAGTCAGCTGATGTTCCCATTCGAAGGACTTCTTTTTTACCTTCTCCTTCTCCACTACCACTTGTTTGGTCATCGTTATTAGATGTTCCACATGCTGCTAGTAGACCCACTACTAAAATACTCATTAACGAAAATAAAAACCACTTTTTCACAATAACTTCCCCCTAATACTATTTTCAGAAAAAATAAAAATTTAATACTATTATGAAATAAACTTAAGTTTATTTCAAGCATTATTATTTATGCATGTTTATTCGGATAAATGTATTTTAACACACATAAATACTTATGCAACAAGACAAATAAAAATAAATAAAGTCTCATTTTTTACATTATTCCGAAAAAACACTTTAACACTTTCAGTATACTATATTTGGTGATAATAAAATATAGAAAATCATTTTTAGTGTACTTATTTTAGCTAAAAAAGAAGTATATTTATGTAAGTATAAGGGTTAGTGAAAATATATTTAATAGATTTAGATGAGAAATAGCATTCTTTTGTAGGTTTTAATGAAAACATATTCATGGTTTGGGAGGAATAAATACTAAACTAGTTGAATTAGTAGAATGGGAGATTATGTTGTTTTATTATCAAAAATAGTTTAAGTAGTTTTAAAATATGGAGGGATTTCAGTGCAAACATTGTTTCATTATAATTGGATGGTCAGAGAAGAATGGTATAAATGGTGTGAGGAGTTAACCGAAGAGGAACTTTTACAGAAACGAACAGGTGGAGTAGGAAGCATTTTACAGACACTCTTCCATATTGTTGATGTTGAGTGGAGCTGGATTCGACTTTTACAAGGGAAACCCGACTTTGAAGAGAGCTTCGATAATTACAAAAGTTTGGATCAAATTCGAAAATTAGACGCTGAATTTCGTAAGGATGTCGAACCATTTGTGAAAAATTGGAATGAAAGTATGGAAAACAATATCCTTTCCGATATCCAACCTAATGGAAGAGTCGATACAGATACATGGGGCGAAGTTATACGCCATGTCATTGTCCACGAAATCCATCATATCGGACAATTATCTATCTGGGCGAGAGAACTTGACAAAAAACCTGTTTCAGCAAATCTTATTGGGCGTGGACTTTCTACACACATAATTAAATAATTTTAGATATCTTCTTTTGGGGCCTGGCACCATTTGGACAATTTATCCAAACGCTGCCAGGTCCCTGTATATCTTTAAGCCTATATTCAGGACCGTTCGTATATTGAATTGATAGGTACAGAAAAGAATATTAATGCTGGCAGTATAAATATTCAGATGGAAGAATAAAAATGGAGTGGCTGAATAAGGGACCTCCATTTTATTTTAAGGAAGGCTACTTACATTCATTGAAAAAGATGATACAGCAACCTATCCTTGTCTTCAAAAAATTGCTTCATCATAGAGTAATGACTTGTTTCCTCTAAGGTTGATTCCATCATCCCCGTTTCGGTTAGTTGAAGTATTTTGGCGTCGGGGTATGCCATTATGATTGGTGAATGAGTCGCAATGATAAATTGTGATCCTTGTTGCACTAGCTCGTTGATTCTTGCTAACATCGACATTTGTCTTAGTGGAGAAAGGGCTGCTTCTGGCTCATCTAAAATATAGAGACCATTTCCTTGGAAACGTTCCATGAAAGCTGCGAAAAAGGATTCGCCGTGTGATTGTTCGTGTAGTGATTTCCCACCAAAAGAGTCGATAATCTTCGGACCACCAAGCTCTTTATCTAACTCTTCAATGTTTGTCGCAAGATTATAAAAGGATTCTGCGCGAAAGAAGAAACTATCCTTAGCCCGATTAACCCCTTTTGCTAATAGGAGATATTCATCGAGGTTGGAGTGCGAATCATAGTTCGAAAAATTGAAATTGCGTGTACCACCTTCTGGATTAAAGCCTAAATTAATCGCAATAGCCTCCAGTAAAGTAGATTTACCCATCCCGTTTTCCCCAACAATATAAGTAACACTTGGATGGAAAGCTATTTCATGAAAGTTCGTTATTACAGGGAGGTTAAAAGGAAATTTCTCATATGAAGGAATTTGATCTTTTTTTAAGTTGAGATATCTAATATACTGTGAATCTCGATTTAATTTCATGCTTCTTATCACCTATCTTCTTTTATATCACCAGTATAGCTGTTCTATTTTCTCTATTCTATTCATTTAAGTAACCGCTCTTCATTTAAGCCCCCATCTGCTCCAGAACTAAACACTTCAGCTGTTTCCGTGCCCGATAAATTCTCGTTTTAACCGTACAAGGTTTTAAGTCTAGGACTTTTGCAATTTCGTGCTCCTTTAAGCCCTGGCCGAGCTTGAGTATCAGGACATCCTGATACTCAAGAGTTAGCTCACGTAATGCTCCATTAATTCGCTCCTCCAAAAAAACTGTCTCGATTTCCTCCTCCACATTTTGCTTCGTTTTCTTTCCAAGACAATCAAGCATCGAAAGCTCCATTGGAATCCCTTTTCTTTTCTTCTCTCTCCGAACAAAGTCAATGGCCGTTCTCGTTGCAATCACGGATAACCAAGCGCCAATTTTACTTGCTTCCATCAATGTTTCCATTTTACTCAGCGCTTTGATAAAGGTTTCCTGCACGATATCCTCTGCATGGTGGCGATCTCTTGTTATGGAATAACTTATTTGGAAAAGCCTTTTGTAAAACATACTGTACACTTCCGAAAATTCTATTTTACTTTTCATAACCTTCCCCACATTCTATATCGAGATCTTACTATTACTCTACAAGTTCGAGCTTGATGGTTACCTTAAACAAATCCCCATCTGTATCAATCTCAAGACTACCTTCATGAAGATCAATAATCGATTTTGCAATCGCAAGACCTAAGCCAGAACCGTCCGTGTGTCGCGATGTATCTCCTCTTTTGAAGCGTTCAAAGAGCTCTTCACTACTATCATTAAGTTCATATTTAGAAATATTTTTAAAAGTAAGGATGGCTTGCTTATCCAAAGTTTGAGCACTAATGTAAACCCGTGAATGTTCTAATGAGTACTTCACAATATTCCCAATCAAATTATCAAAAACACGCCATAGCTTCTGTCCATCTACAAAAGAATTTATTGGTTGCTCTGAACTAGTAACTCGAAACTGTAGATTACAATCCTTTAATGAACTGTCGTGCTCCGCAAGTGCTTGCTGGATGAGCTGCACAAGATCTACCTTAGCCTTATTCAATTCAATATTGCCGCTCGTCATTTTCGATACTTCAAATAAATCATCAATCAATACCTTTAACCGCTGAGATTTGCGATCGATGATTTCTAGATAGGCCGATTTGTCCTCATGTGACAAATCACTTGCTTTTAATAATTCCGTATACGTAATGATGGAGGTTAATGGTGTCCGTAAATCATGGCTAACATTAGTAATGAGCTCCGTTTTTAGACGTTCACTCTTTGCCTGTTCACTTTGGGACGTTTTTACTCCTTGCTTTAACGCATTCAGATTACTTGCTAAGTTTGAAAGGGTAGAATTTCCTTTTACCTCCAAGTTGTCACCCAGCTTTCCAACAGCCATATCACTCGCCTTCAACACAATTTTATTAAAATACCCGATATGCCTAATTAAGATCATCAATACTGGTAGACCAACAAAACCAAGAAGTATAAGGTAAAATAGGAAGAACACCGGATGCATAAACATCATAATACCAGCGAGACCTAAACCAAATACTAGTCCTAGTACTAGAAATAGCTGTATACCAGTTGTTTGATTCAGAAATACTTCTTGTAAGCTTTGTAAAACATTACGGAACATTAGCTTCAAGCGGTTCCATCCTTTATACAACAGTCCCCTTTTCCATTCTTTCGCTACATTATCCCTTTCACGTAAATCGATAAGGATGAATCTTCCTTGAGCATAGGTTAGAAGCCAAAGGAGTGTTGCTATGAACAAAATAAACAGATAGTCCATTGCATTTGCTGAAAGTGTTCCATATTCAGCAAATGGATTAAATGCAGCAAAACGCAGGGAATCATGAAGCATGAATATACTAAAAATCGCAGCAATGACCGTCAGCCCAAAAAAGACAGCTCTTACATCAATCGGTAGTTTATTATAATAGAACTTCCAACGCACCATTTCCGCTGGAAGTACTTTCATTTTCCTCATAAGAAGGAGCCATAATAAAAATGCGATGCCAGCTGTCGCGTTATACCCGATAAATAGAAGCCTTTGATTATTGTAACTTTCGCTCTGTAACCACCATTCACTTGTTGGAGACAAGGTTTTTGGTACTGCTATTTGCCCCCTTAACTGTTTACTTGCATCAGATAATAAGGTGACCAGCCAATCATAGTGAGTGTAGTCATTGTAATAATTAATCGTTTCATAGTTAGATGTTCTCATCGTGTTCGTCAAATAATGCATGTATTGTTTTTGAAAAACATCCTCGATTGTTTGATCTTTTTCTAATGTTACATTCGTATAGACCTTCCCTGTTTTAACATCTGTAAAATAATATTGAAATTCATTAAATCTGGAATAATCCTCTTTCATACGATTTCTCTCATTAAAATGCTCTTCAATAATGGCTTCTTTTTCAGCTTTAACTTTTGCTCTTACAGAATCATCACTCTTAAAATTATTTGTAATATCCTCTATTTTCGCATCTCTTTCTTGTATATAGGCCTCGGCCACTTCTTTATTTTCCAATTGTTTCGCTTCTTCAATGCGATCCTCGTATTGAAGATGAATCGATTGCAATTGTTCTGCTAAATTCCCATATCGATAACGATGCTCATTAATTTCATCTGTTGTTACCGTGATGGACCTCTTCGCTTGCTCTTTCGTTAATCCGCTTAATTCAAATAGATTTAAATATGTTAGATACTCGTCAACAGCTTCGTATTGAAATTCCTCCGTATCAAAATAACTTTGCGGACTGTATCTTTGAAAGTCGTTAAAGAAATAAAAGATTCCACTTAAGCCGATCGTAAATAATAAAGCCATAAAGAAGATAAAAATCCTACTTTTCCATTTTGTAACCAATTCCCCACACCACCTTTAAATATGTTGGATTTTTCGCATCAATTTCGACTTTTTCTCTAATTTTACGAATATGGACGGCCACGGTATTTTCCGCATTGTAACTAGGTTCCTTCCACACTCGCTCATAAATTTCATTAATGGAGAACACACGACCAGCATTGGTCATCAACAATTCGACTATTTTGTATTCAATAGGCGTAAGCTTGACATGCTCGCCCTGTACTCGTACCTCTTTAGCTACTTTATCCAACGTTAAACCGTTCAGATCAATCACTTTTTTGACACCTTCATACGTTCCAAATGACACATATCTTCTAAGCTGTGATTTCACTCGTGCGACAAGTTCCATCGGATTAAACGGCTTTGTCACATAGTCATCGGCACCGACCTGCAGCCCTAATATCTTATCTGTGTCTTCACTTTTCGCACTCAAAATAATGATTGGAATATTCTTTTCCTCGCGAATCTTATATGTAGCGGAGATCCCATCAAGCCGCGGCATCATAATATCTAAAATAATCAGGTGCACCTGGTTCTCATGAAGTAGCTCCAATGCTTCAATTCCGTCCTTTGCTTTTAAAACAATAACCCCTTCATTTTTCAAATAAATCTCAATCGCATCCCGAATTTCTTTTTCATCATCGACCACTAGTACCGTATACTTCTCCATCCCTCACCCTTCTCTCTGACGCCATCTTTCATTATCTACATCCTACACGGAAAATCTTAATATTCATTGACTAACTTTCTTAAGAATTTCTTAAGTTTGTCCTTCTATTATATAGTTCATCAAAAAAGGACAACATCTATTATTTTCCGATATTTAGAAAAAGATAGAAAAAACACTTAGATTGTCGTCTAAGTGTCTACACTAATTTGGGAGTTACTTTACTTCCTCGTAAAAGATAGTCTCGTCTATCGTTACTTCTACATCTGCTGGTACCTTTATATAGAGAATAGGGTTTGCAAAACTGCTATAGTGGTCCATCCAATTCTCACCATTAAACTGGGAAAACGGGAATTCTTTTTTTAGCATGGTAAACTTAAGATCTATCGGCTTAGGTTGAAGGATAATTAATGATTGGTCATCGATATTAACCATTGGATAATGAATAAAATCTGATATATCGATATCATTTACGGTTGATTTACCTACATAGGTTGTTACTTCGAGTCTATTTTCTAAAGTGGGATCTTTTTCATAAATCAGAGCAAAACCAGAATAGTTTGGATTATTAACGTTTATGTGAAGTTGTTTTTCTTCATATGGAATGCTCGCCTTCTTTTTTACAAAATTACTCTCTACTGGCTGCTTATTAATTAAAGCATGATAGGTTGTGTCATCTATTCCTTCTTCACTAATATTAGCTTTATTAGTGATAAATGTATCATCTGGAAGTAAAAAAGTGATGCCTGTAGAGATAAGTAGAATCGCAGCATATCCACCTAGAATCTTGACACTTTTGTTGCTTGAAAGAACCGCTCGTTGTTTTTTTATCTGCGGAGAAAACAGAAGAAATCCGATAAAGATAAGAAAAATTATGATGATAATATTCATTTTCTAACCTCCACTCCTCTGAATATTAAAACGGAACAACTAAAAAATGCTATGACTGTAACGAAAACCTTTTGGATAAATAAGCAGATAGAATCTTCTTGAAAATAGAAGGTTGCGATAGATGAAATTATATCGGCATATCCAAGAATCACCCACCCAAAAAACATTCCAAAAAATGCAACCGGCAGTACTATTTTTAAGATGCTATGCAACTGAATCAATGTACCAATCAAATAACCTAAAGCGGCAAACATGATGTTGTAGAGGATCGTAGCGCCAATCCCAGCAAAAAGAATGCCTGGTGTTGCTAACAAGGAAGTATAATGAATGGGTTGTTCCGTTGTGAAGTACAGAGCAATTTTTAATGGAAAACTAGATAATAAAGCTGTAAGAGCTCCAATGCAACTCACTGTAAATAAGAAAGCTATGTTCGAAAGATCACTACTTAATCGATTCGTTACAAAGGTAAAATCATCATTTCGATAAGCCTTCGTTGTAACATTGATTGCTGTAATGAAGGCCCAAAGCATCGTAAAGCTAATCACCATATCTACTGAATAAAAGCTGGCTGATACAGTTAGTCCTTCTGAACTAGAACTAGAACTGGATCCAATCGATGAGACAAAAGAGAAAAGCAATGCAATTAGCTGCACGAGGATTAGGGATGTATACACTCCCGAAAATGCCTTCAACTTATAAAAATACTGCTTCTTCACCACATCCACCAAGGTCACTTTAGTTAAAGACATCGTCGATTCCCCCCTTTGTATTCCCCGTTACATAGACACAAACATCACTTGCTGATACCGGGGTTATGTCGATTCCGAGCTGTCGTGCTTCCTGTACACTCTCTTCCGTCCAATCATTTTCCATCACAACATATCGACTGTCCGTGCCGATACTTTTCGTAAATAACACTTCTTTATTTGATGTCCATTCTTCTAGTAAACTAGCTTTTCCAGTTAAGCCAATTGCATATTCCTTTAAGTCTGCAGCTGAAAGATGTAGTCGCTTCTTTCCACCATCAAGCAACAGCACATCCTCAATGAGGTCTTCGATTTCATCAAGATGATGACTAGATAAAATAATCGTACGTGGATGAGCTAGATAGTCCTTTAATAACGCTCGGTAAAAATCCTTTCGTACCGCTGCATCCATCCCTGTTGTCGGTTCATCGAAAATCGTTAAACTGCAGCGTGATGCGAGACCAATAATCATATTAAACGTACTTTTCATCCCTTTGGAAAGAAATTCATGACGCTGCTTCGGATCAAAGGAAAAATAATCAAACAATCGCTTCGCAAGCTCCCCGTCCCACTTTGCATAAAATTTCCCGGCAGCCTCTAACGTCTCTTCTAGATTTAAAGACGTCGGCAAACTCATAAAATCATCAACAAAGATCGAATTAGCTGACACGGTTAAATTATTAAATGGTTCTTCACCAAATACTTTTATTTCACCAGCTGTTTCTGATAAAAACCCAGCAATGATCTTTAGTAACGTCGTTTTTCCCGCTCCATTTCTCCCGATAAGTCCTGTAATGGTGTTTTCTTCTATAGTAAAAGACAAGTCATTTAAAGCCTTCCTTTGCCAATAGACTTTTGAAAGCTCCTTACACTCAATTGCCTTCATCCCTCTTCCCCCTTGTTTTATTACTTACGAAATGAATCATCTGAATTAATTCTTCATCACTTACCTGTAACCGCTCTGCTTCCACTACTAGATCTGTCACTAAATGGTTTAAAATATGGTCTTTTCTTTTCGTGAGAATAATCTCCTTTGCATCCCTTGTCACAAACATTCCAAGCCCTCGCTTTTTATACAAGACTTTTTCATCGACTAATATGTTCAGTCCCTTGGCAGCTGTCGCCGGATTAATATTAAAAATTTCGGCCAACTGATACTGCGAATGCACCTTCTGATCTTGTTCAAAGTTTCCATTTAATATCTCAGTCTCGAGCCACTCAGCAATCTGTACATAAATCGGCTTTGTACCGTCCGTATTTAAAATCAACTTCACACCCCCTCTAATATAGTGCATTAGTGTTGTAATGTAGTATATTATATTTTCCATAATAAAACAATAATAACTGTTCGACAATTTGAAAAATGGGCAAATAAAAACACCTCCCACAATTTAGGAAGGTGCCTGTACTTTTGATTTTAAATTAAAGAAGCGCTAACAAATCAAACTGTATGCATGCAACGAGCACACTTATTAATACTAGCATTTCACTAATTGTGAGGATTGAGTGCTTCGGATGAGGTGAATGTTTCCATTCAAAATAGGCTCTGACAGTATCAGATAAAATGGTAAAAATAATTAAGCCGATAAAAAATAAAGTTATCGAATTATCTCTATAGAAAATCAAGTACACCAAATAAAGTAAAGAAAGCATGCTCATAATTCTAATCAACCAATCTAGCCTTCGATGCGTTTTGTTTACATGGTTGTAAGAGAATGTACTTTTTCTCTTTTCGATGTTAAACGCCTTTCTTAACGTAAACTGTAAAAGCCAAATGAATAGAACGGAAATAATAAAAATAATTGCTAGCTTTAGCAAAAACATCGGATTTCTCCCCCAACTAGATTTTCGTATACTTATATGTAAAACAACTATACTTTCTTTCATAGATGAAGCGATTTTCATCAAACCCATTACATACTGCCAAATAGCCTTTTTCTAAGCTAAACCCTATTCCACCCACACCAAAAGTATCGTACTCACACTTTACCCCTGAAATAGGTTCCACAATTGGTTCCATAATTTCAATAGAGATAACTTCTTGATTAATATAGGAAGTAAGATTTAGTTGTTTCAACTTATCCTTTTCCCATTTAACTGCGCCAAAAAAATCTACACTATCGTCTACATTAATTTGATTAAACGTTATCGCATATACCTCTGATTGATACGCGCATAATTCCAGTTGGCAATTCTCCAATATGAAAATTACTGGTAGACTATTAAACCAATAATTTTCCTCTTGTTCCCAAGCAACCCAAATTTCCTTGATTCGTTGTCCTATTAAACTAGTTAACTTTTCTTTTTCATTCGCAACTAGTTGAGCCGAATCTGTATAAAATATTGGCGTGTAATTATCTATTCCAAGCATATGGATCATCCTTTAGTTGAAGATAGAATAGAAATGGAGCATTTCTAATTGAAGTTTATTATATTTTCCAAAATAAAACAATATGAATACTCTTGCTTTTCCAATTAATTCATTTCAATAAAAACAAGGCACAGCTAACAAAAATAGTTGTGCCTTTTCCATTTTTCGAACCATGTTCCGTAGGTTCCACTATTCTATTTTCCAAAACACTTCTCTCATAAGTTGATTCTATTTTCGCTTCTTTTCAGCCTTCATATTTTCTAATTGAGCATTTCTGTCCTTTTAGCCACTTAAGCAAACATGTTTCATTTGATAAGACCTTTCCTTTGAATATGTCCCCATTCTTTTTTTCCTCTAATCGCTTGAAAAAAGCCAATACACCGCCAATAAGAAACCATTAATCTATACCATAATGATTCCGTTAGTGCATAGAAAAACAATTTGGATACATGAGAAATCCTCGAATACCTACGTTGACTCCATTCTTCTAGTAATACAGCTCCCATAGATAGGGCTGATCCATAGAGCATTGCTAGTAAAAAAATGATAAAGGCATATTCAATAAAAACATCCCCTCTAATTAATCCGATTACAATTAGAATATAGCCAAGAAATTCGATAATTGGTCCTAATAATTCTACGAGCAAAAAATAAGGCATTGAAATAATCCCAATTGCTCCGTATTTAGGGTTGAACAACATACATCGATGATTCCATAAACTCTCATACAGTCCCCTATGCCAACGAGTTCGTTGTCTTTTTAAAAAATAAGCAGACTCTGGGGCTTCCGTCCAGCACACAGGTTGTGGAATAAAGAAAATCTTTGCCTTCTTTTTTTCTTCTTTAATCTTCCTATGTAACCTTACAATTAGCTCCATATCTTCTCCAACTGTATTCTTTTTATAACCTCCCGCTCGAATGACCCACTCTTTAGAGAAGACACCAAAGGCCCCGGATACAATGAGAAGTAAATTATAATGACTTAACCCCAACCTTCCCATTAGAAAAGCCCTCAAATATTCGATGATTTGCATAATAACAAGAATGTTTTTAGGTAAACCGATTTCTAATACTTTTCCCTTTTCTATCTTACATCCGTTAGCAATTTGAACATTTCCACCAACCGCAACAATCTCCTCTTCTGAATCTAGAATCGGTTTCATGATTTTTAAAAAAGCATCTGATTCAAGAATCGAATCTCCATCGAGGGAGCAGAAATAGGGATATCGGGAGAGATTAATTCCTGCATTCAACGCATCTGATTTCCCCCCATTTTCCTTATCAATCAAGTACAGATTAGGATAATACAACGAACGATAGATTCCTTTAATCGGATTTGTTGCTAGCTGCTTTCTAATCGTCCGAGTTACCTCTACCATGTCAAATCGTTCTATAAGAAGTGGTAGTGTAAGATCAGTTGAACCATCATTTATAATAATTATTTCAAATGTTGGATATTGTAAATCGATCAGTGATTTTACCGAGGCATAGATTCCCGCTTCTTCATTGTATGAAGGTACTAGTATAGATACGGGGGGAGAAAAGTCCGACTCGATGATGTCCTCAAACTTATACTTAAGATCTAAACTATAATTCTTCTTAATTTTCCTAGCAGAGATTATAAATAATAACAAATAGAGGAATGCGCTAAAAAACGTATAGACGATAATGAAATTACTTACATTTCTTATAATGGAATCTCCTAAATTAAAGACCATGCTTCTCGTAGCTCCTTGCAATCCATTCTTTTGACATATCTATTGCGTAAGGATCATAGTGTATATCTTTATTTCCGACGATCCCTTCTAAAATCTGAATGCCATCTGAAAACTGGAGAATAGATTGGGCTGCAGTCGTTCTTACCCACCACGATTGATCAGAAAGTAAATCCTTTAAATAATTGATAAACTCCTCGTTTTGTAAGACTCCCATTACCTTAGCAACCATCATTCTTTCTTGCCAATGGGCGGATAAAACCAAATCAAATAAAATGGTTTCATTTTTTAATATTCCTATCTTACTTATTGCTTTTAAAGATCGAATTCTCAGTTCCACTTCTTGATGAACTAATAACTCTTCCATGAACGATACAAACTTCAGCTCTCTTTTGTTCCCTAGCACATCAATAATACTTTTTTGAATAGCTGGAGGACAGGCCGAGTAAGAATGTAGGAATTCCTGAAAAAGCTCTGGACTTAGTCGATCCATAATAGTCTTACATAAAAAGGAAGGTAATGGCTCCTTTGATTGACATAAAAGATTATATAACCCTGAATATTGAAAGGATGCCAAAATACTGTATATCAAATAGGCTTCTTCTTTTCTAATAAATGGTTTATGTAGAAGTGTGAGTACATCATCTTCAAAATCCTTAAATTGAAAGATATCTATATAATGTAAGGTGTTCAAGCGAATCACCCACTTTCTATTCATTAACCTTTTCTTGTAAAAGCCACAGAACAATTGATGAGCAATCCATTTAACTCTTTTTCTCATCTCTCGGTTTTTTAACACTGATAAATATTGAATTAAAATTCCCTCTGCTGCTTCTAATGCAATTGCTTTTTTAGGAATCTCTTGGATGCATTCGTTTCTCATACACTCGTGAATGATTGGACGTAATTTACCTTTCCAACCCTCTTTTTGTTTCTGGTGATAATCAAATGATAACTTTCGATAAATAAGGTAGAGATACGCGATGATTAATATAAATAAAAACACGAATACAATCCACAAGAGAATGTTAATCATGATATCCCTCCTTCATGTATTAGTATGTATAAAAAAGCAATTCTTATTAGGTGTTTTCTCTTCGTCGGAAATCCCCCAAATTAAAAACCCAAAATAGCATAATTCATATAAAAAACAGCCTATCCCTGATAGACTGCTACCTTCCTTCAACTAGTTCATTTTCTCTAAAGTCAAACGATAATCCTCCACACATTTTTCACATATGCAGTGATCCTTTATTGACGCTTTCTCGAGTAGTTCCTTTGGAATCGTTACTTTCATGCACCAACAAGAAGTAGGTTCTTCTTTTTTTGCAACTGCGCAGTTGTTCTCCTCTTTACAAACTGGACATTTCAGCATTTTCTACCCTTCCTTCCAGTTATTCTACTTCAAAGTCTAACGAACTCTTTAGTTCGCCATTAATTAATATAGAGATGGTGTGTATGCCTTTATAGTGCTTTCTTGTTGTTAGATCTTTGAATGAAATTTTTTTATGATAGTTTAAATTCTTCTCTCTTGCAATCTTGTTTTCTGCAACTTTGAAGACTTTTTTGGAGCGATTGCCATTCGCTTTTACATAATCTATGACAAATTCTATCCGTATTGTGCTTGGTTGCTCGTCTTTATTAGTGACCTGAAATGAAAAATACAGATCTTCTCCAATTTTCACTTTGTTTTTTTCTATGTTGAAGTTGTGAATGTGGATGGAGTTTGCTTGGTTGAAGCCAAATAGAGCAAGTGCTTGTGGATGTCCTTGTTTTAATAGGGTGCGACAAGCGTGTTTCACAATCCAATCGGTATGCTTATGCTTCCCATACCATGATGTTACAATTTCTAATACGACGGACGGATGATCCTTGGAAATGTCATTTAAGTTATTGGCGACACTTTTCCTAACAAAGAGTGATTCGTCCTCTTTTAGATTGTTTAAAATAGGAATAATCGGCGTTGGGTCTTTCCTCAAGTTTTGTAGCACCATCCCCCAAGGAAGTTTCGGTCGTATTCCTTCACTTGCCAATCTTCTCACTCGATGATTGGGATGAAGAGACCATTCTGTCATCTGTTTGACCATTCGCTCTTGATCTTTCATTATAAAAGGACGTACAGCAAATTCTGCTGTGGAATATTGCGTGAACCATTCTAACGCCGGAATCGAAACCTCCCAGTCAGATAAGCCGTATTGTTCGATATAATCTGGAAGTATGATAGCAGCAAGCTCATGATTGGCGAGATCTGGGGCGACTTTTTTTAAAATCCCCACAGCTTCTGCATAGTCAGCTGGCAATAGTTTATGTAAGCAGATGGTAATATGTCGCATACGTTCCTTTAATGTTTTCTGTTCCCAAGTTTCATTAAAAACGAGGTGGAAAAATAGAGCTTCATCCAACTCTGGGTAGACTTTGTGAATCGACTTAGCTACGAGTGAGATGAATGATTGATTATAGATATCTTTAAGTGCTGTTGTCATAAAGTGGAGCTCCTTTTTTTGTAATTTATAGCTTTTTAAAAGTTTTTATCTTCTTTTATTATATATTACGGAACGTACGTTTGCCATTTTATTCTTTTTTACGTATCAAAACAGGAATTTCTCGTTTCATTTTAGTGTCTATCTAATTTTTCCTAAAACTCTGTCTAGCGAGCCACCTTCTGTATCGCCTTAACCTTAATTAGGAATGATATTATAATCGGACTCCTCATTATAACTTCATAAAAATTTCTAAAGTTTACACAACCATTCTTGCCCTTTATATGCTATCTTATATTTTGTAGAAGGGAGCGGAAAGTAAATTGAACGTTAAAAAAGCAGGTTGGTTCCTAATTTTAAGCTGTTTTCTAATGCTAGTTGGCTGTGGAAAACAAGGAGAAAAAAGTGGACCATCTATAACAGAAAAACCAACTGATCAAGAGTTGATGGAGGTAGCTGAATCTACTTATGAAGGAATTCATATCCTCACAGAAGTAGAGGATGAAAAGCTGTATCACCTAGCTTTAAGCTATCCGATTTTTGATAAGGAAAATTTGAATCAGGAAATCACAAGCTTTGTTGATGAGAGAAAAGAAGAATTCTTGGAGATTGTGGCGGACATTCCAAATCCAGAATTTGTAGAACAGCATCCATATATGTTCAATGTTCAGTTTACTATTGAGCAAGTATCAGATTCGATTTATTCCTTTTTGTTTACTATTGGGACTTACACCGGTGGAGCAAATGCAATGGAACAAACGAAAACATATGTGGTGGATATTGACAATGGCAAGTATCTTCAAATAGATGATGTGTTTGATGTTAATACAGATTATCTATATTTTTTATCAAAGGAAATCAAATCACGTTTGTATGAGCAGGAAGAGTATCATGACTTTTTGTTTGAAGATATGATAGATGAAGAAACGGCTCCTGTTAAAGAAAATTTCGAGAAATTCATTCTCACAAAAGACTCTATCCAATTTGTATATGATAAATATGAAGTTGGCGCAGGGGCACTGGGAATTGCAAAAGTAACGATTCCGCTTCAAGATGCGGCCGCTTACTTAAATGAACAGTTTCAACCGGAGTTGATAAACGAAATGGAAGAAAACGAAAAGGAAGTGGAGCAGAAAGAGGAAGCTGAACAAACACCTATCCAGCCTGATCCAAACAAAAAACAAGTTGCCTTAACATTTGACGATGGACCACATCAAAAATATACGGTTCAAATATTAAATACACTGCAAAAATACGATGCGCGAGCAACCTTCTTTGTTCTTGGCAGTCGGGTAGAATTCTATCCTGATGTGTTAAAGAGAATAAAAGAGGAAGGACATGAAATAGGGAACCATAGTTGGAATCATCCAGATCTCACCATTTTTGAATCAGAACAAGTACAAAACGAACTAAGGAGTACCTCTGATGCGGTAGCAAGCGTCTTAGGTGAAGCACCGACGCTTTTTCGTCCTCCCTATGGCTCCTATAATGAGTTAGTGAAAGAGCTTTCTGGCGTTCCTACAATTCTTTGGTCTGTCGATAGTTTAGATTGGAAGTATCGTCATGTTGATACGGTTGTCCAAGAAGTGCTACCAAACGTTCATGACGGCGCCATCATTCTTTTACACGATATTCACGAAACAACGGCTGATGCGGTCGAAGTGATCGTACGAGAATTGAAGGAACAGGGTTATGAAATGGTAACCGTTTCAGAATTGCTACAAGGAAATGGTCTGGAGTTACAATCTAATGAGGTTTATTATAGTAGATAATAAAGAAAAAAGCTTGAGCATATCATGATACTCAAGCTTTTTTTCTATTACGTTTTCTCCACTATCACATGATCAAACTTGCTACCAGCCCTTTTCTATTAACGACTTTTCATAATCTATTTTTACACCATAACTTTTCACTAATCGTGTTCCTCTGCTTCTATAGCTACTGCCTTCGTTTCATGAACGGTACCAAATGGATGTTCAGGCGGTGCATAGATTGTATAAAGCTTAAGGGCCTTATCTCCTGTGTTGGTTAGGTTGTGCCATTTACCAGCAGGCACCATGATGGCATAATCATCATAAACTTCTGCTTCAAAATCTAATTGATTCTCCCTGTCACCCATTTGAACGATTCCTTGCCCTTCTTCAATACGCAAGAATTGATCAACCGTAGGATGAACTTCTAAACCGATGTCATCTCCAACATCAATACTCATTACCGTCACTTGCAAATGACTTCCTGTCCATAAAGCTGTTCGAAACGTGTTATTTAGCTTAGTAGCTTCCTCGATATCAACAACAAACGGCTCTAGTCCATAATCTTTTAATCTATAGCTTTCATCGTTATTGTAAAATAACAAGCTAAATCGATTAACATGCTCAACTGTATCATTACAAGCCCTTAAAAAAACATCTCTTAATGGCAAATGTTGAGTAAGTAAATAATTTTTACTGTATTCTTCGTAATTTTCTACTTCTACTTCCAAAGCCTTTTGTAATCCCTCTTGATACGAATTAAATGTAACTTGGTCTATTTCGTACTGAGGCTGACTTCCAGTAAATGTCGAATATAGATCTGTAAATTGCTTCAAATGAATTTTTTCTTCTTCTAAAGCATGTAAAATTGCATTTCGATGGTTTTGATTTGGTGCAACACTTGCTAATTGACTATAGAGGTTTATGGCTGTAGCTTCACCTTTCATTGCTGCAAGGATGGATTCAGATATTTGCAGATTGTTTCTTAACATAAAATCCGGGTTATACACTTGATGGTTTACATAATAAGAATATGGATACATATGATTAGGAACATAATACATCCTTTTCATTCCCTTCACAGAGTTATAAAGCTATCCTATGTCATATGCTTAGGGAATGTACTTCGTTTTAGGTTATCTTGTTTATTGCACATAGGTAGTAGTGCAAAATCTTACTTAATTTAACAGTAGTTCAATTGAGTATTTACCTATAATCACGGGATATTCCCCTTGACTGTTATTCAAAATAATTGCTAAACTAAATATGTAAAAATTGGTATTCACAAGGAGGGGGACCGAAAAGATGCCTGATTTCATACTCTGGTTTGCTATAGGTGTTAGCGCGCTAATTAGCATACTTTTATGGTGGATTATTGGTTCTTATGTATTAAAGAAAGATAAGTTAAAGGGGTATGCACTAATTTTGATTATCTTAAGCTCGTATATTTTAATTCCAAATTATTTCTTAAAAACTGATATTGAAATTGCCCTTACATTTCTATCTAACATTTTACTACTAATAAGCGTAGCATTATTTGTATATTCGTTTATATATAATAGGAAAAAAAGGCAGTATGTGTGACATTGGAGCCTAGATTTCATAAAAAAAAGAATGCTCCGAGCAAAATTGGCTTAAAGCATTCTTATTTAAGTCTCCTAGCTAACTTATTTATTTGCAAGAATAGTAAATTCCCATGGTATATTTTCATTTTTCCAGTCTCGATGTTCATCAAATTTCTTTATTATAAATCCAGCTGTAATGGCAGAATTTATAATTTCACTAAGTGTATACGACCTAATCGAAACAGATGGAAAGTCCTCTTGTTCTTTTTCATCAAAGTAATGTTTATAAGCTACGTTACCTTCCCGTAGTTCCTTATCAAAGTACCTTGGTTCGAATTGATAAGGGGTTTGGGAATCTTGAGTTTTCACGATACACTTTCCTAAGGGATGGAAATCACTCAGAACCATTTCTCCACCATCCTTTAATAAGGAAAATAGAATTGACATGAATTTATCCATATTATTAAAATAATGCAGTATTCCTCCTTCTAAATAAAGAATATCAAAATAACCTTCATACTCTAATAAGTCTATTTCATAAATATCTGTAACAATATATTGGATTTTTGTGTTTGCGTTCTCTGCTAATTCTATAGCATATTTTTTGTTTTCTTCTGAAATATCGAATACTGTAACTTCAGCTCCTAAAAGCGCTAAGGGAATGGCTTTTCTTCCATTTGACCCACAAATATTTGCCATCTTCTTGCCTTCCACATGCTCAAAAAAATGTTTATGCTTTTTTAGTTGAGCTCTAGGGTTTACTAATAGTTGCTCTGCAAGTTCCTTTGGTGAACCATGCTTTTTGATCCAAAATTCATAAGCGCGGTACTCCCATGCTTTTTTATTTTTAGTGCTTTGTTCTTTCATTTTCGTCCACTCCACTTCTAATAGCCGTTATATAAAGGCTTACTACAAAAAACAGCCTATTTTATCTACTAAATAGACTGTTAATATACTTACTTTCGTGTTTTTAAATCCGCATAATTTTACCATCTGATTAACTACTACAAATATTTCATCATCATTACTGGACTATTAATAAAACTGACTCAAATATTCTCCATGTCATATAAGTCCTTCTATTCAACCGTCACAGCTAATTCTTTTATCAACAACGAAGGCGAACCGATATAACCTGGTGCAACAAAGGATGTGGTAAATTTGAGATCTGATCCAATGGTTTCGATATTATGGAGTAGTTCGTAAAAATTCCCGGCTATTGTCATTTGTTTCACAGCATTTGTAATTTGGCCATTTTTAATGTAGTGTCCATTCGCTGCAACTGAGAAATCACCAGATACTGTATTTGCTCCAGAATGCAGACCCGATAAAGAAGTAATAACTATACCTTCCTTCATAGAAGAAACTAAATCACGAAAGCTTTTCTCAGCTGGTACGACGTAGAAGTTGGTAGGAGCGACTGTAATGGCGTCTTTATAAGAACCTCGATAAGCATGACCTGTCGACTGAACCTTATCCTTTTTAGCTGTTTTATGATTATGCAGGAAACTAACCAGCTTTCCATCTTTTATAATCTCTCTTGGAGCAGTCGCTGATCCCTCACTGTCAAAGGTTCGACTGAACAAGCCCTCTTCTAAAAACGGGTCATCTACTAGTTGTAAGTTAGTGACCGCGATTTCCTGTCCTACTCTATCCTTTAGTAAAGAGTGTCCTTTTTGCGTATTTTCAGCTGAAAATATTGGCGTAAATGTAGCCATTAAGTTAGCTGCTGCATCATGGCGCAACAAAACAGGATAGTTTTTACTCTCGACTGACTGAGCGTCTAACTGGGATAATGCTTCCTCTACCGCTTTTCTTGCAATCTCCTCTGGGTTAAGGGTAGAAAAATCTTTCGTAAATTCAATGTGATGGCCAGTTTTTATTTCTGCATCTTGTTTCACAATAGCCGATACAAGGACAGCTAAATAATTTTGCTTCTCTTGTAGAGTCAGCCCTTTATTATTTAGGATCGCACGCTCTGCCTCGACACTGCTTAATTGAAAATAATCAGCTCCTGTGACTCTTTCGTCTTTATATAAGTGTTTTTCAATATTTTTTAATAGATTTATTTTATCTGCAATGGATACTTCCTCTAGCTGGTTAGAGCAGAAAGAACGCTCTTGATAATGGCTGCTTGCCGGAAGGATCTCTTCCTGTTCCTCATCCTCCACTATCTGAGAATTTGCCTTAGCGTTTTCCACGAGAAAAAGGAGTGACTCTTCATCCATTATCTCAGTGAAGGCATAGCCGATTTTCCCTCCCACTATTCCCCTAAAATTAACTCCAAAGACATCCGCAGTTTCAAAGGAATCTATTTCTCCTTCATATAGCTTGCAGCCGAACACTACTTCTCTTTCATAATACAGCTCCATATCAGTAAAGCCGTGGTTCTCTCCCAAATCGAACAATTTCACTTGAAATTCCTGCAATTGCATATTATTCGTCCCCCTTTCTGCCGCCTACTGTCATTTCACTTACCCGAATCATCGGTTGACCTACATTAACAGGAAGGCTTCCACTGACTGCTCCACACATACCAGCACCATGTCCTAAATTATTGCCGACCATATCAACTAGCTGAAGTGTTTCAGCACCATTTCCAATGAGTGTTGCTCCTCTTAATGGTTTATCTAGCTTGCCATTTTTGACAAGGTACGCTTCCATGACAGCAAAATTGTAGTCTCCTGTTGTCGGATTTACTTGGCCACCACCCATATATTTCGTGTAAATACCGTTCTCCGTATTAGCGATGATTTCCTCAGGGGTCGATTCTCCGTTTGCGATATAAGTGTTCGTCATTCTAGAAGTCGGGGCAAACCGGTATGATTCTCTCCTACCTGATCCTGTTGCTTCCATCCCCATACGACGACTATTTAACTTATCAATCAAGTATCCTTTTAAAATTCCATTCTCAATAAGGACATTTTTGCGCCCTTTTTCACCCTCATCATCTATAGTGATAGAGCCCCATTCATTTTCCAATGTGGCATCATCAATGTAAGTCACGATATCAGAGGCAACCTTTTCTCCAACCCGATTAGCAAAAACCGAGTTGTTTTTGGCTACAGCGGTTGCTTCTAATCCATGTCCGCATGCCTCATGGAAAATAACTCCTCCAAACTCATTATCGATAATAACTGGGAACTTTCCGCTTGGACATGGATCCGCACCTAGCATGGTTACGGCAATTCTTGACGCTTCATTTGCATAGAGTTCAAGATTCAGATTTTCCATAAAATCAAAGCCTTTGTGAGCACCTGGACCATAGAAACCAGACTGCATTTGGTTACCATCGGAGGCAATTGATTGGATAGCTAATCGGCTTCTTACTCTTTTATCCTCGACAAACTTTCCTTCTGAATTGGCAATAAGCACATTCTGTTCCTCATCAAAATATCTGACCATTACTTGCTGTATGCTAGAATGATAGTTTTTCGCGATATCATAAG
Organism: Sutcliffiella halmapala; assembly: GCF_002019665.1. Lineage (GTDB taxonomy): Bacteria > Bacillota > Bacilli > Bacillales > Bacillaceae_I > Sutcliffiella_A > Sutcliffiella_A halmapala. Next base: position 1,706,641 of record NZ_KV917375.1, on the reverse strand, counting down.
CTTTTCTCATCACATTTACTTTTCTTAGCTTATCTACTTCCCTAGGGTTAATCAAAATAGGGTGAGCACAAGTAATCACTTCTTTATCTAATCTTTTGGTTTGTAGCATCACGTTTCCTGAAATCGCTTGCGCTGCATTTTGGGCAGCTTTTAATAACCCTTCTTTAGACAAATCTGTTGTGTAAGCATAGGCGCTTTGAAAACCTTTAAAGACGCGAATTCCTACTCCAAATTCTCTTCCTGCTAAACTATTATCTATTTTCCCGCTCTGCAGTACGATTTTATTCGTATAGCGATCCTCTACAAACACCTCCGAAAAATCCCCGCCAGTTGCGAGTGCCGCTGTTAGAACATCTTCAATCACTGATTTTGCTAGCATATTACGCCTCCTTACGAAATATTACGAATTTTCTTTCTCTACTAATTATAAGATAACTAACCAAATAAATAGTCCAAATGAAGAATGATTTCTTCTCAGTCTAGAGACGTAAATTAGTTAGTAGGAATACAAGGATAAATCTCTATAATTTCTTACCAAATCCAAGCAAATAGAATACTATAGATAAGAGAAGATGTGAAAAGTAGGAAAATCAGAAAAATGACATATTTATTTTTCAAGTTAAACGTTATCTTTCTATAGCGTAAAACCCATTCCATTACATAAAAAAACAACAAGTAAAAACCAATAAATAAAATTAGATTAGATTTGGTCAATACATTTAAAGAAAGCATGATGCATAATCCAAGTGGAAACAACAATAATCTTAACAATTTAGCACTCCTTCATATAAACTCCTCGTACAATGACCATAACCTTCCAATATATTATACAGTATTGTTAGAAAATTTTGTTAATAGAAGATTTGAAATAATCATGATTAAAAGTTCTGCTCCTCGAACGAAACAGCATTAATTTGTTATACTCTAGTAGAATCTAATTTAAAATAATCTTTACACCTTATTGGAGGGTATTCGATGAAAGTTCTAGTCCTTTTAGGAAGCACAAGAAAAAATGGAAACTCTGAGTTTCTTGCGAATAAAGTTGTGGATGGTGTGGAGCATACTGTTGTGTCATTAGCGGATTTACATATTGAAGCAATTGTAGATCAACGTCATACCGAGGAAGGATTTTCTCCTGTTCACGATGACTACGATAAACTTATTGAGTTAATGATGAATCATGATGCAATCGTCTTTGCAACTCCATTGTATTGGTATGGTATGAGTGGTCCAATGAAAGACTTCTTTGATCGATGGTCCCAATATTTACGAGATGAGCGCTTTGCTTTTAAAGCTGAGCTACAAAAGAAAAAAGCCTATGTGGTGATCACAGGTGGCAAGGATGCTAAGATTAAGGGCCTCCCACTTGTGCAGCAATTCCAATATATATTCGATTTTGTTGGAATGGAAATGGTTGATTACATGATTGGGACAGGAGTAAAACCTGGAGAAGTGGCGAATGATAGCCTTTCTTTAGAGAAAGCGAAGTATTGGAATAAGCAGTTGATGTAATGCAAGCTTTGGTAAGGTGTTCGTTTGAATAGGATTAACACCTTACCAAGTTATTTAAGATTCCTTTAATTTTTCATATAAAATACTGGTGCTTCATCGACATCCTTGAGCCAAAGATGTTCAAGGGAATTGATTCCTTTCTTTAACCAAATATCTCCTCGTTTCATCCCTTTTCGGTACCATGAAATGTATGGTCCTACCACTTGAGGGTTCCTATCTAGTTCCCCATTGGGTGGAGAAGTTATTTGTCTTTGTTCCGATGATTTCAGATTAATGATGTATAAAGATGAAAACATAGTCGGAACCGGTCCTTCTTGCCATTCTTTATTTTCCTTCGCACGTGCAACAATTATCTCATCCAGAGAATACCAAGCAAGATCAAGGTCCACATAGCCTTTCGGAGTATATTCCTTTTGCTGCTTTGAAATCGGGATATCTGCAACTGTCGTTTTTTTATCCTCCACATAAAATCTACCTTCACCAGCAATGTAAGCGAGCTTATTTTCTGTAGGGGACCATTTAATCCAATCTTTGTTGATTAGCATTTTCCCTACAGCTTGAAAGTCGGTTCCTTTCGAGGAGAGCACACATAGTGTATTGCTATCATTAGACATTGAAGCCGTTGGGATGGCAAGAAAGCTAACCCATTTATTGTCTTTGCTCCATTTAAAATAATTCGCATCAATCGCAAATAAATCCGTAGTATTTGTTTCGATCGTATAAAAAGGCTTTATTTTTTGGGTGTCGAGGTTTGCGTCTGCTGGAATTTTAAAAAGATGAATCGGCCCCCATCCAGTAGGAAGTAATGCGGCTTGTGAGGAAACAATGAATTCCTTCCCATTTGGGAACCAAACAAAATCACTCACACCTAGCGAAACATTTTCAAACCCCATTGGGCGTCCATTTTTTGTTTTGGTAACATTCAGTACGCCTCCAGCATTATAGGCAATCTGATTTGCGATAGGCGACCATTGAAAGTTTCTAGTTTCAATCGTTTCATAAGGTTGGTAACTGCTTTTTTGTTGTGTATCATATACATGTAGATTAGAGGTTTCCTGTTGCTCATCATCACCATGAACTAAATATCCGATAAAACGGCCATCATACGACCACTTTGGTGAAGAAATAAAGCCCCCTTTTGTTAGCTGAGTTTCCACTGCTCCCTCCACCATCCAAAGCTGATGATCCCTAATAAAAGCTGCTTTCAATGGTACCTCAGCCGAAGCATTCGTGGAAAAAGTATGATAGCAGATCATTAGTAGTACTATAGTTCTGATTTTCATCTAACATCCCTCCAGAATTTAGGATATCCTGAATGATGAATTTTAGTTTTACTTTTAGAGAAATACAGAGGTGGTAGTGGATAGGGGAAATCACTCTTAGTACGGATGGGATTTTGGGAAATGTTAGATAAAGTTCAGGAAATGTTGAATCACATTCCTTTGGACAAATTGACTTTACTAACTATGGATTTCTAATTAAGGAGAAAAACCTCGTTCCTGATGATTAGGAACGAGGTTTTTCTTTAGATACTCACTTCACAACACCGGCTCCTTAGAAAACAAAAAAGAATATTCCCCAACTTCACGGTATTTCTTCCTCCTATGCTCGACAATTTCTGTTTCTGAAAGGTGTCCTAATTCCTCTAGTGACCCCCTGATTGCTTGTTTTACTAGTTGTGCCTGCTCCTGATGATTGGTGTGGGCACCACCTTTAACCTCTTCGATTAATTGATCGATAATCCCTAGTTCCTTTAAGTCAGAACCTGTTATTTTCATCGTATCTGCTGCCAACTGAGCCTTGGAGCTATCTTTCCATAATAGGGCACCTGCTCCTTCTGGAGAAATGACGGAAAACCAGGAGTTCTCTAATATATGTAAATGATTACCGACACCAATCCCTAGGGCACCACCACTTGCGCCTTCCCCAATGACGATACAAATGATTGGAACTTTTAAGCCTGACATTTCAAATATATTGTTGGCCAAGGCTTGAGACTGCCCTCTTTTTTCGGCCTCTGTTCCTGGATAGGCGCCTTTCGTATCAAGAAACGTAATAATAGGACGATTAAATTTTTCTGCTTGCTTCATTAATCTCAAGGCCTTGCGATAGCCTTCAGGATGGGGCATTCCGAAGTTTCGTTGGACATTTTCTTTCGTATTTCTGCCTCTTTGATGTCCAATAACCGTAACAGGTAAACCTTCAAACTTTGCAATACCCCCAACGATTGCTTGATCATCTCCATAATAACGATCCCCATGTAGCTCCAAAAAATTTTCAAAGAGATATGGAAAATAATCAAGGGTAGTCGGACGTTGCGGATGCCGGGCAATTTGCACCTGCTGCCAAGGTGTTAGGTTTTGATACACTTCATTTTCTATTTTGATTAAACGCTTTTCAAGCAGCAATACTTCATTTGTAAAATCAATATCATTTATTTTCATTAGTTTTTTTAGTCCTTCAATCTTCTTCTTTATCTCCACAACTGGTTTTTCAAAATCCAAGTAACTCACAACATCACTCCTATGTGGTGGTAGTTTTGTTATATTATTCGCTAAAAATTTTGCAAACTCCTTTTTCACGAAAAAAACAGACCTCTTTGTAAAAAATGGCCTGCTTACTAGAGTGTGTATTTATCTTTTACCTGAATGAGGAATTGCTCCACTTCTTTACGTGAGTGTAAAACAATCACTCTTTTCTCCTCAGAAAGCACCTTCAATTTTTCCAAAATACCGGGCTTCTTTGTAACGGGATATTCCCAAACCCACTTCAAGAACTCCAAATCTAGTTTTTCTTCACAACCCTCACCCATATCTGGTCGTGTTTTATTTCGATATTGGTATCTTCTTTTGAGTACGCGATACAGACAAGTGGAACGTGGCATGTCCAAAAATATGATTGTATCTGCTTTTTTAAGCCTTAAATCCATTGTTCCACCATAATTCCCATCAAAAATCCACTTTTCTTTTTGAATTAATTCTTGTTGGACCTCTCGTTGTTCCGCTTTTGAAGTACCTACCCAGCCCTCTTTCCAAAACAAGGCATCCAGATGAAGCACTTCTATATGTAATAGTTTCCCTAACTTCCTTGCCATCGTAGATTTACCAGATCCACCTGAACCAATAATTGCGATTCTTTCCATGACTCATCCCCCCTCTGTTACTCTCCGATTCTACCATAACTCACATTCTTTTTATTTGTACAAGAAAAAAAGGCGTCCCCTATTTCCAGGAACGCCTATAAATTAACACTACTTTAAAAATTTTCATTGTTTATTTTCATGAAAAGCTCGTAGCTTATCCGGGTTTGCGACCATATAAATGGATTTGATTTTCCTCGCTTCAAACTCAAAAGTGACAACGAAGGTTACAACTCCATTCGTTCGAACAATAATTCCTGGTCCACCGTTTACTTCCTTCAGTTCCAATAAGGTTTCATTCGGCAATTTCTTCATAAGATTGAATAGTAACTGGACGATTCGCTCTGCTGAATAAATCGGATTGAGGGCTGCTTTCACTTTTCCACCACCGTCTGAGAAGAATATTGCATCCTTTTGCAGCATCTGGAGCACTTCTGACACTTCTCCTTTTTGTAGGGCAGTAGTGAATCGTTCGATATAGCTACTAAATTGAGTATATTCTTTTCGATAATCGGTCTCTTCATATCCAAGACTTTTCTTCGCACGATAGAATATTTGTCGGCAATTTGTACTGCTTTTATCGACCATCGACGCAATTTCATCATAGTCGTATTGAAAGACCTCTCGTAAAAGGAACACCGCTCGCTCTACCTCTGATAACTGCTGTAACAGCATGAGGTAAGCAGTCGTCACTGATTCCTTTCTATAATAAGATGTTGCCGGATCTTGCATATACTCTTCTCCAACTGGTTCAGGAAGCCAAGTGCCGACATATGTTTCTCTTTTATGTGCTGAGGATCGTAATAAATCAATACAACGATTAGTCGTAATTTTACATAGATAAGCTTTAACATTTTTAATAGCCTGCTTATCTTCTACTTTATCAAAGGTAAGAAATGCTTCATGTACAATGTCCTCTGCATCCATCACACTTCCTAGCATTCGATATGCTAATGAAAAAAGCAGTGACTTATATTCGGTATATAATTGTTCCAGCTCGATATTTTCTTGCTTCATATAAGCACACGATCCTTTTTTAATATCTGTAACGCCGCACGTTTAGCACTTACTGCCGCTGCATCTACTAATAATTCCTCCTCACATACCCAATCTCCTGCTATATAAAGTCCCTTCATTTCAGGAATCTCGGTGCCAGGCACCTCTGTCCTTTTCACATGAGGGAAATTATGGACAACCGTGATATGAGGCAAATATTGCTGCTCGACCACCTCTTCTCGCCAGCCTGGTTGTATCACGTCCATCATCTGCTCTAGTTGTTTTTTATCCTGCTGTACATCACTAGTGTTTCTATTTTCATCATGATACTTTACTAGACTAACGACAGAGCTTCCATCATCACTCAATTTCGCTGCTCTTGATTGATTCGTAAAAAAGATCGGCTGATCAAGCCCTAGGACAAATTGATGTTTAGGATTAGGTAACCTTCTTAATCCGATATCTAAGCAAGATGACGTTACAGCAAGAGCTTCCCGTTGCCAGCGGAATAGCGAGGTTTTCTGCAATTGGGGGACAAGACGACATGCCTCTTGTGGAGGAGTCGCAATAATGACATTTTCCACTTCAAAGGACTCACCAGTAGCACAAACGACCCGTTCTACCTTTTCGTTCCCATCAATATGAGTCACTTTTCTAGCTTCACGAAGCTCCACACCTAATTGAATTGCCCCCTTCTTGAACTCGGTCACAATGGATTCCCACCCATTATCAATATATAGAACTCCTTCCGTTAAAGCTCTCTGAACCTGCATTAAAACAGGACGTGCTAGCTGCAAATGCGGGAGAAATGTAATGGTTGTTGTTCGACAAAAGGCATAGAAGAAATGACGTACGATCGGACGCTTAATTTCCCGCTCGGCCCAAGCCTGAAGAGATTCGTTTTGCACGAGACGAACGTTCATCTTACTAAGTTGATTCATTAGTTTAGCAAGATGAAACTTTTCCGTTACACTAAGAAATTGCTTCGAAAATAGAGAAGAGAAATCCATCGGAATTTGGTAAACATCATCTTTCCAGATAACATGACCATCCTTTGAAGGTTCTTTTCCATAAATCGGAATCTTTAGTTCGTCTAAGATCTTTTTTGCTTCTCCTCCTTTATATAAAGCATGCGCTCCTAGGTTCATCAGAATGCCATTTTTATTAATCGTCATCCCTCTTCCACCATACCGTGGAGCCTTCTCAAGTACTAAGACCTTTTTCCCTTCCTGTGCTAGAAAAATTGCTGCCGTTAATCCCGCAATCCCTCCACCTATAATTGCTACCTCGTATTTATTCATGTAAATTCCTCCTTTTCATCCTCAAGACGATGAGAAGGAATTAATTGTGACAAAAAACTCTTCATTGACTAAAACTTTTCATTATCGGTAATATATGATAAGTGTTAAGTTAAATGAGCTCTTCCTAATTTGCAGTTGAAAGGAGATTCCTCTTGTTAGAAACATTTCTTTTGAACTTTTTAATATTAATTATACCAATGTTAATTTTTCTCCTTTTCTTTGAAAACCGACCACATTCCTATCATAAATACATTTTTATTGTTCTTTCCACTGTCACGATGATTCTTTGCATTAGCTTTCCCATTCGATTAGAAATCGGCTTTATATTTGATTTGCGATATATTCCATTTATTATCGTTGCTCTTTACGGTGGGTATAAAAAGGTTTACCCACTTTATATTGCCTTAAATATATATCGGCTTTACATAGGTGGAGACGGTGTTCTTGAGTCCTTTCTTTTCTCCACCGTGATTTTTATACTAGTCCCTCTGCTAAATAAACAATTTCTTGGGCTAGACTCTAAGAAAAGAATTATAAGTGCTCCAATAGTATCTTTTCTTACAATGGGGCTCTATTTGATGATCTTAAGTATGTATTTTGAAACCTTAACTAAAGAATTCTGGGAGCTTGCCTGTTATGCATTAACGACACATACAAGCTTGATGCTGATTTTCATTGTGCTAATCGAACGAATGATTAACAACATGGAGAATAGAGAGCGTTTTTTACTTTCAGAAAAATTAAATGTAGTCAGTGAGTTATCCGCTAGCGTTTCCCATGAAATCAGAAATCCTCTTACTGTTACTAGCGGATTCCTACAGCTGTTATTAAAGTCAAAAAACATTACACAAGTGGAGAAAGGATATATTGAGCTATCCTTACAAGAATTAAATCGTGCTGAGAAAATCGTTAGTGATTACCTTTCATTTGCTAAGCCGCAATCAGAAAATATGGTGCACTCCAATTTAGAAACTGAGGTAGAATATACGAAAAACCTAATCCTTCCATATGCAACCATGCATCAAGTGGATGTGCAATATCGCTTTAGCAACACGTTAAATAAAAGGTATGATCGAAACCAAATTCAGCAATGTTTAATAAATTTATATAAGAATGGTATCGAATCAATGAAAGGTAGAGGCGGAACACTTTCCATTGATGTCTCTGAAAGCAAGAAAAACATCCTTATAAAAATTCAGGACACAGGAGTAGGTATGACTAAGGAAGAAATTTCACGCTTAGGTAAGCCATATTTCTCTACAAAAGAAGAAGGAACAGGACTTGGGATGCTGATGGTTTTCAGCACCGTGAATAAGGTAAAGGGCACAATTGATGTAGAAAGTAAGAAAGGAAAAGGAAGCAGCTTCTTGATTACGATTCCTACGTAATAGAATTCAATTACTATTCAGATACGATGGTCTTCTTAAAGAACATTTGCTAGCATTCTCTTGCAAACTCGGGGCATAGTAGCTGAGTTTTTTGATAAAGTAACAAGTTTCTGGGAAATGATGCTCGATAAAACGTAACGTTGTTTTATTTAGGAGCGTGTTATCTTTGTATTTTAGAACGATAGTGGAGATATACTCGTTCATTTCTAACGTTGTTTGCCCAACTTGATAGGCGAATTCTCTTTGCCTAGCAAACCCTGGTTCTTTGAAGCGCAAATAACCCTTTATAAGGCGATTTTGTACGATATAGGCTTGAAACATACCGATAAACACGTCTGCCTGTCTTGTCGCGAATATTTCAATCGGATCGATTAAATCTGAAAACAATAAAGCATGCCCAAGCTGGTCCTCTAGCCATAAATCCATCAATTCTACTAACGAAAGTGGTTGAGGCTCTTTGCCTTGCACCCATTGGTTTAACAGCCGTAAGTATTCTTGATTCTCAGCTAAAGTGCCATTTAAATAGGTTGGGGATAAATTTAAATTCACTTTATTATCAATTCTAAGCGATTGTAAGTGTCCTTCAAATTCAAAATAACCTTGAGCAATCGGATGTGCACTCTTTGAAAAATTAATCATAATCTCGTCCTTATGTGTCACGGAACGTGGAACTTTTTGTAGCCTAGCTATCAGTTCACCGAATAAATCAATATACTGTTGAGCTACATTCACATAATCTGCTTCACTAACAGAAAGATTATCCCTTACAAAATAGGAATGATCCTGCAAAACCTCGAGCCAAAATAATTGTTCGTCCCAAATAGGGATCATCTATTTCCCCTCCTTCTCTTCTTTAATAACTACGTTAGAAAGAACTAAGAAATGATTTTTTATTGAAATATTGTGCAAGAAGTAACGCTATTCTTTAATGTTCGTTACCCTAGTTTGCTTTAATTACAACTACCATTACATAACTTGTTGGGAAAGAGGGAAAATAAATGTAACACAATCAAGCAAAGGATGTTTGAAAATGAAGCACACAAAAATACTTATGATTTTATTGGCGGTATTACCTTGGCTTTCTATCCCATTAATCGGGATAAATACGATAAAAAGATTCATTCCAGGAGCAGCATTTATATGTCTATATTTGATTTTTGAAGGAATGGTTGCGGAAAAGCGAAAATGGTGGTGGTTTCCTGTATCCATAAAACCGAATGTTTTAGCTGAGTTCCCATTAATTTTCGGAGGATTTTTAGTTGGTTCTCTTTGGATCCTAAAATACACCTTTGGAAATTTTTATTTGTATCTAAAAGTGAATCTTATTATTGATACTATTTTCTCCTATTTGATGATTGATTGGTTTAAAAAATTGGGGTATGTTACCCTAGTTAGACTAACAAAATTTCAACTATCGATTGTTTTTTTAGTGAAGTCTATCGTCATGTATGGCTTTCAATACATGTATGAAAAAGTTGCTACTAAACAGCCTGCCTCTACTACCGAATAAGTGCAGCTACATAGAAATCAAGAATGAAAGGGTAGAGTAATGTACATCTACCCCTCTTTGTAATCGTTAATTCTCAGACGTGCTTCCCTTCATCTGGCAGTACATGATAAAGCTTTTGTTTGGAAGGTCGGATATTCAGCAGTAATAAAACTAAAGTTAACAGCAAGGTGAAAATAGCCCCGGAAACAACAACAAATTTAATGGACACTAAATGAGCTGTTACTGCGAAAAGAGCCGTTGCAACTATAACTAATAAAGCCTCCGCAAATCCGTAAATACTTCCAAATCGCCCCATTACCTCCACCGGGATGTTATTTTGATAAAAAGTAAGATAACCAGTGTTGGCAAATGCATTCGCAAATGCGAGAATGAAAAATCCGATGGCAGCCATGAAAAAGTTAGGAGAGAATGCAAAAATTAAATAACCGACTGACACAATTACCGACCCAAGCCCAATCATCCAAGAAACTACTAATTTCTTCGTCAAGATGACATTAATAAACGCTCCGATTATTATACCAGCACCTGCAATACTAACAAGAAAACCATATTCACTATCTGATAAATGAATAACATCCTTTGAAAAAGCAACCTCCAAGGAATCAATGGCCGTTTGCATCACAATAAAAGCAATAAACAAAAAGTAAATCGTCATCACATAGACATGTGAACGACTAAACTGTAAAACTAGCTTCCAATCTTTCTTTAATACATCTACTGACATCTTTTCTGTAGCTGTAGTTGTGACTTTCTTCTTCTCTAAGTTTGGCATAAATAATGTCACAAAAGCGGAAAAGAAAAACGCGATTGCATTGATGTAGATCGCAAAAATCGGTGTGCCAATCATAAACAGTACTCCCGTAATGGCTGGCCCTAGAAAAAATGCACCAGAATCTAGTAAGCTTCTCCAGGAATTGAATTTTTGTCTATTGTTACTTGGAATTAATCTCGTAATATAACTAATAGATGTTGGTCCATAGATGGAAGATGCCATATTAATGAAAAAAACGAGCAAATAGATCATTCCTACTGAAGAGGAGAAAAAGGCTAAACAAGTGATGAGAATACCTTGCGTAACGTCGAGTAAAATCATCATATATTTTTTATTCGTGCGATCAATGACACTTCCGCACCAAAGGTTCGTAAATAATGTCGCGAGCGGTCTAATAATATATAAGGCTGCTACAGCAAGCGCTGAACCAGTCATATTAAACACCATTAAATTCAATGCGATAAAATAAATCCACATTCCTATGTTAGAAATGCCGATTCCAAATAGCAAAATGATTGGGTATTTCCATGATGAAAGTCTCTTTTCCATATCGTGTTTCCCTCCCGTGACATTTATTATTCAAGACAATAAAAAAAATCCCACCCCCAAGACAGTTGTCTTGGGGACGAGATTATTAGTCGCGGTGCCACCCCAGTTTGTTAATATGTCACCATATTAACCTTATCAAGTACGGCAAATATAAATTTGCTTATACCCTAGCTCTATATCGGGAGCACCCGTTATATCATCCCAACACGATAGTGAAGTTCCGATGTAATGCTCAGAGTCTTGGTTCAGTAAAAGTATTCTTACTCCTTTTCAGCCACCGGAGCTCTCTGTAAAGTACCCTTTTACTTACTCTTCTCTTCATCGCAATGTTCATTATTTTAAAACATACTAACATGGTTACATGAGGATGTAAATATTTATTTTGATTTTTTTGACAAATTAAAGATTGAGAATAGAGGGAAATACTGAGGCGCCCCTGAAAATAGATTGATTACTTGGTAAACACCCGGATGATCTCCGTTGCAGGGGAGACAAGAATAGATTACGGTCCACTTTTTCATCTTCCATGTTGCGATTTCTCCTTGCATTGGTGTCTACTCTAAAATATAGTAGTAATTTTAATTTTATTCTGTTTGAATAGTTCTGCTAAAGTGATTCCATCTATTTTTGTAAAGTCTACAGTATTTTTATGACGGTCACCAAAACAATCACTTACTCTTGTTTTACAAGTCCATACAGTTCTTCCATCTTTCGAATAAGAGATAAAATATTCTTTTCCCTGATAAATAAATTCTACTTCTCTTCCCTGTTCCAAATAATATAAAAGATGTTCATAACTGATAATTCCACCTTCTGGAACATCATCAAATATATTCGTTTGCTTATTCATTTCATAATATAATACTTCGCCTCCAATCTTTTCATAGCAATCGTCCACTCCGCTTCAGGACATTCAAATAACACACGAAACGCAAATCCACTATCCGTTTTCTGCAGCTCGTAGTAAATCAGCCATTGCCCAACCTGTAACGGTTCATCCGTTTCTTCTGTAGTAACATGTTGAAAAGTAAAATGAATCAATGATTTCGACGAAAACCCACCATCTGTATTGATGTAAAGATGAAGGATATTTTCAGAACGTTCTATTCGCTCAATCGTTGCATCATGCAAACTTTGCGTAAAGACATCTTGCACTTCATTTGGTAGATAGGTTTATTAGAGCGTATATTTATTTGTATAGTCCAGTCCTTTTAGTATCCTATTTTTGTATAATCAAGTTTTATTCTTCTATTTTCCGAGATTCATATTTCCTCTCTCTTTCGATAAAGCATTGTCATTATTTCGTTCCTCCAATTAGTGCAATCTTTTTTAATTTTACATTATTTAGAAAGTTATATGTCTAATTATTCAAAGTTTTTGCGAAATAAACGATAAAATGATGGTCAATTGGTCTTAGTTATATGTAAAATTAAACGGTAGGCAAATACTTTGTTTGAATAAACCTAGGATGGAAAGAGGGAGTAGTTGAATGAAGCCAAGGATTGTAACTTTTGAATCACTGCATTTAGTTGGTTTTAAAGTGGAAACAACAGTTAAAGAGTTCGAATCTGGTATTCGACAAGATTTATACGAAACTCTAATTTCCCAAGAAAAACTATTGAAACATAGAGTGAATGAAAAAGTCTTCTTAATGCAAATTTATCCAGAGAAAGAAGATTTTGATGGAACGATAGATTCATTTGTTCACTTTGTTTGCCTTCAGGTTCATCACGCAATTGATATTCCTGCTGGCATGAGCTATCAATACGTGAGCAAGAGTAATTATTTATACTATAATGGACCAGAGTCAGACATTGATCAAATATACCATTACCTATATCACGATTACTTAAAACATTCTACCTATAAGCTGAAAAATTATGATTTTGAAATGTGGGGAGAAGAATATCACCCGAATAATAAAGATAATTTTGTAGATATTTATATAGCCATTCATTGATGTATGGAGAGGGCTATGTAACAAAGCCTACAAAATTTAACAGGACACTCTATTGAGAGAAATAAAGTGTCCCAAGTCAGCAAATCATCAGCTTTTTATTTAACTTTCATTTTAAATGATAGTCCTTCCTCCTCTAAAGAAGCTCTTAGTGTTGGTAACGATGCCGGACCGATACCATGAATTTTTAAAATCTCCTTTTCGGTATACTCTGATAGTTTTTGCAAGGTAGTAATTCCCTCATGTTCCAAAGCACCTCTTGCAGGTGAAGAGAGCTTTGAAAGAAATCCGCTTTCCCGTTTACGTTCTTTCTCACAAGTCGGACAGCTTGGACAATCACTACTTTTATAAAATTCATGTCCTTTGTCACAAATTTTCAAACGTTTCTTTGAAGTTGTCATAGTTAATTCCCCCTTCTGTATTATCCATTATACAAAACCAATTAGTTTCCCACCAATACAAAAAAGCTGCCGATTTGATTCAGCAGCTTCAAAAATATGCTTCTTTTTTATGTGTTAAAATCATATATCCGCCCTTTTATTAAGTAGGCAGCACTTTCTGCGATGTTCGTAATATGATCAGCCGTCCGTTCGAGGTAACGGTTAATGAATAATAACTGCACTAACTGGTTTGTTTCTTCCGGATGTTCTCTCAAGTAGCCGGTAATGCTTTTATATGTTTCACTGTAATAATTATCTACCTGATCATCTAACTCAGCAACTTCTTTCGCAAGCATAATGTTTTCATCGATAAAGGAAGTTACCGCCATATTTAACATATTGATGGAAACTTCTTTCATTTGCTCCAAGTTTGTTATATTGAGTAATGAATTGATTTGTCCAATTTTTATTGTTGATTTAGCGATGTTTACAGCAAAATCAGCAATTCGCTCAATATCGGATGAAATTTTCAAAGCGCCGATAATTCTGCGTAAATCTCTTGCAACAGGTTGCTCTTTTACCATTAGCCAAACGACAAATTGGTTTATTTCATTTTCCAAATTGTCAATCACTGTATCTTCTTCCATTACTTTTAACGCAAGTTCGACATCCTGAGCTTTGAAAGCTGAAAAAGCTTTTTCAAATGCAGCAATAGTAAGTTCATTCATTTCCGTCATTTTGTTTTGCAATTCTTGTAAATTATTCTCAAAATTTTCGCGAACGACCATTTCCCTCACCCCTCGTTTTAGCCGAATCGGCCAGTTACATAATCTTCTGTTCTCTGATCTTTTGGCATGGAGAAGATTGTGTTTGTTTCATCATACTCAATCACTTCACCGCTTAGGAAAAACGCAGTCTTATCTGACACACGTGCTGCTTGCTGCATGTTATGGGTTACAATTACTATTGTATAATCTTTTTTCATTTGCGCAATCAATTCTTCTACTTTTAACGTGGAGATTGGGTCTAATGCAGATGTTGGTTCATCCATTAAAATAATCTCGGGCTTCATTGCAATTGCACGTGCAATACAGACACGCTGTTGCTGCCCACCTGACAATCCTAGCGCCGACGTTTTCAAGCGATCTTTCACTTCGTCCCAGATGGCTGCGCCTCTTAGGCTCTCTTCCACAATTCTATTCAATTCTTTCTTACTTTTTATCCCCTGCATACGAGGTCCATATGCTACATTATCGTAAATACTCATCGGAAATAAATTAGGCTTTTGGAATACCATTCCTACCTTCGTCCGCAACTTGATGACATCATTGGATTTATATATATTTTCATTATCAATCACGATATCTCCGCTAATTTTTACCCCGTCTATTAAATCATTCATGCGATTCAGCGTTCGTAAAAATGTTGATTTCCCGCAACCAGAAGGACCAATTAAAGCAGTAACTTCTTTTTCCTGAATATCCAATTCAATACTGTATAGTGCTTGTTTCTCCCCATAATATAAATTCAGATCTTTTACACTGATTTTAGCCGCTTTATCTGAAACTATTCTTTTCCTTGCTTCCTTATTACGCTCCACTACTGTTGCACTCATTAAATCCACCTCATTTAATAATCAGCTTTATTCAATTTCTTGGAGATAAACGTTGCCGAAAGGTTCAGCACCAATATAATGACAATTAACACAATTCCGACTGCAGAGGCCAGTTCAATATCTCCTGACTCCTGTGTAACAAGAAAAGAATGCACGGATAATGTTCTAGCTGATGAGAAAATGCTTTCCGGCATGGCAGCCACTGTACCCGCTGTTAAGAAAATTGCAGCCGACTCACCGACAATTCTCCCAATAGAAAGTATAATCCCTGATAATATACCCGGCATTGCGCTCGGTAAAATTATTTTATATAAAGTTTGTAGCTTCGTTGTCCCCAAAGCAAGTGATCCTTCTCGATACGTATTCGGAACCGTTTTTAACGCTTCCTCCGTTGTACGAATAATAACAGGCAATACAATGATTGTTAATGTTAGCGAGGCAGCGATGATAGACATGCCTAATTTCAATGTCGTTACAAAAAATACCGCTCCAAATAATCCGTAAATAATGGAAGGAATTCCAGTTAAACTTTCCGTCGCATAACGGATCATTCTAACCATTCGGCCTTGCTTTGCATATTCCTGCAAATAAACTGCCGCCAATATTCCAATAGGTGTTGCAATTAACAATGATATGAGAATCGTGTATATGGTCGTGATAATCATTGGCCATATACCACCGCCTCCTGTTGGTGAATAATCCCCGAAGATAAACTCAAGATTGATTAAACGATAACCTTTATAAAAAATATACCCAACAATAATCACGAGAACGGCAACTGTTAGAAAAGCTGAAAACCACAGCAATCCACGCATTAATTGATCTTTAAACTTTCTCAACTTAATTGCCACCCTTCGAAGCGATTTTTGCCAGTACAAAATTCAACAATAAAATAAAGGAGAACAACACGATACCAGTCGCAAATAACATATCTTGGTGCGTCCCGAAAGCGTAACCCATTTCTAGTGCTATATTTGTTGTCAGCGGACGCACGCTGTCTGTTAAGCTGGTCGGTAAGACTAAACTGTTTCCTGCTACCAATATAACAGCCATCGTTTCTCCAATTGCTCTACCTAATCCGAGTACAATTGCTGCCATAATGCCCGACTTGGCTGCTGGCACCACTACTTTAAAGATTGTGCCTACTTCTGAAGCTCCAAGTGCAAGAGACCCTTCCCGATACGTTCTCGGAACTGCACGGATTGCGGTTTCGGCTACGGTAACGACCGTCGGCAGCATCATAATAGCAAGTACAAGAATAACTGCTAATAAGCTTTGTCCTTTTGCTAAACCTAAATTATTTTGTAAAAACGGAACAATAATCGCAAGTCCAAATACTCCATATAATATAGATGGAATACCTGCTAATAGCTGTACTGCAGGTGAAATCAATCTAGCAGCGCTTTTAGGCGCAATTTCTGCTAAAAAGATGGCTGTAAATAGCCCAATCGGTACACCGATAATTAATGCTCCTAAAGTTGCAAATATGGAAGCGGCAATCATAGGTAGAACGCCAAATTTATCTTCACTCGGCACCCAATCCATTCCAAAAAGAAAATCGATAAAGCTATATCCTTCTGCCACAAATGGGTGGGAACCTTTATAAAATACGAATCCGACGATTAACAATAAACTTACTACAGAAAGAAGCGCACAAATCAGAAAGATTCTTTCCGACAGCTTCTCCATCATATATTTTCTTTTATTAGATTTCCCTAATTTTACAATCTGCTCTTCGCTCGTTGGGCTTGGCATACTACATTCCTCCAAGATCACATTTACATAGGATGTTAATTTCCCGTTACTATTTCACCGGGATCGCTCCGGCCTCTGAAACAATAGCCTGTCCGTCCGGACTTAAGATATAATCAATGAATTGCTGTCCGGCTTCAGTGAAATTTTCTTCTTTATGGACAAATAAGAAGGGCCGTGACAAGCTGTAATTTTGCTGGAGCACGTTTTCTGCAGTAGCCTCCACGCCATTAATTTTCAATGTTGAAATCGACTCATCAATATATTCAAAAGAAACAAATCCAATTGCATGTTTATTCATTGCTACGGTCGTCTTAATATTTCCATTGCCACTCGCAACAATTGCTTCTCTAATCAATTCTCCAGAAGAATACCCGACAATTTCCTGAAAGGCATCCCGTGAACCTGATCCGTCTTCACGTGAAACAACAACAATCTCCATATCATTCCCACCAAGTTCATTCCAGTTTCTGATTTCCCCGGTAAAAACCAGTTTCACTTCCTCCATCGTCAAGTCTTTTACTTTATTGCTCGGATGGGTGACAACAACAATTCCATCGTAAGCAACAATTGTTTCCACTAAGCCATTCGCCTTTTCTCCATCCTTTAATTCACGCGAGGACATTCCGATTTGCGATACACCACTTGTTGCATTCGTAATACCAGCAGAAGACCCGATTTGATTTACCTCTATATTTACATTGGCCTTTTTCTGCTTATATTTATCCGCTAGCTTTTCAACTAACGGCCCTACAGAAGTAGAACCAGAAATCGAGATTGTTTCTCTACCGCCGCTCGAGGTTCCTGTTCCATCATTCGGTTTACCACATGCTGTCAGAACTGCTGCAAAAATAAATATCAATAATAACGATTTTTTATTCATAAATCCCATACTGTAACCTCCAAGATCATCAATCTTTCGGCAATTATTTGTTTACTTATTCTCTACATTACCCACTATAACCATTCTTAATTAATCATTTATTAATACAATGTAAAGAGTTTGTAAATTTGTTAAGGAATTTCTATCATTAATGTAAAAAATATTAAAATTTTCATACAATTCTATTTTTGTAATTGTGTTGGTAAACGAAACTTCCAAACTAAAAAAGTCGATCCCATATAGAGAGCGACTTTTCCTTAATTTTAAATTAACTTGGTTTTTCACCTTCTTGAAAGGGACTCGTACTTCTTCCTTCTTTTTTGAAAAACAAGGATAACCCTATCTGCTTTGTTTCTCTAAACTGAGGCTCTTTCCATTAATTTCACTGTAATCTCTTCATGAGAAATAGTTCCATGCTCCATAGCCTGAAGAAACAGCTTCCTTCCCATTTCTACTAACGGAATCTCCAATGTCGTGATATTCATGATTTTGGCAATTGGTTGATTATCAAAGCCCATAATAGCAAGGTCATCTGGTATAGCTAGGTTTTGTTCCTTGCTACAAGTTATAATGCCAGCCGCTACTTGGTCGCTTGTTACTAACAATGCGGTTGGTCGGTTTGGCATCTCACTTAATTGATCCACCACTCGTTTCCCGTCTTCAAGATTGTAGCACTCATGGAAGATATAGGAGGAATTATAGGTTTCATTCATTTTAAAGAGGAAATCCCTATATGCTATATTTCGCTGATTACTATTGCCACTCTCTCGTCTTCCGATGCAATATCCAATTTTCCGATGACCTTTTTTATGTAAATACTCTAATGCTTTCATAAAGCTCTCATAGTGATTAATATAGGTAGAAGAAATTTTGCTCCTTTTTGAATCCTCGCACACAACAACGTTGCCATAGGACACAAATTCTTCGATTATACCCCAACTGCATTTTCTTGAACAAATGATCAAAGCATCAATTTGTTTATGCTTTAACATATTTAATGCTTCTAGCTCTTTTTCTTCCTCGTAATTCGTTTGAAAGAGAACTAATTTATAATGATGAGTCATTGCTTCTTTTGCAATTCCTTCGATTAATAATCCGAAATAAGGATGATTGTTAAAGGGAACAACTACCCCTATGAGAAATGTTTTTCCTTTACTTAAATGTATAGCATTGATATTTTGCTGATAGTTTGTTTTCTCTATTGCTTCTAATACTGCTTGCTTTTTTTCCTCTTTGACATAGGGATGATTGTTTATCACCCGAGAAACAGTCGATACGGAAACCCCAGCTATTTTTGCGATATCTTTTATATTTGCCAAAAAAAATCACCTTTTCTGCAAACTTTCCCTTGCTCTGAAACGCGTTTCATACTTTACCATTACGAATAAGGAGGGATGAAATAATGAATATACTTATGGGAATCGGTAGTATCCTTTTCATGTGTGCCACTATCATAGCTAGTGCTGCTTTTGCCTTGAAATATGAAAAGAAACGCCATTAATATAGGCTTTCTATAACAACATTGTCCGGTAGCTTATATGGATTTTTCTTATTAATTCGATCATAGAACATAATGCCATTTAGATGATCGATTTCATGTTGCATGACAATTGAGCCATAGCCTTTGAAGGACAGGATGACTTCTTTTCCAGCAATATTATACGCTTTTACTTTGATTCTTTCATATCTTGGAACGATGCCGTTTACTGCTCTATTCACGGACAAGCAACCTTCTCCTTCAGGAAGATAAATCATATTTATAGAATGGCTAATTATTTTTGGATTAATTAGCATAAATTCGTAATCTTGATCTTTTTCATCATTAAATAAGACAGCAAACATCTGTTTATCAAGTCCAATTTGATTGGCGGATAATCCAGAACCAGGACGCAGCTTAAATTTTTTGGAGATAGTAGGGTCCTGGCTATTTTTTAAGTATTGTAGCATACAAAGTAGCTCTTCCCTTACTTCTGCTGAAATTGGAATTTGCACTTCTGTCGTTGTTTTTCGTAAAATTTGGGCACCTTCTTTTACGATATCTTTCATGGTAATCATATAATTGGAATCGAATTTACTCATATTAATTCATCTACTTTCTAATTTAATGCCTTTACTTGAGATATATTAACCAATTACCTAGGCTTCGGAAGTAATCGGATGCTTTGCGTATTTAGGATAATAATCGGTGGGGACCAAAAAAACGTTTTTACATAACTTCAACAGCAATAGATATTTTTCCTTTTTTATAATGCGGCTGTTGCTTTCCGTCAGAGTGGCTAACTCTCTGATTTAGCTGTTATTTACGGGGAAGCTATGGATTGATTCTGCTATTTTTTAATAAAATAGCCTCTGTCGTCTCCCAAAGCCTTGGCAGGAATTTCAGTGCGTCTGTCGCTCGGCGAGGAATGTCTTCGCTAGAGTTTATGCCAAGATCAGAAACGATTTCTTCAAAAGCTGGGTATAGTCCCTGTTGCAATTCTATTGGAGCATCTGCTGATAATATAGTATGGCAGCGGGCAAAGGTGGCCACTATCCAGAAGATTGCTTCACGATGATCGCCGGACCGTATCAATTGTCGACTACCATCGATAGCTATAGGACATATCCACATCAGAGCTTACCGGTAATTCTTCGTCCTCGGCTTTTTCACTGGTCGAACCGCTGAAATATGCGCCATGAAACCACACTTCTCGACTTGCATACTCCTTTACCCATTCCAAAGCTATCGCTCTCGCAGTTCCTACTTTCATAACATCTACTCACTTTCTAATTTTCCAGTATGATTTTTACAGTTTAAGCTACCACTAGCAAAATTAATAGACTAATAATCATTTTTTCCCTATGCTATACTAATTATAGAAAGCATGATTCATGAAACTTTTGTACTTTAATCTGAAATATAAAAATTGAGCGTTCAAGCCGAGACCTGAACGCTCATTTTTATTTTCGTCTATTTCTTCAACTCTTGATAAATCTTCGTTAACAGCACTTCATCCGGATCCTGACTTAGCTCCCACATCATAGCACCACCAAGTCCCATTTCTTGTATGAATGCAGTTTTATAACCAATCGATTCAACATCATCATAGCTAATAAAGGTTGTACCATCAAAGAGGAATGGCACTTTGGTAGTCTCATCCCAGCTTCTCGTAAATCCGTTTTTCTCAATATAGTCTGCGTCAATTTTGGCATAGGTGAGAGAGGAGCCCCCACCTGAGAAGGATTGGTATAAGCCGTTATTCTCATTATCGACTTGCTTAAAGGCTCTACCGTAAAAGGGAAGTCCCATTACCAGTTTATCTCCTGGAACACCACTTTTTATGAATGTTTCTACCCCGTCCTGAACACTCCATTCACTCTCAAATCCACTAGTTGGATCTTCGTGTAATGGAGCATTAAAACCAGACAAGGTATCCCACTCTCCATGAATATCATAGGTCATTAGCTGAACATAATCGACATACTGATGAAGAATCCCTAATTCCATATTAGCAGCATGGTTTTTACTTGCTCCTGCCGCAATCGTTAGCAGATATTCCTTTCCATCCTTCTTACTTTGGGCATCTAATGTTTCGCGAATCTTTTTTAATAGAAGCGTGTAGTTCTGTTTATCCTCTGGGCGATTCTTGTTTCCAGGAGCTCCTCCGCTAACTGGATATTCCCAATCTAAGTCGACCCCGTCAAAACCATAGTTTAAAAGAAACTGCCGAACACTTTCCGCAAAAATTGCTCTCGATTCTTCCGTTAGAGCCACATCCGAAAATTTATCGGACCATGTCCATCCACCAACTGAAATTAACGTTTTTAAGTGTGGATGCTCCTCCTTTAGCTTTTGTAGTTGATAGAAGTTCCCTTTTACTACTTGCGAATCAGAATCCCCAGAAAATGGATTATCTACATCTGCCCACAGATCGCCTACTTCTAGCTTGCCATCCGCTGAGATGTTGGCAAAAGCATAATTAAGATGTGTCAGCTTACTTGCATCAATGTCTTTCACATTATAGCCAGAATAAGTGGCCCAACCTGCATAATAACCGACCAACTTAAAGTCATGCTGCGCTTTATTTTGCAAGTTGTTTACTAATACTTTTTGGGAGACCTCAGTTGTTTGATTTGAGCTATCATACACGACAACTTTTAACACTTGCTCCCCATCTGGAACCCATGGATCTGTTGCCCAATTAATCGTATAAGGTTCCTCTTTTACCTCACCAATTAAATAATCTCCATCACTACTATAAAACTCTACCTTAGTGATTTCATTATCATCTTTCACTTCGACAGACAATGAAACGTCGCCGCTTACTGATGATCCTTCACTTTCTATAGATGAAATCATGATTTCACTAATCTCAGGTGGTTGATCCACCGGGGGTATCTCTTTCGTATCTTCCTTACTCGTCGTAGGACTTGCTATATTATTGTCATCATTTCTTACCAACCAATAGGTCAACAATCCGATGATAGATATCATTACAAGTGAAAAAACAATTAATTTCTTCTTATTCCGTCTACGTTGCATTCCGCTACAAAGTCCTCCTCTTAAATTAGTTATCTATCATTGTAATATGATGACACGTAGTGAAGTAGCGGTAAATATTAGCACCTAGGGAAATTGAGGTCCGAGGACAAGAACTTCGCCCCATGGTTCCTTGACATATCAAAGTAATCGTTATAAATTTACATAATAGTATATTCAAATATTCAGATATACAATTATATAAATATTAAAAGAAAAGAAGGGTTTATTATGCTACGAAAGTGGTTTTTTACTAGGAGATTTAGTGGGTATACTTTGGAAAGCTTCCAAAAAGATCTCTTATCTGGTTTCGTTGTTGGAGTTATTGCTATACCACTGGGAATGGCATTTGCAATTGCTTCTGGAGTAAAACCAGAATACGGTATTTACACTACAATTATTGCAGGTATTTTAATTTCCCTGTTCGGTGGTTCAAGATATCAAATCGGTGGACCAACAGGTGCATTTATCCCTATTTTATTTGGAATCGTTATGACATTTGGGTATGAAAACCTATTAATTGCTGGATTTTTAGCAGGTATCATGCTACTTTTAATGGGAATATTTAGACTCGGCTCGTTAATGAAATTTATTCCAAAACCAGTGACTGTTGGCTTCACATCAGGGATTGCCGTGATTATTTTTGTAGGACAAATCCCAAACTTTCTCGGCTTAACAAACGTGGAAAAACATGAATCGTTTATCAGTAATATAAAAGAAATTGCTACTCATATTTTATCAATAAATTTCTATAGTGTTTTAACCGCTGTGATTTGCCTATTAACTGTTTTGCTCACTCCTAAATTTATTTTAAAGGTTCCAGCCCCTCTTTTGGGTTTGCTGCTATCAACAGCGATTGCGACTATATTCTATCCAAGTCATATTGCAACAATTGGATCCACTTTTGGAGACATTCCAAATTCATTACCTCATTTCAAAGTTCCGGAGATTACGATAGAACGTATCCAGCTCTTAATTGGCCCAGCGTTTGTTATTGCAGTACTTGGAGGGATTGAATCTTTATTATCTGCCGTGGTTGCTGATAGTATGTCGAAAAGTAAACATAATAGTAATCGAGAACTCATTGGACAGGGGATAGCGAATATAGTGACCCCCTTTTTTGGTGGAATTCCTGCTACAGGAGCAATCGCAAGAACTGCGACAAACATAAAAAACGGGGCAGTTTCGCCACTTTCTGGAGTGATTCATGGTATTGTAGTTATGTTAATATTAATACTTTTTGCTCCATTTGCATCCAATATCCCATTAGCAAGTATGGCACCTATCTTAATGATAGTCGCTTGGAACATGAGTGAAAGCCATACATTTTTACATGTGCTAAAAACCAAAACAGAAGATTCGCTTGTTTTAGCTGTCACTTTTTCATTAACGGTATTTGTGAATCTTACGGTTGCTGTAGAAGTGGGACTTTTTTTAGCTGTTATTTTATTTACAAAACGAATGAGTGCTATTATGGTAACAGCTAAAGCATTACCTAATCCAAAGTCAAAAAATGAAAAAGTAGAAATAAAAATGGTGACAGATTCACATGATTGTCCCCAAATCAGTATTTATAATATAGAAGGCCCTTTATTTTTTGGTTCTGCTCAAGCTTTTGAACAATCGATCCTAAATTCAATCAATGACAAGCCAAATATTTTACTATTAAGAATGGGGCGTGTTCCATTGATCGATACAACTGGCGAATCCTATTTATCTAGCATCATCCAAGATTTCTCAAAAGATGGGATTGTCTTAATATCCGGTATTAAAAGTCAACCTAAAAATATGTTAATAAAAACAGGTTTAGCTGAATTTATTGGAGAAAGCAATTTCTTTGAACATACTGGAGATGCAATAAATTTTGCACTTGAACAGTTAAATAAGAACAAATGTCTAGGATGTAAAAACTTTGCCTTTAAGGAATGTACAACACTTTCTTGTGTACAAGAGGATTCTCAAGATAGAGGAGAAACAGTTAAATCTTTTTAGTCAGCTCATGAACTGGAGGAAAAAACTTGAATTTAGAAATACAACGATTTAAAGCAGAATTTTTCAAAGCACTCTCTCATCCTCTCAGGATAAGAATTCTTGAGCTTTTAGCCGAAGGAGACAAAAGCGTCAACGAAATACAAAATCTTGTGGGAAGTGAAGGTTCAGCTGTTTCACAGCAATTAACCGTACTTAGAACAAAAAACATTGTCACAGGCACGAAAGATGGTAATCGCGTTATCTACTCATTGAGGGATTCGATGATTATTGAACTACTAGATGTTGCCCGACAAATCTTTAATAATCATCTTGTGGATGCAATAACAATGCTTGATAAAATCAATGAAGATTAGGAGAGCTATGGGGACAGAACCGTGATCCAATGTATGGGGCACGGTTCTGTACTGCACAAAATTAGTCATTTTTTTCTCTTACTCTTACATTTTGATATAACCAATTTGAAGCACGTGCTTCAAATTCTTGCTCCTTCCAAGCAATGACAGCATTCTTTTCACCTAACTCTTTGATTTGATCTTGGAAAAACATATCTCCGAGAAAATATCCTAATCTACTAACACCAAATCTTTTACCACCATTTATCGAAAACCACTCACGAAATAAGGTTTGAGGAGTCTCAGTTGCATAGTCTTTTGCGAATTCCACTTTAATAGCTTGTTTATTCGCTTCCGTAAAGTTCAGCCATTCCCCCCCTGCGTCATCAAAGGAAAAGTAAACAGATGGAGACAAATTCGTCACGGTTCTTCTCGAAAAATGTGTAGCTGCACCCTCTTGATTCAGCCATATGAGCGGACTATCCCATGGAAGCGCTGTCCATTCCATGCCTGCCTCATTGGATATAATGTTTTGCGTAGCATGACCAAATTCGTGTGCAACAATTGCACGTAAATGGTCAGGTTCTGGAGATAACTTCTCCAATGCAAATGTTATATTGGGAATGATTTGCCGATGTGTATATGCGTTGGAGCCAAAACCACCAACGATTAAATGTACTTCAATTGGAAACGAAACGTGAAATATTCTAAAATATTCATCTGTTATATCTTGAATAATAGGGATTATCTGACGGTGGACTTGTTTGATGCTTGATAAAAATGAAGGGTACTTAGCAATGGATTTGTTATGTCTTTCTTCGGTATCCTTACAATGATAAGCAAAATATTCTTTAAATACATCAGGATATTCATTGTAGTACTTCCTTAAAAAATGAATAGAAGGTTGGTAATTGTCTAGAAAAAATGGAATAGTATCAATGATTTTCAATTGGTTTCCTCACGATTCTTTAGTTTTTATACTAATACGTAGCATACAGTTAACGCTACCCTTTAGTTCAACCAGTAATTAGTCCGTATTCTTGTCATTCGACCGGCTTCTTCGCTTATCCGTCCAAATTCACCTAGAATTCATCCGCAATCTACTTCCTTTCGACCGAAATGATAAAACATTCATCCAAAATCTTTATTCATTCGTCCGATCCTATTTCATTGAAAGTTTTTCTTCCATATATTATATAATAATTCTTATCCCTCTTTCACATCTATCCACTTTTATATTAATATACTTACGGAATAATCCGACTGTCGTTTTCGGGAATCATACCGAAAAGCACTTTGCCACTTAAACACGAGTACACATAATTTATTTAATTTCACCATATAAAAAATGTAGAGAAGACCGCACATCCTCTCTACGTTTTTGCATTACTTTTATTAAACCGCTTTACTTTTCTTTGTCTCTGTTATAATCGATTCATCTATCTTATTGTAAATTTGCTCGATTCTATCATTATCTTTTAATATATTTTTCTTATTTTCTTCTATTAATTGACTCATCATTTTCTTTTTCACGTTGATTCCCTACCTCTTCTTACGCTCTCGTTTTTAGCTCAGACAGTACTTTTGAAACAAATGCTCTGATATCTTCTTCATCTTCTGGCTCTGGATTAAACTCTACTCTTAGCGGTTCATGTAGTACCACTCCTCCTTGTTGTTCAAGAAGCTCCTTTAGCTGATTCAATGAGCCGCAAAATTCGGGATAGGATGTGTCACCCGATCCGAAGATGGCAAATGGGTGACCTTCAAGCTCTAACTCTTCCAATTCGTCTGTAATATCAAGACATTCGTCCGGGTATTCTCCATCTCCCCACGTGTACATTCCGATAATGGTAAGGTCATAGTTTAATAACTCGGAGGCGCTCGCCATATTAACGATCTCCTCCAGCGCAACTTCTTGTTGTTGCTCTTTTAATTCCTCGGCAATAATATCCGCAATCGCTTCTGTATTCCCTGACATACTTGCATAGTAAACCCCTATTCTCAATACGATCACTCCATTTTAATGTAATAGCTTTGGCACTTCATACCTGTTATCGATCCATTTACTCTCGACTGGTGAGGAAATAAATATCTGATCATCGAAGCCAGCTCCTCTAAATCCATGCCCTTCTACCGTTTCAATTGGCAAAAGTGTCATCCACTCTTTATCTACCTCGTAAATTCTCGAAAAACCAAATTCATCTTTACTAGAAGTTGCATATAACTTTTCGTTTGCCATAAATAAATCTAGAAAGGCTTTTTCGGAAATTGGCTGATCGAACTTTAGCCATTGAGATCTATCCGAGTTTGTCATTTCGATAGAACCCTCTCCTAATTGAACATTTCCTTTTGTAATAAATAGAGAATCGTCATCATTTATGCAAATAGAAGAAATCATAGAATGCTCTTCTTTTTTTACCAAGGTTAGTTCTCTGGTTATCATCGAATATTTCCACAAGCCACCATGTTCTCTATTCACTTGTGTTCCTATGTAAATATAGTCTTTGTCATATAATAAAGCTCGGATTAATGGCGATGCCCCTAGAGATTGGAATGGTTTAATAACAGTCCAGCTAGAGCCAAAATTAGCCGAGACATATAGATTACTTCCTCCATGCGTGACAATTAATCCAGTACCATTACCTGTTATATCCCATAAACGCTGTGTAGTAGGAAAGGAGGTATGCGTCCATTTTTGTTGATATGGGTCGTAACGAAGAATAGTTCCATAATCTCCAATCCCAAATATGTATTGCCCTAGACGTACTAACTTATAAATATTTTGAGAGAGACCGTATTCCAGAAACCATTCCCCTTCTTCAAAGGAGTAAATGCCAGCCTTTTTTACCGCAACAAGGAAAGGTAGCTCTGGAGTGGATAATACTGCAGTTGACCCTTTATGAAACATGTTTTATCCCCTCTTTTGCTAGCATCCATTCGTAGACAGCTTCTGCAAATTGCTGACATTCTGCAACGTCTTCATCTGTTTCAGGATTGAGCTCCATTTTTAACGTTTGATTAAAAACAACACAGCCTTTTTCTGCTAGTGCTTCCACCATGATATCGACCGCTGCACAAAATTTCGGGTAGTCATGATCACCTGAACCAAAGCAAGCAGCATGAATACCCTCTAATTCTAATTCATTCAATTCTTCAAAAAAGTCTTCTGCCTCATAAGGAAGATCACCATCACCCCATGTGTATGCCCCAAAGAAAACACAGTCATATGCTAAAATTCGCTCTACTTCTATCGCATCCAGACAATCCATCTCCACGTCCCATCCTTTAGCGAGCAGGACTTCCTTCAAAATATTTGCCATGTCCTCTGTATTACCAGACATACTTACATAGCCAATAAATGCTTTCATGTGCATAGCCTCCTTACTGATAATCGTTTTCAATTAACTAACACTATAATAGTTGATAATGATTATCAGTGTCAACAGTTATTTTCTTTTAACAACTAAAATTGGATTTATAAAAATAATTGGAAATAATCTTATGCTTCCACATATAATTTTTGTAAAAAGGTCATGAAAGGAGGTTATGATTGTCCATGAAATCAAGCGGAATACGTTTACGAAGAGTACAAATGCTCGCCCATGAAATTATGGATGAAATGAATTTAAAGAATGAAGAAAGAGCATGTGAGGATCTAAATAAAGTAATCGACAACCTTTCCCGAGCAGTTGGGGATATGGCAGATCCGTCTGGTAACTTTTCTCTTGACTACTTAGAAGAAAAAGTCGGCAACGCACATTCCCTCCTATTCAAAAATAAGAAAAAACAAGTGAACTATTAAAGTCTTTAGAAACTCCATAATAAAAAGGGATGGACGTATATGGTTACGTCTATCCCTTTTTTCTCATCTTATCTTGCATTTCTTTCATACTGAATCAATCCGATTAATATAAATGCCCCAACGTACAATGGGGTAAAATAGAACAACAATATGTCAAGAGGATCAGTTTCTCCAAAAACGATTAGCGAAAGAAAAAGACCAATACATAACACAACTATAATAATAATTGGAATAAGATACTTATTCATACTTGGTAAAATTTTATTAAACAACATGGCAATTCCTACAAAAAGAAACATTAATACTGTCGTTAACAAGATAACCCATATTACCTGATCAACATTCAGGACAAAGGGCATTCCTTTATATTGTATGAGATTCATCAGCTAACAAAGTAAGCAATTAGTACCAATCCATTAATCTTTGCAAGTATTCTTTTTTTCAGATATGTATACGAAAGGACTTGCTAGTAAAGCGAGAACCAGGAAATCTGACATATCATCAACCCTTCCCTAATTTAGGATTATTTTAAGGGATTCTTCACTATGTCCGTACAGGTGATATTAAATGAAGCTGATTATCTGATCCTATTGGCTTTAATAAAATCGGTCTCATCGGACCACTAAAGCTTAACGAGATCTCGTCTTCTTTTAATGCTTTTAGAGCCTCTATTAAATATCCTCCATCTACCGCAATACTTAGTTCTTGTTCACCTTCTATTCCTTTTAAATATTGTGTTTCTTCAATTTCTCCCAACTCTGTTCCATGTGAGCGAATTTTTATTTTCGAACCTTCCTTTAGTTCTAAATATATTTTGTTATTGTTTGTAACACTTGAAAAAAGTGTTGCTCTATCTATTCCGTTTAATAACTGCTTTCTTTCCATCGTAATCGTTGTTTGAAACTCTTGTGGTATTAGCCGTAAGATATGCGGATACGTTCCTACGAGTATTCTTGAATAAAGTTTCGACATCGTTGATTTAAACATGATGTAATGATCACTAATGAATAAGTCGATTGTTTCAGAAGTGTTATTCATTAATTTAGATAGTTCATTAATAACGTTGCTCGGGACTATACAAGAGCAGTTTACACGAGCGTTTATAACCCGTTTACTTAATGCTAGTCTAATAGAATTAGTTGCTGCACATGTAAGCTCACCTTTAGAAAAATGAAAGTATACACCCGTTAAGACAGGCCTCGTTTCATTTTTAGATACTGCAAAAACGGTTTGTTTTAGCATTTCGATTAGTACCTTGCGTGCCATAGGTATGTACTGCGTATCATCCATTAGAGGTAGGTTGGGATATTCCGAGGCAGAAAAACCATTTAGCCTTGAACTAATTTCGTCAGATTGTATTGTTACCCGATTATTTTCATTCACCGTAAAATGAATCTCATTCGGCAACTTTTTGACTATTTCACTTAAATACTTAGCAGAAATAACAATGCTACCTGGTTGAAGCACTTCTACTACTTTGGATCCATTTGAAAATGTAGGAATAATCTTCTCTATCACAAGATCAGAATTACTACCAATTATCGTCAGATTGTCTTTTTCTGCAATAATTTTTATGCCAGACAAAATCGGGAGAGTAGCCTTCTCTGAAACAATTTTGCCAACTTCCAATACAGCATTTTTAAAAGCTGTATGATTGATGATAAATTCCATGAGGCACCCCCTTCGCATTAAGGAATCGTTACCTATTTCAAACGCAAGAACAGCTAATTTTTTTTATTTATCCGACAAATATACATTTTCAATAATACATACACCATTTCGCTTTTCCTATAGTATGCTAAAGCAACTGACAGAAAGGAAGGAGATTATGTTTAACGACGAACAAGTGCAAGAAGCTGTAGTTTCCCTGTTAGAAATCATTGTAATTCTCCAGCTTGAAGAAAATCCAATCTTAGGAATCGTGTTTATCGTCCTATTTAAATTTGTTACACATGACATTAGAATACGTCTCTTATTTATTTTGTTAGTAGTTGTTTTAGGTGTTCTTCCTGGGGATGATATTGATTAAATTTTGTTTTCTATTGAAGAAATCATCCTCTATTTAGTTAGTATTAAATAATAGTGTTTTGCATCTCGTAACGAACTATTTAAATCAAATGATGATTCAACAGCAATGTAAAATGCAAAACCTGCTAACACAGCGATAACAACACTTACTTCTTTTAACATTTTTCTTTTTTTCTTATAAAGAGTAAGCGTTGTAATTATTACAATTAAAAAGTATGATACTGAAATAATTAGTTTTCCTAAAACCTCTTTACTATCATTTACAGCAGTCCTAAAATTTTCTAAATCATTTTTATTTGCGGTACTTTCTTTAATAATAGTTGTATCTCCTCTATATCCAACCTTCCAAGAAAATGATCTTTGTTCTTTAGTTACGGTGTACTCATAACCCATAGTGTCCCCATCACTAATAACCCCTGAAAACCCTTGTTTATCTTCTTCACCTTGTGAACAAGCAGATAATATTAAGGTAAAACAAAATAGCATTAGAAGAATGATTTTTTTCGTTTGAATTCCCTCCCTTCCTTTAGTAATTTCACTAGATAATTCTTCATATAATCCATTCTCTACTGTAACAAATCCCACAAGTTAGATTTTAAGAAGTGTAAACCATTAAAAGGTGTTGTTAGATGTATCAGTTAAGATCCAACGATAATTTTGTTAATTATTTTATAACAAAACTCTCTTACTATTACTTTTACATATGTCCCACACTCAAATTTCTTTTTAGCTTCTTCTCCCATTCGTCTAACATTCTCAGATAAGCCCGATCCTTTTTGTAGTTTTTTTTGATAAAGGACAAGCGGATCTATTAGTCTCACTTTATTAGTCAGATGTATATCATATTTATTCCTATCTTCTTTGACTTGTACATTCCGATGAAGCTCCATTAATAGGCTTTGGATTTCTTGATCGTCTAAAGATTCTAGAAGCTGCATGACTTCTTTATCTGTAGCTTGTAATGCAGATAGGTCCATTAGATGTTTGTCCAGCGCTAATTTCATCACCTATGCTAAACGGTCATAGCCATAGATATTTAGTGGGTCCATGAAACATCCAATCACTTCTTTATAATAAGTTTCCACAAACCATTCAGCTGCTGACACCGTTTTCAAGCACATTTTCCCGTCCCAAATAATCAAATTCTCTAAAAAATAGTGAACCTCTTCTACCCGTACCGATACATATCACGAATCGTGTAATCCACTCGATCAGCACATAACGCAGGCACTGGCTGTTCGAGTATGCTCCTTTTTGAATCGTCAAACAGAATAGATTGATAGTCATAGCCATAGTTGCTAAGTATTTGCGTGATTTCAGACTCCGCAATGGTAGTAGTGAAGATTTTCTCGTGATAGTTTTCTTCTTTATTTTCAAAAACAAAATCAATGACATGAGAAAAAGCAGTTTGGGAGACATCATGCAACAATCCAGCGACTAGTTCTTCTAAAGAACCTCCGAGTCTCTTAATTAGCAGCATGACACCGATGGAATGCTCATACCTTGTGACATCCCATTTCTCATTCACTAAATAGCTTGACCCACCTTGATAGACACCTTTTAATCGTTGAACTGGACTACTGAGAATTAACTCTTCCAAGAGCCCTTCAATCAAGAATTCTCCATATATTTCATCTATAACGGTCAATTTCTTCTCCTTTTCACGTTACATTATAAATCTCCTAAGATACTTTCTAATTCTAAGAAATTCTCAGAAAGCCATATCATCTCTTCCGCAAATCGTACAGGAGGTCCTTTATGGTGTTCCATATTCGGTTCAATCCACCAAGTACTTTCCATATACCAAAGTAAGGAAAGTGCCTTAGTTAAGAATCCCTTTCCTATCGTTTGTTCTACCTTATAGCCTTCTATAAAAGCCTGCACAAGTGATAAGTTTAAGGAATGATGGAGTAAAGTAGCTGACATAATTGCTCTTGCGACATCAAGTTGAGGATAGTCATATTTCATCCTATCAAAATCTAAAATGGCGGAAACATGGCTTTCGGCAAATAAAATATTATCTAAAAATAAATCGCGATGAGCCCAACCTGTTTCATTTAGATTAAAATCAGTAAGGCTCATTTTTTCGGTAAGACTTAACTGCAACTCAATCGTTGGTAATAATGAAAGGTTTCCAGCTGCTTTAACTTCCTTCCTAACAGACCGCCAATGCTCCAGCCTTTTTTCGGGAGGTGGCGGAATAAATTCAGCCTTCTTTTTCTTTCTAGTAGCACCATTATTTAAAAGGCAATGCATTTTACTTGTCACTTTTCCTAAATCAAACATTTGTTGTTCATTTACTGTACCTGGTGCATGCAGCTTCCCTTCACAAAATTCCATTACCATGAAACGCTCCCCATTTTCGGATTCTAACAAGAACCGATTACAATTGGGATATAATTTCGGGCAAGGGAAACCCTCGTCATACAATCTTTTTTGTTGAGAAAACGTATATAAAAGCTCCTTCTCATTGTAGAGTCGGAACCTATCTTTATTAAACTGCTTGATTAGAAAATTGCCTGAATTCGTTTTTACCTTCCACTTGAGATTCAGCCACCCCCGATGAATAGGAACTGCTTTTGTAACATCCATGTCAAATAATTGTTTACAGCACATCAATATATCTTCTAATATGCTGTCATTTTTAATCGTTTCCATCGTACCCGCCTTTTACTTTGAGCTAGATTTTTTTACATTTTATTATGAACGTAGTAGGTACCATTTTGGCTTTTTCATACGAATACCATCTATTTTCGTGTCGCTGAATATCCTCTTCTGTTAAGCGAACATCCTCGATTATTTTTTCGATTTGAAATCCATAGTTGATTAAAGTATTTATATAGGTACTAATTCTAAATTGCTGCATGATGGCTGGTGCACCCCATGCTTCATGGTCGTAAGAACCCTCATCATGATAAGATTTATGAATCGTTAATTTTTCTTCTATTTTAGCTATACGACTATGTAGTGGATGCTCCCAGCTAAAAATGAAGGTTCCACCTTGCTTCAAATAGCGATGAATATTTTCCAATGTTTGTTCAAGATTTGTCGTCCACCCTAAAGCATAAATAGAATAGACAATGTCAAAATACCTTTCGGGCAGACCTGGGTTCTCTTCCATCGGAGATTCAAATAAATGTACAGGGGCATTGCTAGTTTCTAATAATGCTTTTGCAGCTTCGATTTGTTTATTGGACAAATCTATTCCCCAGAGCTCCCTAGCATTCTGCTGTTGCATATATAGGAGGGAATGACCGCTGCCACACCCAATATCTAGTACTTTCATATTGCTTACATCGCCGAATAATAGTAACTCGTCCTCGGTCGGTGCTAACGGACCATATTCAGGAAGCGGATTTCTTCCATAAAATCGCTCTGCTACTTCATCCCAGCTTTGCTTATTTATTGTAAGTGACTCTAGGTTCATGTTTAGACCCCCAATTCGATTATAAGAACATATATTCTGTATTTTAGTTTGTTTTCCTGCTTTGTTTTTGAAAAAACTGCTGCATATTGAATTTTTTATGAAAATATAAAAAAGGCCATTCCTCAAAATTCAGGAAATGCCCCTTTTCTATGTCGTTTGCATTTACACGCTTTCCACAAATTCTCTCCTCTTAGCTTTAGTACGTTTCAGTTCCCTTTTTTTCTCGGTTGCTTGTGTTTTTAATTTGGAGATGATGCTACTAATTTCAGATTGTTGATTTCTAGTTTGCTCTAATGAATTCTTAATTCTTCCTTGAACCATCCAATCTGCCACTAAACCATCGAAGAAGAAGTCGGTAAATTTTAATAAAGCTGAAATATTGAGCTGTAAATCTGCTTCTTCATTTAGATCTAATAGTTCCTTTTGAAAGCTTCGCATACGGGATTGAGCTTGGTGAATATAACTGGTGGCATCATCAATATGATTGTGCTTGACTGCTGTGGAAAGCATTCCACCACCAAACATGTCAATGGTACCCCAACCTTTCGCCTTCTCTAAAGATTCAATGGCATTGTGGAGAGATTGATTCACTTTATTTCCTGCGTCAATTGCTTCGTACAATTCAGTTAGAGCTGCTTTTATACCTCCTTCTTGCTCCTGTAACTCATATAGTTTTATGGAGGAAGGCATGTTACTTTCCTTTATATACGTTTCTTTTGTAGTAAATAAGCTATAATAATCACTTTCGACATTTGCTAGTTCAGAGAGCTTCTCTGCCAATTGTAGAATGGTTTCTTGAATTTCACTACGTGAGAGCATGGCTTCTTCTAACTTTAATTGAAGGGCAGCGACTTCTTGTTTTTCTTTGTCCAACTGGTTCTCGACTGTTCCCCGTAAAGTAAGAAATAATTTTGTTACACTGAATCCCTCTAGCTTTTCTACATCCTTCTGTTCGGTTGCCAACTTATGGAGCAGATTAGAAATCGCATTCTCAATTCCCATTAATTCTCTTTTATAATCCTCTAATTGCTTCTCCCATTTCTGCTTCTTTCTCATTTTATCTTTTAAATCTAGAAGATGATCGTTAATATATGTTAGCACTTTCAGATCCCCCCTCGTATTTACTCTATTTACGTAAAATTAAGGAAAAAAGTTTCATATTTTCCAATTTTAATAGAGAAAAATAGAAGGCCAGCTTCACTATGAAGCGCGCCTTCTATTCCATCATTTATCTAAACGTTTATTGTTAATACTTTCTTTTATATCAGAAATGAACTCCACTAGCTTCACTTCATTCGAATATTCTTTACCATGCTCTCTTACATTTACAGTTTGTTTTTCTAATTCCTTATCACCCACAACAAGAATATATGGGATCTTCTTCATTTGAGCTTCACGTATTTTATAGCCTAATTTCTCGTCACGTAAATCAAGGTCAACACGTATTTCCGCTTGTTTCAATTGTTGCGTAAGTTCTTCTACATATTCTCGATGAATGTCATTTGATACAGGTATTACTTTCACTTGAACAGGTGCAAGCCATACAGGAAAGACACCGCCAAAATGTTCAATTAAGATTCCAAGAAAGCGGTCAATAGAGCCAAATACTGCCCGATGTATGACCACCG
Organism: Sutcliffiella halmapala; assembly: GCF_002019665.1. Taxonomy (GTDB): domain Bacteria; phylum Bacillota; class Bacilli; order Bacillales; family Bacillaceae_I; genus Sutcliffiella_A; species Sutcliffiella_A halmapala. Next base: position 1,671,159 of record NZ_KV917375.1, on the reverse strand, counting down.
GACGGACCTTTTTGTTGTGCTCATCTACATAAGATAAATCAAATTTTTCAGGCATTTGGAAATCTAGCTGAACAGTCGCACATTGATGGCTTCTCTTCAAAGCATCTTTAATGTGAATATCAATTTTTGGCCCGTAGAACGCTCCGTCCCCTTCATTAATTTTATAATCGTAGCCTAACTTATTTAACACATTCATTAATGAACCTTCTGCCTGATCCCATAACGCCTCTTCTCCCATATGATCGTCCGGTCTTGTTGAAAGCTCAATATCATAGTGGAACCCGAAAGTACGATAGACATAATCGATTAACTTTAACGCTGCTGTAATTTCAGCTTCGATTTGATCTGGTGTAACAAAGATATGAGCATCGTCCTGACAGAAAGTACGAACCCTTAGCATCCCATTTAAAGCACCACTGAATTCATGACGATGGACTTGCCCGAACTCGGCCATCCGAATCGGAAGATCACGATAAGAATGAAGCTTATCTTTAAAAATCAGCATATGTCCTGGACAGTTCATCGGCTTTAAGGCAAAACTCTGATCGTCTACTTTTGTAAAATACATATTTTCCTTGTAATGATTCCAATGTCCTGACTGCTCCCAAAGTCGCTGATTCATCATCAGTGGCGTGCGAACTTCTTTATAGTCGTTTGCTGTTTGTAGCTTCCTTAAAAATGCCTCCAGCTCATTTCGGATTAACTGTCCATTTGCTAAATAAAAGGGCATTCCAGGTGCTTCTTCGGAGAACATGAATAGTTCTAATTCATTCCCTAATTTTCGATGATTTCGTTTTTGTGCTTCCTCTAAAAAATGAAAATACTCCTCTAACTCTTCCTTTGATGCAAACGCGACACCGTAAATTCGCTGCAATACTTTATTTTCACTATCCCCTCGCCAATAAGCCCCAGACATATGTGTTAATTTAAAGGCTTTAATGAACCTTGTTGCTGGCAAATGCGGCCCGCGACATAAATCAACGTGCTCACCTTGACGATATACTGTGACAACATCGCTTTCTGGTATATCGGCTAATAGTTCTAGCTTTAATGAGTCATGTGCAAAGATTTCATTTGCCTTTTCGCGTGATATTTCTTCTCGGATAACAGATAAATTCTCAGCAATGATTTTATTCATCTCTTTTTCTATTTTAGCTAGTTCATCGCTAGTTAGAGTGTGCTCTAACTCAAAATCATAATAAAAGCCATTTTCAATCACTGGACCTATTCCTAATTGAACATTGCCATATAGTCGCTTAACCGCTTGAGCTAATACATGGGCAGTTGTATGTCTCATAATCTCAATCCCAGCTGAAGAATTAAGATCGAATAGCTCAATATCTGCATCCTGGATAATGCTCCTATTTACATCGTATAATGAACCGTTTACCATACCAGCCACCGTTTTCTTTTTTAAACTCGGGCTTACGGACTGTGCAATTTCCGCTAAAGATATACCTTGAAAATAATTCTTTTCCTTTCCATCTGGAAACTTAATGACAACTTCTCTTTGACTCATGCTTCACCACTCCTTATTTTTTTGAAAAATAAAAACACACATCCATCCCTCCTAAAAGGGACGAGCGTGTGTTGTCTCGTGGTTCCACCCAACTTCCCATCACTTTAACAATAAATGATGGCTTCGTTCTGCTGTATCGTAGCGCTACGGTATTGATTACTTTGAGTTCACCAATACTGCTCCAAGGCGGTAAGCTATTCTTTCGTGTTGGGAAGTTTCCAGCCGTGCCTTCCCTCTCTGTGAACCGTAAAGAAAAACTCATGTCCTTATCCGTGCTTTGTCCTATTTAGTTAAAAATAAAAAACACACCCATCCCTCATAAAAGGGACGAGTGTGTTGTCTCGTGGTTCCACCCAACTTCCCATCACTTAAAGCAACAAATGATGGCTTCGTTTTGCTGTATCGTAGCGCTACGGTATTGATTACTTTGAGTTCACCAATACTGCTCCAAGGTGGTAAGCTATTCTTTCGTGTTAGGAGGTTTTCAGCCATCCCCTCCCTCTCTGTGAACCGTAAAGAAAAACTCATGTCCTCATCGATGCATTATTTGAATTTTTAATTAATATATCGAATTATCTTCTACTAGTCAATATTAATTTACAACTTTTTCTTATTTCGTGCTTTGTAACTTATCTTTTTATTCATTATTTAAAATAACAAGTAATCCAAGCTTTTTAGTACTATATTGGTAATTTGATTTTTACTTTTTCCGACTATAATAAGGACCGCACCATCCTGATTCATGCGTTCTAACATACGTCCAGGTAAACTCTGTATCTACTACATAGATATCTTCTTCATCTAATAGGTCACGATGGTTAAGTGTAGAGGCTGTTTCAATCATAAATGCATGATCGGAATGTTGATAAAAGATATAACAGCTTTTCTTACTTTGTAAATTAAAATCTTCCTCTGCTTTTTCTCCTTCAAAGAAGTCCCGTTTATTGTAACTAAAAATATGCCACAAGAAGCCACTTGTACCATCAGTATCATATAAAAAGATTTTATCTTTTTCACTAGCAGTAATATGACTAGCAAAGTTTTTTTCCCATTGCTTTCTTAAGGATGATCCCTCATTCGGCATTTCAACTACATTCATATTTTTCCGTTTAAGTATATCTACTAATTCCATTGAAGCCCTCCCATATCATAATCAGGATTAAAAATCATAGCACTTCTTTACTTTCTATTACCTGTACTGGAAATTAAATCCATGTATTCAAGATTTAATATAGCTAACCGACAAAAACAAGTCAAATACTCTATGGAACATTTGATACAATGTGTCGATTATTCCCGACTAGCATCCCTAATTTTTCATACTTTCCTGATTTTAGGGCATGGGCCGCTAGTCCTCGTTCCCTATTTCCCCTTCCAACAAAAAAATAGGGCATCATTACTAAATCAATGATACCCTATAGGACGACCAAACATTCATCGCTTCAACGATATCCTTACTATTTAACACGGTATGCTCGTAAGTCTTCGCAAGACGAATATCCTTGACACCATTTACCGCTTGAATTTTTTCTGCTTCTGCCATCGTTGTTTCCATACTAAATCCGTAGAAACCAGAGGTATAGGTATGCCTTACTTTAGAAGAATCATCACGTTTTTTCATAAACTCTTTCTTCACTTGCTCTACTTGAACATTTGGTAGATTCTTTGTGTTTTTCTTTACGTCTACTTCTACGATCAATCTTACTTTTTCATTTGGATCAATTTCTGTACCGTCCTTATCGTATAAAGGGTGATCCCCCTTATCTACGGAAAAAGGAATTGCAGGTTGATTTTCTTTCGCCTGATGATCCACCTGCTTCTGCACCTCAAACTGTGCACTTGCAGGTGATGCAAAACTACTTACCAGTAAAACAAGAATAAAAGCATAAACAACCATTTTTTTCGAGATTCTTCTCATTTTCTCACCCTTTTTCTTTAATCATGCGAACGATTATTTTCTAATTATTCGCACTATTAATAGTAGAAGCTGCTACACAAGAAGTAAATCGGGGTAATTATTATGAAAAATCCCTAAAAACATCTGGTTATTTTTAACTAAATTGGTTTTGCTTTTTATAAAATAGTAACTTTCCCTCTACATTTTTCTTGATTTTCAGACTTTTTACTCAAAACGATTCCCCCAATACCAATAGATCTATGAATCTCTTACAATTTAGCCAAGGTTAATTATCAGAAATTTACGATTCTGATAGTTAGCTACACTAAAAACGAGGTGAAAAAATGAAGATTAAGGCAAAACTATTCAAGAGAACCGCTGCTGTAACGTTAACGGTTGGGCTTTTAGTAAGTCCCTTCCAAGCGTACATACCAACAGCTAGTGCTGACCAACCCACACGCGCCGAGCAAATCCTTCAGTCTTTAACAGAAGCACAACGAGAAGCCCTTCACAAATTAGAAGTTCAACAAAACTACGGACTACATGGTTTCAAGGAGAAAGAATTAGAAGAAGACAAAAATGTATCTGTCATTGTTCAATTTAAATCCGACCCAGGAGAAGTAGCTGTCTTAGCTGCTGCTGCAAAAGGCAAAAATTTAAAAATTGCCCATGCAAAAAATCAAGTGGACACTGAACATAACCAGTTTAAAAAAGATATGAAAGACATTCTCCCTACGCAGAATTTAAAGGGGAAAAAGCTTGGTAGTATAATTAATCGTGAATATAAAATAGCTTATAATGGTGTTGCGATGACACTTCCTGCAAATCAGGTAGAGTTATTAATGCAATCTGATGTCGTCCAAGCTGTTTATAAAAATACGGAATTTAAAGTCGACCCCTTACTACAACTAGAAACCTCTGAAGATGCGAAGCCTACAAATATTCCTACAACTGTTGTTGAAAGTATTGCACACTTAAAAATTGATAAACTTCATGAAGAAGGAATTACTGGAGAAGGTGTCAAAATTGGCGTTCTTGATACTGGGGTTGACTACAACCATCCAGATATTAAGGATGCCTATAAAGGCGGTTATGATTTTATAGATAATGACAATGATCCGATGGAAACAACCTATGAAGATTGGGAAAAATCAGGATATCCAGAGTATCAAGGTAACTCCTACTACACGTACCATGGTACACATGTCTCTGGAACCATTGTTGGACAAAACAAAAATGATAGCGAGGTTTCCTTGCAAGGAGTTGCCCCGGATGCAGAGCTTTATGCCTATCGAGTCCTTGGTCCTTATGGTAGCGGGACATCAGATGGTGTCATTGCTGGAATTGAACGAGCTGTTGAAGATGGAATGGATGTTATTAACCTATCATTAGGAGCGTCGATTAATGACCCTTACTACCCTACAAGTAATGCTATTAACTATGCTGTGTTACAGGGAGTTACGTCAGTTGTGTCTGCTGGAAACGCTGGACCTAATTCAGGCACATTAGGATCACCAGGAACGGCTGCCTTAGCACTTACTGTAGGGGCAAGTGATGTTCCTGTAGATATTACTAAATATACAGGCAGTGTTGGCAGTGATTGGAATACTGAGATTGTAAGCATGGCCAGAAGTTATAAAGATAATCTTTCTGACCTAGAAGGAACTTCTCTTGAATTAGTGGATGTGGGATTAGCTGGCCCAGAAGACTTTTCAGGTAAAGATGTGAATGGAAAAATTGCGTTTATTGCTCGTGGGGTGCACACCTTATTTGACAAAATTGCTCACGCAAAAGCAAACGGCGCAGTGGCTGTTGTCATGTATAATAATACGGGCGGACATGTTCCAACTATTGGAGAAGATCCGGCACTTATCCCTTCCTTCTCAATGACGGAAGCAGCAGGTTTAGAATTAAAAGCAGCAATAAATGAAGGTAAAACAACTTTTACATTTTCCAATGAGGTTCAAGCGCAAACCGAAGGAGACAAACTTGCAGATTTCAGCTCGCGTGGTCCAGTTCGTGAAAACAATGACATGAAACCGGAAGTTGTCGCTCCAGGTGTGAATGTGCTTTCTGCATTCCCAGCGTTTATGTTTAAGGATAATCCTAATGATTATAAGTACGCTTACGCCAAAATTTCTGGTACATCTATGTCTGCACCACATGTAACAGGAATTGCTGCCCTGTTACTTGAGTCCAACCCAAATTTAGATCCTGCAGCTATTAAAACTATCTTGATGAATACTTCTGTTCCACTTAACGGTGAATACAGTGTATTTGATGTAGGAGCAGGTAGAGTTTCACCTTATGAAGCCGTTCATAGTCAAATTATGTTCCAGGTTCAGGATGAAACACTTATCCCTGAAGAAGAAAATCTTATTACGATAAAAGAGCAAACTGGCGGATTAAGCTTTGATAGCCACTATGGAGTAGGTGATAAGCATATCCGAGTAACAAAAGGCATTCATATCACCAATTCCAGCTCAGAAAACAAAACCTTTGACGTGAAGGTGGAAGAAAACGTTGTAAATGGTTCTAAAAGCATGAAGGAAAATGGAATCACCATTCAAGCAAGCAAAAGTCTTAACGCAACCAAGAATAAACTAACGAAAACGAATGTTTTCGCCATGATACCGAAGTCAGCACAGCCAGGTGTGTATGAAGGTTACCTTACTTTTACGAATAAAGCGGATGCAAAGCAAGTATTCCGGATGCCTTTTAGTGTCAAAATTGGCGGTGACGGATTCAACAGTTTAGAACTTTATAATCCAGCCTATTCTCCGAGCTATTTAAATCAAGAGGGATTTAATAGTTTGAAAAATCCTTTTGTCTTTGCAGAATTCAACATGAGTGCACCAATGTATACGATGGACGTTATCGTACAGGATGGGAAAACGGGAAATGACCTTGGTATTATTGGAACAGCAAACTTAAGCTCTCGACCCGACAATACGAATTTACTAATGAATGTTTTTAACGGACATTACTATAAATTTACAGGCAATCCAAATGAACCGATTTCATCTGAGCAAAGTAAAGTTGGTACAGGACATTACAAATTCAAATTTATTTCGCAAAGTGTAACGGGTAAAACGTTCACGGAAGTTCGTGACTTCTTAATCGATATTGATAAACCTACGTTTACCAGCTCCTTAGATGGAGATTCGCCGTTTCTTGAATATAAACCAGGACAAGCAACCTATCCTTTTGAAATTCAAATTACAGATACAGCTGTAGAAGAATTGCAGGCTTTAGGAGTTGATATCGACCATTCTAGAAACCAAATGGTCTATTACTGGAATACTCCATTCCCTTCCACTCCATTACCTATGGATGAAAACGGAAAGTTTGTCGAAGAAATTGCAATGAATGAAAACGTTCCTGCCCTTTCCTTCCGTATGGATGGCTATGATTCTGCAGGAAATAGAGCACTTACCAAAAACTATTACTTTGTAAAAGAAGGAACTCCTGTTACCTACGCAAAGAGCGATGTTAAATTTGCAGAAACGGGAGAGGAAATTACAGCGCAATTAGTTTTAGATAATGTTGAAGCCGTAACAGAAGTTGAGTGGAATTTTGCTTCACAAAATGGTATTTCACTCACACATCTCGTAGATGCTACACTAACGGAAGCATTTGCAGATAAAGCTTCCATTAAAGTGGAAGACTCTAAGGTAAAGCTAACCTTTAACAACCCTAGTGAAAAATTAGATAAGGCAGCAGCTATCAATCTAACTCTACAGGTACAGGATGAAGAGTACTTTGTTTACGGTGAGGTTGCACCAAGAGCAACCTATAAAACTTCCACTAGTGAATCTAGTACGCTATTAAGTAGTGGGTTTAACTTCGAGGTTCAACCAGATTTTTCTAGAGCATATGGGCATGTGACACCGAAAGGATTCTATATCGAAGGCTCAAATGGTGGATCAGGCTATTATGAGCGCAAAGATTGGAGCAAAGTTGGTGCGACAGTTAAGCTGTATAGTCAAACTGGAGAAGTGTTTGATGGTACGCCTTACATTGATCAAGCAGCACAATATCACATCCCTAAGATTCCTTTGAGTAAGGATCCCTATACAGTAGAATTTATTGTACCAGGTCACTTTATCACGAAGAGTGAACAATTAATCGGTTTTGAGCATAATGGAAAATTATACGGTAGAGCTCACCATATTCTTTCCCATGATATCGTTGCCGGTGATGTAAATGGTGATGGTGTCATTGATATTTATGACGCTTTAGAGATCCAAGAGCATTGGGGCTCTGATTCTCGTAATCCAGACATCAACTTTGATGGTGTAGTAGACGCCAAGGATATCCATTATGTTGTAACGAATTATTTGAAAGTAAATCCAAGTCAGGATAATACACCTACACCGAAGGAAGAAGCAAACGGAAAAACATTAGAGGATATTTTAAAAGCACTGAATGTTCATTAATTAGTAAAGCGACTGCTCAAAGGTAGAATTATACCAATTTGAGCAGTTTTCTTATGTTTTTGGCTACCCTGAAAATAGAGTGTCACCTTTAAACTCCCTGATGATAAGACTCAATCTGTTAAACCATAAACTTAACAAAGCCTTGTTTTTAAAACTTATTTTAGTGGAATGACACATGTGTTGTATTTGGTTTCAATTTTCCTTTATTATTATAAAGGAAGTACTTTTTTAATGGTTCGTTTAAATGTTATCTTTTAGGAGGAAATATGCTACAAAAATTTGGTTTTTCACAGTATGAAAGTAAAGTTTTTAATGTCCTTGCCTCAAGTGAGGAACCAATGGATGCTACGAATATCGTTAAATATTCAGGGGTACCAAAATCTAAGGTGTATGAGATTATCTCACGTTTAATAGAAAAAGGGATGGTATTCGATTCCGTTTCTGAGAAGAAAAAGTTGTATACTGCATTGCCGTTATCACTTGTTATTGAAAAGCTGACAACTGAATTTCAGGATAATGTGAAGCAATTAGAAAACAACAATTACAAAAAGACTTTTTATGATGAACAAGTCTGGAGTTTAAAAGTTGATTCATCTATTCGAGCACAATGTAAACAGCTTATTAAAGATGCAACAAAATCTGTTCGAGTCTCTGCTTGGAATGATGATATAAAGGAATATGTAACTATTTTACAAGAAAAAGAAGAGCAAGGCGTTCATGTAGAAGTACTTGTAGTAGGTGAATTGAAAACAGATCTTTCGAATATACACACCCTCATTCCTGCAAAAGAACATCAATCATTAGAACAATTCCGATTAATCATCATTGATGATAAAGAAGTTATATTTGCTGGTATGGAGGATCAATCTTGGCAAGCTTTGAAAACAATGTCGAAGCCTTTTATTAAAGTATTCACGGAGTTCTTCTATCATGATGTTGCCCTAGCAAAAATTACCGATAAACACGCTGAATTATTAATGAATGATGAAGAGATTAGAACTATACTTATGAAATTACGCTACTAGTAATGTAGCTATTTTCTCCTAATCGGAAATTGATACATAGAGAGGCTGACTCAGAATGTTATTAAAACAAACATCTGAACCAGCCTCTTTTTTCATATTACATTTTTTCATATAACAATTCAATCGCCCTTATACACAAGCTTTTTTAGCATCAATTCACTTACTCACTTCGCTATTCCTAAAAAAAGATATGGAACTACTCTTTGCTTTCGCCATAGAAATAACGGCCGTACCTAGGGCTAAGATGATAAATAATCCGCCGACTGTAGCATTTTGTTCAACAGATGCACTTTCAATAACAATCCCACCAACTAAGGAACCAAAAGCAATCCCAAAGTGAAGTGCAGAATTGTTTAAGCCTTGCTGTATATCAGAAGTTTCAGGTGAGGACTCAATAAGATAGCCTTGTATGGCTGGTGTAATTGCCCAGCTTAACATACTCCAAATAATCATTACAATTAAAAATAACGGCAAAGCGAATGTTGTGTAGGGAATCGCAAAAATCGATAATCCAAACACGATAATTACAGATAGAATGGTAGGTTTTGTACCGAACCGATCAGCTAACATTCCGCCTAACCCTCCACCAACTACTGCTGCAACTCCGAAGATTAAATAAACAATACTAACCCAAGTTCCATCTAGTCCTAACGTCATTTTTAAGAATGGTGTCAAATATCCATATAAGGTTAAATGACCCGCCAAAAACAGAAAAGATGTCAATTGTGTAAATAATATCTTGCGATTTTTTAATGTACGTAGCTGTACTCCGATTGGAATGGGGGGCTTTGGAGCAATTTCCCCCATAAAGAAATGCACACCAATAGCGGAAAACAAGGTTAACACCGCGATCATGATAAAAGGAGCCTGCCAACCAAAGGCATTTCCCAACATTAATCCGATTGGAATTCCCAATACAAGAGAAGCGCTTATTCCCATAAATACCACTCCAATGGCACGAGCGCGGTATTTTTCCGTTACAATATTGGACGCTATCGTTACGCATAAAACGACGATCAATGATCCACTCACAGCTGAAATGATTCGCGCTAGTAATAATACACTAAAGGTTGTACTTAAGACTGCTATCATATTCCCTAAAAAGAAAACGAATAAGGAAATTAATGTTAAACGTTTCCGCTCCATTCGTGACGTTAAAGTCAATAAAATAGGAGCTGCTATTGCAAACACAAGTGAAAACACGGTTATGAGTAGTCCCGTTTCACCTAGACTCACGCCTAAATCTGATGAGATTAAGTCAAGCAACCCACCTACAATCAATTCCGACATTCCTACAACAAATGAAACAATCGTTAATAAATAAACTCGTCTATCCATCATATCACTTCCCTATAATTAAAAGTTACCACTACGATAGTAACCTAAAACCAAGGGATATTCAAGCGTTATTGCATAACTTCCAACACTTGCTCCTCTTTTCTTGCAGAAATTTATCATATGCCTTTCCTTCTATTTTTCAAGAAAAGGGTCTGTCCTATTTTAAATAGAGCAGACCCTTTTCTATTTAGTTAATTATTTTTACCAACTGTACTCCCTCCACATTGAATTCACCGAGTTTCTTTGCTGGATCTTTAGCGTATTCTATTATCCCCATCGATTTCTCAGTTCCTTTCATAACAGACCAATCCATATCGTTCATAATTAAGAACATATCACTATAAACTCTTCCATCACCAATAATCTTATTTCCTTCGTACGACACTTGTATTACTTGTCCATCCAGATCGATATTGTCCGTAGTTTCTTTGGCAAATAGAAGTCCTTTACCTTTTGTCACTCTGGGAATTGATTTAATCGCTTCAGTGCCAGGTTCTTCTTTCACTTCTTTTATCAACGATATATTCACAAGAGCATTCGCTGTTGTTTCGTCGATAATCATTATTTTTTGCTCACCATCTTCAAAAATTTTAAATTTATATTGTACTTTTTCTTTAACATTCTTCTCTTGATTTAATACTTCTTCTATCTGATTATGGTCGCCGTATAAAATAACCCCATTAGCTTTTACAAAAGAATCTTTAATTGCACTCCACCCTATCATCAAAGCCCCTGCAATAACTACCGTTAGAGATACTCCTATTAACTTTCTCATGTGTTCAGCTCCTATTTTGTATTAAAATTATTCAGGCTAATTAACTGAATGATAGATTTCTCCTTCGTTTAATTGATTCGCTACTTGCTTCCCATCCATTAAAACTTCTAATACGGCTATTATAATTTCTATGGCTATTTTCATTTTCAACCCTCCTTCTAATAACTCGTCGCTATTGACTTTATTATAGGTACTTCGCGGTTCGCTTCCCATCTATCTAGATTACATTTGTCTTACAGGTTTGTAAGATAAGCTTTTTTCTATCCGTTTTTTCCTAATTGGACTTCTTGTCTTTGAACTGCGATCAAAAATCCCCCTAATTTTATAAGCAAAATACCCTAAAATTTCACTAAATCGAAACCCTTATATCTATATATCTTCACGAATCAGGACTTTTAACTTATCTTCATTCCCCCGATACCTAAATTTCGATAATTCTCTTACAATTTAAACAAGAGTTATTTACAGAAAATTACGTCTTTCTTACTAGTATGAAAATTAAACGATTGAGGTGGAATCATGAGAATTAAAGAAAAATTCGTCAAGAGAACTGCAGCTATTACTTTAACGGTAGGGCTACTTGTAAGTCCTTTCCAGGCGTATCTACCAACCGCAAGTGCGCAGCAACCAACTAGAGCGGAACAAATTCTTCAGACTCTTACGGAAGAACAACGGCAAGCTCTACAACAATTAGAAGCAACGCAAAGCTACGGAGTACAAGGGTTTAGCGAAAAGGAACTTAAAGAAGACAAGGAAGTTTCTGTTATCGTCCAATTCAACTCGGATCCAGGAGAAGTAGCTGTACTAGCCGCTTCTATGAAAGGAAAACAATTGAAAAAAGCCGATGCAAGAGCACAGGTAGAAAAGGAACATAAGCAATTCAAAGAGGACTTACAGGAAATATTACCTACAGCTAAAAATCTAAAAGGGAAAGCATTGGGCGGCAACATTACCCGTGAATTTAAGACAGCCTATAATGGAGTGGCAATGACCCTCCCTGCTAGTAAAGTCGCAACATTAATGCAATCCGAAGTGGTTCAAGCAGTCTATAAAAATGCAGAGTTCACGGTAGATCCTGTAACAATTGAAACAGCAATTGATGCAGATCCAGCTACAACACCTACCACCGTAGTAGAAAGTATTTCCCATTTAAAGATTGACAAGCTCCATGAGGAAGGAATTACTGGTGAAGGAATAAAGATTGGAGTTCTAGATACTGGTGTAGATTACAACCACCCCGATTTAAAAGATGCTTATAAAGGCGGATATGACTTTGTTGATAACGACGATGATCCGATGGAAGCTACTTATGAGGATTGGAAGGAATCTGGATCCCCAGAATTCGCTGGTAGCAGCTCTTACTACACCTCTCATGGTACACATGTATCAGGAACCATAGTTGGCCAGAATAGTGGGAATAATAGTGATATTTCCGTACAAGGGGTTGCTCCAGGGGCAGATCTATATGCATATCGCGTACTTGGACCTTATGGTAGCGGGACTTCAGATGGGGTTATTGCCGGGATAGAACGTGCTGTAGAAGATGGGATGGATATATTAAACCTCTCTTTAGGAGCTGGAATCAATGATCCTTACTTCCCTACTAGTACAGCCATTAACTATGCTGTGTTACAGGGAGTTACTTCAGTTGTTGCAGCTGGAAATGCTGGACCAAATCCTTTCACATTAGGGTCACCTGGATCAGCAGCTTTGGCTTTAACAGTTGGCGCAAGTGATGTACCTGTTGCCATTACAACCTTTAAAGGAAGTGTAGGATCTGATTGGCATACGGAAATTGTCAGTATAGGAAGAAGCTATAGCGATGATTTCTCAACTTTAGAAGGTCAAACACTTGAATTAGTCGATGTTGGACTAGGGGCTGTTCAGGATTACGAAGGTAAAGATGTGAATGGAAAGATTGCCTTTATCGCTCGCGGCACCTATACCTTATTTGAAAAAATAGTGAACGCAAAGAACAACGGTGCAGTTGCTGTCATTATGTATAACAACATGGATGGTCATGTTCCAAATATCGGAGAAAACCAGGATCTTATTCCTTCCTTCTCTATGACACAAAAAGCTGGATCGGAGTTACTAGCAGCCATCCAATCAGGTAACACGAGCTTTACTTTTTCCAATGAAAAATTGGGTCATACTGAAGGCGATACGTTAGCAAGCTTTAGTTCTAGAGGCCCTGTCCGTATTAACAACGATATGAAACCAGAGGTAGTCGCACCAGGAGTAAACGTCCTCTCTGCTTATCCAGGTTTCATGGTAAATAAAGAGGATCCAACAGATTATGAGTTTGCTTATGCAAGACTGAATGGTACTTCCATGGCTACTCCACACGTAGCAGGAATTGCAGCGCTTTTACTAGAATCCAATCCCAACCTAGATCCTGCAGCGATTAAAACAATCTTAATGAATACTTCGGTTCCACTCAATGGGGATTATAGCGTATTTGATGTTGGTGCTGGTCGTGTTTCTCCATATGAAGCAATTCACAGCCAAATGATGATTCAAGTACAAGATGAAACTCTAATTCCAGAAGAGGCTACCCTTATCAACATCAAAGAACAAACGGGTGGATTAAGCTTTGATAGCCATTATGGAGTAGGTGAAAAGCATATTAAGGTAACAAAAAGCATTCACTTAACAAACTCTAGTACAACAAACAAAGCCTTTGATGTCGTAGTCGAGGAAAATATCGCGAATGGATCCAATAGCTTAAAAGCAAATGGAATTTCCATCCAAGCAAGTAAAGTGATTAATGCAACAAAAAATAAAGTAACAAAAACCAATATCTTTGCCATGATTCCCAAATCAGCAAAGGTTGGCGTATATGAAGGCTATCTTACATTTACAAACAAAGCAAATGCAAGTGAAGTCTACCGTATGCCATTTAGTGTGAAAATAGGCGAAGACGGGTTTCGAGATATTACTATCGCAAATCCAGCATATTCTCCACAAAACTATCACCAAGGTCCTTTTAATTACATGAAACTGCCAGCATTGTATGCAGAGATGAGCTTAAATGCACCAATGAACACTATCGATGTGGTTATTCAAGATGGAAAAACAGGTGAAGATCTTGGATTTCTTGGAACGCTTCATTCTGTACGTGAGGATACTAATATGCTACTAAATGCTTTTAACGGTACCTATTATAAATTTACAGGAGATCCGACTCAGCCTATTGCAAGTGAGAGAAGCATTACAAAAGCAGGACATTACAAATTAAAATTCATCGGAGAAAGTGTTACTGGTAAAGTCATAACAGAAACTAGAGACATGTATATAGATGTTGATCGACCTACTTTTGTAAGTTCGTTAGATGGCCAGTCACCATTTATTGAGTACAAACCTGGTCAAGCAACATATCCGTTTGAAATCCAACTATTAGATGCAGAGACAGAGTATATGGAAAATATCGGCATAGATCTTAACCAATCTAACAATGCAATGATTTACTTTTGGAACTCAACATTCCCATCTTCTCCTATCTACATGGACAAGCAAGGGAAATTGGTTGAAGAAATTGCAATGAATGAAAGTGTCGAAGCCCTACATTTCCGTATGGATGGTTATGATGCTGCTGGAAATAGATCAGGAAGAAAAGGCTATTATTTTGTGAAAGAAGGTACTCCAGTTACCTATGCGAAAAGTGATATTACAGAAATAGTTACTGGAGAAAAATTAGATTTACAATTAGTTTTAGATAATCTAGACGAAGTAACAGAAGTTGAATGGAATTTCGTACCATTATTTAATATTAATTATGCAAAACATGTACAAGCTAAGCTCACGGATGAATTTGCGGACAATGCTACTATTGAAGTGAATGGAACGAAAGTAAAAGTAACATTTAATAGTCCAACCGCAGTATTAGATCATACAGCGATTGTTGACGTTACCCTAACTGTTGACGCTGATTTAGTAGTTCTTGAAGGGGCAGTTGAACCAACTGCAACATATAGTACTTCAACAAGCTCAACAAAATCGTTACTAAGTGCTGGCTTTCAGTTAGAAATACAGCCTAACTTCAACTCTATAGTAGGAAATTTTATCCCTGAAGGATTTAAAAATGCTAACGGTTATGCTGAAGCAAAGGATTGGACTAAAGTTGGAGGTAAAGTTAAATTCTCCGATACGGATGGCAAAGCATATGAGATAAACACTTTCAACCAGACTGGTCGATTTGAAATTCCTAGACTGCCATTACACAAAGACGCCTATACCGTGGAGTTTAAGGTACCTGGTCACTTTGTAACAAAGAGTAAACAATTTATTGGCTTTGAGCATAATGGAAAATTATTTGGAAAAACATACACTATTCCTTCCCATGACATTATCGCGGGAGATGTCAATGGTGATGGTGTAATCGATATCTATGATGCATTAGAAATTAAGGAACATTGGGGATCAGATAATCGACATGCTGATATTAACTTTGATGGCACAGTCGATGAAAAGGACATTAAGTTTGTCGAAAAGAATTACTTAATGGTTAATCCAAGTCAAGATAACCCTCCAACGCCAAAAGATAAAACAAATGGGAAAACATTAAAGGATATTTTTAACGACTTAGGTATTAACTAGTCATGAAGAGGAAGCCCGGTTTTAATATAGGGCTTCCTTTTACATTTGCTCTAGTCACTAAAAAAAAATCGCAGCGTCTCTACGCTGCGATCCTCTTAAAGTTCTTCACAATGTTCGTCAAAATATCCTTGTAGCTTTGTGATTACAGACATTGGCGCATGTCCTTCGATTTCATGTCTCTCTACCATTGTAATAATCTTTCCATCTTTTAATAATGCGAATGATGGAGAGGATGGTGGAAAACCTTCGAAGTATTCACGAGCTTTTTCTGTTGCCTCTTTATCTTGCCCGGCAAATACTGTTACAAGGTTTGTTGGGCGTTTATCGTAATGGACAGCATGTGACGCTGCTGGTCTAGCAATTCCACCTGCACAACCACAAACGGAGTTTACCATAACAAGCGTGGTGCCTTTGCGTGATAATGCTTCTTCTACATCTTCTACTGTTTTCAATTGTTCGTAGCCAGCCGTTTCCATTTCTTCTCTAGCTTGACGAACAACATCATTCATAAATAAATTAAAATCCATATTCATGTTGTCTCACCTCTATTTTAAACTATTACTATCATACCAATTTCTGACGGATAAAGAAAATAAAATGCAAGTTTAATTATAAAATGATGGGGTATTATAAAAGTAACATCTAGAATTCCATACCCCAACTCTCCCTAGATGAAGGAAAGTGAACGTTCACTTTCCTTTTTTTATTGCTCTTTTTTATACATTTCCATTAACTGATTCACAGCAATGGAGACGGAAACTTGATCTTCTTTAATCTGTTTTTCTATCTCTGGTAACTGTTTTTTTATCGAGCTATTATGGAAAAACAGCATTTCTAGCTGATGTTTTAACGATGTATAGAGCCAAGTCTTCTTTTGCTCGTTTCTCCGTTCGTAAAACTCTTCTGAAGCTTTTGTTGTCTCCAGAAAATCCGTGATAACGTCCCAGGTTTTATCGATCCCGACATTATGTAAGGCAGAACAAGTAAAGGCTTGGGTCTCCCACCCTTTTGTAGCTGCCTGCAAAAAATGGAGAATCTGCTTATACTCTTCCGCAGTTTTCATGGCTTTAGCTTTATTATCCCCATCTGCTTTATTGACGACAACAGCATCGACTAGCTCCATGATTCCCTTCTTCATTCCTTGCAACTCATCTCCTGCACCTGTTAAAACCAGTAACAAGAAAAAGTCGACCATGTCTCTTACAATCGCTTCACTTTGCCCAACTCCAACGGTTTCCACAAGTATGACATCATATCCAGCAGCTTCACATAAAAGAATACTCTCTCGTGTTTTTCGATGAACTCCTCCAAGCGTACCACTTGAAGGCGATGGGCGAATAAATGCTTGGGGATGTCTTGCAAGCTGTTCCATTCTCGTTTTATCCCCTAGAATACTTCCACCAGTCTTTGAACTACTTGGATCAACGGCAAGTACAGCAACCTTCTTTCCAATTCCACATAGATACAAACCAAAGGCCTCGATGAACGTGCTTTTTCCAGCACCAGGAACGCCACTAATCCCAATGCGGACTGATTTACCAGTTGCATTCATAATCTCTTGTAGAATGGTTTGGCTTTTTTGAAAATGCCGCTCAGCATTACTTTCGACAAGGGTGATCGCCTGCGCTAAATCAGAACGAATACCAGCTTTCACTCCTGCAATTATTTCCTCAGCGCTTCGTTCTTGTTTACGAAGTACCTTTTTGCGTTCTTTACTCATTAGTTGCTTCCACATCCTCATAACCAAGGCGATGATAGACTTCCTCTAATACCTTCTCGGCTGCTCGAGGAATGACCGTTCCAGGTCCAAAGATAGCGGAAGCACCTTTGCTATATAGGAATTCATAGTCTTGAGCCGGTATTACTCCACCAATCACGACAATAATGTCTTCACGGTTTAATTTTTTCAATTCATCTACCAGCTGCGGCAATAAAGTTTTATGTCCGGCAGCAAGGGAGCTGATTCCTATTACGTGCACATCATTTTCAACTGCTTGCAGGGCAGTTTCCTCTGGTGTTTGGAAAAGAGGTCCGATATCCACATCAAAGCCCAAGTCTGCAAAGGCAGTGGCAATGACTTTAGCCCCTCTGTCATGACCATCCTGCCCCATTTTCGCAATCATAATTCTTGGTCTTCTACCTTCTAATTCATAAAATTCTTCGATTTGTTGTTTCACGCCATTTATCTCTTCCTCATTAGAAAATTCACTACTATAGACACCACTAATCGAACGTATAATGGCACGATGGCGATTCGCTACTTTCTCTATTGCCAAGGAAATCTCTCCCAGACTTGCTCGGGCTCTTGCCGCTTCCACTGCAAGCTCCAATAGGTTTCCTTCTCCTGATTTTGCAGCATCAGTTATCGCTTCAAGTGCAGCTACCACCCTTACTTCGTCACGATTTTCACGAAGCGACTCCAGACGTTCAATTTGCTTTTTGCGAACCTCTTCATTATTAATGTCTAAAACATCAATGACCGTATCCTCTTTGTCTAAACGGAATTTATTCACACCGATAATCGCTTCTTTACCAGAGTCAATTTTCGCTTGTCGGCGAGCAGATGCTTCTTCAATTCTCATTTTCGGTAGACCTGTCTCAATTGCTTTGGCCATTCCGCCTAGCTCTTCGATTTCCTCAATATGCTTCCACGCCCGCTCAATTAATTCATTGGTGAGGGACTCCACATAAAAAGAGCCTGCCCAAGGATCAATCACCTTCGTTATCGCTGTCTCTTCTTGTAAATAAAGCTGCGTGTTACGTGCAATTCTTGCTGAGAAATCAGTTGGCAAGGCTATCGCCTCATCTAAAGCATTCGTATGCAAGGATTGCGTATGACCATTTGCTGCAGCAAGCGCCTCGATACATGTTCTAGCCACATTATTAAATGGATCTTGCTCGGTTAAGCTCCAGCCGGAAGTTTGCGAATGCGTTCTAAGTGCCAACGATTTCGAATTTTTCGGGTTAAATTCCTTCATCATTTTGGCCCAAATAAAACGAGCTGCTCTCATTTTTGCTACTTCCATAAAGAAGTTCATTCCGATTGCCCAGAAGAAGGAAAGACGTGGCGCAAACGCGTCTACTTCAATTCCAGCCTCTAAGCCTGTGCGAACATATTCTAGTCCATCTGCAAGTGTATAAGCAAGCTCAATATCCGCTGGCGCCCCCGCTTCCTGCATATGATACCCGGAAATACTAATACTATTAAACTTTGGCATGTGCTTTGACGTATACGAAAAAATATCACCAATGATTCGCATCGACATCTCTGGCGGATAGATATACGTGTTACGAACCATGTATTCTTTTAAAATATCATTTTGAATCGTTCCTGATAGCTGTTCTTGACTAACGCCTTGCTCTTCGGCTGTTACGATATAAAATGCCATAATCGGAAGAACTGCGCCATTCATCGTCATCGATACCGACATCTGATCCAATGGAATACCTTCAAATAGTATCTTCATATCTAAAATAGAATCGATGGCAACCCCTGCTTTTCCAACATCCCCTACCACTCGTGGATGATCCGAGTCATAGCCGCGATGCGTTGCTAAATCAAAGGCTACAGAAAGTCCCTTTTGTCCCATTTCTAAATTACGACGATAAAAGGCATTACTCTCCTCAGCCGTTGAAAATCCAGCATATTGGCGAATGGTCCAAGGACGATTCACATACATAGTGGGATAAGGTCCACGTAAATATGGGGCAATACCCGGAAGCGTCCCTAAATGTCCTAGATCCTTCGTATCCTCTTTTGTATAAATTGCTTTTAATTTTATTTGCTCATTCGTTTCAAAAAGCAATTCATCCAAGTTGTCCTGGCTTACTGCATGTTCAGGTAAACTACTAGCTTTCTTGTTTAATGGTTTAGTAGAAAAATTAGGCTTCATTTAGTGTCAACCCCATTTCTTGATGAATCGCGGAGAGCTGCTCATAGCAATTGGATTTTAAATGAATAAAATCGGTAACACCTAAGCTTAACAACTCCTCTTTTCTCTGCTGATCTGGTAATCCTGCTAGTAAGATATTTGTATGAGGGCTATTTCTTTTGATCGTCATTAACACGTCATCTAGCATGGTTGAATACGAGTCGTCATTTCCACAAATACAAACATAATTTGTCTTTAGATTAGTAGATAGCCATGCTTGAAACTCCTCCACATTTGTAAAGCTCGGACTACCTATTGTAAATAATCCACCAACATGGAAATAGCCAGAGGCAAAATCGGTTCGTGGCTTATGTGCCGCTAAGGTACCTAAATTAATCATACTAATCGTTGGTTTTTTAGCGGTATTCTCTTCAAATTGCTTCGCTTGAAAACGTAACTGTTCATATGGTTGTGCTAAAGTAATAGGCTTTAATGGGGTAATAGTCATCGTTACACCAGCTTCTGATCCAGACTCTGTTTGAACATTACTATGACTCATTTTTTCAAGCTTTTCAGCCAAATTAGCATACATATTTGTTCCAACTAATACTTTCTTTCTACCTTCGATGTCTTGTAAGCGTTTCGTTCTTACTTTCGCTATTCTTTCTTGAAGAAAACCCGCTTTTAAAGCTTCTACGATACCACCAGCTTCGTCAATTCCTTGGAATAGTTTCCAAGCATCATCTGCTAGTTGATGAGTTAGGGATTCCACATAATAAGAACCCGCTGCTGGATCTACTACATGAGATAGGAAGCTTTCTTCTTTTAAAATATAGTGCGTATTTCGCGCAATCCTTCTCGAAAATGTATCTGCTTCTGATTGGAAGCTATCGACATTCAAGCTTTGCACTCCCCCGATAACGGCAGAAAAGGCCTCTGTTGTCGTACGTAGCATGTTAACATGCACATCTAGCTCTGATTTAGTAAAAGGAGACGTTGTCCCATGGATTGTCATTTTTTGTACATGCTCATCTCCACCAAAAGCTTCTACTATATTAGCCCATAGAAGCCTTGCTGCTCTTAACTTTGCAATCTCCATGAAAAAGTCACTTCCAACAGGATACGTAAATGCAAATTCACTTGCCGCTTCTTGAATAGGTACTCCTCGTTCTACAAGTGCTTGTAAGTATTCTGTTGCCGTTGCCATGGTCACGGCAAGTTCTTCCACTGCACTAGCGCCACTGTTATGATATGGAGTTGCTTGAACCCAAAGAGTTTTAACTTCTGGTAAGTGCTCACGCTTCCAATCTAAATTACTTTTTAATTCATCGTATAAGTCATTGAGAGTAGCTGTTAGCTTCCCTTCTTTTACTAGCTCGCCGATTGGATCGACTCCGATAATGCCTTTAAGTGATGATATCGTGCTATTTTTTAATAATTGTAAAAAAGTTGATAAACTAGTTCCTGCATAGATTTGAACTGGAACAGTATCTAGAGGAAGATTGGTTAAAAGAGTGTCTATGTCACTACTTTTTCGTATTGGTAGGGCTCTATGGCAACTTGCTGGATAGATAGAAAAGTTAATTGCCTCAAGACCATTTTTTAATTCATGCTGTAGCTGATGATTAAGTTGGGCGAAAGTTTCCAATGGTGAAAGCTGCTGGCTTACTGTCCAATTTGCCTTCTGTGACTGTACTGGTTGACTTCCACGAATAAAAGGAAAGCTTCCAGGAACCGTGTTAACCGATTGTAATTCTTCTAAATCAGTATCGGTGTATACTGGCTTACGAGTAATACCTTCATATGTATGAGTCGAAAGCTTTTCAACTGGCTTACCCTTTAATGCCTTCTCCGCTTGCTCAGTCCAATCCTGAATAGTTGCTTCAGGGAAGCTGTTGACTCTCATTTTACTTAACTGATTCATGTCCCATCCCCCTCTAACTCTCATTAGTAATCGCTTTCAAAAAAGGCGAAAACCAATAAAATCTATCAAAAAGTTCACATAAAACTAAAAATTCCTTATTTTTATTTTAATATAGTTATGGGGAGACGGCAATGAAAGAAAACATTTGGAGTGGAGGAATGTTTTCTGGGTTATTGGGCTGGTTTTTCGTTTTTGTGAGCTGGTTTGCCAGTTTTGTGAGCGGACTCTACACTTTTCTGAGCCGGTTTGACTATTTTGTGAGCTGATTACTCTTATCTGAGCCAGTCTCATACATTTATGAGCCAGACCCTCGCCTTTCTGAGCCAGCTGTCCATCTTTCCGAGCCGCCCCTCCTTTTCCTAGCAAATCAAAAAAACCGACAGGCACTTAAGCCCGTCAGTTCTCTCATCACTCTATTAATAAATAGAAGTATTCTCTTTAGACATTTTCTCAATAATTTCTTTAATACGAGCTAAGAAGCGACCACATACTAATCCATCAAGAACGCGGTGGTCTAGGGACATACATAGGTTAACCATGTCGCGAACTGCGATCATGCCGTGATCCATGACAACTGGGCGTTTTACGATAGATTCTACTTGTAGGATTGCTGCTTGTGGGTAGTTAATGATACCCATGGATTGAACAGATCCGAATGAGCCAGTGTTGTTCACTGTAAATGTTCCACCTTGCATTTCTGCAGATGTTAATTTACCAGCGCGAACCTTGTTAGCTAAATCGGTAATTTCACGAGCAATACCTTTGATTGTTTTCTCATCTGCATTTTTGATAACAGGAACGTATAATGCGTCGTCTGTCGCAACCGCGATGGAAATGTTAATATCTTTCTTCTGTACGATTTTGTCGCCAGCCCACATAGAGTTGATTTGTGGGAATTCTTTCAACGCTTGAGCTACTGCTTTTACGAAGAAAGCAAAGAACGTTAAGTTGTAACCTTCTTTTTTCTTGAATTCGTTCTTTAATGAGTTACGGTATCCAACAAGGTTTGTTGCGTCTACCTCAATCATTGTCCAAGCATGTGGAGCTTCATGCTTACTACGTAGCATGTTTGTCGCGATTGCTTTACGGATACCTGATACAGGAATCTCGATATCGCCAGCTTCCACTGGTACGTTTACTGGTTGTGCTTTTGGAGCACTCGTTGCTGCTGGTGCTGCTGGCTTGCTCGTAGGTGCCGCTTCTGGAGCAGGCGCTGCTGCCGCTTCTGGTTTTGAGTCTGCAGTTGGAATATTACCAGATGCAATAACTGCTTGAATATCTTTTCGTGTAATACGTCCGCCGGCACCTGTTCCTTTTACTTGCGCAAGGTCAACATTATTGTCTTGAGCTAGACGTAGAACCGCTGGTGAATAACGGCTCTTGTTCGGCGCGTCTGCATCTGTTTCAGCAGGTGCTGCCGCAGCCTCTGCTTTCGGTGCAGAAGCCTCTTGTTTTGGTGCTTCAGAAGTAGTACCTTCTGCTACTCCTCCACCTTCTGTTTCGATATAGCAGATAACTTCTCCAATTGCTAATGTGTCGCCATCTTCTGCTACAAGTTCCTTAATAGTACCTGTAAAAGAAGATGGGATTTCTGCATTTACTTTATCTGTCATTACCTCTGCTAGAGGGTCATATTTATTAACTTTATCGCCCACGCTTACGATCCAGCGACTGATTGTACCTTCAGTTACGCTCTCCCCAAGCTGTGGCATCGTAATTTTTTCAACTGCCATGATGTTTACCTCCTTTTTCAGTAAAGAAGCAAGCTTAAACCACTATCTTTTCTTATACTGAAAGATCGTATTCTGATTAATATTGTGCTAACTCACGCATTGCTTTTTCAACTTTATCTGGGTTAACCATGAAATATTTCTCCATCGTTGGAGCATAAGGCATCGCCGGTACATCTGGACCAGCAAGACGCATAATTGGAGCATCTAAATCGAATAAGCAGTTTTCCGCAATGATTGCAGATACTTCACTCATGATGCTTCCTTCTTTTGTATCCTCTGTAAGTAGAAGTACTTTTCCTGTTTTAGAAGCAGCTTCCATAATCGCTTCTTTATCTAGTGGATAAACTGTACGTAAGTCAAGAATGTGAGCAGAAATACCATCTTGTGCAAGACGCTCTGCCGCTTGTAATGCAAAGTGTACACACAGACCGTATGTGATGACTGTGATATCTTCACCTTCACGCTTAACATCTGCTTTACCAATTGGAAGTACATAGTCGTCTGTTGGTACCTCACCTTTGATTAGACGGTACGCACGCTTATGCTCGAAGAATAATACAGGATCTTCGTCACGAATCGCAGCTTTTAGTAAACCTTTTACATCATAAGGTGTAGAAGGCATAACGATTTTCAATCCAGGTTGGTTTGCAAAAATAGCTTCCACAGATTGAGAATGGTAAAGCGCACCGTGAACTCCACCGCCGTATGGCGCACGTACAACTAATGGACAAGTCCAGTCGTTGTTAGAACGGTAACGAATTTTCGCTGCTTCTGAGATAATTTGGTTAACAGCAGGCATGATAAAATCAGCGAACTGCATTTCTGCAATTGGACGCATTCCATACATTGCCGCACCGATAGCTACCCCAGCAATTGCTGATTCTGCAAGTGGTGTATCGATAACTTTATCTTCTCCGAATTGGTCGTAAAGGCCAGTAGTTGCTTTAAATACTCCACCTTTAAGTCCTACGTCTTCTCCAAGTACAAAAACCTTTGAATCACGTTCCATCTCTTCACGGATGGCCATTGTTACTGCATCTATATAAGAAATAACTGCCATGATGGTTCCCCCTTACTCTGCATAAACATGCTTCATAGCTGATTCTGCATCTGCATATGGAGCATTTTCTGCGTATTCTGTAGCTTCGTTTACAGTGTTCATAATTTTATCGTTAATTTCTTTTTCTTTTTCATCAGTTAACACGCCAGCTTCTTTTAAGTAAGCTGCAAAGCTAATAATTGGATCATTTTGTTTCGCTGCTGCTACTTCATCACGCTCACGGTAAGCTCTGTCATCGTCATCACTGGAGTGAGGAGTTAAACGGTAAGAGATAGCCTCAACAAGTGTTGGACCTTCGCCTCTGCGACCACGGTCTGCTGCTTCTTTCACTGCAGCATAAACTTCAAGTGGATCGTTACCATCTACTGTAATACCAGGCATTCCGTATCCAATGGCACGGTCAGAAATTTTTTCACAAGCCACCTGTTTTTCGTAAGGGACAGAGATAGCGTATTTATTATTTTCACACATGAAAATTACTGGTAATTTGTGAACTGCTGCATAGTTCGCACCTTCGTGGAAGTCTCCTTGGTTAGAAGAACCTTCACCAAAAGTTACGAATGTTACTAGATCTTTCCCTTCTAAACGGCCACCAAGTGCGACACCTACAGCGTGTGGTACTTGCGTTGTTACAGGGGATGAACCTGTTACGATACGATTTTTCTTCTGTCCAAAGTGACCAGGCATTTGACGACCACCAGAGTTTGGATCTTCGGCTTTCGCAAAACCAGAAAGCATTAATTCTTTTGCAGTCATACCAAAAGCTAATACTACACCCATGTCGCGGTAGTATGGTAGGGCATAATCTTTCTCACGGTCTAATGCGAAGGAAGCTCCTACTTGCGCAGCCTCTTGACCTTGACAAGAGATTACGAATGGAATCTTTCCTGCACGATTTAATAACCACATACGCTCGTCAATACGGCGCGCTAATAACATTGTTTCAAACATGTCTAATACATTTTCATCACTTAGCCCTAAAGCTTGGTGGCGATTTTCTGCCATGTGTTTTACCTCCTATTATGTAGAAAGTTGGGAGCAAGAACTGCTCCCTTATTTTCTTTTTTACTTTTTTTATTAGCTCTGTTATACACCGCTGTTGATTTCCGCACGAGGCTGCGCTTATCCAGAGGGCGCTTGTGGAGCCTCCTCGGCTTTGCCTGTGGGGTCTCCACAAAACGCTATCTCTGAGCAAGGAGTCTTCGCCTCGTGCTCCAATCAACAGCTAGGTACCTAAAAAAATAACACTGTACTTTAACAGATTCTTTTTATTAAGAATGGATTGCCTTGCCGTCTACTGCTAGTGCCGCTTCTCCGATTGCTTCTGAAAGCGACGGATGTGGGTGGATTGTGTGTCCGATTTCCCAAGGTGTTGCATCAAGAACTCTTGCTAAGCCAGCCTCAGAGATCATGTCTGTTACGTGAGGACCGATCATATGAACGCCTAGAATATCATCGTTTTCTTTGTTTACCACAAGCTTCACAAATCCATCAGATTCTCCGTAAACTAGCGCTTTCCCAATCGCACGGAATGAGAACTTCCCAATTTTCACGTCAAATCCTTTTTCTTTTGCTTCTTCTTCCGTATATCCTACACTTGCCACTTCTGGACTACTATATACACATTTGGAAATCATTGAGTAATCAATTGGAGCCGGTTTTTCATTAGCAATGTGTTCAACTGCGACAATTCCTTCGTGAGAAGCAACATGTGCAAGTTGTAATCCGCCAATTACATCACCGATTGCATATATGTGAGATTCTTTTGTTTGGAAGAAATCATTCGTTTTAACAAACCCTTTTTCTACCTGAATGTCTGTGTTTTCAATTCCGATGCCTTCAACGTTTGCTTGACGACCGACAGATACTAGCATTTTTTCTGCTGTAAAGGATTTCGCTTCTCCTTTATGCTCTGCTTTTATCGTAACGGAATCTGTTGCTTTTTCTAATGTTTCCGGAAGTACTTTGGCACTTGTAACGACTTTAATTCCACGCTTTTTAAGTAGTCGTTGCATTTCCTTAGACACTTCTTTATCTTCTGTTGGTAGAACGCGGTCCGCATATTCTAAAACCGTAACTTCTACTCCGAAATCGTCTAACATAGATGCCCACTCGATTCCAATAACTCCACCACCAACAATGATGATAGATTTTGGAAGCTCTTCAAGAGAAAGTGCTTCATCAGATGTCATTACTTGTGTACCATCAATTTCAAGTCCAGGTAAAGAACGAGGACGAGAGCCTGTTGCTACGATTACGTTTTTCGGAATTAGCATTTCATTTTCATCGCCATTTTCGAATTCAACGGAAATTGTTCCAGGCATTGGAGAGAAGATCGATGGTCCTAGTATACGTCCTGTACCATAAAAAACATCAATTTTCCCTTGTTTCATTAAATGCTGAACTCCACCATGAAGTTGGTCGATGATTTTTTGCTTACGCTCTTGTACTTTGAAGAAGTCTAATTTCACTTCACCAGAAATTACTCCAAATTCTTCACTGTTTTTTGTTTGTGCAAAAACTTCAGCACTGCGTAGTAATGCTTTACTTGGAATACAACCTGCATGTAAGCATGTTCCACCAATTTTTTTCTTTTCTACAACTGCTGTTTTTAAGCCAAGCTGAGATGCACGGATAGCTGCTACATAACCACCTGTTCCCCCACCTAGAATGACTAAATCATATTCTTGTGCCATGTTTGCCTCTCCCTTCTTAGCTGCGTACTTTGTTTTCTACTTTATTGCCTGGGTAAACCCTTGCGTTCTCTTCTCCACGTAGAACTCGAAGCGCACCTTCTGTCAGTGCTTGCAACTCATTTTCACCTGGTTGTACGATAACATCCGCAATCCAGCTAATACGATCAGAAATAGACTTAACAAATCCTTTTCCATAAGCAAGACCACCAGTTAGAATGATTGCGT
The DNA here is from genome assembly GCF_002019665.1 of Sutcliffiella halmapala. Taxonomy (GTDB): domain Bacteria; phylum Bacillota; class Bacilli; order Bacillales; family Bacillaceae_I; genus Sutcliffiella_A; species Sutcliffiella_A halmapala. The sequence continues at coordinate 1,644,057 of NZ_KV917375.1, read as the reverse complement.
CTACTTTTCCTGCTAAGACAGCACTAGCTGAAGCTATTTCTTTAGCTACTTGATAGGCCATTGCTTCATAAACTAACTCAGCTTGCTTATCGCCTTTTTCAATCATTTTTTCAACTTGTACGGCATCATTTGTGCCAAGGTAACCAACTAGTCCACCTTGTCCAACAAGCTTTTTCATAACTTCATCGCGATAGTAATCTCCTGAGAAACATAGGGATACAAGTTCACCAGCTGGTACTGTACCCGCACGTTCAGGACTGAACGGTCCGTCTCCATGTAATCCGTTGTTCACATCAACAACACGTCCACCAATATGTGTTCCTACGGTAATCCCACCACCCATATGTGTCACAATCAGGTTTAGGTCCTCATAGTTTTTACCTAGCTCTTTTGCAACTCTACGTGCAACTGCTTTTTGATTTAACGCGTGGAAAATACTTTTGCGTTCAATAAGAGAGAATCCGGAAATTCTTGCAATATCTGATAACTCGTCTACTACTACTGGATCAACGATGAAGGATGGAATGTTTAATCCTGTTGCAATTTCATAAGCTAAAATTCCACCTAAGTTAGAGGCGTGTTGCCCTGCAAATCCTTCTTTTAGGTCATGTAGCATTTCTTGATTGACCGCATAAGTTCCACCTTCAATCGGGCGAAGAAGCCCCCCACGTCCACATACAGCATGAAGCTTTGAGATGTTTATGCCTTCTTGGTCTAATGTTTCTAGAATGGTTGTTTTTCTGAATTCATACTGGTCAAAGATCGATTCAAAGGAATTTATCGTTTCACTATCGTGACGTAACGTCTTTTCAAAAACAGAACGTTCATTATCATAGACGCCGATTTTCGTTGATGTTGATCCTGGATTGATGACAAGTATGCGATATTCCTTTTCTAACAATGTGGAAACCTCCATTATTAACAGGTAACAGGGGTGTCCCTAAAATTGATAAGGACAGCCCCACGTTCCTAATTTTTCTATATATTAGCGTCCGTTACGACGGCTTAAAATATGATGTCCGTTTTGTAAAAATTGGCTACGTGACATTCTCATGCGCTCAATGCGCTCCTCAGCTAAACGGTCAGCAGCTTTGTATGTCGGGATATTGTCACGATTTGCAATTTCAATTACTTTTGCGATGTTATCATAAACACCCTCTACTTTTTTCATAGCACGCTCACGATTGTAACCATAAAGCTCATCTGCTACGTTGATTACTCCACCAGCGTTGATTACATAGTCAGGAGCGTAAACAATACCCATTTCATGAATAATGTCGCCGTGTTTTGTATCAAGTAATTGGTTATTTGCAGCACCAGCGATTACTTTTGCTTTAAATTGTGGAATCGTCTCGTCGTTAATTGTTGCACCTAGAGCACACGGAGCGTAAATGTCACAATCTACACTGTAGATTTCACTTGGATCAACCGCTCTTGCACCAAACTCTTCAACTGCACGTTGTACTGCTTCTTTGTTGATATCAGTAACAATTAGTTGTGCGCCTTCTTCATGTAAGTGACGGCAAAGGTTAAATGCTACGTTTCCAACACCTTGAACTGCAACTACTTTTCCTTCAAGAGAGTCAGTTCCGAATGCTGCTTTTGCTGCTGCTTTCATCCCACGGTATACACCATATGCTGTTACAGGTGATGGGTTACCTGATGAACCAAATGCTGGAGAAACTCCAGTTACATAATTAGTTTCTTCATAAATTAAGTCCATATCCGCTACTGTTGTTCCAACATCTTCAGCAGTGATGTAACGACCATTTAAGCCTTGAATATAACGTCCGAAAGCACGGAACATTTCTTCGTTTTTGTCTGTACGAGGATCTCCGATAATAACCGTTTTTCCTCCTCCAAGGTTTAAACCTGCTGCTGCATTTTTGTATGTCATCCCTTTTGCGAGTCGAAGTGCATCTTCAATCGCTGCATCCTCAGAAGCATAAGTCCACATACGTGTTCCACCTAGTGCTGGTCCAAGCGTAGTGTCGTGAATCGCAATAATTGCTTTTAAGCCTGATTTTTTATCCTGACAAATAACTAATTGCTCGTAATCGTAAGTCTCCATATATTTGAAAATTTCCATGATTTAATTCCTCCCCAAGATAGTTAAAAAATTTAGTTTGTTATATTATTTAACAGAACAGACAGCTAATGCTAATGAATTTAATTTACTCTCTGCTGAGTCTGCTCTAGATGTTAATACAATCGGAGCTTTTGCACCCGATATGATGGCGCCAACTTTTGCTTTAGCAAAATAAATAAGTGATTTATAAAGGACATTTCCTACTTCTATAGTAGGAACAAACAGAATATCCGCTTGTCCGGCAACTTCACCTTTAATCCCTTTATGTTCTGCAGCTAATGCAGAAACCGCATTGTCTAATGCTAAAGGTCCATCAATGATACAGTTTTTAATTTGCCCACGTTGATTCATTTGAGTCAATAGTGCTGCATCTACAGTAGCCTGCATAGCAGGATTCACTACTTCTACTGCAGCAAGTGGAGCAACTTTAGGATTTTCAATTCCTAGTGAACGAGCTACTGCGACAGAATTTTGTACAATTTGTACTTTTTGTTCTATGGTTGGAGCTAAATTCATTGCTGCATCTGTCACAAATAGTAATTGGTCGTACCCTGGTACTTCAAACGCAGCGACGTGTGATAGAACACTACCGGTTCGAAGGCCATATTCTTTATTTAGTACTTCTTTAAGAATAGTTGCAGTGGGAACATTCCCCTTCATTAATACATCTGCTTCCTTACTCGAAACAGCCTTTACTGCTAATTGCGCTGCTTCTTTTGGGTTGCTTGCTGGAACGATGCGCAAATTTGGATTTGTGCTATCGATTTGATGAGTCGAAAGTAAGCTTACAATCTTTTCCTCATCACCATACAGGATAAAGGAAGCTAAATCCTTATTTAAGGCATGTGCCACAGCTTCCATGACCTCTGCATCCTCAGCAGCAGCAATCGCCACTACCTTAGATGGTAATTGGGTTGCTTGGCTGATTAGTTCTTCTAATTTCATTTATTCGACCCTTCCTTTCTACTCCACTTTTACATTATGCAAGAAGCGTGCCAACACCGATTCCTTGAAAACGCTTTATTTCTCATTATAGAATCATGCAGATTTTTGCGTTATATGCATATTCTTGCATGCATATTTATTCAATGTGGAATTTTTCCATCTTATAATAAAGATTTCGGATAGATACTCCTAGCTCTTTTGCTGTTTTCGTTTTGTTTCCTTTATTTTTACGCAATGTCTTCTGAATGATTTTCGCTTCATATCCTTCAACCATTTCTACAAGTGTATGGTTTTCTGGAATGACTTCCGATGATTCTTGACTTACCATTTCTCCTTGAGTCAAAGGCGGGATATGATTTGTATCAATCATAACTTCATTAAATTTCATAAAAATGATGGCTCGTCCAAGAACATTTTCTAGTTCTCTAACATTACCTGGCCAGTTATATGAAGATAAGTAACTAATCGCATGTGGCGTTAACCCTTCCACATTTCTACCATAGTCTTGATTTATTTTTCTGATTAAATGTTTAGCCAGTGATTCAATGTCCTCTCTCCGCCTTCTTAATGGAGGGATATGAATCGGCATTCTATTTAAGCGATAATATAAATCTTCACGAAACGTACCATTTGCTATTCCTTTTTCAAGATTTACGTTGGTTGCTGCAATCACTCGAACATTAATGGAGAATGATTTCGTTCCCCCAACTCGAATGATTTCATTTTCTTGTAACACTCTTAATAGTTTTGCTTGAGTATTAGCAGACAATTCTCCAATTTCATCAAGGAAAATACTACCGTTGTTTGCTTCTTCAAACAATCCCCTTTTCCCACCACGTTTCGCACCAGAAAATGCACCTTCTTCATAACCAAAGAGTTCACTTTCTAGGAGCGATTCCGAAAGGGCAGCACAGTTCACACGAATGAACTTATTATATTTCCTGCTGCTTCCATTATGGATCGCATGAGCAAACAACTCTTTTCCTGTTCCCGATTCGCCTCTTAAAAGAACAGTAGCAGGTGTTTTTGCCCCTAACTTCGCTTGTTCAATCGCTAAGCTCATTTCCTCAGAAGTTCCGGTGATATCCTCAAAAGAGTATTTTGCTTCAAGTGTCCGAATAATTTGGCGAGCCCGATCTAGTTCTGTCGTCAGGGTTTGAATTTCAGAAACATCGTGGATTACTCCGACACTTCCTTTTAACTTTCCATCAACGATTATCGGAGCAACATTTACAATAACCTCTTTCTTACTTGGACCTACCTTCAGATTCACCCCACGAACAGCTCTCCTTGTTTCAAGTACCTTCATATGCATACTTTCACCTTCAGAAATATCAGCTGTTGCAGGCTTCCCAATGATTTGTTCTTCTCTTAAGCCAGTAAGTCTAGAGTAAGCTGGGTTAATCATCAACCCACGTCCGAATTCATCTACCACAGAAATAGCTTCATCAGATGATTGAATTATTGCTTCAAGCATCGTTTGAATACCTTTTAGATTTGTAACTTCCTCCGCTAAATTAACCACTTCTGTAATATCCTTGAAAACAGCAAATGCTCCAATCACATTACCATCCTCATCAATTAATGGTGATCTTGTGGTAATGATTTTTTTTCCATTCTCAAGCAACATTTCTTTGTTCTTTTCTACTCTTTTTATATGTATTACATCAATTAATCTGCTGGAAGGAATGTAATCTAAAACGTGCTTGTCAAGGATATGCTCTGTTTTTATCCCGGATATTCTTTGAGCACTCTTATTAAAAAGAATGACCCTGCCCGTTTGATCCACTACCAATAGCCCGTCGTTAAGGAGATTAAAAATTAAATCTCGTTTGTGAGACTCATATTTCATCTTAGCGATTAGTTCTTCTTTTTCTTCCACTAACTTCGCCGTAATATGGGCGACAGTTCCAGGGATAAGTACTGTTTTTTTATCTTTCTTTTCTCTGATTTCTTGAAAAACAACTTCGGATCCGGTGGCTTCAATGATGATATCAATTTTTTCCGCAAGAAAACTCTCCCACTTCTCTCCAACCGGTATCCCCATTTGGTTTGCTAACGCTAACCCCGCAGCATTCTTATTAACATCAACTACTCCGATTAGGTTAAACATCCCTGAATGCGTTAACATTTTTAAAATCGCAGAGCCACCATTACCAGCGCCAACTATAAGTACAGTCTGCATAACAAACCCCTTTATCAAGTTAAGAACGACTAGCTAAATCATTTTCTACTTTTATGTCATCCAGTTGTAAATTGAAAGAAAATTCATAGTGTTCTTAAAAACATATGAAATATCTTGCACACTTACATCATAAACGTTATTTTTCTTCTAAGCAAGTGAAAATCTGTTATAATATTTACGAAACGCTTTGAAAGTGAGGCCCATCTGCTTATGCAACGACTTATAGCATTAATCATCATACTAATTCCAGGATGTATCGCTGTTTATGGAATAAAGCTAATGAGAGATATGGTATTTAGTATCTCCCACCCATTGATTCCAGCCCTATGGCTTCAGTTTTTAATCGGGCTACTCTTCTTCCTAATTGGACTATGGTTTGTAGCAGGCTTTATTTTTTATCGTGATCGAAAACGCAGTAAAGTTCAAAAAAAATTCCAAAAATAAAAACCGGATCAGCTATTGCTAAATCCGGTTTTTCTCTTATTTTCGACTCGTTAAATCGAGCAGCCAAGCCTATACCTGATACGGAAATAAACAGAGTCTTTAAAAAAAGACAATTTATCTTCATGGCAGCCTAGTTTTTTAATTGCACAGCAATTTTTGGATAATCCGTGAAGAAACCTGCACACTTTATCGTAAATAGCTTTTGCATTACCTTTTGATCATTTACGGTAAAAGGTCTGACTGGCACCCCTTCCACTTGAGATTGCTCAATCAATTCAGCAGGGCAAGCTTTAATATTAGGATGAATAGATTGCGCACCCACCCACTTTGTATATTCCCACGGCTTATAGATACCTTCCATATATAATACTGCTTTTTCTATCTCTGGTACTAGCACATGTAGCTTTGCTATACTATAATGATTAAAGCTTGAGAAAATGATACGCGATTGTAGCTTAAATTTTGTTACAAGTGCCACTACTTTTTCTTCTAAGCCTTCATAAGCAATGATTCCGTTTTTCAGTTCAATATTGATGTAAATATTATTATTTGACGCCCAGCTTAGGACCTCTTCTAGGGTTGGAATCGTGGCAGTCTTATATTTATTTGCAAATTTATAGACAGCATTTAAATTTTGCAATTCTTTAAGTGTCATGTCTTGAACAAAACCCTTACCATTCGTTGTCCGGTCTACTTTTTCATCATGAATGACAACAGGTATCCCATCTTTGCTTAATTGTACATCAAGCTCAATACCATCAGCACCATCGATAACAGCCTGTTTAAAGCTAATCATCGTATTCTCCGGATGTGTACCCGCTGACCCACGATGACCAAAAATTTTCGTCATATTTTCACACCTTTCTCGTTTTACCGACATTTTTTGATCAACTAATGTACTATTTAGTAAATATCTTGAAAGTGCACAATATTATTAAAAATCGAGGTGATTTTGATGCGCCCATTACAAATTTCAGCTGAAACTGCTCAAAAACTCGCAAAAGCATTAGATGTACCCATCGAGCAAATCATGCACATTCCACAGCATATTTTAGTGCAAAAACTTGTGGAATTAGAGCGTCAAGAATCAGAAAGCAACTAACAAAACTTGCACTTGTTAAAAGTATAACTTACCTTTAAGAACGCTGTATTAAGATTTAGTAAAGAGTTCTATATATTACTTTTTTTACATTTCACACTGAACGAACTCTGCTATTCGTTACAATTATTAATAATGATACTATGTAAACTAGAGTTAAAATAAACCATCAAATGAATAATCTTTACAGAATTGTTTTCTTCTTAATAACAAGGATGCTAACAGAATTGTTATATTAAACATAAAGAAAAGGAGTAGATAACCATCTACTCCTTTTCTTTTGTATCTTGTTTAGTACATACCATCATCTGCTATGTTTCAAACCTCTTAATATTCTCATGTACATTAAAAATTTTCAATTATGATGTTACAATCAGCAAGAACCGAAACCCTACTACATGTAACATTACTAGAGATAGTTATAGTACGCTAAAGTATTCTCACCAAACTGCTTTTGGCAGATAGGTAAATATTTTCGCTAAATTGATCTAAAATCTCCTCGTCTGGTAGATTTACAATAATCTCTTGAGACCCTGATGTAAACTCAATCACTCTTTTTGATCCAACAAAATGAATTTTTTTCATTTTTGCTTCTAAATAAATTCGATTAGACTGTAAGCGATTTTTGGATACGGTGAGGTGTTCAGGTCTGATTACAAGCTTTTTATTTTCGATTTTAAGTTCCGGAAATTCTTTTAAAACCTCTTTCTTATCCTGATCCTGTAATAATTCTACATCTATTACATTCGTTTCTCCTATAAAATCGGATACAAAAAGAGTGCTTGGGTTGTTATAAATCCTTTGTGGCGTATCGATTTGCTCGATTTTTCCTTGATTCATAACAGCAATTCTATCCGACATCATTAATGCTTCCTCTTGATCATGTGTTACATAAATAAACGTAATCTTAAATTGTTCGTGAAGTTTTTTTAATTCGAATTGCATCTTTTTTCTTAACTTCAAATCTAAAGCACCTAGTGGTTCATCCAATAGCAATACTCTAGGCTTATTTATCAGAGCTCTTGCCAACGCGACCCTTTGCTGTTGACCACCTGATAGTTGTCTTGGATATTTATCTATATGCTGCTGTAGTCCCATAATTTCAATCATTTCATTCGTATCATTTTTGATTTGTTCCTTGGATATTTTCTTTTGCTTCAGTCCAAAAGCGATATTATCATAAATGCTTAAGTGAGGAAATAAAGCATAATTTTGAAATACCGTGTTTACCGGACGATGGTTAGGTGGTAATTTACCTGCTTCTTTTCCGTCAATTTTTATACTTCCGTGACTTGGAAGTTCAAATCCACCAATCATTCTAAGAGTAGTTGTTTTCCCACATCCGCTTGGCCCAAGGAGAGATAAAAACTCTCCCTCTTTTATACTGAAAGATATATTATCTACTGCAATCGCTTGACCATATTTCTTTGTAACACCATTAAATTCGATAATGCTGTTTTTTTCTTCGGTTTCATGTAATGTTTTGTTTACTATGGTTGGAACAGCTAACACTATAACTCCCCCTTAATTTCCGATTTCTCTGTTCCAGAGTTCACTCCATTCTTCTCTATACTGGTTTATAAGATGATAGTCCGGCATGTTTAAATCTTGGATTGAACCATTTTTACCATATGGCATTCTTTCTAGGGTTTTTTCTTCTAATTCAACTTCCTTATGAACTGGGGCCAAATATAAATCATTAGCAATACCTTCTTGCGCCTTTTTAGTTGTAGCAAAATTCAAAAACTTATACAGTTGGTCAGATTTTTTTGTACCTTTCACTATATGCCAAAAGCTTCCTGCTCCCAAAACTCCTTCTTTTGGAATGATGAATTCATACGGCAAACCTTGATCTTTCATTACATATGCTGGTCCTCCATAATGAGCCCCAACTGCAGCTTCCCCACTTTGATAAAGATTTGTCGCCGCACCGGATCCATTAAAATAAGCAACTACTTCTAATTCCTTCATTTTACCAAGCCCTTTTTCGACTGTGCCTTCCACATCCCCTTCAAGCTCAGAGATTTGTACCAACAAAGGAAGCCCACCTGTAGTAGCTGGTGTAGGGACTGTTAATCTTCCTTTGTATTCATCATTCCAAAGATCTTCCCAAGATTTTGGAGGGTTACTTATCATTTCCTTGTTATATACAATTCCTAATCCCCAGTAACCTAAAGTTATACCAAATATATCTTCACCATGAACTTGATAAGCTTCTGGCAAAAGTTTATCGCTTTCTTTAAGTTTATTTTTGTCTATACTTTCGACAATCCCTTCTTCATATGACAGTTCAGAAATACCAGAATCCATTAAGGCCAAATCAATAGTAGGAGATCCTTTTTCCTGTAATAAACGGGAGAACGTTGTCGTTGAATTCCCTTCAATGATATTGACCTTTATACCAGTCTCTTCTTCAAAAGGTTTAATGATATGAGTTTTAATCGTTTCTCCCCAATCTCCACCAAAAATAGCAATGGATATTTCATTTTCTTTGACATTTGTATTTGCTTTTGTCGCTTCACTTTTCGGCTGAACAGGCTTTCCACATCCAGCAAGAAATACTAAAAGAGCTGCAAATAACATTATATACAAACCTCGATTTTTCATAGAATCTCCCCTAGTCTCATTGTTTATTTTGAAGCAATATTTTCAATTCCTACTAACTTATCAATAATGAGAATTAAGAAAAAAGCAAGGTAAATCGTCATTGCTGAAACAGCAGCTATCATCGGATCAATACTGTACTGAACATAATTGAACATTTTCACAGGAAGCGCCATTTGATCCGCAGAGGTTAAGAAAATCGTTACTTCTACATTGATCCAAGAAACAGCAAACGCAAACAAAGCAGCTGCAATAATACTAGATTTCATAAGAGGTAAAGTCACACTGAAAAATGTTTTCCATGCGCCTGCTCCTAAATCTCTTCCTGCTTCTTCAATGTAAGGGCTAATCCCTATAAAACTGTTCACGCACGTCCGAACAATATACGGCAACGTAATAACTATATGAGCAAACACTAAGGTTAAGAAATTCTGAGGACTATTCATAAAGTAGTAAAAAAACTGCAGTAAAGCTAAACCTAAAAAGATTTGAGGAAGCAAAAGTGGGGACGAAATAAAATTCATCACAATACCTTTGCCTTTAAAATTATTCCTTGCTAAACCATAAGAAGCAGGAATACCAATTAATATCGCACAAAAAGTAGCAGTACCTGATAACTTAAAACTGTATATAGAGGATTCAATATATGATGCATCTTCAAATAGTTTTCTGTACCACTTCAATGTAAATCCTTCTCCAGGAAAACTTAAATAATTTAGTTCAGTAAATGAAACATTAATCAAAACTAGTAAAGGGAAGGCTAGAAATAAAAGTAGCGAGCTTCCTACTATCCACATAACCACTTTAGAAATCAACGTCTCCCCTCCTCAACCCAATCTGTTTTTAATAAATAATGATTCATACTAATAATTAATAAGCTAAAAACCAACACTGCAAATGCAATTGCAGAACCGAATTGATAGTTAAAAACCTGCATCATTTGTTCATAAATTACGGTTGCTATCAATTGCACTTTGCCACCAGAAAGCATAGCAGGGGTTACGTATGCACTAATCGCCAGAGAAAAAACCATCACACTTCCAACTAATATTCCTGGGACTGTTAAAGGCAATGTTACCTTTAGGAAGGTTTGAAGCGGACTCAAGCCTAGATCAGCAGCCGCCTCTTCTAATCTTGCATCTATATTTTCCAATACAGTTGAAATTGATAAAATCATAAAAGGGGCTAATATATACACTAAACCAATAATGATACCAGTCTCGTTGTAAAGTAGTTTTAAAGGCTGTGAGATGATACCTAATCCTAATAGCGTTTTGTTAATAAATCCGTTATTCCCCAAGATAACCATCCAGCCAAATGATCTGACGACCGCACTCGTAAATAAAGGTGAAATAATGACTATATAAGCAATTCTCTTAAGCTTTTTATTTTGAATATATCTAGTAGTAAAGTAGGCAATAAAGTACCCGACGAACAATGTTATAAAAGTTGTCAATAAAGAAATTTTTATTGACCTCCATGTAATTGATAAATAATATGGATCATTAAAGTATGAAAGATAGTGCTGGAGAGTTATTTTTCCATGTTCATCTAAGATAGAATTATTAAGAACTACTATTAAGGGAAGGATGAATAATCCCAGTAAAATCAAGATTGATGGAGCCAATAAGAAAAAGATGGTTTTTTTCGACATAACAATCCCCTTTACTCTATTTTATTGAGTAAATTAAAGACAGTTTCGATAATAAGTTCCACTTTGTCATATTCGATTTTTTCAATGGTATCTGTCGGGCGATGATAGTCTGGTAATCTCCAAAACATAAGTAAAGCAGTCGGAATACCCTCTAAATGAAACATCCATTCGTCTGCACCAGCTTTTGGCGTATCCACATCAACTGTGAAGTCATTTCTGTCATAAGCCCCAGATTCTCTAAAACTTTCCTCCACTTTTTGACGGAAATCCTCAGGACCAACCCATGACCATATTTTATCCCCAGCACTGATTTGATCTAAATTTATAACAGCTGCTATTTCATCAATTTTTCCCATTTCCTTCAAATTGTTCACATAATAATCTGCACCAATGAAACCCACTTCTTCATTGGAAAATGCGATAACATCTATATCGAAAGGAAAATCATATTGATTCTTATTTAATTTTCTTGCAATCTCAATGATTCCAGCTACACCAGAACCGTTATCATAAGCTCCTGGAGTATTCAATGTTGTATCAGAATGAGCGCAGATAATCACTTTTTTCCTATTTGTTGTATTGTTTGTTTTATATGGGTGACTGATGATATTGGCAGATTTACACGTCTTTATATGTCCCTCTACCTTTACAAACACCTCAACATCTTGTCCTTCATTTAATAGCTTTTGGATTTTAAGATGATCTTCATTACTCATTACGACTGCAGGAATTGGGAACTTTGCTCTTGGATTCAATAGTGCAATCGGATCACCACCGCTATTAACAACTACTTGAGCCAATATATCCCCTTCAACACCTAAAACATTGTAACACGGCATGTCATAAACACCAGGAATCAATCCTTTTACTCCATGATATGTAAGCTTTCCTTTAATTCCTGTGTTTGGCGTAGATCCAGAAAATAGTAAATAGGCAGTTTTTAGTACTTGAGACACCGGTGACAGAATTTCTAATTCAGGTGTTCCTTTAGGCTCCCACCCTACAAATGGGTATACTTGCTTTTCTGTTTTTACTCCTAACTCGCTAAGGCGTTGATATATATACTCAGTACCATCCCACTCACCTTCAGTACCAGCAAACCGTTGACCAACTTCCTCACTTAATACTCGAATTGTTTCTTTAATTTCCTCGGATACAATTTTCGCTTTAATATTACTCATTAAAATCCCCCTACTCTATATTTTTTTCTTGTTCGAAAAGCGCATTATCTTCTATTACAACTTTTGCATAATCTTTAATTCCGCTAAGGTGCTTAATAAATACTTTTTCGACCCTGTCAGGATCACGACTACATAAAGCTTCATAAATTTCAAAATGTTCTTTGATGGATCTTTCTACAAGATGGGGTCTACTCAAAAAAGATAGCCTAAAATGAACAATATAGTCATGCAGGTTTTCTAAAATGCTGACTAATCTATTCAAACCTGATGTTTTAATGATTTCAGCATGGAATAAATCATGAACCTTTATAAGCTCATCAACTCTTCCATGTTGAAAGTACATTTCAGACATTTCCAAATAGCTTTTTAGTTTTAGTAGTTGTTCATCGGTGATTTTAGTTGCTGCAACTCTAGCGGCTGTAGGTTCTAATAAAGAACGTATGAGGATAATTTCATTGATAGATTCAAAGGTAATTCCTTTAACAAGGCAATGTTTTCTAGGGAGTATTTCGACTAATCCTTCTTGTTCTAATCGTTGTATTGCTTCTCTTACAGGAGTTCTGCTAATACCTAAATATTTTGCTAACTCCATTTCGACTAAGCGTTCTCCGTTTTTTAATTCACCACTTATAATTTTCACTCTTAGCTGGTCAAATACTTCTGAGGCAATTGAAACGGATTCAATCTTGTTTAACTTCATCGCATTTTTTGCTCCTCCTCTTTGAGATTGAATTCATTATATAACATATTGTATACAATGCACAATATGTTTTTTAAATATTTAGAATTAACAAAATTTATCCTGTTATTCAATAACAAGTTCCTTCACTTGCTCATTACACTTCAAAGCTTTAAGTGTTTTTAGGATAATAAAAATCCAGCAAAACAAAAAACACCTCCCAAATGTTGAAAAAACTCAACAAATAGAAGGTGTTCATTATTAACTGCTTTTTATAATATTTAAAGCCCACAGAATATATAGTTATTGGTCAGTAGTGTCACTTACCCAAAACTCACTAATGGGATCAATCCCTTGATTCGTCTTATTCCTTACCCTTTCAAGAAGCGCGGTGTTCTAAGCGCAGCTTGTCAGCAACCATGGCGATGAACTCGGAGTTTGTTGGTTTTGCTTTTGTCATGGATACGGTGTAGCCAAATAGCGAGGAGATGCTATCGATGTTTCCACGGGACCAAGCAACTTCAATTGCATGACGAATAGCACGTTCTACACGACTGGCTGTAGTGTTATATTTCTTTGCAATATCTGGATAAAGAACTTTTGTAATAGATCCTAATAGTTCGATATCATTGTACACCATAGAAATTGCTTCTCTTAAGTATAGATAGCCTTTAATGTGCGCAGGAACGCCAATTTCATGGATAATACTCGTAATGTTTGCATCAAGATTTCTACCTTTAGGTTCTGGGCTGGAAGATCGTAAAGATGAGCTTGAACGTTGTAATATTGGTGATGATTTTCCACTCACTTGGCGAATGTTACCGACTAGGTTTTCCATATCAAATGGCTTTAAAATGAAATATGACGCTCCTAAATCTACAGCTTTTTTCGTTACATCTTCCTGACCGAAGGCTGTTAACATAATAACATTTGGCTGTTTCGTTAAGTTTAAAGAACGCATTTTTTCTAATACGCCAAGTCCATCAAGGTGAGGCATAATGATATCTAAAACTAATACGTCAGGTAATTTATCTTGTAGTAATTGAAGACACTCTTGACCATTATGCGCAACTCCCACTACTTCCATATCTTCCTGGGCAGAAATATACTCCTCTAATAGACCAACCAATTCACGATTATCATCTACCACACATACTTTAATTCCCACAGATAATTTCCTCCTCAGTCCCTATACATTCTATTCTTTTTTATATAAGTCTATTTTCTATTCTAAATGTTAAATTCGACAATGCAACTACAATTCCTCTAAAAAAATCGATAATCCTTAAATTTATTATAAAATCAATGTTTTTCTTCAGATAACTGCTTTTTTCGACTAATTACGCATAAATCCACTTATCATTTTACGTTTTGTCGAATAATCTTTACGTGTTCATCATATCGTATATTCTTACTATTTAAAAGAAAAAAAAGCGAGCTTAGTTAGCCCACTTTCTTCTGTTTGTCCTTTTCATAAATATTAATTCCCGCTTCATTTAACATCCATTCGATATGAACACCATATCCTGATGTTGGATCATTTACAAAAACATGTGTTACCGCACCAATAACTTTTCCATTTTGAATGATTGGACTACCGCTCATTCCTTGTACGATACCACCTGTTTTCTCTAAAAGAACTGGGTCGGTAATTTTGATTACCATCCCTTTGGTTGCAGGGAATTTTTGCGGAATTGAACTGATTACTTCTACATCGAACTCTTCTACTTTATCATCGTTTACAACGGTTAAAATCTTGGCTGGGCCTTCTTTCACTTCGTGTGAAAGTGCAATCGGTAGTGCTTGATCCATAATTCCGTTTTCAATATCCTTATGAAGTGTCCCAAAAATTCCAAATGGACTATTTCGCGTGATATTACCAATGGAAGAACGATCACTAGAGAAACGGGCTAGTTTCTCACCCGGCACTCCATTGCTTCCTTTTTCAATTGACGTAACCGTTGAACGAACAATTTGACCGTCCTGTACGACAATTGGTTTCTTTGTGTCCATGTCTGATATTACATGGCCAAGCGCACCGTATTTCATCGTAAGAGGATCATAAAAAGTCATTGTGCCTATTCCAGCAGCAGAATCTCGAATATATAAACCAATTCTAAATGAGCTATCTTGCTTATCTTTTAATGGGATTAGTTTTGTTTCAATGGTTTCTTTATCTCTTGTAATGACAATGTCAAGTGCGTTACCAGTTTTTCCTGCTTCTTGAACAAAAGGAGCTACATCACTCATTTGTTCAATGGATTCACCATTAATTTTTGTAATAATGTCACCAACTTGAATCCCTGCAATTTCACCTGGAGATTGTTTTCCCTCAACCGTGTCTACTTGATGATGTCCAACAACTAATACACCCAAAGTATTTAATTTTACTCCAATTGATTGTCCACCGGGATATACCTTATATTCGGGAATTACATCAACATTAACTTGTTTAATGGGGATACCAGCCAGCTCTAATATCACTTTGCTTTCCCCACTCTGTGTTCCATTAACCGCTACTCCGCCATTTTTCGTCTCAATTCCAACAGAAGGATTTTCACCCGATATTGTTGCATCTACCGGAACAGATGATTGGAAATGTATTCCTTGCCCTTCAAATATCGTTAATTTATTTGGAATTTGGACAAACTCTTTAAATGGTTGACTTACACACAACACCATGACTGAAACAAGGAGAAATACACCAATTATTTTTCTAATTAAATCTTCTCTCAAACTTTTTCACTCTCCTCGCTCCTAACCCACACCTTTCATGGCTACATTATATAATTTTGCCTTCTCACGCCACATTTATAACCAATATATAAATAAAAAAGCTACCCAATATGGATAGTTATTCTAGCTGAGGATTGTGAATAAATTAAGAATGCAGAAATACACCTCTATCTGTATGCTATTTAACTGAAATAGGCGGCATTACACTTCCGACTGAGGTAGTTTTTTGTCTTCGTATCGAAAATTAATTTGCTTAACAAAAAAATGCGCTCCATCTCGTAAAAGAGGACCGCATTTTTAGGTATTACGCTTGTTTCATGCTTCCAGCAAGTTCTAATAATTCTTTGGCATGTTCTTTCGTAAGGTTCGTAATTTCCACGCCCGAAATCATCCGACCGATTTCTCTAATTTTTTCACTTTCATTCAGGACTTTCACTTTCGTTTTTGTCCGTTCTCCAGTAACCTCTTTACTAATAAAAAGATGCGTATCAGCCATTGCACCTACTTGTGGTAAATGAGATATACACAATACTTGAGAATCAACTGCAACCTGGTATATTTTTTCCGCGATCGCTTGAGCAACTCGCCCACTTACCCCGGTATCGACTTCATCAAAGATAATCGATGTAATACCTTGATGTTTAGAGAAAATACTTTTGAGCGCCAGCATAATCCTCGATAATTCTCCTCCTGATGCGACTTTAGCCATTGGCTTTAAGGGCTCACCAGGATTTGTTGTTAAATAGAATTCCACATTATCGACACCATTTTTTTGATAAAGAAAGGAGTTGTCCTTTTTGTCTTTTCTAGGTTGAATATGGACATCAAAAATCGCTTTTTCTAAGTATAAATCCTTCAATTCTTTATGAATGCTCTTCGTCAACTTCATTGCAGCTTTCATCCGGGCTTCCGTTAAGGATCTTGCCTCTAGTGCTAAGTCCTCCTTTAACGATTGAAGAGTTTCTTGTAGCTGATGAATGTGAGAGTCACGGTTCTGTAAAGTTTCTAATTCCTCTTCAATTTTAGAAGCATATTCTAGAATTTCTACAACTGAGTTTCCATACTTTCTCTTTAGTTGCTTAATCTCGTTTAATCTACTCTCGATAAAGTCTAAGCGTTTCGGATCAAATTCAAGTTGATCAATTTCATCACGAAGTCGATAAGACAATTCTTCGAGCTGATAATAAGAATTCGATATCGTATCATACACATCTTTTAAATTCTTATCAATTTCTTCTAAACCTTCTGCTTCTGACATCGCTTTGCCTATCCAATCTAATGCCTTTTGTTCCCCATGCATGGAATAGTAACAATTGTTTAAGGATTGATAAAGCCTCTCATAATTACTGATTTTTGTTCGTTCCTCTAGAAGCACTTCATCCTCATTTACAGTCAATTGTGCATTGTTTATTTCCTCTGCCTGAAATTGAAGTAAATCTAAACGATGCGCAACCTTCTGTTCGTTCTCTGTTAATTGCAAAAGTCGCTTTTCTACTTCCTTATAACGCTTGTATACGTCTGTATAGGCTTGTAACTCTTTCTGGATGGCTTTTCCCCCGAATTGATCTAAAAGCGCGAGATGAAGGTCTGGATCCATCAATTCTTGGTGTTCATGCTGCCCATGAATATCAACTAAGGTTTGTCCTATTTCTCTTAATAAAGCTATCGTGACAAGCTTTCCATTTACTCGGCAGACACTTTTCCCTGTTGCATGAATTTCTCTTCTTAATACGACCATTTCATCTTCCACGTCGATACCTAGCTCTTTACATACTCGGTAGCACGGATGACTTTCATCTTCTAACAAGAATAACCCTTCAAGTTCTGCTCTTTTTTCGCCAAATCTAACAAATTCATGCGAACCTCTTCCACCGGCTAAAAGGTGAATAGCATCAATAATAATCGATTTACCTGCACCTGTTTCCCCTGTTAAAACAGTAAGACCTCTATCATAGGAGACAGAAAGAGATTCAATAATAGCAAAATTTTTAATCGTTAATTCTGCAATCATCCTATCACACCCTTTACGGAATCGTTCTTTTTACAGCATATTAATAAATCTATCCGCAAGCTCTTCTGCTTGATCTGGTGTACGACAAATAATTAAACATGTATCGTCCCCACAAATAGTTCCTAATATTTCTTGCCAGTCGAGGTTATCAATCAAGACACCTATTGCATTGGCATTTCCTGGCATAGTTTTCATCACAATCATATGTCCAGCGATATCTAATTTCACAAATGCGTCCATTAAGGAGCGCTTAAGTTTTTGTAGTGGGTTAAAGCGCTGATCTGCCGGTAAGCTATATTTATACCTTCCATCTAACATTGGCACCTTTACGAGGTGGAGTTCTTTAATATCTCTCGATACAGTTGCTTGAGTAACATTAAAACCTGCACTCTTCAACCGATCCACTAGCTCATCCTGTGTTTCTACTTCGCTATTTGCAATTAGTTCTCTTATTTTTATATGTCTTTGCCCCTTGGTCATTTCGACACCCCTTACATTATCTATGTAGCATGACATTATCTATGTTTTATGTTAATTCAAACACAACAGTATGTAAAAGTATTTATAGGAATACTATCTTTTTCGCAAAAAAAGGAATAACTACTAACAGTCATTCCCCTTTTTCTACCTTTAATTGTTGATGAGCGGATGCTACTACTTGTTGAGTCGTTTCTTTTAAATGATTAACCCCTTCATCTTTTGGGCCATTCCATTTCAGATGCAGGAGAAACTCAATATTTCCTTCTCCCCCTGTTATTGGTGAAAAGGATAGATCCATCACATCGTACCCCTGTTTCCTACTAAATTCGATGATGGTTCCTAAAACTGCTTCATGGATTTTGGGTTCACGGACAATCCCTTTTTTCCCGACCTGTTCTCGACCTGCTTCGAATTGAGGCTTTACTAAAGCAACCACATCACTGTTTGGAACTAAAAGCGTTTTTAAGACAGGTAAAATTAATTTTAAGGAAATGAAGGATACATCAATGCTTGCAAACTCTGGCATACCCTCCGCCAAATCAACAGGTGTCACATAGCGAAAATTGGTTCGTTCCATCACAACAACGCGTTCATCCTGACGTAACTTCCAAGCTAATTGATTGTATCCCACATCTAACGCATAGCTTAGCTTCGCACCATTTTGTAAAGCACAATCAGTAAAACCACCTGTCGAAGCACCAATGTCCAACAAAATCTTATCTTTTACATCTAGTTGGAAGATTTTTAACGCTTTTTCTAGTTTCAAGCCGCCTCTACTTACATATGGAAGAAGATTCCCTTTAACAGTTAAAGGGGCATCTATCGCTACCTTCTCCCCAGGCTTGTCTAACCTTTGTTGATTCGTATATACGAGTCCTGCCATGATGGATCGTTTTGCTTTTTCACGTGTTTCTATCAGCCCACGCTCCACCAATAATACGTCTAGTCTTTCTTTTTTCGCCATTAGTTTTATGCCCTTTTTTGTTTTCTTCTTGATGTGATTAATTTAATATTCTCTATGACTTTCTCTGATGTTAAGTCAATTTCATTGAGTAGTTCCTTCACACTTCCATGTTCAATAAATCGATCAGGAATACCCATCCGCACAACGCGATTCGAGTAGCCATGATCACTTATAAATTCTAAAACCGCACTACCAAACCCACCTTGCAGAACTGCCTCTTCAATGGTTACAAATGGAATACCAGATTTACCTAAATCATGTAATAAGGTTTCATCCATTGGTTTAATAAAGCGAGCATTTACTACCTTTACCGATAAATTATCTTTGGCTAATTGCTTGGCTGCTTCTAAAGCCATGCCAATGGTTGTTCCAAATGTTAGAATGACTGCATCTGTACCTTCTTTTAGAACTTCCCAAGAGCCAATAGGCAGTTCTTTTAACTCTTCATCCATCTTCACACCTAATCCATTCCCACGTGGATAACGCAGGGCGATGGGACCAAGTTCATATTTATTAGCCGTATAAACCATGTGTTGGCCCTCATTTTCGTCTTTCGGCATCATGAGTACCATATTTGGTAAATGTCTTAAAAAGGCGATATCAAACACACCTTGATGCGTTTCTCCATCTTCTCCAACTAACCCTGAACGGTCAATTCCAAAGAAAACATTTAGATTTTGACGACAGACATCGTGAACTACTTGGTCATATCCTCTTTGTAAGAATGTCGAATAAATGGCTAAGAACGGTTTCATCCCTTGCGTAGCAAGTCCTGCAGCCATTGTAACGGCGTGCTGTTCCGCAATTCCGACATCATACATTCGTTCAGGAAATTCCTTCGCGAAGTTCTCTAATTTAGAGCCAACAGGCATCGCTGGAGTAATCGCGACAATTCGCTCGTCTTCTCGAGCTAACTTTCTAACCGTCTCACTAACAACACTACTCCAAGCAGGTGGTGCTCCAACTGGCTTTAAGAAATCACCCGTCTCGATTTTGTAAGGTCCCGTCCCATGCCACGTACCGATTGTATCGGTTTCAGCTGGTTGATAGCCTTTACCTTTTTTCGTTACGACATGGATAATAACTGGTCCTTCTGTTTTCTTTGCATACTTTAAATTATCTATAAGGTCATTGTAATTATGACCATCAATTGGACCAAGATAAGTAAACCCTAATTCCTCAAAAAACATGCCACTAACCACTAGGTATTTCAAGCTGTCTTTAATTCTCTCTGCTGTAGAAGCTAACTTCCCGCCAACTGCAGGGATTTTCTTTAAAAAGACTTCTAGCTCATCTTTTACCCAGTTATACTTGCCGGCTGTACGCATTCTTCCAAGCGCACTATGCAAAGCTCCAACATTCGGCGCGATAGACATTTCATTGTCATTTAAAATAACAATCATATCTTTTTTCTCATGCCCGATGTGGTTTAAAGCTTCAAGAGCCATCCCACCAGTTAAAGCGCCATCGCCAATTATTGGAATAACATATTCTTTCGTTCCTTTAATATCCCGCGCTAACGCCATACCCATTGCACCCGAAAGGGAAGTCGAGGAGTGACCAGTTTCCCATACATCATGCTCGCTTTCATTCCGTTTCGGGAAACCACAGAGCCCTTTATATTTACGAAGTGTATCAAACTCACAAGCTCTTCCTGTTAAAATCTTATGAACATAAGCTTGGTGGCCAACATCCCATAAAAATTTATCCTTAGGACTATCAAATACTTTATGGAGAGCAATGGTTAGTTCTACTACACCGAGATTAGGGCCAATATGTCCTCCAGACGTAGATAATTGCTCAATTAGAAAACTACGCACATCTGCACTGAGCTCCTCCAATTCAGCTATTGACATATTCTTAAGAAATTGCGGACTTGTTATCTTTGTAAGATCCAAAAGGGATCACTCTCTTTCCTTGCTAAATTTCGCTTATTTTCCAAATTGGTTCAGCTTACTTAGTTTTTATAATCGCTAAAACCTGCTAACGCTAATTATTCCCATTATCTTTTAAAAAACGATTTATTGAAAAAATAGCCGCTAACACGAGTGTGATAACGGCGATAGCTAAACTCCAATTAATGGATTCTTTCCATTTTTTAAAACATAGTATATTTCTGCACCTTATATGTTAAGCATTTGTATTAAAATAATAAAACATTCTAAAGTTGTGAATTTATTATGTAAAAATCGGGTGCATACCGTGATCATATAGATCGTTTAGTATTAGGAATGCCTAGAACTTGCATATTCTACAACCCATTCAATCATATACTATATCATAAATAGATGAAATGCTCAATTTTCGTCTGTTTTTTGTCGATTAATGATCTCTTTTGGCAATTAAATCACAGAGTTGGAATAATAAATCAGACTCTAGAGGTAAATTTTCAAGTAAGCGCTTTGCTTCTAAAATGTGATAGTTTAATTTTTCTTTCGCTCCATCCATCGTTAAAAGTGAGGGATAAGTAACTTTATCATTTATCGTATCAGACCCAATCGGTTTTCCAATTTTTTCTGCTTCTCCCTCAATATCAAGAATATCATCTCTTATTTGGAATGCTAACCCAATGTGATCAGAGAACTCTTTTAGAATTTCTTGTTGAGCTTTTGTTGCATTTGCCAGAACTGCACCAGCATGTATGCTATAGCCTAATAATTTTCCTGTTTTATTTCTATGTATATACTCAAGTTCAGCAAGCGTTAAACTTCTACCTTCCCCTTCCATATCTGCCACTTGCCCTCCAACCATTCCAGTCGGGCCAGCCGCTTTCGCCATTTCCATTACTAAGGAAACAATTGTATTTGCAGGGATTCCTTTAGTGACTAAGTCTTCCATTACTTCAAAGCTATAAGTTAAAAGGGCATCTCCAGCTAGTATCGCCATTGCCTCACCATACACTTTATGATTGGTCGGCTTTCCTCTACGGAAATCATCATTATCCATACTTGGTAAATCATCATGAATAAGCGAATAAGTATGGATCATTTCGATGGCACAGGCAACAGGCAAGCCAATATCCTCTTGTTTTCCAAAGGAATTTAACGTAGCAAGTACGAGTATTGGTCTTAGCCTTTTTCCTCCAGCTTTTAGGGAGTACTTCATAGAATTTAAAAGGACCTCGGGGACTTGCATGTTTTCCATATAGCAAAACAGCTGATCCTCTACTAGCATTTTACGCTCTTGTAAAAAAATTTGTAAGTCTATATGAGTGGACAATTAACCTTCATCCTCCTGTATTGCAAATGACTCTAACTCGCCATTTTCTTTTAGGATTTTTTCCATTTCTCCCTCAACATGGGTAAGCTTATCATGACAAATTTTTGATAGCTTCATTCCTTCTTTATAGTAGGAAATAGCTTCTTCTAATGGTACATCACCCTCTTCTAGCTTTTCTACAATGGATTCTAATTCTTTCATTGCTTCCTCAAAATTAACCACTTTTTTTGTCTTTTTTTCACTCATCATTTTTCCGCTCCTTCATTTCCTGAACTTCACAGTCTAATGTCCCGTTTTGTAGATGAACTTGTATGGAGTCTCCTTTATTAACTTGGGCAATATTTTTGATAATTTCACCATCTGATGCATACGCAACACTATACCCTCTACTCATGATCTTAAGTGGACTCAATCCATCTATTTTTGTTAACTGATTTTGAAACTCCCATTGTTTCTTTTGTAAGGCTTGTTGCATGTACTTTGTTAACATTTTCGTTTGCTGTTCTAGAGAAACTTTCTCCATTTCCCATTGCTTTCTTGGGTGATTGCGTTGTAGTAATGTAGATATTTGCTCCCATTTGTCACGTTTCTTTTCGACCAATCTTTTCATTGCAACGTCAAGGTCTTCTAGTAAACGATCAAGTTCTTGTTCTTTTTGAACGTAGAGATTTTTTGGAAAACGGAAGGCATACGATTTTTGAAGATGCGTCAATCTATCCTTATAGCTTTGCATCAATTTGGTTGATGCTCTATGTAAGCGAAATTTCCTGTCTGAAAGACGCTCAAGCAATTCGTTTATATGTGGAACTGCTAATTCTGCTGCTGCGGTTGGAGTTGGCGCACGCATATCTGCTACAAAATCTGCAATTGTAAAGTCCGTTTCATGTCCAACTGCCGATATGATCGGAATAGCTGACGTAAAAATTTCTCTCGCAACAATTTCTTCGTTAAATGCCCATAACTCTTCAATCGAACCTCCGCCACGACCGACAATTAATACGTCTAATTCTTTCATGGTATTAGCTTGCTTGATCGCTGAGACAATGGAGGGTCCAGCATTTACCCCTTGAACAAGTGCCGGAATGACAATGATTTGTGTAAGTGGGTACCTTCGTTTAATAGTGGTGATAATATCACGCACTGCTGCACCAGTTGGGGAGGTTATTACTCCTACTGCCTGAGGGTATTTAGGTAAGCTTTGTTTATATGTATCAGAAAATAAACCTTCGTTAGCTAGCTTTTTCTTCAGCTCTTCGTAAGCAAGATAGAGACTACCTACCCCGTCTGGCTGCATTTCCTTTATGTACATCTGATAAGATCCATTTGCCTCATAAACAGTAATTTCTCCGCGAACTAGCACCTTCATTCCCTCTTCGGGTTTAAAAACAAGATTGCGATTTTGTCCTGCAAACATAACAACCTGAAGGCGAGCATTTTGGTCCTTTAAAGTGAAATACATATGTCCTCTGCTATGTTGCTTAAAGTTAGATATTTCCCCCTTTAACCAAACATCCTGCAAGTGAGGATCGACATCAAATTTTCTTTTAATATATTTTGTTAAAGCAGTAACAGTTAAGTATCTGCGTTCACTCATTTTTAAATAGCCCCTTTAGTCGATAGCTCTTACTAAGAAAAAAGTATATGAAAAAAGACGGAAGAACATAATGTTCCCTCCATCTCTAAACATACCATATTAACATGAAAACGTCTTGTTTTCGCTTTCGGATTTTTGTGCGGATTGCAGGGTGTTTTGCAATAACATCGTGATTGTCATTGGACCGACCCCACCAGGAACCGGTGTGATAAAGCTCGCTTTTTCTTTCACTTTGTCAAAATCTACATCCCCACAAAGTTTTCCAGAATCTAGCCTATTCACGCCAACATCAATAACAATTGCCCCATCCTTCACAAATTCAGGGCCAATAAGATTTGCTCTTCCTACTGCAGCAATTAAAATGTCTGCCTGTTTCGTAATAGAAGCTAAGTCTTTTGTCCGAGAATGGCAATATGTAACCGTAGCATCCTCTTTTAATAATAATTGTCCAACAGGTTTGCCTACAATATTACTTCTACCGATAACGACCACATGTTTTCCAGAGATGGACACGTTTAGCGATTTAATCATTTCGACGATGCCATAAGGTGTACACGGTAAAAATGTTTCTTGGTCGATCATCATTTTTCCGATATTCACCGGATGGAAACCGTCCACATCCTTATTTGGGGAAATACTTTCGATGACAGCAAGTTCATTAATATGATCTGGTAATGGCAGCTGTACTAAAATCCCATGAACAGATCCTTCATGGTTATAGTGTGCAATACGATCGAGCAATTCTTTTTCTGTTAATGTCGAAGGATAATGATCTAGAATACATTCCATTCCAGCTTCTTCACAAGCCTTTTGTTTCGCTCTCACATAGGAGTGAGATGCTGGGTTATCACCAACTAATATAACAGCTAAGCTTGGTTGAATTTGTTGATCTTTTACCAATTTCTGAACTTCCGCTTTAATAAAGGCTCTTTTCTCTGTTGCTAGTTCTTTTCCAGATATGATTACTGCTGACATGAATAGCTCCCCCTTTAGCCTGTTGCATTTCACTATTTTTCAAATGTTGTTTTTACTTTTGATAAGACAGCGTTGATAAAACCACTTGACTTCTCATCACCATAAATCTTTGCTAATTCAATAGCCTCATCAATACTTACATTGATAGGTATTTCTGTTTCATACTTCATTTCATAGACCGTCATACGTAGAATCGTACGGTCCACAGTCCCAAGACGATCAAGCGACCATTTTTCTAAATGTGCTATCAACGTGGAATCGATTTCTTGACGATGCTCCATCGTTCCATAAACAATACCTTTTAGAAATTCGTCTGCTTTTTCTCCTTCTTCTAACACGTTATCAATTGCTTCTTGAGGCTCAAACTCACTAACATCCATTTGGAAGATAGCTTGAAAAGCTTTTTCTCTTGATTTACTTCGTTTCATTCATAATCTCCTTATCGTGCTCAACTAGTATAATAAGATAATAGCACATTTTTATAAAAAAACACACATTTTTCATTCGTTTTTCACATAAAACACATACATTTTTAAAAGCACTCAAATGCTTCATTCGTGTTTTGGATATTCGACAGGCTTTGGGGAAGCATCTTTATCCAAATAGACATGTTTACTTTTTTGTTAATTCAACATCATCATAGCCTAGATTGATGCGTGTTATACGGTCAGATACCTAGCTCAAGCCTTCTTTTATAAAAAAGGAAAGCGCCTAAAATTGTACCGAACATTAGCGATGAATACAAGGAGAATTTAGAAAAGCGAGCCACCAAGATACTACTGACACTTGAAACTTTTCCAACTAGCATACCCTTTCACGTGTCCAGCAACTATCATGTATTGAAATTTGCTACTGCTAATCTTTGCTAGAAACAAAAAAAATGTAGGCACTCATTCCTTCTTGAATGCCTACAAAGTAAGTTTGATCATCTGATTTAAATTTCTTGTTCTACTTCCACTTCATTCTTTTGGATTTCAAATTGAACTCCAACAACATGAATATTCACTTCTGTAATTTCAAGTGCTGTCATATTTAATAGCGCTTGACGGATATTATCTTGAACTTTTTGAGCCACAGTAGGAATAGAGATACCAAATTGCATCACACAATATACGTCCACTTTGATTCCTTCTTCAGAAAGGTCTACTTTCACACCTTTACCGTGATTCTTTTTCCCTAATCTTTCTACCACTCCTGCCGCGAAGTTTCCACGCATTTGTGAAACTCCTTCTACTTCTGAAGCGGCAATACCTGCAATAACTTCAATTACTTCTGGAGCAATTTCCACTTTGCCGAGTGTACCATTGTTATCCATTTCTAATAAGTTTCTTTCGCTCATTATAGAACCCTCCTAAAAATTTAAGAATTCATGACATCATACATTTCAAGGAATTTCGTATTAAAATTACCGTCTTTAAATTTCTCGTGATCCATCAATTTTAGATGGAACGGGATGGTGGTATGAACACCTTCTATTACAAATTCGCTAAGTGCCCGCTTCATTCTAGAAATGGCTTCTTCGCGTGTCGCTCCGTAAGTAATCAGCTTTGCCACCATAGAATCATAATATGGCGGGATCGCATAGCCAGGGTATACAGCTGAATCTACTCGAACCCCGAAACCACCCGGTGGTAAATACATTTCTATTTTACCAGGAGAAGGCATAAAATTCTTTGCTGGATTTTCTGCATTAATGCGGCACTCAATGGACCAACCAGTGAAGGTAACTTCCTCTTGTGTTAAAGTTAGCTTTTCACCAGATGCTACTCGAATTTGTTCCTTAATCAAATCTACCCCTGTTACCATTTCTGTAACAGGATGCTCCACTTGAATTCGAGTGTTCATTTCCATAAAATAGAACTTCTTGTTTTGATAGTCATATATAAATTCTATCGTACCTGCACCTGTATAGTCTACTGCTTTCGCCGCTTTCACTGCAGCTTCTCCCATTTGACTACGTAATTCTGCATCTAGTACAGGAGATGGTGTTTCTTCAACGAGCTTTTGCAGTCTTCTTTGGATCGAGCAATCACGCTCACCCAAATGAATTGTGTTTCCAAATGTATCGGCAAGGACTTGTATTTCAACATGTCGGAAGTCTTCAATGAATTTTTCAAGGTATACTCCCGGGTTACCGAATGCTGTGGCAGCTTCTTGTTGTGTAATCGAGATACCTTTCTTTAATTCCTCTTCATTTCTGGCAACACGAATACCTTTTCCACCACCGCCAGCTGTTGCTTTGATGATAACTGGGTAACCAATATCGTTGGCAATGCTCATACCGTCTGAAATAGTTTCAATGATTCCCGGCGAACCTGGAACAATTGGGACGTTTGCTTCTTTCATCGTTTCACGAGCAATATCCTTTGTTCCCATTCTTGTAATAGCTTCTGGACTTGGTCCAACAAATGTGATGTTACATTCTCTACATAGCTCTGCAAAATCAGCATTTTCCGCTAAAAATCCGTAACCCGGATGAATCGCATCGGAAGCTGTTAACTTTGCGACACTAATAATGTTCGTGAAATTTAAATAACTATCTTTGGATGCAGTAGGGCCAACACAATATGCTTCATCCGCTAATTGGACATGAAGCGAATTCTTGTCAGCCTCTGAATAAATTGCGACCGTTTCTATATCCATTTCACGACATGCGCGAATAATTCTAACCGCAATTTCTCCTCTATTTGCAATTAATAACTTTTTTATCATGATAATACCCTCTCCTTATACTGTTTTTACAAGGAATAAAGGTTGTCCGTACTCCACTAGCTGTCCGTTATCAGCTAATACCTCTACTATCTCGCCTTTAACTTCCGCTTCGATTTCGTTGAATAATTTCATCGCTTCTACGATACAAACAACGGAATTTTCTCCAACTTTATCTCCTGCTTGTACATAAGCAGCAGTATCTGGTGATGGAGAAGAATAGAACGTTCCTACCATAGGGGAAGTAATTTTATGTAGGTTTTCGTCTTCGACCTTTGCTGTTTCTTTTGGAGCAGCAGAAGCTTCGACTTTAGCCTCAGTTACTGGCACTTGTGTCGCTTGCGCAGCCACAGCTTGTGCTGCTACAGGTGGTGCAGCAATTACTGGCGTACTAACTACAGTTTGAGCACCTTGTTTTTTCAACTTAATTTTTGTTCCTTCTTGCTCATACAAGAATTCATCTATATTGGATTGGTCGATCAGTTTAATAATTTCTCTAATTTCTTGAATCTTTAACATTTCTTTCACTCCTCGATTCCTGTTCTTTTCATTAGATGATGGTCGGTGTTTTTATTATGTACACTTCACCAATAGTTCATATTCATCATACGATACGGAACATGTAAATTCAACTTTAAAATAGTAATAGATGTTATTACCTAGTGCTAAATAGGACTTTTTAATGGAAACGCTTTATTTTTTGTCTACTAGTTAAGTTGGACATCTCTGAGGGATTTTCCTGCTTTTTTGATAGGGGAAGTTCGGGCGGGGTGGAAATGAAGTGATTACCTTTACTAAGGATTCTCTCTCAATGTGGCCCCTCTTAAGGACTTGATAATTCGAAAGATAGCTTTTTTATATGGCTCTTTTCCTGTTTGTTAGATAAATAGGGGTATCTGCGTCGCACCCTTGCTTTTATCCCTTACTTAACACTGGAGCGTTTTTTATCATTTCTTACTTTAACACAAAAATTCGGGTGGCTAGTTACCACCCGAATTTCCTCAGTTATTACTCGCTGAAAAATCAAACACAACGTTTTCATTTCGAACATTTGTAAATTCAGTACGTACTAAGTGATAGATCTCATTTGCTATTTTAGAGCTAGGCTCACTAGTTACCTTTAATGATACTTTGATTTGCTCTCCAGTAACTCGAACGATTGCATCCTCTACATCTTTTCTTGATTTGATGCTGTGCTCTAGCATTTGCTCTTTTTCTGATGTTTCCTCTAAGGCATTTCGTTTATCGATTGCTTCTGAGATTACCTCAGCTGGTAATTCTGTATTCGCAATTTGATCATTCAAGTCAGAGCGTACTTGGCTTCTATGGTTCGATAAATTCAGTCGTAACTCTTCAAAGGCTTCATCGCCTGAAATATATTGGACAACTTCGCTACCGTCTTCTTCTGTATTTCCTTCTGCCTCTTCTCCATCAGTACCTGCTGCCTTGTCGCCATCTTCACCATCTGTGTTTTCCTCATTACCAGCAGTTTCATTAATACCAGGTACATTTGCAGGATCTTGAGCCATTTGGTTATTTTCTGCTTGATTTCCAATAAAATAGTATGCAGATAAAACAAATACTAAACTTAACATGGTTAGTAGCCAAACTGTTTGTTTCTTCAATAACATTCTTATTCCCCCTTAGATTTTTTTGGAAGGACTGCAACTTTGTGTTGCGGAACATCAAGCATCCGTGTAACAGCTTCCAAAATCATTTTCTTCACATTTATATTTTCAGCGCCCTGTGCTACCACAAGCACACCTCTGATAGCTGGCTTTTTCGTTTCCAGTACGATTGGGTGCTCATCATTCCCTTTTCTTGACATGACAACTTGATCATCTTTTGAATTCTCTTGAACACTACGAGTTCCACCCTCTTTGTCTTTCTCTTCAGTTGTTTGCGTGCGGGTGTTCACGTTTTTCTGAAGCACTTGCTTTTCGGTGGCGTCGACATTTACGACTACGTTAACATTTCCAACCCCGATTATTGCTTCCAGTGCTTCTTTCAGCTGATTCTCAAAATGAGTTTCATAGTCAGAGATAGTAGAAGGGACGTTGTCATCTTTTTGACTAAATACTGGTGATTCAGACTCCGGTTGACCCGAAGTTTGAAGCGCAGCGTTTAATGAAGAACCCTCTTGCTTCCCAAAAAACAAATTACTAAAAAGCATAAAGCCAACCCCAACAACGAGTACAACGATAATATATTGTCGTTTAGAAGACTTTTTATCTTTAGATGAATCAAATAAAAGAGATTTTAACCATGGAATGAAATCTTGATTTTTCTTTTCCACCTTGTACTAATCCCCTCCTTCCACATCTACTGTGATTACTGTTGGATGTAGCTGCCAGCGATCTGATAGGAATGTTATGATCTTGCCTTCACTACTTGATTTAGTAGAGGAAGGAGCTAGTTCCTTTGGTCTGGAGGTGTCAATATTGATAGGCTTTACTACGGAAACAGCTGTCTCTTCTTTCGCTTTCACTAATACAAATTCCACTATCTCTAAGTCTTCGAAGTTCGGTACAGTTGTGAGTTGCTCTGCATTTTTTACAACGAAATTTATCTCCTTTACACTTAGACCATATTGCTCCCTCAACTCCTCTTCCACATCTTCTTTCATGGTTAATTCCATTTGTTTTAAAATATATGCAGCTTGGGAGGCTTGTATTTCTTTTTTCTTCATTTCTATTAAATTTTCTGTATTTTTTTCAGAAATATAGTCAGGATTGGTGGTCATTTTTGCAAAGAGCTCGTCCATGTCTGTAGAAAGTAGCTTTAAGATCGGCGTTAATATGACTACTATTAATAACAATCCAATTACTAGCTTCGTATATTTCTGCATACTTGAGCTTGGTAGTAGCATATCTACTACGGTTGCCAGCAAGATAAATAGAATAATACTCGTAATCCATTCTGTTAAATAACTCACTATCTCTCACCTACCTATCGAATCATCACAGTTATGTTTCCAGCAGCAACGATAACGGTGATACTTAGAAAGAACATAAAGGATACAATCGCAAGTGCGGCAAAAATATAAATAATACTTTTACTAATTATGTCTAGGCACGTGATAACCGTTCCCCCGCCAAGTGGCTGTAACAAGGCCGCTGCTAACTTGTAGATAATGGCGATTGACAGAATCTTTATCGCTGGAAAGGCAGCCAGCATAATAACAGTAGCGACTCCGAGGATTCCCACCGTGTTTTTGAGCAACAGGGACGCCGTAATAACAGTGTCTGTTGCATCGGTAAACATTCTTCCGATTACTGGAATAAAGTTACCAGTGACAAACTTAGCTGTTCGAATCGCAATTCCATCTGTTACTGCTGCAGTTGCACCTTGTACCGATATGACCCCTAAAAAAACGGTTAGGTAGATTCCGAGAATTCCGATACTTACATTTCGTAAGAGCTGTGCAAGCTGGGTTACTTTGTATTGTTCATTTAACGTACTCACTATGCTAAGAATCGCTGCTAGAAATAGTAGTGGAAGCACCACATACTGGATAAGCATGCCACTCGTATTCATGAGAAAGAGTATAATCGGATGAAAAAACGCCGCTGAAACTAGGCCACCTGATGAAGCGATTAAAGCAATCAGCAACGGAACTAAAGCAATGATAAAGCCGGTCATTGCTGCGATGGCATCCTTTGTGTAGGTAATGACAATATGGAAGCTATTTAATGCTATAATAATCAGCACCATATATACGACTGCGTAGGCAATTTTGCTAACGGTTTTTTGCTCAAATGCATTTTGTAATGTTTGTAAGAACATACTGAAGATCGTTAAGAGGATAAGACTCCCAAGGAGCTTTCCATTTGCTAGTAATTCATGAAAAAGATATTTTATAAACCCTTTAAACCATTCTTTTAGAGAGAAGGACTTGTCCCCTTTTACAAACTCCATAAAGCTGCCTTTTTGGCTTTCAGGTAAAAACCCACCATACTCATTCATAATCTCTTCCCAATAAACTTTTATTTCTTCAACTCCAACCCCTTCTATCTGGTCGGTCACAAGTTCTGATGGTGATGAGGGAGATGCTTGTACAGGATGAGTGAATAGAGTTCCTACTATAAAAAGTGAAAAAAAAGCTAGAATAAATTTCATCAACTGCCCCCTCCCAAAGCCTCTCCATTAAGAAGGAATTAGGTTTATGATGGTTTCGATAATAACGGTTAGAATTGGTATAGCCATCGCCAGAATCAATATTTTTCCTGCTAATTCAATCTTAGAAGCGATGGCACCTTGACCCGCATCTTTTGTTATTTGCGCTCCAAATTCAGCAATGTACGCGATTCCGACAATCTTTAAGATCGTTTCCACATAGATGAGGTTCACATTTGCATTAATAGCGATTCGTTCAAGCATTCGAATCACTTCAAAAACTTGATCGATTAAAAATAAAAAAATGACACAACCTACAAACACAACGAGCATAAAAGCAAATGTCGGCTTTTGCTCTTTCACAATTAACGCGAGAAACG
Source organism: Sutcliffiella halmapala (assembly GCF_002019665.1). Classification (GTDB taxonomy): domain Bacteria; phylum Bacillota; class Bacilli; order Bacillales; family Bacillaceae_I; genus Sutcliffiella_A; species Sutcliffiella_A halmapala. The sequence continues at coordinate 1,611,993 of NZ_KV917375.1, read as the reverse complement.
TGGCAACAAGCCCTAGACCTACAATTTGAATTATCTCGATAGGTCAACACTCCTTTATCATTGAAACAGGAACACGGATTTTATCTTTTTAAATAGATCTTCCACAATATTCGCAACCATAAATAAGATATAAATAAATCCAAGTAAGGTGACCCAGTTTGCATACTCTTCTTTTCCGAGTTGCTTTAAAACGGTATGCAAGAATGCAACAACAATTCCAATCCCTGCTATTTTGAAAATAATATCGACTTCCATGCCCATGAATGCTTCCCCCTATTTTCACATCAATAAGATAATGAGCAATAATCCTGATAGCACACCTAAGCTTTTCACCATCTTTTCGTAACGAATCTGCTTATCACGTGCTTCTAATTCTTCTCGTTCTAAGTGTGTCATTGCTAAAAGAATATGTTTTTGCTGGGTATGCCGATCATGTTGTCCAAGAGTTTCCCCAAACTGCTTCATGATCTCTAGTTCTGCTTTCTTAAATGCGGTGGATTGCCATACCTCATCCAAGCTTTCTTGCCAGGCTTGCTTTACATTTAAATTAGCTTTATCTAACTTATGGGAGAAAGCTTCAAAGAACCAAGTAAGTGGTTTATCCATCTGTTTAGCTATATTTTTTGTTGCTTCAGCTAAAGGAGTGTGCCCATACATAATTTCCGCTTCTAATGATTGAAGTGCTACTTTTAATAACCGCAACTGTCTGGGTCTTTCCGTTAAATGTCGCGCCGCTTCAAACCCTGCCCATGACGTAGAAACAATGATAAATACTGCTCCAAGTAATTTAATCATCTTGTCACACTCTCTTCCCGGTAGATCTCCTCTCCAGCTTCGTTTAAAATGCGTTTTATGGAACCAGGACCGTTGTTTCGCGAAAGCTCAACAAATCTTTTTATTGCTCGTAATGATAGTATTTCGCGAAGACTTGGTCGATGGATAAGCTCTTCGTAAGAGAAAGCATGCACACTCATTAGTAACCCTACCCCAGCATTCACAGCTTCCATGGTGGCCTCACTATCTTCCATTCTTCCAATCTCATCGACTACAATAACCTCGGGACTCATCGAGCGAATTAACATCATCATCCCCTCTGCCTTCGGACAACCATCTAATACATCTACTCGTACTCCTAGATCATGTTGAGGGATTCCATCCACACATCCCGCTATTTCTGATCGCTCATCCACAATACCTACTTTGCAGGAAGCAATTCCTCTTTCTTCCACACCTGTACTCATCATCCTGGCCATATCACGGAGCATCGTCGTTTTCCCTGTCTGAGGTGGACCGATAAGCATCGTGCTTAGCCAGCGCTTTTCATATAAGTAAGGAAGAAGCGGCGCCGCTACACCAAGCTTTTGTTTAGCAATCCGAATATTATAGGAGGAAACGTCACGAATTGCTTTTACCTTCCCTTTTTCCGTAATCACTTTTCCTGATAGGCCGATTCGATGCCCTCCGGTAATCGTAATATACCCCCGCTTTAACTCTTCTTCTAAGGCATAGATGGAGTATTTACTTATTTTATTTAAAAGGTGGGTTCCATCGTCAAAAGATACAATATAAGATGGGAATATTGGAAGCCCGTCCACTATTAACTCTAACGGCCGATTAATCCTTACTCTTATTTCTTCCAATCTATCCAATGTTAGTGGAGAAAGTCGCTCAATTACTCTAGCCAAATTAGGCGGCAGCACATTCATTACACTAGCTATCATAAAATCCCCTTCTTGTCCCTTTGTTACTTACAATGTATGCTCGGTTGGTCAATATATAACAATCATTTATACTTTCACTTATTTTTCTGAGTGTTCATTTATAAATGCCATACAAAATAAATCCCACTCCAATAGCGATAAAAATTAATTTCGAAAAAGAGATTTCATCTGCCATACTTACTAATCCGATCATCATCGTTGAGATAAAAATAACGGGACCTAAAACCGCTAACATAGAATTCACAACGACCGCTTTCTTGACATCATTTAAATAGAGCATAATGATGGCCGCACTAATTTCTAGCACTCCAGAAAATAAACGTAAACCAGCCATCGATAGGACCGTTGGATCGAAACTTCCGATTATTTTTTTCATACAATGTTGGCCTCCCTAGTGCAGTGCCGGATTACACAATTTCCCACACTTTGTACAACCTATGCCGTAACTTGAGGATGCAGAAGTATTTTTTTGAGGCGAATCTTTGGATGATGTTATTCGAAGTTACATTACATAAGAAAAGAGAGCTACCTTAGCAGCTCTCTCTGTAAATATCATATAAATTACTTCTGCTTGTAATACGTAATGGCAAGTGCAAAAGCTAATACTGCCCCCTTCACGATATCCATCGAGTAATAGGGAACGGACATCATCACGAGGCCATTTTGCAATATCCCAATTAATACTGCTCCAATAAACGTCCCAAAAGCATTAGGTTTACCTGCACCTAATACAGCAAATCCAATGAATGCTGCCGCTACTGAATCCATTAAATAAGGGGTGCCAGCATTAATTTCTGCTGTCATAATTCTTGAAGCAAGCACCATACCTCCAATTGCTGCTAATAGTGCAGATAAAAGATAAGCAACTACTTTGTATTTATTAACTGGAATACCAGATAATCGTGCAGCTTCTGGATTCCCTCCGATAATATACATGTATCGACCATGCTTCGTATACGTCAAAAAGATATGAACGACTGCAACTAAAACTAGCATAATGATGATGATCCATGGTACTTGTCCAAACTTTTGAAATAACGGGCTAATGGTTCCTGTAGCGAATGTCCCATCTGCCATCACCATGTTTTGGGAAATCGTCGCTCCCTTTGTATACGATAGAGCGATACCTTGAATGATAAACATCGTAGCAAGGGTCATCAGCATATCCGGTATTTTTAACTTAACTATCATAAAAGAGTTAAACGCACCAACTAAAAGTGCTGCAGCTAAAGCAGAAAAAATTGCTACCATCGTATTTTGTGAGAACCATACAAACATTGAAATAACGATGGCATTGGAGAGGGATGCAACCGAACCTACTGACAAATCAAATCCGTTTACCGTTAAGGAGAGCGTGATTCCAATAGCTATAATCGTTACGATGGAAATGGAACGTAAAATATTAATCACATTATTGGTTTGGATGAATGCAGGATTAACAAGAGCGAAAACTGCAATTAGCACAAATATAGTAAGAATAGTCCCATACTTATAAAGAAAATTAAAAAGGTCAAAATTAAATTTCGGCTTTGCATGATGTTGAACAGGAATTTGTGTTTTCAAGTTACCTGCCTCCTGTTGAAAAGAATAGAATTTCTTGTTCATCTGTTTTGCTTGTTTCAAGTTCTTTTACAACTCTACCATCATATAAAACGTAGGTTCGATTCGTAAGTCCAATAATTTCAGGTAGCTCAGCAGACGCATAAAGGATACCCTTTCCTCGTTTTGCCAGCTCCGAAATAAGGTCAAAGATATCTCTTTTCGCTCCAACATCGACCCCTTTTGTTGGCTCGTCAAAGATATAGATGTCTGCGTCTACTACTAACCATTTTCCAATCGCAACTTTTTGTTGATTCCCACCTGAAAGCGTATGAACACTAGTTTCAGCTGATGGGGTCTTCACTCCTAAACTTTTGATCGTTTCTGTCGCACGTCTCTTTTCTGCTTTCGTATCAACAAAATGGCGGGCCTTTGTAAATCGATTTAAGCTAGCTGAAGTTATATTTACTAGAATAGATTCATTTAGTAAAATCCCTTCTTTTCTTCTTTCCTCAGGAATTAAAGCTATTCCATGCTTAACAGCTATTTGGGGACTTTTCAACTGCACTTGTTTCCCATCCAGCCAAACCTCCCCCTCCTTTAGAGAAGAAGCCCCAAATAACGCTTTACATAGCTCTGTTTTTCCAGCCCCTACAAGCCCTGCAATCCCTACTACTTCTCCTGCTCTTACCTGCAATGATGCATTCTTCACTTTTCCTTTGTCTGTTAGCCCCTTCACCTCTAACAGACTTCTCCCTACAGCTTTATTTAACTCTGGAAATTGCTCTTCTAATTTTTGGCCTAGCATTGATTCTACGATAAATTCTGATGTAAGCTTAGCGAGTTTCTCATGCAACACAAGCCTCCCATTCCTCATCACCGTTATTTCATCACATAACTCAAAGATTTCCGGAATGCGATGAGAGATAAAAATAACGCCTACACCTTGATTCTTTAAGTCCTTGATAATCTTAAACAGTTCCTTTGTTTCTCTTAAACTAAGTGGTGCAGTCGGTTCATCTAAAATAAGAAATTTACATTTAGTAGAGATAGCTCGAGCGATCAAAATCATTTGCTTTTCTGCAAGTGTTAATGTGCTAACTAATCTTTTCGTCGAAAGCTCCACATTCATTTTCGCTAAAAGTGATTCCGCTTTTTGATGAATCGACTTCCAATTAATCCATTGCTTTGTTCCCATCTCTTGAACGGTTTCTTGTAACATAATATTTTCGGCAACTGTTAACGTTGGTATTAATGCTGTATCTACCTCTTGGTAAACGATTTGGATTCCCGCATATTGAGCCTCACTTGGCTTCCGGATTGATTTTTCACGCCCAGCAATAGAGATCTCTCCAGTATAGTGATCATAAGCACCAGCCAACACTTTCATTAAAGTAGATTTCCCGGCACCATTTGCTCCAATTAAGGCATGAATACTACCTGTTTTTGCTGTAAAATCTACTTCCTCTAACGCCTTTACTCCTGGAAACCCAATAGATATCTTTTTCATTTCAAGTAAGGTATGTCCCATCGGCTTTTTTCCCCTCCAATCAAAAAAGCAGACACCCTCTTAAAAATAAGGAGAGTGTCTAAGAACAGGCTCGTACATCATCCGTTATTAACCCAAAATTACTTCTTAAAATGCTCTCGCAAGGTGGTCATCCAATCTTCGATAAAGGCATCTGTTTGTCCCCAGCCCTCAATGACGTTAGAGAGATTCCCCATATTCACTGCTTCACTTGATTTTTGTAGCTCATCCTGAGAAATAAGTGCCGCTTCTAAATCATATGTTTGTGGTGTATCTTCCCCAGCTAGTTTTTTAGCTAGAAGTCTTAAGTTTACTGCTCCAATTAGCTTTGGATCGACTGCAGCGGTATATTTCCAAGGACTACCCTCTTCACTAATTTCCTGCAAGTCGGCATTGGAGACATCAATTCCGTAGATTTTAATTTCTTCTCTTCCCGCTTCTTTTAACGCTCTTGCTGCTCCTATAGCAAATGCATCCCAAGTGGCAAAAATCGCATCAATACTCCCTTTTGGATGTTTATTAAGCATTGCCGCTACCGCATTTTGTGTTTGAACGGAAGTATCAGCAGCAGCAACTCCAAATCTTTCTATTTCATTTAACCCTTGATTATTTTTCAATGTTTCTTGATATACATTATTTCGTCGCACCATTGGCGGAAAACCATCTACCCATAGATAGACAATGTTTGCCTCGCCATTATGCTCCTTTACAAGCTGATCAAGCGCTAATTTCGCCAATTCTTCATCATCCTGAGAAGTGAGGGTTACACCGTCCACTTCTGCCAGGTCACCGATAGAATCAAAGGTCACTACACTTTTCCCACTTTCGATAAGCTTTTCAACTCCCTCAACCGTTGCTGCATCATCACCATGTGAAATGATGACTCCATCATAATCTTGATTTAACGTTTGATTAATAGCATCGTGGAACTTCGCGCTATCTCCATTCGCAGTAAACACATCCACTTTAAACCCTAACGCTTCTCCCTCTTCTTTCGCGCCCGCTAAAAACTGAGCTGTATGATCATCGCCACCGATTTTTCTAATAACTTTAATTTTTGCCCCTTCGCCATCTGCAAATCTTTCAGGAACATTTTCTATCGGTCCGCTATGGCTTCCTTTAGCCGTAGTCTCTCCTCCTGCATTACAGCCAGTTAATAGCAGTGTTGCAGCTGTAATGGCTACTAATCCCTTTTTAAATATGTTTTTTATCATGCTTGTACTCTCCCCATCATATTTTTTATGTAGCATTTCTCTTTCTTTTGCTGTTTTATTTCGCATTCCCTTAGAGCAACAGTGGCAGTGAGGAGGTATGATTAGAATTTTCACACTCGATAAACACAAAAAACCTCTCCAGAAAAAGAGAGGTTTAACCGCTAATATATAGACGTGTCCCTCTCTTATCTTCCAAAACATCACTGTTTTGCAGGATTTAGCACCAATTCCAAACGGAACGGTTGCTGGGCGTCATCGGGCCAGTCCCTCTGCCACTCTTGATAAGAGATCGAAATATTTAATTTTTCAAAAGATTACTATTACTCTAACGTGATAAAGGTACAGTGTCAATAACAAATTAAATTTTTCGTATTATTTTCAAAATGAACGACCTTCGATGACGGATACTACTCAAAAAAGATTCTTTTTTGAGTAGTAAGGAATATAAGGAGAACAAGATTAAGATAGTTTGTTGATTTTTCCTTATAGGGGTTCTCTCACTGCTAATTTTCATCATTTTTTAATGAAAGTCTCTCTTTTTATCGATTTTCTCGGGTTATATCATCCACCTTTTTTCAAATTCACCTCTACAAATGACATTTCAGTTGTTTTTTCGCCTTCATGTATTCTTTTTCACACCGTTCTGGATGAGGTTCTCACGTAACCCATGAAGGTTCTCACACTTCTCACCTACGTTCTCACGTAACTCACGAAGGTTCTCAGGCTTCTCGCCTACGTTCTCACGTAACTCACGAAGGTTCTCACATTTCTAATTCCCCCTCAATTTTCTATAGAAATAGCGAAATCCCAGAAACACAAAAAGGGAGCCCCACCAGATGCGGGACTCCCTATAGCTTTATTATTTTCCTAACAGATAAACTCTCGTTTCAAAAGGTTTTAATGTGAGTTTCGCAACATTCTCATGTGCTTCTACTTCATAGTTTTGAAGTCGTAAATACTCAGAGGAAACTTCGATATCCATTAACTCTATTTCTACTTCTTCTTCACTAATATTACACAATACTACTGCTTTTTTGTCTTCAAACGTTCTTGTGTAGCCATAGACATTCGTATCATCTTCTAAGATTAGATTATATTCGCCATAAACAAATACCTCTTCTGCTTTACGAAGGTTGATCATGTCTCTGTAGAAGCTAAGAACTGAATTCGGATCATTCCATTGCTTTTCTACATTGATTGTTTTGTAGTTATCGTTTACACCCATCCAAGGTGTACCTGTTGTAAATCCACCGTTTGGTTTGTCGTTCCACTGCATAGGAGTTCGTGAATTATCACGGCCTTTTGCCCAAATAATTTCCATCACTTCTTGTGCATTGCCCTTTTTACTTTCGATACGATAAAGATTTTTCATCCCGACATCATCGTACTCGTCGATGGTTTCAAAACGGACATTTGTCATGCCAAGTTCTTGTCCTTGATAAATGAATGGAGTCCCTTGCATGAGAAAATAGAGTGCACCTAAAGATTTAGCACTTTCTACTAAATACTCCTTATCGTTCCCCCAAGTGGAAACAGAACGAGCCTGATCATGATTTTCGAGGAATAAAGCATTCCAGCCATTGCCTTCTAAGCCTTTTTGCCACTTTGTTAAGGTTGCTTTTAATTGAAGTAAATCTACTCCGCCTTCTGTTCCTTTTTCCCAAAGTCCTAAATGCTCAAATTGGAAAATCATATTAAATTTGCCGTTCTCTTCGCCCACCCAGTCATCGGCTTGGTTCAGTTTTACTCCGTTTGCTTCTCCTACTGTCATGATATCGTATCGCGCAAACGTTTGCTCTTTCAATTCTTGAAGATGCTTTTGAATCCCATCGACATTCATCATATAGTCAAACGATGGTACATAATCTAGTTTTTTTGGGTTTGGTAAGTCTGGAAAGCCTGGTTCTTTTTTTATGTGAGAGATTGCATCCACACGGAAACCATCGATCCCTTTGTCTAGCCACCAATTGATCATGTCATAAATCGCAAAACGAACGTCTTTGTTCTCCCAGTTTAAATCTGGCTGTTCTTTTGCAAACAAGTGAAGATAATATTGCTCCGTCTCTTCATCTAATTCCCAAGCTGAGCCATTGAAAATACTTTCCCAGTTATTTGGCTCTTTTCCGCCTTTTCCATCTTCCCAAATATACCAGTCTCTTTTTGGGTTATCTTTAGATGATGCAGACTCAATAAACCAAGGATGCTGCTCACTTGTATGGTTAATCACTAAATCAATGATAAGTTTCATATCACGATTGTGTGTTTCTTTTAATAATTCATCAAAATCAGCCATATTACCGAAGTCTTCCATGATATCTTGGTAATCGCTAATATCATACCCATTATCAACATTCGGGGATTTATACATTGGACAAATCCAAATTACGTCTATACCGAGGTCTTTTAAATAATCTAATTTTGAAATAACTCCTCGTAGGTCACCAATTCCATCACCATTCGAATCCATAAAACTTCTTGGATATACTTGATAAGCGACAGCTTCTTTCCACCATATCTTTTTCAACATGATACACTCCCTTGTCAACAACACTTTACTATCATAACGGATTGCGTAACCGTTTGCACAAATTGTTAAAAAATATATCTAGGAATAAATCCTATATTTTACTATACCACCTTTTTTTTTATTTTCAACTAGCTTTTTCATGAAAACCCCATTCTAAGGTAAGACTACAATGATAGTTAACTTAAATAGGAGGAACATATTTATGAAAAAAATGTGGATCACATTGGTCCTACTTATTTTTCTACTCCCAGACAGTATATTGGCAGAGACTCCCATAAAAGCAGCTTTTATACGCGATCAAGGCTTGTGGCTATATAAGGATGATGGCGAAGTTTTACTACAAGAAAATATATCGATCTCCAATCTAAGTTGGTCTTTCGATGGTCAATGGTTAGCTTTTGAAACCACGGTAACGGAAGCGAATGGAGAATCAGACATTTGGCTCTATCATGTTCCGTCCAATAAGCATACCAAACTAAAAATGAAAGGTAACTCTATCATGTGGAGCCCTACTGGCCCTACATTTGCCTTTTTAAGCGATTCTATTTTATCGGTTGTTGAACTTTCGTCTATGAATCCCGTCATCCATCAGCTAACAGGTGGTGTTTCTCATTTTTCATGGGACACTGAAGGAAAGAATCTTATCGCCTCAGCTAGTGCGATGCTTTTCCCAGATGGATGGAGTCACCCAAGACTTTATGTTGTGAATTGGATGCTTGAGAAAAAGAAACAGGAATTAGATGTCAAGGTGGACCCATTATATACGATTTCCTCGCCACTTAATCTCGATGATCTATCTATAATATCCATCGAAGCCGAGAAATTTAACTGGTCAAAGGATGGAAAGCTTTTAGCCTTTATTGTATCCCCTACTGCATCATGGTCAGCGGATAGCAATATGTTAAGTGTATTTGTTAACGAAAATAAAATACTAATCCCATTGGGAGAAATATTACGAAAAAAAGAATGGATTAAATGGGCGCCAACGAAACCATTACTTGCATCTATTCAAGGAGGCGGTCGACTTACAACAGGAGTTAAGAATAAAAAATTGACCGTGCAAAGCATTCTTCCTAATCAAAAGAAAGTATTCACTCCCGTAGGCTGTGCTGACATTGATTTCGATTGGATTGACGATAATACCATTGTTGTTGCTCGTGGATTGGAAGCAGATAAACCAGCTCCTTTCTATTCCTCCTTGTATATTGTGAATACTAAGGATGGGACGTCTTCCGAAAAAAGGCTAGTGAAAACTCCAGATGGTAGTTCAGACGAAAATCCCATCTTTTTGAAAAATAGAAATCTAATTAGCTGGATACGAAAGGACTCTAACGGTTGGAATACAGTCTGGATTAGTAAAACCGATGGAAGCGAGCAGCAGAAATTAATTGATGGTGTAGAAAGAGTGGTTTGGTTCACGGAGTAAGAGGACTTAGTTTGTATGATTAGTTATTTATTCGAAACTTAGAAAAAAATCAAGGGACAGACCCTATCAGTCTGCCCCTTTCTCTTATGCTCTAGAAACGTAAGATCCGTCCGTTGTATTAACAATTAATACATCGCCTTCGTTTACGAAGAATGGTACGTTTACAGATAAACCTGTTTCTACGATTGCTGGTTTAGAACCACCAGAAGCAGTGTCACCTTTAATACCAGGCTCGGTTTCCACTACCTTTAACTCTACTGTGTTAGGCAATTCAAGCCCAAGTGTTTCACCATGATACATCATAATGGCAACATCCATATTTTCTTTCAAGTACTTAAGCTCATACTCGATTTGTCCAGATGGTAATTCCAGCTGATCATAGGACTCATTGTCCATGAATACATGTAAATCTCCATTAGCATATAAGTACTGCATTTTACGGTTGTCGATTTGTGCTTTTGCTACTTTTTCCCCAGCACGGAAAGTTTTTTCTTGAATAGCTCCTGTGCGTAGATTACGAAGCTTAGAACGAACAAACGCAGCACCTTTACCTGGTTTTACGTGTTGGAAATCTAGTACACGCCAAATACCATTATCTACTTCAATTGTTAATCCTGTACGAAAATCGTTTACTGAAATCATTATGTTGTTTCCTCCTAATGCTATGTAAATAGTTACCCTATCCGTATTGTATCCTTGACTAATACAGTCTAGTCTACACAGGACAGAGATTACCTTTACAAAATAATAAGTTCTTTTGTGGAATAAGAAAGAGATTCATTTCCAGATTCTGTGACGATCGTATCATCCTCGATACGCACACCACCAAGACCTGCAATATAAATTCCTGGTTCCACCGTTACAACCATTCCTGGTTCTAAAACAGTTTCAGATTTCACAGATAAGGATGGTCCTTCATGCACTTCCATACCTAAGCCGTGTCCCGTGGAATGTCCGAAGTACTCACCATACCCTTTTTCTGTAATATAATCACGAGTAAGAGCATCAGCTTCACGACCTGTCATTCCAGGTTTGATGCCTTTCATTCCTCTTAATTGTGCCTCTAACACGATATTATAGATGTTTCTTAGTTCGTCACTAGGCTCACCCACAGCAAGTGTACGTGTAATGTCCGAGTTATAACCTTTATAATAAGCGCCAAAGTCTAATGTGACAAATTCGCCTTTTTCGATTATTTTATCAGAAGCCACTCCATGTGGAAGTGCGGAACGATAACCAGAAGCTACAATTATATCAAATGAAGAAGAGACCGCACCTTGTTTTCTCATAAAGAATTCAAGCTCATTGGATACATCTAATTCTGTAAGACCAGGCTTTATGTAAGTAATAATATGTTGGAATGCCGCATCAGCAATCTCTGTAGCTTCCTTTAATATCTTAATCTCTTGTTCATTCTTTATCAAGCGTAACTTTTCAATTACACCAGAAACAGGAACAAGGTCAGCCGTTATCGTGGTTTTGTAATTCAAATAACTAGAAAAAGTAACATGATCTTGTTCAAACCCTAATTTACTAATCCCTAAATCTTTCACTACAGAGGCGATTTCTTCGACTAACCCACCTTTATGCTGAACTATTTCAAAGCCAACACATTGCTTACTAGCTTGTTCTGTATAGCGGAAGTCAGTGATAAATACAGCTTTATTTTCCGTAATAATCGCTACTCCAGCACTGCCAGTGAAATTCGTTAAATATTGACGATTTTTCCCACTTGTCACTAATAAGCCTTCAATATTGGCTGCTTGAAAATGTTCTCTTAATTTTGTTAATTTCTCCATTCTTTATTCCCCCTTGATATTCTTTACTAACCCTAATACTGCTAAATGGTAGCCATACATTCCAAGCCCAATAATCTGTCCGACTGTGACAGGAGCTGTTACAGAAGTATGGCGGAATTCCTCACGCTTATGTATGTTTGAAATATGTACTTCCATCACTGGAATCGTAATACTAGCTATTGCGTCACGGATGGCATAGCTATAATGTGTAAAAGCACCTGGATTAATAACAACTCCAGCATATGTTTCTTCCGCCTCATGAAGCTTATCAATTATGTCCCCTTCATGATTGCTTTGAAAACAATCAATCGTTATATGTATTTCCTTCGCTAAATCTTCTAGCTGTTTCTCCAAATCGCTTAAAGTTTGGTTCCCATACACAGCAGGCTCGCGTAATCCAAGCCGGTTTAAGTTGGGACCATTTACAACAAGTAGGCGCATATTCTTACTCCCTTAAGCATGCATTTATGAACAATTCCTCCTATTTTTACATTAGAAAAGAATGTCCAATTACTGAACATTCTATCACATTCCGCTATTTCCTACTACTTATTTGCCGAGGATTGATCTTGATCTTGATGTTGTTGCTGTTGTTTTTGCATTTGCATTTCACTGTGTTCAAAAGAAATCGAATAACCAACAAAAACACCAAATAGAATATATAAGCATAAGTTTGTAATATTTGTATCAAATGTGAGCTCTTGAATGGTTTTAATTGCCGGGAACATTGGATTAAGCAAGAAAAAAACAATCCCCCATAAAGCGATTCCATAAACAATTCCGAGCAAATAATGTGGAAATTGTTTAAGTGTTGCTGCATAAATTAATGCCGCACCTATTCCAAATACTCCAAGTAAAATAAAGCTAATAATATAGCCTAGTAACCCTTTTTTCCAATCTCCTAATGCCCACGGTTGTAATACGACATTAGGACTTATTTCCGTGAAACTAAATAGGTAAGCGACATATCCGATGATACTCCAAAAAACCCCACCTACAAACCCAGTAACAACTACCTTTGTCATAAAACTCATTGGTTGTTCTCGTTTATTTTGCTCTAGTTCTCGATTCTCGCTCATAATAGTTGTTCTCCTTCTCTTTTCTCATATAAACATATCTTTCCATTATAAAAGGGAACCATTCATGGGATTTTAAAAAAATGAATAGGAACAATGAACGACAGTAGAGGTTTTTTTGAGATTCAGGTAGAATATTAGATAATAGGAAAAATTTTTCTTCTTAGAATAAGTTAGGTTGGTGTCCATATGTCAAATCAGTCAAAACCTGTCTATGGAGGACAGGCTGTTGTTGAAGGTGTTATGTTTGGCGGAAAACGTCATTATGTAACAGCAATTCGTAGAAAAGATAAGTCCATCGAATACCTACATGTCCCAAGAAAAACGAATAAAACAATGCAATCTTTGAAAAAAATTCCGTTTTTAAGAGGAATCGTAGCTATTGTAGAAGCTGCAGGAAACGGTTCAAAGCATCTTAATTTTTCAACGGAACGATATGATGTAGATCCAAGTGAAGATGAAGAAGTAATTTATAACAAAAAAGAAACATCTAAGCTCGAAATGGTCTTAAGCGTAGCTGCTGTTGGGATACTTTCCTTTTTGTTCGGGAAGTTTGTCTTCACACTTGTTCCCGTATTTTTAGCAGCATTAACAAAACCAATATTCCCTGGGGATTTTGCCCAAGTACTTATCGAGACGGTATTTAAACTAATACTTTTACTATCCTATATATATTTCATTTCCTTTACACCAATTGTTAAAAGAGTGTTTCAATATCATGGAGCAGAACATAAAGTGATTAACGCCTATGAAAATGGGAAAGAATTAACTGTAAAGAATATACAAGCACAATCAAGACTACACTATCGTTGCGGTAGTAGCTTTATCTTGTTTACGGTAATTGTTGGATTCTTTATCTATTTATTAGTTCCAACTGATCCATTATGGTTGCGTGTCCTTAACCGTCTAGCACTTATCCCAGTAGTATTAGGAATTTCTTTTGAAGTTTTACAGCTTACAAACAAAGTTCGCGAAGTTCCTATTCTTCGAGTGTTAGGGTACCCTGGATTATGGCTTCAACTCCTTACAACAAAAGAACCTACAGATGACCAAGTAGAAGTTGCCATCCATTCTTTTAATAAACTTTTAGAACTTGAACAAGATTCCGAGAAAAAGATTACCGAAGAAATAGTATAAAAATCCGCAACAAGCCTTATCCTAGTAAATATAATAGTAAAACAAAGATGGAAGATTCCTTTTAACTAAAGGATACATTTCTTATATCTGATACCTGGGAGGTGACGAAGGTGAAACGAAACTTTGGAAAGCCGATTTTAATTATTCTCCTTTCTTTAGCTGGATTTTATTTCGGTATTCGACTCTTTAGTGATCCAAAAGGATTATTTACTACCCTTCTATTAATTGTTGGAGGAGCCACCGTTTTTTATCTAGTATTCCGACACTTCATTCAAGGTAGGTTGGGCGGGAAAACGGATGCAAGGTATAGCAAAGCAGTCAAACAATCAAAAAAGAAATACCCCACAGCTAAACCAAAACCAAATGTATCTCCCCTTATCGGAAAAGATAAGCAAGGACTAAAATCCAATGTTCAAAAAAGAAAAAGTTCTTCCCACCTTACAGTCATTGAAGGGAAAAAAGGAAAGAAAAAAAATCGGGCGTTTTTCTAAACGACCCGATTTTTTTATGGAGTTACTTTTACCATTTAATAGCTTATGGAGAGATTCTCAACAACTCCAGGTCCGCAAAAAAGCCTCCGCTCGCTTTTTTCCGATTTCGACTAACGCTCTTTTCCTTTCATCTGTGAGTGCAAATTCCGTAAGTGCAATATGGTCCATCGGGATAAAGATGATATTTTTCTCATGGCGTCTCGAAATATACCGTGCATCATGGGCATCTTTCATCGTTTCAAATAGCGCACCGAACATCGTTATCGCGTTGTTTATTTTATTAACAGGACGATCCTCTTGTTTGGCGCTGAGTTTTATTCCGAGTACTGGACGAACTTTTGGAATCCGGTCATTGTCAAAAAGCCAAATTGGGAAATTACTTAATACCCCACCATCCACAAAAAGATAGCAAACTCCTTTTCCTTTTATTTTGACTGGTTCAAAAAAATAAGGAATGCTACAACTCATCCGAACAGCTTTAGCAACTGAAAACTTTCTTGGATCTATGTGATAACGTGGTAAATCGTCTGGTAGAACCACAATCCTTCCACCAGTTAAATCAGATGCAATGATTCGTAATTTATTTGCAGGTAGATCTGCAAAGGTATCGACTCCTTTAGCAGCTAATTTTTCTTTTATCCATCGCTCTAGGGCTTCACCTTTGTATAGACCTAGTCGCCAATAAAGTAGGAGCCATTTTGTAACTGGCAGGGGTAAAAGTGTTCGTCGCTGATCTAGAAAATCCATGAAATCCGTTTCCCCTAACATGCTATAAATCTCATCAGCTGTATAACCGGCAGCCAAAAAAGCAGCTATAATAGAGCCAGCACTTGTCCCCGCAAGCTGTTGAAATTTCAATCCTCTCTTTTCCACTGCTTGAAGGGCACCTACTAATGCAAAGCCCTTAATACCACCGCCTGAAAATACACCATCTATTTTCAAAGGAAATCCCTCCAGTAAAAATAAGGTGATTGCTTCTACTTAGATGTTTAATGGCGATTGATTGGAATTATACCCGTTTCTTTCTCTAAAACTATAAAAAAGAGGTCGACCATGCAGCATATAGCCTGGTCAACCTCTTATTGATTCTCTTCATTTTGCTTTTGAATGTCTCTTAGTGTTTCTTTACGGCTTTTATCTTCCTCAAAGTACTGAACAAGATCGCCAATGCGATCAATCGCATTCCAGCTTAAGTGATGTTCAATTCCTTCTACATCTACATAAATATTTTCTTCATCGACACCAATTACTCGCAAAAATTGTTCTAATAGTTCGTGGCGATATACTAAACGTTTTCCAATTTTTTTACCTTTTGAAGTTAAGACTAACCCACGATATTTTTCATAGATTAAGTATTTATCCTTGTCTAGCTTTTGAACCATTTTTGTTACAGAAGAGGGATGTACCGCCAATGCTTCGGCAATATCTGATACACGAGCATATCCTTTATCTTCAATCAACATATAAATCTGTTCTATGTAGTCTTCCATACTTGGGGTAGGCATGTGAAATCCCTCCATTTACTATCCACGTTCTTGACCGTCATTAAAATGATACATTAACTTTTCTTTACTGACAAGTTATGTCACGTTGATTCATTATTTCTAATTTTCTTTTGATGGATTTTTAGTTAAATTTAATGGCTACCCTGAAAATACAGTGTCGTCTTTAAATTCCCTGTAGATTTCCGTGCCAGGTGTTCGCTTATCCAGAGGGCGCTTGTCGAGCCTCCCTCGGCTTTGCCTGCGGGGTCGCTACTTCTCCCGCAGGAGTCTCACACCTTCCACTTCAATCTACAGGGGGGACGGGTTAAACATGACGTTAAACGAACCTGAGCCACATTTCCACCATCCATGGTGAATGTTATTGGCAATTTGGGAATGGGTTAATGTCTTGGATTTGTTGATATTCATATTGCTTAAGTGCAAATTGTGTATGATATAAGTATTCTAACACATAGAGCTTGTCACCATCTGCGCCACATAGTATTCCAGAAGTACCTTGCCCAGTGACGAATGATACGCCTACTGGATCACCAATTAGATATGGTATTTTTTGTTTCCACATAACAATACTCCCCCTCTCCTCTAAAGCTAGCCTATGAGAGAGTATTAATTTCGTTACACCAAAAACTTTATTTTTTTCAGGCAGCAGAATAAGAGACCTATCCAACTAGCTGAATAGGTCTCTTTCTTATTGTTAGTTTATAATCCACATTTCAGCTGTGCGCCACAATCTGTACATGTGTTACAGCCACCGATTTCCTTCACCGTTCCAATACGGCAGACTGGACAAACATTTCCAACTTCAGAGCCGTATTGCACATTAGTTGAGCGTAGATCATTAATAGTTTCTACTAATACAACTGGCTTTTTCACGACATCCTCCATTTGGATTTGTTCGCTTTCTTCATCCATCGTATTTTCTTCCGCCTTTAAAGTTAAAACTTGAGAATCTCGGCTGCCGTCTACATAAACGGTACCGCCCTTTGCTCCACCTTTATAAAGACGTTCATATACTTTTTTCACTTGATCAACCGTGTATCCTTTTGGAGCATTTACCGTTTTGGAAATAGAGCTATCAATCCATTGCTGAATTATACATTGTACATCCGCATGGGCTTCCGGTGCTAATTCCATCGCGGAAATAAACCATTTTGGCAGATTTTCTGAATCTGCTTCTGGATGACGATCCAAGTATTCTTGTACGATATCTGCTTTGACTTCAATAAACTTCCCTAACCGTCCACTACGGAAGTAAGAGAAGGAGAAATAAGGTTCAAGCCCAGTAGATACACCAACCATTGTTCCCGTAGAACCTGTAGGTGCAACAGTTAAGAGGTGAGAGTTACGAATTCCATAGGCTTGGATACCTGCTTGGATATCCTCTGGCATTTTACTCATGAAGCCTGTTTTCGTAAATGCAGCACGTAAGCGGTTAGTTTCTTCTACCGTTTCTCCTGCTAAAAATGGGAAGCTCCCCTTTTCTTTGGCAAGTTCTACAGAAGCTCTGTACGCGGTTGTAGCAATTGTTTCAAAAACTTTATCTACTAACTCATTTCCTTTATCAGATCCATACTCTGTTTCACAATAAATAAGCAGGTCATGTAATCCCATCACACCAAGTCCAACACGGCGCTCTCCAAGGGCTTGCTTTTTATTTTCTTCTAAGAAGTAAGGAGTAGCATCAATAACGTTGTCCTGCATCCTTACGCCAACCTCTATCGTGCGTTTTAGTTTTTCAAAATCAACTTCCCTTTTGTCTTTGTCCGCCATTTCCGCCAAGTTCACGGCAGCTAAGTTACAAACAGAGAACGGAGCTAAAGGCTGCTCTCCACAAGGGTTTGTAGCAACGACTTTTTGGCCATACGCTTTCGCATTAGTCATGTCGTTGGCATTGTCGATGAAGAAGATTCCTGGCTCGGCTGAATATGTTGCACAAATATTAACGAGATTCCAAAGCTCTTTTGCTTTAATCGTACGATATACACGGACTTTGTGACCTAGCTTTTCCCACTCACGAACGTCCCCAACCTCAGACCATTCTTTATTATAAAGCGTCATTTCTTCTTTATCATAGCTTTCTACATCCGGAAAACGTAGTTCATAATCCGCATCATTTTCCACAGCTTCCATGAATTCTTTTGTTAGCGTAATGGAAATGTTCGCACCTGTTAAGAATTCTGGATTATGAACGGAATAGGTGCCGCCGACTTTTAATTTTTGCTCGGCATCTTTAATAATTTGATCGGTAAAACCACCATAACCAGGAATATGTTTGAAGTTTGTTACAGACTGATACATCGTTATTTCTTGGTCCGTTAATGGCATAAACTTCAGCTTGTCTTCCGCTGCTTTTTTAATGCTTTCGTCATTCGTATTTTCGATTAAATATCGCAGAATTCTTGGATTTTGCATTTTGGAAATAATGAATTCAACAATATCTGGATGCCAGTCAGCTAGCATGATCATTTGAGCTCCACGCCTAATGTTACTCCTCTACCCGAGGGATGTGGTCATTTCTGCCACATTCTTGCACTTTCATGCAAGGTCAGACTATATCATCAAAGAAGAAAAGATATGATATTTTCGATTAAGTTTAATTTCTCCATGTTTGTATAATTCATTAAAGATAATCTTTAACTCTTTTATACTACTAAAATAAAGATCAGAACAACCTTGTTTATGTGTAATGGTATTAACATTTTGGGCTAATCCACATGACTTCATAAAGGACATTATTGAAAGTAGCATATCGGGGTTCCCAGTAAACCCCATTCTAGCTTTGTTGTATCCATTTCTCTCATATACCCTAATATGACCATCTGCATCAAAGAAACCTCTTAAATAAGCCCACTGTAGTTTTAAATCATTAAAGTTAATCCACTTTTCAACTCCAGTTTTTCTTGGACCTATCCCTAATG
The DNA here is from genome assembly GCF_002019665.1 of Sutcliffiella halmapala. Classification (GTDB taxonomy): domain Bacteria; phylum Bacillota; class Bacilli; order Bacillales; family Bacillaceae_I; genus Sutcliffiella_A; species Sutcliffiella_A halmapala. The sequence goes on along the minus strand of NZ_KV917375.1, from coordinate 1,593,112 downwards.
CAATCAAATCATTACACATTTTTGTGGAATTAATAGCTAATGAATATTTGTTTTGTTCATTTTCAGCGTTTTTCTTTCTGAATTTAATTGCTTCTGTCATATTCATTTCTTTAGCGATACTGAACAATAATTGTTTGTCTTGTTCTGCAAGCGATAATACTAATCTTTTGGATTTTTTTCTATCAAGTATTGTTCCATCACCTGTTATATATCCGACTATATAAGCTTGATTAGCTGTGAGAATTTTTTCAAAGTAGTTTTCATTGTATTTATAAATTCTACTTTTCAACTTCCCAGTATCACCTGGCGTCCTAGTATCTATAAAGTTCAAGCTATCATTCCATCTTTTTATTGTTCCACGGCTTATTTTTAGCATTTTTGCTATATCAACTTGACTATAGCCATCTTCATGGAGTTTTGTAATTAACTTTATCATTTCTTCCTTGTCTCGCGCCTCATAACAACGTCTCCGTTTATTATGATTTACTCCTCCCTTTCTTTCCAAATAGAAAACCTCCTAGTAATTTGCTGTTTTCATTTACTTTGGAAACTTTAGGGAGTTTCAATAGTCGTTGAACGTTTATCTTCGTTTCCAAAGATACTTCGCTGCTGATTGCCCAATCCTTCTTCTTTTCTAACCTTCACGCTCACTGTTGCCAGTCACGTTGTGGTGAAGAAAGCTCTAAGGGTGTTCCAGCAATTCACGAGATTTTAATCCCGCCATGGTGTTAACGGGATCCACCTTGTTCCACAAGATGTGTTAGCTTAGCAATGTCATCAAGCCATGAAACACTTCCAGACGATTTTCCATTTACACCTCTTGCAAGCGTGTTTCGTGGGCGTAGGGTTGATCCGTTTGTTCCAACTCCGCCACCACGACTCATAATTTCCATTACTTGCTTACGGTGCTCCGAGATTCCTTCACGTGAATCTTGAACAAACGGCATTACATAACAGTTAAAGTACGTTACGTCTGTATCCGCTCCTGCTCCATACAAGACGCGTCCTGCTGGCACAAAGTTTAAATTTACTAGCTCATGGTAGAATTTCTCGAACCATTCTTGACGCTTTTCTTCTGTTTTTTCCACAGCAGCTAAACCTGTTGCATTACGCTTGGCGATTTGTTCATAGTAGACTTCCAATGGCTTTTCAATGACGTCTAGAGAACGAACAACCACACCTGTTTCAACTTCTCCTTGTTTCGTTAACACTCCACGATATTCCTCTTCAATTAAAACAGAAGCTTTCTTGGTAGACCAATCAATATCTTGTATAAACCCAAGTCCTCTTGCTGGGAATTTCGGGTCCTCTTTAATCGTTAGCACGACAAAGTCTCCAGCTGTTAAGGTTACTTTTTCTGTATCTTTAAATGTGTAACGATCGAGCATAACAAGACGGGAAACACCTTTATGAGTGGTCGTCATGTCCTCGGTTATAGGATGAACTTGCGGAAACAAGCTAATATCCTTATTTAGTCGTTCTACATTAATTTTTAATTTATTTTCGTTTGTGGCAATGGTCATTATTACAACTCCTCTAAAACTAGTAGTTCTACCAAAATTTACTTCTGTAAAAATTGTGCTACAGATAAGGTATCATATCTTAACCTAAAATATCAACATATAGTGTGTGATATTTTTTCGACAATACTATATATTGATATGCGGTCATCTATTTCGGAATTTGTCAAATGATAAAACAATCATATTCATGAGATTTAGAGAGAAAACCAGAGATTGTATTGCCATTTTCTCGAATAATGACGTTTTCTGTCACTTGCTAATTTCAAAGAATTATAGAGCCCTTGATTTATTAGGCTTTATTGCTTTTCCTACTCATTCAAGAAAAATAATTTATTTTATATTAAGTGGTTGACTTTTTCATTTTAGTCTCATAACTAAATACCATCTACTATATCTTGTAAAAGGAAAAAGGTAACGAGGAATTTACTCCTCATTACCTTTTATAATTCCACTCATCTGTAGAATATTTTTTATCCATAATACCTTGAACCTCTGCCAGTTCTTCTTTGGAAAGTTCATAAGGCTCTAGTTGAATATTTAAACCTTTTTCGAATCCTTTATAAAAAGCCTCTTTCGCTTCTGCAATCGTTACTGGCGTTTCTCTCAAAGCATTGATTGCGACCGCTTTGTTTTTAAAATTCTTTTGCATCCGTTCTTTCACTCGATCACTCGGGTAATTAAATAAACTAAATAGTAAATCCTCATCTATATCTAGTAAGATGGATCCGTGTTGTAGAATGACACCCTTTTGACGAGTCTGAGCACTTCCTGCTACCTTTCTTCCCTCCACCACTAGTTCATACCAGGAAGGTGCATCAAAGCACACTGCGGACCTTGGATTCTTTAATCCTTGTTTTTCTTCTTCTGTTCGTGGAATGGCAAAGTAAGCATCAAGACCAAGTGCTTTAAAACCTTCTAAAATACCTTCTGAAATCACCCGGTAAGCTTCTGTTACTGTCTGCGGCATTTCAGGGTGCTCTTCGGAAACAATGACGCTATAAGTTAATTCTTTATCGTGAAGAACACCTCTACCACCAGTAGGCCTTCTAACAAAGCCTAACCCCACTTCTCTTACTCGTTCCATATTTATTTCTTTTTCGACTTTTTGAAAATAACCAATGGATAGAGTCGGAGGATTCCAACCGTAAAATCGAATAGTAGGAGGAATTTTCCCCTCGCTATGCCAATCTAATAACGCTTCATCAAGTGCCATATTAAACGCAGGAGACTGTTCCTGTGAATCAATAAATCTCCAAATTTCTTTTGTCATAGTTCGTACCTCTTTTATTATGTATGATGATTTAGTGTATCAAAACAGCACCACTTATTCAAAGTTAAAGCTTGGTAGTTTTTAAATCGACAAGGGATGACATTTCGCCCAACCTTTTATATAATATACTTTGGAAGAAAAAGATAAAGAGGGGTTGTCAGCTTTGACATCATTGTATGTTTTATTAGCAGTTCTAGGTGGATTTATTGCTTATTCTGTTGTCATGTTTATCTACCAACGCAGAATTCTAACTACTTTAACAGAGGATGAGTTTCGCGCTGGATACCGCAAAGCGCAACTAATTGATGTGCGCGAACAAAAAGAGTACGAAGGTGGACACATTTTAGGAGCAAGAAATATTCCGCTCTCTCAATTAAAAATGAGAATGAAAGAAGTTCGTTCCGATCAACCAATCTATATTTATTGCCAAAACACTTTACGCAGTGGCCGTGCAGCTAATATGCTAAAACGTAAAGGCTACAACCAGCTTTATCAGCTAAAAGGTGGATTTAAGCAATGGGGCGGAAAAATTAGAACAAAGAACTAAAGATAAAGAGCACTTACATGGTTAGAAGTAAGTGCTCTTTTTTTGTTCGTATTTATTGTGCAGTGCTGCGTAAAGTCTCATTAATCTGATTGATATGGCGTCTTTCATGGTAGCCAATTAATTGAACCCATTGTTGTACAGATAAGTCACCAATCCAGCGGTGATTAAAACCATACTGATTCAAGGATGCATCGTCTACTTCTTTAACAAAAGCTTCAAGGTTACTTCTTGACTGTTTTAAGAGCTCTATTAATTCGTCTTTCGTATATCGTTTACTAGTTGGGATTAAATCTTCTGGCGCCTTTACTTTATACGTACGATTGGCGAGTAGCTTCTCCAAATTTATATCTTTCGCTTCAACGGTTAACTTTGTTTGAATTGCTGCTTTCAACCCTTTAATGATTTTGGTTTCAATTAAGTATAGATGTTCCACATTTTCACTTACGGACCATAATTCAGGATTCTCCTTTTGGTGCAGTAGTTCATCGTTTAAGGTTTCTAATAAGTGAAGTAATTCTTTTCTCGCTTCATATGTTTGCTCGTAATACATCTTTATCCCTCCCCTTGTGTCTACTTTTATCATAAATCTTTCCGAGTGAGTTGAGAAGTGTCAATTGATTGATCGAGTAGCTGGTAATAACCGTTTATTTACAAGATTCGACTGTGTTTTGAGAAGATTTCATTCAAAGTCAGACTCTATTCGTCCAAGTTGGGTTGGTATTCGTCCGGTTTTGGGTGATATTCGTCCAAAATTAAACTTCATTCGACCGATTTTGGGTAGCATTCGTCCAAAATTAAACTTCATTCGGCCGATTTTGGATAGTATTCGTCCAAATTAGCCGAATCCCCCATTTATTCCCATAACCTAAAGAAAGCAGCGATCCAAAACGGATCGCTGCCCCAAAAACTTAAGCTTCTTTAATATATCGCAACACAGGCTTACGTGCAGCAAGTGTTTCATCTAAACGTTTAATTACCGTTGTATGTGGTGCTTCTTGGACCACTTCTGGATTTTCTTCTGCTTCTTTCGCAATTTGGATCATCGCCTCAATAAATGAATCTAACGTTTCTTTTGATTCCGTTTCTGTAGGCTCGATCATGATACATTCCTCTACATTCAATGGGAAGTAGATGGTTGGTGGATGGTAGCCGAAGTCTAGCAAGCGTTTTGCAATATCAAGTGTACGCACGCCTAGCTTCTTCTGACGCTTACCAGATAATACGAACTCATGCTTACAATGTCTGTCGAATGGTAAATCATAGTGCTCTGCTAAACGACGCATCATGTAATTTGCATTTAGAACCGCATATTCAGTAACTGCTTTTAAGCCATCTGGACCCATGGAGCGAATATACGTATAGGCACGAACGTTAATACCGAAGTTTCCGTAGAACGGCTTCACACGACCGATTGATTCTGGACGGTCGTAATCGAATCCGAAGCTACCATCTTCTTTTTTCACAACAAGTGGTTTCGGTAAATATGGAATTAAGTCTGCTTTCACACCTACTGGACCTGAACCCGGACCACCGCCACCGTGAGGACCTGTGAATGTTTTGTGTAAGTTTAAGTGAACAACGTCAAAGCCCATATCTCCAGGACGTGCTTTGCTTAATACCGCATTTAAGTTAGCTCCATCATAGTAAAGCTTACCGCCAGCTTCGTGGACGATGCGTGCCATTTCTAAAATATTTTCTTCAAAAAGTCCAAGTGTATTAGGGTTAGTAAGCATTAATGCCGCTGTGTCCTCACCCACTACTCTTCTTAAATCTTCTAAGTCTACAAGACCGTTTTCGTCTGATTTTACCGTAATGGTTTCAAGACCTGCAACCGTAGCAGATGCTGGGTTTGTTCCGTGTGCAGAATCCGGAACAATTACTTTTGTACGCTTTGTATCATTGTTTGCTTCATGGTAAGCACGGATCATCATTAATCCTGTCCACTCACCGTGAGCACCGGCTGCTGGCTGAAGTGTCACTTCGTCCATCCCCGTAATTTCGATTAAATGTTCTTGTAGGTCATGCATTAATTCTAATGCACCTTGAACCGTAGACTCGTCCTGCAATGGATGAATATGAGCAAAGCCAGGGAAGCGTGCAACATTTTCATTAATTTTCGGATTGTATTTCATCGTACAAGAACCTAATGGATAGAATCCAGAATCTACACCATGGTTACGATTGCTTAGTGCTGTATAGTGACGCATAATGTCTAGTTCTGATACTTCTGGTAAATTTGGTTCTTCGGTACGAATGAATTCTGCTGGGAAAATATCAGCTAAATCGATTTCTGGCACATCATTTTCTGGTAAGCTATAGCCGATTCGGCCTTCTCTAGAAAGTTCGAATATTAGTGGTTGATCTTGTTGCTTATTCATTGCCATCCCCCAATTCTCTCGCAAGTGTCTCGATTTCTTCTTTTGTACGTAATTCTGTTACCGCAAGAAGCATATGATTTTCAAGTTCTGGATAATACGTTCCTAAATCATAGCCCCCGATAATTCCTTTATCTAAAAGATTACGATTTACTTCTTTAATTGGTTTAGGTAGCTTTACAACGAATTCATTGAAAAATGGGCCGTTAAATGTAACGTTTACACCCTTTTCTTCTAATAAGTTCTTTGTATAGTGTGCTTTTTGGATGTTTTGAATCGCCATTTCTTTCACGCCTTTTTTGCCAAGCGCTGTCATCGCAACAGATGCTGCAAGAGCATTTAATGCTTGGTTGGAACAAATATTGGAAGTCGCTTTGTCACGACGAATATGCTGTTCACGCGCTTGAAGCGTTAGAACAAATCCTCTTTGTCCTTCTTCATCCACTGTTTGCCCTACTAATCTACCTGGAACTTTACGCATTAATTTAGTCGTTACCGCAAAATAACCACAATGAGGTCCACCAAATTGAGTTGGGATACCAAATGGTTGAGCGTCCCCTACTACGATATCAGCACCGAATTTACCAGGAGGTGTTAATGCTCCAAGTGCTAGCGGGTTAGAGGAAACGATAAACATTCCTTTGTCTGTGTGTGCAATTTTCTCTATTTCTTGAAGTGGTTCAATTTGACCAAAGAAGTTAGGGTATTGAACCATCACCGCTGCAATATCACTAGACATCATTTCTTCTAATGCCGCTACGTCTGTTACACCGTTTTTCGTTGGAATTTCGACAACTTCGATGTATTGACCTTTCGCATAAGATTGAACAACTGCCTTCGCTTCAGGATGTACTGCGCCAGAAATAAGTACTTTCTTCTTTTTTGTATGTCCGCATGCAAGCATAGCAGATTCTGCAAAGGAAGTAGGTCCGTCATACATGGAAGAGTTCGCTACATCCATTCCAGTTAACTCACAAATCATGGATTGGAATTCAAAGATTGCTTGAAGCTCCCCTTGAGAGATTTCTGGTTGATATGGTGTGTAAGCTGTATAGAATTCCGAACGAGAGATAACATGATCGACGATTACTGGCATGTAATGGTCGTAAACACCAGCACCTAAGAAAGATGCATGTTTTCTTAAGTCTTTATTTTTTGCTGCTAAGTCACTAAGCTCTCGCATTAACTCAGATTCTGATTTAGCTTGTTTAATTTTTAATTCTCCATCAAAACGAACACTTTCAGGAATGTCAGCGAATAACTCATCGATCGATGATACTCCAATTAACTGTAACATCTCTTGAATATCTTGGTCTGTCATCGGTAAATAACGATGTTTCATGTTGAAAGCCCCTCTCCACTTAGTTTTTTGGACGTTGATAAAATGGTGTTTTTATAATTTTTGCTTTTAGACGTTTTTTACGAACCTGTACCTCTACTTCTGTTTCAAGCTCTGTAAAATCTTTCTTTAATAGGGCTAACCCGATATTCTTCTTTAATGTTGGCGATTGTGTTCCAGTCGTAACCTCACCAATCAATTCTTCCCCAACATATACTTCATATCCGTGGCGTGGGATCCCCTTATCTATCATCTCGATCCCAACTAATTTACGTGGTACGCCGTTTTCTTTCTGGTCTTTCAATACTTCTTTACCAAAGAAATCTTCTTCTTTGTTTGTTTTTACCGCAAAGCCAATTCCTGCTTCAAGTGGGGTAATGTCTTTGGATAATTCCTGTCCATACAATGCTAAGTTTGCTTCAAAGCGAAGTGTGTCACGAGCACCTAGGCCACAAGGTACGACGCTCTCGTCTTTTAAAATAGCATTCCATAGCTCTACTGCATGTTCTTTTAGACAATAGATTTCAAATCCATCTTCCCCTGTATAGCCAGTTCTGGAAACGAGTGCAGCCACTCCATTTATTTCTACATTTTCTTTAAATTTAAAAAATTTAATTTCAGATAGGTCTGTGTTTGTTAATTTTTGAAGCGCTTGTTCTGCTAACGGACCTTGAATAGCAAGCTGTGCAATCGAATCAGATATATTCGTTACTTCGACCTCTTCTGTCACATGACTTACTAACCAGTCAAAATCCTTTTCAATATTAGAGGCATTCACTACTAGTAGATAGTCTTCGTCTGCTTTTTTGTACACAAGCAAATCATCCACTGTTCCACCGTTTGCGTAACACATTGCTGTATATTGTGCTCCGCCATCTTTTAGTTTGGAAATATCATTTGTCATCATTTTTTGTAGGTAAGCTAGGCTATCTTTGCCTTTTACTTCGATTTCACCCATATGTGAAACATCGAAAAGTCCAGCTTTTGTGCGAACAGCTTCGTGCTCTTCTTTAATACTAGAGAATTGAACAGGTAGGTCCCAGCCACCAAAATCGATGGTTTTCGCACCATAATCCTTATACACTTCAAACAACGGAGTTCTTTTTAATTCAGTCATTGCTTTTCTCCTCCTTAGCTTAATAAAAGAATGAAACCTACATTTCTTCTGTGTTTCCTCAAAAAAAGGACAGAGAAACTCCTTTTTAAGTAGAGTTCCTCTGTCCTTGGCACCTGAAAGTTTACCTTATGTAAGGTTTGCCCCTTTGGTGGTTCATCTAGTTGTTGAACGCTCTCCAGAGATGCGTCAAACAAGAGTCTTTTTGCCTGAGAGATTCACAAATTACTTTGCTTGCTCCTTCGGCGCCACCAAACTTCGGTAGTCTCTCCCCCTGCTCTCATTCGCGAATATATAATTTTGCTAAATATGGTTAATAATAAAGGAAAAGTAGCAGAAACTTATAATCAAAAACAAAACAAGCCCTATTCACGCCTAGATTTCAAATTATTATAAATAACCATTATAGGTAAAATCACCTTTCAAAGCTCACTATTATCCTACCATTAGATAATGGGGTCTGGCAATATAAAAACACATAACATTATTATTTTTATATAGCTAATTGTTCGGATTTAAACGAAGTTATGAATACCAATAACCAATGTAACCGCTATCTATTTTTTATACACTAAATATTGGATGATTCAGAAAGGATGCTCACGCATGAATGTGGAGATAGTTTTTGATAAAGACTGGCAGAAAGAATTACTAAAAAGAATGGAAGATGACGGACCATGGGCGAACTTTGAATTATTTAAATTGGCGTTAGAAGTAGAGAATCACTTAAGTATTCCTGAGTTTGAGGGATTACTAGCGCCTTCACATTTGCCACAATTAACTCCTCTTCCTCACCAGCTAGAGGTTGCAAGAAATGTAGTGGAAGAAATGAACGGTAAAGCTATTCTTGCAGATGAAGTGGGGCTAGGAAAAACAATTGAAGCTGGACTTATTTTAAAAGAATACATGATTCGGGGTTTAGTGAAAAAGGTTCTTATCTTAGTACCGGCTTCTTTAGTATCACAATGGTCGGTCGAACTATATCAAAAATTCTACATTCCAGCTGTTGCTCAGCGCAAAAGCTATGTCTGGGAGCAATGTGATGTCGTCGTTTCGTCTATTGATACAGCCAAGAGAAGCCCTCATCGCGAAATCATTAATGGTCTGGAATATGACATGGTCATTATCGATGAAGCTCATAAATTAAAGAATAATAAAACGAAAAACTATGAATTTGTTCAAAACTTAAAAAAGAAATTTTGTCTCCTGCTGACCGCGACACCAATTCAAAATAAAGTGGAGGAAATCTTCAACTTAGTCTCCCTCCTCAAACCCGGGCATCTCGGTAGCCAAAGTAATTTTTTAGAAGTATTTCGTGCGAAGGACCGCAATCTTGATAATGATGAATACTTAAAAGAGTTAGTAAACAAGGTCATGATTCGGAATCGTCGTGGCGATACAGGTATTGATTGGCCGAAACGGCATGTGGAATCTTGTATGATTGAATTTTCGAAGGAGGAGCAAGATTTATACGACTCCATTAATCAATTAAAAATAGATCCTACTTTTACGGTTACTAGTCAATTCGCTATTATGACGTTACAACGAGAAGCATGTAGCAGCAGAGAAGCCGTTTATTATACGGTGAAAAATATGATTGAGCGAAAGCAACAGGAAAATCCACACTATCAACCACCACCAGCGTTAATGAATATTTTTCAAAAAATTGACCTTGTTGGTAAGAACTCCAAGGCAGAAAAAGTCTTAGAATTAATTCAGAAGGTTAATGATAAAGTCATTATTTTCACGGAATACCGTGCGACGCAATTGTACTTACAATGGTTCTTAAAACAACATGGTATAACCTCGGTTCCTTTTCGGGGAGGATTTAAACGTGGTAAAAAGGATTGGATGAAGGAACTTTTCAAAAAGCATACGCAAGTTTTGATTGCAACAGAAGCTGGAGGAGAAGGTATCAACCTTCAGTTTTGTAATCACATCATTAATTATGATCTACCATGGAATCCAATGAGGCTAGAACAACGTATCGGAAGGATACATCGACTAGGTCAAGAACGCGATGTGCATATCTATAATTTTGCAACAACCAATACTGTGGAAGAGCATATTTTAAAGCTTTTATATGAAAAAATTAATTTATTTGAACGGGTAATTGGGGAGTTGGATGATATTCTCACGAAGATGGAGATAAAAAATTTAGAAGAGCATATTCAAGATATTATGCTTCATTCCAAGTCAGAAGGAGAAATGAAGATTAAAATGGAGAATCTCTCTTCGATTATTGAGTTTGCTGATCAATTGAAAAAGGAGGAAGAGCCCCATGCAGCAGCAGGAAATTCATAAATTTCTGGAGCGCTATTTTACCGCAAACAGCTGTGAAGTTATGGAGAATACGAATAGCCATTTAGCTGTCCAGCTTTCCATTGAAATGGATAAGGAGCTAATGAATCGACCTTTTTATTGGCACTATCTCGAGAAAACTGGTGGCGTTCCTAACCCAATGCAATTAACACTTATTACCGATAACACGGTAGCACCAGAAGATCTTAAAGGGGATACTGTCCATTTTGGTTCACCAAGGCTACACCAAATTTTCGAATCAACAAAGCGGTTGGCTGGATACATTCGCCTATATGAAGATGTACAAATTCCACCTTCTGCTGGTCACCTTCCGCTACACCCTTGGTTAAATGTTAATGTCAAGATCAGTTATCAATGTGATCGTAAAAAAGACGTTATTCTATCACTAGGAATTCATTTAATAACTGGTAGTATTGTCGAAGGTTTTCAACAAGTATTGCAACAAACAGAAGTAACTCCTAAGATTCCAGATTTCTGTTTTACGATGTCTCCTATCATCATGCCTACAAGCGGCCTTACTAGATTAGAGCATTATGTAAATGGGTTTATTGCAAGCGAGGACCACACATGGGCAGATGAGGCGAGAGCTCGGTGGGAAAAGGATTTACAGCTATTAAACCATTTCTATGAAGATGAAGAGGAAAAGCCTGAATCGTATCAAACAGAAAAAAAAGCCTTACAGGAGCAATATGAGCCGAAAATTCATGTGACTATAATAAACGGTGGCATGTTCTATTTAACGCAAGCTTTTATCAATAGAGTGCATAATGGTAGATAAAGTCCTACCATTATGCGTTTTAGATTAAAAAACGATACATCCAAAAAACATGTATTCCAAAGACAAGGCTATAACAAATTACCGCAACAACACTTATGTATTTTACGATGATCGAAGAAACGAATTCCTTTTTGAGAATGAAAAGAAGGAGAAGGAAAGAAAAGCCTAGTTTCACCACAAGGAAGAGCAATGGATCTTTTTCATATAGATGATGCATAAGTGGATTAGCTTCTTCCACAAGCTTTAGCTTTAACCCAAGAAAAGTTGCACTTGTGTCGAACAAATGTAAGATTAGTAAGGTAAAAAGTAGCTTATTCAAAACCACCCTTCCTTTCGTTCTTTTTAAAGAACATTATAGTGGATAGATAGGGACAAAATCAACTAATTAGTTCTTTTTTAAGAAAACACTTTCAATTAGTCGACACCTATTACATTCCCCCTTATAATGAAAAAAATTGCATTTAAGGGGAAGAAATGATGAAACATATATTTAGCATCCTTCTACTTAGTTTGATTCTTATTATTAGCGGATGTGGAAATACTGCCTTACCTGAGAAAAAAGTGATACTTGAAGCTGATCGTGAAATTACAATTGTTGGTCACACAGGTCCAGAATTAGAAGATTTTTATTTTGAACCAGCAGAAATCATCGTTAAAAAAGGCGAAATAGTTAAGTTGACATTAGAAAGCTCCAATGCTGTAGAGCATGGGATTCAAGTTCCAGCACTGAAAATCACGCTAACTGACAAAAGTCCTGAGATTTTTTCAGCGGATAAAGTGGGAGAATTTGAAGGTAGATGTAGCATTTTATGTGGGGCTGGCCATGCAGTTATGAGTTTCAAAGTAATTGTGGAAGAATAAAAAAAGAGCGAACTTTTATCTTTGTAAGATAAGAGATTGCTCTTTTTTCATAAAGAATGGATATTTCTATTTAATCGGAATCCATATTTCCGAATATAAGTCTGGGCTGGACGGATCTTGATCGGTATACATCTCAAACTCTGGTGTTCCTGCATGCTCAAATTGATTAGATGGGAACCATTCAGAAAAAATCTGTTTCCAAGCTTTTTGCATAGCATTAGGCATTGGACCGATCACTTCGAAAACTACCCATTTTGATGCTGGTATTTCTAAGCTTGCAAAACCTTCTGGCACATTCCCGCTATATGAAGTAGCTACCCAATAATCCATCATATTTTTATTACGTTTCTCTTTACTAGAGCTATCACAAACTCCAAGAACACCTTTAATTTCTCCATCATTTAATTGAAAAAGTTGATCACTAGTCCCGTCTCCATTAACTTCACTCCAAAGCTTAGGAATACCTATTAAATTCCCGTCATTCTCAAATGAAAATTCTCGTTTGATACCTATTACTTGAAATCCCTCTTTTTCTACAATACTGTACTTCATCGGTTCTGCCCCTTTCAAGGACACCTGAATAGTCAGGCGGTTATAGGATTGTAGCTTCCCCTTGTGCTTCCGCAAATCACTAGGTGTCACGCCGTGTTGTCTGCGAAAAGCCTTCGTAAAAGCCTCAGGAGTGTCATAGCCATATTTATAAGCTAGATCAATGATTTTGACATCTGTCATGAGTACTTCTTGTCCTGCAAGCGTTAAGCGACGCCTTCTTAGATATTCTCCAACCGAAGTGTCTGTCAAAACAGTAAAGGTCCGCTGAAAATGAAAGGCGGAAACATTTGCTTGCTTCGCGATACTATCGATGGAGATATTATCCATTAAATTCGTCTCCATATATTCAATCGCTTTTTGAATTGATTCCACCCATGTCATAAAAGCTCACTCCTTGGTTTAATTCTAGCCGTTAATTATTGTGTAATCCTGTCTTTTTTTGCTTTCATGTGACTGGGATATGCTTTCTTACGTCTCTTAAAGTCTGTGTTACTTATTCGTACATTGTACTCACACGCAATTTCCCTATAAATTATACCATTTAAGACCAGCGAGAGAATGTAACTAGAATAGAAATAAGCCGCAGAAGCTTTCCATTCTGCGGCTATTTCCTATCCCTATTAAAACCCTTTTATTAATTTATCTTATAAAACCATCTAAAAAATAGCCGTGAAAGATAGTTGCTACTCCACATAGTAAGAAAGCTCCAATACCAGGTCCACTTTGGATATCTTATTAACTGAGTAAAATTAACGGCGATTAATTCAAAAAAAGTAATAATTCCTGCATGAAAGGTATAATAAAGTGCCTTTACAAGTAGATTTCTTTTTTCTGGATAGTAAAGATTGAATAACACACATAATCCTGGATAAACAAAGTATTCAAACGTAAAGCTCGATTTGGTAGCATGCTTGAAAAATAGGCGAGATGGGTATTTTATTAGACCCGTTTCTACTACAGCTAATCCAAATAGCCAAGTAATTAATTGCTTAAATAGAAATGCAACACTTGCCTCTCGAATTTTATTTTTAGGGACATAACGTATCAATAAAAATGCCATAACAATCCACGAAGAGACTTCAATTGTTTTTTCAGCTTTGAGCGCCATTCGAAATACCTCTTTCAAGATACAATTTTGCACATAAAGTAATGACAATTATGCGTTCGTTTCCTCTTCTTATCATGCTCCTTTGGGTGTCCTTTTATCAAAAAAATAAACTCTAAGCAATTTCATTAACCAGGTAAATATATGTATTAATTGAATATTTTTATTTCCTACTATGTAAGTAATTTCTTTTTTCTACTTTAAATTACGGCTCTTTTTGCATAGCTTGTTGTTTTTTCAGGCTATTAATTTCGACCAAACTGTTACGAAGACAACTGGTCTTTCCTTCGCATTCCTAAAGCTACTTTAAAAAAAACAATCCACCATATAAATAAAATGACAAAACCAGTTACTATAAAGAGCGACCAGCCCTCCCTTTGCTGAAAAGATTGGATTAAATGTTCTAATTCATTAAGTCCGGGCCCTCTCTCTATGCCATTTATCATTCCATTAACTGGAATAGTTAACACCAATACAAAAACAATAAAAGAATAGATTACAAGTCTCTTTTTAATCAGACTAGATACCGCTGTGCCAAATGTTGCAAATAAAAATAAATAATAAATAAACCAAAACCAACTAGGTAGAGTCTCCCAATACATAGAAATCCCCCTTTTTCTTTATCATGGATGACATCATATAACACATATTACTTAATCTGCACATTGTATTATTATGGTACTATTTTTCTCTTTCCACTTAAATGTAATATTTTGCGTACCTCACCTTATTTAGACTATCACAAGAAGTTCTCTAAAATAAGCCTAAGCAAACTTTTTTGTGAATTTTTACCTTATTTTCAAATTGAATATAATTCCAATAAAAGTAAATACTAGTACAACCTTTTATATTTTAATTATGAGGAATTGGGAATGCTATGCATATTGTTTACAACTTTATATTCTTATTTGCAGCTTGGCGTTGGGGTGATTGGAGAAATTGGGAGAAGTACTATCCAACGATTCTTTTTTTTGTTTTTGGTGACCTACTACATAATTTTATTATGTACAATCACTATTATTGGTTGTTACACGAAAACCTTCTACCAACAGTACTTCCAAACCATACCATTATTTCTTTAATGACGATGGTTATCTCTTACCCTGCTACGATATTGATTTATCTTAAATATTTCTTTCAAACAAAGAAATGGTGGCTTCGAGCTCTTCACCTAGTTATTTGGGTAACCCTTTACCTTGGGGGTGAATTTGTCAATCTCCGCTTAGGATTAATTTCTCATCATAATGGTTGGCATATGGGGTGGTCCATTTTATTTGTAATTGTCATGTTCATCATGTTTCCCATTCATCATAAAAAGCCGCTTTTAGCACTGGGTATATCCTTGCTTTTTATTGTATTTTTATTATTTCAATTTAACATCCCTCTTGAAAAAATGAAGTGATTGGAATTTAGTGTCTATTTTATATAGTTAATCAAAAAAACATAAGATGGGAGCGAAGAAAAGTGAGTGTAGAACATAACCCAGGACTAACTTCTTCAGAACTAGCAACATTGTGGAATACTTATCTTGCTGATTCACTAGCTATATGTGTTTTAAAACACTTTTTAGCAACTAATGAAACGATGGATTTTAAGACAATTATAGAATTTGCTATTTCTATCTCAAAAAGCCATATGGAGGATATTACTTCTCTTTTTGAAAGTGAAAATATCCCTATACCGCATGGCTTTAATGACAATGATGTAAACCTTCATGCACCCAAACTTTGGTCTGACACTTCGTATATACGATATCTGCAACACATGGGTAGGACAGGCTTGTCCACATATGGATTGGCAAAAGCTATTTCTTCTAGAAAAGATATCCGTGCCTTATATAAAAAATATTACAGTCAAACAGAAGAATTGTATGATATGGTGTCGGATACTCAATTAGAAAAAGGAGTTTATATTCGCTCACCCTATATTTCTTATCCTACTAGTATAGAATATGTGAAGGATAATTCGTTTTTAGGCAGTCTATTTGGTCAAAAACGACCATTATTAGCTGTTGAAATCGCACATTTAGGTACAAATATTGAGGTGAACAATGTCGGTAAAACATTATTTTTAGGATTTAGCCAAGTAGCACAATCTCAAAAGCTAAGAGATTTCTTTCGAAAGGGCTATGAAATAGGTAAAAAACAGGTAGATACTTTCTTAGATGTATTACGAGAAAATGATACAGCTTACCCTTCCACATGGGATGGAACCTTAACAGAATCAACTGAAACTCCTTTTTCTGACAAGCTAATGTTATTCCACGCTAACATGTTAGGTGCTATCGGAATTGCTGATTATGGCACTGCATTAAGCGCAAGCATTAGAAAGGACTTAAGTGTTCATTATTTACGACTTATGTCTGAAATTGCAAGTTATACAGAAGACGGTGCCACATTATTAATAAAAAATGGATGGTTTGAGAAACCCCCAATTTCAATTGATCGAAAGCAACTAAGAGATGGGCCAAGAGAGAGTTAATTCTTGGCTCTTTTTTGTATTAACTGCTAAACATCTAATGATACGGAGATACAACATAATATAAGTATTTTGTCGTGTTTTGTCGATTTTTATACAATAAAAGGAGATAAAAGAGAGTGCAATCTTTAAAAAACCACTTTACTTGGTTAATAATCCTTTGCTGGCATATCTTTTACGAACACATCATAAGACTATGTTAGAGAATGAATACTAAAGCTCCCCTTTAATAGAAAGAGGTGTGTTTATTGCATAAACAGCACGATAACCATAAGAATGAACAAAACATCCCCCAGCCAATAAGAAGTGATGGAGCTGGAGCTATCGATCTAGGACCTCGTAATATTATGAGGGATATCCAAAACCCAGATATGCTTGTTCCACCTATTACAGATAACGGACTAGTGCCTAATTTGAAATTTTCTTTTTCTGATACTTCGATGAAATTAAATCACGGTGGCTGGTCTAGAGAAATTACAGTAAGAGAACTTCCCATTGCTACCACTCTTGCTGGAGTAAATATGAGCCTAACTGCTGGTGGCGTGAGAGAATTACATTGGCATCAAGAAGCTGAATGGGCCTATATGCTTTTGGGGAGAGCACGGATTACTTCCGTAGACCAAGAAGGCAGAAATTTCATTGCCGATATTGAGCCAGGTGACTTATGGTATTTTCCTCCCGGGATCCCCCATTCCATTCAAGGATTAGAACAATGTGAATTTCTACTCGTCTTTGATGACGGGAATTTTTCAGACCTTAATACACTTTCCATTTCCGATTGGTTTGCCCATACACCAAAAGACGTTCTATCCGCCAATTTCGGTGTTGCTGAACAAGCCTTTCATTCTATTCCTAACGATCAAGTATATATTTATCAGGATAAAGTGCCACCTTCCCTTGAAAACCAAAAAGTATTGTCACCTTATGGAGAAGTTCCATTACCCTTTAAATATGAGCTTCTAAAACAAACACCTATCCAAACTCCTGGTGGTAGCGTACGGATTGTTGACTCATCTAATTTCCCTATTTCCAAAACTGTCGCAGCAGCGCTTGTAGAAGTCGAGCCAGGTGCAATGAGAGAATTACATTGGCACCCTAATAACGATGAATGGCAATATTACCTTACTGGAGAAGCGCGGATGACTGTGTTCACCGGAAATGGAAATGCTCGAACTTTCGATTATCGAGCAGGAGATGTTGGCTATGTTCCTTTTGCAACTGGTCACTATATTCAGAACACCGGGGCTGACACACTATGGTTTTTAGAAATATTTAAAAGTGATCGATTCGAGGATGTATCACTTAATCAGTGGATGGCATTGACACCAAAAGAGTTAGTACAAAGCAATTTAAACGTTGGTCCAGAATTAATAGATTCACTTAGAAAAGAAAAATGGCCAGTTGTTAAGTATCCTGGATTTTCGTATTATCCAAAATAAAACAAAAAAACAACGAATACGCTCCACAAGCGCCAATAAGAAAAGCAGTGAAATTTCTCTATAAGAAATTTCACTGCTTTCCCTTTTCTTTAAATAGCCCATTCCCCATTCGTTAAAATAGGCTCCAGTTTTCCATCTTCAGTTTCTCCTTGAATGGTCAGTTCAGCAGAACCAATCATAAAGTCAACGTGAATCATGCTTGTATTCACGCCTTTTGCTTCCAACTGTTCTTTACTTAGTGATGCACCATCTTTAATGCAAATTGGATATGCAGAACCTAATGCAAGATGGCAAGAAGCATTTTCATCAAATAAAGTGTTATAGAAAATAACTTCTTGCTTGGAAACTGGAGAACTGTGCGGGACTAATGCAACCTCACCTAAATGTAGAGCACCTTCGTCTGTTTCTAATAATTTCTTTAATACCTCATAGCCTTCTTTAGCTGTAAATTCTACTATTTTTCCATCTTTAAAAGTAAGGGTGAATTCATCCACTAAGTTCCCGTTTAAGTTTAGAGGCTTAGTCGAAGAAACTATCCCGTTCACACCAGTTTTTACTGGAAGCGTGAAAACTTCCTCTGTTGGAAGATTTGGTACAAAATAAGTGCCTTGATCATTGTTCATACCTCCACCTAACCAAATATGGTCTTTAGGAAGATCAATGATGAGCTCAGTACCAGGTGCTTTATAAAGCAGCTTTTTATAATTCTTCCCGTTAAGAACTTCAAGCTTTTGTTGGAGCGTTTGAATATGAACTTCCCATGCAGCAACTGGATCTGCTTCATTAATTCTTGTTACGGCAAAAATATTTTCCCATAAGCTTGCAACTTGTTCTTCTGGTGATAATGTTGGATAAAGCTTCGCTGCCCATTCTTGTGAAGGGACAGAAACTACTGCCCAACTAACCTTTGCCGTTTGTATATAAGAACGATAGGTTTGTAGCGCCTGGGCTAGAGCTTTATTGGCAATCGATACTCGCTCTGGATCTACTTCTTTGAGAAGGTCAGGATTAGAAGCGACAATACTCATAAATGCTGCTCCTTCCTCCGCCATTTCCTCAAGACCTTTGACTCTCCATTCCCGTACACCTTTTAATGTTTCAATGGATGCTGTCTCATATGTAATTTTTGTTAATTGCTCATCGTTCCATTCAGTATGTACATATTTCGCACCAATTTGATAGGCTACCTTTGCAACTTCCCGAACAAACGGAGCAGCTGAGATTGGCGCATTAATCACAAGCGGTTGATTCTCTTGTAAATTTATCCCTACTTTTAACGCTAATTCTGCATATTTCGCTAATTTTTCTTGTTCCATCTAAGTATTCCTCCTTTATTAATTTGACTGGTTTTATTGTAGCATAGCTATCGTTTTGGAGGTTGAAAAATCTGTATAAGAAAGCTGCAAAAATAGTCTTAAGCTTAGTGTCTTTTACTTTCCCTCTATTCCTATCCAAAAACAAAAAAGCCAACCCCAAATACAATCTGAAGGTTGACTCACAAAATTAACTTAAACTCCAAACTTCTCTTTCACAAAAGCTACTACTTCTTCCGCAGTACCCATCGCCAAGATTTGTTCTCTGTAGGAAGCAGCTTCTTCCTTTGAAATTCCTCTTAACTGGCTACGTGCAGGCAGTATGCTTGTTGCACTCATGCTGAATTCATCTAATCCAAGACCTAAAAGGATAGGTATCGCGATTGGGTCGCCAGCCATTTCTCCACACATTCCAGCCCATTTACCGTTTTTGTGTGCAGCTTGGATGACTGTATCAATTAAACGAAGGATTGCTGGATTGTATGGTTGGTACAAGTAAGATACTCGCTCATTCATACGGTCCGCAGCCATCGTATATTGAATTAAATCATTCGTTCCGATACTGAAAAAATCCACTTCTTTAGCGAAAATATCAGCAAGAACTGCGGTAGATGGAATTTCTACCATGATTCCAATCTCGATATTCTCATTGACAGTTGTTCCGTTTTTCACTAGCTCTTCTTTTTCTTCTAATAGAATCGCTTTTGCTTGACGGAACTCATCTAAAGTTGCAATCATTGGGAACATAATTTTTAAGTTACCGTATGAGCTTGCACGTAATAAAGCACGAAGCTGGGTACGGAAAATTTCTTGCTCCTCTAAGCAAAGACGAATTGCACGATAGCCTAGGAAAGGATTCATTTCTTTTGGAAGATTTAAATAAGGTAATTCCTTATCTCCACCGATGTCTAATGTACGAACTACCACCGGCTTGCCTTCCATTCGCTCCAATACTTCTTTGTAAGCTTTGTATTGCTCTTCCTCGGTTGGAAGTTCTGTTCTACCCATATACAAAAACTCTGTACGGTATAGACCCACTCCTTCTCCACCATTTGCTAGAACACCTTTTACGTCTTTAGGTGTTCCAATGTTCGCAGCAAGCTCAACATGCTGGCCATCAGCCGAGAGACTCTGCTCATTTACAAGCTTGGCCCACTCTTTTTTCTGCTCTTCATGCTTTCTTTGCTTCTCTTTGTACGTAGCAATTTCGTCATCAGACGGATTTACAATAACAACTCCGTCTAATCCATCCACAATAACCATCGTGTCATTTGCAATTGTTTCTGTAACATTTTTTGTTCCAACCACCGCTGGAATTTCCATGGAACGTGCCATAATTGCAGAGTGAGAAGTACGTCCCCCGATATCTGTTGTAAATGCTTTTACAAATTGGCGATTTAATTGTGCTGTATCAGAAGGTGTTAAATCTTCGGCAATGATGATTACTTCTTCTGAAATTAAGCTTGGATTTGAAACACCCACTCCAAGGAGATGAGCTAATACACGCTTCGTTACGTCTCGAATATCTGCCGCACGTTCTTTCATATATTCATTATCCATTTGTTCGAACATAGTAATGAACATACCTGCAATTTCATCCAATGCATATTCAGCGTTTACATTTTCATTTTTAATTTTATCTGCAATTGGCTTTATTAATTCTGGATCACTTAACACAAGTATATGTGCAGAAAAAATCTCTGCTTTATCTGCGCCTAATTCACGGTTAGCATGATCTTTTATTTTTTCCAATTCAGTTTTAGAAATTTCAACTGCTTTTTCAAATCTTCCCACTTCTGCTTCTGCATTTTCTATCGTTCTTTTTTCAACAGTTAGCTCTGGGTTTTCTAAACGATAGGCTTTTGCAATGGCAATCCCACTTGAAGCAGGTATACCTTGAATCGTGTTAGACATTATTCCCCTAACCCTTCTGATTTTAAAGTTTCTTCGATTGCAGAAATAGCCTCGCTCTCGTCAGAACCTTCAGCTACAATTTTAATTTCCGCACCTTGAGGAATTCCTAAAGACATAACACCCATAATAGACTTTAAGTTAACAGATTTTCCGTTATACTCAAGGTTCACTTCCGCGTCAAATTTCCCTGCCGCTTGTACTAATTGAGTTGCTGGACGTGCATGAATTCCTGAATCTGCTGTTACCTTAAAAGTTTTTTCTGCCATTGTAATCAAACTCCTTTAAATATGTTTTTATTTTTTTGATTGTACCTAATGTACAGCTGCCCCCTATAGATTTCAACAAAAAGGCTATTATACCCTTTTAAATTGTTAAAAATCAGTGACAAGCAACTTCAAGAAACCTTCAAATACATATAGAACCTATTATTCCATTTTACCTATACCCTGTAACTTGCATCCTTAACCGAAAGGATGCAGTGTAGAGAATATAAAAAAGGCACGAGAAAAAGGTTTGACACTGTATAAGGGTAGACTTCATCCCTTAGTATTAATCAAATCCTCTTTACTCATGCCTAATCGAATCAGTAACACGTAAAGTTCTAATGCTTGTCTGAAAGCATTTGCATTAATATGTAGTTGAATAAATTCTTCTTTCGATTGAGATTGTAGCATAAAAAACTAAAAACATGCAATAGTTTTATCTTATCCATGTTTTTACTTATTCTTCTTTTTAATAAACATCATCAATGCAAAAGGAATGATACCAAACAACTGGTATACAACAGGCGAACGCTCTAGCTTTCGTTGTTGTCTTTGCTCTTTTTTCATTTCTTTTGGTTGATCCATATAGCTTACTAGCTGCTGTGTCACATATTTCACATAATCATTTGTTTTCAACGCACTCACCACCAATGGGCTTATTTCTTACCCATTAGTGTTGACCGCTTTGCCATGATTTAATCGCTTGATATACCTTTTCGGTTGCCTCTTGTAGAGTATCGTCTGATATATCTATGGTTAAATGTGCTTGATGGTACAGTGGCAACCGTTTCGAGTAAATCATATTAATTTCCTCTATACTTTTTTTATGTACAAGCGGTCTTGTTACATCATTTTCTAACCGTTTCATTATTGTGTTAATATCGCAGTACAAAAATAACATTACCCCTTTTACTTTCATCCATTCGATATTACTTTGTCGACTAATTATGCCACCGCCTGTCATGATTATGGAATTAGTTATAGGTAGTTCTCTTAAAGTTTGTTCCTCTAAGAAACGAAATTTCTCTTCCCCACGGCTATCAAATATTTCTTTTATACTACACCCCTCATTTTTTTCAATATAAGAGTCTGTATCATATATGGGAAGGGACATTTTTTCACCAAGCGCTTTTCCAATTGAGGTTTTCCCCGCTCCCATAAATCCTGTTAAATAGATACTTTTCACCGAAATTCCTCTTTCCCAGATATTCTTTCTTTCTATTATAGGAAAAACACCGTAATTTCTCTACCTAAAAAGTGCTTAGCTTAATCTAGAAAGATCACTAAGCACCATTTATATTAGAAAGGCTCTGTTAAACACCACTGTACTTTAACAGAGCCTTTAGAAAAAGGTCTTTCGTATGCATTTATGTCTGAATCAATTGGTTTCTATCCAAGAAATTACTTGATAGGCCGCTCGATCATATTGAATAGTCGCCTCATATCTTCTGTCATTCGTTGTTACGCAAATTATCTTAATTTGTGCTATTGGATAGGTATCTTGGGTAGAAATTGTAGCCGTTCCTGAAGGAAAGGAAATGGAGTTAAGGAGGGGAAACGTATCAGTTTGCAATTCATTCTCCACACTGTCCCAAGAATACTTCATCATATGCTCTAATTCAAACAGCTCATCTGATTCGGCATAAAACAGCTTTTCCATTCTATATAGTTCAATTTGGTGTAACAAAAATCCCGACAATAGTACAGAGAGCATTAATGTGATAGGGAAAATATAGCCTTTTTCCATCTTAATCAGATGTCCATTCTTTCACAATTGCACTGACGGTAATTTCATAAAACTCATGATTATTTCCTTCTATTAAGAAGACTGCCCCATTATTTTGCTCTACATATGTTACTTGATGGACATTTTGTAATAATATTTCGTGCCCACTCCCATTTACTCTTCTACGTACCTTTCCCTCATAATTTTCATAAGTGATGGTTTGATTATTGCGATTCATAATCGTTAGCATCTTTCCATTCGTTGTTACATGTTTCGCATTTCTTATTTCCATTTTTGCTTGATGAATAAATACTTCGAGCTCTAAAGGATGGATCTCTTTATTCTCTTTCGTTAATGTATAGATGCTTTTTAGAAGAATTGGGAAAAAAGCAGTTAAAACCAAAACCACAGAAAAACTAACAAGCACCTCGATTAAAGTAAAACCTCCACTTTTTTTATTCATGCCAATACACACACCTTGTTTTTTCTCGATCCCGATAGTCTTGATACTTCACACATATTGATATGAGAGATCCATCTTCCTTACGAATTAATTGAAAGACGCGTCCCTGTTTTTCTATTATTTTTTCACTTAGAGGATCTCCATGACTCCTTTTGCTTTCTAATTCTTGATTGAGTAGAAACCGCGCCTCGCGGTCAAGCGTAAATCCATTCCGCTCCTGGTTAATCATAACTAAAGCTGGCAACAATAACGTAATAGTAATCATCCAAACCACCATAGTAGCAAGTACCTCCAATAAGGTAAAACCATTAGACAGCTTCCACATAAAATCTTCCCTTGCCCAACTGAAAGACGATACGGAAACTCTCTTTCTGTTTATAAGTCAATCCCATCGTGCCTGCTTTTTGTATACTACCATTTCCTTGAAAGCTAATCACAGTGCCCATTGTACGTGGATCAATCGAGATATCTTCATGATAGTTTCTTCTAAGAACTTCGTTGAATGATCCTTGTGTAATTCGATAGTAATGATGGCTTGGTACAATGATGATGCTAACCGTATGCTTCGTACTCATAGCGTATTGCTGTGCAAATAATACATCGTTACTAAATTGGTAGAAAAAATTTTGAGCAATATGTTTTTCTTCCACTGCAGCAAGTTTTAAAACACTAACGGATAAGATTATAGATACAATGGATAAAACCAAAATTGATTCTAAAAAGGTAAAACCGCCTGAGGAGTAAAGAAGGGAGTTAGCTTTACGACTCTTCAACCGTATCGACCTCATTCCCATTAATGATGATTACTTTTCCATTGGGACATGAAAGCACATCTTCTTCGTCAAATTTATCCCCTAAGTATTCCGGATCATTCAAGTCTTGAATACTAGTAGGATTACTCCCCGTTTCTAAACGGTACGCTTGCATTTGAGCCTCTACCATCTTTACTAACGCATCGCATCCTTTATCTCCAATGATTCCTGTGTTTTTTGTAACATTGGGGATCATTATCAACAACAATACCGTGATGACTAGCATAACTAGCAGCATCTCGACCAAGGTGAATCCATTTTCATCCTTCATCATTTTTCTCATATTATAATCCTCCTAAAAGTTGAAACATCGGAATAAAAATGCAGAGATATAGTACTAAAACGAATGCTCCGATAGCTAAAAATAAACATGGCTGGATTTTTCCAAGCAAACTTTCTGATTTTTTTTGTAAGTTTGCTAATAATAAACGGCTATATTCCTCTAATTCACGAGAAAGTCTACCATTTTTTTGACCGTGTAAGATGACAGAAGCTAATCCCTTTTCAAATACCATATCTCTTTGAATCAGTTGTTCGAATTTTTCTCCTTCAATTAACCGCTCCCGAAATTCCGCCGCTCTCACTTGAAAATAGGCATGATAGGTTTGTTGCTCAAACACAGAAATCGCTTCATTAATCGTCATACCACTAGAGAGTAAACTACTTAGTTGTTGTGAAAAGTAATGGGAATAGTGAAGCGATAGGAATGATTTGAGGAGAGGTATTTTCATTAAAAGTTTGAGTTTTTTTGTAGGGTGGATTCGCTTTGCGTAAATACGAGTGAGTAACAAGAGACAACCAATCAAAATAGCCGTAAAAAAAAGCAATTGGGGTAGCTTACTTATAACGATGAAAAACATCGTAATTCCTTTGTGTAGTGCAATATTCATTTGCTGAAATAACTGGTTAAATTGTGGTAGCAAGACAGTTTGAACAAAGATTAGCATGATTAAAACAAGGAAAAGCAAGAAAATTGGATAGCGAATTATCTCCATGAGCTTTTGATGATAATACCTCTTTCTTTGCATTAATTGACCTGCAGTTTTAAAGGCATCTCCTAAATTCCCATGTTTTTGCGAAAAAAAAAGTAGGGATAAAACATCTTGATGAAAATCAAGCATCTCAAGTACTTTATGGATGCTAAAGCCATTTTTCAACTCCTGTATTGCTCTTAATAGGTCATTGCTTTTCTTCTTATCCTCATAATAGATGCTCATCAATTCAATTGCTTCTAATAAAGAATAACCGTTTGAATATAAATCTCCTACACGAATAAGAAACTCTTCTTGTGCTTTTATACTCCATCTTTTATTGCTCCGTGCCATCATAGACCCATCTCTCATACTCACTATTTTGGATAAACCCTAGTGCAATTCCTTTTTTAATTACTTCTTTAAGCGTCGGATAGCCTAATACTACATTTTCTCCATTGCATTCTTTCATGACCTTTACTAACTCTCTCCCATAGAGCAGTTCATGGACACTAGCTAAGCGATGGCTTCGGTACTTTCTGCAAAAGGTTGAACACTCCTGCTGACAAAAAGGACACTTTAACTCTACTAATCGTTGAGCAGAGATGGCAATAAGTGTCTGTTCTAACTCCTGTTGTGTTACACCAAATTCTAACAACCGATAAACTGCTCCTTTGGCATCCCGAGTATGCAGTGTACTCAATACTAGATGACCTGTGAGCGAAGCCCTTATCGCAATTTTTGCTGTTTCCTCATCTCTTATTTCTCCAACCATAATGATATCAGGATCATGGCGAAGTATTGCTTTTAATCCTGTGGTATAAGTGATACCAGCTTTTTCGTTTACTTGAACTTGTAGGACATGTTTACTTTTTCTTTCTACAGGGTCCTCGAGCGTGATAATATTTCGCTGGAGCATAGATTTTGTTTCTTCTAGTAGGGAATAGAGCGTTGTAGATTTTCCAGAGCCAGTCGGACCTGTAAATAGAATTAATCCGTGGGAATATTTCATTAAAGATAATAACTTTGTAGTAGAGTTTGGAAATAAGGATAGATATTTTAATGGATGATGGGAATCTTGGGGTAGAATTCGAATAACTAGGCTTTCATGATAAAAAGTTGGGAGTGTGGAGAGCCGAAGATTAATTTGTTTGGAGTCAATCATTAAGGTTAATGCGCCATTTTGTGGTTTTCTTGTTTCTCCAATGTCCATAGAAGCCTGGAACTTAAGATGGGAAACTATTCTTTCGTAAATCTCGAGTGACACTTCTTCCTGATCATATAAATAATGATCCATCCGAAACATAAGGCACGCTGTCTTCTCTTGTGGTTTCATGTGAATATCGGATACACGCAACCGAATGGCTTGACGAATAATTTCTTCACACTTTTTTTCAATATTCATTTTTCACCTCTAGTTCTTGGATTAAGGTAGCCGAATTCCTTTCTTAAATTTTTTGCTTACTCTCATAAATTTCTACAAAACTCGAGTTATTCCTGCAAGGTTTTTAAATATTTTTCAAAAAAACTACCAGACTTTTAAAACTGCCTGGTAGTTTTTTGCTAATTATTTCAACAATTTTAATGACTCACGGATAAAAGCAGGTAAGTCATCTGGTGTTCTACTGGAGACGAGCTGATCATGGCAAACGACTACCTCTTTGTCGTGAAAAGTGGCTCCTGCATTTTGTAAATCCACTTTAATTGAAGTATATCCTGTCACATCTCGCCCTTTTAAAGCCTCGGCTGTTATTAATAACTGAGGACCATGGCAGATTGCGAACACTGGTTTCTTGTCATCCATAAACGCTTTGGTAAAAATAACGAAGCGATCATCCGCTCGTAATATGTCTGGTGAGAAGCCACCTGGAATGAATAGTGCATCGAAGTCTTCTGGTTTTACATCTTCTATCCCAGCATCAATAGTTACTTTCGTGTCTTCTGATTTCCCTTTAACAGTCTCACCTTTAGTTTTCTCTATGACAGTTACTTCATGACCTGCTTCTTTAAATGCCTTAACTGGTTCTGTGTATTCTGAGTCCTCGAACATATTTGTTACAACTACAGCAATTTTTTTACTCATTTTCTATCGACTCCTTCTACATATAGTTACATAAGTTAAAATACCCTTCCTCTAACTTTGTAAACTTAGTTTTTCATCTCAGGCCTAAACTGTTGGAAGACTGTATCATTCTTCAAAGGATAAAGTTCCTTTCCAGCTATATCATTAATGATTGTTTGATTCCGCATAACAGCTAAGCTTAGGTTTGTTGCTGCTGTTCCATGACTGTGCTCTAAATTAGTAGATGCATAAATATGATTAGCACGCTTTTCTTTCCATACAATCCGGAACTTCTCATCTACCTGAAACTCCTTATCACTTTCCCATACCATTTCTGCTTTTTTATCCCAAATCCATTCTGGAATATGAGGCTTATAACCTGTCGCTACCACTACTTTTTCTACTTTTCTAACAAAGCTTTCTTCCGTTTCCCACTGCATACATTGAAGTTCTACTTCCACTCCATGTTCTTTGATTTCCTCTACTTCTGTTAAGGGTTGGATGATGATATTTTTATCTCTACCTTCGACTGACCGGTTGTATAACAAATCATAGATATTAATTAAGGTTTCTTTATCTACTCCATTACGCACCGTTTGAAGACGACCAAGCGCTTCTTTTCGCT
This sequence comes from Sutcliffiella halmapala, assembly GCF_002019665.1. Taxonomy (GTDB): domain Bacteria; phylum Bacillota; class Bacilli; order Bacillales; family Bacillaceae_I; genus Sutcliffiella_A; species Sutcliffiella_A halmapala. Next base: position 1,565,260 of record NZ_KV917375.1, on the reverse strand, counting down.
TTTCGTAATCTAAGCTATGGAAATAGTGAACGTAGTCCGGGGAAAATACTTCCTGACCTAACTTCCCAGTTTCGAGCTGAGAAAAGAGGGCTGATCTTGTATACCATGTTAGTGAATAATGGAAATGCTTTTGATCTACTAGCAATTCATAAAAAACCTCGGCTGCACTTTGCCCGGAGCCAACGACAACAACTGATGAAGCTTCTTTAATATCGGATGCATTTGGCAAGTAATCGCTAGTATGTACGACATTATTTTGCTTGCCACGACTAAAACTTTCCGGAACAAAAGGGATGCTTCCTGTCCCAAGAACAACATGCTTTGTGAAATATAGTTTTGTCTCACCAGTATCCAACCTATGAACCGTTACTTGATATGCAGACACTCCATTGTGCTCAGTCTCTTTTACATCTACTACGACAGATTGAAAATGACAAGCTTTCAGTTGATCAGCTACCCACTTGGCATATAAATTATATTCTCTTCTAGGAATATCAAATCTCTTGAAAAAATAAAACTGATATAAGCGATTTTGTTTATGCACGTAATTTAAGAAACTATACTTACTGGTAGGATCTGCAAAAGTTACTAGGTCCGCCAGAAATGGTACCTGTAAATCCGCTTCCTCGATTAACATACCTGGATGCCATTCAAAGCACTCAGCCTTATCAAAAAAGATTGCCTTGATACTGTCTTGGTTATCTAATAGCGCCGCAAGCCCTAGGTTAAAGGGACCTATACCAACGCCAATACAATCATAAAGTACATGCTCTGACATGAAATTCCCCCATTTTATCTAAATTCTTTATCTTTATTCATACCCAGTTTTAGCTAATAATCTTCTACACAACAAAAAAAAGGACAGAAGAATCTCTGTCCTAAATAATCCCGTGTACGAAAGGAGAAGGAAGCTGTACACTAATCATTCTATGTTAGTTTCTCCAGAGTGCTTGGTCATCTATCTTCTATCAAACGCACATTTTTAAATGGTTGATAGTGAAATAGATACCGTCGTCCCTTTTCCTTCTTCACTTTCAATATATAATTGACCATTGTGTTCTTGTATAATCTTGTTAGTAATAGTTAATCCAAGGCCCATACCTTTTTCTTTTGAGGTAAAAAAAGGATTACCTAGCTGATCAATATTAGCTTCTCTAATACCTATTCCATCATCTTTAATCTTTATCGTTAAGTAATTGGGCGTGGTCATTTCAGCTGAAATTTCGATTAATCCACCTTCTGGCATTGCTTCCATCGCATTTTTAATAATATTTAAAAATACTTGCTTTAAACCGTTCACGTCACCTTTAACCATAGTCGTTTCCACAATATTTTTCACATCAATATGTATATTTCCCTGCTTTGTCTCATTGCTAACTAAGTTCGATACATAATGAATAACTTCTGTCAGTGGCACTGGTAGTAATTTTTTGGTTGGCGGCTTAGATAGCACTAACATTTCACTTACAATATCATTAATTCGATCGATCTCTGATAACACTAGATTAACGTGATTTTGATTTGCTTTTCCAGACTTTTTTATTAGTTGGATAAAGCCTTTAATAGCCGTTAACGGATTTTTTATTTCATGAGCAATTCCAGCTGACATTTCCCCCACCACAGAAAGCTTTTCCTTCGTTAAAAGTAAACTCTCTGCCTTCTTTAAAGAAGAAATATCCCTCCCGATTGTCACCAGTGCCCTTCTTTTACCATCTGGATAAAATAAAGGAACCTTGATAACATCAAATGTTTTCCGTTCTCCACAAGGTAAAAGAAACGATTCTTCATCCCTAGTGATTTTTCCATCTTGCCACGTTTGTTCGTCCGTTTCCATGCAATAAGCAAATGCTTCTTTAAAATGGGGGGAGTATTCACCAAGCTCTAAATCTGTTTTACCTTGATAATCTACTTCTTGCAAATCATATAAGGCGAGTCCGTAATCATTAGCAAGTACCCATTTACCTGCACCATCTTTAAAACAAACAAAGTCAGGCATATTATTAATTAAAGTCGATAGTTCACTCTTTTTTTGCTCTAATTCTTTTAGAGCCTCATGCTTTTTGATTATCAAATAGATAAGCAAAGCTGTGATTATAATAAACAACCAACCCTTTAGCAAATTTACATATTCTACAATTATCAGATTATTATTTTGGTTTAAACTATAAAGCCAATAATCAGTCAGTGAAATCCATAAGATACCAAAGCCTAAATAGATTAATGGTATAAACCTTAGCCATTTATTCTTCATACAATACCCCTATTTATCTAGATAGTCTTTTATTTTTGAGAAGAATTCATTTTATTAGAACAAAGAAGCATTTTCAATAATGTATACTTCATTATAAAGCTTTCCCCCAAAAATAAATACAAAGTCCTGGTTGGGAAAGTCTCTGTCTAAATCACGTTTTAATTCTACCTTTTCATTATACACTTTCCCAAGTTGCAAATTCTATATACTTCTGATTTTCTGCTGGACTCTAAAGAGGTATGTCTAATGTTTAATGAGGGAGCACAATAGGGAATATAATCGATAAACCTTATTATGAAAGGGAGATGAATATGGAAGATAAAGATGTAAGAGTGGAAAAAAGAGAAACAAAAGAAGATAGAGGACTTGTGGCATCTACTTTCATCAAATATACTGCATACTTAGTTATCTTTTTCGGCATCATGTGGTTTATCATTTCCTATCTATTACCGATGATTTAATAACGATTATTAAGAGAAAGACATGGAAGGGACTAAACCACCTTCCATGTCTTTATTAGTTTTTTAGTAAAACGATTTTCCTACAATCACTAGTAAAATAAACAATACTAAAATTAACACAAAATTGTTACCATAAGATCCACTCATACCAACACTCCTTCCACCAAGTGATAGTATATTCTATGAAACCTCTGTCCCATGTGTATAGACAAGTGTTCTATTAATAGTTAGATATCCAATAAGTTTCGTAATTTTTCCCAAAAAACATAAAAAAAGCTTGCTGCTGTACACATTGCATCCGTTATTACCTTTTAATCTACCGGTAATCAAAAAACAATCTCTAGCGGAAGGTCCCGTTAGAGATTGTTTTGAGAACATTATTATTTTGCAGCCTTTATAATTTCAGCAAGAATAATTTCCAATGTATTAGGTGCACTATTTTTATTCATGTTAGTTTCTAGTATTTCTTTGTTTGTTTTCAGTTCTTCTATATGACTTGCAAGAGTAGCTTCGGTTAGTTCTTCTTCCAATAATACCTTAGCAAATCCCTGCTTCTCAAAGGATTCTGCGTTTAGTATTTGATCTCCCCTACTTGCATTTCGTGACAGTGGAATAAGTAGCATTGGTTTTCGCAAGGCTAAAAATTCAAAAATAGAGTTTGCTCCCGCTCTTGAAATAATAAATTGTGATGCGGCTAAAATATCTGGCAATTCATTTGAAATGTATTCAAACTGTTTATAACCCTTCACATTTTGCAAGCTAGTATCTACATTTCCTTTCCCGCAAATGTGTACAATTTGAAAATCTTCCGTTAAGGCTGGTAAGATGGCCCGAACCGTTTCATTGATTTTTTTTGCCCCTAGGCTTCCCCCCATAATGGTTAAAATTGGTTTAGGAGCATGAAAACCTAACCATGCTTTCCCTTCGCTGACTCTTCCTTTAAAGAGTTCCTCACGTATTGGAGAGCCTGTGAATAAGACGCGCTCCTTTGGAAAATGCTTTAACGTCTCATCAAAGGTTACAAATACTTTTGTCGCAAACTTTGTAGCTATTTTATTGGCTAACCCCGGCGTGATATCAGATTCATGGATAATCACCGGAATTTTCAACATTTTTGCGGCAATTACTACAGGTACCGTAACAAACCCGCCTTTAGAGAAAACTAATCTTGGTTTTACTTTTCGTAAAATGAAATATGCATCCATAACACCCTTCATTATTTTTAGAGGGTCTGAAAAGTTTTTCCAATCAAAATACCTTCTTAGTTTTCCGCTAGAAATTCCATGAAAGGGAATGTTTTCTTTATTAATAATATCCTCTTCTATCCCTTTTCGAGATCCGATATATGTAATGTCCCAGCCTTTTTCCTTCATTTTATTCATAATGGCAATGTTAGGAGTAACGTGTCCAGCAGAACCCCCACCAGTAAATACAATTTTATTTTTCACATTTCATCATCCTTTACCTCTTAACTCTCTACCCTATATTATTATCGAAATGCAGAAGAAAGGCAAAAATTTTTATAAAGCGCAAAAAATAACCCAATGAACAGAGGTTTCAGCCATTGGGTGCTACACTTATTTCGTACTACGCTTCGGTTGCGAATGAAAAGTTAATTGATAAGGAAGTTGCTGGAGCGTTTTTGTTACATTGTCCAATCTTTTTTCAATACGATGTAACAAATAAAACGTCACCACAATCGGAAACCCCACTTCACTAACCCATGCCCACCATTGCTCCATCATTATTTTCTCCTTTCTTCCTATTTACAACAGAAAAGGCCTACTGAGGTAGACCTTTTCATGCTATACATTATGGCAAATCAATCTCTGTCACATGTCGTTCAATAATTCTTCCACCAACTGCAGAAACAAAATTTCCACCTGCTGATGTGAACACATTTGCTTCGACAATAGCATCCATCGCAATTTCCAATTCTTCTGATGTAACGCCAGGTCTCGGATCATCGATAGAAATTTTTACAGATTTCCCTTCCTCATTTAAAAACAATAGCTCTAATGTAAACATTCTACTCCCTCCTCTCCCCATTATTTAAGACGTTATTACCCTATAAAATGAAGCTCATTTCGCTTCACACTAGCTACTGGTGTTTCCTGTAAGCTAGAAATAGCAAAAGCTGCTGCCAATAAACCTTCCACCTGTGCATCCGCTTTAATGTTGTTGTAATTCTTAGTGCGGTACTGCATTCTACCATTACCATCCTCGCCTAACTCATACACTAAACGTAGTTGAGTATTTTCAATTGTTACCTCAGCCATGCTCTCACCCCCCTTCACCTCTTATATAAAAAGTAAGAGCAAAAAAGTAGCGTGCCAAAAAAACAACACCTAATTTACTTAAGCAAACCACAATCAATTGGTGTATAATTTAGCTACCACTTGAGAAAAATGTATTTATTAAGCAATCGTCACAAACTAGAAACAAACACTTATTTACAAGTAAACTATCGGTACATTATAATAGGTAAGTGACAAGCATATGGAATAGTGCGTAAGGAGGGGATACATATGGATCGTATGTACCGTGTAATGGGTTTCTGGACAGGGATATTTGCTGTTATGTTCTACCTTGGACACATGACTCAAACGTCTTTACTTTTCTTCGGACAAACGGTATTCTTCATTTTATTAAGTTACTTAAAGCTATCTGAACGTATGTACATTTACATTTTTGGTGCATATTTAACGATTTTCTTTGTTGCCTTTTCGTATTGGACAACATTTATGATGGTACCAGGTGGAGGACATTAAACATAGGTAGTTAAATGGAAAAAGCGCTGACATTTGTCAACGCTTTTTTCATTTAGCTACCCTGAAAATACGGAGGCCTCTTTGAACACCCTGTTGATTTCCGTGCCAGGTGTTCGCTTTCCGCGGGGCGCTTGTGGAGCCTCCTCGGCTTTTCCTGCGGGGGTCTCCACAAAACGCTACTTCCCGCAGGAGTCTCACACCTTGCACTACAATCTACAGGGGAGACAGAGATACTTAACATTCCACCTTTTCATTATCCATGGTGCAATTTTTCTTTACATTGCATGGGTCTATGATTCCATTCCATGAATTTTTAATATTTTTTTCATGGATTAGTATTTGAAAGGATTGGCTCCATCCCGAATCTAAAATCAAGCTTCTGATGGCTCGGTTTCTTTTACTTTTTTCTGAGAAAGGATTGCTATCAAAATTTTCTTGCAGATAAGTTAATATCCCAGCTTCCACTAAGAAATCACCTTGACGTTTTTGACAAACAGGCGTTAATCCTTCCGTTTCAAAAACAGCTTCTAGAGCATTGATATGTATATGTGTTGTTAAATCCATTTCACTTGGATGCTGCAAGGGGTCTGTTACTAATGTATGCTGATAATATCCTCTCAGGCTCCCTTCAACGTGCTCAGGCAGTGCTAATTCAGCAAAAGTATAACCGTAGTCGACCGTTATAATGGAACCCTTCTCTAGAAAGCCAGATAGCTTTTTGGCGTATTCCTCCATCGCCAACGGAACTTCTACTCGTTGCCCTTCTTTTAATTTAAGTTGATGAAAACTGATATACTCTAAAATACGTTGTGTAGAAACATTACCTATGCATTCTTCTAAGGTATCCGCTTCATTTAATGTAACGAAAACCTCCATTATTTCCCCATCTTTTCTCTCTACTACATGAACAGGAAAAGCATCAAAGAGTTCATTAGAAAAGACGATTCCCTCCATCTGCGTTTGTGGAATATCTTCAAGAGAGGAGTAATAGTGCACATTTTCCTCGTTAACTAATAATTCCTTTTGGCATTTAAGGTGGAATGGGCTCGTTTCAATCATGTTATAAATCACAGATTGATAAAAAGTCTCATCTATTTTCTTCCATTCTTCTAAGAGCTGTTTCGCAAATCTTCCTGTCCCTCCACCTATTTCACAAATCATAGGTTGTATGGCATTTTTCTTAAAGTAGTTAATAAACAAGCCCGCAAACAACTTCCCATACATATCCGAAACATTACTAGAAGTTAGGAAATCCCCTTTTGCGCCTACCTTTTCTTTCTCTTTCATGTAATAGCCATGTTTGGGATGATAGAGTACTTCCGCCATGTAATCAGCATACGTTATTTTCCGTTGGGCTGTATTAGTAATCCTTTCCTTTAAAAAAGCAGGAATCATTTCTAAAATCCATTTAAGAATGGATTACTGTCCATTTCTCTTTCTACAGTGGTTGTCATTCCATGTCCAGATAGAACCGTTGTTTCTTCGGGTAAAACTAGTAGTTTATCATGAATACTTTTTATTAGCTGATCATGATTCCCTCCCGGTAGATCTGTTCTACCAATACTACCAGCAAAAAGTGCATCGCCAGAAAATACTGTTTTGGTACTTGCATGGTAAAAACTAATGCTTCCCGGAGAATGACCTGGTGTAAACAAGATATCCAGTTCAAAATTTGAAATAACCAATTTTTCTTCTTGCTGTATTAAGTGATCTGCGGGCTTTGCTGTGATTGGACCGAGTTGAAAGAATTGTGAACCATTTAAACTTGGATCCATTAGCCAATTTTTCTCTTTTTTATGTATATAAACAGGAATCTTCCAATGATCTCGCACGGCATCAACGGCGCCGATATGATCAAAATGAGCATGAGTTAAGAGAATCGCAATAGGCTTTAATGCCTTTTCTTCTATATAAGAAATGAACGCTTCTCCCTCACTACCAGGATCAAAAATCAGGCATTCTTGCTTAGAATTAATTAATAAATACGCATTTGTTTGTAAAGGCCCAAGTGGCAATTGAATCCATTTCATTTTTTATTCACACCTTCCTTGAAGTATCTGCTTATCTATTTTACACTAAAGAAAGAAAGTTGAGAAATGAAAGGAAATTTGCCTATATGAAGTCAATGTTCGGATTGGAAATACAATGTGCCGATGATACTCCACAATACTTTCAAAATCTCTTACTACAACTAAAACATACTACAAGCATCTTTGATGTGGATGACAATTTGTTAATAACAGGTTCTGCAATGGAAGCGAAAGTAATTAAAAACCTTCTAGCTGATCGTTGCTTACTTGAGGAAACATATATGCTTACGTTATTAGAAAACCCTATCACATCACCTATTTTCACTGACTATGGTTTTGTAACAGCTAAGGATAATCATTATCTTTATCACGAAATGATTTCTTCATTTCAAATTACGAGCGGAAAACAAGAAGACATCTCTATGGCTTTAATTCAGATGGATGAATCAATTATTGCGTACGAGGAACAATATAAAAAACTCTATTTTTTTGATCGAGAAAGTCAAGAGTTCATCCAAAAAGTTGCACAAGCATATGACATAGAAGTGTCATTTTTGGACCTCGACAAATAGTAGGAAAAGATTTAAAATATAGAAGGAGTGTAATGTCTTATTACATACTTTATTTTTCGTAGTTTCATTCAAATAGAAATGATTCCGAAAGGAGCGTTAACATGCCATTAGTTATTATCTTTGGTCTAGTAACGATCTTAGCTTTATTTGCTATCGTTCGTTCTTTACGTGAGAAGAACTTCTTAGCCGTACTATTCGCTTTTGGAACAGTTGCAGTATTCGGTTGGTTTACGGTTATGACTATTATTGAATCTGGCTACCCTGTAGCACACTAATCAAAAAAGCAAAAAAGAGTATTTCGCTTAAATGCGGGATACTCTTTTTTTGAACTATTTTAGAAAAAATGATTTTAATGACGACCCCTGCATTCAATAAAGCAAATTCTCCCAAAATGAATTTATAACAAGTATCGCCAAGTATCCTTATTTATGGATACTTGGCGATTTTTTAGCGATTTGCTCGCTTTACTTCTACTGAATTCAGCTTATCTTCCATTTTTACTTTTTTATCACGGCGGTCATCTATTCGAATATTAGTCGCTACTCTCTGAAGGCCCTTTTGAAAAGGTGCCTCATGGATTGCTTGAATAACAGAAAAAAGTTCAGGTAGATTTCCTTCAATAATCGTACTCATGGGAGTTAACCGAAATTCAATTTTCCCTTCTTTCTGAAAGCCCACTAAAATCTCTTGAATATCTGCTACATAATCACTTACGCTAGGACCGTCTGTTCCAATCGGAATGACTGTTACATCAACAATTGCCATCTTACTCTCACCTTTCTATTACGAATAATCTATTAAGTCTACCACTTTTTTATTTGGAATAACAATGAGCTGCTCGAATTGATGGCCATATAAACAATATACACCGTTAGGGGAGAATTTAAGTGGCTTATTCTCTAACCCTTCCATCTGTACCTCTAACTCTCCACTTCTCACATCAAAGGTTACTAATTGAAAGGCTTTAGTGTAGCTTTCAATAGAGCCACTTTCTTCAGGAAAAAACGTATAGAACAAACTAGAAGTATCTACATACTCATAAAATGGCGTTAAATAATTGGAGTACATCGATAATAACGGGGCTGTAAACTGTTTTTTCACTTCCACATCGTTGACCTTCATGAACGTGTAATCTGCCATGCTTTCTACAACTGAATTATTAGTCACTGTCATAATATAATCCGAAAAAGCAGAAAACATAATCACGTTTTCTATTAGTTGCTGCGCATTACCTGTTACTAAATCAAAAGTATACAAAGGGGCAGATAGAGAAGGTTCATCTTGATTCCATTTTATATAGCCAACCTTCTTTTCTTCAATCCACTGAATAAATGGATTAGCAAATTCCTGTTCCACCTTTTCCTTTGTCACTACATCTAAAAGGAATCCTTCATATGACCAATCTTCTAAAAAAGAAGAGACGGCAATTTGCTTATCAGTGTACGGGTTCCATGAGTATACTAAGTCCTGTGAGGCAGGAAAACTCCAGTTGGTTACAAGTTCACCGTCAGAATCCACGACACTTATATTCCCTTCTGAAAATGATGGAGCAGTTTGAATCACAAATAATTTATGAGCTGCATTTGCTTCCACTGAAAGGACCGGATAATCAGAAACAAAAAAAAGTGAGGTTTCTCCTGTTCGAATATTAAAAGTATGTACCTCAGATTGCGTTGCTGTATCAACTGTATATAAAACCGTTTCATCATTTAACCATTCTACTATTGATGAAAACTGTTCAAATGGAACATTTAGTTGTAAAATCGCCTCGGAATCAAAAAACAATGGATTTATCTGCTTTGTAACGGTACGGTTAGAGAGAAAGGGAGCCTCTGAAACTTCCTTGGGGTTAAGAGAAGGCTGACAACCTATTAAAAGAAACATCATTACACTTATGCACACTACTCTTAGTTTCATCCCATCCCCCCTTTTATTTCCTATAATACTTACGATTATGAACTAGGAAAAGTTTCATTACAAGAGCCAAAAGTTAAAATTCCCTGACAATACAATTAAATATATTTTTACATTTTTAGAAAAATGTTGACATTTACTGCAAAACAAAAAAGCAGCCATCTCATTTACAAAAATGAAACGCTGCTAAATATATTTTTTACAAATACAAAGATGCCAAACAAATACCAAAGACCTTTTGATAAATTTGATCAAACTGTGAAAGTGGTAACGGGTTAATTCCCTTTCCTAGCTCCAATGTAAAACCAGGCTTCTTAAATTCTTGAATAAACCAATCTTTGTATCCAGCATGACTGTCTACATATCGTACACTCTTATACAGGCTTACACGTGCAAACTCTGCTGCCATTTTCGCAGACTCCTCAGGTTCACATCCTTCATATCCCCAATAAAATTCTTCCCCTTGTGTATGAAACGCCACGACCATATCAAAGTTTTCTTGTAGCGTCAGTTCAGCCATCGCAATCGCTTCAGGTTCCGTCAATGGAGCATCTCCCGGATAGTCGCGGGGGGCAGGGCTTTTTGGTACTTTTCTATCCTTCTCAATTTGCCAACATGCTGGATACTGATTATTTAAGTCTACCCCTCTAATATTTGCTTTCCACCCTGTAAAGTCATGGCTATTTTGATTCATCTCTAAAACAGAGCACTTATACTTCTCCTTTGCTGGAACGCCATTCAATACAAGGTCTACTCCATCAGGATTAACCATTGGTACAAGTGATAAAGTTACTTGCTCATAGATAGGTACTAAAGGAATTCCTCTCAGTGTTTCATTGGTTGTAATTGCTATTAAGTAATCATTTAGAAAAGTCATTATTACAGAAGTAGTTATCCATTCATTCGCATGAAAACTGCCATTCCAATGCACTTTCTTCTTTCCTTTGCCAAGTTCTATATGACACAGTGGTTTTTTCAGTACAGATTGTCCAATTATAGAACGTTTCAGAAATGGATAAACACGGAATAAACTTTGGATATCACGAGATAACTCGTTTGAATCATACTTTTTTTGGGGATCCACCATTCTTGTTGTAACTCTTATTGGAATGTTAAGGGTTTCCCCTACTTGTAAAACAGAGGGGTTATGATTCTGGTTTAATAAAATTAAGGCATCTATAGGCATTTTCGTTTTCATCGCGATGCTCCAAAACGAATCGCCAGACATCACATTATATCTTTTCATTTGAAAGCCAGGTATCGCTACCTCGGAGCCAATAATTAGATTGTCAGCCTTAGATTTTAAGTTTGATTCCTCAATTAATACTAACGGAACCCCAAACAACTGGCTATAATACCAAAACGAATCCCCTTTTCTAGCAATTACTTGCATCGTTAAAATCACCACCCACTAATTGTCCATACATCCAACGTTGTTATTACCTTATGTGGGTAAGGACGGCCATAGAACGTTAAATTCATTCCGTTTTTGTAGAATTACCGTGATGAACAAGGAAGTCCCGCGAAGCATAGCTTCGCGGGACTTCCTTTTATAACCTTTTAATTATTTTCATCCAGTTTTGTTTCATCCAATTGAATGGAAGTACCATCATAGAATCGCAATAAGTCACCATAAATAATCTTATCGGAGTACTGTAATTCTTTCTTGGCTTTTTCAATAAAAGGATCACATGCTTCTTGGTCGATCTCTTGTTCTGTTGCTTTGTCATAACAAGCATTTTTTGTATAGAGTATCTCATCTGTTACAAAGCCACCATCTCGGAATACTACGAAATTACTACGCTCCTCAGAGAATAAGTCTTCTCCGAATTGAATATCGTTTTTCGTTTCCATTCCAATTAAATGCTTAATGGTTGGTTTTAAATCGATTTGTCCTCCGATTGTATCAAATTCCTTAGGATTCTTATCCGTTACACCTGGAATATGAACAATCATTGGTACACGTTGTAACTGAGCTGTTTCGAAAGGACGAATTTCTTTCCCTAAATATTGGCTCATCGCATCATTATGAGTTTCAGAAATACCATAATGATCACCATACATAATAATTACGGAATTTTCGTATAATCCTGCAGCTTTTAACTCTTCAAAGAAAATTTTAATTGATTCATCTAAATAACGCGCTGTAGGAAAATAACGATTTAAAGTACGACTATTTGAATCATACTCATCAACAAATCTGTCTTCTTCATCCAAAACGAATGGGAAGTGGTTTGTTAATGTGATGAATTTTGCATAAAACGGTTGGTCTATTTCTTGCATATAAGGAATCGATTGTTGAAAGAAATCTACATCCTTTAATCCCCAACCTACAGAGTTTTCTTCATTTACATCATAGCTATCGATATCATAGTAAGTTTCATAACCTAAAGCATCATATATCACATCACGATTCCAGAAACTTTTATTGTTTGCATGGAATACTACTGGCTTATATCCTTCTTCCTTAATTACATTAGGAGTTGCAGTATGGTAGTCATTTGTACCATGTGTAAAGAATACTGCCCCACGTCCAACTGGATATAAGGAATTATCTAATAAAAACTCAGAATCTGATGTTTTACCTTGCCCTGTCTGATGAAAGAAATTGTTAAAATAATAACTTTGATTTTTGATTTCATTTAAAAATGGTGTAACTGGTTCTCCATTGATTTCATTATCAATAACGAAACTCTGTAAAGACTCGAGCTTTACAACAATTACGTTTTTACCTTCAGCAACTCCGAAATAATCGTCATTAGGAGCTTTGTAGTTAGCATTAATATAGTTCTGAATCTCTGCTAACTCACTGCCGTCCGCCATTGCACGTTGAGCACGCGTTTTCGATTGTAATACCGCATCATACACATGATAATTATAAGTTCCTAAGTTTTTCACTAAGATCTCACGGTCAAACGTACGTGTTAACAATTGGGGTCTTTCCGTTTCAGCTAATCCAAGGTTGAATAAGAAAATACCGACAATCGATAAGAAATACAATTTACGAACTTTTGGACGCCATGTCGCAAAACTCACAAAAGATGGTGTCCATTTAGAAAGTACTATTAATATCGCAACATCTGCAAACATTAGTAGGTCAATGGGGTGCATTAATTCTGTAATACTTCCACCAAGGTCACTCATGTTACCAGCTTGGAACAATAAAGGAATGGTGATAAAGTCATTAAAGAATCGGTAGTATACCGCATTTGCATAAAGGACAAATGTAACGATAAAGCTAGTAATAATTAAATAACGTTTTGCCCCTTTTTCACTAAAGAAGAGGGATAAACCTACTATTAGTAAAATAAAGCTTAATGGGTTAATAAATAAAATAAATTCTTGTTTTACGGATTCAATTGTAATATCGAAACTTGTTTTATACACGATATACGTTTTTATCCAAAGCAACACTACTGCAATTAGGATAAAAGGAACTTTTGATTTGAAAGCTTGCTTCATCTTTTTTACCTCCTTAAAAACAAAAGACAGGAAAGCTATATTCATTTTAAATAATTTTTTTCTAACTTAAAGGTTATGAAAAAATGACTACGACATATCTTAAAACTTTTTTAACAAAAAATCAATGGATAATTAATACTGTGAACATAACTGATCGATAGAATAGTAGTATTTAGGCTATTCAACTTACTCTATATATAGACGTTGAACACTCTCAAAAGTTTCAACAAATAACGAAGTTTATATTTTCTGAATTTTAAAATAAAAATGAAGACTCCATAAAGAAGCCTTCATATCAGTGGTTTCCGCTTCTTTTTACCAATTTACCCGTTTGATAAAAAATTTAAACGAAAAAACGAATTATAATTTGGTTTTCGCTAAATACGCCGCTCCAATTACTCCTGCGTCATTACCAAGCGTCGCTTCTACTATCTGCACACCGACTTTTGTTCTTGGGAATAAAAACTTCTCAAAATGATGACGGGTCGGAGATAGCACAGCTTCACCTGCTCGAGATACGCCTCCACCAATAACAATTTTTTCGGGGTTTAATGCATTTGCTAAGTTAGCTAACACTAAACCTAGTGGCGCTGTTACTTTATTAACAATTGCAGTCGCTGCCTCTTCTCCTTCACTTGCAAGATCAAAGATTTTCTTAGCTGAAAGCCCCTCTCCCTTAGCAATCTTTGCAAGAGGACTATTTGGATACAACTTAATTTCTTCCAAAGCAGTTCTTACAATACCTGTTGCTGATGCGATCGTTTCTAAACAACCAGTTTTTCCACAATTACAAGGAGCTCCACCTTCAGGGATTACCGTGATGTGCCCAATTTCTCCTCCAGCACCATTAATACCGTGCACGATTTCTCCATTAGTAATAATTCCACCACCTACACCAGTTCCAAGTGTGACACAGATGATATCCTTTGATCCGTCGCCCGCACCCTTCCACATCTCACCGATTGCTGCAAGGTTGGCATCATTGTCCACTACTACCGGTAAACCTGTTTCAACCTCTAATAGATCTTTTAAAGGGTAGTTTTCCCACCCTAGATTTACTGCTTCATAAATTAAACCTGTCGCCTTGTTAACCGGCCCAGGAGCACCCATCCCAATTGCATATAGTTTAGATTTCGGCTCTTGTAGCTCGTTTAATTTGTGGTCAATCGCCTTTGCGATGTCAGTTGTAATATGCTTTCCCTTTTCGCTAATGTCTGTGCGTATTTCCCATTTGTGAACGATTTCACCATATTGACTTATAAAGGCCATTTTTATCGTGGTGCCACCTAAATCAACGCCAACTAACCATTTGTTCTCCATACTATTCACCTTTTCTTTATCTTTGTTTGGATATTTCTTGTCGTAGTAAAATCATTGCCGCTTGAAAGCTAGAAGAATATAACGTTAGAACGATATAATTCTCTTAACTCGTCCTCCATCAGCTCTAAATCAGCTAATTTATCTCCTGTATAGATGTATGTACCATAGTTTTTCAGCAGCTGTCTTATTTCTAAAGTCGATTTCATCTTTTCACCTTTTTTCGCCTTTCACATATAGAAAGACATTCTCTTTATTAGTATAAAGGATTCGTGATTCTCGTCAAGATAAACTGCGCGATGATAAAGTAAGCCTTCTCCACCCAAACAGATATACTCCCTATCAAGACAAAAAGCCGGGTTACCGGCTCTTTATCTGTCTGGATCTTCAGGGTGTAAAATAGTTGGCCTTCTATTTTTCAACGGAATTGGTGCTCGTATTAAGACATCTCGAAATGCACGATAGTTGAACGGGATAAATGGCCACATATATGGAACATTGAAAGATTTCATCGCTAACAGTACTAAGATAAAGAGCACAAGGCCTATCATAAAACCGGGTACGCCAAAAAGTGCCGTGAGCAGAAGCAATGCTATCCGATACAGTCGATTTGCTAAACTCAGTTCATAACTTGGTGTGGAAAATGTTCCGATTGCCGCTATTGCTAGGTATAGAATAATTTCTGGAACAAATAGTCCCACCTTCACTGCTACATCCCCGATTAAGATAGCAGCAACTAATCCAAGTGCCGTGCCTAGAGAGGTTGGTGTATGAATTGCGGCCATTCGTAACATGTCCATTCCCACTTCGATGATAAGGATTTGCGCAATAAGTGGAACAGTTCCTATTTCAGATGGCCCGATATAGGAAAGAACTCCAGGTAATAATTGTGGATTTTGGGCAAATAAATACCATAAAGGTAAGATAAATAAGGACGCCCAAACAGCGAGAAATCTTACCCATCTTAAATAAGCCCCTACTAATGGTTTATTCCGATATTCTTCTGCATGTTGCAGATGATGCCAAAATGTACAAGGTGTAATAATGACACTTGGTGAGCCATCGACTATAACTAAGACATGCCCTTCATAGAGGTGGGCAGCTGCTGTGTCTGGTCTTTCTGTATATCGAACGGTTGGATATGGGTTCCAATGTCGTCCCCCAACAAACTCTTCAAGAGTCTTCTCAGCCATCGGCAATCCATCTGTGTCAATTTTTTCTAAGGCTTGTTTTATTTCCTGAACAATATGAGGGTCAGCAATTTCTTCTAAATAACAGAGGCTAATATCTGTTTTAGAACGTCTGCCTACTTGCAAGTATTCCATTCGTAAAGAACGATCCCTTACCCTCCGTCGAATTAGAGCACAGTTAAATACAATGGTCTCAACAAATCCATCCCTTGAGCCACGCACCACTCGCTCCATATCAGGCTCTTCTGGACCTCGAACAGGATAGGTTCTCGAGTCAATCAATATTACTTCCTGTAATCCTTCAACTACGATAGCAGTTGGGCCAGCTAAGACTTGATCCACAACCTGTTCTAAATCATCTGTTTTCTCTAATTCTACATATGGTATATATGTTTGTAATAACTTTTCTAGCGGATTTTCCTCTAACTGTTCTGGTTCAAGTTCAGAAAGGAATTTCATCAAAAATAGCATGATTTCATCTTTTCCAAACCCATCTACTAAAAACAAGCCTACCTTTCTACCCGCATAATAAAGGTCAAGGAAAATAAGGTCAAAACTTTTATCAACTGCAAGTCTTTCTTTTAAATAGCCTATATCTTCATCAAAATTACCTGTCATCTTTTTCGTTGGCTTATTCCAAGTCAAGGTGTGCTCCTCCTCGTTGCATCTTGCTCTTTACATTTTTTACTTATTCGAAAAAAAAATACCAGTATCCTAAAACTTATTACGATGGCAGAGATAATCTCTTCATAAAAAAAGAGACAAGCTCATAAGTTGATAGCAAGCCTATTTACTGGAGGACCATGATGAAGAAACTAAAAATAATTGGAATCGGGCTAATTCTCTCCCTTTTAACTTACAGTCTTCTTTCTATTGCTTTTTCTAATAAGGTAGTTGAAAGTATTATATTTTTCCCTATTGATCCAACTGTAGAAATGAAAATCGCAAAAACTGATTTAGTTTTATTAAATGACAAGGATAAAGAGAAATATATCGTAAATTGGGAAGTACAGTCTCAAACTAGTGATAGTGTTTACCTAAGACAAGATATTTCTTTATTGTTTGAAGATGGACGATTAAAGGCGATTTTATCTGATTGGAAGGGTAATAGTAGTGAGTTAACGCAGTATGCGACCTATTCTGGTAAGGATAGCAGTCGCTTTCTCGCACTCACCTTTCATCATGGCGAGATTCATCATTCTGACGAAACGATTACGAGTACCCATAAAATGAGCAAAGATCACTTATACATTATTGATTCTTCTTTTAGTACTTTACAATCTTTTAAAGAAGTAAAATCAGAAGAACAAAAAGAATGGAAAGAAATATTAGATAAGGTTACGACAAAGCAATTAGAATACTATTGGGAAAAAGCCATTGATTTTTTCGATATTCCGGTTCATAACTATGACTTTTATTCACTTGAAGAGATTATTGATAGTCAAGAAAGTGGATTGCTAGGAATTGATAAAGTTCGCTCCAAGATAATAATAGGAAAGTTGTGGGAGAGTTTGTATAAGGAATACTTCTTGGGGATAAAAACAACGGCAGGAACAACTATCCCACCAATAGATAGTTCCCTGCCATTAATATTAATTGCGAAAGATTACTCTCATTTATTTATCTTAATTGAAACACGAGAAGGAGAATCAATTAAACTTAGTCAGAATCTAGCCGTCGATTAATTTCTGTTCGAAGATTTATATAGTTATCGCCTGTTGATTCGATTTCTATCGCTCGATTTATCGATGCCGCTGCTTTTTCTACTTCATCCATTTCTAGATAGACCAAAGCTAGATTATAATGTGCTTCATGAAAGTCTGGCTTTATCGAGGTTACTTTAACTAATCGCTGCTCTGCTTCTTCTAGCCTTCCTTGCTTTATATCAATAAAAGAAAGGTAAAAGAGTACTTCTGGATATTTTTCTTGCTGGTTTTCCATAGATAATAACAGATCGTAAGCCTCTGTATATTCTTCATCCTGGATGAGTGTCTCAGCTTGAGTAAGTACAGTAAATGGATTATCGTTACGATAGCCGTAGTCTAACATATACAGAGTAAGAGATATTGCCAGGATAAATCCTAATATTTGAGGAAGCGGCTTTATATGTTTTGGTAGATGCACAATTGCAGCTGCTAAGAAGCCTCCTATTAAGCCACCGATATGTCCTGCATTATCAATGCCTGGAATAGCAAAACCAATTGCAAGGTTCACACCGATTAGAACTAAGATATTCGTTCCCATTGTACGTAGGAATAGTTTCGGGTACGCAATTCCAACAAATAACAAGGCACCAAAACACCCAAATATCGCACCAGATGCACCTGCTGAAAGCGAAGGGGTAAAGACAAAACTAGCAAGAGATCCACAAAATCCTGCGAACAAATAAATGAGGAGAAAACGGAAATTCCCGTATATCCTTTCCACTGCGGTTCCGAGATAATAGAGTGCAAGCGTATTAAGTAGTAGATGGAGAACGCCAATATGAAGGATTATTGGTGTGATAAATCTCCACCACTCCCCCTCTAAGATTAAGGGATTGTACTTCGCTCCATACTTTATCAAGGTTTCCGAATTTTGACTGCCCCCATTTGTTTCTAAAAGATAGAAAAAAAACAACTGCAGAGCAATAAAAAAGTAGGTAAACAACGGCTTACCATTTTGAAATAGCTCTCTTTCTTTTTTCATGCGATTTGCCGATGAGGTTAGCACTGTTTGTTTTAATTGCTGTAAAGCTAAATCATCTAGTTCAACCTCATCTTGTACCTCTATTTCTTTTCCAATCGAACTAGTTATTTGTTGACATGCCTCTTGAACATTACCACCATGTACGATGACGGAGTTCACTTCTACATTATCTTTAATAAAAGGTTCCTTCACTCTAAACTCCCAATCATCTACAGGAGGATAAGATGATACATACACATTTAATGCTCTTAATTTACTTTTTCTTAATTGTTTTTTAAAGTTGGTCACTTGGAAAGCGGCTTTCTCCATATCACGTTGAAGCCAATTGCTCCAATCTAAGTCATAGCGAAAGACACGGATGATTGGTGCCTGTTTATTTTCAAGGCCCTCTAACCAAACCTCTTTTTGATCAGGCGTTATATGTATAATTCGATATTGATGTTGAACGACTATGCTGTTCAACAATTGCCAGAAAACAGAATCTTGTTTCAACGAAGCACCTCCATACTACTTCCTATTTTATATGGTACGAAATGAAAAGTAAAAATTTTTATCGCTTTTAATACCAAAAAGGGAGCTACCTTACTATATGAAGGTAGCTTCCCTTTAGAATGGTACGTATAGAATTATTCTTGCTAGCTATTCTATTTTAAATCTCTGTGTGATTTGTGATAAGGATGTAGAGAGTTTATGTAGTCGAAGGCCAATGTTATTCGTTCCTGCCATTTGTTGAATTTGCTTTTCACTTGCTGCTAGCATTTCATCAGAACTTGCAGACGTCTCCTGCGATACAGAAAGCAGCATATCTGCTGATTGTTCCAAGTTTGGTAAGAGATACTCCAAACCTTGTAATGTTGTCTGCATTCCTTGTAAGTTCTTACTCACAGTTGCAATTTCTTGCATTAGTTCGTCAAATGACAGCTTTGATTCATTAGCCATTGATAGATTTGTTTGGACTTTAGAAAGCATTTGGTCAAACTCTTGAGTAGCACCTATCGTAACACCTTCCATTTTATGTATAGAATTCGTGATTTCTTCGGCAGCACTTGATGATTGGTCTGCAAGCTTACGTACTTCATTCGCAACCACGGCAAAGCCTCTTCCCGCTTCTCCTGCTCTAGCTGCTTCAATGGTTGCATTAAGTGCAAGCAATTTAGTTTGTTCGGTAATCCCTTTGATAAGTCCAACTAGATTAGTTATGGAAGAAGAATAATTCTTCACATGGATAATGGTCTTATTTAAATGAGCGAAGTCTTCCTCAAAGGTACGGATCGTAGTAATTAACTGACTTATTGTTTTCTCCCCGTACTCTGCAGATAAGCTCATCGCATCGGAACTGTCGGATACAATATTCATATTTACTAATGTATCTTCAATCTTATCCTTCATATCATTAAAACTGGTAACACTACTTTCTGAGCTACTTGCAGTTTGCTCTGCTCCTTGTTTCACTAAATTAATGGCTGTAACCAATTGATGGCTAGAAACAAGAGAGTATTCTGATGAAATTTTCAATTCCACGCCTGTTTCTTCTAGCTTAACTGTTGTTTCCTTCAATTCATGAACCATCGATCTCATTTGATCAATCATGGCATTATAGCTATTTTGTAATGAGAGTATTTCTGGTAATGTTGTCTTGATAGAACTTGACCGATTTAAAGAACCCTGTCGCACCTGGCTTATCGTATCACTCAGTTCGGAGAGAGGTTTTGTAAGAGTCCTTACAAAAAGGATAAGTAGTAGTGTACAAATTAGAACACTGATTATCACGATAAAAATAGTAAAATAGGCCATACTGTTTACCGGCCCCAAATAAGATTTTGTAGGAATAAGCAACACGTATATTCCATTTATCTCCTTCATCTCCTGATATGTAATTGTATAGTCTACTCCTTCAATTTTGCTATGGATAACCCCACTTTTACTATCTGTAATTTGATTAATAAGTGATTCATTGATAGAAGGTATAACATCTTCACTTACTTTAAATGGAATTGCATGTTGATCCACTATGTAGAAAAATTCTGAAGTAATACCATCCACTTTAAGCTTTTCCTGCTGAGACCGGATATTCACTTCAAGCTGTTGCATAAAGTACTCTTCATCACTTATATAGAGAAATTTTAAATTTTCAGCAATATGACCCATCAACTCTGATTCTCTAATTAATCTATTTTCCATCATCTCCATCGTCATTTCTTTTGATTTTATATAAGAACTTAATCCCACTACTACAATAGAGATGACTAATAAAGATACAAACAGTGCAAACAAGCGGGTTCCCAATTTACTATTTTTTAAAAGATTCCCGACAATTTTTCTAATCCCTAATTTTATTTCAGCCCTTTTCCCCAAGATGTACCCTCCAGTAATTCATTCTGCTACTATGGAAAATTATATAGCTGAAATATTAAGCCCATGTTAATTTAATGTATAGTTCTCCTCCAATTCTAAGTTCATAAAAAATACACCCAACCTCTGGCTTTTTTGAAAGCGGAAGGCTAGGTGTTTTCATTTTCTTTCAAGTTGCATAATACTACCCTCGGAAGACCGTCTGCAAAAAACGATCTCGAACAAACGGAATATCCATTCCAAATGCCACGACAAATCTCCGAATAGAGCTAATTCCTAAAATATAGTTTAAGATCTTGTAACGTCTTTGATAAATCGCATATGTACCTGCGGTGATAAGTATTAATCTTATTAAAAATCCCATTATCATCCCTCCTGCTTTTATCATGCATCAAATACAGAAAAAACATGCCCAATTTTAGACATGTTTTTTCTGAAATAAATTAAAAGAATTTATCTTTTATGTTTGTTAGTACTTCCACAGAATGTTTAAATTGATCTTTTTCTTTATCGTTTAATTCAATTTCAACAATTTCTCTAATTCCGTTACGATTCACAATCGCAGGTACACCGATATATATATCGTCACTTCCATACTCACCATCTAAGTATGCAGATACTGTTAGAATAGAATTTTCATTTCGGAGAATCGCTTTAGTAAGGCGCACTAACCCCATAGCAATTCCATAATAGGTGGCGCCTTTACGTTCTATAATATGATAGGCCGCATCTCGAACATTAACAAATAAGTTTTCTAGATCTTCCTCTTGGTATTCTTCTTTTTCAGCCATCAAATCAAGTATCTTCTTCCCGCCAATGTCAGCTTGACTCCATACTGGCAGTTCTGTATCTCCATGCTCACCAATAATGTAGGCATGAACGTTTCTTGCATCAATTTGAAAATAGTCTCCAAGTAGATAACGGAATCTCGCTGTGTCTAAAATGGTCCCAGAGCCAATGACCCTTTCTTTCGGTAATCCCGAAAACTTCCAAGTGGCATATGTTAAAATATCTACCGGGTTCGTTGCTACTAGAAAAATTCCGTCGAAGCCATTAGCCATTACTTGGTCGACGATACTTTTAAATATTTTTGTGTTTTTTTCCACTAAATCCAGTCTAGTTTCACCTGGCTTTTGATTTGCCCCTGCACAAATCACCACGAGATCTGCTTTGTCACAGTCTTGATAGTCTCCATACCACACCTTTGTTGGGGTTGGTGCAAACGCGATTCCGTGATTTAAATCCATCGCATCGCCTTCTGATTTCTCTTTATTTAAGTCAATTAACACTAATTCTTCTGTTACACCTTGATTTAATAATGCAAATGCATAGCTCGAACCTACAAAACCTGTACCAATTAATGCTACTCTGCTGATTCCGTTTCTCATGCTAACTCCCCATTTCTAAACAAGGTTTAATCTACAATTTAATTATAAAACAAAAGTTTGTGAAGTAGTGAGCAATATGTATCTATTCTATGACAAATTACTTAAACCCAATAAAGAACCCATGCAAGGGTTGTAACGATTAAAATGGAGCAAATGTTCACTACATCATTATTAACGAGAGTGACACCTTTTATTAACGTTGTAGCTTGTTCGCAGTGAAATTTCCTCTCCACTACTTTCCCACAATTTTGACATTGGTAAATAGCCTGAAGAGATGCTCCAATCACCGTATCAACAAAACAACCAATTATCCCTAATAAGGTAATCACAACTAACATTGACCACGTTATCTCTTCCCAGAGGAACATGCTTATAACTGCGATAAAAGCAGATCCTACTACTGCAGCAGCTGTACCGAGACCACTTATTGCTCCCGATTGTCCACTCTCCACTGGAGTTAAGGTCTTTATGGAAATAGGCTTTTTCTTGCTTAAGACACCAATTTCTGAAGCCCACGTGTCGGAATTTGCCACCGCGATTGCTGTTATGAAACCAACTAACCATGCTTCTGACGGAAAGAAGAAAAAGCCCAAACTAAAACCGGCAGGAACTCCACCATTAGCAAATACTTGGATAATATCTCTTTGTGAGCCCTTTTCCTGTAAATCCACTGTTTTTGTTTTTTTCTTTTTGCTAAATTTGCTCCAAAAGCTGGAGGAAATAAAAAAAGCACCAATTAAGATAAGTCCCTCACCTTTAAATCCAATAACAATCAATACTCCAACTACGAAGGTTCCAAAAGCACCAGATAGAGATAGTGCTCTGAATTTATACCCCATCCATGCAAGAAGAACTAAACTGACTAAGAGAATTACTTCATTTTCTAGTATGACATTCATAGATTTCCTCATTCGTTATTAATTTGTTTACTGGGATATCATAGGCATCATATGGAATTTCCTTCTTCACCTGTTCTTCAAAAGCTAAAGAGATTTTTTCCCCGTTAAAGTCTTCTAAATACCTATCATAATATCCCCCTCCAAAGCCTATCCGATATCCCCTTATATCAAATACCACTCCTGGAACTAACATAAGATTAATCCTAGCTTTTTCGCATAATAGAGAGGTTGCTGGATTTGGTTCTTTTAATCCAAAGTAAACGGTTTCTAAGTCATGAAGGTTTTCCAAAAAATAAAACTCCATGCTCTTATCTGCTGGAAAGCATTTTGGTACTACAATCTTTTTGTTTTCTTGCCATGCTTGTTCGATGATTGCTTTTGTAGAAACTTCGGGTACTCTTGAAACTGTGACGCCAATAATAGTTGCCTGTTGCCATTCTTTTGTTGCATAAAGGGCTTCTTGTATTTTTTTGGAGGCATATGTATATTGTTCCTTGGATATGGTAGCCAAGGTTGCTTTCATTTCCTGTCGTAAACTTCCTTTGTTCATTTTGTTAACACTCCTATCGGGTACTAATTCTATTTATTGGGCTATCCTGAAAATACGGTGAGACCTTTGAACGCCCTGTAGATTTCCGTGCCAGGTGGCAGCGATCGCGGGGCGCTTGTGGAGCCTCCTCGGCTTGCCTGCGGGGTCTCCACAAAACGCTACTTCCCGCAGGAGTCTCTCACCTTGCACTCCAATCAACAGGGGGGACGGTGTTAAACATCACTTTAAATACAGCGTCCCCCTTAACGCCCTGTTGATCTTGGTATCTGTTTTAAATGACTCCATTTAAAGTTAGCATGATTTTTAGTGTGGTTTTCTAATTAAAATATACCAAGAATCGCACTTTCGTTCTAATGAATCGCTAGGAATTCTACCGATTTACTTTAAAAATTTCCCATGCGCTAAAAAAGACTGGAATTCATAAAAAATAAGTGATATTATAGTAAGGTCTGAATTGAATGCTTTATATGTTTGGAGGGATAATGATGCGCGTAAATGTAACTTTAGCTTGTACTGAAACTGGAGATCGTAACTATATTACTACTAAAAATAAACGTAATAACCCAGATCGTCTTGAGCTTAAAAAATATAGCCCAAGATTGAAAAAAGTAACAGTTCACCGTGAAACAAAATAAGCAGCAGGATTTCCTGTCTGCTTATTTTTTTTGTTCTATTTATACTTATACTTTTATCAGCGAAGCATCTTTTCTGTTTGTCACCTTTAAATTTGATCCTTTTACATACTTCACATTTTTACCTACCCAAAGTTTAGGCATCACTTCTTCTTCCATAACTGGAACTTGAATCTTATGTTCTAACATATCATATTGGGCTTGACGATAGTCTTCATGACTCCCAATATCTTTCCAGTATCCTTTAGATTTGTATCCATAGAGCCCCATATTATTTTCGATTAACTTAGGAAATATCTCTTTACTAAAATCATAAGGCTTATCTTTTTCCATAAAGCTTAGGACTAAGGGGTCTACTATATAAATACCTGTATTCACTACTCTGCTGAATTCTTGCTCTTTTTGAGGCTTTTCCAAAAACCTTTGGATTTGGCCATCATCATTTGTTTGGATGATGCCGAATTTAGTTGGATTTTTTACCTCTTTCATAAAGACAGTCAGCAGCGCTCTTTTTTGAAGGTGAAACACTAAGCCGTCAATTAGGTCAAAGTCTGTTAGAGCATCACCACTAATTACGATAAAAGGTTCATCTAATAATTGCTCCGTGTTTTTTACACTTCCTGCTGTACCTAATGCAAAATCTTCTATTTGATAGGTAAGGTTCACTCCCCATTTCGATCCGTCACCAAAGTAGCTCATAATCTTATCACCTAAGTATTGAAGCGTCACAATAATATCTGTAATGCCATGCTTCTTAAGCAGCTCGATACTATATTCCATCACAGGTTTGTTTAATAAAGGCACTAGCGGCTTAGGTAGTTTTTTCGTTAATGGCAACAGGCGTGATCCCTTTCCTCCTGCTAAAATAACTGCCTTCATAGTAATAATCCCTCCTATTGGACGGAAGAAGTAGTGATTGTCATGTCGTAGATTGCTACTGTTTTTCTTCTTACATCTTCCCAACTATATTTTTGTTTCACGATTTTCTTCGCGTTCTTTCCTAACCTTTTTCCAACTTCCGGATTCTCAATGAGCCTTTCGATTTTACTCACTAACTGCTTAGTAACACCCGACTCAAAAAGCAAGCCAGAATGCTCTTCTTCCACAATAGAAGCTAATCCACCGGTTTTTGAAACGATAACTGGTTTGGCTGCAATCATTCCTTCTAACGCAACTATCCCAAAAGGCTCATAGTGACTTGGAACAACTAACATGTCACATTGATGCAACAAATATGCTTTTTCATGTTCATGTAAAAAACCAATAAACATAATCGAGTTTTCCAAGCCAAGGTTAGCGACTTGTTCCCGAAACTTAACTAACAACGGGCCTTTTCCACCTATTATAAATAAACATTTCGGATAGCTTTCTAAGATGATAACCGCTGCTTGTATGAAGGTATCAAACCCTTTTTCGAGAACGATTCTTCCTAATGAAAGGACTAGATGATTATAGTCATATTTATTTAGTAACCTTTGGATACTTTCATTAGCTCTCTCATATGGGATCTCTCCCACGCCATTAGGAATAACATGCACCTTTTCTTTTCGAAAAGCATATTCCCGATGTAGTACCTCTTCCATATAGGAGCTACACACAATAATTATATCTGATTCCATCATTAGTTGTTTTTCTTGATGATACGTTTTCTGCTGCATTTGTGACATTTGATTACCTTGAATACGTCCTATTTCTAAAGCGTGAATGGTTGTAATTAATGGTAATGAGAGTGCCTCTTTAATGGACCTCGCCGCCAAACCTACCATCCAATCATGTGCATGAACGATATCAAAGCTCCGTTGACGATGAAGCTCTATGGCTAGCTCTACCATATTCAAGTTAAACCTTGCGACATAATGGTGAAAGTCATCATTTGTTTGATAAAATTCCTTCACTCGATAAACATAAGTATTATCTATTCTTTCATAAGAAGGGGCACCAATAAAACTAGGCGTTAGCACACTCACATCATACCCTTCCATTGATAAAGCTTTCGACAGTTCCCTAACATGCTTACCTAGTCCCCCCATAACAGAAGGAGGATACTCCCAGGAAAGCATTAATATCCGTTGCTTTCCCGTCTTTTTTTCTTCTCGTATCAAATGATTATGAGTCTTATTAGTGGAATAGAATACATCTGGATTGATTGGAAAATTAAAAATTGTTAGATTGTTTTCCATAATAGGTTGTTTTAAGTCTGAATAGAAGGAGTCCTTATATACATAAAAACGCTTTACCACATCTTGATTGCTACTCTTTAACAAGGCGTAATCATTTGCCATTAACCAGTGCTTTGCACATTCACTCTTGCCGCCGTTTACTTCTATCTTTAAGCTTTGTTCCATTTTCACTAGCTCGCGAAACATCTCTTGAGACTTCTCTGAAAAATATGCTTTCGGATTGATGGTGCTCCACCAACCCTTTTGTGAGAAAGATGAAAGGGAAGAGAAGCTGGATTTCTTCGTAATTAGATGTTCTGGTGTTATCCATTCGAAAGAATTTCTTGTAATAACTTTATTCATTATTAATTGTAGAAAATAAGGAGCTTCCAACCAGTCATTACCAAGTTGATATAGTGATAGATTGATAGAAAGAACTTCTTCGTTCCGTACTATTTCGAGTTGTTCCATAAAATGATTAGCATGTTTATCTAAGCATTCTCGTGCGGTTTCTACATCGTACCAAGTAGCAGTACGGCTTCCCTTTCCCTTTTGTCTTAGCTTTAAGCCTGTAGGTGCTCGAAAATCCTCCCATATTGTGAAATTCTTCAGTTCATCCCACTTTCTTTCGTAGGCAATATCCGAGAAAGGATCAAGATAATTATCACCTGTTTGATAACCTTTTTCCCCGATCACTAAATCTATTAAATTTGTTGCATGTGGAATTAATAATAATCCATGTGGAGAAACGACTGGATCTTTCACTTCCCTTGACTGGCCGCTTATTATTTGTTCACTAATATAGGCGTACTCGATACCTTTATCCGAGAGAAGCTTATCTAATGTAATCGAATAAACACCATAAGGACTCCAAAAACCTTTTGGTGAAAAACCGAGATGCTTTTCAAAGGCATTCACAGACAATTCCACATGAAGTTGTAGTCCTTCTTTTGATTGAATAAAAGGGAAGTAAGCACCAGAACTACTAACAGCCACTATTCTTCCAGTATTAATGTAATCTTTGAGAATCAGGATGAATTCCCCTTCACATTCTAAAAAAAATTCCATTAGTTTTTTTATTTTAGTTCTATAAAAGAAAAAAATAGCTTTTTCTTTTATTTGTTGTGATTGTACCCACTGATTTTCTATAAGTGCTTGTTTTTTCTGCAAGTATGTATAATAGCGCTTCATCAGGCGAACGTTAGATAGGACTTCTAGAAAGGAAGGGGAAAAAGCCATTGTTATCGGCTCTTTTAAAAGGTGGTTTCTGATATGGGAGAGAATTGGAAGGTAGATATTGCTTAAACGTTCAAAAAATTGTTGTTCCAGATGAAAATCATCCTTGTGAATCACAGGAAAGTGTGCTTGTAGACTTAACATCATATTGGTTTTGTTCACACTATTCCCCTCCCAGGTTTTCATAATATGTGTATGTCGAAAATTGCGAATACGATTTTTTTTGATCGAGGTAACAAGAGTTCCACTTACATTGATGAAGAAGAAAACTTCTATCATCTTCCTTCGCATCATAAAGATAAAGCTTTTTAGATTGCATTATAGGGAAAAAATTATCTCCATCGCCTAATCCAATTTCTACAATACAGACATGAAAGTGTGACAGTATTGGAAGAAATTGATCCTGTACTTCTTTATTTACTATTATATCTGTATATTTCGCATTCACCATCATGTTTTGAGCGTTTTCCTGCCAACCTATCACTCTGATGGTTAAGAATTGAAGTTCTTTTTGATTGAACATATGAGCAAACTTATAACGCCAATCATGAATGTTCCAGTGAGAGTATAGTTCACTACTATAATTACATACATGGAGGTACTCTTGTTTCCGATCAGGTTTAGAAGCATTTTTAACTACTTTCACTTTTGTTACCTCCAACATTAAATGGGCTTTCATTTATCATATCATGTAAAAATTCCCTACTACAACCGCCTAAATTTGTCGTCTTTTAAGCTTTTTTGTAAAATCTTCATAAAAAAGTCATATTTTTTATGACCGTTCCTCAGAATAATTCACAAATACGTCAAACTTTTTTAAAAAAAGTGTCGAAGAAGTATGTTCCTTTCTTATGACTATGATATAAAAAAGAGAGAAACTTTTATGAGGTGACAATATGTTAATTGTAAGTATTCTATTATTGGCCATTGCTATTGGTCTAATCGCACTATCTTTCTTTGTTGGCGACAAATATTCTGAACTTAAAGAAGAAGTTGAACAGTTATCATTTGATGTTGTACAGGATAAATATAAGCTAGAAAGAAAAATTAAAGTGTTAGAAGAAGAGTTGCTAATTGGAGCAACACCTATACCTAATAAAAAACCTAAAGAAAAAACGAATGCTCATCAAGATGTAAGCCAAGAAGATGTAACAATCTCCCTTTTCAAAAAAGGCTACACTGCCTCCCAAATTTCACAATTCACATCCACTTCTATCGAAAAAGTAGAAAGTGTTTTACAATCAGCAAAGTTGAAAGGGAACCCAGTCAATGAAAACTAGTTTACGGGCATTCGCAATTGGAATTATTTTCGCAACAGGGGTTATGGGAGTCGCTTATTCGATTGTAAGCTCAAGCACATTGGATGAGGCAGAAATAAGTGCATATGTTAAGGAAAACAATATGCACCTACTTACAAAGGAAGAATATCAAGCTCTTCTTCCTTCCATAGAAGAAGGAACAACTGAGGAAAAACCAGCAGAAAAGGAAGAAACAAGCGCTGGTGAAAAGCCAAAAGAGGAAGATCCTAAAGAAGAACCAAAAGAAGAAGAAGAACCAAAAGAAGAGTCCAACGAGCCTTTTAATGTGACAATTCCTGATGGAATGGCAACTTATGAAGTAACAGAACTTTTAGAGTCTGCCGGAGTTATTAAAGACGCTGATGAGTTTGATAAATATCTAGAAGATTTAGATATAGCAACTCGTGTAAGGGCTGGTACCTTCAAGTTGAAAAAGAACATGACCCATGAAGAAGCTGCAGCAGTTTTAATTAGACAATAATTCAATGACACAGTTAAAGCTTGTTATAATAGCAAAAGAGCCCAGTAAAACATTGGGCTCTTTTGCTTTGCTTAGATAAGAATGAAGAACATCTTAATTTTCATTTTCATCTTTTATTTTTAATAATCGTAAACTATTTAAGGTAACAAGTAATGTAGCACCCATGTCAGCAAAAATCGCGATCCATAGTGTTAGCCAGCCTGGAATAACAAGTAGTAGAGCTAGTATCTTTAATCCAAGTGAAAAGGAAATATTTTGCTTAATAATCGTTAAAGCTTTTCTACTTAACTTGATTGTAAAAGGAAGCTTTTGTAGATCATCCGCCATTAATGCAATATCAGCTGTTTCAAGCGCGGTGTCTGTTCCTGCTCCTCCCATTGCAATTCCTACAGAGGAGGCAGCTAGTGCGGGCGCATCATTAATCCCGTCACCTACCATTGCAACATTCCGCTGCTTTTGACGTATATCCTTGATGAACTGTAATTTATCTTGTGGCAAGAGATTCGCCTTAACATGGTTTAAACCAATTTCTTTGCCAATAGCATTAGCAGTTTTTTCATTATCCCCTGTCAACATTACTATTTCATTTAAACCCAGTTCCTTGAGTTCCTTCACTACTTTTTTGCTTGAGTGTCTTACTTGATCCCTAATACCAATTAATCCAAAAATCCGCTCCTCATTTCCAGCCACAACAACCGTCTTTCCTTGCATTTGTAGCTGCTCAATCATTGAAGAATGATGCTCTATATGTGGATGATTTTCCGTGCTGAACCATTGCGGACTACCTACTTGATATACATTCCCGTCAATCATCCCTTTTAACCCTTTGCCAGTCACTGATTCAAAACTCTCTAAGTTAAATTGAGCAAGGTCTATTTCACGTTCTTCCGCAGTCTTAATAATCGCAACTGCTAAAGGATGTGTCGAGCCACTTTCAAGCACTGCAGTTATTGCTACTAGCTTATCTTCTGCCATTTCAAAGGAATGCACATCCGTCACTTCTGGACTCCCCACTGTTAAGGTACCAGTTTTGTCAAAGGCAATAGCTTTTATATTTCCGACCTCTTCTAGATAGACGCCACCCTTAATTAGTACGCCATTACGTGCAGCATTGCCTATCGCTGTAACTATTGAAATAGGAGTAGATATAACAAGTGCACATGGACAACCTACTACAAGAACCGCTAATCCTTGATAAATCCAAGTTTCCCAAGACAGAGAGAACAATAATGGTGGAATAATCGCTACAAGAGCAGCGACAACAAGAATCATTGGCGTATAATACTTCGCAAACTTATCCACAAATGCTTGCGATGGTGCTCGCTCTGCCTGTGCTTCTTCCACCAAATGGATGATTTTTGCAATAGTCGTATCTTCTACACGTTTTGTAACTCGAACTTCTAGTAATCCATCTTCATTAAAGGTTCCAGCAAATACTGGATCATTTAACGATTTCGTAACAGGGATACTTTCTCCTGTAATTGCCGCTTCACTTATCGCTGCTGTTCCTTTCATAATAGAACCGTCCATGGCAATTTTTTGTCCGGGTTTAACCAGCATAATATCGCCAATTTCTATTTCTTTAACCGATACCTGCTTTTCTTTACCTTCAACTAAAAGTGTAGCGGTTTTAGGTGAAACATTCATTAATGAGCGAATAGAGGCTCGTGCTTTATCCATCGAATAGGATTCTAATGCTTCACTAATTGCAAAAAGAATGACAACCGTAGCACCCTCTCCCCACTCCCCAATAATCGCAGCTCCAATAATTGCAATAGTCATTAACGTTTTCATATCAAAATCTAGTCTAGCTAAATTCCTTAACCCCGTAAAAAACAAGCGATATCCACCAATTATGATAGAAGAAGCGAATAATGCAATTGTTCCCAAGTTCTCTTCACCAAGTTGAAAAAAAGAGACCCATCCAGCTAGTAAAAATAAGAAAGATAAGATAACATTTAGATGCTTTTTATAAAATGGCACCTGAGGCTCTTCAGGTATTTCCTCATTTTCCGGCGCTAGTTTTAAATTCTCAAACGCCCCTGCCTTTTCTAGTTCTGCTTGCGATGCTGTTCCGAGCACCGTCACTTTCGATGCACCAAAATTCACTTTCGCGTCTTGCACACCTTGCAAACTTTTTAAGTTGTTTTCAAATTTCTGCGCGCAACTCGCACAAGTGAAACCTTGTACTCTATATACGTTCTTTTGTTCCTCAGCCACGATTTTTCACCTCTTTTTGGTGAGCAAATGCAATATCAATAAGTTGTTTCACATGATCATCATCTAAAGAGTAGAAAACTTGCTTTCCATCTTTACGATATTTTGCTAATCCTAAATCTCTTAACAGTCTTAAATGATGCGAAGCTGTAGCAGTTGTTGAATGTACAATCGTCGCAACATCGTGCACACATAGCTCTTCCACTAAATTTAATGCCTGTGCTATTTTCAACCTTGTTGGATCAGATAAAGCGCGATATATTTTCGCCACATCAAATGTCATTTCGTCACTAATTTCATTTTGTACTACCTTAACCTTACTCAAATCCCCACATTCAACTGTGCAGCTATCCGTTAATTTTGATTTTGTTGGCATTCTTATCACCCTCATTTATAGTATGGCTATAATTTATCATTCAAATGTTCGTTTGAATATTAGTATATGATAAACAGAAGAAATATGTCAACAGAAAGGATAAAAAGAACAAGTATCTACATACAGTTTTTACAATATCAGAAACTTTTCTTTCGATTTACACGTATTAGATAGGAGTGGAATTGTTCTTTATAAAAACAATTTAGAAAGGAGACAGGGGTGGATACAGATAGGAACAAGCAAAAAAAATTAGCGAAGCAAGGTGGAATAGCATATGAAAGAGAACTCGCAGAAAGAAATTTTTTCATGGATTAAATATATAAGTTTTGCTTTAATCCTTGTTTTAATTTGTCGCCATTATATTTTTATCCCCGTGACTGTTCAAGGGACTTCTATGAATCCAACATTTAATAATAATGACAAAGTAATGGTTGTGAAAATGAGTGCTATCGAGCATTTTGACATGATTGTATTTCATGCTCCTACTTCAGATGATAAGCATATAAAAAGAGTGATCGGGCTTGCAGGTGATACGGTGAAAGTGGAAAACGATCAATTATACATAAATAACCAATTGATTCAAGAACCTTATTTGATTGCCAATAAAGCAGCAGTACTTCATGAGATAACCGAGAACTTTGAAGTAATAGTGCCATTAGACTCCTTATTTGTCATGGGAGATAACCGCTTGGGCAGTGAGGATAGTAGAACATATGGATTTGTTCCCGAAGACGCTGTAGTTGGAGAGGTGAAATTACGCTTTTTCCCTCTAAATGATATAGGAATACCTAAGTAAAAAAGAGTAAGCATCATACCTTTATTTCTTGATATTGGCAAAATCAGGGCCAACTTCATGCCAAATTTAGCCTAATTCCGCTTATTCAGAATGTTATTTTTCATGCTGACTACAAAAAAACTTGTAGAAAAACAAGGGGTTTCTCTACAAGCTGAAAGCTCCAAGGAATGATTCCTTGGAGCTTTATTAATTCTTATGTTTGGCTTGGGACTTCGATCGCTTTGATCATCTGTCGTATCGAACCGAGATGGTAGGCGGAGTGAGCGATCGCTCCCAACAGGCCATTCGAGGTCAGTTCATCTGAGGAGTCAAGTGAATCAACCTTTTTAAGTAGTGTTGTGTATTCTTGTTTAAGCTCGTTATTAAATTGTGCCCATGTGATTTCATCAACGTTTGTGATTTTCCATGATGCTTTCCAGTCCTTTGTGGGTTCTTCTTCATTTAAGTAGGAATTCGCAACCCATAAGTAATATCGGGTATGATCGGTTTGTGCAGCGATTGTCGTACCATTGACAGGTATCGATGCATCTTCTGCTGATAATTTTTCAAGCGTTCCGAATAAACCACTACCAGGCTTCGCTTCTGTGTACCAACTTGCGTTTTTTTCAGGTCCTTCAAATGTTTCCTTCAACAACGTTCTAACAGCTGCCAACATCGGATTGTTCATCTAAGTACCTCCTGAATTTATATTTAACCACCAAAAATACTTTAGATGGTTATAGTTTAACTGAGTTGCTTCTAACTGTCAATATGTATTATGATGGTTACAGTAAAGGAGTTTTAATTATGTCGGAAACAAACCCTTATATGATGGTCGGAGAACGTTTGTGTATGGATTTCATCAATACCGTCAGTTGGCGTGAAAGTGCGGAGAAAAGGCGGGATTGGTATACTAGTTACGCCAAATTGGTCGACTGGTGCATCCATGCTAAAGTCTTGACCGGACAACAAGCAAAAGCACTTCTTTTAAAAGCAGAGGAGAAACCGTCTGAAGCGGGAGATGTTCTGAAACAGGCAATCGAAATGCGGGAAGTCATGTATCGAATCTTCATGTCCGTTTCAATGGAAACATCGCCTCACCCGCCAGACCTAGAACGTCTCAATGAATATGTGACCCACTTCTATCAAACTTTGCAAGTGATCCATGAAAAGAATCATTATACTTTGACGTTCAAGTATACCAAGAAAAACTTGGATGCTATGCTCCCTCCGATTTTGCAATCTGCTGTAGATTTACTCGTTTCCAAAAACGAACTGGAACGAGTCAAACAATGTGAGGGAGACCCTTGTGGATGGTTATTCTTCGATACAAGCCGCAACCGGAGCCGCCGCTGGTGTTCCATGGCCGATTGCGGCAATCGTGCCAAAGCACGACGATTTTACCAAAAAGAAAAGTGACCATCCTCGGTCACTTTCCTTCTATGCTCCCTATTTTCTTGATTTTGTAGTATTTGGGGCACGATACAAATCCCAGCGCCCGTGACCGCCTGCGATCGCTGCCGCCTGGTACGGAAATCATCAGGGACTTTAACAGGTAACCTTACTATTAAAAGGTAGCCAAAATCTAAAAAGCTCTGCCTATTTGTTTATAGACAAAGCTTCTAAGAGTTAATCATTTAATTCATAGTGCTTTCCTTTTACAAGGTAAAAGACATTTTCAGAAATATTTGTGGTGTGATCAGCCATTCTTTCAATGTAGCGACAGATAAAAGATAACTGAGTAATCTGGGGAATCATATTAGGATGATCTTTTGTCAGCTTTAGCAACTCACGGATGTTCTCGCCATATAATTCATCCACTTGATCATCCATTTCTGCAACTTTTTTTGCTAGCACGATATCTTCATCGTAATACGCCTTAAGTGAAAGAGACAGCATTTCCGATGCAATATTATGCATCTTCACTATCTTTTCTATCGGAATAAGGTTTTCCGATCCTTCACCAATGCGGATTGTCGATTTAGCTATATTCACCGCAAAATCAGCGATTCGTTCTACATCAGTTGAAATCTTTATAGCAACGATAATTCTACGAAGATCTACTGCCACTGGCTGTTGCTTTGCAATTAAGAGAATCGCAAAGTCATTTATTTCTTCATCTAAGCGATCTGCCCTGTAATCATCTTCAATAATTTGTAATGCCTGATCAACATCTCTATTTATCAAAGTATGAATACATTTGCTTAACGATATTTCTGCTAAGCTTCCAAGTTCCAATAGTTTATCTCTCAAGGTATTTAAATCCACATGAAACTGTCCACGAACTGTCAATGAGCTCTCCCCTTGCCGAATAAAATTATCCGAAACGTCCTGTAATATAGTCTTCTGTACGCTTATCAGTTGGGTTGGAAAATAGTTTATCTGTTTCTGTATACTCTACTACTTCTCCATTTAAGAAAAATGCTGTTCTATCTGAAATACGCGCAGCTTGTTGCATGTTATGTGTAACAATTACAATGCTATAGTCTTTTTTCAATTCTTGTATTAGCTCTTCCACCTTTAAAGTAGAGATCGGATCTAGTGCTGAAGTTGGTTCATCCATTAAGATAACGTCAGGCTCAATTGCTAAACAACGAGCAATACATAAACGTTGTTGTTGTCCACCAGATAACCCATAAGCATTCTCGTGAAGGCGATCCTTTACTTCATCCCAGATTGCAGCGCCACGTAAGCTTTTTTCCACGATTTCGTCTAATATTTTTTTGTTGCGAATGCCATGGATTTTCGGCCCATAGACAATATTTTCATAGATCGATTTCGGGAAAGGATTTGGTTTTTGGAACACCATTCCTACATTTGTTCTCAGTTCTTCTACTTTAAATGATTTATGGAAAATGCTTTTCTCGCGGTATAGAATATCTCCAGAAACTCGTACACTTGGAATTAATTCCACCATACGATTTAACGTTTTAATATAGGTTGATTTCCCACAACCTGACGGCCCTATAATAGCCGTTACTTCATTTTCATATATCGGTAGATTAATATTTTTTAAAGCGATATCTTCCCCGTACCAAAGACTTAAATCCTTTGTGTTATACACAATATTTTTAGGTATTTGAGTATTAAATGATTCTGTATTTGAAGTTTGGATATTCATATTTTCTCGTTCAGGTACTACTATTTGCATAGAAGTTTCCTCCTCCAGAATTAAAATCTTCTTTGAAATTTATTACGAATAATAACGGCAATCGAGTTCATTACTAGCAATACGAATAGTAGTACTACAATAGTCGCAGCAGCTAAATTCGCATATTCTGCTACAAGGGCAGAATCTATTGTCCAATAGTAAATCTGCATCGGGAGCACAGTGAATTTATCAAAAATACCATCAGGTAAAGGAATTAAGAGAGCTGGAATTCCCAGAACCACCAGTGGAGCAGTTTCCCCTATTGCTCTAGATAATGCTAAAATGGCTCCTGTTAAGATACCAGGTATCGATGCTGGTAGGACAACATTTTTAATCGTTTGCCATTTTGTTGCTCCCATTCCATAGGAAGCTTCTCTTAAAAATCCAGGTACTGCGCGAATCGCTTCCTGACTTGCTACAACAACGATTGGAAGTACTAATAGCGACATCGTTAATCCACCTGCTAAAACAATGTTTCCTAAACCTGCTGCTCTTACAAAAATCGTTAAGCCTAAAATTCCAAATACAATCGATGGTACACCAGCTAGGTTAGAAATATTTGTTTGTAGAAATCTTTGAAGACGTCCTTTTTTCGCATACTCTTCTAAATAGATAGCTGTTCCAACACCAAGGAACAAGGTAATAGGTGCAACAACAATCATAAGCCATAACGTTCCTAGAATAGCTCCCATAATCCCTGCTCTATCCGCCATCGTAGAAAGTTTATTCGTAATAAATTGAAGATCAATCCATCCCATACTTTGAGAAATAACACGGTAAAATAGAATAACCAGAACAATAAAACCGATTAAAGTTGAAGCTAAAAATAATGCTTTTGCTATATTATTTATCAGTAGTCTTGTATTCATTTTCTTTTGAACTTGGATAGCATCCACATATTTCATCTTCTTTTGAACTTGAGTAACATCCATATACTTCATCTTAATATTCCTCCCTATACTTGCGAGAAACATGCTGCGCGATTAGATTCATGATTAAAGTAAAAACGAAAAGTGTCATTGCAACAGCATACAAACTATAATAGAGGGTGGAACCAGCTGGTGCGTCTCCTCCTGTTACTTCGACAATATAAGCAGTCATCGTTTGCATCGATTGAGTCACATCAAACGTAAAATTCTTTGAACTTCCACTTGCAATAGTAACAATCATCGTTTCTCCAATAGCACGTGAAATACCTAGAACAAACGATGCTACAATTCCGGAAATAGCTGCTGGAACGACTATCTTCCATGAAACCTCTAATTTTGTTGCACCTAATGCTAAAGCACCTTCTCTCATAGAGTTAGGAACAGCGCTCATCGCATCTTCTGATAAGGAAGCAACCATTGGGATAATCATAATTCCCATCACAATTCCTGGACTGAGAATATTCGTTGGCTCAAGACCTGGAATAATTGCTCTTAGCAACGGTGTTACAAAAGTAAAGGCAAAAAACCCATAAACTATTGTAGGTATACCGGCAAGAATTTCAAGAATCGGTTTGAAAACTCTTCTTACTTTATCTGATGCATATTCACTTAAATAGACTGCTGACATTAATCCAATTGGTATCGCAACAAGCATGGCTATTAAAGAAGAAATCAATGTACCAGTTAATAACGGTAAAACGCCAAATTGTGCATTCTCACCTAAAGGTTTTAAAACAGTACCAGTGAAAAATTCCAAAATCGGGATTTCTTTAAAAAATTCAATGGTTTCAAATAATAAAGTAAGAATAATACCAAGTGTTGTAAAAATAGAAATAGCTGCAATTCCAAGTAAAAACTTTGGCATAACCTTTTCAAGTATTCCATTTAGGTTCACCGTGTTCTTTTTCTCATTTATTAATTCTCTTACATTAAGATTCTCTTTCTGATTAGCCAATTTTGAAATACCCCTTTCATCCTTCACCAATTAATAATCAAGGACCATTCAAAGCATATATTTAAAAACGTATAGGAAGATGAGCAGCTAAAGCCCCTCATCTTCCTTGTTAAATCATTTCAGTTCTTCTAATTCTTTCACTAATTGTTGAAGTTCTGCATCTGATAATGGCGCAAACCCTGTTTCACTAGCTACAGTTGCCGCATTTTGCATAGAGTAGATTGCAAAGTCTAATACTTGTGGTTTTTCTTTCGCCAAGTTTGTATTTAAATAAGTGAATACTGGACGAGTGAAGTTTGCATAATCTCCATCTTCTTTGATTGTGTCAAGAGATGGTTCAACAGGTCCGTTACCAAAGTCCACTTTCACTGCCGTTAATTTATCTTTATTATTCGCATAGTAACCATAACCGAAGAATCCGATAGCATTTTTTTCTTTAGATACTAGGTCAACTAAAGTAGAATACTCTTGTTGTAAATTAGTACCTTCTGCTAGATCTTTCTCTCCAAGAATTTCTTGCCAGAAAAATTCATACGTACCATGATTTTCATTTGGACCATAAGCTTTGATTGGCTCATTTGGAAAATCAGATCGCACATCAGACCAATTCTTTTTTCCAGCTTCCGCAAGGAATATATCGATTATTTCCTGTTCTGTAAGCTCTGTAGCCCAGTCGTTCTCAGGGTTAATAACAATGGTTAAACCGTCAAGCGCAACTTTTAATTCTTTCACTTCAATACCCAAATCTTCAGCTGCTGCAAGTTCTTCCTCTTTTATTTGACGGGATGCATCATTGAAGTCTGTACCGTTTTCTACTAAGAATTTCTTGAACCCAGCAGAAGTACCTGCACGACTAACCTCAACCGATACATTTTCTTGAGCTTCTGTCATATAGTTTTCAGCCATTCTTGCCATGAAAGGATAAACAGTTCCGGAACCATCGATTACAACACTACCTTCTAACTCTTCCTCGCTAGATGATGTTTGCTTGGTAGTACCTTGGCTACCTTCATTGTTTTCATTTCCACATGCCGCTGCTAATGCTGCTAATGCTGTGATAATAGCTACTAAAAATAATCGTTTGAAGCTTTTCATTGCTTAATTCCCCCTAAGGTTTTTTTGTTTTCTGTTTGTTTTACCTTACGAGTAATAGAATATAACTATTGTGTTAATTGGGTATGAATCAAGTGTAAAGGTTATGTAAACTTAAAAAATTCGCAATATTATAGGGGAATTTGACGGATTTTTGTACTATAGACTTTTTTATCCGAAAGAAAATAACTTTAAAAGCACAAAAAAAGTACTCAAACTGAGTACTTTTTTGTTTGTATTTATTCTTCTTCTGTTTCATCTTCTGAATTATTCTGTTCCTGATCTTGGAGCTTCGGCTGTCCTTGGGCACGTTTTTTCTTAAGATCGAAATAGGCTTTCATGATTTCGTCGCCTATTTCTGTACTAATTCCACCCGTGACGTTAAAGTCAGTAGAAGCGTACGGTACCATGATGGCAAACGAAATTTCAGGATTATCGTATGGAGCATAGCCTATTAGATTAAAGTTAAGTGTATCATGCCTAACGCGAGTCCCATCACTTAAAGTTTGATAATAACTCGATTCAGCAGTTCCTGATTTTCCTGCTGGTTTAAACTCTTTCACTTTCGATTTACTAGCGGTGCCTCGAGATCCATGATAAACCCTAATGAATCCATCTTGAACACGTTTAATTTCATTATCACTCATATCTAATCTGTTTAAAATCTCAGGTTTAAATGGTTGAAGAACTGGCCCTAAGCCACCTTCTTCTATCGGCTCCCTTACTTCACGTACAAGTTGCGGTTTCATTCGATAACCACCATTTGCAATCGTAGATACATATTGCGCTAATTGTAAAGTAGTATACGTATCATACTGACCAATTGATAAATCCAGTAGCAAACCAGGAAGCGTCTCCGTACCAGTTACTCCAGAAGATTCTCTTGGCAGATCAATTCCTGTTGGTACACCTAAACCAAACTGTGCTAAATAGCTTCTAAAAACATCAAATGAATTTGGACTTATAGCAATTGGCTCATTAGGTCGATAGGTTGCACCTGCAATACCAAGAACTGTTCTAAACATATATACATTGGACGATCTTTCCAAAGCAGTCCAATCGTTAATACTTCCCATATTAGTATAAGATGCTTTTCGTTGTTTCTGTCTCCCTAGAAACAGTGGGGTATCAAATAAATAGCTATTAGGTTGAATGACGCCATGCTGAAAACCAGCTAACACAGTCGCTCCTTTTACAGTAGACCCTGGCTCATAAGCTTCTTGAATAGCACCAAGTGCATTATCTAACACTTCGTATTGCCCACTTTCTCCTCTTTCGATCTGCTTACCTGCTAACGATAGTACTTCTCCCGTCTTCGGGTTCATCACAACTGCAAAAGCACGATCTAAAAAGGTTGCTCTAGCACTCGGGTTCGCTTTAGCCTGTAAGATCTTTTCTTCTAATACTTTTTCCACCATTTGTTGTAATTCCATATCGATAGACAAAACTAAATCTTTCCCTCGTTGTCCGTCAAAAACTCTTTCCTGACGCAGAAGGTTGCCAGATGAATCCGTTATATTTTTGACTCTTGCTTTTTGGCCTTGAAGAATATTTTCGTACTGGGACTCGATTTGACTTAAACCTACACGGTCATTTCGACTATATCCCCTTGCTAAAAACTCTTGAATTCGTTCACTTGGAATACCACTATCAGACGTCGACACTCTTCCTAAAACAGAACGGAGCGTATCTTCAAATACATATTCTCGTTGCCAATCTGTCATAATATCTACACCAATTAAATCAGATAGCCTTTCACTTACAATGGCGTATTCTTGATCTGTTACATCTTTATTTTTAACAATCTGCGGGGTTAAGGCATACCCTTTGTTGAATTCACGGAAAATCGCCAATACTTCTCTTTCTTCGTCCGTAATTTGCTTAATATGATCCTCTGTAATACGGTCTAATTGAAGCTGGTATAAATCTTTTTCTTCTAATTCTCCATCTTTAACCTTTTGCAAATCTTCGTCCGTAATCAATGCCTCTGCTTCTTCAGGACGAGTAAGAATCCAATAATCCTGTTCATCGCGTGGTTGAATTACTTTTGTATCTAATGTGATTACTTCAGAAAGTTTTTTTGCTATTTCTAGTTGTTCTTTTGCAGTTGTTGATTGCATTCTTGTATATGTGATGGCATTAAGCGGAGTATTATCCACTACTACATTTTGATTCCGGTCAAATATCTTACCTCTAGGAGCAAGTGTATTCACTGTTACATTTTCTTCTCTATCTACTTCCTTGCGATAGTCTTCTCCAAATACAATCTGGACAAATCCTAAGCGAAGTATTAGGGCAGAAAACAACAAAAACACCGCAAAAAACAAGAGATTTAATCGATTGGGGACATAATTCTTTTTCTTCTTTTTTTGTTTTTGACTTGTCATACCCTACACCTTTTCATTTGAAATTTTTCAAAAAAAGCAAGACACCTAATAGTAAATCTCTTAGGTGTCTATGTCTATCTATATTGTATAAGAAAACACTTCAAATATCTATTAATAAATAGTACTAAGGTTTGGATTCCCCTTCTCCATCTCGTAAAGTAGACACAATTGCATGTGATTCCTCCCCTTGATTTACCGGTTCTGCATCAAATTCAATTTTTCGGACAAACGGATAAATCATAGCATGCCCAGCCCCAATTACACACATCAATACAGGAATACTTTTTTCTTGATCAAAGAAGATTACGGCTATTAAAAATAGAATTATCGAAACTGCTCTGCCACTATTTAAGAAAAT
Source organism: Sutcliffiella halmapala (assembly GCF_002019665.1). Taxonomy (GTDB): domain Bacteria; phylum Bacillota; class Bacilli; order Bacillales; family Bacillaceae_I; genus Sutcliffiella_A; species Sutcliffiella_A halmapala. Next base: position 1,523,369 of record NZ_KV917375.1, on the reverse strand, counting down.
TTCTCTTACAACGATGTATTCAATTCGCATTTCAGCCGCTTTCCAGCTTCTACCAATAACGTCATATGTTAAGGAAACATAGGGAACCAATAGTAGTGGATAAGCTATAGCAATGGTCACCGCATATAAAAGCAATTTCACATATGTAAGTTCAAATACAAGAAAGAACACTGAACCATAAAGGATAAGTCCACCAAAGAGGATTGCTTTTTTTCGATGGTGTTTCTTTATGAGTCTCGTTGCAAAAAAATAACAGACAAATGCCACCGCTGAATTTACTAACCCAAACGTTCCTAATGCCATCTCACTATTGGTCGTAATATAAACCAATACTGAAACTGCAAAAATAAACGTACCTTCTCGAAGGCCTTGAAAGAAATGGGCATCGGTAATATAGCGCCAATTGTTGTTGTTTTTTCTTTCTTTTAGGATTCTTTTCACTTCATAACTACCCTCTGCTCCTCTTCTCTTAATAAATAAACTGAGGATAACAGCAGCTGAGAATAGTATTAAAGAGATCGTAAAAATCACCGTATATCCAGTGAACTTTTCAAGTGTTGAAATAATATACCCCGCAGCAATTGGTCCTATCATTCCTCCAACAGATGTTAAGATCCCTAAAAATCCGTTAAAAAAATCTCTCGTTTCTGGCTCCGTAATTTCAAATGTTAAGACATTAAAAGCAAGCCAATAAAAACCATACCCTATTCCTAACAAGGAACCCAGGACAAGTAAATAGGTAGATGCTTTATCACCAATAAACAAGACAGACAAATAAAAAAGTGCTAAGAATACAACACCTAATCGTAGCACAATTACTCTGTCAATTTTTTTTGCCCACCTTCCTGCTAATATGAAGGTTATGGGCTGAAAAATTACAATCGCTAAATTGTAAAATCCTAAATCCTTAAATTCACCTGATTGCTTCCAAAGATACACATTAACAAACGTATTTGATAAAGCGATACTTAGGGAATATAACCCACCAATCACTAATAGCATTAGCAAGTCCTTATTCACCTCTACATCACCGATCAACTTTTTTAATCCAACCATTATGATCGCTCCTTTATCTACGTTTATTGTGGCTTAAAGGAGGTGGAGATATGTATGTTTTTTTAAGTGCCTGGTCAGCACTCGAAGCAAACTGGTTATATTTAATGGCGTTGCTACCCTTACTAAACACACTATCCATCGTGCGTTTTTATACTTTTTTATAGAATAAAAAAACTCTCGACCATGGTGGACGAGAGTTTTCATTCGTTATTATTTCGCTTCGTTATAAAGCTTTCCTACTACATCCCAGTTAATTACATTGAAGAATGAAGAGATGTAATCTGGACGACGGTTTTGGTAGTTTAAGTAGTAAGCGTGCTCCCAAACATCAAGGCCAAGAACAGGAGTTTTACCTTCCATTAGAGGAGAGTCTTGGTTTGGTGTGCTTGTTACTTCAAGTTCACCGTTGTTTACTACAAGCCAAGCCCAACCAGAGCCAAAACGGGTTGTAGCAGCCTTAGCAAACTCTTCCTTGAAGTTTTCAACGCTACCGAACTTACTAGTAATCGCATCTGCTAATTCGCCTGTTGGAGAATTAGAGCCACCTGGAGTTAAGATATTCCAGAATAGGCTATGGTTTGCATGTCCACCACCATGATTGCGGACTGCAGTACGAATGTTTTCAGGAACTGCATCTAAGTTAGATACAAGCTCTTCAACACTTTTACCTTGAAGTTCAGCTTGACCCTCTAATGCAGCGTTAACGCCTGTTACATAAGTATTGTGGTGCTTTGTGTGGTGAATGTTCATTGTTTCCTTGTCAATGTGAGGCTCCAATGCGTCATATGCATAAGTTAATTGTGGTAGTTCGAATGCCATAAGTATCTCCTCCTAATATATTATGTAGAGCTTAAATCACGAAAAGAAGAATTCTTTCCTGATTCATTAGTTTCAGATTACCAAAACTTGTCGGAAGTTTCAATTAATCTGCTCAATCTGCAACATTTTATTTAAATAGAGAGTTCTTGAGATAATTTGTACATACTCTCATCAAATTTATGCGGAAGGGAAAATACTTCGTCAAAGGAATAATCGACAATTTTATTTTGTTCCATCCCCACGGCACGACCTGCCTTGCCTTCTATAAGTAATTCTACCGCTCGCCCACCGAGTCTGCTTGCTAAAACTCGGTCAAACGCTGTTGGATTACCACCCCTTTGAATATGCCCCAATACCGTAACACGTGTGTCTAGATTCGTTTCTTCTTTTATTAATTTCGCAAAATCCATTCCATTACTAACACCTTCTGCTAAAACAATGATAGTATGCTTTTTTCCACGTTGCTGACCACTTTTAATACGACCAACCACATCGGATAATTTAAACTCAATTTCTGGAATAATAATCGTTTCTGCGCCTCCGGCTAAACCTGCCCACAAGGCAATATCTCCAGCATGACGCCCCATAACCTCTATAATAAAAGTACGTTCATGAGAAGTTGCTGTATCTCTTATTTTATCAATGGCATCAATAACTGTATGAAGAGCTGTATTAAAGCCCACAGTATAATCTGTCCCAGCAATATCATTATCAATCGTTCCTGGTAACCCTATACAAGGGATTCCTTGTTCTGATAATTTCTGAGCACCTTTGAAGGATCCATCCCCGCCAATAACAACCAGACCTTCTATCCCATGTTTTTTAAGTTGTTCTATGCCTTGACGCTGCCCTTCAGCAGTTTTAAAGTCCTCACTTCTTGCTGTATAGAGGATGGTTCCACCGCGGTGAATAATATCTCCAACAGAACCAAGCTCTAATTTTTTAAAATTACCAGTCATCAGTCCTGAATAGCCCTGGTAAATCCCATAAACATTTAAATCGTGATAGATCGCTTTCCTTACCACTGCACGAACCGCTGCATTCATGCCAGGTGAGTCCCCACCACTTGTCAGCACTCCTATAGTTTTCAAATTCTTCACTCCCTTTTGAATATATACCATTTCTATTTCACAAAAACGCATGACATAAACAACCCTAGTATATCCATATTAAACCATTCCATGTTAGGAAAAAGCTAATATTAACCTACTGAAAAGTTTCCGTTCTTTTTTCATCTTTGTATTTAAGTAAAGGAAACGCAAAAGTTAACATACTTCGTGGGCCTTTTTAATTTTATTCGCGAAACAAAAAGAGCACTCAACCTAAATGATTGAATGCTCATGTATAATTTATGTATGGAGGAGGAAGAGGGATTCGAACCCCCGCGGGCTTTGACACCCCTGTCGGTTTTCAAGACCGATCCCTTCAGCCAGACTTGGGTATTCCTCCGTATTATGAAAAACTAAACCAGTAAAATACTTACCAGATTTATCGCTGTCCTTCTACTTTCCCAACAGGACATAATAAAATTTATCATAATTCCACTAATTTTGTCAATACCTATTACTAGATAAAAATTAAAAAACAAACTATCATAATAGCCTGAATAATTGCTTTGGCAACTACACTACTAAACAAGCCAACTACAGACCCAAACCCTATTTTCACTGCCGCTTTCATGTCTTTCTTATTAAAAAGTAATTCACCGAGGATTGCTCCTAAAAACGGACCTAAGATAATCCCAGCAACCGGAATAACAAACGGGCCTATTAACAAACCAATCGTACTACCCCATATCGATGCATTACTACCTCCGAATTTTTTCACTCCTAACAGGTTAGCGAAATAATCAGCAACAAATAAAAGTATGACGAATAATGCTGTGATGAGCCAAAACCAGATATTCAATTCCTCAAAGGAGAAGAACACACCATATAGTAAGAAACCTCCGACAATGAAAAGAACACTTGGAATTATCGGATAGATTAGACCACCAAATGCAACCACAAAAAGCGCTATAATAATAATCCAATATACGATATCCATCGAATTCCTCCAATCTTATAAGAAGAAATGCCAGACCTTTCAAAGAGTCTGGCATTTCTAGTTAAATCTATTATAACGTACCGTGGTCTTCCCCTAAAACTGCTTCTGCAATATTTACAGCATGATCACCAATACGTTCCAAGTTACTTACGATATCAACAAAAACAATTCCAGCTTGACCTGAACATAACCCTTCGTTCAGACGTAGGATGTGCTTCTTGCGAAGAGTACGTTCCATCTTGTCAATCTGATCTTCTTTTAATTTAACATCCTGTGCAAGTTCCTTATCACCTGATCTTAACGATTCTATGGCTTCTTTCACAGTTGTAATTGTTAAAGCAAACATTTCTTCTAAATCTGTATCCGCAGATCCGGTTAATTTCACCTTATTCGAAATTTGATAATCGACAAGCTCTACTATGTTCTCAAAATGATCTCCGATTCTTTCGATATCACGAACCGTATCCATTAACATAGAGTGCTCCTCGGATTCATTTTCTGTTAATGAACTAGACGAGAGTTTTACTAAATAATCTGTAATTTTACGATCTAGATTATTAATCGCATCCTCAATTTGAAATGCAGTTTCTGAATGTTTTGGTGAGCCCGTTTTCAGGTAATTTTCTGTTTCCTCTAATCCCGCAACAGAGAATTCACCCATTCTTAATACTTCCTCTTTTGCTTGTCCTAACGCAAGAGAAGGAGATTGCTCAATAAATATTGGGTCTAGATGCTTAGCTTTATACTCTACTACGCTGTCCTCACCTGGTATTAGCTTCGTTACAATGATTGCTAACAATGCAATAAAAGGAAATTGAATGATAACGTTTGAGAAATTGAAAATACCATGTGCAAACGCAATCGTCATCTGTGGATTAAGACCTAAAATCCCTTGTAAATATTCAACTAACTTGGTAAAGGGCCCTAAGACTATTAAGACTAATACAGTACCAATCAGATTAAACAATACATGAGACAATGCTGCTCTTCTTGCAGCTACAGAAGCACCAATAGATGCAAGGATAGCTGTTATAGTTGTCCCGATATTGTCACCAAATAAAACAGGTAACGCAGCTTGAAGATTAATAGCACCTTGACCATATATTTCTTGGAGTATCCCTATGGTCGCACTCGAACTTTGAACAATAACAGTAAAAACTGTCCCTATAACAACACCAAGAATTGGATTATGACTCAATGAAAGTGTTAAATCATAAAAAGCATCTAATCCTGTTAATGGTTTTAACCCATCACCCATTATCTTTAACCCTAAGAAAAGTGCGCCAAAGCCGAAAATTATTTGGCCTAAGTAGTGAAGTTTTTGACTTTTAAAGAAGAATAACAAGATCGCACCTAACGCAATGATAGGCAGTGCATAATCAGTAATTTTTATTCCTATGATAAATGCTGTTACTGTCGTTCCTATATTTGCTCCCATTATGACACCAATTGCTTGTCGTAATGACATGAATCCTGCACTAACTAGCCCTACCGTTAGTGCCGTCGTACCAGAACTAGATTGTATAAGAGCTGTTACTAAAACTCCAGCAAGTACTCCCATAAACGGATTTGTTGTAAATCTATCTAGAATATCTCGCAGCTTATCACCTGCTGATTTTTGCAATCCATCACCCATGTACTTTATCCCAAATAGAAAAATACCAAGACCACCGACAAATTCAAAAATTATCCTCTGAACATCCAAGTCCAATACATTCAACCCCTTAATCAAATCGCATCAATATCGACAAAAATCTACAAAACCAAATACAATTATTAACCTAATACCTCCTCATTGTAAATACAATTCACAATAAATTTACATTATCTTAACAATATACGCCTTTCGATTTACATACAGATGTGACTCTTTAATTAAATATTGTATAGAAAACCAAATTAAGGTAACATAAAGAAAGTAAAATCACTACTTTATAAATAAAAGGACTGATAAATTTGAATATTTTTACTCAATTTATAAAAAGCCTATACTCTCCAAAGGATATGGCTAGTTTTCGTTTTCAAGGAATAGGGAAAACGATTCTTTTTGTATTTTTTCTTGTACTTATTACTTCTATTCCCCTGTTTGTGAATCTTGGAACCGATGTTTTTAAATTTGTCTCATCTACACAAACAATTTTTAAAGCCGATACTCCTGATTTCTATTTAGAAGATGGACAATTTCATGCTGAAACAGATGAACCTTTCATTTTAAAAGATCAAGATACTACAATTATATTCGATCCTGAAAACGAATTATCTATCGATGAGATTAGAGCCTACCCAGAGGTATTAGCTATTCAAAAAAATGAAGCAATTTTTCAATATGGAAACACGTTGGAATATATCCCATTCAATGATCTACAGGGTGTATATTTTGATAAAGCCGACTTCGTTTCTTTAATAGAGTCAGTTGAATCAAGTTTACCTATAATTGTTACTTTATTAATACTTGCAGGTTATATCTTCTTCAGTGCTATAAAATTTATTCAAATTACGATTTTAGGATTACTTGGGCTAGTACTGAAAAACAGCTTAAAACGTCATAATCTTCGTTTTCGTCATACCTGGATTTTATCTGCCTATGCCCTCACTATTCCTAGTGTGTTCTTTGCAATAATGGATTTACTGCGCGTTCAAATTCCAGGTGCCATTTTGTTAAACTTTGCGGTTACCATCTTCGTTCTATTTTTAGTAATGAAAGAAATCAAAGTGAAACAACAAAAACCTATAGAATAGTAAAGATAACCACTGGAGTAGCCAGTGGTTTTTTATTTTACATTAGTCATAACTCTTGAGGACAAGCATATAGTGAATTAAGCTTTGTTCTCAAGGAGGAACGTGACAATGATTCGACTATTCGTTGCAGCACTTATTTGTATTACCATCTTTAGCATTTACTATGACCTCTCAAATGGTACAATCCCAAGCATTAATCAAGAACAAGTAACAACTACCATGAGTGTTCCTGATGTAACAGAACAGCCTTCTGAGTTACCAAATTCAACTAACAACTATATAGATGTGGAAGTAAAGGCTGGCGATACAGTATTAACAATTGCAGAAAGAATTGCCAATAAACCTATTCCTGTTTCTATCACACAATTAATCGAAGACTTCCAGACTTTAAACGATGGCATCCCACCTGAAAAAATACAAATTGGTAAATCATATAGGTTCCCTATATACTAAAATGGTAAAACATTTTCACTTGTCATAACCATAAACGATTGTTAAAATATGTTGGGAGTTAGTGGATAATACTAGCTTTTTTTTTGAATTAAAGGTAATCTGATGAATGATAGATGTTTTGATCTTTAGATCATTCCTAAAAGGAGCGATTCACTCGTGAATGAAATGATACATCGTACAAAGACCCGCCCTGTTAAAGTAGGAGATATAACAATCGGCGGTAGTAATGAACTATTTATCCAAAGTATGACTACTACGAAAACACATGATGTAGAAGCAACTGTTGCAGAAATTAAACGTTTAGAAGAAGCAGGATGCCAGGTTGTTCGGGTTGCTGTCCCTGATGAGCGTGCTGCTAATGCCATTGCAGACATCAAGAGACAAATAAATATACCATTAGTTGCAGACATCCACTTTGATTATAAGCTTGCGCTTAAAGCTATAGATGGTGGTATTGATAAAATACGTATTAACCCTGGGAACATCGGACGCCGTGAAAAAGTGGAAGCTGTTGTAAATGCAGCTAAAGCAAAAGGAATCCCAATTCGTATAGGTGTAAATGCTGGTTCTTTAGAAAAACGTATTATTGAAAAGTACGGCTATCCAACAGCTGATGGAATGGTTGAAAGTGCCCTTCATCATATTAAAATTCTTGAAGACCTTGATTTTCATGATATCATCGTGTCGATGAAGGCATCCGATGTCAACTTGGCAATTGAAGCTTATGAAAAGGCTGCAAAAGCATTTGACTATCCCCTTCATTTAGGAATCACGGAGTCAGGAACACTTTTCGCTGGAACAGTAAAAAGCGCAGCTGGACTGGGAGCAATTCTCAGCAAAGGCATTGGTAATACTTTACGTATTTCCCTAAGTGCCGATCCTGTTGAAGAAGTGAAAGTTGCTCGTGAGCTTCTAAAGTCATTCGGTCTCTCTTCTAATGCAGCTACTTTAATTTCTTGCCCGACATGTGGTCGAATTGAAATTGATTTAATTAGTATCGCAAATGAGGTAGAAGAATACATCTCAACGATAAAGGCACCAATTAAGGTTGCGGTTTTAGGCTGTGCTGTAAACGGTCCTGGTGAAGCTCGTGAAGCTGATATTGGAATTGCAGGAGCGCGTGGGGAAGGCCTTCTTTTCCGTAAAGGGGAAATCGTTCGAAAAGTACCTGAAGCTACAATGGTTGAAGAATTAAAGAAAGAAATTGATAAGATTGCGGAAGAATATTTCGCAAAACAAGAAGAAGAAAAGGCAAAAGCTTGACACTATTGAAGTGTCAAGCTTTTTTTCTTGCCCTCTTAGAACAATGGAAGTACGAATAAACCAACAACGATCGATACAATACCTAAACCAATCGCCCAAGCTCCTAACCCTGTTGCACCTCTTTTGCGCGCAATGAAGCCGACTATAATTCCAGCAGCACCCAATATAACAGGCATGAAGAACAAGGATAGTACGGATAGAATAAGTCCTAAAAATCCAAGACCTCTTCCACTCATCCCCATAACATCACTTCGTTCCTCTTCAAATACTTCTTCCCTATCGCTGTATATATCTGAGTGAAGTCTAGTCGGAACAGCAGCAACTTCCGCCGCATTTTCTTCCAAATAGTCACGCTGGCCCTTTGCTCTTGCTACATGAGGTTCTTCGTAAGCTAAGTCTGAATCAAAACGGTCAAGTTTTTCTTCGTTATTCTCAAATTCACTTGCCATTCTTATCCCTCGCTTTCATATAGAAGATAGGAGCATTACTTATTATAAACAAGACCGAGTAAAACATAGATGTTAATGTTTTCCGATATGAAGATAGACACCCATACAACTCTTACAACACTAGGAAAAATAAGCCCACAAATAATAAAAATGGGACAAAATATGATAAGATGAATGAGTGAATTAAAGATTGGAGGAACACCATGAGAAAAAGACTTGGCATTGATATCGATGGAACACTAACTTGCCCCACTACATTTGTTCCATATATAAATAAAACACTTAATAAAAATATTACACTCGATGATATAAAAGAATATGACTTAACACCACTTATGGGGTTAACACAAGAAGAATTTTGGAAATGGATGGACGAAATGGAACCCCTTATTTATAAGGATGCCCCTTTGGCACAAGGTGCAAAACAAATCGTAAAAAAATGGCATGCAGAATTTAACCTTTACTTTATAAGCGCTAGAAGAAATCATCTTTTTGAAGTTACAAACAATTGGTTTGCAAAACAAGATATCAATTACGATCACCTTGAACTTATTGGCAGCCATAATAAAATTAGTGCCGTAAAAGAACATAAAATCGACCTCTTCTTCGAGGATAAGCATGATAATGCAGTTGACATTAGTGAAGAATGTCAAATTCCTGTTATTCTTTTTGACACACCCTATAACAGAAGCCCTATTCCAAAGAATGTATACCGGGTAAACAATTGGTTAGAAGCTGAGAAAACAGTCCAAAGCATTTTCAATGTAACAGCCCTTCAGAATTAGAACGAGTTCTCAATCTGTTTTCAACACATCCTCATCAACCTATTACCAAATAAAAAAGCTGACTGAAACACATTATGTGATTTCAGTCAGCTTTTTTAATATGGTAAGAAAGTATAAAAAACACTCCAGAACGAAGTGATTACACCTTTGTTCATTACCCTGATTTCGTCATCGCACGAATTAATTGCTTCTTCATGCGATTAATAAAATCTACTGTATCTATATCCTTATTTGTCGTACCTATTTCTTTCGCTGTTTCTAAAATAACTACAAGGTCTTCCGTATTTAAGTTAGACTCATGCTTTTTTTCTCCAGACATTGCATACACCCTTATTTTTCATATATAAGAAAGTTCGACAACTTTCTCGATTTTGAGAGGGCATTACATATTTATAGAACTATAGTACCTATATATGAATTTTTCCGTTAAAAGGTGTACGCTTTCTAATTCTTGCTGCTCTGTTAAACACTGTACTTAACAGAGCCATCCTAAAAAAACAGCCAAAAGAGAATAACAATAAAAAACGACTACTATAAGCAGCCGTTTTCGATTATGCCGTAGCTAGACATTCTGGACATTTTCCGTATATTTCAAATTTATGATCCGTTACTTCATACCCATTCAAATTTTCGCCTAATTCACGCATCGGACATGTTTCAATTTTTTTTGTTTTCCCACAAACTAAACAAATAAAATGATGATGATGATGACTTGTAGCACATGTAAAACGGAAATGCTTCTCACCTGACAATTCCGTACTCTCAAGAATGCCTAACTCTACAAAAAGGGCAAGATTGCGATAAATCGTATCAAAACTTAATCCTGGATAATTGTCCTTCATTGTATCGAGTACATCTTTAGCCGTTAAATATTTATCTTCAGTTGCAAATAATTCGAGCATCTCTTGCCTTTTTCCTGTATATTTATATCCCTGATTTTTCATTAATAATAGCGCCTGCGATACATTCATCTAGTTCCCTCTCCTTATTTTATTCCAAAGAATTGTAGTGATAAGTATGAGCACAGAAATAATGACAATCGTTCCCCCTGGTGCTAAATCTAAATAAAAGGAGGTAATTAAACCACCGATCACAGCGATTTCTCCAAACAGAATGGCAAGAAAAATAGTTTGTTTAAAGCCTCTACTCAATCGCATACTCGCTGCCACTGGTAACGTCATCAAGGAAGATACTAATAATATCCCAACTATTCTCATGGAAGCAGCAATAACAAGAGCAACCATAATGATAAAAATCAAATGGAAGACTCGAGCATTAACTCCTGAAACTTTTGCATGCTCCTCATCGAAAGATAAAATAAACATTTCTTTATAAAACACAGTTAGTGTCATAACTACTATAATGGCAATGACAAAAATCGTCCAAAAATCAGCACTTGTCACGGCGCTTACACTACCAAAGAGAAAGTTAAATAAATCCGTGTTAAATCCATCTGCTAAGGAAATGAAAATGACACCAAGTCCAATTCCAGAAGAAAGAATAATCGGGATCGCTAACTCTTGGTAATGTTTGTAAACACCTCGCAATTTTTCAATAAAAAGGGCGCCCGTTACCGAGAAAGCCATTCCGAAATAGATTGGACTTAATCCAACAAACATACCAAATCTCTTTTCTAATAATAAGCTCGCTGCGATTCCCGCTAAGGTAACATGACTTAACGCATCTGCTATTAAGGACAATCTCCTAACAACTACAAACACCCCTAATAAGGGAGCCAAAAATCCAATCAATATTCCAGTATAAAAAGCATTTCTTAAAAATTCAAACTGTATAAATGCATCTATCATTAAACATGCCCTCCATCATGATGATTATGACTTAGAACATGCACTTCATGGCCATAAAAACTAGATAAATCATTGGTCCGTAGTTTCTCAAATTCATCCGTTACACCATGAAAGTGTAAATTTTTATTCAAGCATGCTACATGCGTTACCTTTTCTGTAATCGTTCCAACATCATGAGTTACTAGTACAAGCGTGATACCCATTTCTTTATTCAATTTTTCAAGCATTTGATAAAAATTTTGAACGTTTTTAATGTCGACTCCAACAGTTGGTTCATCTAATATTAATAATTCCGGTTCGCTTACTAGAGCTCTAGCAATAAATATACGTTGCTGCTGACCACCGGATAAATCCCCAATATTCCTATTAGCGAATGCTTCCATTCCAACTGCTTTAATGGCCTCTAATACTTGCTTTTTATGAGTTTTATTAAAGAAGCGTAATAAACCAACCTTCGATACAAGGCCTGTCGAAACTACTTCAAAGACAGTTGCAGGAAAGCCAGAATTAAAACTGTTTGCCTTTTGCGAAACAAAACCAATTTTATTCCAATCCTTAAATTTCCTGATATCTTTTCCAAACAATTGAATCGACCCTTGCTGCGCCCTTAATAAACCGAGAATGCATTTTAAGAGTGTCGACTTCCCTGATCCATTCGGGCCAACTAGGCCTAAGAACGCACCTTTCGGGATACTTAAATGAATATTCTCTAGTACATTTTGTTTTTCATATTTGAAAGATAAATCTTTTATTTCTAATACGTTTTCTATATGTTTCATCTTTTTCACACCTTACAAGATAAGAATCATTACGATTTTTATAACAATAGATTAGTATACATGAGACAGGGGAAAAAGTAAATAAATCGAACCATTAACAATTTAAACCTGGGCTACTCTGAAAATATGGTGACCTCTTTAAACTCCCTGTAGATTTCCGGGCCAGGCGTCTGTGGGACTCGCATTCCCGCAGGAGTCTCACGCCTTGCACTACAATCATCAGGGGAGGCGAGGGATACTTGACGTTCCACTTTTTCATTATCCATAGTGCAATTTTTCTTTGATTTGCATGGGTGTCTACCCCTGAAAAGGTTTTCTGTTAGATTCTCTTTTGATTTTGGGTCAATCAACTGTAAGATTAATTATATCTAACAAAAAAAGCCTCTATTCAGGCTTTTTTTGTTGAAGAGGTAGGCGAAAGCAAAAAGTAGAACCCTCTCCTAATTTACTATCAATAAATAATTCTCCATCATGGTCTTCGATAATTTTTTTACATAGTGGAATGCCGAGTCCATTTCCTTTTTCTTTCGTTGTAAAAAAAGGTTTCCCAATTCGGTCTAGAACGTCCTCCGCCATTCCCTTCCCATTGTCCATCACAGTAATTTCATAAAACACATCTGATTTTTTGGCACGCAATAAGAAAAATTTATTTTTTTGATATTCCGGAAATGCTTCAATCGCATTTCTTAACAGATTCAACATTACCTGCTTAATCATTGCCTCATTTACTACTACCTCTTCTTCTACCTTTTCTATTTCAAAATCAAAATCAATATTATGTAATAGGCATTCTGACTGAAAAATATAAACTAACGACTGAAAAATATGCTGAGGTTGTATTGCCTGTTTGTTAACTTTTTTTCGTGAAACAGACAAGAAATCCTCAATGATGGAGTTCATTCGACTAATTTCCGCCATTATAGTGTCATAGTACTTACTCCAATTATTCGTTATCTGAGAAAGCTGGATAAAGCCTTTTATGACTGAAAGCGGATTTCTAAGCTCATGTGCCATTCCTGCAGATATTTGTGATACAGATTCCATTTGTTGCTTATAAATTAACAGATTCTCAAACTTCTGCTGGTAGGATCGATCATGGATAATAAAAAAGGTCTTTTCCATATGTTCAAAGAAAATTCCTTGAATTTGAAAAAGCATCTCGTCATCGTAGCAGATCCGTTCTTTAAAACTTTTGTTATCAAACACTTCATTATGTATTTCTAGAATTTTTTGCTTTAAAAAATTCGGCGTGTTTACTTGAGTAAAATCAGCATTTCGATAAGAATCATCTTCAATATCTAATTCCAATAAAGTAAGACATCGCTTATTAATATATTCAATAGTAGAGTTTTTTGTAAGTACTAAAATTGCTATATCCAAAGAGTTCGTTGTAAATTCATTTAATTTCAAAGATTGTTCAATTGTTCCGTAATGTAATGGTAAGATACTTAATTTATCATTCGATTCAATTAAATGACCGGATAAGTAAATGCGATTGTTTTCAAATTTACCATTATAAACAACTTCTACATACTTTCCGTTAATGCTATGGAATAAAATCTTTTTTCTCGTTTCTCCGATAGAGTTTGCCATTTCCTTAAAATATGTAAAAACCTCTTGGCGATAGCTTGTCGGAAGTGTTTCAAAAAAGGATTGTGCTTCATCTATTAAGGAGAAAAATGCAGCCGCTTGTTCATTCCATTCCTCAATTGCCCCATTACTATTCAATATTAAACGCAAATCTGAACTTAGTTCATGAAATATACCTTGTTCTTTCTGATCTATTATAACTGACAAGGCGACTCCCCCTTGTAAACCTTATGTCTCTAATTTCCTCAACAATTATCAGCTTTTTTTTAATTATACAATAATTTCCTAAGTATTGTCATATTATTTCGTAATGGTACCCGTTTTGTTTTTTTCACATATGTTAACTTGGGAGGGATACGATGAATATTTATCAACAAATCGTAAATAAAAAGCTTAATAATATTACACCTGATGAACTCATTCACTATGGATTACAGTATGATATTTCCTTGACCAATGATCAAGCAAAAAAAATATCCGCACTTTTACAATCAAAAAAAGTAAATGTCTTTAATACTTCTGAACGCATCCAGCTTATGAAGGATGTCGCAAAAATTACGGGCCATGAAACAGCAAAAAAAGTAAACCAGCTTTTCACCGAATTTACAAAATAACGAAAGGAGCAGGGCGTAAAGCCCTGCTCCTTTCGTTATTTTATCCCTGAAGAATTTTTGATAATAGATTTTCATTAAATGTTTTGTTTCTTAACATTTCAATTTCATGCTTATATGGAGGCTTTCTATCTTTCTTGTCTTCTCCAACATAAGGTGTTTCCAAAATTTTAGGAACAGCGGAAAGTTGATCATGGTGCACAATATAGCTTAAGGCATCAAACCCGATATTACCGAATCCGATATTCTCATGTCGATCTTTTCCTGCTCCACAAACATTCTTACTATCATTAATATGAAGTACCTTTATGCGATTTAAGCCAATGATGTCATCAAACTGCTTTAACACTCCATCAAAATCATTCACAATATCATAACCTGCATCATGAACGTGACAAGTATCAAAACAAACAGAAAGCTTTTCATTTAAATGAACGCCATCAATAATTGCTGCAATTTCTTCAAAGGTTCTTCCACATTCAGAACCTTTACCCGCCATTGTTTCTAAGGCAATTTGTACATTCTGTTCCTTCGTTAGTGCTTCGTTTAATCCTTTTATTATCTGGGAAATACCAATTTCTGCACCAGCACCCACATGGGCACCTGGATGAAGGACAATTTGCTTTGCACCAATCGCTTCTGTTCTTCTAACCTCTTCGGCTAAAAAATTCACTCCAAGTTCAAACGTTTCTGGCTTTTCAGAATTGCCGATATTAATAATATATGGAGCATGAACAATAATTTCCTTTAGCCCGTGCTCTTTCATATGTTGAAGACCAGCTTCGATATTTAAGTCTTCTATTTTTTTTCTTCTCGTATTTTGAGGAGCACCAGTATATACCATAAATACATTCGCCCCATAGGAAGCTGCCTCTTCACTTGCAGCTAACAACATCTTTTTTCCGCTCATCGATACATGCGAACCAATAAGTAAATTTTCCACAACATCACCTCATAAGAAAAGCGTAAAGCCCCTTACACAGCATTAACACGATAAGACAATTTTAAGCAAGAGGATTTTTGTATCCTCTAGAAGAAAGTGACTTATGCATGCAAGCTGTTGTCGGAGCTAGGCAGTATCTAATATTTATTAAAAATCATCTATTATTTTATCATAATGATATCTAGAAAGGTTATCTGTATGCTTTTTCTATTATTTTTTCTTTAAGCGACGCTGTCTTTTTTTGAATTGCTCTACTTCATACTTGTATTTCTTTTTGTAACCTGGTTTTACTTTTTCTGATTTTTTCACAGATGTTTTAGCAGCTAGATCAATTTCATTAACCTTTTTCTGGCGGTTTTGACGCTTATGTCGAACTCCTATCTCAACAAGTTCTCCACCTTTTAAATCCATTTGAGTAAATGTTACCCCAAGTTTTTCTATTTGAACTAATGCATTCTCATCTGTTGGCTCATAAAGCGTAATCGCTTTTCCAGAATACTCTGCACGTCCAGTACGACCTACACGATGGATATAGAAATCTAAGTCAGTTGGAATTTCATAGTTGATAACATGACTTACACCATCAATATCAATTCCTCTAGCAGCTAAATCAGTTGCTACAACATATTGATACTCAAGTTCATTAATTTGCTTCATCATTTTCTTACGTTCACGTGGATTCAAATCACCATGAATTCTTCCTACTTTTAATCCTTGCTCAATTAAAGAATCCGCAACCTCATCCGCTTTTTTCTTCGTATTCGTAAATACAATAGCTAAATACGGATTAAATTGCACTAAAACATCATGTAATAGTTTCATTTTCCCTTTTGACTTTACTGGTATTAACAAATGATTAATTTTTGCAGCAGTCACTTGCTTAGGGGCAACATGTGTATATTTTGGATTTTCCATATATTTACGCAAGAACGGTTTTAGTTTCTCTGGAATAGTAGCGGAAAAAACTAATATTTGCAGATTTTTAGGCATAGCTGCCGCAATTTTATCAATATCCTCAATGAATCCCATATCTAACATTAAATCAGCTTCATCTACAACAATCGTTTGAGCAGTATAGACCTGTAATGCTTTTTCGCTCATTAAGTCCTTAATACGGCCAGGTGTACCTACCACAATTTGCGGCTGCTGCTTTAAGCGATCTATAGTACGTTGTTTATCTGTCCCACCAATATAGCAACGAGCGGTAATCATTTCTTCTGGAGAACAAAACTTTGTCATTTTTAATATTTCTTGGTAAATTTGATTTGCCAATTCACGTGTTGGAGCAGTAATAACAGCTTGTACTTCTTGTACGGCAGGATCAATTTTACTTAAGATAGGTATTAGATAGGCATGCGTTTTTCCAGTACCAGTCTGTGATTGACCTATCGCACTTTCTCCATTTAATAAAGATGGAATCATTCTTTCTTGTACCTCTGTTGGCTTTTGAAAACGAAGCTCTTTTACCGCTTCTAATATAAACGGCTTAACATTAAACTTTTCAAATGTAGTATTCATTTAGTTTCCTCCGATTTTAGCTTAATTAAAATCATGTATTTTATATGTACAAAGTCATAATTTTAAGTTGTTGTTGTATTAAATTTGTCGTATTTTAACCCAAACTTCTATTATAGATGACTTTCAGCTTTTTGGCTACATTACGGTTGTGCCCATTCTTGTAGGACGATAAACATTTCATCCGTCATTAGCATAAATTATATAAGACTAATCACTTGCCTAAACGAGATTGCATGAAAATTTCATCAACCATTTATATTTTTACCAATCTAATCATTCTTACGTATGCAAACTAATGAAATTTTTTTAGAAAGGAAGGAGGATTACCATGTTTTTTGGACCAAACCGACCTATGCCACCAAATGTATCGCCCTTTCAATTTGGAGGTGGAATGTCACCATTCCAACAAATGCAACCACCTAATATGGGAAACATACCAAATATGTCTAATCCAATGATGATGAGAAACCCCTCTTCATTTATGAGTGGTGGAAGAGGAGCATTTATGGGTGGCGGAAATTTTGGCGGAGCTAATTTTGGCGGGACTAACGGAGGTGGTGGCGGATTACTAGCTAAATTACTCGGCAGAACTGGAGCAAGGAGCATTGGAAATATGGGGGGACTTGGTCAACTTGCCAATACTGGTGGTGGCCTTGGCCAACTAGCTAGCTCCGGTGCACTCCAACAGCTTGCAAACCCTAGTAATTTAACCGGGATGTTAACAAATGTTCAAAAAGCTCTTAAAATGGCAGAGTCTGTAATGCCGATGGTTCAGCAATATGGGCCTCTTGTAAGGAATGTCCCTGCTATGCTCAAGTTATACAGTGAATTGAAAAATGTCGATACTTCTGATGATGAAGATGAAGATACCTCTACAACTAATAATGAAGAAGGAACTGATAAAGAAAAGAGTTCTAACTCTGGAAGCAATGAGGCAAAAGCAACTGCTGCTAAACCTAAAAAACAAAAGTCAAAGGACACAACATCAACATCTAAATCAAACATTACAAAAACTGCCGGAGAATCTTCTCCTAAACTTTATGTATAGACTTACCTATTTCTTCTTTTTTTACTATCCCTCCATCTTATATTATAATAAGATTATAGAAACAAGAGAGTGTGTATCACTCTCTTTATTGTTTTGTTTTCCAAAAGAGCTTTATTGATTTAAGGAGGGTAACATTGTATGGAGATTATTAAGATTGCCCCACGTGGCTATTGCTATGGCGTAGTGGATGCTATGGTTATTGCAAGAAATGCAGCTTTAGATAAAACGTTACCACGCCCAATCTACATTCTTGGTATGATTGTTCATAATAAACATGTTACAGATGCATTTGAAGAAGAAGGTATTATTACACTTGATGGAGCTAATCGTATCGAAATATTAGACAAGATCGAGCAAGGTACGGTTATTTTCACCGCACACGGTGTATCCCCTGAGGTTAAAGCCCTCGCAAAAGAAAAAGGGCTTACAACAATAGATGCAACATGTCCAGACGTAACAAAAACACATGATTTGATCCGAGCAAAAGAAGCAGAAGGTTATGATGTTATTTATATTGGGAAGAAAGGACATCCTGAACCTGAAGGCGCGGTTGGTGTTGCCCCTAACATCGTTCATCTTGTCGAAAAAGAAGAAGATGTACACCAGCTAAATATTCAAAACGAAAAAATCATCGTTACAAATCAGACAACGATGAGTCAATGGGACGTTACCGATATTATGGTGAAGGTTCAAGAGAAGTATCCTCACGTTGAACAACACAAAGAAATTTGCTTAGCTACCCAAGTAAGGCAAGAAGCTGTAGCCGAGCAAGCTGGGGAAGCAGATGTAACTATTGTAGTTGGAGATCCTAAGAGCAACAACTCCAACCGCTTAGCTCAAGTATCCCTTGAAATCGCTGGTACAACAGCGTATCGTATCTCTGATATTAGTGAGCTTAATATTGAATGGATAAAGAACGCGAAAAAAGTGGCAGTTACTGCTGGAGCATCGACGCCAACGCCTATTACAAAAGAAGTTATCACATTTATCGAGAATTTTGATCCTTTAAACAAGGAAACCTGGAATACGACGAAGAATGTGCCATTGCAGAAAATTTTGCCGAAAGTGAAGAAGGCGAAAACGTTATAGTTTTTTTAGGAAAGCTGTTTATGAGAGTCGATTCATTGACTTTCTAAGCAGCTTTTTTATTTAGATTACTGTTTCGTACTTTCTGCTGTTGAAAGAGCTGCTCTGAAAATAGGAAGGTTACCTGTTCGGACTCCACGTAGATTTCCGTTATAGGTGTTTGTGAGTGTTCGAGGGCATGGATTTGAAAAGAAGGAAAAGCATGATCCCAGAGTGCGTGCCTGAGGTCATGCTTTTTGAAAAAACGAAAAAGCATACCCTCTCAGAATGTGTGATTTTTCTTTACACATTGTATGAGTGTCTACTTTGAAAACACGGAACCACACGCTGAACTCCAAGTTGATTTCCATTTCCCGTTCCATCATCATTTAACTCTCTCTACTACATAAAAGTAAAAGGGTCTGTGTTCGATTCGGAGACCAACACATCTAATTTCCATTTCTTCTCATTAGCTGCTTCGACCAGCTTTTTTGCCGTTCCTTTTTTCATGATTTTCTCCACGTAGTGGCCAGGGTCAATTACGTTCAGCCCAATTGCCATGGCATCATGCGCTGTATGGAAATACAAATCACCAGTTACATACACATCCGCTCCCGAAAACTTGGCATGCTGAATGTATTTATTTCCATCTCCACCAAGAACGGCAACTTTATTTATCTTGCTGTCAAGATTGCCGACCACTCTTACATTCTTTGCATCTAAAGTCCGTTTCACATGCTCTGCAAATTGAGACAAGCTAAGTGGATTGGGTAACTTACCAACTCTCCCTAAACCAAGCTTTTCTCCTTCGTTTTCTAACGCATAAATATCATAAGCGACTTCCTCGTAGGGATGCGATTTGATCATTGCACTAATGACTTTCTTCTCCAAGGATGCCGGAAATACTGTTTCCACTCGGTATTCTTCAACTTTTTCCAACATGTCTTTTTCACCGATAAAAGGAGTAGTCCCTTCTAGAGGCATAAAGCGTCCTTCTCCACCTACACTAAAAGAACAATGACTATAATTGCCGATATGTCCTGCACCAGCATTTCCTAAAGCGCTCAGTAGTTCCTCTGCATGCGTTATAGGGACAAACACAGTTAGCTTTTTAAGTGATTCGGTGAAGGTAGGTACAAGCACCTTCGTATCATGAAGATCAAGCGCTTCCGCTAACAAATCATTCACTCCACCATTCGCAACATCTAAATTCGTATGAGCAACATAAACACTAATATCATGTTTAATACATTTTGTAACAATTTTTCCTGCTGCATGGTCTTCTGTAACATTTTGAAGTGCTCTGAAAATCGGTGGATGGTGGGCAATAATGAGATCTACCTCTTTTTCAATCGCTTCGTCGACAACATTTTCTAGTACATCTAGCGTTACCATTACTTTTTTAATCGGTTTATTTAATGTACCAATTTGAAGGCCAATTTTATCTCCTTCCATTGCATATCTTTTAGGAGAAAACTGTTCAAACCATTGAATAACATCATGACCATTAGCTATTTTCAACGTCTAATTCCTCCTCCACAAGTTGAATTTTATATTGAAGTTCTTTCTTTTTTTCCTGATTACTTTCTGTCGGAGCCGCTACCTCTAGCTGACTCACTATTTTCTTCCAATGTTCCAATTCCTGAGACCATTTTTGTATAAATACAGCATTCTTTTCCTTTGCTAAAAAAGGACCTAATAAAAGAGATGCGGCTTTTTTCTTCTCATAAGGCTTTTCGCTATCTCCACGCTCCGCTACCAGAATTTCATAAATTCTGCCCTCATCTTCTAAAATTTTTTCCGCTACAAGCTCCCATTCATTCGCTACCAACCATTCTCTGACCTTTTTCGCGCCAATGTTTGGTTGTAGAATAAGAGTTTGAACACCTTCGAGTTTTTCTTTGCCATTCTCCAAGATAGATTGAATTAATGTTCCACCCATGCCGGCAATAGTGATACATGTTACTTCATTAGGGGAAATCACCTCAAGTCCATTTCCTTTGCGGACATCGATGACAGCTGTTAGTTCTGTTTTAGTAACTTGTTCTTTTGCCGATTGATAGGGCCCCTCCACTACTTCTCCAGCCACTGCGCGTTCAATCAGCCCTTTCAAATAGGCATAACAAGGGAGATACGCGTGATCGGAACCAATATCCGCTAAAATACTATTCTTCGGAATAAAAGAGGAAACTGCCTCTAGCCTTTTTGATAATTTCAATTCATTCACTATTAGTCACCACAATTACTATGTATTTTGTTCATAAAAAGATTGTTCCAAAGTTCACTTACCTGAAATCCACTATACTAAGTATAAAAAAAAATCCTTCACAAATGCAAAGGACCTTTTATATGAAAAACATTTCTGGGAAAAAGTAAATTACTCTTCTCCGCCTTCTTCACCATAGTTTGCAAGCCATTCAGCTAAAACTTCTGCTTCTTGAGGGTTAGCTAGTCCAGCAGGCATTGTTCCTTGTCCATTAATGATTACTTCTTTAATCTCTTCTGGAGAAAGTCTGTCGCCTACGTCTACTAGAGCTGGTGCACCCGCACCACCTGCAAGATCATTCCCATGACAGCCAATACAAGAATTTTGTTGGTAAAGTTCTTCTGCTGTTAATTCTACTGGTTCTCCATCATCACCGCTAGCAATTTTCTCGGCTTGATCTAAACCAATAAAAGAAAATAAGAACATTAATCCTAGTCCTAAAACCGCAATAAATGCAAAAGGGATTAGTGGATTACGATTCATTTTATTCAAACCTCCTTATGTACATGTACGTATGTCTAAACTTATACAAGCACTCTCTATTTTACTTTATATTTTACTATAGGAAAAGACCAAAATGCCAACTTCTGCTTTAAATTCACAGTTTAGACAAAAACCTTCATCAAAGATGAAGGTTTTATTTTTAGCCCATTTTTTATTGTACCTCAAAAATATTTTTTTACTATAAATTTTTAACAACCTAGATGCCTTGCAATAACCATTCTTTGAACCTCAGATGTTCCCTCACCGATTTCTAGTAGCTTTCCGTCTCGCATGAATCTTTCCACATGATACTCTTTCATATATCCGTATCCACCGTGAAGTTGAACGGCTTGGTCGGCAATCTCCATGCAAACTTCAGAAGCATAAAGCTTACACATGGATGCTTCTTTGGAGAAAGGTCTACCTTGATCCTTTAACCAAGCAGCTTTATAAACCATCGTTCTTGCCAGTTCCAATTTCATCGCCATATCCGCAAGCTTGAATTGATTTACTTGGAAACTCGATAAGGATCTACCAAATTGTTTACGTTCTTTTGAATAAGCGAGCGCTCGCTCAAAAGCCGCCTGAGCTATCCCTAAAGCCATTGCGCCTATTCCGATACGTCCGCCGTCTAGCGTGATTAAAAACTGCCTAAAGCCTTCTCCACGTTTCCCTAATAGGTTCTCTTGATGTACTCGTACATCCTCTAAGACTAATTCTGTTGTATTAGAAGCATTCAGCCCCATTTTTTCGTAATTATCAATTACTTGGAATCCTGGTGCATCTGTAGGTACAATTATTGCAGAGATTTCCTTCTCATCACCTTTTCTGTCTGTAATTGCAGTCAGGGCCAAATGTTTAGAGTAAGAAGCATTCGTAATAAAACATTTGTTTCCATTAATTATATAATCCGTTCCATCTTCTACAGCAGTTGTTTGTGTACCACCTGCATCAGACCCCGCATTAGGCTCTGTTAATCCAAAAGCACCTAATGATTCTCCTGTACAAATTGGAACTAGAAAGTTACGTTTTTGTTCCTCTGTTCCAAATAAATTAATCGGTGCACCACCTAATGATACGTGGGCAGAATAAGTGATCCCAGTCGATCCACAAGCACGACTTAACTCTTCTACGACAATGGCGAAGCTAACTGTATCGGCTCCAGCTCCACCGTATTCTTCTGGAAATGGTAATCCCATCATTCCTAATTCAGATAATTTATGAAAAACTTCGATTGGGAATTTTTTGTCCCTGTCGCGCTGAAGAGCACCCGGTGCGACCACTTCATCTGAAAATTCCCTGATTGTTTTTTTTATCATTGCCTGTTCTGTCGTTAAATCAAAATTCATAATTTTCCCCCCTTGATGATTATGAAAAACTTTTCTAATTATCAAAAAATGTTTTACACTTCATTTATTTAGAAAAGTAATTCCCAATACTTACATTACATATTGAATACGCTTTCAAATGTATTATAATAGAAAGGAGGGAATATTCTCAACTTTTTAAAATAACTAAATTTTATGTTAATTACATTAATATAATAACTCCAATCATCAGGGCAATGCTTAATATGGAAATAATAGTTAAGTAATACCATTTTTTTATATACCCAATCACAAACCAAATAAGCGTTTGAACACCAACAACGATAAGGGTTATAGTGGATTGATAATCCATTAGTTCTACTAATTTCAACGATAAAAGCAGAACTAACAATACAATAACAATGATCGGTATATGAACAAAAAAATGTTCTTTTCGAAAAATATAATATCCAAAAAATGATAAGAAAATAAAAAATATCATGAGGACCATTTGCAAATCAATTGACAATTCAGTAAAATAAATGACAAGAAATGTTATTGGTATGAACATCGGAATTAGGAATGCAAGAAAAAGTTTGAACAGGTTCTTATTGTAAGGTTTACTCTTTTCGCTGCTTTTTTCTCCCTCCGTATACAGTGCCAATAAGTAGTCGCAATAGTTTTCTGGAAGAAGGCGGCTCTCCTTCCAGTACTTAATTTCATGGATAATTGTTTCTTTTCTAAGCTTATTCATTATTAAAACACTCCTATTGCAGGTGCAGATAACTGAAAATTAAAAATAAATAAAATGATAAAAAAGAAATAGTTCACTCTTAAAGTAAACTATTTCTAACAAAGCGAAGCCTATTCAAGAAAATCTTTTAATCGTTTACTACGACTTGGATGTCTTAATTTTCTAAGTGCCTTTGCTTCAATTTGACGAATACGTTCTCTAGTTACTCCGAACACTTTCCCCACTTCTTCAAGTGTTCTAGTACGTCCGTCATCTAATCCAAAGCGAAGTCTTAGAACATTTTCTTCGCGATCTGTAAGGGTATCTAGGACATCTTCTAGTTGTTCTTTTAATAGTTCATAAGCAGCATGCTCAGATGGTGAAGTTGCATCTTGATCTTCAATAAAGTCACCTAAATGGGAATCATCTTCTTCTCCAATAGGAGTTTCTAACGAGACAGGTTCTTGTGCAATTTTTAAAATTTCACGAACTTTATCTGGAGTAAGATCCATATCTTCTGCAATTTCTTCTGGACTTGGTTCACGGCCAAGATCCTGTAATAATTGACGTTGAACACGAATTAATTTATTAATTGTTTCCACCATATGAACCGGGATACGAATAGTTCTTGCTTGGTCTGCAATCGCGCGAGTAATTGCTTGACGAATCCACCATGTAGCATATGTAGAAAACTTGAATCCTTTTCGGTAATCAAATTTTTCTACAGCTTTGATTAATCCCATATTACCTTCTTGGATAAGGTCAAGGAATAACATACCGCGACCAACATATCGTTTGGCAATACTAACCACGAGACGTAAATTCGCTTCAGCTAAGCGACGTTTCGCTTCTTCATCACCGTCTTCGATGCGGTTGGCGAGGCTGATCTCTTCTTCAGCAGATAATAGATCCACACGGCCAATTTCTTTTAAATACATACGAACAGGGTCATTAATTTTCACTCCAGGTGGAACTGTCAAATCATTAAGGTCGAATTCTTCTTCCTTAGCTAATTGTTGAGTATTAGGATCGTCATCAGATTCTGCTTCACCAATTATTTCTACACCTTGTTCACCGAGAAATTCGTAATACTCATCCATTTGGTCTGATTCCATCTCAAAACCGGACATTTTTTCTGCTATCTCTTCGTATGTTAGGACTCCACGTTTCTTCCCAACTTCTGTTAATTGGTCTTTTACTTGATCGATGGTTAATTCCGTTTCCATCTCTTTTGATTGTGCTGATTTTTCAGCCATCAACAGTCCCCTCCTTCCAACATTAAACGCGATAAAGAGGCATATTTATTGTTTTAACTCTTTTTTCATTTGGATTATTTCCATCGCGATTTGTGCAGCTCGTATAAAGTCTTTTTGCATTTCTGCTTGTTTCTTTTCTTGTTCTTTTTCTTTTATTGTTAACAACTTTGGGTAATTAAACACCTGTTTCATGTAATCCTGAAGAACGGCATTACTTAACTCTTCTTCAAGCGTAAGCATTCCAAGCTCAGATATCTTTGTCTTAAGCGCCTGTTCAGGAATCCGCTCCATAAATACACTAACGTTCGGCTCATAACCTTCTTCATAGAAAGCATAAAGATATGCGGCGATAGCCCGATGTTCTTCTAGGATAAAAGTACCTTCAATAGCAGCTTGGACTTTGTCTGAAACTGCTCGATCTTTTAGCATATGTGCTAATAAAAAGCGTTCAGCATTTTGATAGGCAGGTTTTAACGTTTGAGAGAAGAGCTTTGGCTGATTAGATATATTTATTCTATTCCGCTCTCGATAATCCTTTTTTTGGTTAAGAGATTTATACACCTGAAATTGTTGTTCCTTTAAAGCTTCCAGCGAGATCGAAAATTCGTCTGATAGTTGACGAAGATAATGGTCACGCTCCACCGCTTTGGTTAACAAGCTTATTTCTTTGAGTACATCTTCTATATACCGAATTTTTTCTCCCTCGTCTTTTAAGTTTCTGCCTCTGCGAAGGTACTGCAACTTAAATGCCATAAACGTTAAACTTGCCCCTATTACATCCTGCTTAAATGACTCTGGCCCTTTTTTGCGGATATAGTCATCAGGGTCTAATTTATCTGGCATGAGCGCTACACGAACATAGCACCCTTGTTCAATCAATATTTTTGCAGCACGGTATGCAGCTTCTATCCCGGCATTATCGCCATCATAACAAACGATAACACTTTCCACATGACGCCTAATAATCCTCGCCTGATCCTCCGTTAAGGAAGTTCCCATCGTGGCAATAGAGTGAGGCAGACCAGCTTGATCTGCTGCAATTACGTCAGCGAATCCTTCAAATAGTATTACTTGCTCTTGCTTTCGTATATGCGGTCTTGCTTGATGAAAGTTATAGAGTATTTTGCTTTTATTGAAAAGAGCCGTTTCTGGAGAATTTAAATATTTCGGTTCCCCTTTTCCTAGCACCCGACCTGAAAAAGCAATAACATTCCCTTTATGATCATGAATAGGAAACATGATTCGGTCACGGAAGCGGTCAAAATACTCTGCAGTATGCTCCTTTTCAATTAGAAGCCCTGCTTTTTCAAGCAGCTTTTGATTATAGCCTCTTTTTGATAAGAACTTTAAGGCAAAGTCCCAACTATTTAACGCATAACCAATTCCGAACTTTTTCATCATTTCGTCCGTAAAGTCTCTAGCTTTTAAATAGTCATAGGCTTCTTGACCTTCTTTTGTATTTAAGAGTAAATGATGGTAGAATTTCTGTAAGAGCAAATGGGCATCCAGCATCCATTTTGTTTCTTTAGACTGACCTAATGGTTCTGCCTGAGCATTTTTCGGGACTTCCATTTCAATGCTTGATGACTTAGCAAGCTTTTCGGCAGCCTCTACGAAACTGACCCCTTCGATATCCATGATAAAATTAAACGCGTTTCCTCCAGCTCCACATCCAAAGCAATGAAAGATCTGTTTGTCCGGGGACACAGAAAACGAAGGTGTACTTTCACCATGAAAAGGACAGAGTCCAAAGTAGTTGCGACCTTGTTTTTTTAACTGTACATATTCACTAATAACATCCACAATGTCGGTTGATTGTCTAATTTGATCAATGGTTTGTTCAGGAATTCTATAGTTCATAACAACACTCCGTGATTAACTATTTCGCTTTCTATTCCAGAATTCCTGCAATATTCGACAATGTTTTTTGAAATGAATGTACAAAGTTTTCTCGATCGTGCAAAGAAAAAGCTTTTGGGCCTTTTGAGTGGTTTCCTTGTCTCCGTTCCTTTGCCGATAAAAATCTCATGTGTAGGCGCAACTCCATTTCACTCTCTTCGTATTGTTTTCCACGCGGAGAAAGAACATAAACGTTACGTGATACCAGCATACTGGCTAACCCAAGATCTTGAGTTACCACTACATCATTTTTGCGGGCGTGATTTAGTATATATAAATCTGCAGATTCTTTTTCATCATCTACGTATACCCAAGTACCTAGAATTTCATTTTTCACTACATGGGAATAAGATGCCACAAAGTAAACATCTAGATGGTATGTATGACTAATACTACTTATTTCTTCCTTTACAGGACAAGCATCTGCATCCACCAAAATAATAGGCTTCCGATTATTATTTTGCATGTTAAATGGTTTCTACATCCCTTCCCAAAAACCTTCTTTTTTCGATATGTTTTTTATAGTTGTCGAACGAAACTCATTTCTAACTATTGACTTATAGCTAGTTTTAGTTTATTCGATTAACTGGAACTCTAAACCCTATACAGGAATTTTTTTATCACAATTTTTTATTATAATATAAACTCTTTGAATTGACCACTAATATACTCATAATAATGCAAGTAAAATTTCATTAAAAAGAGCACTCTTTTATAAGCGCTCTCCTACTTTAGTCGGTTATTATAGATGTTAGAAATCAAGTTGGCTGTTTCTTCCACAGCTTTATTGGTCACATCGATAACCTCACAACCTATTTTATTAGCGACTGTATCAAAAAATGCAAGCTCTTCTTTAATTCTTTCTAAATTCGCATAGGCTGCTTTATCATTTAAACCTAATGCCTTTAGTCGTTCTTTTCTTATATCATTTAGCTTTTCTGGGCTAATTTTCAAACCAAAGCACTTTTCTGGTGATACTTTATATAGCTCCTCTGGAGGATCTACCTCTGGTACTATCGGGACATTCGCTACCTTCAAGCGTTTATGTGCTAAATACTGAGATAATGGTGTTTTTGACGTTCGTGATACCCCAACCAAGACAATATCCGCTTTAATAATTCCTCGTGGATCCCGTCCATCGTCATATTTAACAGCAAATTCAACAGCTTCTATCTTTTTAAAATAGTCATCGTCAAGCTGACGGACTAGACCTGGTTGATATTTCGGCTTCACATTATATTCCTGTTCCATCAAATCTACCAATGGACCGATAATGTCATACACAGATACACCCTCTTTTAGCGCCGAAGCAATAAGGTGCTTTCTCATTTCAGGAACTACAAGCGTAAAAGCAATAAGTCCATGATTTAATTTCGCAATGGAGATCACTTCATTTATTGTTGCGATATCTTCCACATAAGGAATTCTTTTCAAATGAAAGTTCGCTCCGTTAAATTGGCTAATCGCAGCTTTTACAGCAAGTTCTGCCGTCTCTCCAACTGAATCTGAAACTATATAAACGGTTCGCTTTTCCATGATTCTCCTCCAATCTAGATAATTTCGTTATGCGCTAAGGCAACCAGCACTTTGGTAATGTTTGTTTTTGTAATTCTTCCTATCACTTCGTAACCTTTTTCTGTTTGCTTTACGACTGGAAGAGCGTCTATTTGCTTTTCGATTAATTTCTTTGCAACATCAATAATTAAGTCATCCTTAAAACAATAGGTCACATTTGGCATTCTAGTCATGATGATGTTAACAGGAACCGAAGTAAGTTCCTGCTTGCCGATACTCGCACGCAGTAAATCTTTTCTCGATAACACGCCAACTATTATTGAAAAATTATCCACTACAAATAATGTACCAACATCTTCTAGGAACATCGTACAAATTGCATCATACACAGATACGCTTTCATGGACTACTACTGGAATCGATGAATGGTCGTGAACCTGTATCTTATTAATTTTATCCGAAAGTAATTGTGAACCTGTCTTACCAGTATAGAAATAACCAACACGTGGCCTAGCATCTAAGTAGCCTGCCATTGTTAATATCGCTAAATCGGGTCGCAAGGTTGCTCTTGTTAAATGAAGTTGATCTGCAATAGCTTCTCCGGTAATAGGTCCTTGCTCTTTTACAATTTGTAAAATATGTTCTTGCCGCTTATTCAGTTCTATTGTCGTTCACCACCTTATTATAAATGCGATACTTATCTAGTCAATAAAATATTTCATTTTAATTGTGACATACTTTATATGTAAATATTATATACTAATTATACTGAAGAAGCTTACAATTGGAAAGAGGCTGACTAAATATAGTTTACTATTATTAGTCAGCCTTCCTCAAGATTTCTTATTTTATCATACGACGTATCATTTGTCTCACAATATTACTTTACGATAATCCCATTAATATTACCAAATACAGAAATTAGGCTAGCCAGTTTTCTCATTAACGCTAAACGATTTGCCTTTATTTGTTCATTGTCTGTCATAACCATGATATTTTCGAAGAACGCATCAATTGCTGGCTTTAACGAAGCTAACTCATTGAATGCCTCATGATAATCTTGATCGTTTACAGCTTGTAACACTTTTTCTTCTTTATCCAAGTAAAGTGTATACAATTGTTGTTCTTCTTTTTCTTGTAATAAAGCTGCTGTTAATTCCATCTCTGCGGTTGCTTTCTTGGCAATATTGCGCACACGACTCAAGGATTCCATAATTTCTTTAAAATTTTCATCAGATTTTTTCGTTTCTAAAGTTTCAGCCTTTTTCACACTAGAGCCCATATCCTGCAGTGGTAATTCTAAAATAGCATCCACGATATCGTAACGGATACCACGCTCAGATAGGTTATTTTTTAAACGTAATTTAAAGAACTGTATTACTTCAGCAGTAATAGCTTCTTGATCACGTTTGCCAATACTTTGCTCTTTGTAATGTGCAACAAATTTTTTAATAAGCTCTTCCAATGAAATAGACCATTGTTTTTTTATTAATATTTGGATAACCCCTGATGCTTGTCGTCTTAAGGCATATGGGTCTTGAGATCCTGTGGGAATCACACCAATTGCGAAGAAACCAACAATGGTATCCAATTTCTCTGCGATACTAAGAATAGCCCCTACATCTGATGCTGGCGTGTCATCATCAGCGGAACGTGGCATATAATGTTCATTTATTGCCCGTGCAACAATAGGATTTTCACCCTTGGCAATCGCATATTTCTCCCCCATGATTCCTTGAAGCTCTGGAAATTCATACACCATATGGGACACTAGGTCGAACTTGTAAATAGACGCCGCACGACTCACATTCTCTCTCGTTTCTTTACCAACCTGCAGAAGATTAGCCAGTTCAAGTGCAAATCCATGAACTCTTTTCACCTTTTCTCCTGTCGTTCCTATTTCTTCGTGGAAAACAATCTTATCTAATCTTTTTACAGCTTCTTCGATCACAAGCTTTTCATCTTCCCTTGAGAAGAAAGCAGCATCAGAAAGCCTTGCACGCAACACCTTCTCGTTCCCTCTTGCAACATTATCTAAGTTCTCATGATTACCATTACGAACGGTTACAAAATAAGGAAGTAGTTTTCCTTCCTTGCTTTTTACTGGGAAATAACGTTGATGCTCTTTCATTGATGTAATTAACACTTCTTCTGGTAAGGATAAATATTCAGATTCAAATGTTCCGAAAAGTGCGGTTGGATACTCGACCAGATTGTTTACTTCTTCTAATAAATCCTCATCCACTGGAATATCCCAGTTATTTTCATCTGCAATAATAGTAAGCTGCTGTCTAATCGCTTCTTTCCGTTCAAAGGCATTCACAATAACGTAATTGGAAAGCAGAGCTTCTACGTAATTAACCGCTTCTTTTAGCTCTACTTGGCCACCTAAAAAGCGGTGCCCTGTTGACACACGATCAGAATGAACGTTTGTAATTTGGACTGGAATTACATCCTCTCCGAATAAAGCGACTAGCCATTTAATCGGACGAACAAAGCGTAACTCCTCACTTCCCCAACGCATATTTTTCGGAAAATGAATACTTGTTAATACAGGTGCAATTGTTTCTAAAATTGCTTTCGTTTCTTTACCTGTAACATGCTTTTTAACGTGAGCGTATTCTACTCCATTA
The DNA here is from genome assembly GCF_002019665.1 of Sutcliffiella halmapala. Classification (GTDB taxonomy): domain Bacteria; phylum Bacillota; class Bacilli; order Bacillales; family Bacillaceae_I; genus Sutcliffiella_A; species Sutcliffiella_A halmapala. The sequence continues at coordinate 1,492,305 of NZ_KV917375.1, read as the reverse complement.
ATTTCTTTAAAATAAATATCTTCTACAGTCAAGCCTTGCCCACGTGTAAAGCCTTGTGCTGCCTTAGACCAATCTCCGTTCGTATCAAGGGCTACTTTTTTAGCTGGCCCTTTCGCTTCTAACGTTACATCCGCTTGCTTTTCAACTAAGTCCTCTACCAACACAGCCAAGCGACGTGGTGTAGAATAAACATGAACATAACCGAACTCTAACTGATGACTCGTTAACCAACTTTTCACCTTTTCCTCTAACTGGTTCATTGCGTCGGTAACAAACCGAGCTGGCATTTCCTCTAATCCAATTTCTATTAAAAAATCTCGTTTACTCATTTATGTTCTCCCTCTTGTTTAAAATTGGAAAACCGAGCTTTTCTCTCTCTTCGTAAAAAGTCCTTGCTACTTTTCTAGCTAGATTTCGAACTCTTCCAATATAGCCTGTTCTCTCAGTCACAGAGATGGCACCTCTCGCATCTAATTGATTAAAGGTATGGGAGCATTTTAATACATAATCATACGCAGGATGAACTAAACCATAGTCCATTTGACGATGTGCTTCTTTTTCATAAATATCAAAAAGAGTAAACAGCATATCTGGATCCGAAGTTTCAAATGTATATTTAGAATGCTCATATTCTGGTTGAAGGAAAATATCACGAACTGTAAACCCTTCCGTCCATTCTAGATCAAATACATTCTCTTTATCCTGTATATAAGATGCTAAGCGTTCAATTCCATACGTAATTTCTACCGAAACTGGTTTACACTCTAAACCGCCGACTTGTTGAAAATACGTAAACTGTGTAATTTCCATTCCGTCAAGCCATACTTCCCAACCTAGTCCAGCAGCACCAAGCGTTGGCGCCTCCCAGTTATCCTCTACAAAACGAATGTCATGCTTTAATGGATCGATACCAAGCTTCTTTAAAGACTCTAAATATAATTCTTGTATGTTATCAGGTGATGGCTTCATTATTACTTGAAATTGATGATGCTGATATAGTCTATTTGGATTTTCTCCATATCTCCCATCAACAGGTCTTCTGGATGGCTCGACATAGGCAACATTCCATGGCTCAGGACCAATACTTCTTAGGAAGGTATATGGGCTCATCGTACCAGCACCCTTTTCCACGTCATAAGCTTGCATTAAGATACAACCTTGTTCTGACCAATGGTTTTGTAATGTTAAAATCATATTTTGAATGTTCAACTTTCAATCCCTCCAACTCTTATTTCTTACATTCCTTGTTGGCAATAAAGAATGAAAAATAGAAAAAACCTCTCATCTCTATGCCAACTTTCATCAGCATAGGGACGAGAGGTTTTCCCGCGGTTCCACCCTATTTGTAAAGAGCATCTCATCTCTTTACCACTTTATCCGTATTGCTCCAGAGCGCCTTCCCTGCAACTCTAACCCCTAGCTCTCACTATCCTAGGTTCGCTTTATTAGAGCGGAACAGGTACTATTCTCTTTCACTGCAATCATTATGAACGTAATTGGATAATAAATGATTTTTTTCGGAAAGTCAACCTTCGCCTGCCTATTTTTTATCAAGATTTACCTTTAACGAATCCATTTGCTTTAAGAAGCGTTTAGATTTCAACATTATCCCCGAATACGCGTCATAATATTCATCTAAAATAAAGCGTAATTCTTTTCTAGTTTCCTCTTTTAATGATAAGTTTCCTATCCTGTTTAAATCATAGTAATAAAAGGTTCGTAGGAGCCGTAATGTAGCTGGCGATGCTTTAATAAGGTGAGGATCCTTATGGAAACAACGATGACAAAGATAGCCACCCTCTTTAATCGAAAACGCAAAGGTACCTTCCGTAGATGAACAAGAAGCGCATTTATTTAATTCTGGTGTTATTCCAATCGCTTCTAGCATCTTTACTTCATAAATAAAGGTTAATATCTCTGGATCTATCCCTTCATTGATGTAGTGAAGCATCAAATAAAGTAGCTCATACAAATGAGGATTACGCCTTCCTTCCTCTGTTACTTTATCCAGTAATTCCACGACATATGAAGAATAGGCAGTCAAAAATATATCCTCTCTTATTGAACGCATCGATTCTAGAATCTCACCTTGCTGCAAGCTTCCTAAGCCACTTCCCTTTTGAAAAAGATACATTCCGTGAGAAAACAGTTGTGAAACGGATGTAAGCCTGCTACTAGGCTTCGTTGCTCCCCTTGCCATAACACCAACTTTTCCCAACTCTTTGGTGTAAAGTGTGACAATTTTATTTGATTCTCCGTAGGCGTTTGTTCTAATTACAATACCTTCACACTTATGTAGCAAATTCGCACACCTTCCCGCACTAAATAAAGTTCTTTTAACTCATATTGTAAGCACCACAACATAAAAAGGCAATCTACACGATGTAAATTGCCTTTGTATTAGCCATCATTATGAAATTGGTAAGTCGCGATGCGCCAGCTCTTCTGATTGTTCGGGTATATCGACATTCTCCTTTTCGAGCTCTTTAAAAAGAAGATAGGTATCAATATTACCTGTTTCTTTAAAGACTTTCCAGGTAAAATCCAACATTGTTAACCCCACCCTTTCTGTAGTAAAGACCAGCATACTTATTCCAATTCCTATATGACTATGATGACCGTTCAAGGGCCAAAACATGTTAGATAAATTTTGTAAATTCCCTGTCAAATTTAACTGCTATGATTGTCCGCTCGTCTTTTATTTTTTTTGCAATAAGAATGTATTATTTATTTAAGTTTGAGCACTGGCTATCTAGTCATAAATAGAGTGAGCCAGTTTCGTTTTTTCTTTAATATTCGTCTGCGTTAAACCCAAAGTCACGTAGTTGGGATTGTTTATTACGCCAATCCTTTTGGACCTTCACCCAAAGTTCTAAAAAGACTTTTGAGCCTAATAGCGCTTCAATATCGATTCTTGCTTTTTGTCCCACTTCTTTTAAAACTTTTCCTTGTTTACCAATGACTATACCCTTTTGAGAATCGCGCTCTACCACAATCGTTGCCTGAATATCCACGATATCTCCACGTTCTCTTTTTTTCATAGAGTCAATAGCTACAGCGATGGAGTGAGGGACTTCCTCTCTCGTTAAATGGAGAACCTTTTCACGAATTAGCTCTGCTACAATAAAACGTTCTGGGTGATCTGTCACCTGGTCCGCTGGGTAATATTGTGGTCCCTCTGGCAAGAATTTCTTAATCTGCTCTAATAGGGTCTCCACGTTATTTCCTTGAAGTGCAGAAATAGGAACAATTTCTTTAAATGGAAACAATGATTTATATGTTTCCATCAATGGCAGGAGTTCATCGGGGTGCACTTCATCAATTTTGTTTATTACTAAGTAAACTGGAGTATTCGTTTCTTTCAGTTTCTCAATAATAAATTCGTCTCCTCTTCCTAGACCTTCTTTTGCATTAATCATAAATAAGACAAGGTCAACCTCTTTTAACGTATTTTGCGCCACCTTCATCATAAAATCACCTAATTTATGCTTAGGTTTATGAATACCAGGAGTGTCGATAAAGACAATTTGTGCGTCATCTTGAGTATATACACCTTGTATTTTATTTCTAGTCGTTTGTGGTTTGTCACTCATAATGGCAATCTTCTGACCGATAACACGATTTAAAAATGTTGATTTACCAACATTTGGCCTACCAATAATGGAAACAAATCCTGACTTATAATTAGCTTCAATCATTTAAATCCTCCGGTGAGAAAGCTCCTGGCAGTAACTCTGCTACAGTTAATTCTTGCACATCACCATGGAGGTTGGTTAGGATAACTTTCGTTTCAGGCGCACATAGCTCCGATATAACTTGGCGGCACGCTCCACATGGCGGAACTGGACGACGTGTGTCAGCGACAACAGCAATGGCGTCAAACTCTTTTTGGCCTTCTGAATACGCTTTAAAGAGGGCTGTACGTTCTGCACAATTACACATACTATATGCAGCATTTTCAATATTGCATCCGCGATAGACCTTTCCGTCTTTTCCTAGTAAGGCTGCACCTACTTTGAATTTAGAATAGGGTGCATAGGCTAATTCTCTTGCTGCTTTTGCTTCTTTAATTAAAGCTTCGATGTTCAATATGTTTCTTCCTTTCTTCAATAAGCTTCAGGGTCGCGTTACTTATATTTTACCTTAAATTGCATTGTAAATCACGCTAAAATTAAATAAAAATATAAAAAATTTTAAATTTTCAATTTATTTGACAATAGCAAGCAAATAAGGCCCAAATAAGATTACCCCTATTATAACAGAGATGCAAGCAAAAACTAAGGCAGCCGAAGCCGCCACATCCTTGGCGATTTTAGCAAGAGGGTGAAAATCTTCTGTTACAAGATCTACCACATTTTCTATGGCAGTATTCATGATTTCTATAACTAACATTCCACCAATTACCAAAAATAACACTAGCCACTCTTGCTTTGTAATTCCTAAATAATAGGATAACGCTATCATAAAAATAGCAATTGTAACATGGACCTTTATATTCCTCTCAGTTCTAAGCACAAACAATAGTCCGGCAAACGCGTAGAAAAAACTTCTGGTAAAAGACCCACGATATCCTTTTTTATTACGTTCTTGAGAGGCCATAAGCATCTAAAATTTCCTTTTGTTTCTGAAACATTTCTTTCTCTTGTTCCTCTGTTTCATGATCATAACCTAATAAATGAAGGAAACCATGCAAGGCTAAAAAACCAAGCTCTCTTTTAAATGAATGACCATATTCTTCGGCTTGTTCCATCGCCTTAGGAACGGATATGATGATGTCTCCAAGTACTCTAGGGGCCTCATCATCGTAAATTATTTCTATTTCCCCTTCTCCTATCTCTTCCATTGCAAAAGAGATAACATCCGTTGCTTGGTCTTTATTACGATAGTCACGATTAATTTCTTTTATTTTTTCATTATCAACAAAAGTTACAGATAGCTCCGCCTTCTCGACGACGGATTCCGACTTTGCTGCAAAAAGTAGCAGTTCTTTAATTTCCGTCCATTTTTCAGTTGATATTTCTGAGGTTTCGTCTATCATATCGATTTCCAACATTATTCCTCATCTCCCTTTTTCTTTGTTGCTTCTGGGTATTCAATTCGCGAATGAAAGATACCTTGTAAGGTTTCACAAAATGATTGTCCGATGGTTTCAAGTTCTTTAAAGGTTAAAGAGCAATCGCTATATTGGGCATCTTGTAATCGATCACTAATAATAGCTTTAACAATAGATTCTATTTTATCTGGAGTTGGATTATTTAGAGACCGAACTGCCGCTTCAATACTATCTGCAGTACCAACTATTGCAGCCTCTTTCGTAGTAGCTTTAGGCCCTGGATAACGATATTCCGATTCAGTGATTCCATCATTCTTTTCCTTTGCTTTATGATAGAAAAATTTCAACAAAGAAGTACCGTGATGCTGTGCGGCAATATCTATAATTTCTTTTGGCATATTATGCTCACGTAAAATTTGAGCCCCATCTGTAGCGTGTGCAATTATAATATTTCTACTGGTTTGCGGAGGCAATTTGTCATGTGGGTTATTGCTTCCCAATTGATTCTCAATAAAATAATGCGGCCTTTTCGTCTTACCAATATCATGATAATACGACGCTACTCTTGCTAAGAGTCCGTTTGCCCCCACCGCTTCACATGCAGATTCAGAAAGATTTGCAACCATAACACTATGGTGATAAGTACCTGGAGTCTCCATCAAAATTTTTCTTAATAACGGATGGTTTGGATTTGATAGCTCCAGTAATTTCATTGTAGATAACATCCCAAATCCTACTTCGAAAAACGGAAGTATCCCTATGGTTAACACAGCTGAAACGACTCCTGACCCTACTGCCATTGTGGCATGTGTCCCTATTTCAACCAGCTCACTAACACCTGAGAAATCCCGGTTAGTTAGCATCATCATGGCGATTACTGTTACTACGTTAATTAAGGAAACAAATAACCCTGTTTGTAAAATCGTTAATCTACGGTTATGCTGATTCAAGAATAATACTGCAGAAACGGCTGAAATAATCAGGTATGCTCCAACTGTATAGTTCATTGCACCTGGCACCGTATTAAATATGAGACTTCCACTAATTCCAAAAATGATACTTGAAATTATGGCAATCCGATCGTCAATGAGCATTTTGATTAACATTGCTCCCATTGCCACTGGAGCAATATAACCTATTTCAGTTGTATTTATCGTTTGGAACAGACTGAATATTTTCAACAAAACTAACGTAATAGTAAAAATAAGTAAATACATGGTTAGATAAGTGTTTTTACTATGAATGGTTGTATCAATATTTCTAAACAAATACGATAAGGCAGATACCACCAATGATATTATGATAGCTAATCCAACAAAAGGGGTAATGGAATTAGATTGATCAACAAAACCAGCTGCATCTAAAACTCTAAACTTTTCTCGGTCAATAAATTCCCCAGCCTTCACAATGACATCACCTTGCGAAATCCGAACTGGATCGACTTTATCCTCTTCTTGTTGCCTTAAATCTTGTGTTAATTCAGAATCGTAAATAACATTAGGTATAATCGCTAAATTGGCGATATTAATCCCTATACTCCTTATACTTATCGGGAAATTTGCATAATCCTGTATTTCCTGAACTGCTGCATTTTTAGCATTCCTTAATTCTTCTTCGATGCGAATTTTCTTAGACATCGCATTATTTAAAGCAGTTACAGTCGCATTCCTTAAGCGTGATAAATCAGCTTCAGACATATCTAATAACATTGTATATTCTTCATCTGAAATAGAAGTCCTCCAGTCTTCAGTAACTTGACTAGTAAGATTTTCTTTCAGCAGATTCAACTTTTCCTCTACGGATAATTTAAGAGGTTCTGTTTCTGGGGTTTCGGTTTCCTGTGAATCCTCAGATTCCACAGGATTGGTTGTTTCCGGTACTTTTTCCATCGTTTCTATCTTTTTTTTCACTTCTTCTACACTATCAAATATCTTATGTACTCTGTCCGCTTGTTGAATTGCTTTTTCTCTATCATGACGATATTGATCATCTATACTATCTGCAGCTTCTCTTCTTTTCATTTCTGTTGCTTCACGATCTTCAAAATTATGCGGGGCGACAATCGTTCTTTCAGCCTGAGAGAATAACTCTACGTTGATCTCTTCTGGCTTTACATTGCTATACATTAGTCCAAACATAACAATACCAAGTAAACAATAGATAATAATATGATAAAATTTAAACCCTTTTATTTGCTGAAAAGAAGTAAACCACCTAAAACGACCCTTCTTCATAAACTCCCCTCCTTCATAGAAAAGCGTAAGCGGCTCGCTCAGCTCCGACAAGCATAAGACAGATTTCTACAAGCGAAAGAGCCCCAATAAAGGGGCTTTTTATTTTTCTTCTAACTTTTCGTAAGCTGCAATAATTCTCGCAACTAAAGGATGGCGAACTACATCAGATTGCTCCAGTTCGATAAATTGAATACCTGAAGTGTTTTTCAAAATATCCCTTACTACATTCAATCCAGACTTCATTCCCTTAGGTAAATCAATTTGAGATACATCGCCTGTAATAACCATTTTAGAACCAAAGCCAAGTCTTGTTAAAAACATTTTCATTTGTGCGGCTGTAGTATTTTGGGCCTCGTCCAAGATAACAAAAGCATCATCTAAAGTTCTACCTCTCATATACGCTAGCGGCGCAATTTCAATGGTTCCTCGTTCAATTAATCGTTGAGTATGTTCTGACCCAAATACATCGTGTAGAGCATCATAAAGTGGTCTTAAGTACGGGTCCACTTTCTCCTTTAAATCTCCTGGAAGAAACCCTAAGCTTTCTCCAGCTTCTACTGCAGGACGTGTTAAAATAATCCGTTTTACCTGTCCGTTTTTTAATGCTGTAACTGCCATAACAACAGCTAGATAGGTTTTCCCGGTTCCAGCTGGTCCAATTCCGAAAACTAAATCTTTTTTCTTGATAGCAGAAACGTATTGTCTTTGTCCTAAAGTTTTAACTCGAATGGATTTCCCTTTAACATTTTTCGTAAGTTCTTCCTCGTATAAATCTTGAAAAGAATCTAGCTTATCTTCACGTGCTAATTGAATGGCATAGACCACATCTCGCTCACTAATGGAGATACCTTTTCTAATCACCAATAATAAGTTCTGTAGGACACAATCGACCATTTCTACATTTTTAATATCACCAGAGATATTAACAGCTTCACCACGTGTTACAATTGAAACCTTCAATTCTTCTTCAATTCTTTTTAAATGAACATCTTGGTTGCCAAAAAGCGCAATAGCTTCATTCGGATTATTTACTTGTTGTTTCATCATCACTAGTTCTTCTGACATTCCTCAGTCTCCTTGAATAATTGGCTCTATTTTTACAATATTTTCAATGACTTGGTAATGAATATATATTTTTACTTTACCATTCTCTGTTTCATGGTGCAAAACTTTTTCTCCTTTAATCACTGCGTCTTCTGCTAATTTTCCTGCTAATTCTTTTTTCGATATGACAAGTGCCTCTTCTATTGCTTCTTCCACATCATAATTTTTCTCGACTTTTTCCGTTTCATGAATTGTTTTCCCAGCATAAGAGATTGGCAGCCTCCATTTCCAAAAGTAAGCCGGACGCTCTACTTTATATTCTTTTGTTTGTTTATAATCAGGCTGAAAAAATCCCCAAATTGGTATTTCTATATTTCCTATTTTAACATAATGCTGCTTATATGCCTCCCCAGTAAGTACGGAGAGAGTTTGTTTTAAAGGAATATTAACCTCAGACATGTACCATGTTTCTCCAAGCACTTCCCCAACTGCAGCGATAGATTTTTTATTATCTTCTTTTCCAATTAGACCTGACACTAGTAAGTCTCCCTTTTCCACATGATCGTTTATCTGTACCATTGGTTGTCCTTTTTCAACAAACACTTTTGCAATGACAGCCTTTTTAGATGCGCGGAAATTGCGTGGAGAAAGTTGTTCTATTTTTTCTGGTTCATTTTTTTCTACGACTTCAAAATGGTAAGAGGTTCCGTTTAATTCCACTCCAACCCAAGTAATTTCACTAATTGTATCGGCTAAATACTTTTGGATACTTTCGACATCACGGATAAAAAATTGGAACTTTCCTTTTTTAAGCCCAAGCTTGTTCAATTCTTGCACAATCTTATGCTCTGTTGCTGGATTTGCCCCTTTAATTTCAATACTCCATACCATATTTGATAATAAAAAGATGGTAAGTACACAAAGAATTACACCTGTAACTATTCCGCTGTTTCTTAAAGAGTATTGCAAGAGAAACGGAAAGCCCTTTCTAGTTAAGAAGCGAAATTTACATTCTTGATTCTTAATAAGGCTCCTTAGCTTTTTAATGTCTTTCAATAAAACATAACATGTGTAGGCTTCAGCACCCAATTTCTTCACTTGCCATATTTGTATTCCATGCCTTGTACAATCATTGAGGAATCTTTCCACCCCTCTACCATGAATAATGATTTTTACACTTCCAGAAAAAAAGTTAATCCATTGATTTTTCATGAAAATCCTCCTAAATTATTCATTCAAATAGAGTACTTGGCTTATTTTTCCTTCAAGTAAAATTTCTTCTGGAAGTATCGTCCTTATGACAAACGACTCGCCTTTTACAAGAAGCTGACCTTGCTTTAGCATGAGGCGGATTTCCGTGTCACTAAAGGTAAGCAATCCACGATGGTTTTCAATATATATATGTATTTGTCCAATCATTGTTATTCGAGGCAGATCCATCATGACATCTGCGGGCAATTCCATATTTTCTGACATCCAGCTGTTCATTCTCGCTCGAAACTTTTTGAGCATGGAAAAACCCCCTTTCCTCTCATGTGTATGAGAAAAAAGAGGGTTCTATCACTGAATTTCGATGTTCATAATAAAAAATCCCATACCGACTTACCGGCATGGGATTTCCTTTACCTTTTTTTTCTTGCAGCAGAAAAATGTTGAGAGTAAATTGGTCGATGTGGATTTCTAGAGCGTGGTTGCCCTAAAATTTCAGACCACATAACTCCCTCTACTACTCTTTTCGGATTGATTTTATATTTATCATTCACTACTTTACCTTCTGAAAGCTGTAGCTCTTGTTTTAAAATAGGGCTATTTCTAGATATCTCCTGTTGTTTAATGGAGAGTTCTTGAACTTTATCTTTCATATTATCCTGGATAGTGGAAACTTGTTCTTTCTTCTTTTCCATATATGGAGAGAATGTTTCTCGAACTTTCTTCTCCAATTCTTCCTTCGTCTCCTGGAAAATATCAATATCCCAATCAAAACGCGGCTTTTCTTCCGTTTGAACAGGCTTAGCTTCTTGACGAACATCTTCTCTATTTGGATAAGAAGATTGAGAATTCGTCTGCTCAGTTTGTCGTTTCTGTTGCTGACGTTTTTTCTGTTCCTCTTCTTGCGGCTTTTTTCTAAAAAAACCTGTAAGCGCACCAAGTAGCAATATTAAAAGAAATGGGTTTTGACGTATTAGTTCCCATATTGCATCCAAAACAAAATCTCCTCCCTTCATTAAGGAGTAGGGGAAAACACAAGTGTTTCCCCGTGGTATTTATTACTTATTTTCCCCATCTTCTGGCTGATCTGTTAATTTTCCGATAGAATCTCTCATCTCAGTATCAGCAGTGATATTCTGGATATTCATATAGTCCATTACTCCGATATTTCCAGTACGTAATGCTTCTGCCATCGCAAGTGGTACCTCTGCTTCTGCTTCCACAACCTTCGCACGCATTTCTTCTACGCGAGCGCGCATCTCTTGTTCTTGTGCAACGGCCATTGCACGACGCTCTTCCGCTTTTGCTTGAGCAATTTTCTTGTCTGCTTCTGCTTGGTCAGTTTGTAACTCTGCACCAATGTTTTTACCGATATCAATATCAGCAATATCAATGGATAAGATCTCAAAAGCTGTACCTGCATCTAGACCTTTAGATAAAACTGTTTGAGAAATCATATCTGGATTTTCTAATACTTTTTTATGATTATCAGCAGAACCGATGGTACTTACGATACCCTCACCTACACGAGCGATAACCGTTTCTTCACCGGCACCCCCTACTAGACGTTCAATGTTCGCACGAACAGTAATACGGGCTTTTGCTTTCACTTCAATACCATCCATCGCTACACCGGCGATAAATGGAGTTTCGATAACTTTTGGATTAACGGACATTTGAACTGCTTCAAGTACATCACGACCAGCTAAATCAATAGCTGCTCCGCGTTCAAATGGTAATTCAATGTTTGCGCGTTGAGCTGCGATAAGAGCATTTACAACACGGTCCACATTTCCTCCTGCTAAATAGTGACTCTCTAATTGATTTGTCGTTACATCTACGCCAGCTTTATGTGCTTTGATTAAGGGATTAATAACTCGACTCGGAATAACCCTTCTTAATCTCATTCCAATTAGGGTGAAGATACTAACACGAACCCCTGCAGCTAAAGCTGAAATCCATAGCATAACTGGGACAAAAGTCAATAATACAGATAAAAAGATAATTCCTAATACAACTGCTACTAAAATAATTAATGATGTTGGCTCTAACATACTATTATTTCCTCCTTACATTCTATTCTTCTGAATGGACCTCTCTTACGACAATACGTGATCCTTCTGCTTTTACAATTGTAACTTTTTTATTAGACTCAATAAACATACCTTCTGTTACAACATCGATTCTTTCTTCATTAATCACGGCTGTTCCTGAAGGTCTTAATGCTGTTAATGTTACCCCTACTTGACCAACTAATTCGATTCGAGACACATTGGAAACATATCCTTGTTCTGTGTTCGTAGAATCCCGCAAAATAATGCGGTCAAACATCCGGATTCGTTTTCCGAATACAGTAAACAATAATACCATAGCTACAATTGTAACTAACATAGCAATTAACAATGCGATACCCGTTTTAGCTATATCGTCTCCAGCTAAAAAGAAACTAACAATTACTGCTCCTAACCCTAACACGCCTAATATCCCCCCAGGCACAAATATCTCTAAGACAATCAGTATTACTCCTACGACAAACAGAATAATTGTTTCCATCCCAGCTAATCCAGCAACTAAATGCCCATAGAAAAACAACAATAATGCACTAATGCCCATGGCTCCCGGAATACCAAATCCAGGTGAATAAAGCTCAAGTACAAGCCCTAAAGAACCAATGGATAATAAAATTGGCACGACTACTGGGTGTGTAATAAAGCGTGCGATATTCTCAGCAAAGGAGACTTTAGCACTGACAACCTCGGCACCTTCAAAGCCCAATGTTTGTATAAGCTCATCTAAGTTTGACACGGTTCCCTCAGAATAGCCAACCTCGAGCGCATCTTTTGGACCAAGTGTAAGTAAAGTCCCCTTTGGCGCTCCTACTTTTGGAAGATCAATTTCCGTATCAGCCATCGCTAAAGCGTATTTAGGATCTCTTCCAGTTGATTCTGCGGCATTTTCCATCTCTTGCAACCAGTAAGACTGCGCTTTCTGATCTGCAGCATTACCATCTCCAGTAATAACTGCAGCAGCCCCCATAGTTGCACCAGGAGTCATATAAATTTGATCCGCGTATAATGCTAAGTAGGCTCCAGCAGATAAAGCTCTTGTGTTTACAAAAGCGACACTTGGAATCGAGGTTGCTTGAATTTTTTTCGATATTTCACTAGCTGCGTCCACTGCTCCTCCTGGAGTATGTAGCTGATAAATGATTAAGTCAGCTCCAGCAGCCTCTGCCTCATTGATCGACCTGTTAATAAAAGCAAGCAAGCCACTTTCCACTGTATTTTCTACAGGGATGACGTAAACAAGCTTATCTGCACTATCCGTTTGGGAAGGCAAAATGGGTAATACCGATAAAATTAAAGCAAGCAAAAAAGTACTAAGATAACTTATACGAAGAACTTTTTTCATATTGTCCTCCTCTCCACCTTTTCCTTCATATTTATATTTCACCGTACCTAATAAGTAATACGCACAGATAACCATTAAGTTTCAAAAATTTATGTATTTTTTTAAAAGAATAGAACAGCATGTGGCGGTGTAAGGTTGAAACGGTGAAATAGTAAGGGTAAATGTAAAAACAGCACCTTACAGAAGTAAGGTGCTATTTTACTGTTTTTATGAAAGATGTTGTTGTACAAGTTTGTTAACAAGGCTACCGTCCGCTTTGCCTTTTACTTTAGGCATTAAAGCCCCCATTACTTTACCCATATCAGCTTTTGACGTAGCATTCACATCAGCAATTGTCTGTTGGACAATTGCTGATACTTCCTCTTCGGATAACTGTTCAGGCATGTAATGTTCGACTATCGTAAGTTCACCTTGTAATTTATGAACCAAGTCTTCACGACCGGCTTTATCAAATTCATGGAGGGAGTCTTTACGTTGCTTTAATTCACGAGACAATACGGTAAGTTCTTCCTCTTCAGTTAAATCTCTACCATGCTTAATGGATTCGTTCTGAATCGCAGACTTAACCATTCTGAGTACGGAAAGCTTCTCTTTGTCCTTATCCTTCATTGCTTGCTTTATATCGGTATTTAAACGCTCGAGAAGACTCATTCTTACACCCTCTTGTTAAAATTTACGCTTTCTAGCAGCTTCAGACTTTTTCTTGCGTCTTACGCTTGGCTTTTCATAGAATTCACGCTTTCTTGCTTCTTGCAACGTACCAGTTTTTGAAACTGAACGTTTGAAACGGCGAAGAGCATCTTCAAGCGATTCGTTTTTACGAACAACTGTTTTCGACATTCTAATTCCCTCCCTCCAGAACAACCACTAACATTTTCAGAAAAATATGTTCAATACGAAAAAAAGCATGTATAGAACATGTACTTCCCAATTATAATATATTCATTTGTGATGGTCAACAATTATAAGGAATTGCTTCTAAACAATCTGACCTTTATTTATTATCTTGATATAGGTCAATTACCTTTGCCTCTTTATTCGCTATCATATACTGAGATCTCCCCAAATAAAGTGGGATAGAAAGTTTTTCCCAATTTGGTAGTCCATTATCTTGAAAAACAGCTTCGTCTTTATAGAAGCCTACAATTTCTCCCACAAACCAATCGTGATCCCCATAAGTTCGTTGATCGATTACTTTACATTCGTAAGCAATGTAAGCATTCTCTAAGATCGGTGCTCCAATTTCTTTCCCTTTTGTATAGGATGCGTTTAATTGCTCCAGTTTATCACTTTTATGACCGCTAATTGTTCCAGCATATTGAATATAATCTGCATATCCTTCTGCAACAAAATTTATTGCAAACTCACCGGATTGTTCTATCGATTGATGTGAAAACCTTTCTTTGGCGATAGCAACCCCGAAAATGGGTGGTTCATAAGATATATAACTATGCCAGCCAGCAGCCATTATATTTTGTTTACCAGCCCATTCCGTCGTAACCAATGCAACCATTCCAGGATAACTATGCATTACAGTGTTGGATACCCATGTCCTCATCCGAAATATCCCCTTTTATTTTTGTCATTCTTGTCCACTCTCCTCCATATATTTGGAGAGAGGTGATTAGCTTGTTTACCATTATAACGTTATTTTCTGTTTACTTAGCGATTTTTTTATTTGGAATGACTGTCATGAGGACAGGTCTTTTGCAACTGTCTGAAAATAGAACAAAGGATTATATACGGCATTTTACAGATCATCCAATTAAAGGGATGATCGTGGGTGCTGTAATAACAGCACTTCTTCAAAGTAGTTCAGCTGTTATGGTAATTACCGTTGGATTAGTTGCAGCAGGCTACTTAACCTTCTATCAATCCATCGGAATCATGCTCGGGAGCAATATTGGCACAACCTTAACTACTGAGTTAATTACGTTAGATATATCCAATTATGTGCTACCACTACTACTCATCGGATTCTTCTGTTTGTTTTCGAAAAGAAAATTACCGTTTAGCATCGGTTCTTCTATCTTTGGTTTAGGGTGCCTGTTTGTCGCAATGAAGGGATTTGAAGGACTAGCTCTTCCGTTATCTCTCTATTCCAATGTTCAGGATTTTTTATTATTAACAAATGAACATCATTTCATTGGGGTGATACTTGGCACTATAATAACGGCAATGATTCACTCAAGCTCTGCTACGGTCGGCATTAGTATGAGCTTTTTAAATAATGAGTTACTCTCACTTCCAGCAGGAATCGCTATTATGTTAGGTTCGAATATAGGGACTTGTGTCACCGCTTATATGGCAAGTTTTGGCGGAATCAAAGAGGCAAAACTTACTGCTTATGCCCACATTTGGCTAAATATTTTCGGAGTCTTGATTTTCTTTCCTTTAATTCCTCTGTTAAGTAATTTTGTGGAGGCCTTAGCAGCTAATGCAGATGTACAACTTGCTCATTCAAGCGTCATTTTTAATCTTGTTTGTTCGTTTATTGCCCTTCCTTTCGTAAAACCTTTTTCTCGATTTATAGAGAAGTTACATAGGTAGCGGCCTGAATGGACCCAAAATAAAAAGACTGTAGGCATCCTCGATTTTCATCGATTTCGTCTACAGTCTGAAGCACCCAATAGGCTGGGCACTATTCATCTATATCTTAATAATCGCTATCTGCTGTTAAACCATTTACAATAGCAATACCAGAGCTAGCTCCGATTCTTGTTGCTCCAGCTTCAATCATTTCTTTTGCACCTTGTGCGTCACGAACTCCGCCAGAAGCTTTTACTCCAATGTCAGGTCCTACTGTTTTTCTCATTAGGGCGATGTCAGCAACTGTTGCTCCACCTGTAGAGAATCCTGTAGAAGTTTTTACAAAGTCTGTTCCTGCTTTTACAGCTATTTCACATGCTCTTACTTTTTCTTCTTCCGTTAAAAGGCAAGTTTCGATGATAACTTTAGTTAGAGCTTTTCCTTTAGCAGCATCAACCACTGCACGAATATCTCTTTCTACAAGCTCATTGTCGCCATCTTTAAGAGCAGAAATGTTGATAACCATGTCCACTTCAGTGGCACCGTTTTCAATTGCATTAGTCGTTTCGAATGCTTTCACTTCTGGAGTGCTAGCGCCTAATGGAAAACCAATAACTGTACAAACCTTCACATTAGTACCTTCAAGTAGTTCTGCAGAAGTCTTTACCCATGTTGGATTTACACAAACAGATGCGAAATTGTATTCCTTCGCTTCTTGACAAAGTGTTACGACTGCTTCTTTAGTAGCATCCGCTTTCAATAATGTATGATCAATAAGTTCTCCAATGTTAGTATGCATGTTCATGCTCCTTTCAAATATAAGAGGTCTGACCTCTAACATCATAACATGTTTATTACTTTTTGGCGAGTACAATGATTAGTATTGCCGTATCTTTTTCAAGGCAATAAAAAAAAGTGATTCCAGCTTGTACCAGATTGGAATCACTTTTCGATAATAATTATGATGTTAATCGAACATTTTCTTCTTTCATACTAACCTCGTCTACTAAAACGCGAACAAATTGGCCTTTATTATATGGATAGCCTGCCTCGGTAATTTTAACTTTGACAAGTTTTCCAACCATTTCTTCATTTGCCGGGAAAACTACTTTTAAGTAATTGTCTGTATATCCGACATATAAACCAGAGTTTAGTTCTTCTTTATACTGTTCCTCAGGTATTACTTCTAGTACTTCGTCTTCAAATAATGAAGCATATTCTTTTGCTAATTGATTGGATAGTTCAATTAAACGATGTACTCTTTCGTTTTTTACTTCTTCGTCCACTTGATCCGTCATTCTTGCTGCAGGAGTTCCTGTGCGTTTGGAATATGGAAAGACGTGAAGCTCTGAGAATTTATGTTCTTTAATAAAATTGTAGGTCTCCATAAATTCTTCTTCTGTTTCACCTGGGAAACCTACGATAACATCTGATGTGATCGCAAGTCCAGGTAATGCCTCTTTCAGACGGTTTAAACGATCTGCAAAGAACTCCATCGTATATTTACGACGCATTCTTTTTAAGACCGTATTAGAGGCTGATTGAATCGGAATATGAAGGTGACGTACAATTTTGTCTGAATTATTTAGTACTTCAATCACTTCGTCAGTAATTTGACTCGCTTCTATAGAAGAAATACGAATTCGTTTTAACCCGACTACTTTTGCATCTAGCTCACGAAGCAACATCGCAAAATTATAATCTTTCATATCCTCACCGTAACCACCGGTATGGATTCCAGTTAAGACAATCTCTTTATATCCTGCGTCTACTAATTGCTGAGCTTGTGTGATAACTTCTTGCGGATCACGTGAACGCATTAAGCCACGTGCCCAAGGGATAATGCAGAACGTACAGAAGTTGTTACAGCCCTCTTGAATTTTCAGAGAAGCACGCGTACGATCTGTAAATGCTGGTACGTCTAGCTCTTCGTAAACGCGAGCTTTCATGATATTTCCTACAGCATTGATAGGCTGACGTTCTTTTTTGAACTGCTCAATATATTCGAGCATTTTCACACGATCTTGTGTTCCTACAACGATATCCACGCCAGGAATGGCCATGATTTCTGCTGGAGACGTTTGTGCATAGCAGCCTGTTACACAGATTACTGCATCAGGATTCTTTCTTATTGCACGGCGAATAACTTGGCGACTTTTTTTATCCCCTGTATTCGTAACCGTACAGGTATTAATGACATACACATCTGAAGTTCCTTCAAATTCCGTTCTTTCGTAATCACTTTCTTTGAACAGTTGCCAGATTGCTTCTGTTTCATAATGATTTACTTTACATCCAAGTGTGTGAAAGGCAACAGTTGGCATGGTTTTCACCTCACATTAATTCAAAATGATAAGAAATAGCGCTTAGTGCATATAACGGCGCTGTTTCCGTTCTTAAAATTCTTGGGCCTAAAGCACAACATACAAATCCATGTTGAGTAAGCTTTTCTATTTCTTTATCTGTTAATCCACCTTCAGGTCCAAAGATCACAAAAATAGAGTCATTTGCTTTCATATTTTGAAGGGTAGATGCAAAAGCAGAACGCTCTCCATCTCTTGCACTTTCTTCATATGCAACAAGTTTATATTCATACTTCTCACTAGCTTTTATAAGCTCCGTGAAAGACATTGGTGCTAAGACTTCTGGAATGAAAGACCGATGGGATTGCTCTGCCGCTTCTTTGGCAATCTTGTTCCATCTTTCCACTTTCTTCTTGCCCTTTTTTTCATCCCATTTCACTATAGAACGGCCAGCATTAAAAGGGATAAACATTTCAGCTCCAAGTTCCGTTCCCTTTTGAATCACTAGCTCCAATTTATCCCCTTTAGGCAGCCCGTTCGCAATCGTAACACGGACTGGCATTTCAGTCTCAGCCTTTATCCATTCTACAATATGTGTTACTACCATATCATTGGTAATTTCAGCAATTTGACATCGCGCTGTTTGTCTAGTTTCAGAACAGCTACATAATAGTTGATCATCGACGCTCATACGCATAACTCTTACAATATGATGAACATCTTCACCGGTAATTGTTATTGTAGAATCGTTTATTTGATTGGAATGGATAAAATAACGCTGCACGACCATCACGCTCTCTTATAGTTCTTTTTTAGCAATAAACGCAACCCAATCTTCCATCATCATCGTTTCTTCAATTTTGAAACCCGATTTAATAAGGGCATCTTTTACTTCTTGCTTTTTCATACTGATGATCCCAGAAGAGATAAACGTCCCGCCGTTTTCTAAAACACGATATACATCATCTGTGAAGCGTACAATAACCTCTGCTAAAATATTGGCGACCACAACATTGACAGGTCCATCCACATTATTTAATAGATTGTTTTGTTTTACTGTTACAGAAGGATGTACTTTATTTAGCTTAATATTCAACTTAGCAGATTCTACTGCCACTTCATCTAAATCTAACGCTAAAACTTCCTTTGCATCGAGCATTGCTGCCGCGATACTCAATACGCCTGATCCAGTTCCAACGTCTATTACCTTGTCAGCTGGCTTGACAGTTCTTTCAATGGCCTGAATACAAAGTACTGTAGTTGGATGCGTTCCTGTTCCAAACGCCATTCCAGGGTCAAGCTCGATAATTTTTTCATCTGAACTAACTGGTTCATATGTTTCCCATGTTGGAACAATTGTAAATCTCTCAGAAATTTTCACTGGGTTATAATACTTTTTCCAAGCAGTCGCCCATTCTTCCTCATTTACTTCGCTGATAGAAATATTGTTTAACCCTAAGTCAATATCAAATAGTAAAAGATTATTAATCGCTTCTTTAATACCCTCGACCGTTTCACCTAAGAAGCTATTTACTGGCAGATAGGCTTTCATAATAACGCCTTCTTCTGGATAATCGTCAGGATTGAGTTGGTATATTTCCCCGAATCTATCTTCTCTTTCCTTCGTGAGATCAAATGGATCCTCAATCACGACTCCACTAGCACCTGCCTCGTGAAGAATATGTGAAATAGGTTCAACCGCTTCATTTGTCGTATGAATACTAATTTCTGACCATTTCATAATACCAACTCCAATCCGACTTCTTTAATTTTCTCCCTTAAGCACGCGTTTTACTTTCGCAAAAAAACCATCTTCGTTTTCATCTGGTGTTTGACCACTAATTTCAGCAAACTCACGCATTAATTGCTTTTGCTTCTCTGTAAGCTTCGTAGGAGTGACTACTTGAATTTTTATATGTTGATCCCCTTGACCGTACCCACGAACATTAGCAATCCCTTTCCCTTTTAAACGGAAATTGGTGCCTGTTTGTGTACCAGCTGGAACTTTTAGTTTAACTTTTCCTTGAAGGGTCGGTACTTCCACTTCATCCCCAAGAGCTGCTTGTGCAAAGGTAATTGGCATTTCACAATAAACATCATCGCCATCACGCTCAAAAAATTCATGTCTACGCACATGGAAAACAATGTATAAATCACCCGCAGGTCCACCGTTTACTCCAGCTTCTCCTTTTCCAGCCACACGTAATTGTTGACCATCATCAATACCTGCTGGAATTTTCACATGAATGGAGTTACGCTTCTTCACGCGACCTTCCCCATGACAAGTAGAACATTTGTGTGGAATCGATTTCCCTGTTCCTTTACATACTGTACATGTTCTACGGTTTACAATGCGCCCGAAAGGAGTATTTTGTTCCACACTTTCTTGGCCTGAGCCACGACAGTTTGAACAAGTTTCTACCTTCGTTCCTGGCTTAGCTCCCGTACCCGAACATGAATCACATGTCTCTTCCACGGGAATTTCAATATTCGTTTCTTTTCCAAAAGCAGCCTCTTCAAAAGAAAGAGTCATCGTATATTGTAGGTCTGCTCCTTGTCTAGGTGCATTCGGATCACGACGTCTTCTTCCGCCGCCTTGACCACCAAAGAATGTTTCAAAAATGTCTTCAAAGCCAAAGCCACCACCGAAGTCAGAGCCGCCACCAAATCCTTGATTAGGGTCCGTATGACCGAATTGGTCATAGTGTGCTCTTTTTTGATCGTCACTCAATACTTCATAAGCTTCTTTAATTTCTTTAAATTTATCGGCTGCATCCGCAGCTTTATTGATGTCTGGATGGTATTGTTTAGATAGCTTTCGATATGCTTTTTTAAATTCATCTTTCGACGCGCTTTTACTGACGCCAAGTACTTCATAGTAATCGCGTTTACTCATTAATACCCACTCCCGATTCATTCACATAAAGGTTATTGTATCATTTTGATTGCTAAAAAAGCAATAAAAGGATCCCCGATTAACCTATTATGCTTTTTTTTTACATGAAAAAGAAAGTCAAAGCCATCGCTCCGACTTTCTTTTATCATGAATGCAAAAGTCCGAAGACTCTATTACTTTTTATCGTCGTTTACTTCTTCGTACTCTGCGTCAACAACATTATCATCTTGCTTAGCGGAATCACCTTCTGCTCCTTGTTCACCTTGAGCTTGTTGTGCCGCTTGCTCATAAAGCTTCATAGAAAGCTGTTGAACGATTTCTTGAAGTGCATCTTTCTTCGTACGAATTTCAGCTAAATCATTTTTCTCGATTGCAGCTTTTAATTCTTCTTTTGCATCTTCTGCTTTTTTCACTTCTGCTTCTTCCACTTTACCTTCTAGCTCTTTAAGTGTTTTTTCAGTAGTAAATACTAGCTGATCCGCTTCATTACGAAGTTCTACTTCTTCTTTACGTTGCTTATCTGCATCTGCATTTTCTTCCGCTTCTTTAACCATGCGTTGGATTTCATCATCAGATAAACCAGAAGAAGATTTGATTGTGATATTTTGTTCTTTGTTTGTGCCAAGGTCTTTCGCACGAACATTTACGATACCATTCTTATCGATGTCAAATGACACTTCGATTTGTGGTACGCCACGTGGTGCTGGTGGAATGTCTGATAATTGGAAACGACCTAATGTTTTGTTGTCGTTTGCCATTGGACGCTCCCC
Source organism: Sutcliffiella halmapala (assembly GCF_002019665.1). GTDB lineage: Bacteria > Bacillota > Bacilli > Bacillales > Bacillaceae_I > Sutcliffiella_A > Sutcliffiella_A halmapala. The sequence goes on along the minus strand of NZ_KV917375.1, from coordinate 1,470,856 downwards.
TTGAAGCACATGGATATCTACTGCCGTTTGGCTATCAGCAGCTGTTGAGAATACTTGAGACTTACTTGTTGGAATTGTCGTATTTCGATCAATTAGCTTCGTAAACACTCCACCCATTGTTTCAATTCCTAGAGAAAGTGGTGTTACGTCTAAAAGTACAACGTCTTTTACATCACCAGTTAATACTCCACCTTGGATAGCTGCTCCTAGTGCAACTACTTCATCAGGGTTTACCCCTTTATGAGGCTCTTTTCCAGTTTCTTTCTTAATAGCATCTTGTACCGCAGGGATACGAGTAGATCCACCTACAAGAATTACTTTATCAAGCTCAGAAGCCGAAATACCTGCATCTTGTAACGCTTGACGAACAGGTCCCATTGTACGTTCAACTAGTGAAGAAGATAGCTCGTCAAATTTAGCACGAGTAAGGTTTACTTCTAAGTGAAGTGGTCCCGCTTCTCCAGCAGTGATAAATGGTAAAGAAATTTGCGTGCTTGTTACACCTGAAAGATCCTTTTTCGCTTTTTCAGCTGCATCTTTCAAACGTTGTAATGCCATTTTATCTTTAGACAAGTCAATTCCATTGTCTTTCCTGAATTCAGCAACTAAATAATCGATTACTACTTGGTCAAAGTCATCCCCACCTAAGCGGTTGTCACCAGCTGTAGAGCGAACTTCGAATACGCCATCTCCTAGTTCTAATACAGAAACGTCAAACGTTCCACCACCAAGGTCATAAACAAGGATTGTTTGATCTTCGTCCATTTTATCTAAACCATAAGCAAGTGCAGCTGCTGTTGGTTCGTTGATGATACGCTCTACTTCAAGTCCAGCAATTCTACCAGCATCTTTAGTAGCTTGACGCTCTGCATCGTTGAAGTAAGCAGGAACAGTGATAACTGCTTTTGTAACTGTTTCTCCTAAGTATTCTTCTGCATATCCTTTTAAGTGTTGTAAAATAATTGCTGAAACCTCTTGAGGAGAATACTCTTTGCCTTCTACATCTACTTTATAGTCCGTACCAATATGACGCTTGATGGACATGATTGTATTTGGGTTTGTAATAGATTGACGTTTTGCAACTTCCCCAACTTGACGCTCTCCATTTTTAAATGCAACCACAGATGGAGTTGTTCTGTTACCTTCTGGATTTGGAATTACTTTTGGCTCGCCGCCTTCTAGGACAGCAACGCATGAGTTAGTTGTACCTAAGTCAATACCGATAATTTTACTCATCTTGTTTTCCTCCTAATGCTACTTTTATATGTAGTGTCTATTTATTGTTGGCTGTTTTCGCATACTTTGTTGCTTTTCGTAAATAGAATCAACCCGTCATTATCGTTGCAATCGTGCTCTTTTCCATCATGTAATCGAGGGCCTTCCTTCTATTTTCTAAGTAAAATGACGGTAAAAAGTCCAAATGCCGACTTTTCACCAGCTTAAAACAACAATCTTTACGAAAAGAGCCTTATTGTTTTACCTTTACCATGGCTGGACGAATAATACGGTCTTTAAGTTTGTATCCTTTTTGGAATTCTTCTAAGACAGTATTGGATTCCCCTTCGCCTTCTTCTACTTGCATTACTGCTTGGTGTTGGTGTGGATCAAATGCTTGACCAACTGCACTAATAGCTTCTAATCCTTCAGTTTGCAGTGCTTCCACTAACTGACGGTGCACCATTTCCATGCCTTGTAAAAATGTTTTAATCTGTTCGTCCTCTGCTTCCACTTTAAGCGCACGCTCAAAGTTATCTAGAGCAGGAAGTATATCTGTAACAAGATTTTGTGCACGATATTTTTGTGCAGCCTCTTGATCAAGTCTTGTACGGCGACGGAAGTTATCAAAGTCAGCCTGTAAGCGAAGCAAACGGTTTTCGGATTCTTCCAGTTTCGCTTCTAATTCTGAGATTTTTTGTTGTTCAGCTGATACTTCTTCTACTACCTCTTCTACCACAGTCTCAGTCGCCTCTTCAGTACCTTCTACTGTAACCTCTTCATTCTCAACAGTTGCTTGTTCATTTTTTTCTACCAATGGTTTCACCTCCCTTAAAGAAATGCGGAGCCGGCTCGTTCAGCTCCGACAAGACACACAAAACTAAAAAACTATCGTTCCTCATGTATCCATACTAGCCAGAGACCTATCTAACAATATTTCCATGGTCAGTCTTTTTGATACAGCTTGTTAACCACTTGTGTAAGATCCGTGCTGACGAGTTGAAGGAGACTAATTACACGAGAATATTCCATACGAGTTGGACCTAGTAAAGCAATCGTACCTAACTGTTCAGGTCCGAGAGAATAGGTAGCAGATATAATACTACAACCTTCCATCCCAGGAATATTATTTTCGCTTCCAATCTTAATATGAATACCCGCTTCTTTTGCACGAATATGTTGAGACAGGTCTTTTCCTTGATCAATCAAGAGCATAAGCGAACGAATTTTATTAATATCATTAAATTCAGGCTGCGTTAGCATATTAGTCTTTCCACCGAAAAACACTTTATCTTTTTCTTCCATATAAAGCGATGTGCTCAACGATTTTAAGATGTTTTCATAGTTCCCTATATGAGAGCGTAGCAATGTTGCTACTTCCTTATATAATTTGTTTATAAGATCAGAAAGCGGAACACCTACTAAACGTTCATTTAGAATATTGACCATCTTTTGAATATCAGAAGCATCCATATTGGTTGGAAATGTAATCATGCGATTTTCCACATGACCTGTATCCGTTACAATAATCGCAACTGCCTGCTCAGGGTTAATAGGAATAATTTGCAAATTCTTAAGCTTATGATCCCTAAATCCTGGTCCGAGGACAATCGACGTATACTTTGTTAAATCGGAAAGTATCTGAGCTGATTTTTGAACAATTTTTTCTAGTTCATAAATCTGCTCCCTAAAGATTGATTTTATTTCAAACACATCTTGATTCGTTAATCTCTCAGGCGAAAGCAGGTGATCCACATAATAGCGATACCCTTTTTCGGAAGGAACTCTTCCTGAGGACGTATGTGTTTTTTCAATAAAACCCAATTCCTCCAAATCCGCCATTTCATTCCTAATTGTTGCAGAGCTAAAGGAAATTTCATCTTTCTTTGAGAGCGTCCTCGAGCCAACAGGTTGTGCAGAACGGATGAAGTCGTCAATAATTACTTGTAAAACTAACAACTGTCGTTCAGTAAGCACTCAGCATCACCTCTGTTAGCACTCCTTAACTCCGAGTGCTAATTCTATAAATAAATTACCAAATACCCATTCACATGTCAATCAGATCGCACCAATAAAAGCTTGAAAAACTTCATTTCCAAGAAATTTTCCTTTTTTAGTTAGGCGAATATAATCACCTTGCCGCTCTAATAATCCTTTTTTAATATTTTCTTCAATAGGATTCTTAAAAATAGACAAAAGAGCATCCCCGAACTTTTCTTCAAAAGAGGAGAGAGAGACACCAGCTGTTTTACGGAGTCCTAAAAACATTTCTTCTTCCATTTTCTCTTCTCTTGTTACAGAATGTTCCTCTTTATACGGGAACTTAGTCTCCTCAATGGCGTCCATATATTTTTTTAACGGACCATGATTAGCACGACGCACTCCATCTAAATATCCATGAGCCCCCGCGCCAATACCATAGTAGTACGCATTATCCCAATACGTAATATTATGTTTACTCTCAAAGCCTTTTCTTGCAAAATTAGAGATTTCATATTGAGGGTAACCATGCTTTTCCATTTCATTTAAAAGCATGTCATACATTTTCACTTCTTCCTCTTGTGTTGGAAGTGGAAGTTTTCCTTTATTCATCAAGTTATAAAAAACCGTTTTCGGTTCGATGATTAAAGAATATGCGGAATAATGCTCCATTCCAAGAGAAAAAGCCGTGTGTAATGTATCCTGAAAATCTTGGACGGTTTGGTCAGGCAAGCTGTAGATTAAATCTACACTAATATTTTCAAAACCAGCCTTCCGCGCATATTCAATCGATTGAAATACATCCTCCTTACAATGAGACCTTCCAATTCTTTTTAAAAGCTCATCATTAAAGCTCTGCACACCAAAACTCAGACGGTTCACTCCACCCTCTTTTAACAACCGTAGCTTTTCAAGTGATAAATCTCCGGGATTTGCTTCAAAGGTATATTCTAAATTTGAGGTTACATCAAAATTTTGTTGAATAGAGTGAAGAAGGTATTCGAGTTGTTTTTCATTTAAAGCTGTTGGAGTCCCACCACCAACAAAGATTGTTTCTAAATGATTGGTAGGAAAACGTTCAACTGTATTTTTCATTTCTACATCCATACACGCTAAATATTCATCCACTGGCTGATTTTTTAAAAACACTTTATTAAAATCACAGTAATGACAAATATGCTCACAAAAAGGAATATGAATATAAGCTGATTTAATCATAAAGAATCACACTTTCAATAGTTTGTTAACTTATAGCTTAGCACAAGGTTATTAATAAAACCTCTCACTTGAAAAAATACCGCAGTTAGTCTGCGGTATCCTTGTTCATGCATATAGTTATTTTTTGTTTGGCGGATCATCCATTTTCAGGACGGCCATGAAGGCTTCTTGTGGTACTTCAACAGAACCAACCTGCTTCATACGTTTTTTACCTTCTTTTTGTTTCTCTAACAATTTACGCTTACGAGAGATATCTCCACCGTAACATTTAGCAAGAACGTTTTTACCCATCGATTTAATAGTTGACCTAGCTATAATCTTTTGACCAACAGCTGCTTGGATCGGAACCTCGAACTGTTGTCTTGGGATTAGCTCTTTTAATTTCTCTACGATGATTTTTCCACGTTCATAGGCAGAATCTCTGTGAACGATAAAGGATAGCGCATCTACTTTTTCTGCATTTAGAAGAATATCCATTTTCACAAGAGTAGAAGGCTTGTACCCAATTAATTCATAATCAAAAGAAGCATAACCTTTTGTATTAGATTTTAATTGATCAAAGAAATCGTACACGATCTCCGCTAATGGAATATCATAAATAATACTTACACGAATGTCATCTAAATACTCCATATTAATAAAGTTTCCACGTTTTTGTTGGCAAAGCTCCATTACCGCTCCAACATAATCGTTTGGAACCATTACTGTTGCTTTTACATACGGCTCTTCCACATGATCAATCACTTGTGGATCAGGCATATTAGATGGGTTATCTACACTCAGTTCTTCTCCATTTGTTAAATGTACTTGATAGATAACGGATGGAGCTGTTGTGATTAAATCAATATTAAACTCACGCTCAATACGCTCCTGAATAATTTCCATGTGCAGTAATCCTAAGAAACCACAACGGAAACCGAAGCCCAACGCTTGAGATGTTTCTGGTTCATACTGCAGGGCAGAATCATTAAGCTCTAGTTTTTCTAATGCATCACGAAGATCGTTAAACTTGGCAGAATCAATTGGATAAAGTCCACAGTACACCATTGGATTTAATTTTCGGTAACCTGGAAGTGGCTCTATAGCACCATTTTTGGCACTCGTTATCGTGTCACCAACTCGAGTATCCCCAACGTTTTTGATAGCTGCTGTTAAAAATCCAACATCACCAACCGTTAGTTCATCAAGCATCAAGGCTTTAGGTGTAAATACGCCCACCTCATTAACCTCGAATTCTTTTCCAGTGGCCATCATCTTAATTTTATCCCCAACCTTAACGGTACCTTGCACCACACGAATGTAAGCTACAACTCCGCGGTATGGATCAAATAAACTATCAAAGATTAGCGCTTGTAATGGAGCATCTGGATCTCCAACTGGCGCTGGAATTCTTTCTACTACCTGTTCTAATATATCTTCTATACCAATTCCTGCTTTAGCACTAGCTAAAACAGCATCCGAAGCGTCTAAGCCAATTACGTCCTCTATTTCTTGACGTACGCGCTCAGGCTCAGCACTTGGTAAGTCAATTTTATTGATTACCGGCATGATTTCTAGATTATTATCTAACGCTAAATAAACGTTCGCAAGCGTTTGGGCTTCAATCCCTTGCGCGGCATCTACAACTAAAATTGCCCCTTCACAGGCAGCTAAGCTTCGAGAAACTTCATATGTAAAATCCACATGTCCCGGAGTATCAATAAGATGGAAGATGTACACTTCTCCATCTTTCGCTTTATATTTTAACTGTACCGCATTTAATTTAATTGTAATTCCACGTTCACGCTCTAAATCCATAGAATCTAAAAGCTGATTCTTCATTTCTCTTTGCGCTAGTGCGGATGTCTTTTCTAAAATTCGATCGGCTAACGTCGATTTCCCATGGTCAATATGGGCGATTATAGAAAAATTTCTAATTTTCGATTGTCGTGTTAATCTTTCTTCTCTGTTCATTGCTTTCACTCCTACAATATCGGCAAACTACACTATTTCTGATTATATCAATACAAGGTTTAAGATTCAATGTTAATTCGAAAAAGGGGATAACCAACTATTATTAGTACAAAAAAAGCAGTCCTCCATTTAAGAGAACCGCCACCCTTAATCCTTCACATGCTCTTCCACTTTATCAGCTGCTTCATTTAACAGCCCTGCCATTAAATCCGACACACCATTTGCAAGTTTTTTTCCTAATGAAGAAAAAAAGTTAAATGCTTTTATTCCTTCTAATTTTTCCTGCTTCTCTTTAATATCTTGCGATGTAATTTCACGTCCTAAAAACGTACCGTTAAGTCCTTCTGATGTTTCCACTACATGAAAGGCTTGTCCTTTAAAAGAAGGATCGTCATAGCCCTTCATTTTCCGCATGCCTTCATTCGCCTGCTGCATTCCTAAAAGTACTCCAAGAAATAGTACCGTGGTAATAAGGCAGCACATGAACATAAACCTCTTCATCATACTTTCAGCTCCTTCTGTTTATTGACGTTCTCCCTCTGTTGCACCGTCCACTTTTTCTGCATCCCAATAAATTTCACTAAAAACGTCTGCAAAAATTTCTAGAGTTCGATTCATCTCTTCAAAAGTATTGTCAACTCCGCCTACTTCTATAAGCATCGAGTTTGGAGAAAGATCTTGGTTATATAAACCATTTCTCGTTGGAACAGCAGGAGGATCAAAAATACCTTTACTTAATTTAGGGTATTTTTTCTGCAGTTGCTCATGTATCTTCTCCGCTAAATATTGATTTTTTTCATAGTTTTGATTTTTCTTTCCGATAACAAAATAAAGGCGAGCATATGATTTCCCATCGATCTCAATGGTCGTGCTTTCTCTACGTCCAGCATCTCGATGAATATCGATAAAGTAATTGAGGTCTTGATTAGTAGCAATCGCCTCTTTTACAATCGGTCTTGTTACATCATAGGATTGCCCATACTGCCAACCCCGGTTTTTAAGTTCCAACGCTGTATCGGTCGCATCCATATCGGTACCAATCCCTCTTTGTGATAGCTCTTCTTGAAGTTTTTTCCCTAAACGAGTAACGTTCACTTCTGGATGGCTCGCCGCATCTGGATTAGTTACTCCTTCTAAATAAGGTAGGAAGGATTCACGAGAATGAGAATGATAAATAAATACCGTCCGTTTGTCTCCAGTAGTTTGTGCCGGAGGAGGATTTTCACTTTCCTCCTCTTCTTCTATTTCAACTATAGAAGCTTGTCGTTCTTCTAAAAGAACTTCCATTGGCGGTGAAGACTCTACTGGCATATCGGTATAATTAATCCCTTCCCCTGCAACAAGAATCTCCCCATCATAAAGATAAAATCCCGGTATCTCGTTTCGAATTAAACTTCTAGGATCATCTAAATTAATATTTGTTGTAATTTCAAATACAACAGAGGCATAATTTGGTTTCTTCGCCTCTTCTGAAAGTCCTTGTGTAAAGTAAGCATTGGTATATCCTAAAATATATAATAGTGATTCTCCAGTCAGCCTTTTGGAAAATTCATTGATGGAGCTCGAGGTAACTCGATACTCCGGTTTCAATGCTGTCATTACACCGGATACCGCAAATACGAGAAAGAATCCTAAGATCACTGCTACGATTGCTTTTTTTAAGCTTGTCCCATTTACTGTTACGATGACGTTTGACGAGCGGTAGCCCTTCATGCTTTCACCCTTTCTACGCTAATTGCTACTATGTGTATGCATTAACAAGAAAGAGTAGAACAATTGTCGATTAATGGGTATAAGAACCTACATTGTCTTGATTGACATGAGCGTGCAATGCTGAGTTAAGCCCTTGAGCAATTACATTTGCCATATCTCCAATAAAGTCGTCCACTTCTTTTGGCGTAACCATTAAGTTATGCCCAAGCGGTGATAACACCTCGTGAATCAAGCGTCTCTTTTCGTCATCTGGTAGTGTGCCAACCAGACCAAGGAAATTTTGACGTTGCTCTTCTCCCGGAAGGTCTTCGTCGGTTAGTTTTCTTTTTTCACCAAAGGTCATTCCAGCGGGAACTAAAGACCTAGATGGATTATCACCTTCGCGCATTTCTCTTCCGAAATGTTTTAAAATAAAATCTATTGTATCGCTCGCCATCGACACCGCGTCAACAACTGTTGGAATTCCAATTGCGATGACGGGAATTCCTAAGGTTTCGATACTAAGCTCTTTTCGCTTATTCCCAACTCCAGAACCAGGGTGAATACCTGTATCGGAAATTTGGATAGTTGCATTTACTCGTTCAATCGACCGAGCTGCTAGAGCATCAATTGCTATGACGAAGTCCGGCTTTGTTTTTTCAACTACCCCAATAATAATGTCGCTTGTTTCAATTCCGGTTAAACCCATGACACCAGGAGTGAGGGCACTAACTGGCCGAAACCCATCCTGCACTGCTTCTGGTTGTAAAGAGAATAAATGTCGAGTAATTAGTAAATTTTCGCAAGCTAAAGGCCCAAGTGCATCAGGTGTGACGTTTTTATTTCCAAGCCCCACCACTAAGCAACTGGCATCTTTTGAAATATTTAATCCATCCATAAAAGCGCTAAATTCCTTCGCAAAGACTTTCTCTACTTTTTGTTGAAGATCTGTATCTTGTTGCCTAATTGCAGTAGTTTCTAGCGTTAAATAATTCCCTGGTTTTTTTCCTGTCATTTCAGCCCCTTGATCAGAAATTGTCACAGTAGTGATCGTTATCCCCTCAGCTTCACGTTCTTTCACTACGACACCTTCAATGGCAGATGATGGCTGGGTCGCCGGTTGCGTAGTGGCTTCCTTTTGTTGTTTTTCTAAAGCTATCTGATTGGCTTCCACAGCTAAATCGGTTCTTACACTATATTGACTTAAATCTAATGATTGATTATTCATAATGAACCTCCTACATTACCAAATTTTAGTTTTATCTTTACCTTCAAAAAAATTTTCATGCATGGAACAATAGTAAGAAGATCTCATGAAATCAAAAGCATCCTCTAGTCTCCCGTAGCTTAACAGCTACAAAGCTAGGTTCGTTTTTTTCATTTCTAAACCGGGCCATTGCTACTTTCAAGAAAATCACCTTGACTTCCTATTGCATAATCATCTTAGATTTGATAGAATATCACTTGTTCTTATAAGTATAGAAATGTCGAGTTTATATATTCTCGATCGTCGAATTGTATGGAGGTGAAAGATATGCCAAACATTAAATCTGCTATTAAACGTGTGAAAACTAACGACAAACGTCGTGCTCATAACGCTACTATCAAATCTTCTATGCGTACTGCTGTGAAGAAAGTAGAAGCTTTTGTTGCTAACAACGATGTTGAAGGTGCAAAAACTGCTTACTTAGAAGCTGCTAAGCGTTTAGACAAAGCTGCTCAAAACGGTATCATCCACAAAAACGCAGCAAACCGTCAAAAATCTCGCCTAGCGAAAAAAGTAAACGGCGCTACTGCCTAACAAAAGACGATCCACTAGGGTCGTTTTTTATTTTGCCTTTTTTAGAAGTTCTCTAATAATAAACTCTTTTGATAAGGCTCTGTTAAAAGTGAATGTTGATTTTACTTTGTTTGAAAAATAAACGGTAAAATTCCGCTTAAATTTGGAAATACCCATATTTCCTTAAAAATAAAGGAAGTTTTTCCGTTTATATTATCCAAATCCTTGGATTTTATCTTATTTAGAGCAGTTAATCGGAATATCTCCGCTTATATCTGCTTCTTAAGCTTCTCGATATACATTAGTCGGAAATTCTCCGCCTATGAATTCCCATACCTACACGAAATCAACAATGAACCATAACAGAGCCTAAAAAGGTGTTTGAGTTTGATTATTCAAGATCAATTTATCTCTTACGAGGGATAAGGGGACGATTTCATGTTAATCGTTCCCTTTTTTATTTTTGAGGACCGAATTACGCTACATCTTCTTAAACAACAAAAAAGCACCTGACCATATATATTGGCCAAGCACTTTTTCTCAAATCATATATGTCTTACATCTGTCTAAGCCTTCTCAGGGGCTAATCTAAGCAACAACATCTCAATCGCTAGCTGTTTGTCCACTTTCCCACTCTTCATCTCGTAGTCCGCCTCTGCAAGGTCCTTCATCAACCTCATGAGTTCTTCCCTAGAAAAGTATCTGCTTTGTTGCGCAGCAAGCTTTACGCGATATGGATGGACACGCAGGATACCAGCCATTTTTTGTTGACTGTATCCCTGTTCACTTAAATCTTTTACTTGATACAATAATCTAAATTGGTTCGCAATAAGCGCGTGCAGCTTAATTGGCTCTTCATTATTTTGAATCAATTCGTAAAAAATTCTCAGTGCTTCATCAATTTTGCGATGCACCATCTTTTCTATTAATTCGAAAATAGTATGCTCAATTGACTTTGCAGCCAAAAGCTTTACTGTTTCCACGGTAATCGCTTGTTCTTTTGCACCTATATACATCGCCATTTTATTGATTTCTTGTGCCAAAACAGATAAATTCACACCTGCTATTTTTAATAATTCTTCCGCTGCATCGTCTTTCAAATTAGCTCCACTTTGTTCTGCCCTATCCTTCATCCACAACTTAAGGTCTCGTTCTCCCAGCGGCTGAGCTTCTATCACTTCCGCTATGCTCTTTAGCTGTTTTACAAGCTTTTTACGTTCATCGAGCTTTTCATAAGGTGCCTGAACCACCAATACCGTATAAGGGGCAGCCTGCTGTATGTAAGAAAGAAAACGTTCTGTATTATGCTCTATTTTACTTTTATTTTTTTCTCCAGTTAAAAAGAATGGGTTCGTAATAACGACGACTCGACGATCCCCCATAAATGGCAGGGTTTCTGCATCCTCTATTGCAATATCGACAGATTGCTCTTCCATATCGTAAAATGACAAATTAAAATCATGCTCCTCCACCTCAAGAGCATGTTCGATAATACTATCTCTTACTTCTTTTAATAAAAATCCTTCTGTTCCTAATAATAAGTAGATAGGCGCAAAATGTTTTGCCTTAATTTTTTTCAATGCTTCAAATCCCATGCTATTGCTCCCGTCTGTTTTCATTCACGTTACTACTATCGTACATGAGAAAGAGAGGTGTTGACAAGCCTAGAAAAGGACTATAAAGCTTCAATAAAAGTCAAAGGAGATTAGTTTTAGGTACAAAAAACTAATCCCCATTTTATATGAACGTTAACTTTGTAAGCCCCAGGTAACTTACTTGTTAACGATTGAACACTTTTGGTGTAATACTATGTTCTCCTGTTATTTCCGAACTATTTGTGACAACTCTTGTCAAAGGTGGAAATGCAAATTTGTTAGGTAGATTTTTTTTTTCGAATAGCTTATACTATTGAGTGATAAGGAGGGATACTTATGAACGAATTTGAGAAAAGCGTCCAAAGTAAACGTAACGATGCAGTTGATTCTGGTGTCGGTTTTGTCGTATCCTTCGGCTTTTTCGCAACGATTTTCCTTATGGCAACCCTTATACAATACTTAGGATCTTAATTACGGGGATACATACCGTATTGATTCTTTTCCAATGCCCGTTGTGGAAAGAATGAGGATATCACTGAAAGCTTCGTCTTAAAAGAGACTGCAACTTAGGCAGTCTCTTTTTCATTTCTTCTAATGTATCCTATGGTAAAACAGTGGAAAACGTTCCTCCTCGAAGTGTGAAAGTATAGAGTATCGCTCCCTTTTGATCGGTACGATAAATTTTTACACCTATCTCTTCAAGCCTTTCTATCACTTCATCATGCGGATGACCAAAACGATTCTCTCTACCAGCTGATATAACAGCATATTCGGGATGAATCTGGTTTAAAAATGGAGCAATTGTTGACGATCTACTTCCATGGTGTGCAACTTTCAACACATCGACTTTTAAATGAGGGTATTTATTTATTAAATCTTTTTCCCCTCTCTCTTCGATATCCCCTGTAAAAAGCCAGGTCAGTCCACCCAATTCAGCATATAGAACGATTGAACCGTCATTTTTTGCATCATAGGCAAATGAGGGATGCAACAGATGAAAGCGCTGATTCTGAATTTCCCACCCCTTATAATCCATTACAACTGTAAGAGGAATTTTTTTATTTTCCAATTCCATTATAATTTCTTGTTCAAAATCTCCCTTTCCAAATCCATAAGGTACATATACTTCCTTTACTTTGATGTTTCTCAAAACACTCGGAACATTGCCGATATGGTCGTAATCTCCATGAGTTAATAGTAATTTATCTAATTTTCTAACACCCTCTGCTTTTAAAAAAGGAAGTAGGATTTTCTCCCCTCCATCAAATTCATTTTTCCTTTTTTTCCATTCTTCATCAGGAAATATAAACAACCCACCAGTATCGATTAAATATGTAGCCTTTTTATAAGGTAACTTAATAAAAATGGCTTCCCCTTGCCCTATATCAATTACTACCACTTTTCCTTTAGAATCAAAGTAACCGCTATTCCAATGAATAATACAACATAGAAAAAAACAAACAATGGCAGTATATAAGTTTCTTTTAACTAATACCTCTATTTGATAAAACAGAAAGACAATCGCTACCGCATAACTGGCGATTATCCAAATAGAAGGCTTCCCAAACATCATCGTTCCAAAAGGAAAGGTTGACACCCAGACAACGAAATCATTCAATAGACCTAATGGAATGCTTAATATCGGGATCAGAAAAGGAAGTAAAAAAGGTGCTAGAAACATACATAGGAATAGCACAAAGGAGTATGGTAGCACAAAGAGAGAAAAAAACGTGACCACAAGAAGATTTAGTAAGGGACTCCAAATAGATAGCTGATAAAAATTGTATAAAATAACAGGCAATGAAGCAATTTGTGCGATGAGGGAGACATAAAAAACTTGGAGTGTTTTATTTGTGATATTTCTAATTCTTTTAACAGAAAGCAACAAAGCTAAACTGACAAGAAAAGAAAGCTGAAAACCAATATGGAATAAATAGTAAGGGTCAATAAGCAAGATAAGTATGCACGCAATGCCTATGGCGTCTATCGATAAGAAACGCCTTTTCACTAACATATACAAAAGGACGATACCTGTCATTAACGCTGCTCTCATAACTGAAGGAGCACCTCCAGCTATAATTATATAAAAAGGAAGTAATGTGATGAGGATACCGTTCATGTATTGTCTTGTGACGCCTATTCGAATCCCGATTAAAAAAATCGCCGATGTGATTACACCAACATGAAGCCCAGAGATGGCCAAAATATGAATAACTCCTAGCAACTGATAAGAATCCAAAACCTCCTGTTCAATATAAGAGCGATCACCAAATATTAGCGAAATCATAAATCCTGCTACAGGTTGAGTGAAACGACCCTTAATAGTTTGAATTCCATTTTCACGGGATTGCTTTATCTGTTGTAGGAAGGTTTTGTTTGTAGGCGCATTACAGCCAACAGGTGGTTTTGTAAGGGTTAAGGTCCAATGAATTTGCTGATAATACAGGAATTTTTGATAGTCGAAGGCATGAGGATTAGTGGCAGAAGTTGGCTTTTGGAGAACACCAGTAAGTTGGCAAAGATCTCCTATTTGAAGTCCACTAAAGGAAGCAAGCTCATCTTGTTTGTCCATATAGTATTCGATGGGAAGCCTTTCTCCTTTTTCAGTTTTCACTTCAAAGGTAACCTTATTACCATCTATATTGATAGGTTCTACTAGTTGCGTATTAAAATGTTGGTCTGACGGGGAATGTTTTGAAAAGTTGAATGAATCTGTCACATTCATGTAGATACTGAACAAAATAGCTGAAAAAATAACGCTTATACTAAGCGGGATACTATTACTTTTAATGAATATCCAGTAAGCATAACAACAAAAGAGGAAGAGCAGTCCACCATGAAAGGATGAAGAGGTGACTGCTATTCCAAAGCAACAGGAAATGGCAATGTACGCGTAATACCCTGTTTTTCTCATAATTCCCCCTATCCCTTAAGCTTGTGTGGAAAAGAGATGGTTCGCTTCCTCATACCACTTTTTAATTTCCTCATTACTTGCGCCAGCTTCTTCTAACTTACTAATCAACCGTTGAATAAACGCTAATTTATCAGGATTATTTAGACTAACAGCCATATCTTTAAGTTCCACATATTCCACCTTTACACCTGATTGTTCAAACATTTCCAGTGCGTAAGGATGGTTTTTGTAATCCATCGCATAATATACCGATTTAATACCTGCTTGTATGATTGCTTTACAACAATGCAAACAAGGGAAATGAGTGACATATATTTCCGCTCCAGTTGTTGGGACACCGAACTTAGAACACTGGAGAAGTGCATTCATCTCTGCATGGATAGTTCTTACACAATGATTATCAATCACATAACAACCCTCGTCTACGCAATGGACGCCACCTGTAATGGACCCATTATAGCCGCCTGCAATAATCCGCTTGTCCCGAACAATGGTTGCCCCAACAGTTAGTCGCGTACATGTACTACGCAATGCTAGCAAATGACTTTGAGCCATAAAATACTGATCCCAAGATATTCTTTTCACAAAAACCCCTCCAACTTTCAACAATATCTCTAGTTTATCGACACATCTAACCCCGCGTCAATTTAATTTGAAGTAGTAATTTCATTTTTTATTTTTTCAAGTGACTTAGCACCAATCCCCGAAACATTTACAATCTCTTCGATTGATTTAAATAATCCATTTTCTGTTCGGTAAGTGACAATCGCTTTCGCTTTTGCTGGCCCAACACCAGAAATCTTGGTCAGTTCCTCTTCAGTCGCTGTATTTATATTTATTTTAGCACCATCAACGCTCTCTTTTTCATTGGTGCTGGTAACAGAATGGGTGAGTTGTGATTCATCGATTTCCTCCCCCTCTTCGGGAACATAGATCACCATTTCATCTACTAACAAGGAGGCTAAATTAACTTTTCGAGTATCCGCATTTTCTAAGAATCCACCGGCTTTCTCCACCGCATCTATCACCCTATTGTTACTTTGCAGCTCATAAACGCCCGGCATCTGAACGGCACCTTTAATATCAACCAAGATAAAGAATGGCTGCTCTTTTGTATTGGTTTCATCTTCTGTTTCAGCTTCGATTTCAGTTTCGGTCTCTCCAAATACTCCTTCTATTTCTAACGTTGCTTGAGGAAGGGTATTTTCTGATGACAGATGTTTGGACCAAAGGAACCCTAGAAACAGTATGAATCCGATTGTTCCAATTATAATTTTTGTTTTGTGAATATATATGATTTCTTTCATGCGATTTCACCTTCTATTCATATTACGGACAATAAAAACATATAGTGTATGAGAAACTTTTTGGAAGAAGGAGGGAAAGAAAATGAAAATTGGAATCATTGGGACAGGTAATATGGGGAAAGTACTAATCGAAGCATTTATCGAAGCAGGCGCAGTACCTCCTGAAAATTTAACGATAACAAATCGTTCAATAAAAAAGGCCTATATTATTCAACATACTTATGAAGAATTAGCGGTAAAAGCAACTGCGGAAGAAGTTGTCGCTGCTTCTGATATTATATTTCTTTGTGTGAAACCATTAGATATTCACCCCCTTTTAATGAAAATAGACCCTTTACTCACATCAAATAAATGTGTGATATCCATTACAAGTCCCGTATCAGTGGGACAGCTTCAGTCACTTGTATCCTGTCAGGTGGCACGAATTATTCCGAGCATCACAAACCGAGCACTAGCGGGAGTCACCCTTGTAACCTTTGGCGAGGATTTGCAAGAGGAGTATCAGGAATACTTAACACAGCTTTGTGAAAAGATCTCAACACCTATCGTCATAAATGAAAATGTGACGAGAGTGGCGTCAGATATTGTGAGCTGCGGACCGGCTTTTTTTAGCTATCTTTTGCAACGCTTTATAGATGGTGCGGTAAGTGAAACAGAAATTTCAAAAGAACAAGCAACCGCGTTAGCAAGTGAGATGATTGTCGGAATGGGGAAATTAATTGAAAAGAATTTCTATACATTACCTACATTACAAGAAAAGGTTTGTGTAAAGGGTGGTGTAACAGGAGAAGGCATAAAAGTATTAGAAAATGAGCTAGGTGATGTGTTTCATCATCTTATCCAAAAGACACATGAAAAGTTTGATGAGGATTTAAATGAGGTAAAAAAACAATTTCACTAAACATATTCGTTATAATCATCCAAAACCCTTTATTAATAATTATTTTTTCACATGAAAAGAGGTGCCCAACAAAGGACACCTCTTTTCATTATTTTTTCTGTGCCACAAAAAACACTCTTTCAGATTGATCTGCTAAGAAATCGACTGAAAAATCACCGGTAACAGATAGTAGCGTAAATCCAACTTCCTCCAGCCATTTTTTGTACACTTCCACACAGTGCGTCCGCTGATAATGAACTTCATCAAATCTTGAATAAAGTCCTGTATCCTCATTCAAGACAAAGAAACTCAACTCATGTTCCACACTGTTAGGCTCTTCACCCGGAAAGCAATTCCATATGTATGCTACGTCTTCCTCAGAATTCGTAAAGGTTGCATTCATAAATATTTGTGTCATTTTGAAAAGTGAATGAACATCGAATAGAATAATTCCATCATTATCAAGTTGATCATAAACAGCCTTAAAGGTTTGTTGAACTTCTTCTATTGTTCTTAAATAATTGAGCGAATCGCAAAATATCGTAATACAATCTGCTCCTGAAAAACCATCAAGCTCAGTCATATTTTGCTCATAATAAGGAATAGCCAGACCGGCTTTTGCTGATTTTTCATGTGCTACCGCAAGCATACTTTCTGACAAATCTACTCCAGCAACATTCCAACCTTCTTTTGCAAATCGGATGGCTAATTCACCTGTACCACAACCTACATCTACCACTGTATAGCTATCTTTCGTAGGGTGGTATTTTTCTTTCACCGTTTTTACAAAAGTGACCCATTGATCATAAGGAACGTCTTCCATTAAATGATCATAGATAAAGGCAAATTGTCCGTAAGCCATTTACGTTAGCTCTTTTAAAACGTCTTCTCTTGGAGCATCTCCCCATAGACGTTCTAGGTTATAATAGCCACGCTCATCTTTATGGAATACATGCGCAACTACATCACCTAAATCCACAAGAATCCAACGAGCCTCATCAAAGCCTTCCATTCTACGAACCTGCTGTCCATTTTCTTCTGCAACTTCTTTAATGGCGCGTGCAATAGCTTGAACTTGTTTGTCAGAGTTACCATGACAGATTAAAAAATAGTCTGATACAAGTGAAATCCCTTTCATATTCAAAGCTACTAGTTCTTCTGCTCTTTTGTCATCTGCTGCTTGAGCAGCTAGTTGTAATAATTCATTGGTCATTACGTTAACTTCCTTCCTCTTACTCTCATTGTCATATCATTATAAGCGTGAAAAGTGTCTGGGTATACTGGTTGATTTCGCGTTAACAAATAGGAAATCGTATTTTTCATCGCCTGTATTACTGCAATGTCTAAGCT
Source organism: Sutcliffiella halmapala (assembly GCF_002019665.1). Lineage (GTDB taxonomy): Bacteria > Bacillota > Bacilli > Bacillales > Bacillaceae_I > Sutcliffiella_A > Sutcliffiella_A halmapala. Next base: position 1,452,972 of record NZ_KV917375.1, on the reverse strand, counting down.
TGTTTTCGCTGTTTCTCTTACTTGTTCCACGCCAGGAAAGTCACGACTTGGTTCAATATAGTCTGCAACATAGAGTACTTTATCTAATGGCGTCATATTTATTTTACCAGAAGTATGACATTTTATTGCCTCTAATACATCTTTATCAGTAAGCCCTACTTCCGTTTCCACTAAATACGCTCCAACAGGTGCATGCCATAATTCATCATGGTGTGCTAATAAATCTTGAGGCATACTTTGATCAAGGATGATACGGCGCATTTCTTCTTTATCTCGAAACTTAGCATAATCATGAAAAATCGCTGCAAGTACTGCTTTTTCTTCATCCACCTTATACAGCTGTGCCAACTGGATGCTTGTTTCCATCACACCTACAGTATGAAGATACCTACGTTCGGTTAATTGCTTTTGAACGATTCCTAGCGCTTTTTCTCTATTCATACAAGTTCTTCTCCTCTATAATACGCTGGACCTGCTCAGGAACTAAAAATTGAGCAGTCATTCCCTCTTTAACACGTTTTCTTATCATCGTCGAAGAAACATCAAATTGTGGTGTTTCAACCTCGATAATTGGAAAATTAGTGGTAATCGAATAACCTGGCCTTTTCACACCAATGAAATTCACTTGTTCCACTAATTCTTTTATTCTATGCCATTTTGGAAGGTATTCCACCATATCGGCGCCAATGATAAAATAAAATTCCGTATTCTTGTGTCGTTCTTTCAACAGGATAATGGTGTCATATGTATAAGAAGGGCCTTCTCTTTCGAGCTCAATCGTTTCCAAACGAAAAGACGGCTGATTTTGAATGGCAGCTTCTAGCATCTCAATTCGAAGTTCTGTATTAGTTAAAGACTTTAATTGTTTATGTGGAGGGATGTGATTAGGCATAAACCACACTTCATCTAACGACAAGGCGTATTGTACATCCTTTGCTATTAAAAGATGACCAAGATGAGGCGGATCAAATGTTCCACCCATGATGCCTATTTTTTTCATCATATTCCCCCCCTTTAGTTATCTAGATCTAGGTAGTTCCAATTGTTTGTTTTCTTTCGACTCTTTATAAAGAACGATTGTGTTTCCTATTACTTGAACAAGTTTTGCCTTTGTACCTTTTACTAGCTCTTGTGCTACCACTGTACGATCATCTTCACAGTTTTGTAAGATGCTAACCTTTAGCAACTCTCTAACCTCAAGTGCTTCGGAAATTTGTTTCGTCATATTATCATTGACGCCACCTTTACCTACTTGAAAGATAGGATCTAAATGATGAGCCTTAGAGCGTAAAAATCTTTTTTGTTTACCTGTTAACATGTTGTTCCTCCTAGTCGTTCTGTTACTATTTTTTCCATTCTATGCACATCAGGGACACGGTTTGTCCAATACTGAAACGCAAGAGCTGCTTGATACACAAACATTTGTACACCATTTTGTGTAATGGCACCTTTTAGTTTTGCTTGTTTTAATAAATCTGTTTCTAATGGATTATAAATGATATCACTTACAATCGCATTCTTTTTGAGTGTCGCTATTTGCACAGGACTATCTTCTATATGAGGGTGCATTCCAACAGATGTAGTTTGTACAATCACATCGTAGTTTGGCATATTCCCAACCACTTCGGCCATCGTTACTGCCCGACTAGTACCTTGTAATGAAAATTCTTCGATTAAATGTTGGGCTTTTTCTGGTGTTCGGTTAAAAATATCTACCTTCGCTCCAGGTTCCTTCACTAAAGAATATAGAATAGCTCTAGCAGCCCCACCCGCTCCAATGATAAGTATATGTTTATTTTCTGTTGCGGTAATCTGCTTTAATGCCGCTACATAGCCTGGACCATCGGTATTATAACCTGTCCATTTGCCATTCTCATTTACCACCGTATTAACGGCTCCAATCTTTAAGGCCGTATTGTCCACTTCGTCAAGTAAAGGGATAATGGCTTTTTTGTGTGGTATGGTTACATTAAAACCAGCTACACCTAAAGCTTTTAATCCAACTACCGCAGCCTCCAAGTCTTTAGGCAACACATGAAACGCATGATAATGAGCATCTATGCCTAATTGAAGAAAAGCATCATTATGAATGAGCGGAGACATGGAATGTTGAATAGGACTACCGATTACACCGTATAGCTTTTTCATAGTTCCCTATTCTCCTTTACTGATTAAATCAAGGACTTACGAATCATTACACCGACACCCTTTGGAACGTGAGCTACCACTTTTAAACCTGCTTCATTAAGCGTTATCCAACCAAGTCCCGAAAACACAATATCCGTTTTCTCTTCTTTAATGGTAAATTCATGTGCTGTTAGCTCTGGGAAAGTTTCTGCATACGCTTCTCCAGGTGGTTGTAAAAGTTCACCTAAATGCTCTTGATACATCCGATCCGCATTTTCGAGCTTAGTACGGTGAATATATAGGTTATTTGAAAAATAGCAAGTAAAGGAGTTTCTTCCACCTTTAACAAAATCAAATCTTGCTAAGCCACCAATAAATAGCGTTTGCTCCTCATTTAATTGAAAGACCATTGGCTTAATTTCTTTTTTCGGTGAAATAATCTTTAAATCTTTTTTATCAACAAAGTGAGCCATTTGATGACGGTTTATAATACCTGGTGTGTCAAATAGCGATGCGCCATTATCTAAAGGAATATCGATTAAGTCAAGCGTAGTTCCTGGAAATTGAGAAGTTGTAATAACATCCTTCTCTCCTGTAAACTCACGGATAATCCGATTAATAAAGGTTGATTTCCCAACATTTGTACACCCAACTACATATACATCTTTACCATTTCGATGTTCTTCAATAGCAGCAGCTAATTCTTTTACACCTGCACCTTTATCTGCACTAATCAAAAATACATCTTCTGGCTTTAATCCTAATTCCTTCGCTGCCTGTTTCATCCAATTAATCACTTTATTCGGTTTCACTGATTTAGGAAGTAAATCTACTTTATTCCCGACAAGCAGGATTTTGTTATTTCCTACAAATCGGTGCAAACCTGGCAACCAACTGCCATCGAAATCAAAAATGTCGACAATTTTGACCACTAATCCTTCAGAATGACCAATTGAATTCAAAATTTTGATAAAATCGTCATCTGTTAGTGAAACATCTTGAATTTCATTATAATTCTTCAGCCGAAAACATCTCTGACAAATAACCGTTTCTTTAGTCAGCGAAGAAGATGGAGCATATCCTAAACCAGACTTATCCTCGGTTTGAATCCCTACGCCACACCCTATACATACCACTTGTTCTTCCATATTCATTAATCCTCCCAAGAAATCATACCTTTTCGCTTCATCCATGTTAAAATTCTTCGCTCAACCTTGCGATTAAATTTTGTAACAAATCCGTCCGATTTCGCCACTGGTACTACTAAAATGGTATGTAGTCCCAGTCTATTACCACCTAATACGTCTGTTAACAGTTGATCTCCTACCACAACTACCTCTTGTGGAGCTATATTCATTTCACGTAGCGCTCTTCGAAAAGCACGCCTTAGAGGCTTTCGCGCTTCATAAATATATGGAATACCTAATGGATCGGAAAAGAATTTCACACGTTTTAACTTGTTATTAGAAACGATCGTAACGAAGATACCTGCTGCTTGCATCTCTTTAAACCACTCAATTAAATCGGGAGTAGCCTCAGGTCTGTCCCATTCTACTAACGTATTATCCAAATCGGTTATGATACCTTTTATTCCTTTTTCTTTTAGTGTTTCTGGCTTTATATCAAAAACACTCTTCACATGTTCTGCTGGTAAAAAATACTTTAGCACTCGGCTCACCCTCTATTTGATTCATTAATTTCATTTAAATGTTTTCCGAAACAAAATTACACTTTACCATCTTAACCAAATTCCTTCAAGGTTCCAAGTAAATTGTAGATAATAATAGTGTTTCACTAAGGTTTCTATATATAAATTATGCTTAAAAATAAATATTTTTCGACAATTCCAATTAGTTTAATCACTTGTGGATAACCTTATCTACACTATACATACTACTGCCTTTGGTTTATTGGTAATTATAAACAATATACTCACAAGTTATCCACTTCACCCTGTGGATAACAGAACGGTTGTTCTAAAAAACAATACATGTTAGAGTAATGTTACAAACTTACCTAAACTAAACAATATATGACCTTACTTGATGATATAGAACAGAAATCAAACATTTTGGAGTCGACTATACATATGGACCAACACTAGGAGGTGTAGGGCAGAGGCCAACCAGATGAGAAAACTTTCTGATGAATTATTACTTGAATCCTATTATAAAGCAACGGAATTAAAACTTAGCTCAGATTTCATCCAGTTAATTGAACACGAAATAAAGCGCCGTTCCTTAAGCTATAAAATAAAAGCTACATCCTAAAGAGCCAATATTTCGGCTCTTTTTTATTGCGATAAATTGTCGCTTCCTCGACTTAAAAACAAAAGAGAAGCTAGTTAACAACACTAGCTCAACCATTTTCCAATCTTTTGTCCAACTTTGACTTCCTGTTTTTCTTTGATAATTGGATCTAATTGGAAAGCATTCTTTTCAAACAGCAGAATGACAGTAGAACCAAAAGAAAAATATGCCATTTCCTCACCCTTACTAAGGGTACTAGTTGTATGCGTAAGCTCAATGCTATTAACAAACATAGCTCCAACCTTCACTAAAGCCACATGCTTTTTATTATGTTCAATTTCTGTTAACCTGCGGTAATTCTTTGCAAGTGGTTCTTTCCCATATTTTAATCCAAGTTGATTAACAGGATACGATTTACCACCTAATGTCCATTGCTTCGTAACTTCGCCTGAAATTGGGCTATGGATTTTATGATAATGACTAGGACTTAAATATAATACCATATAAGTACCGCCCATATATTTTGGCGCAATTTGTTCATCCGAAAGCATCTCTTCTATTGAATAATTAATTCCTTTCGCTCTCATCTGCAAATCGTTCGTAATAGAACCCATTTTCTCTACAACGGCATCTACCGGACTTACTACAGAATCTAGCTCTTGATTAATAGGCCGAACACTTGGCTTCAAACTTCGGATAAAAAACTGTTGCAGCGTTGGGAAGGTGTGAATTTCTTCCTGCATTTCTTCCGTATTAATTTTATAAACACTTGCAAATGACGGAATAAATCGTTTGCTCATTTTAGATGAAGCAAAGCGTTTAACAGCCATAGAAGAGTATTTATGATTAGTCAATTCAATCGATAATCTGTACAAATTTTTTAACAACATATATCCCTCCAAAGGACCAAAAATATCTTTACGAAGTCAATTTAAAAGCATAAAATAGGAGTAATTGTTAACAATAAGGAGTTACCTTTCCTTATTAATAGGAAGGAGTGAGCATACGGAAAATGATACTATCGGAAGTAGTAGATCATACGCTAAAAAAACTAAAATCCCAAACTGCTAACCTCTTCACCTTAACAAATTTAGGATTAGGCGGATTCGCTATTCTATATACGTTAAAAGGACAGTTAAGTTTAAGTTTACTTCTCATTTTCATTGCTGCTTTTGCAGATCGGTTTGATGGAATGGTAGCACGTAAATTCAACATAGAATCAGAACTCGGCAAACAACTGGACTCCATGAGTGATATTATATCATTTGGTGTTGCCCCTGCACTATTAATTTATCAAGGAATTTTATTTGAATACGGAATTTCCGGAATGTTCTTCACTATTTTGTATATCAGTTGCGGAGCTTTTCGATTAGCGAAATTTAACATTACGGAAAGTAATGGCTATTTTACTGGTCTTCCAATAACGGCCGCTGGCTGCTTTGTAACCTTAAGCTTTCTTGCCGAGCCCTACATCCCATCTCAAGTGTATATGTTTGTTCTATTGATTATGGCATTCTTAATGATTGGAACTTTCAAATTGAAGAAGATGTAACGTTAATATGTTCATAAATGTTTGTTTTTAGAAATTAAAGATACATATATTATTTATCTGTGTGATAATCAAAAGGAAACAAAAAAAAGGGCGATTCACGAATTTAAAGTGAATCGCCTTTTTTCTTATTTTGTTAGTTCTAAAAACTCTTCTACGTCTTCTAACGATTTTAAAACTGCTTGCTCCCAGAAATCGCGTTGCGTTAAGTCTACCCCTAAATGCTTCATTGCAAGGTCTTCCACCGTCATGGATGCTGTATCCTTTAACAGCGCAATATATTTCTCTTCATAGTTTGCCCCTTCTTCTAAGGCTTGGCTGTAAATTCCTAATGAGAATAAATAACCAAAGGTGTATGGGAAGTTATAAAATGGAACTTGGGTAATAAAGAAATGCATTTTAGATGCCCAGAATGTTGGATCATAATCATCTATAGCATCACAGTACGCTTCTTTTTGTGCCTCTATCATTAACTCGTTCAGCTTTTCTACACTTACTAATCCATTTTTTCGCTCTTCATAAAATCTTGTTTCAAATATGAAACGAGCGTGAATATTCATATAGAAAGCTACGCTACGTTGAATTTTATCCTCTAATAAAGAAATTTTTTCTTTTTCATCCTTTGCAAACTTAACTGCCGCGTCCGCAACAATCATTTCTGCAAAAGTAGACGCTGTTTCAGCTACATTACTTGCATAGAATCTATTTAATGTAGGTACTTCATGCATCGCATACTGATGGAAGGCATGTCCTAACTCATGCGCCAATGTAGAAACATTCGAAAGTGTTCCAGAATAAGTCATAAAAATACGGGACTGACCAGATACAGGGAAACTAGTACAGAAACCACCAGGACGTTTACCAGATCGATCTTCTGCTTCAATCCAGCGATCTTCAAATGCTTTCTTCGTAAACTCCGTAAGTGACGGGCCAAACTTTGAAAATTGTTCAATAATGAAGTCTGCACCTTCTTGATAGGATAGCTTTGTTTCTTCAGCCGATAATGGAGCAGATACATCATACATACTTAATTTTTCTAATCCAAGTAGTTCTGCTTTCCTTTTTAAGTATTTTGCAATCGTTCCTTTATGATCTGTGATAACTTGCCACATAGTGTCAAGCGTTTCTTGCTTCATTCGGTTATTGTCCAAAGGCTCCTTTAATACAGACTCCCAACCTCTTTGTTCATATACTTGTAATCGAAAACCAGCTAAATGATTGAGTGCAGCTGCAATTATATCTGCTTGTCCTTCCCAAGCTTCTTTCCATGCTTTTGCCACTGTTTTACGAACTTGACGATCGCCATTTGAGAACCTATTTTGAGCTTGTCCAACAGAAAGCTCCTTCACTTTCCCATCTTCCTCAACTGGAATCTTTATCGTCCCGACCAATGAGTTATATAATTTCCCCCATGCGTGATATCCATCTACAGCAAGAGAAGTAACGAGTTTTTCTTGATCGGCAGAAAGCTTATCATTCGCCCGTCGTCTACGTTCATTTAATACGTATTCTAATACTTTGAATTCTTCCTTTTCTAGTAGAGTTATCCATGATTCTTCATTAATTGACACTAGTTTGTTATCCAAAGAACCAAGTAAAACTTGTAATTTCGCATGAATTTGAGCTACTTGTCCCTGCAACTGCGATGCCTTTTTATCCGTAACATCAGCTGCAAGTAAACAATTTACAAATGCAGAGCTTTGTACAACCTTTTTTACTACTACCTCATAGTCTCTTAATACTTTTTCTAACTCAGACACCTCAAACGTTGCAATATGTTGTTCAAATGCTTTTAATTCCTCTTGAATCTCATTTATGTATGTAGCGAATGTTGCTGAGTCACTTCCTCCCTCAAAGAACACATCTAAGTCCCAAGTTTCTTCATAAGTTTTAGTAGTCACCTTCATATCCCCCTTTAATTTCATATGGTTTATTATAAAGTAAAAGTTATAATATTTCCATTATTCGAACTTATGGAGAAGCGAAATATTCGCGTCACGAATATTTCGTTTAGAGTAACAGTTAAAAAAAGCCTATGCTTAGGAAGCATAAGCCTATCTCACAAGATAATTCTTATAATAGTGCCCTCCACCGAGTAATAAGAGAATAAAGAGGACGACAACTATTCCATACAACCATCCTCCATAAAACCCACCTGGTCTATATGGTGGAGGACATGGCGGTGGACAACACGGCCCATAAGGATACCCGTACATACCAACACCTCCCTCTCCCAATAGGTATCTATACTACTAACATATGCAAGCTCCAAAAAAGAGACAGGGCAAAAGCGGAGAAAACCCAAAACTTTTATAACAAATATGTAACGATCGTGTAACGTGAATATTAAATTCCCAGCTTCATTTACGAACAATTTAACCTAAAGAGAGCCTTAATATATAAAGGATCTGTTAAACACCGCTGTTGATTTCCGCACTAGGCTTCGCTTATCCAGAGGGCGCTTGTGGAGCCTCCTCGGCTTTGCCTGTGGGGTCTCCACAAAACGCTATCTCTGAGCAAGGAGTCTTCGCCTTGTGCTCCAATCAACAGCTAGGTTATCTAAAAATCAGACTTAAACAGAATCAAACTAAAAAAATACGAACTAATGCAAAACTCTACATAGAATTTCGCATATTAGTTCATATTTTTCTTTATCAAATATTCTTTTGTCTTAGTATGTTTCTGTTAAGATTTTTTCTTCTCTTTTTCTGCTCGATAGAATTCGTGGAACATTTTCATCAGTGCTCGTTTTTCGATGCGGGAGACATAGCTTCTCGATATGCCAAGCTCTTTTGCAATTTCACGTTGTGTTTTTTCGTCTTTTAGATCAAGGCCAAAGCGTCCAACAATGACTTCTCGTTCTCGCTCATCAAGTACATCAATATATTCTTTTATTTTTTCTAATTCCATATTCAACTGGATGGTATCAATAACATCCTCAGATTCGGACTTTAACACATCAATTAAACTGATCTCATTACCCTCTTTATCTTGGCCGATTGGATCATGTAATGAAACGTCTTTTTTGGTCTTCTTTAATGCCCTTAAATGCATAAGTATTTCGTTTTCTATGCAGCGAGCGGCATAGGTCGCGAGTTTCGTTCCCTTACCTTGATGGAAGCTTTCGATAGCTTTTATTAACCCAATTGTTCCAATGGAGATTAAATCCTCAGAGTCCTCCCCAGTATTTTCGAATTTTTTAACGATATGTGCAACCAAACGTAGGTTATGTTCAATTAACATATTTCTTGCATGTTCATTGCCCTCCGCCATGAGCCCCAAATATTTTGCTTCATCTGCTGAAGATAATGGTTGTGGAAATGCGTTGTTTTTGACATAAGAAACTAGAAAGACAAGTTCTTTAATTAAGTAGCCTACCGATGCTAATATACTTGACACACTTTCACCTCCATAACAATGCTTAGGCAAGAGCCTAGTATTAATTCATATGTATAAGGAGTCCTAACCGTGCAAGTACACAACAAAAAATATTTTATAATTGCCTCGTTTTTTCTTTTTAGAGATTCCATTAATTTTTCTACCAATTCTTTCGAATAATGGTACAATTTGAATAAGAACTAGTGTTCACTGTTAATAAATAAAAATTGACTTTATTCTCTGCCTCCTGGCCTGAACCTGATTACCAAATACAAACACATTTCTAACAAAAAAAATCTTCCTATTTAAACAGGAAGACTTAGTACTGAATATAAGGTAGCTTTTTAAGCTTAGAAGGAATCGTTCCTCTGCCAACTTTAATGACGCTGTACTCTTGAAACAATGTTTCAAACCACTTTGAAACTTCAGCAAAAGTTTTATTTTTGTAATCTACAAGCTGGGCAACACGGTACCGTCTACGCTCTTTTTGTTCACGATCCACAACGATAAACCAAAAGCATGTAAGCTCTAAAGTGCTTGTACTTGTCAATGACATAGTAAAAACCCTCCTTTAGCTAGTAATTAATGTCTTGTTGGTAATTCAGTTGGTGTGAAATTCTCAGAAGCACTTGCAGATGAACCGAACACGTTAGCACCAAAAAGAGTAATGGAAACCACTAGAAAAGTAACAAGAAATTTTTTCATTTAAAATCTACCTCCAAAAGTTTTTTGTTTAAAAATCTTTAAATATTTAATAAACTATCTATTAATAGGAATAATACACTATTTTTAATAGGAGTGTATTTAGCATTATAGTCGATTAGAGCCATATAGAATGTGGTTTTCTCGAATATACTCCATTTCTCAGTAAAAATATAATTATAGGAATATTTTTAGGGGGGATACACATGGATTTCTCTTTAATTGGGAAGGAAATTAAGAGTTTGAGGTCTGCATTAAACTTATCTCAAGCAGAGCTTAGTGAAGGTATATGTACCCAGTCGCAAATAAGTAAAATTGAGAAAGGGGAAGTTTATCCTTTAGCTAATACTTTATATTACATTGCTGAAAGACTAGGCGTCGATATAAATTACTTTTATGACCTTGCTGCAAACCCTAGATTATCGTATGTAAAAGAAGTCTTTACAGAAGTTAGGGATTTGCTGAACAAATGCAACTACGAAGAAGTTCATGAAATTGTTAAAGCTGAAAAAAAGAATAACCTGTTTTTAAATAACAGAAAGTATGCTCAATTCCTAATTTGGAATGAAGGAATCTGTGTGTATCATCTGCAAAAAAACAAAAATACAGCACTTAAATTATTCAACGAAGCTTTAGATATGACAAAAATGACTTCAAAGCTTTTAGGCGAAAGAGAAATAGAAATCATCAATAGTATAGCTATTATCTATTTTGAGGTTGAAGAATACATTAAATCGTTAGACACTTTTAATGCAGGGTTAACTCATTATAAGAAAATACCTTATATACATGATTGTACCATAAAGACTAAGCTTTTATATAATAAGGCAAAAGCACTAACTCGCTTAAAAAGAATCTCTGAGTCTAATGAAACGTGTTTTGAAGCAATAAAATGGTGTGTAAAACATGATAGTATGTATTTACTAGGAGACATTTATTATCACATCGGCTATAACTATAGCCTCATTGATGAAAATAAAAATGCGATCAATAATCTCGAAAGATCAATCGAGATTTTCGATTTACAAGATAATAAAATTTTTGTCGTTCACATAAAAAATAAAATCAAAGAATTAAGATGTAAAGACATAATAAAAAACTAGGCCACCTAATTGTCAGCCTAGTTTTTTTACTTTCTAAATTCTCTCTCTATTCCCCCAACAACCCCTTACGATCTAAAAACTCCTTTGCCACTTCATAAGTGCTCTTTCCTTCCACACTTACTTGGTAGTTCATCTCTCGCATTTCATCATCACTTATTTGGTTCGCTAGTTTGTTTAGAATTCCCTCAAGTTCTGGGTACTCCTCTAAGGTTTCATTTCTTAACAAGGCAGCCCCTTGGTATGGTGGAAATAGATTTTTGTCATCTTCTAATACACGTAGGTCGAATTGTTTAATTTCTGGATCTGTGGAGTATGCATCTACAAGATTGATATCTCCAGTACCAACTGCTCGGTAGCGCAATTTAGGCTGCATGGTGGTTAAATTTGGAAAGGTTAGGCCATAGACTTCTTGAATTCCTATGTATCCATCCTCTCGATCTGAAAACTCTAGCGTAAATCCTGCCTTTATTTCATTTTTCGCCTCATCTAAATCGGAAATTGTGGTGATTTCATTTTGTTCAGCAAAGTTTTCTGCTATCGCTAAAGCATAAGTATTATTAAAGCCCATTGGCTCTAGATAAACTAAATTATCCTGCTTCATTAAACCATCTTTCGCCTGGTCAAAAACTTCCCTTTCATCTAAACTAACAGGTTCCTCTTCTAATAGAGTCATAATCGCGGTTCCCGAATATTCAGGATAGATATCGATATCTTTATTTTTCAAGGCTCGGTACACAAAGCTTGTGTTACCTAAAGATGGTCTTAATTCCACCGAAAGACCAGTTTCTTCTTCAATTAATAGTTTATACATATTGATAATAATATCTGGCTCTGCACCAATTTTCCCACTGATGACAATATCAGATTCCGTAGCACGCATGATTGCAAATGGTGATAAGAATAACATAATAACTACTAGTCCAATGATTAGGGCTTTTTTACCTGCTCCCTTCCTTGAGGCAGATTCAATTGACCGTAAGATAATATCAAAAAGGATAGCGAGTAGTGCTGCTGGAATTGCGCCTAAAAGAATAAGCACATTATCATTGCGATCAATCCCTAAAAGAATTAAACTACCAAGACCGCCTGCACCGATTAGTGCAACTATGGTGGCAGTTCCGATAATTAGTACCATAGCTGTTCGTATACCTGCCATTATGACTGGTAATGCCAATGGCAACTCTACGCGAAACAATCTTTTTAAGGATGTCATACCCATCGCTTTTGCCGCTTCCTTTAACGATGGGTCCACTTCTTTAATTCCTGTATAGGTGTTTCGTAAAATCGGAAGTAACGCATATAAAAATAGTGCAATAACTGCTGGGACAAAACCGATCCCTACTAAAGGTATTAATAAACCTAATAATGCTAATGAGGGAATGGTTTGCAAGACTGCTGTAACGCCAATAATGGGTTCTGCAATTTTTTCTTTTCTCGTTAGAAATACCCCAAGTGGAACAGATATCACTACCGCAATTGCAAGGGCGATAACGGAGATTTGGATATGTTCAAGCAAAGCAGTCCAAAGTTGTGCCCCTCTTGCTTCCACTAATTCTTGAAGGAAAGTCATGTTATGGTCCCTCCCTCTTGGCTATGTTTATAGATGTATTGAAGTACCTTTTGCCTTGTAAGAACACCTAGGGTTCCATTCACACTCGTTATCGTTACTGCATCATGGTGTTGCAATAACTCAAGTGCATCTCCTAAAGTTGCTTCCTGGTCTAACGCAACTCCGGATTCAACCTCTTGCTCACTAACCACTTCTGATACTATTTCTTCCAATTTAATTAGTAGTATACTTTGCTTGTTCCCAATAAAAGATTTCACAAAGTCGTTTTTAGGTTTGTTCAAAAATTCTTCAGGTGTACCAACTTGAACAATTTCACCGTCTTTCATTAAACATATTCGATCTCCAAGTATTAAAGCCTCATTCATGTCATGCGTTACGAATACAATCGTTTTTCTGATTTTTTCTTTTAGCTTTAAGAAATCTTGCTGGAGTTGTTCTCGACTTAATGGATCTAGTGCGCTAAAAGGCTCATCCATTAATATTATGGGAGGATTCGCCGCTAATGCCCTAGCTACCCCAACACGTTGTTGCTGGCCACCAGAAAGTTCGGATGGCTTGCGCTTGCGATATGTATCAGGTTCCAGACCAACAAGCTCTAAAAGCTCATCTACCCTTTTCGTAATATCTGCCTTTTTCCATGATTTTAACTCTGGGACTATTGCGATATTCTCTTCAATTGTCATATGTGGAAACAAAGCAATTTGCTGCAGAACATAGCCGATATTCCAGCGTAATTCATGAATATTATGTTCACTTATACTTTTTCCATCAATGAGAATGTCCCCATTTGATATAGTATGTAGGCGGTTAATCATTTTTAAAGTCGTTGTTTTTCCACAACCACTCGGACCAATTAACACAAAAAATTCACCTTCATGTATGTCTAGTGTGACATTATTAACGGCTACTGTCCCATCTTCATACGTTTTTGTTACATCCTGAAAAGTAATCAATCGACGCACTCCTGCCCTGTTAAACTTGTACTTTGCAACTCGCATTCTTCCTATGTTTTCTAACAAAAGTACAAACTATAAATACCCTTATCTTTCATAGTTTAAACACTTTTCTATCGTTCATAAGTAGGATTTTAATTAATTTTCCCAATACGAAAAATCCTCCATGTTATAATGAACTGTATTTTACCCGCGCAAAGAAAGGTGACACCTATGAAAAAATTATATTATGTTATTAGTTTGATTATACTCCTTACAGTTACTGGCTGTGGAATAGAAAAAAGCACATCCTTTCCTATCGAAGAAAGTGTGCTAGATGAGCAAGAAACAGATACATCCAAAAACGAAAGCGAGTTTCCCCGTACAAAAGTCTCTGTCACAAGAGTGATTGACGGTGATACCATTAAAGCCATCATCAATGGTAAGGAAGAAAGTCTTCGATTTTTGTTAGTAGATACCCCTGAAACTAACCATCCACGTATGAGTGGACCGCAGCCATTTGGAAAAGAAGCAAAAGAGTTTGTCGAGGAGTTATTAAAAGACGGAACCGTTGAAATTGAAATGGATGTGGGAGAGCGTGACAGATACGGAAGACTGTTAGCTTATTTATACGTAGAAGGTGAATCGGTTCAGGAAGCTCTTCTACAAAGAGGCTTAGCGAGAGTTGCCTATATTTATCCGCCAAATACGCGATATGTAGACCAATTCCAAGCGATACAAAAGGAAGCACAAAATAATGCAATTGGAATCTGGAGTGTAGAAAATTATGCACAAGAGGACGGCTTCTATCCAGAATTTGTAGAGGAACCTACTCCCAAAAAACAAGAGACCAAACTAGCAAACTGTCACATTAAAGGCAACATCAGCTCGAGTGGGGAAAAAATCTATCATATGCCAAACGGAATGTATTATGAACGTACCAACCCAGAGGAATGTTTTGATACAGAAAAAGAAGCAACCGATGCCGGGTTTCGAAAATCAAAAAGGTGATAAAAAAGACGAGAGTATCTTCCATTCGATACTCTCGTCCGTTTTTTATAGTTTCCCTTTTCTTTTGATCCATGGGGTGATACAAAAAGGTAACAGGGTTAGTTTTAAAAACATAAAAGACTCCTTTCAAAGATAACTAGGTGAAGTCTTCCTCCACGCTTTTCCAATTTTGATGAAAATGATTTTTCTTCATCCTTATCACTCCTTTCTTCTGTTTTTAAAATCTCTTAATAGAAACGCACTTCATTATACAAACGGTCCTTTGAATCATTTAAAGATTTAATAAATGTTTCTTCATGTAATTGTTCTTCTATACTTTGTTCTCTTCGTTTCACAGTAATGGTAACAAATAATAAATGTAGGGTCATGGTGCCTCACCTCCTTCAATGATTATAGGCTCTATTAAACGCCGCTGGTGATAGTCAAGAATAAACAATAAGCATTAACATAGCCTGATTAAAATGTGCACACAAAAAACCGCATGGATAATAGCACCCCTGCGGTAGATGTTCATGCATATAGACATAAAAAGCCGCAGGGAATCTATTCTCCTGCGGCTGGAAAGTTAGCTTTATCGTTAAAAAAACGTAAAATTATGCGCACGTCGCTCCAGATAGGTCGAATAGATTTATATTATTTAATTGTGTTACGTTGATCCACTTTTTCATCATCATTTTCTTCGACCTCCTTTGCATATTTTACTTACAGAGGTAATTATATCCAAGATAATACCTTTTGTAAATACCTTTTTCTCATAATTCTAAATTTTTATAAGAAAAGCGGAGTCGGCTTGCTCAGCTCCGACAAGCATAAGACAGATTTTCGCAGGAGGTTGGGTTTTACCTCCGGCGGAAAGATGGCTTATGACTCGAGGAGCTAGCCGACGTAGCTAGACAACCAGACAAGCGGAGTGCCTTGACTATCTCCGGTCGACAAAAAAAGAACCCTTCCATCGAACGGAAAGGCTCTTACTCGTCGTGCTCTAGCTCTTGTAGTTGTTTCTTGAATTTTCTTGTCTTTAAAACAAAGAAGATGGCGCTACTTAAAAACAACACCGTTGCACCCATCATCGTATAAATCTGTATTGCCTCTTTTCCAGCATGCTGGAAAGCGACTCCTATATATAAGAACGCACTTACTGTTGTTAAAATCATTGCATATCGCGTATAGTCTTTTATTTTCATCTGAAGCTCTTTTGTATTCATTAACTATCACCTCATTTTACTACTTTAACATAGATTAATAGGTTTCTTCTCTTGTAAATATCTCCATCTATTCTGTGTTTGTGTCAAAATTCACCGTTCAATCCCCTCATCTAACCCCTTCTGCCTATTGCATTTTATCGGAAATTCTATAAAACTAGTGATATTTGCTCAATCTCATTTTATAAAGGGCTGTTAATTTAAATGCAGGTGTTTTTTCGTTATAATAGGCAATAAGTTTTTAAAAGGAGGTCGAGAATATGAAAAGACTGCTCCTAATTGGTTGTACCTTCATTCTATTAACGGCCTGTTCTACGGAAAGTGACACAACAGAAGAAATTATTATCATAAACCAACCTAATCCAAGTAACGAAAAGAAAAATCAAGAAAAAAGAGAAAATACTCTTTACATTAAAGAAACTGAGGATAACGATGAATAAGAATAGGAAAAGCCCACTGGTATCAGCGGGCTTTTCCCTTCTTATTCTTATGACAACTGATAAATCGCGGAATATTTATCTTCTAGATACTTAATGAGATATTTAGCATCTAGCTCTTCTCCTGTCACTTTGACGATTAGCTCGTTTGGAGAATAAAGTTTTCCGTATTGATGGATACTTTCTTTTAACCAATTACGGATAGCTAGAAAGTCTCCTTGTTCAATTTTATCGTAAAAGTCTGGCACTTCTTTTAGGAAAGTATAGAGAATTTGTGCAGCGTATAAATTTCCTAATGAGTAGGAAGGGAAATAGCCAAATCCTCCAAAAGACCAGTGAATATCTTGGAGTACACCTAATGTATCAGAAGGTGGAACAATCCCAAGATATTCTTCTATTTTTTCATTCCACACTTTTGGTAGATCCTTCACTTCTATCTCACCGCCAAATAATGCTTTTTCAATTTCATAGCGGATCATTATGTGTAGGTTATATGTTAACTCATCTGCTTCTACGCGAATTAATGATGGATCGACACGGTTTGTGGCAGCATAAAAATCTTCAAGAGACACATTGTTTAGTTGTTCTGGGAAATAGCTTTGCAAATCTTTATAGAAGTAGGTCCAGAATTCTTTGCTTCGTCCAACCATGTTCTCTAAGAAACGCGACTGGGACTCATGTATCCCAAAGGACGTACCGCGACGGATGACCGTTCCTTCATATTCTGCGTTAACGCCTTGCTCGTACATCCCATGTCCTGCCTCGTGAATCGTACCAAAAATCGCAGAACGAACATTATCCTTTAAGTAGCGGGTGGTAATCCGTACATCTCCCGTGTTCACTGATTGGGCAAAAGGGTGTACTGTTTCATCCAAGCGTCCACCCTCCATATCGAAGCCAATCAGTGGTAATAGATACTCATTAAATTTCTTTTGTGCTTCTATATCATATTCTTGTGCAAATATATCTGCACGTGGTTGTGACTCAGATGCTTTAATTCTATTTAAAAGATCAACACTCTTCTGGCGTAGTTCCTTGAATAGAGGATCTAGTTTTTCAACCGTTAAACCAGGCTCATACTCATTTAACAGCGCATTATAAGGATGACCTTCATAACCATAGTACTCTGCAAATTTCTTCTTAAATGCTAGTACTTTTTCTAACACAGGTGCAAAGGACGCAAAATCATTATTTTCACGTGCTTCTTCCCATACTCGATTTGCATTATTTACTAAAATTACATACTCTTGAAACTCATCTGCCGGAATCATTTTCGACTTTTCGTAATTTTTCTTGCGTTCTCTTACGCAGGCCTGTGTTACTTCGTCTAATTGCTCCCACACTTTTTCCTCTGTTAAATAGGTTATGCATTCACCCATTTCTTCTGAGATAGAAAGCTTAAATGATTCTGTCGATAATGTGCCAATTGCTTTCGCAAACAAAGGTCGTCCTTTTTTCGGTGCTTTTGTTTTAGAATCCCAACCAAGAAGCCCTAGAACATCACTGTAATGACAAAGCTTTTCATCTAACTTTTTAAACTGGTCTACCTTTTGCTGAATATCTTCTAGTACCGGTAAAGCTGACATTAAAATTCCCCCTAATGCGATTATTAAGAAAATTATGTACATTCATACTCATTATATCAGATTTGTTTCGGATAGCGAATAATAAACTTACATCACTAGTATAATTGTTCCATAAAAGAGGATGGGACAAAACTAAAAAAACGCTTACGAAAGACGAACAATTTAAGTGCCGGCTCTAAAAACCGCTATTGATTTCCGTGCAAGACTTCGCTTTCCGCGGGTGACCCGTGAGCCTCCTCGGCACTCCTGCGGGGTCTCACATTGGCCACTTCTCCCGCAGGAGTCTTCGTCTTGCACTCCAATCAACCGCTGGAGTCGCCTAAAAAAATAACGTATAGTTGAACACATAAAAAACCCGAACTAATTTGATCTTAAAACTCAAATTAGTCGGGTTTTTCTTAGACTAAAACTCTTTTGTCCCAGCCTCTAAATCCTTATCCTTCAATCGCTTGTTTTAAATCAGCAATTAAGTCATCTACATCTTCAATTCCCACGGAAATTCGAACCAATCCATCAGTAATACCTAACTCTGCACGACGATCTGCTGGGATGGAAGCATGTGTCATACGAGCAGGTACGGAAATTAAGCTTTCTACCGCTCCTAAACTTTCCGCTAGTGTGAAGTATTTTATTTTAGCTAACAGTTGATCTGCTTTCTCTTCACTTCCGATATCAAAGGAAACCATACCGCCAAAGCCACCAGCTTGCTGCTTCGCTACTTCATGATTCGGATGCTCTTCTAATCCTGGGTAGTAAACTTTTCCAACAAGTGGATGACTTTCTAAAAAGTCTACGATTCGACGAGTATTTTTTTCAGTAGCTTCCATACGTAAGCCAAGTGTTTTAATACCACGCATTAGTAGCCAGGAGTCTTGAGGCCCTAAGACGCCTCCAGTTGAGTTCTGTACAAAGTGAAGCTCCTCAGCAAGCTTCTCAGAATTAACGACTACAAGGCCAGCTACAACATCACTGTGACCACCAATATACTTAGTCGCACTATGAAGGACAATATCTGCCCCTAAATTAATCGGATTTTGCCAGTATGGCGTACTGAATGTGTTGTCTACGATTGTTAACAGATTATGTCTTTTTGCAAGCAGGCTTGCTTTTTGAATATCTGTAATTTTTAATAATGGATTAGTTGGCGTTTCAATAAAAATAGCTTTCGTGTTTTCTTGAATTGCCGCCTCGACGTTTTCCAAATTACTTGTATCCACAAACGTTGATTCAATCCCAACGCGGTTTAATACCTTTGTCATCACACGGTATGTGCCACCGTAAACATCGTCCGTTAATATTACATGGTCACCACTATTAAATAACATCATAACTGCAGTAATTGCCGCCATACCAGAACCAAAAGCAAAGCCAGCTTTTCCGTTCTCTAAATCTTTAATTAGCTCTTCTAAAGCAAAGCGAGTAGGGTTTCCCGTTCTTGAGTACTCATACCCCTTGAATACTCCAACGCTTTCCTGTTTATAGGTGCTAACTTGATATATTGGTGTAGAAACTGCTCCAGTATGAGGATCACCGAAGATTCCTCCATGTATGAGCTTCGTTTTTTTATTCAATTTAAATTCCTCCTTCGTAAATCTTTTTGCTTAAGTAACGCTCACTGCTATCGGCAAATATCATCACAATATTCGTACCAGGCTTAGCATGCTTCGCTTCTTCTAGCGCTGCATGTAACGCTGCACCGGAAGAGCTTCCAACTAATAACCCTTCTTTTTCTGCGAGCTCTTTCACACGATTAAATGCATCCACGTCTAAAATCGTATGGATGCTATCAAAATACGCCTCATCCATATAGGCAGGCAAGAATTCCATACCAATGCCCTCTGTTTTATGGGGACCAGATTCCCCACCATTTAGAATAGAACCCTCTGGCTCTACGATAACAGTTTTTACAGTAGCATCTTTTTCTTTTAAATATTTCGCCGTTCCCATAAAGGTTCCACCTGTACCAGCACCAGCTATAAACACACCAACCTTACCGCCTAATTGGTTCCAAAGCTCTGGTCCTAATGTTTTATAATAAGTATCAGGGTTTGCTGGATTACCAAATTGTTGTGGGCAATAGGAATTCGGGATTTGTTCGTTTAACTCTTTTGCTTTACTAATTGCACCTTTCATACCAAGCTCTGTTGGCGTGTGTACAATTGTTGCACCAAGCGCTTTCATTAATTCTTGTTTTTCAATACTAAATTTCTCCGGGACACAAACCATTACCTTATAGCTAGTTCCTACCGCTGCAAGCGCCAAGCCAATCCCTGTATTTCCGGCTGTTGGCTCAATGATCGTACCGCCTTCTTTTAATTTTCCTTTTTCAACAGCATCTGCTATTAACTCTTTTCCAAGACGGTCTTTGATACTACCACCCGGATTATAGAACTCAAGCTTTGCAAATAAACGCACACCCTCTGGTAATGGGAAATTGGATAACTCCACTACAGGGGTATTTCCGATTAATTCTTTCACATTTTTAAATACATTCATGGTATTAGCTCCTTCACACACATTGCCTTTAGTAATTAGGCGTTTTTAAGTTCACCTAACATATTTTCAATTAACATAGACGAATGTAATGCTGCTTTACTTAAGAATTGATCAAAGCTAATATTTGATTCTTTACCTGCAATATCTGATAATGCACGTATTACAACAAAGGGAACGTTAAACTGGTGGCATACTTGCGCAATCGCCGCCGCTTCCATTTCTGCTGCTTGTAATTCCGGCATTTTTTCACGAACTGCTTCTACTCTAATAGGATCATTCATAAAAGAATCCCCAGTGGCAATTAATCCTTCTACCACCTGCATGCCTGATACATGTTCCGCCGCTTTTTTAGCAATTGTTATTAACTTGGCATCTGCTTCAAATGCTGCCGGAAGCCCAGGTACTTGTCCATACTCATATCCAAACGCAGTAACATCTACGTCATGATGACGAACCTCAGTAGAAATAACGACATCCCCGACATTTAAAAGGGGCGAAAATCCACCTGCAGATCCTGTATTAATGACAATCTCCGGTTGAAATCTTTCTAAAAGCAGCGCTGTACTAAGAGCAGCATTTACTTTTCCTATACCCGATTTCGATAATACTACGTCCACACCATTAAGCGTACCTGCATAGTACTCACAACCAGCAACAGTAGTCGTTTCGATTCCTTCTATTTTTTCGCGCATAATTGTTACTTCTTCTTCCATTGCTCCGATAATTGCTACTTTCATTTGTTCAATTCCCTCTTTTCATAGAAATTAGCTAATGGTTCTTCTTGTATCTCTGAAAAGAGAGAAATTACAACAAGAGGTACCAACTAGCTATTGTTTGATTGCTTCCATTACCCAGACAAAATGATTAAAACGTTGAAATTCTACTGTGAAACCGTTCTTTTGAAAGATTTCCTGCAAAACATCCATCGTTGTGTAATATTCCGTACTTAAATCTTTCGCTAAGTTTAGAAACTCATGTTTTTCAGCTTGCTCAATCGTTGCTTTAAACGCTTCTTTGTTTTCAAACACCGTATCAGCAAATACTATTTTACCACCTTTTTCGAGTAAGTTTCCATAGTACTGAATTGCTTCGGCTTTTTCCGTATCTGTTAGGTGGTGAAAGGCATACGTACTAACAATCGATTGGACTTGTTCAGATGGTGTTGGAAAGCTTAAAAAGTCCCCGTCCTGCAATGAAAAAGTTGCAGGTAGCTTTTCTGCAGCCTTTTCACGCATTGTTTTAGATGGCTCGACTCCAAATACCTTATGCCCTTTTTTTAATAGGGTATTAGTTAAATTCCCTGTTCCTACTCCAAATTCAAGCACAGGTCCAATAGCTTTAGAAGCAACATCCTCTAAAATATCATCATAACCACGAAATACTTCCGCGTACTCCTTATCTTTCCCACTAACTGTCGCATCATAATAGTTCGCCCAATCATTAAATAGCTCAACAAATTCTCTTCCCATGATGATCACTCCACAATAATTTATATAATTCCTATGAGTATAGTATGATTTAAAGAATTAACTGTTCTTAATCTATCATAATTCCCTATTTTCATCAATCAAATTGTTTGGTACGATGGATGGACAAACTAGCATCTAGAAGGGGACTTTTACGACTATGAACTTAGATTTCAAACTATTGGAAGACAAAGTAGAATTTTTTGAAGCTCTTGATATAAAGGAGTTAGAAAAAAAGATTAATGAGAAAATTGACCATAATAGAGCTATTCTATTGGGTGTTCATTCTGTGTCGCATCAAATGCATGTGGCTGAAGATGGAAGACGGTTTTATAGTGCGGTGGTGCATTTTAGATTACAGGGGAAATAAACATTTTTGTTGCTTAGATAAGTAGTTAATACTTATTGTTTAGAACCATCTTTAAATGTTAATAAAATTAAAAGAACAGACCCACCCAAAAGGGTTGATCTGTTCTTTTTCGCAAAGCTATACCAAATCTTTATAACGCTTTAACCTGTTCTACTTTTAATGGTTTCCATCCTTTTCCAGTTACCCACTCAAGGTAAACCTTAAAGCTTTCACCAGACGCTTTATCTTTTATCGATGCAATAGCATGATGTTCACTGCCACCATTTCCGAGATAGTATAGCGTGTAGGCGTCCCCACTTAAGCCAGTAGCAGCTGTGATGGCGTTAAGTTTTTCTTTCCAGTCGACATGGCTTTCGTCATAAATCGAGACATGGGGTTCTGATTGTGACGTCCCAACTGGTGCCCAGCTTGGGTTCGTTATTGTTTTGATGACATTTGGATCATCTGAGTTCTCAGAAACTTGGGCTTCCCCATCTTCATTTTCTTCTGTATCTTCATCAATTTCTTCTTCGTCTTCACGTTTTTCTTCTTCTTTTGACGCTTCTTCCTCTTCTTCGGCAGGTGTAGATCCATTCTCTTCTTCTGCATCTTGCTCTGCTGAATCATTTAGCTCTTGTTCGTTCGTGTCTACTTCTTTGCCGGCAGGCTCCGTAGTGTTTTTACCGAAGAACAACTGCGAACTTAAAAAGATGATAAAAATAAAGACAATACCGATTAAAACGTTTAATATTAGATTGGTTTTTTTACGCTTTGTCGTTCGGCCATAACGTGAGCCATCTCTAAAGTTTAAAGACAATCCAAGTCCCTCCTAGTCAAAGCCATTAGTAGTATAATTACAAGAGTTAATTGTAACACCATTACTCTAAATTGCACAGTGAAAAGGATTGGTATTATCTTTCTAGAGTTTCCCAGTTATGAATACTATTTACCATGTCATAATAAACACTCGAGACATTATTTTCATACAAGACATCTAGTTCTACAACTACCATGGCATATTTTGGTTGATTAAATGGGAAATAGCCTGCGAACCAACGATTAACTAACTCTTCTCCATTTTCTACCTTTTTTCCAGTCTGGGCTGTACCACTTTTGCCGGCAACTTCATAAGGCAAGCTTTGAAAACGGCGTCCTGTTCCGGTTTCATTCGTAACCACTTCACGTAAAAGATGCTGCAGCTGCATGATTGTATAATTAGAGAGCTGCTCATTGTCCATATCATGCTCTGGGAAGGAGTAAAGCGTTGCCCCGTTTTTATAGACAATATCACTTACTAACTTTACTTCTTTGGACGTACCTCCCCTTGCAATAGTCGCCATCATATTCGCAACAGCAAGCGGAGTAAGGCGGACCTCTTTTTGTCCTATAGAAGTTTGCGACACTGCTAAACTTACTTTTTTATCTTCCTCATTATTCCAGACAATTCCTTGCTCTTCATAAGGAATTTGTGAAAAAGAAGGAAAGTGAAACACATCACCTTGCCAGCCCACTTTCGACGTCAAGCCTAACATATTTGCAATTGTCTCTATTGCCTCTTTGTCCTTTTCCACCAATTGTTTGCCAAGCTCACCAAAAGTATAGTTACAGCTCTGGGCAAAGCTATCCTCGAAGTTCAATACTCCTTTACGGTCTTTTTCTTCTGAAAGCGGCTTCCCTTGAATGTCTAAACTACAATCAAACGTGGACTGAGCATTTACAATATTTTCTTCAATGGCGCCTGCTGCGATAACTGTTTTAAAAACAGAACCAGGAAAATGACGCTCGAGCATGTGATTTTTTGTTCCTTCATCTTCAAATGGGGTTTGCGAATTTACGGAAGGTCTTGATACCATCGCTAATACTTCATTCGTTTGAATATCCAATAATACTAGCCCGCCTTTTTTCACCTCGTAATCATTTAAAATTTTCTCAGCCATTTGTTGCAAATCTTTATCAAGTGTTGTTTTAACTGATACTGGATAATACGGGTTGGCTGGAGCGGTGTAGCGAACATCTATCCCAAATAGCGGTCCACCATAACGATCCACATGGTAAAGAAGCTTTGTTTGGCCTTCTGGTAACAAGAATTCATCAAATGCATGTTCAAGACCCGTGATACCTATTGGAGTCTTAGGAGAGTAGTTTTCTTTCGATACCTTCTCTGTATAACGCTTTAAGAACTCTTCTTCATTTTCCCCAATCAACCCAATAACTTGTTGTGCAACTTGATTTTCTAATTTAAACTGCCGATATAATGCAACCACACCGGGATAATCAAGGTCATTAATTTTCTTCATTTGTTCTTCATCTAGCTTGACTGGTCCCTTAAACTCAGAGACTACAACAGGCTTCTCTGCATTCTTAAGCAAGCTTTCTATATTCGTTGCAGATATGCCAAGAATGGAAGCAAGTTCGTCTTTTGGCCAATCCAATCCATTTAAAAAAGGAAATAAGATTAAGCTAGGATAATAATCATGGGTTAATGGTTTACCATGGCGATCAATAAACCTCCCTCTGCCTTCATCGATAACTAACGATTGAGTACGCTGCTTTACACTGGCTTCAATTAGATTAATATGCTCATCTGAGAAAGATTCCGTACTAATTAGCTGAATTTGTACAAGTCTACCTACTAATAACACGAACAATAAAATTATTGCTAAACTGAGATTACCGATTCTTCTTTTTATTAGTCGTTGCATATAAAAACACCTCGTCAACAGTTTGGACGAGGTGTATACATTTTAATCTTATTTAATTGTAACGATTTTCACGTTCATTTCTCCACCTGGAGTTTGAATCGCAACTTGGTCTCCAACTTTTTTACCCATTAAAGAGCTTCCCATTGGAGATTCGTTAGAAATATTTCCTTCAAACGGATCAGCTTCTGCACTACCTACAATTGTGTACGTCTCTTCTTCTCCATCCGGAAGTTCCTTAAATGTTACTGTTTTACCTAAACCAACTGCATCTGTACCTTTATCTTCTTTGATGATTTTCGCATTACGAACCATTTGTTCTAAAAGTGTAATACGACCTTCTACAAAGGCTTGCTCTTCCTTAGCAGAGTCATACTCAGAGTTCTCAGATAAGTCCCCAAAGCTACGTGCTATTTTAATACGCTCTACTACTTCTTTACGTCGAACTGATTTTAAATTTTCTAATTCTTGCTCAAGCTTTTCTTTGCCTGCTTGTGTCATTGGATATACTTTTTCTGCCGCCATCAACAATCACTCCTTCTAATATTCACATTCCCCAATTTACGCTTGTATTTATGTAAATGTGGAAAAAGATGTATCCATTTACATGGCATACATCAAAAGTTCCCTTCCACAATTGGAAAATTCTCTAACTTCTCATATGTTATTACAAAATGTCTTTTTGTTCAAGAATTGTTTGAATTTTTGTTACCATTAAATCTATCGCAACGTGATTTTGACCACCTTCTGGGATGATAATATCCGCATAACGCTTAGTTGGTTCAATAAATTGATTGTGCATTGGACGTACAACGGTTACGTATTGTTCAATGACAGAATCAATGGTACGACCACGTTCCTTAATATCTCGCAACATTCTGCGGATGATACGAATATCCGCATCTGTATCTACATAAAGCTTGATATCCATTAAGTTACGCAAACGTTCGTCTTCTAATACCAATATTCCTTCTACAATGATAACATCCTTCGGTTCTACATTTATTACCTCACTGGATCTTGTATGCATCGTATAGTCATAAACAGGTTTATTCACGGAATCATAACCCAATAAATGCTCAATATGTTGAATTAAAAGGTCATTATCAAAAGCAAGCGGATGATCGTAATTTGTTTTCAAGCGCTCCTCGAAAGGTACATCAGCTTGATCTTTATAATAATAATCTTGTTCTAACATTAAAATGGACTTCTCTGTAAAATGATCAAATATTGATTTTGTTACACTCGTTTTCCCCGAGCCAGATCCACCGGCTACTCCGATGACGATTGGTTTCTTGCTCATCCAATTACTGCCCCTTTCGCATCATGTTATTCGGATAGATTGGCTTTTCGACTTTAAATTTCACAATTTGTAATGGATGACGCGCAGCATCTAGCTCCTTGCCTTCCTCGTCCCAAATCTTCTCTATCTTTTGTTTAAAATTCTCGATTTCTGGACCGAAGAATTCTACTTCTTCACCAGGCTTGAAATAATTTCTCTGTTGTAATGTGACAAGTTGAGTTTCTTTATCGTAGTCAAGTACTTGCCCAACAAAATCAAATGTTGTCTTCTTGCTATGATTGCCAAACATTTGCTCCTTATACCCAGGAACATCCTCAAAGAATGCCGTAGCCGTCTCACGATTTGCACATTTGTCTAGCTCTTCTAACCATTCTTTTTGAATTTCGAAGTTTTCAGGATCCGCGCAATAAGCATCGATTACTTTACGATAAACACTTACAACTGTTGCAACATAATGAATAGACTTCATTCTACCTTCAATTTTCAAACTGTCAATTCCTAACTCGATCATTTTAGGGATTGATTCGATAAGTTTTAAATCTTTCGGGCTCATTGCAAAGGGAGCATCATTTTCAGTAAAGAGTGCTTGCTCTTGTCCGTCATTTAACTCATATAAGTCGTAATCCCAACGACAGGATTGACAGCATCCACCACGGTTTGAATCACGAGCTGTCATGTGATTACTTAAGGTACAACGACCAGAATAAGCAATACACATCGCTCCATGAATAAAGGTTTCGATTTCGATATCAACCTTTTCTTTCATTTCACGTATTTCTTCTGCACTTGTTTCACGAGCTAAAACAACACGTTCTAACCCTTCTTCTTTCCAGAATTGAACAGCTTTCCAGTTGGATAAGGATTGTTGTGTACTTAAATGCACCTCTAATTTAGGTGCTACACGACGGCATGTCTCAATAATTAATGGATCAGCTACGATGATACCATGAACTCCTGCATTTTCTAAGCCGATTAAATAATCATCTAGTCCATCGATATTTTCATTGTGTGCAAATATATTGGTTGTAACATAAATTCTTGCTCCGTATTTTTCAGCGAATTTTACTCCTTCTGCCATTTCTTCATGAGTAAAATTGTCTGCATTAGAACGTAAACCATATTCCTGCCCACCAATAAAAACAGCATCTGCGCCATACTGTACGGCAATTTTCAACTTTTCTAAATTGCCCGCTGGTGCAAGTAACTCAGGCTTTTTTACAATTACACGTTTGCCATTTTCGATTATTGAAATTTTATCATTAATGTAAGTTGTCATACTTTAGACCCTCCTTTGCTTCTTAATAAACTGTTTCTTTAAAGAAAAAGCCTGTATCTAGTGGACGATGCTCTTGTTGAAACTCTTCCAGTTCCGCTAAAAGATTTTCTTTTACATCTTCGTATTCTTCTCGATTATCCACACAAAGGTCGATTGCTTGGCGATATCTTTTCGTTGCCTCGACGATATATTGAGATGTTTGTAATACACCATCTATCTTAAAGCTATCTACTTCGGCATCAATCATTTCTTCTAATTCGTCAATGATACACATATCGTTAGGACTCATGATATGTGTTCCATTCTCGTCTTGAAAAATAGGGTATTTATTGCTTCTTTCTTTATCGTGAAGAATCATTGCTTTTTCTTGGGCTTTTTCCACTTTCATGGCTTTCCCTTGATAATCAAAGTAGTTGCCAATTAAAGAACGTTTTGATTGGAACATACAGGTCATTCCGTGTACCTGCACCTCTAATTCTACTTCTGCATTTTCCTTCATTTCAATAATACTGTCCATGTTAAGTTCACGGGCTAAGACAGCACGTTTTGCACCTTTTCTACCCCAATAATTACAGGTATAGTAATTTGTAACTGTCGTTTCTGCATTCCAGTGTAGCTTCATAGTCGGAGCGACTTCCTTTGCTACCATTAATACAGCGGGGTCTCCAAAAATAACAGCGTCTGCTTTGGCTTCATTTAAGAAAATTAAGTACTGTGTGAGCTCGTCTATTTTTTCATTATGGAAAAGAGCATTCATTGCGACATAAACCTTTTTGTTATGTTCATGAGCTAATTCGATTGCTTCTTTCACTTGGTCTTTATTAAACTCACCAGCAAGTCGCAGACCATAGCGCTGTTCTCCAATGACAAACGCATCTGCACCAGCCTCTATTAATTCACGCATATTAGCTAAATCAATTGGTGTTACTAGAAGTTCTGGTTTTTTCATGCTTTTTCACCTCTTCGTTTACTAATTGCAATACCATCTCCAACGGGGAGGATCGATGTCACATAACTCGGATGACTCATTAACCAGCGATTGTAGTTATCTATTTTTTTGACCAAATTTCGAATTCTTTTTGGTTCAACCTGCTCGTGTTCTTCTGCCACTAATCCTTTAAAGAGAACATTATCGGTAATAATGACTCCATCTATTGCTAATAGTGGTTCATACATCGTAAAAAATCGTTCGTATTGGCCTTTTGCTGCGTCCACAAAAATCAAGTCATAGGGACCTTGTTCTTTTACTTGATCGAACACTTCTAATGCATCTCCAAAAATCAACTGAATTTGGTGGATACATTCAGCTTCTACAATATGCTCTTTTGCTTGTTGATATCTGGTTTCATCTCTTTCAATGGTTACAATCTGCGTATCAGACAATGTTTGTGCCATTCTAATAGATGAATAGCCAATCGCTGCTCCAATTTCAAGAATTTTCTTTGGGCGCGATAGGCGAAGCAACTGAAGTAAAGCTTCCATCCCGACTAAATCCATAATGGGAACTTGATCTTTCTCCGCAAGTTTCTCCAGCTTTGTCACCATTTCATTCCTTGGTAAGATCAGCGTATCAAGATAGGAGACTACTTTATTATGATTAATACCCAAGTAATGGTTCCTCCCTTTTATTTACTATTTAAAAAAGTGAGCGCAGCCCGATCAGTTCCGATAAACCCATCGAAATTAGCCACTAGAGTTAAAAGTTATTAGCAAAATTCAACCATATATGCATTTAAATTATATTAAGTCTACACACGAAAATAGAGTTCACCCCTAGTTGGGGAACCCTCTAATCAAAGTTTCTATTTCTAAACAACTCGATATATTTTATCACAAAAATAGTGGGAAAGCGAATTAATTTCGCATTCCCACTATTCATTAATCTTTACTGATTTGTGATATATCTATCTTTATCTTCGTTATGCTCATCCAGTGTTTCATTAAAGAGCACTTCTCCATCCGGAGTAGCTAAAAAGTAATAGAATTCCGATTCAGCAGGTACTAACGCTGCATCAATAGAGGATGTTCCTGCATTAGCAATAGGTCCTGGCGGCATCCCTTTATTTAAATACGTATTATACGGAGAATCAACCTCTAAATGTTCATACAGTGTTCGTTCTTTATGTTCTCCAAGTGCATACAATACAGTTGGATCTGTTTGCAATGGCATGTCGATAGCAAGTCGATTATAAAACACACTTGCAATTAATTCTCGGTCTGTTTGGTTTGTTGCTTCCGCTTCAATTAAACTCGCCATGGTAAGCAGCTGATGAGGAGTAAAATCCTTTGCTCTCATATCATTTGCATATTCATCCATAACTTCCTTAGTTTTTTGTAACATCGTTTCAATTATTTCTTCCACAGTCGGATCCTCGACATAAAATGGATAGGTTGCTGGGAATAAGTATCCTTCTAATGGATATTTCACATTTTCATTCAATACATCTTCCGATAAGAAAGATGGATATTTATCAATCATTTTTGCCACAAAGTCTGGATCATTGACAACTTCAAGAAAATCCTCGGCTTCATGATTAGTACGATTCGAAAGTATAAGTGCTATTTGTTCAAGCTGTCTTCCCTCTGGAATAGTTAATTGAAACACGACATCTTGATGAACACGCCCTTGCTTCAATTGCTCGATAATTTCATCTAATGTCATTGCTGGACTAAATGCATATTCTCCAGCTTGAAATCCTGATTCATTTTTAAATTTCACATAATAACGAAAGATTTTCGCATCGCGAATAACTCCATTATCCTCTAATATAACCCCTATCGTTCTTGGAGAAGAACCAATAGGAATTTCAATTTTCTCAGTTGTTTCCACGTTTTCATTAACTGGCTTTAAAGCATTTTTTATATAAAAATATCCGCCTCCAATTACTCCAGTTAGGGCAAGCATTAAAATAACAAATACAGTAAAAACGATACGGCGAACAATTTTCGCCTCGTGGTGCTTTTCTTTTAATTTTTCTTCCATATAGTTTTTCTTTTTCTCAGACAAAAAAAAGACCCCCTCTCGCACAATTATTAATTATACAACAAATTCCTATAAATTTTGACAAAAAAATTTGCACTTTTGGTAATTAGACACATTAAGGATTCATCTTTTCTTATTCCCCAACGGTTTTCATAGGTCATTTGATCTATAAAAATCTTTTGAATAAAGCTATTTCTAGCTTTTGCACTGTATCTATCTTTCATTCAAGGGTGAATCTCTCTCCAAGATAGACGCCATCCTAAAGAGCAAAACTTTTTATGCACCACCTACTTTATGTTAAGATGGAAAGGGAGGCGAAATATGAAATTAACATTGTATACCGATTACTCATTACGAGTATTACTATATTTAGCAAGTGCTCCGTCAACAGATAAATTAGTACAAATTAAAGATATTGCTAGCGCTTATAATATTTCCAAAAACCATCTAATGAAGGTAATATTTCACTTAGGAAAATTAGGCTACATAGAAACCATTCGTGGGCGTAATGGTGGGTTAAAGCTTGCCGTTTCCCCAAGTAGTATTCAAATTGGAAAAATCGTTCGGCAAACCGAAGAGGATTTTCATATGGTAGAATGCTTTCAAGATCATAATAGCTGTATTCTTACACCTGTATGTAAGCTAAAAGGCATCCTATATCAAGCAACTCAAGCATTTTTGTCTGTATTGGATCAATTTACATTGGAAGATCTCCTTTCTAACAAAGATCAAGTAGCATCTTTACTATTTAATAATTTGGATTCTTCCCCATAAAAAAAGCAAGTCTGGTTTTCACCAGACTTGCTTTTTTTAGACTAAAATCTTATTCTTCGTCTTCTGCCATGAATGTATTTAACATTTCTTCAATCATGTCCCACTCTTCGTCCGTTTCGACAGGTTGAAGTTCGCCTTCTTGGTTTTCTTCGCTAGGTACGAAGCTAGATGCGTGAATCTCGATATCGTCCTCATCGTCATTCTCTGCTCCCATTGGGTAGTAAAGAACATATGATTTACCGAATTCTTCTGATTCGAATGTAAATAACACTTCACAAAGCTGTTCGTTACCGTCTTCGTCTACTACTGTAATTTGTTTTTCTCCGTGTTCCATTTCATTCACCTCATGTTTATTGTTGGCTATCTAAGTATCCTTGAAGTATCATTACTGCAGCCATTTTGTCGATTACTTGTTTTCGTTTTTTTCTACTTACGTCAGCAGATAGTAAAATTCTTTCCGCAGCTACAGTAGAAAGTCGTTCGTCCCAATAGATGACAGGTAGTCCCGTTTTTGCCGTTAGCATATCACCATAATGATGACTTGCTTCGCCACGTGGTCCAATTGTGCCATTCATGTTTTTAGGAAGTCCAATGACTACTTTTTCTGGCTTGTATTCCGCGATAATTTGTTTTAATCGCTTAAAGCCAAGATTTTTAATTGCTTCATCAATTTTTATCGTTTCCAATCCTTGAGCAGTCCATCCCATTTCATCACTGATAGCAACTCCTACTGTTTTGGAACCAACGTCTAAGCCTAAAATGCGCATGTACTACTCCTTGCGATGCTGATTTAGATAAGACTTTACTAATTCTTCAATTAGCTCGTCCCTCTCAATTTTTCGTATTAAAGACCTTGCGTCTTTATGACGTGGAATGTAAGCAGGGTCTCCAGAAAGAAGATACCCAACAATTTGATTGATAGGGTTGTACCCTTTCTCTTGCAGTGCCTCATAAACAGTCGTTAATACTTCATTCACATTGGCTTCCATTGTATCTTCTTGGAAGTTAAACTTCATAGTTTTATCAAAGGAGCTCATCATTTGCACCTCTCTTTTAGACTTCTATTAAAGGAGCTTGTCAATTGTTACCTTTATTGTACACCAAATTTCCTCAATGTTAAACGGATTTTATCCATTCTTCTACAGATTGTAGAGCTTGGTCGACTTGTTCTGGGTTTTTTCCGCCAGCTTGGGCCATATCTGGACGCCCGCCACCGCCGCCGCCGCAACGTGTTGCTACTTCTTTTACGATTTTTCCAGCATGGTGTCCTTTTTCAATTAAATCTTTTGTTACACCTGCAGAAATATTTACTTTTCTTTCTTGAACACTTGCAAGTACTATAATAGCAGAACCTAGTTTATTTTTTAAATCATCTACCATCGTACGTAGATTATTCATGTCAGTACCTGCAACTTTGCTTACCAGCACGGTTACTCCATTTACCTCTTTTGCTTTGCTAGAAAGACTAGATGCTTCAATATTACCTAATTTTGCAGCAAGAGATTGGTTTTCTCTTTGAAGGTCCTTCATATCTGTTAGTAAGACTTCGATTCTGTTTCCAACATCTTGAGGCTTTGTTTTCAACTTAGAAGCTGCTGCCTTTAACTGTTGTACTTGTTCGTTTAAAGAGCGATATGCCCCTTCACCTGTTACAGCTTCAATACGACGTGTCCCTGCGCCAATTCCAGACTCTGAAATAATTTTAAACAAACCAATAACAGCAGTATTGGCAACATGGCAGCCTCCACATAGTTCTAAGCTATAATCGTCCACTTGAACGACCCGAACGATATCTCCATATTTCTCACCAAATAACGCCATTGCGCCCATTTCTTTTGCTTCATTTAACGATTTATACTCCATCGTAACATTCAGATTCGCCCAAATCTTTTCATTTACAATACCTTCAATTTTCTCTATTTCGTCTTCTGTCACTTGACCAAAATGAGAAAAGTCGAAGCGAAGTCGGTCTGCTGTAACGAGAGATCCAGCTTGATTAACATGTGTTCCAAGTATATCTTTTAAAGCCTGATGTAATAGATGAGTTGCCGTGTGGTTCTTTACAACTTGTGCACGGTTTAGTTGATGCACTTCTGCACGAACAGACTGCTCAAGCGATAACACACCTTCTTCTATAACGATTGTATGAAGATTTTGTCCGTTTGGCGCTTTTTTCACATCTTTCACAAACGCTCTTCCACTTTCTGTTACAAGATAGCCTTGGTCCGCAATTTGCCCACCACTCTCTGCGTAGAAAGGAGTTTCCAGAAGCATTACTTGCACTTCTTCTCCAGCCTCTGCACGATTAACAAGCTCTCCATTTTTCACTAATACAGTAAGAGTCGTAGTTGTTGTAAGCTGATCATATCCAACAAAATTACTTTCTGTTTGAATATCACCTAAAACGCCTGATTGAACCTGCATGGAATCTACATCTTGACGCGCAGAGCGAGCTCGTTCACGTTGTAGTTGCATTTCTTTTTCAAAGCCACCATGGTCTAATGTCATTTCTTGTTCTTCGACATATTCTTCTGTTAGTTCTACCGGAAAACCATATGTGTCATAAAGACGGAAAGCATCAACGCCAGCAATCACGGTTTTTCCTTCTTCTTTTGCCTTTGCTATTAACGTAGACAGGATAGCTAAACCATCGTTTAACGTTTCATGGAAGCGCTCTTCCTCTGTTTTAATAACACGCTGAATAAAGTCTTGTTTTTCTTTTACTTCTGGGTAGAAATCAACCATAATTTCTGCTACAACTGGAACGAGCTCATGCATAAACGGACGATTGATTCCTAATTGCTTAGCATAACGAACTGCTCTTCTAAGTAAACGACGAAGAACATAGCCACGACCTTCATTGGAAGGTAATGCTCCATCTCCGACTGCAAAGGTAACCGTACGAATGTGATCTGCCACTACTTTGAATGCGATATCCTTCTCTTTTTCTACCCCATACTTTTCACCTGACACATGCTCAGCCGCTTCAATTATCGGAATAAATAAGTCTGTATCATAGTTAGTAGGAACATCTTGAATAACAGATACCATGCGCTCAAGGCCCATTCCAGTATCTATGTTCTTTTTCGGAAGTGGTGTGTACGTACCATCTGGATTATGATTAAATTCAGAAAATACAAGATTCCATATTTCTAAGTAGCGCTCATTCTCGCCACCTGGATATAATTCTGGATCATTTTTGTCATCACCATATGCTTCGCCACGATCATAGAAAATCTCCGTATTCGGCCCACTTGGTCCTTCTCCAATATCCCAGAAGTTCCCTTCTAAACGAATGATTCGTTCAGCTGGAATTCCGATATTTTCGTTCCAGTAGCGATACGCTTCTTCATCTTCAGGGTGAATTGTAACGGAAAGTTTTTCAGGGTCAAAACCAATCCAGTTGTCACTAGTTAAGAATTCCCATGCCCAATCCATTGCTTCTTTTTTAAAGTACTCTCCTATTGAAAAGTTTCCTAGCATTTCAAAAAAAGTATGATGGCGCGCTGTTTTTCCTACGTTTTCAATATCATTCGTACGAATTGATTTTTGCGCATTACAAATACGTGGATTTTGCGGGATTACTCGCCCGTCAAAATATTTTTTTAGTGTTGCAACACCACTATTGATCCATAGTAGGGATGGGTCTTCGTGCGGAACAAGTGATGCACTAGGTTCCACCGAGTGGCCTTTTTCTTTAAAGAAATCTAAAAACATTTGTCTTACTTGAGCTGAAGTTAAGTGCTTCATTGAAATTTTCCTCCTTTTTTAATAAGTTCTGTTAAACACCGCTGTTGATTTCCGCGAAAGTCTCCGCTTTCCGCGGGCGGGTATGGAGGGAGCCTCCTCGGCTAACGCCTGCGGGGTCTCCCTTACACCGCTTCTCCCGCAGGAGTCTACGACTTTCGCTCCAATCAACAGCTTAGCATAGTCAAATATCATCAGAACCTTTTAATAAAAAAACAAAAAACTCCCGTCCCCAAAAACAGGGACGAGAGTTAACTCGCGGTACCACCCTGATTATGGCAGAATTATCTTCTACCATCTCTCAGATGCTTTAACGGTGCATGCCGGCAGGATTTTACTCTGCACTCTAGATTAGCGTTCTGTTACTCTTCATCCTAGAATTCTTTCAGCCAAGGAATTCTTCTCTGCAAGCGAGGGTTTAACCTACTTTAGGATGGGCTGTAACATACTCGATCCTTCTTTGAATTGAGATATGTATTTGTAAAGATTATATGCAACAGCCTCCCTGTTTGTCAATGCTTGATAAAATGATTACTTATATGAGTAATCGTCACCTTCAATACTGCAAAAATAGGAACTGCCAAAATCAATCCAATCACCCCAGCAATTTCGCCACCGATGATCAAGGCCAAAATGATAAGAACTGGATGTATGTGCAAACTTTTTCCGACAATTAACGGCGAGAGTATATTCCCCTCAACAAACTGTAAACCAAAGATGATAAGAATCACAATAAACACCATTTTGACTGACATGGTTGCTGCAATAATGACTGCTGGGAATGCTCCAATTATCGGGCCAAAGTATGGAATAATATTTGTAATCGCAATTATAACCCCAAGTACTAAAGGATACTTCATCCCTGTCAACCATAAACTGATAGTAGCCAACAAACCAATAACGAGACAAACTGTTAATTGCCCACGAATATAGCTACCTAATGACTTATCCACATCATTTAAAAATGCCATACCTGGTTTTCGCCATTTTCTAGGTGTTACATACCAAACTGTTTTTTTTACTTGATCATAATCTTTAAGTAGATAAAACACGATAAAAGGAATTACAATTAAAATAAAAATAGAGTTAAGTATTCCTTTTAAGCCATTTATTACTTTTACGAGTAGATTCGAAAGCATCTCTTCAAATTCGGCAAAAGTTTTATCTACCCTGTCATGAATGCCATCTGGCCAACTTGAGGTACTGATATGTATTTGTTTAATCCAATCACTATACGTTTTTGCGAGTCGTGGAAAGTTATCCGATAGTTCCCAAAGCTGATCAATGATAACCGGAATTCCTTTATATCCAACCAAGCCAATTCCACCAAAAAACAACAAATAGATGATAAGAATTGCGAAGGGTCGTGGTAAACCTCTATTATGGGTGTGTTCTACAAATGGATGCAGAAGATAAGTAATAAAAATACTGATAAAAAAAGGGATACTAACCGTTATTACAACCTTTAAAATCGGTGCCCAAAATGGTCTTAGTTGCATAAATACATATAAGATAATCATTACGAGTAGAAGTGTACCTAGGCGTAAAAGCCATTTCCACTGATTTTTCAAGCGAAACGCCTCCTACTCGTTATTGTCTATTTAATTTCCAATAATTATACGGTTATATCACACTGACATTTTTCCATTTACTAGTAGAACAAAAATTACAAATCTGATAACATATTTTATAGAGTAAAAGTGCTATGACCCCGTTTAGGAATAGTTTTCAACCGAAAAACATGTATGTACGAGAGGATGGCCTTGTTATGTATTGGCTAAAAATGGCTTTATCATTAATCTCCTTAAGCATGATTTTGTATTTAAACTTTCAACTGTTAAAATTCAGGAAAGAATTTAAGACTTCCATCCACGATGATAGGACTTTATCAAAACGGTTTGTTCAAAAATGGACTAAAAAGTACTCAAAGGGCATTTTTTTCATAATTATCGCATACACATTCGGGCTACTAGCTATTTTTTTATCATAGGCTCAGTTAAATGTCGGTGTTTACCCCTAGATCCATTATGTTAGATATACGACATGTTTGACTCGTCTCCCCTGTAGATTGGAGTGCAAGGTGTGAGACTCCTGCGGGAAGTAGCGCTTTGTGGAGACCCCGCAGGCAAAGCCGAGGAGGCTCCACAAGCGCCCCGCGGAAAGCGAACACCTGGCACGGAAATCTATAGGGTGTTTAAAGGCGACATTCTATTTTCAGGGCAGAGACGACTAATGATTAATTACGAAAATTAACGCTCAGAGAGAAATATCTGAGCGTCTTGGTGTTCTATTTACAAATTATTAAAGATTATAACCCTTACTAAATAGCATGGATGGCTTCAGAGACAGTTTTAATCATAAACTGCAAATCCTCATCTGTAATAGTAAGTGGCGGTGCTAATGTAAGGACGTTATTGTAGCCAGCAACTGTTGCTCCATTTTTTCCAATAATGAGCCCATTTTGTTTGCAATTGGCAATTACACTATTAATTTTGTCCATAGCAATAGGTTCCTTAGTATCCTTGTTTGAAACTAGCTCGATACCTACAAGAA
Source organism: Sutcliffiella halmapala (assembly GCF_002019665.1). Lineage (GTDB taxonomy): Bacteria > Bacillota > Bacilli > Bacillales > Bacillaceae_I > Sutcliffiella_A > Sutcliffiella_A halmapala. The sequence goes on along the minus strand of NZ_KV917375.1, from coordinate 1,415,480 downwards.
GCCCCTTCCCACGAACGTCTCCTACTAGTGGATGTGTCGAAAGTCGGGATTTCAGTTCACTAAGCAATACTGTACCTTTTTCTGCCGAACGCTCGATAAGCCCTTCGTTTTCCATAATTTCTAGGTTTTTTAGTGCAAGTGCACACGAAGCCGGACTTCCCCCAAAAGTATTAACATGACGTAAATAATCGTATTCCTCCGAACCTTTAAATTCTTCGTATATCTCTTTTTTCACTGCTGTCGCGGATAAAGGAAGATAAGCGCTAGTGATTCCTTTTGCCATCGTAATAATATCTGGTTTCACATTGTAATTCATAAAGCCAAACGGTTTTCCTGTACGGCCAAACCCACAAATTACTTCATCTACAATTAATAAAGCTCCGTGCTTTTTACACACTTCTGCTACGGCAGACATATATCCATCTGGTGGCGTTAAAATACCTCCACCGGTAATGATTGGCTCCATAATCATTGCTGCAACTGTTTCACTAAGCTCCCATGTCATCAGTTGATCTACATCCTTCACACTACGAAGCTTACTTGGTTCTGTTGAGAGCTCTTCCTCCATTCGATAAGTATCAGGAGGAGCAACATGAACAAAACCAGGGGCAAGTGGTTCATATTTAAATTTCCGTTGTGCTTGACCCGTTGCAGCAAGTGCTCCCATTGTATTTCCATGATAAGAGCGATACCTTGAGACAATTTTGTACCTACTCTGTTCTCCTCGTTGTAAATGGTATTGACGTGCAATTTTAAAAGCCGTTTCATTTGCTTCTGAACCACTATTGGAAAAGAAAATCACATATTCATCGTTTAGCCATTCATTCAACTTCTCCGCAAGCTTAATAGCAGGAACATGACTTTGTGTTAACGGAAAATAAGCGAGCTCTTTTAATTGCTCATAGGCTGCCTCTGCAAGTTCTGTTCTCCCATATCCAACATTTACACACCAAAGCCCCGACATCCCATCTAGGTACCGCTTCCCATCAATATCTGTTACCCAAGCACCCTTTGCCTCCTTTACCACCATCGTCCCCTGCGGACTAAAAGGCTTCATAGAATGCCACACAAAGCGTTCATCCTTCGTTAGTAAATCCTGCCCTTGTGTCTGATCGATTTTAACCATCGCTATCCCACCCTTTTAGGGGCCAGACCCCATTTTACTTTTTTGTGAACACAATCAAAAGTCAAATCTAGAGGTAATCATTTTTTTGCGAGTGTAAAAGTTAAGTCCATCTTTGCCATTGACGTGCAGGTCCCCATAGAAGGAGTCCTTCCAGCCCGAAAATGGGAAGAATGCCATCGTTGCAGGAACACCTACATTAACTCCAATCATTCCTGCATCTGCCTCTTCTCTGAACTGTCTAACTGCTTTAGCATCCTTTGTGTAGATTGTAGCTCCATTTCCAAAGCGAGATTTTTCAATATGTTCTAGCGCCTCTTCTAAATCCTTAGCACGTAATAGGCTTAAAACAGGAGCAAAAATTTCTTCTTTGGCAATTGTCATTTCTGGTGTTACATGATCAAAAATCGTTGGTCCTAAGAAATTACCTTCTGTCATTTCCTCCATTTCTTTTCTTCCATCTCGAATAAGTGAAGCACCTTCCACAACTCCTTGTTTGATATACCCTAGCACTTTTTCTCGGTGACTCTCACGAATGACTGGAGTAAGAAGGACCTCTTCATCCATCCCATTTCCGATCGATAACGTATCTGCTTTCAATCTCAATTCTTCTATAAACTTCTCATTATTCCCTACAACTACTACAGCACTACAAGCCATACAACGTTGGCCTGCACTTCCAAAAGCAGAGGTTAAGATGTGTTGTGCCGCTTTTTCTATATCACAATCTGGCATAACAACATGATGATTCTTCGCTCCTGATAATGCCTGTACTCGTTTCCCTTTAGCCGCAGACCTTTCATACACATATTTCGCTACTGGCTGAGAACCTACAAACGATATCGCTTTAACATCATCGTGATCCAATAAACCATTTACCACATCATGTGCTCCATGAACAATATTTAAAACGCCATCTGGTGCTCCTGCTTGTGAAAAAAGGTCAGCAAGACGATTGGCCAATAGAGGTGTTCTCTCAGATGGCTTTAGCACAAATGTATTGCCACAAGCTACGGCAAGCGGAAACATCCATAACGGTACCATCATAGGGAAGTTAAATGGTGTAATTCCTCCAACTACACCTAATGGATAACGATACATACTAGAATCAATTTCTTCTGCAATATTTGACAGAGTTTCACCCATGATCAGCGTTGGCGTCGCTGCTGCAAATTCCACGCACTCTAAACCACGTTGCACTTCTCCGTAAGCTTCTTTATAGGCTTTACCATTCTCCAACACAATCAACTTCGCAAGTTCATCATGGTTCTCTGATAAAAGGTGATGATAGGCATACATAATGCGTGCACGCTTAGGTACAGGCGTGTTTTTCCACACTTGAAATGCTACCTTTGCAGCTTTAACTGCCTCTTCTACATCCTCATTTCTTGAAATAGGAACCTTTGCTAGGCATTCATTTGTTGCAGGATTAATGACATCCACTAATTCTGACCCTTTCGAATTAACCCATTTTCCATTTATATAATTTTGCAACACAATTGTCTCTTTTGACGTAATTGTCATGCGATACCTCCTATATAATTATTGGAATATTTAGAACTTATGCCTATTATCCGACAAAATAGAAAGGCTTTCATTAGACAAAGTGTAAAACCTATTGAACTCTGCCCTCCACATTTTGATTAGTCCATTAAATAGAATTTCAAATACCCCGCTCAGATACAAAAAAAAAGAAACCTCACCCCTTATCCCTACAACTAGGAAAAGTAGCTGGTTTCTCCTCTTTATGCATTATATGACTTACTTTCATCCTCGAAATAACTACTCGTTGAATGTAAATACTCATGTACCATAATCATGAACTCAATTACAAGACGCTTTTCTGCATTCATGAAATCAGCACCTAGTAAAGTCTCTAACTTCTGAATTCGGTGGTATAATGTTTGCCTTACAATAAAAAGCTTATTGGCCGTTTCCTTTTTCGATCCATTACATGCCAAATAAACTTTGAGGGTTTCAAGCAATTTCCCATTATGTTTTTGATCGTACTCCATTACAGGCTCTAAATATTCCATAACAAATTCTCGTAGATCATGTTGCTTTTGCATATAGGAGATCAAACGATATATATGTAAATCCTCAAAGTATGATAAATAAACCCCTTGTAAGAGTTGTTCCTGAATTTGCAACGCTTCCCAAGAAGTCCAATAACTTTTGGTTAAGTGCTCTAATGATTGAATATATTTACCTATGGTTAAGCGTAGCACTGACTTACCATGTTTATCACATTGCTTAGCCACTAAACTCGACACTCCATCTTTGAGCCTTTCTTTCCAATTTCCTCCTTCTCTTCGGTTTAATAGAATAACAGTTAAGGTGTTTTTCATTTCTGTAAAAAAAACAGAAAATCCGTGTTGTTCAAAAATCGAGCGAAACAATAAGGTTAAGTAAGTTTTATCAAGCGAAGGCGATTCTTGACTAATTTTTTTGCAGAGGAGCACAACTCCACCCTTGTTAAAAATTGCATCATGTCTCGTTAAAAACTCACGAATCGAATCAAGCGACTGCCCACCATCTAACCAGCTGCGCAGCCACTCACTTTCTTCTAATCTTCTCTTTTCCTCCACATATAGTCCTCGTAACAAGTGCTGCGCAAGTGCAGTAATCGTTCTATCTAGCATAAGCAAATCAAATTCACTTAAATTACGATCTTTGGAATATAGATGAATGACACCATACTGCTTATCCAACACTAAAATGGGTTGTTGCAAATAGTAATTTACTTTTTCTTCATGATGAGGTAGGGAGTTCACTAAATCTTTTCGCTTATGAATGGGAACACTTGGAATGAAAAATCTTTCTTGATTTTCTTTTTCATAAATAATTTGCGTACCAATATGTTCGTGAAGGTAGGTAAGAATTTCTTCTTCATTGGAGATGGTTAGAAGCTTTTTGTTTAAGGTTTGGGCATACATTTCTAACTCAGAGATCATCTGGTATTGTTGATTAATCAATACAGAATGAATATCTTGCGTTATTTCCACAAAAGATACCTCTTCATAAAACAGAATAAGAGGAAACTGATTTTCATTTGCTAAATCCATTATTTCTTGTGGTATTGTCGAGGTGTACCTCCCCTTTTCAATACATAAACCAGCAGCATTACAGTTAATCAACTGTTGAACAAAAAATCGAAACGCTTTAGGGTTCTCTCCAAAGGCAACACCTGTCGAGAGGATAAGTTCTTGACCATTTAGCAACTTTTCAATCTTGGTGACTTCTACAACATGAACCCACTTCACTAAACGATGGATCCCTTTTTCACCAGCAATTACTTCCGCCTTATCAAAATGCCTACGTCGCATAATTTCTTGCAAAGAAAGCATACCCTTCATTCATTCACCTCATTTTTGCAATATCAGATTCTATCAACTACATCCATTATAACTTATAGTATCACTTTATATTTTTAAACATTCTGACACAAAAGAACAAAAGGTGACAGGATACTAGTATTAGTACCTGTCACCTCATTGGTCGATTAATTATTAATTGGAAAATAAAGTTGAATTTCTTTGACCATCTCTTGAAATTCACCTTCATCATTAAAATCGCTAGAATCCCAGTTTTCTAAAATCCAATACACTAACTCTTCAGGAGAATTAAAAAATTCACCACTAGAATCTGCTTTTCGAATCGTAAACCTATTGTTATCCTCATCAATTGTCACTTCACAAGGATAAGCACTCTCTTTACATTTTAATTGGTATTCCATTAGAAAAACTCCTTTCACGATGCAGTTTACATGATTTTATTCTTTCTTTTAGAAATCTATGAGGGTTTTTGTTTATTTTTCTCTTTGTAGCTGTTGAATCAAAATGGACGTGAAATACTTTCTTGAATCTGCATGTTTAATGTGTAAGGTTTCTTCTTGTGGTTTTTCTTGATTTGTTCTATTTTCTAATAATAGAAAAGCTCCCTCTAAGTTTTCTTCTACGTCCTTAATCCTAAACCCTTTATTTATAAAAAAATCTATTTTATCTCGCTCCGCTAAAAACTGCTGATAATCGCTCATTGTTTTCCTCCTCGTTAACTTGAAAGTTCTTTCGGTTCTACCGATTCATCTATTTCATCTTCTATAATCCAATCTCTTCCTACTGTGATTCCTAAATATTTTTCATCATCGGGGTCTAAGATCTCTGCCTGCTGATATTTTTTGAAATACCAAAACTTAGCCAACACATAGTAAACTCCTGCACCAATTAAAAAGCCAACAATAAAGGAATAATTCGGAAAGAAATAAGAGGTAATACCGCCAGCAAACCAAGCGATAAATCCAGCGATATTAAATCCGTGAAAATACTTATACTGACCATCCGCTTCATATAGTTCATGTACATTCACTCTGCGTTTCCGAAGCAAATAATAATCTGCATACAATATACCCACAATAGCAGAGAGTATCCCGCCTACTAATAGTAAAAGAGGAATTAAAATATCAAATAAATTCCAAGGCTGAACGACTGAACCAACAATCCCAGCGATAAAAACACCAGCCCAAAAAGGAACCTTTGGACCACCGACATTCGAGAAAATGGTTGCGGCTGGAATAATATTCGCCGAAACATTCGTAGACCATTGTGCAAAAACAATCATCAGTAAAAGGATACCTAATACGAAACCTGTGGCAGCTTCCTGTAAAGCTATCACTGGATCATAATTAGAAACCGCAATATAAGCAACCCCTCCGATTATTACCATGAATGTTTGTGTAAGCGGTAATGCAATAACGCTACCTACAATGCTAGATTTATTCCGTTTGAACCAGTTTCGTTCGTATTTCGGCGCTTTTATAAAACGCGAGATAGAAGAAAAATCGGCTGCGAGGGTTGCCCAGAACCCCATGTTGCTAAAAATAACGATTAAAAACGCGGTAACGGCTGCTCCACCAGTTACAGGACTTTCAATCCACGTCCAAACGTGCCTCCCTTGTTCTAAAGCCCGATCCGATAAGGCAACATACATCCACGCCGAAATAATAATAATTATAGGTGCAGCAAGATCGGCGAAACGCTCTACAGCTTTAATACCAAGTGCTGTATTGATTAATTGAACAGCTGCAAATAAAAGAAAACATATAAACCAGTTATCAAACCCAAACAGTGTGAACAATATAGCATTCATCGCTGTTGCCCCAAAGAATGTGTTAATACCAAACCAAAAAGAAGCGGTTAGACCACGGATAACCGATGGTATATGGGTACCAATCGTTCCAAACGGGGCTCGCATATAGACTGGAAAGGACAAACCATGTTCAATTCCAATATCTCCTGTAATAGTCATGCAAAGCCCGATTCCTACACTCCCGATAATGGTTGCAAGTACAACCCATTGCAACGATAAGGATTGAACGCCTGCACCACCAATCGCAAACGCCGCAAGTACTACGGCCATTCCAACCCACATCATTGCAAACCCAAAAGTACCAATCTTTCTACCAGCATGAGAGATTGGAAATAAATCAGGCGACTTTAAGTAACTAGAGCTTCTTTTCATTGCAACACCTCATTCATCAATTTTACTAGCATATAAACCAAAAGTTTCCGACAAGACAACAATTGCCTGACCTATTCACTTCATGTAGGTCAAGCAATTGGAAGGCTAGGCTGCATTTGATTGTGGGGTAGAAGTTTAAATGTTAAATAGAGAGTGTCTCGTTTTGCTTTAATAATTTGGTAGTGCCATATTTTGCTCGTTTTACATATTGTCCACTTCCAGCTTTACCAACAAACTGCTTATCTTGAACAACAAATTCACCTCGAACTAAAACAGAAACTGGCTCACCTGTTATTTTCATCCCTTCAAAGGCATTGTAGTCAACAGCCATATGGTGTGTCGATGCGGAAATTACTCGTTCCTTGTTTGGATCAAATATAACTAAATCAGCATCAGCACCAACAGCAATCGTTCCTTTTTTCGGAAACATTCCGAACAGCTTTGCAACTCGAGTGGACACAATATCAACAAACTGGTGAATCGAAATTTTCCCTTTCTTCACCCCTTCAGAGAATAAGACACTGACGCGGTCTTCAATCATCGGACCACCATTCGGTATCTTCGTAAAGTCGCCCTTCCCTAAGTCCTTTTGCCCTTGAAAATCAAAGGAGCATTGGTCAGAACCAAGTGTTTGAAGCTGACCACTTTTTAACGCATTCCAAAGCACTTCTTGATGCCATTTTTCGCGTAAGGGCGGAGACCACACATATTTTGCTCCTTCAAAATCCGGTTTCTCTAAATCGGTTATATCTAAAGTTAAGTATTGCGGACACGTTTCTCCCCAAATATCTACCCCTTTATTTCTTGCTTCAGCAATTTTTTCAACGGCATCAGCACAGGATACATGAACGACATAAAGCTGAGAATTTGCGAGAGAGGTTAGCTGAGCAGCCCTTCCCGTTGCCTCTCCCTCTACCTCTGGAGGCCGTGTTAATGCATGGTAAACTGGGTCTGTATTTCCATTTTCTAATGCCTCTTTTGTTAAATAATCAATAACATCCCCGTTCTCAGCGTGAACCATTACAAGTGCACCAAGATCCTTGGCAGCAATTAAAGTACGAAATAGTGTTGCATCATCTGCTTGAAACACATTTTTGTAAGCCATAAACACTTTAAAAGAGGTGATGCCTTCTTCGTCAATTACATTTGGTAATTCTGCTAGGACCTCTTCATTGATCTCCCCTATCATTAAATGGAAGCTGTAATCAATAACTGCTTTATCCTTTGATTTGTTATGCCAGGTTTTGATCGCTTCCTTCAAAGGCTTTCCTTTTTGCGTTAAACAAAAATCTATAATGGACGTCGTACCACCAAAGGCAGCAGCCATAGTTCCTGATTCAAAATCGTCTTTTGTCACCGTCCCACCAAATGGCATATCTAAATGGGTATGTGGATCAATTGCGCCTGGAAATACATAGTTGCCTTTTGCATCCACTATTTCTGCGTCTTGCGAAGAAAGATTTTTTCCGATTGCTGTAATTGTTTCCCCTTCAATTAATATGTCCGCTTCATATAAATCGCTTGCTGTAACAATTATCCCGTTTTTAATCAGTTTTTTTCTTGTCATCCTTTTTCATTCCCCCTTATTTAACCGTGTCTACTTCCATTTGCTTTAACAAACCTAAAGCAGTTTGTCGATCATTCCACGTCATTGGTGGTTGTTCATGTGGCAGTTCCACCATTGAAATCGCATCATCTACTGGACAAACTATGGAGCACAAATTACACCCTACACAGTCTTCTTCGCGAACCTTTAAAAATGACCTTCCTGATGGGTCCTTTAGCATATCAATGCATTGATGGGAAGTATCTTCACAGGCAATATGACATTTATTACAGTTAATACAGGTGTCTTGGTTAATTCTTGCTACTACTTTATAGTTAAGATCTAAATTTCCCCAATCAGAATATTTCGTCACTGATTTTCCTACAATGTCCATCACAGAATTAATGCCTTTAGAATCTAGATAATGAGATAGTCCATCAATCATATCTTCTACGATTCGGAATCCATGGTGCATCGCAGCAGTACAAACCTGTACACCAGTTGCTCCCATTAACATAAACTCTACAGCATTTTGCCAATCAGATACTCCACCCATTCCTGATATTGGCACATTAATTCTTGGATTTCTCGCACATTCTCCCACCATATTTAGTGCAATTGGTTTAACTGCTGGGCCACAATATCCACCATGCGCACCCTTACCAGCAACATGAGGAATCGTATTCCAACTGTTTATATCCACTCCAGCCAAACTGTTAATAGTATTTATCATACTTACAGCGTCAGCTCCACCCCTAACTGCCGCTTCAGCTGTTACAGTTATGTCTGTTATATTAGGAGTTAATTTCACGATGACAGGTGTACTGGCAGCTTCTTTGGCCCAGTAGGTTTGTTTTTCAACGAGATCCGGAACTTGACCTGAAGCTGAACCCATCCCACGTTCGGCCATACCATGTGGACAGCCAAAATTCAGTTCTAATCCGTCCACCCCTACCGCTTCTACTTTCTTCACGATTTCATGCCATTTCTCTTGCTTTGGCTCAACCATGAGTGAAGCGATTAATGCACGGTCTGGAAATCTTTTCTTCGTTTCTGCTATTTCTTTTAAATTCACTTCAAGCGGACGATCTGTTATCAGCTCGATATTGTTAAAACCGGCCACTCTTTGACCGTTAAAGCTTACTGCTGCAAATCGAGATGAAACATTAATAATTGGGTCTCCCAGTGTCTTCCATACCGCTCCACCCCAACCAGCTTCAAAGGCACGTTGCACCTGATAGCCTGAGTTAGTTGGTGGTGCAGACGCTAGCCAAAAAGGATTGGGTGATTTTATTCCTGCAAGATTAATCGATAAGTCTGCCAATACTTTCCCCCCTCACCACTTTATTTAAGCAGTCTCTGTGATTCTTTTTACTAAACTCTCATACAATGCATAGGCAGTTTTCTTCCCTTGCTCTGCCGCTGTAACAACCATCGCTTCTCCTTGACCTTTACCAAAGATGACATCACCACATGCATATACTTTTTCGTTAGATGTGGCATGCGTTACTGAATTTATTTTCACTACTCCTCCGTCATGCTCGAGGCCAAATTGCTCGATTAACGGCGTATATCTCGTCTGACCAATCGCTTTAATCACGACATCTACGTCTAAAATAAATTCCGACCCTTCTACCATCACTGGCCTTCTTCTACCATCTGCACCAGGTGAGCTGAGCTCCATACGGACACATTCTATTTGCGTTACATCGCCATTTTCATTTCCAATAATACGTTTAGGGGCTGTTAGCCAGCGGAATTCTACTCCATCCTGTTTCGCAAATTCGTATTCGAAATCGTAGGCAGTCATTTCTTCTAATGTTCTTCGATAAAGGATTTTTACGTTTTCTGCTCCAAGTCGCACCGAACAGGTCGCTCCATCTATAGCTGTATTTCCAGCTCCAATGACAACGACATTTTTCCCTTTAAACTTATCGCTAATTGGCGCTGTCTTCGTTTCTTTTACAAAATCAATTGCATCGTAAACCCCTGTAAGCTCTTCTCCTTCTATACCTAGCATCGGAACATTTGCCATCCCGATTGCTAAGATGACACCATCGAATTGTGATAAGATTTCCTCGACTTTAATATCGAATCCAACTCTTGTATTCGTCTTAATCGTGACATCTAAGCTACGCACCTGCTCGACTTCCCAATAGGAAACCTTTTTTGGCAAGCGAAAAGAAACAATGCCATACGTGTTGAGTCCACCTGCTTCTGCCTCCGCTTCAAAAATAGTTACTTGGAATCCAAGTAATGCCAATTCCCTTGCTGCCGATAGCCCAGCTGGCCCTCCCCCAATGACAGCAATTTTCTTCCCATTAGATGCTCCTTTTTCAAAAAGATTTTGCTCGTTTTGCATAGCCCAATCTGTCGCATATCTTTGCAAATCCCCAATTATTATTGGCTTTGTATGATGATTCAGCACACAAGCTCCTTCACATAGTTCCTCCGTTGGACAGACTCTCGAACAGCTAGCACCAACAGGATTCGCTGTCATAATCGTTTTCGCCGATCCTTTCAAGTTTCCAGATGCGATCTTTTTTATAAAAGTCGGGATATCTATACTTGTCGGACAGGCGATAATACAGGGAGCATCATAACAATACAAACATCGATTCGCTTCTTCAATGGCTTCTCGATCTGTTAAGCCTGGCTTCGCTTCTACAAAATTTAAAGATAAGTTCTCCATATCAATTCTTTTTGTCGCTTTCACTGGAACATCTCCTTTCTTTTTAATGAATATTAAAAAGGGATAACTCCATTCAATGTGTCCTCCTTATGAAGTAATTAGGTCACAAATTTAACGAAAGAGTCATCCCTTTTAAGCCACTACGGCAAAAGTGCTGTCATTTCTTCATATGTTTCTGGTCTTCTGTCACGATAAAACTGCCATACATCTCTCACTTCTCGGATAAGCTTTTTATTCATTTCCCCAATAATGACCTCGTCACTATCTCTACTTCCAATTGATACGAAAGAGCCCCTGGGATCTACCAAGTAGGACTGACCATAAAATTCGCCCATTTTCCACGGTCCTTCTACACCCACACGGTTTATTGCACCGACGTAATAACCATTCGCTACAGCGTGGGCTGGCTGTTCAAGCTTCCAAAGGTATTCAGAAAGTCCAGCGACGGTTGCTGAAGGATTAAATACTATTTCTGCTCCCTTTAAACCTAAGAGGCGAGCTCCCTCTGGAAAATGGCGATCGTAGCATATGTACACCCCGACCTTCGCATAAGCTGTATCAAATATTGGATAGCCTAGATTCCCAGGCTTAAAGTAAAATTTCTCCCAAAATCCATGTCCCTTGTCTCCTACTCCAACTTGCGGAATATGCTGCTTGCGATATTTCCCCAGATAACTTCCATCCGCATCAATGACGGCTGCGGTGTTATAATAAGTTGCGATTCCTTCACGTTCATAAATAGGCAGAACAATCACAACTTCGAGTTCTTTTGCTAGTTCTTGAAATAGCTTAACGGTTGGACCATTGGGTATTTCCTCTGCGGCTTCGTACCATTTAGCATTTTGCTCACTACAGAAATAAGGACCATAAAAAATTTCTTGTAGACAAATAATTTGTGCCCCTTTTGACTTTGCTTCTCTAACCAATTTAATGTGCTTTTCAATCGCGGCTTTTTTGTGAACCTCCACAGGCTCATTTCCATCTACATCATTCGAAGCTTGGATTAAGCCAATCATCACTTTATCAGACATATTTCTACCCCCTTCGATGTGATTAGTAACGGAACAAGTCATTTTGCTAATAATTTAGAATAATTTGAACTTTATGTATATTGTACTGCCTACCATAGCTTTTTTCACTATACACAATGTTAAATGATGTATGGGGTAGACTGTCCAAACTGTAAAATGAGGAAACGAACTGTTCAAATTTCCGCTCTGTTCTATGTAAACTTTATAATTTCAAAATAAAACCCGCTCCTACATAAGCAGGAACGGGTTTCTCTTCTAAGAAAATAAGCGTTTCGCTTTTTTTCTTATTTTCTTCATATTTCGTTTGGAAGTCATATCTCCAAAAAAGTTTTGTACATCATTGTTCTTACTTAGTCGGCTAGCAGCTACTCCTACACCTAACATTAACAAAGATGTCATTGCTCTATTCATGCGACTCACTCCCAACTGTTTGTTACATACTTATTTGTCGATCGTCTTCATGAAACAAGTCATCCAATGAACTGAGTGTCCCATCTTCCTCTACTTGATGAGTGTGGACCACGCCTTGAGAGACAGAAAGCTCAATAAAACAACCCCAGCAATAAAACTGATTTACTCCAATTTTTCCTATATCTTTACTTTTACAGTTAGGACAAGAAAGAACCACCATAGACACCTCTCGTTAGGTTAATACAGAAACGACGACGGTATCTTTCCCTATGATTAAATCAGATGGGTGATTAATTACCTTTTTCCCTTCTGCCATATCTGCGAAAAAACCGTCCGTAACTTCATATCCTACGATTGTGCCCGTTTCTTCCTCAAAATATACATCATCCAGAAGACCAAGCTTGTTCCCCTCACCGGTTAAAAAGGATTTCCCCTTTATCCCATGGTACTTGAGAAAATATACTTGTCCATCTTCTTTTGTTACCGAAGAGAACTCTTTAGGGTCCACCATTACCCCATCATCTCCAAAGGATTGGATATATTCATACGGAAGAAATTTTGTGCGATGGAAAATCCCCTTCCCATCTATAAGTAGCCCTTTTACTTGACCAGGTTCTACAATGCAAAAGTCTGTGATTCTGCCTACCTTATTTCCAGATGCCACATCGTATATTAGCATCCCAACTACTCGTGAAAATGTTCTCAAAGAAAACCACCTCTCTTCGAACATTATTATCTTTCGTCATCCTCCATAAAGTCATACGGCGTAAGGTTTTCCATTCCAATATTTGCATCATTCCAAAATGGAATTTCCTTAATAATCATTGCATCTTCCGCATTTCCGATAGCTATCACTGGAACTTTTTGCTGCAGACGCTCTTTTAAAGAGGTTTGACGCAATTGGTCATTGGTTCGTTTCACACCTATTTGCAATGCATCTTCTTCTCCACAAAGAATTAGAAATCGCTTTGATCTAGTAACGGCTGTATATAATAAATTACGGCGAAGCATTCTAAAATAACTTTTTACTACTGGCAGCACAACAATAGGAAATTCGCTACCTTGTGATTTATGAATCGAACAGCAATAAGCATGCGTTATTTGACCTAAATCCTGTTTTGTATAGGTAACTTCATTGCCATCAAAAGAGACAATCACCATATCCTGCTTTTCTGTATTTTCCTTTGCATAAAAAATCGAAACGATCTCACCAATATCCCCGTTAAACACTTGACTTTCAGGCTGATTCACTAATTGTAGCACTTTATCCCCTGTACGATAGATTACTGTTCCAAAACTCAACTCTCTTCGCTGTTCACTTTTGGGGTTAAAAAGTTCTTGGAGCATTTCATTTAATTTATCGATCCCTGCATTGCCACGATACATAGGAGCGAGAACCTGGATATCCCTTGCTGTGTATCCTTTATTTTTAGCATTAGCACAGACTTTTTTGACTACATCTAGAATTTGCCCTTGCCCACATTTTATAAATGAACGATCTTTCTTTGCAACCGCGATATCAGCTGGTATTACTCCTTCTTTCATATCATGAGCAAGTTCGATAATAGAAGACCCATCGGCTTGTCGGTATATATCGGTTAACTGAACAGTGGGAATTGCTTGCGACGACAGTAGATCCGTCAAAACCTGCCCTGGACCTACAGAAGGTAGCTGATCTTCATCTCCAACGAGGACGACTTGTATGTCTTCTGGCAGCGACTTAAACAATTGGTTTGCTAACCAAATATCTACCATCGATACTTCATCGACAATAAGTAGCTTGCCCGGAATCGGATTATCTTGATCAAACTGAAATCCCTCTGATCCGTTCCAGCCAAGTAAACGATGAATAGTTAAGGAAGGTAACCCAGTTGCTTCACTCATGCGTTTTGCAGCTCGACCAGTTGGAGCAACTAGCATTATTGGAAATGGATTTTCCTTGTCATAATCTTTTGGCTCTAACGAACAACCATGTAAGTCAGCATAGAGTTCAACAATTCCCTTAATCACGGTTGTTTTTCCTGTACCAGGACCACCTGTAAGAAGTAACATCGGTGTTAACAAAGCTTGTTGGATGGCTTCTTTTTGAGAAGGGGCATATTGGACTTTTAGACGGTCTTCTAAATTACCAAGCGCTAATAGGAATTCGGATTCAGGGAACTGCTCTTCATACTGCTTTTGATCCAAAATTCTATTGATATTCGTCACTAAACCTTGTTCTGAAAAATAAAGAGTAGGCAAATATACACGCCCCTCTTCCGATTTCAACTTCCCTTCTTCTGTAAGTTGCAAAATTTCCCGAGAAATGTCAGACTCCGAAACTAGACCGTGTTGTTTTTCATTCAATAACTTAACAACGTCTTCTGCTAGTTGGACATCCGTCACATAGCAATGTCCCTCCTGCATAGAATGCTGCTCAAGTATATATAAACATCCTGCACGAATGCGATCAGGGTGATTCCCTGAAATCCCAAAATGACTTCCAAGTTCATCCGCTCTAGCAAATCCAATTCCTTCTACAGTTTCTACAAGTTGATAAGGATTTTTTTGCAGGTTGGCAATTGTTTCCTCTTTATAGGTTTGATAAATCTTCATTGATAATTGAGGACCAAAACCAAATTGCGACAAAGCTATCATTACTTGCTCTAAGCCTTGATGCTCCATTAATGTGTCATATAATTGCTTCGCTTTATCACCTGAAAGCTTTGGTATCCCGTCAAGAATAGATGGATTCTCTAAGATTTTTGAGATGGCATTCTCTCCAAGAGAATCGGCAATTTTCTCGGCTGTCTTTTTTCCTATCCCAGAAAATAAATCACTTGATAAATACTGCACGATTCCATGGCGTGTTTGAGGGATATCTTTTCGAAAGTGTTCTACATGAAATTGAAGTCCAAAACGTGGATGTTCTTTCATTTGTCCAAAAAATATGTATGTCTCATCCTCATGGATACGAGGGAAATACCCTGTCACGACCGCTTCTTTTTCCTCATAGTTCAAATTAGTTTCGACCACCCGAATGCGAACAACAGAATACAAATTGGAGTCATTGTGGAAGATTGTTACAAGCTGTGATCCTTTTATAAATTTTTCTTTTTCCTCGAATAAGTCGAGAGAGGATTGTTGCTTTTGGTCTTTCATGGGAATATCCCTCCGTCCCCTAGTTATCCATAATTATTTTCTTTGCGTGTCCCGCAAGCATGTGATCTGATTGCACATCAAGAGCCTTATCTAACATCTCTAACGCTTTATCTCTATTTTCTTGATATGCATAAGCTACACCTAAATTGTAGTAAGCATCAGCATGACTTTCATCGCTTTTCACTACCTCTTCAAATGCTTCAGTAGCTTCTTTAATTAAACCTTGTCCAGCTAAACATAAGCCGTATTGAAATCTTGCTTCACTGTCTTCTGGCTTAAGTTCTACAGCACGTTGAAAATAAGGAAGAGCAAGCTTTGGCTGCTCAAACTGTAACAGTGTCATACCAAGCATAAAGTAAATATCGCTATCATTTACCCCTTTTTTCATGGCCAATTCAAAATTATCCTTCGCTTCGTTCCACTTTTCTAGTTGATAGTATACGTTTCCTAATCCATAATACGCTGTGCCCATATTCTCGTCTTTTGCCAATGCACGCTCAAAAAACTTCATGGCTTTTTCTAGTTCCCCAACAGCACTTAACACATTACCAAAATTCACATACGCCACTGCGTTGTCTGGGTTTTGCTCGATTTCCTCTGAGAAAGCAGCTAGTGCCTCTTCGTATTTTCCTTCTTGTAAATATTGAATTCCTATTGCATTATGATCTTTCATTTATAAGCACCTCTTATTCTTTTTACGCTATTTCTAGTTGGTAATCACCATCTGGATTGATACATTTTTACATCTTTTTTCCCTTTCCAGTATAACACAGGAAAAACCTCAACTCCCATCATAGAGTTGAGGTTTTCACACTAACCTACATACCAAAGTTTTTCATTATTTTTAAAGACGTGATCGATGGTTCCACCACCAAGACATTCGTCCCCTTGATAGAAGACGACTGCTTGTCCAGGTGTAACAGCACGAACGGGCTCATCGAAGATAACTTTTACTGAGTTGTCTTCTAAAAGCTGTACTCTTACTTTGTTATCTTGTTGGCGATAACGGAATTTAGCTGTGCAGACAAATTCACCTGTTTTGACTTTATCTGAAACCCAGCTTATATCTGTTGCTGTAATGGAATCGGAATAAAGAAGTTCATTTTCGAAGCCTTGACCGACAAACAACATATTCTTTTCTAAATCCTTCCCAATCACAAACCACGGGTCCCCACTACCACCAATTCCAAGACCATGACGTTGTCCAATTGTATAATACATTAGACCATCATGCTTACCTTTCACTTCTCCATCAAGTGTAACCATGTTTCCAGGCTGTGCTGGAAGATAACCACTTAAGAACTCTTTGAAATTTCGTTCCCCAATGAAACAAATTCCTGTACTATCTTTCTTTGTAGCCGTAGCTAGATTAGCTCTTTCAGCAATTTTGCGCACTTCTTTTTTCTCGATATTTCCAATTGGGAACATCACTTTAGAAAGTTGCTCTTGTCCAAGTTGATTTAAGAAATAGGTTTGATCTTTATTTTCATCTAACCCACGAAGCATCTTGTACTCACCGTCGCGGAACTCAACCTGTGCATAGTGACCTGTTGCTAAATAATCCGCACCCAAATCCATTGCATGTTCTAAGAATGCCTTAAATTTAATTTCTTTGTTACACATGACATCCGGGTTTGGTGTGCGCCCTGCTTTGTATTCATCTAAGAAATATTGGAAAACCTTGTCCCAATATTGTTTTTCAAAATTAACCGCGTAATAAGGGATACCGATTTGATTACAAACACGAATAACATCATTGTAATCTTCTGTTGCTGTACAAACACCAAACTCATCGGTATCATCCCAGTTTTTCATGAAAATTCCAATTACATCGTAGCCCTGTTCTTTTAAAAGAAGAGCCGCCACAGATGAATCTACTCCACCAGACATTCCTATTACTACACGGGTATCCTTTGGTGCTTTATTCACTTTGCTCACCCCGTATTATTACTTATTTCTTGTTAATCTTCTTACTACATTTGCGGTTTCCTTTGCAGCAAATGCTATCTCTTCTCTTGTGTTACCTAAACCAAAGCTAAACCGAATAGAAGAAGCAATTCTCTCGGAAGCCTTGCCAAACATTGCAACTAAAACATGGGACGGATCAATAGAACCTGCCGTACAAGCAGATCCACTAGATACGGCGATGCCTAGAATGTCTAAATTAACTAATAAGGATTCGACATTGGTTCCTGAAAAATAAACATTCATGACATGTGGAAGTACCTTGTCAGTTGAACCGTTAATTTCGAAGCTTATCTTTTCTTCTTCCCATGTACTTATCATGATTTGCTTGAACTCTTTATACAGTTCCGCTTTTTCCATTGCTTGCTCCATAGAAAGCTCGATTGCTGTCATTAATCCAACTATACCAGCCACATTTTCTGTTCCGGCACGTCGTTTCCGTTCTTGTTCACCACCATAAGACAACGGTGAAAAGTTAGTGCCCGTACGTGCATATAAAAAACCAACACCCTTTGGTCCATTGATTTTATGGCTCGAAATAGAAAGAAAATCAATTCCAAGCTCTGTTACATCCATCGAATACAAACCATAAGCTTGAACAGCATCCGTATGAAAGTATGCCTGATGGTCCTTTAAGAGCTCTCCTATTTCTTTCACCGGCTGGATCGTACCCACTTCATTATTGCCGAACATAATAGTAACTAGTATGGTTTCAGCCGTTAAAGCTGCTGCTACATCCTGCACCTTTACAAGCCCAAGTTCATTTACAGGTAAGTACGTAATACGAAATCCTTCTTTTTCTAACTGCTCACATGTATGAAGAACCGCATGATGTTCAATCGATGTCGTGATAATATGATTTCCACGTTCTTTGTTGGCACGCGCAACTCCAACAAGAGCTAAGTTATCCGATTCTGTACCACCGCTAGTAAAAATAATCTCTGTTTCCTTTGCACCAATACTTTTCGCTGCAACGTTTCTTGCTTCATCTACATAGTGCCTAGTTTTACGACCAAAACTATGAATGCTTGATGGATTTCCAAAATGCTCTTTCATGATAGGAAGCATACTATCGACGACAGCTGGATGAATTGGTGCAGTTGCGGCATGGTCTAAGTAAATCTGTTTCAATGGGACGCCTCCTTTCTTAAGTCTCCCATTTTTAATATGCGTAACTTTTATAAGAATTGATTACTATCCAAGCTCCACTGTTACAAGCTTCTCACTGGAAGTATTCAGGATTCTTAAGTGTCTCTGTTCTAGATATAGAACATATAAGATTCTTGATCTCCGCCAGTATAGTTTGCCAAATCATCTAAGGTAGTGTTATCCAATACATCTTTCACTGCATCACGAATACGAATCCAAAGTTCACGCTTTGCTGGCTCTTCATCCTCTAAAACTTCCACTGGGCTTATTGGTCCTTCCAGTACGCGGATAATATCACCTGCTGTAATTTTTTCTGGCTCATCAGCTAAAATATAACCACCATATGCAC
Organism: Sutcliffiella halmapala; assembly: GCF_002019665.1. Classification (GTDB taxonomy): domain Bacteria; phylum Bacillota; class Bacilli; order Bacillales; family Bacillaceae_I; genus Sutcliffiella_A; species Sutcliffiella_A halmapala. The sequence goes on along the minus strand of NZ_KV917375.1, from coordinate 1,396,556 downwards.
CACGTATACTTTTTACTAAACCTGCATTTCTCAACGGTGCGATTAGCTGCTCTAAATAGTGCTCTGATAAATCATGCGTTTGGGCAATCGTTTTTAAAGATAGCGGTCCTGCACCTACATTCTTAGCAAGCTCAATCATAATCGTTAAACCATAACGCCCTTTTGTTGAAATTTTCATTTCTAAAACACCCCTACTCTCTCTGTCTAGTCACTTATATTTGCATGGTTAATTTATTATTTTTGTTCTGTATTTTATAAAGAATCATATCAGTTAGTTTTTGACATGCAGGAAGTGTCCACCCTACAATTGGACCAATAGTTAAGCAAAACAGGATAGTACCAATGAAAACAGGTCCTCCTAAAAGCCATCCTAAACATAATACTATTAATTCCATCACTAATCTAATATGTTGCACTTTCCAACCCGTAACTTCTGTTAATGCTATCATTAAACTATCTCGTGGACCCGCTCCGCAACGGGAAGAAATGTAAACACCAATACCTATCCCAATTACTACAACACCTATTATCAGCATAGCTACTTTACCCAAAAAAGAATCAGGCGTTTGCAAATAATTGATATGGAGATACATGTCGATAAAGATTCCTACCATGAGCATATTTAAAAAAGCGCCAATGGAAGGTAACCTCTTTAAAATCCATGAAGAGATCATCAAAATAAAAAAGCCTGCAATAATAGACCAGGTACCAATAGTTAGACCAACTTGGTAAAAGAGTCCGATGTGAAAAACATCCCACGGAGCACTCCCTAAATCTGCACGAATCATTAGGACAATTCCAAACGACATAATTAATAAACCAATAAAGTAAATCGACCATTTGGCCAAGAATACTCTTCTGCCTACACTCCGCTCTCCTAACATACATTCGACTACCCTTCTGTTTATCTACAAAACTCTTCTCTATAAATAATTCATGTCTTAATCCCCGACGAAAAATAAGGAGAGATTTGCAAACATTCTCCACTAAAATCTATCCCATTATAGCATAGAACTTCATGCTTTACATTTCTAACCATGACTTTAATTGTGGTACAGTGGGTATTAGACTAAGATGTTAAAGTAAGTAGGATGGTGGATAAACAATGAGTCAAAAACCATTGGCATTTCGCATGAGGCCAAGATCAATAGAAGAAATGGTCGGACAGGAGCATCTTGTGGGGGAAGGGAAGATCATTCACAGAATGGTTAAAGCCAAACACTTATCTTCCATGATCCTCTATGGTCCACCTGGAATTGGAAAAACATCCATTGCCACTGCAATCGCCGGGAGTACAAATTATGCATTTCGCACCTTAAATGCAGTAGTACATAATAAAAAAGATATGGCAATTGTGGCAGAAGAAGCGAAAATGTCCGGAAAAGTCATTCTTATATTGGATGAGGTTCACCGATTAGATAAAGCAAAACAAGATTTCCTTTTACCACATTTGGAAAGTGGCAGCATTATCCTAATTGGGGCAACAACCAGTAACCCTTACCATGCCATTAACCCAGCAATTCGAAGTAGATGTCAAATTTTCGAGTTGCATCCATTATCTGTCGAAGATATAAAAGCAGTGATTGAACAGGCATTACAAGATCGAGTACGGGGACTTGGGGAGTATGAGATTCTTCTTGAGCCAGAAGCAATGGAACATTTCGCAAATGGATGTGGAGGAGATGTTCGTTCCGCTTTGAATGCACTGGAGCTAGCTGTACTGTCTAACACACCAAATGATGAAAATATGATTGTCATTGATTTACGTACAGCAGAAGAGTGTTTGCAAAAAAAGAGTTTCTATCATGACAAAGATGGAGATGGACATTATAATGTGCTATCTGCCTTTCAAAAATCTATTCGTGGTAGCGATGTAGATGCTGCACTACACTATTTAGGAAGACTGATTGAGGCTGGAGATTTAATCAGTATTGCAAGACGTTTACTTGTAATAGCCTATGAGGACATCAGTTTGGCAAATCCGCAAGCAGGCGCTCGAACACTTGCGGCAATTGAAGCTGCTGAAAGACTTGGTTTTCCTGAAGCAAGAATCCCCTTAGCTAATGTGGTAATTGAACTGTGCTTGTCACCAAAGTCAAATTCTGCGTATAAAGCACTGGATGAAGCATTAGCAGATATTAGAAAGGGACTTATTGGTGATGTCCCAGCTCATCTGAAAGATGCCCACTACAAAGGAGCTGCCGATTTAGGAAACGGTTTAAATTACCTATACCCACACGATTATCCGACAGGCTGGATTGCTCAGCAATATCTCCCAGACAAGCTGAAACATAAATCCTACTATAAACCAAAGAAGACCAGTAAATTTGAAACAGCATTAGCGCAAGTTTATGAAAAAACAAAAAAGAAATGATGGTAAAATGCCTTGCAGGATTTGATATGCAAGGCATTTTTCATGAATTCCCCGACCATCCACACTACTCTAAAATGATTCTGTAACAACTCCCAACATCAAAACCGTATACTTCTTTGTTAACTTGTCAATGATGGTAAAAAAACGTCCGTTCAAAGGAGTGTAGTAACAGATGAAAGTACGTCAAGATGCGTGGTCACATGAAGACGATTTATTACTAGCGGAAACCGTTTTACGATACGTACGAGATGGTGGAACACAATTAGCTGCCTTTGAAGAGGTGGGAGATGCACTTAATCGAACATCGGCAGCATGTGGATTTAGATGGAATGCAGAAGTAAGGAAGAACTATGAGCCTGCTGTAGCAATTGCGAAAAAACAACGGAAAGAGCGTAAACGAGCATTTGATAAACAGAAAAAGGAACAACAAGAACAGCCAATATTAGAAAGAAGCAAGCCTCAATTAGAAATGGAATGGTTACCTGCCCCTACTACTTCTCGTCCTATGTGGGAGATGTCAAGTTCCACTCAAACACAAGAAGAAGAGACTTATGAACCGTTACCAATTAATGATGGAAACATCACATTAGAAGATTGCTTATATTTTCTGCAAAACTTAAAGAAGGAACAACAATCTGGTCAAGGTTTACAGTTGGAAAATGACCGTCTGAAACAAGAGAATCAATCATTAATGAGAAGACAGCTAGCACTAGAAGAACAACTTCATAAATTAGAAGAACAGCAGAGTCTAATCAATGATGATTATGAAATGCTTGTTCAAATAATGGACCGTGCTAGAAAAATGACAACACTTCAAGATGAAGTAATGTGAAAAGAGGATGATCTCGAGCAATCGCCCAAGATCATCCTCTTTTTTTATTGTTTGCCACCTACGCGTTGGATATGAACATCTTTTAACAAATCATTAATAACATAACCACCTAAAATAAGTCCTGCTACAGAAGGGACAAATGCATTTGAGGAAGGTGGCATTTTCGCTTTACGAATTTGAGCTTGCTCGTTCCCTACTGTTTTTCTTACTTCCTCACGAATAATAATTGGGCTTTCATCAGAAAAAACAACCTTAATGCCACGATGAATTCCTTCTTTTCTAAGTCTCGTACGAATGACTTTTGCAATTGGATCCGTATGCGTTTTAGAAATATCCGCCATTTTGAATCTAGTTGGATCCATCTTATTCGCTGCACCCATACTAGAAACCATTGGTATCTTCCGCTTTAAGCATTCTTTGATAAGGTGAATTTTATAAGAAATGGTATCTGAAGCATCGATAACGTAATCAGGATTGTAACTAAAGAATTCTTCATAAGTTTCTTCTGTGTAGAACATTTTCAGTGCAATTACTTCACAGTCTGGATTTATGTCCAGAATACGTGCCTTCATTAAATCAGCTTTGGGTTGTCCGACTGTAGACATTAAAGCATGAATTTGGCGGTTTACATTTGTAATGTCCACATCATCTTTATCTACTAATATCAGGCGACCTACTCCAGAGCGAGCTAAAGCTTCAGCAGAGAAAGACCCAACTCCTCCTATACCTAGGACAGCAACCGTACTATTTTTTAAAGTTTCTATTCCTTCTTTGCCTATTGCAAGTTCATTTCTCGAAAATTGGTGTAACATTTTCATATCAACTCCATCTATTTCTTGTAGCTTTGTCTTTGTAAAGATTGTACCCGAAATCGAATATAACATACTTTAGACGAAAAGCAAGTAGTCTTATAGGAATTTCTTTTTATTACGAAATAGGTTTGTATACCTTATAATAGAGGGAATAGGATTGGGATGTACTAAGTTAATATCCCAAATACCATAGTTGACAGAAAGTGGGGAATCTATGTTGAAAAACTTGATTAAGTTCTTCTCTTACCTTTTTTTACTGGCAGGTGGATTTTTAGCCATTTTCAAACTAAATCAAAAGAACAAACAAATGCTAGTTAAAAAAACAACTACCTTTCAAGTAAGCCAAACAATCGCAGCTATTGCCGCTACTTTAGAACAAACAAAACAAGAGCAACTTACGCAAGAAGTAACGCCCCCTTTAATAAAAGGAAATAAAAACGCACGCGGTGAACTTATTTATCATCTACCTGGTGGGGCTTTTTACGAAAGAACTAATCCAGTAGAGTGGTTTGAGACAGAAGAAGATGCACAAGCTAGTGGATATCGTAGGTCTGCGAGATAATTGCTTAGGTAGTGAGGGTATGACTTCTTGTTAAGTCGTTCTATTTTTTTGAATGGACTATTATGTATTTTAGGAGCTATTTTAAAGTGGCACATCCTTGACCTACACGATTTCCCTAACATTTGTTAACCCTTATAGATCACGCTCTGATCGTTCCCCCTTTTTCTCGTTTTTCATTTTTGAGGGCACGATTATGCTCTGATCGTTCCCCCTTTTTCTCGTTTTTCGTTTTTGAGGGAACGATTATGCTCTGATCGTTCCCCCTTTTTCTCGTTTTTCGTTTTTGAGGGCACGATTACGCTCTGATCGTTCCCCCTTTTTCTCGTTTTTCGTTTTTGAGGGAACGATTATGCTCTGATCGTTCCCCCTTTTTCTCGTTTTTCATTTTTGAGGGAACGATCACGCTCTGATCGTTCCCCCTTTTTCTCGTTTTTCGTTTTTGAGGGCACGATTATGCTCTGATCGTTCCCCCTTTTTCTCGTTTTTCGTTTTTGAGGGAACGATCACGCTCTGATCGTTCCCCCTTTTTCTCGTTTTTCGTTTTTGAGGGAACGATTATGCTCTGATCGTTCCCTCTTTTTCTCATTTTTCGTTTTTGAGGGAACGATCACACTCTGATCGTTCCCTTTTTTCTCATAGTATACACTGAGGATTTATATAATTTCCTTAACAACAAAAAAACCAACATCCTGAAATCAGAATGTTGGTTTTTAAATCCGTTATGTAGGCAAGTCCCAATCGTGCCGTCGTCGATGCCTTCGTTTTGAACCCGCTCACGAGCAGGTGGGTGTTCTGTTTCATGCATTTGTACGTCCTCAGCCAAGGAGGCATGTACGCAGCGACGAAAACTCTGAACTCCCGTATAATCTATTGTTCGGTCAAAACAATAGGTTATACGACGAACACATCAGGACTTGCAACTTCTTGAAAACATCATAACACAGCCATTATTTCTTTGCAAGAGATCACCTTATAGGAAAATCTACTCTTTTTTTACAGCTAGTGACAAATGTAATTCGTCTAATTGCCCACCTGCAACAGGGCTTGGTGCAGCAGTTAAAATGCAGCTTGCGCTTGCTGTTTTCGGGAAGGCAATGGTGTCTCGAAGGTTTGTTCTACCTGCAAGTAGCATTACTAATCGGTCTAGGCCAAGTGCAATTCCACCATGTGGAGGTGTTCCATATTCAAATGCTTCTAATAAGAACCCAAATTGCTCTGTTGCTTCTTCTTTTGTAAAGCCTAGTACTTCAAACATCTTTTCCTGGATGTCACGTTCGTAGATACGAAGGGATCCTCCACCTAGTTCATACCCATTTAGTACCAAGTCATATGCTTGAGCTCGAACTTCACTAGGATTTGAGTCTAGCAGGGCTAGATCTTCGCGTACTGGCATTGTAAATGGATGATGGGCTGCAAAATAACGACCTGCTTCTTCATCATATTCTAATAATGGCCAGTCCGTTACCCAGAGGAAGTTATATTTGCTTTCATCAATTAGACTTAATTCTTTTCCTAGCTTTAAGCGAAGCGCACCAAGTGCATCTGCTACCACTGATTTCTTATCTGCTACGAATAGAAGTAAGTCACCCTCAGAAGCTTCAAGCGTTTGAATAAAGCTCTGCTGTTCTTCTTCGTTAAAGAATTTGGCAATAGGTCCTTTTAAACCATCACTTTCTACTTTTAACCAAGCTAACCCTTTAGCACCGTATACAGATACAAATTCTGTTAAGGCATCAATGTCTTTACGGGAATATTTGCTTGCGGAGCCTTTTACGTTGATTGCTTTCACTTGACCTCCGTTTGCTACCGCTCCTGTAAATACTTTAAATCCACAATCAACCACTTGCTCGGAAAGGTCTACTAACTCCATTTCAAATCGAGTATCTGGCTTATCGGATCCGTAACGATTCATTGCATCTTGGTACGTAATACGAGGGAAAGAAGCTGGAAGTTCTACTCCTTTTGCCTCCTTCATTACCATCGTCATCATCTCTTCCATCATCCCAATAATTTCTTCTTGAGAAAGGAAGGAAGTCTCAATGTCGACTTGGGTAAATTCAGGTTGGCGATCTGCACGCAGATCTTCGTCACGGAAGCAACGAGCTATTTGGTAATAACGTTCCACACCCGATACCATTAAAAGCTGCTTGAAAATTTGCGGAGATTGTGGCAATGCATAGAATTCTCCTGGATGTACACGGCTCGGCACTAAATAGTCACGTGCTCCTTCTGGTGTGCTCTTTGTTAAAATTGGTGTCTCAACTTCAATGAATTGTTGATTGTTTAAGAATTCCCTAATCGATCGTGTAACCTCATGTCTCATTTTTAATGTATCGAACATTACTGGTCTACGAAGGTCAAGGTAACGATATTTTAAGCGAACATCCTCATTTACTTCTGTCTTGTTATCAATAACAAAAGGTGGAGTTTTTGCTGCGTTTAAAACTTCTATCGCGTCTGCATGTACTTCAATTTTTCCTGTTTTTAGGTTAGGATTTACCGTTGCCCCATCACGAGCAACCACTGTGCCTTTAATGTATAATACATATTCGTTTCTCACATTTTCTGCTGTTTGCAAGGCATCTGAAGATACATCTGGGTTAAAAACGATTTGCACTAACCCTGTTCTATCACGAAGGTCCAGGAAGATAAGTCCTCCAAGATCTCTACGCTTTTGCACCCATCCTTTTAATTCAATTACTTCACCAATAGCTGTTTCAGGTACTTCTCCACAAAAATATGTTCTACCTAACATATATTATCTCTCCCCACTTTTCTTTTCCGATAAGAATGCTACTACTTCTGCTAAAGCAACTTCTTGTTGTTGGCCTGTTTCCATTTCTTTCATAGAAACGACACCTTTTTGTAGTTCATCTTCACCAAACACAATGGTGTATTTTGCTTGAAGACGATCTGCTGCTTTAAACTGCGCCTTTAATTTTTTATCTTGATAATCTTTTTCTGCAACGATACCGGCTTTTCTTAAATCAAATAAAAGCTTTACTGCTGTCTCTTTTGCCGCATCTCCTAAAGCAACCACATAGCAATCAATCGCTTCTTCAACTGGAAAATCAACTTTCTCAGCTTCCATGGCTGCAATCAATCGTTCGATGCTAAGAGCAAAACCAATACCAGGTGTCTCTGGTCCACCGATATCTTGAACAAGACCATTGTATCTTCCTCCACCACATAGCGTTGTGATGGCACCAAACCCCTCAGAAGTACTCATGATTTCAAAAGCAGTATGGTAATAATAATCAAGTCCACGTACTAGGTTAGGATCAATTTCATAGTTGATGTCTAGAGCGGATAGATAAGCAATTACTTTATCGAAATACTCTTTAGACTCTTCATTCAAATACTCTAAAATAGAAGGAGCAGTTGCCATTAGTTCGTGATCGCGGTCTTTCTTACAATCTAGAATTCTTAGGGGATTTTTCTCTAGACGTCCTTGGCAATCACCACAAAACTCGCTAATGTGAGGCTGGAAGTGTTGAATAAGCGCCTCTCTGTGTGCTTGTCGACTTTCTTTATCTCCTAGACTGTTAATTACGACTTTAAGCTTTTGTAGGCCGAGACTTTTGTATAGCTCCACAGCTAATGCGATTACTTCTGCATCAATGGATGGATCATTACTTCCTAAAGCCTCCACTCCGAACTGGACAAATTGACGGAAACGTCCAGCCTGAGGGCGTTCATATCTAAACATTGGTCCTACGTAATAAAGCTTGGTTGGTTGGTTTGGAGAACCAAACATTTTATTATCTACATAAGAACGAACAGTTGAAGCTGTTCCTTCAGGACGTAATGTAAGGCTCCTTCCCCCACGATCCTCAAATGTGTACATTTCTTTTTGAACCACATCCGTTGTTTCTCCAACACCACGTTGAAACAACTCTGTACTCTCAAAAATCGGGGTTCTAATTTCCTTATAATTATAAAGCTGGCAAATCTCCTTCGCCTTCGCTTCAATATACTGCCACTTCTCCACCGTACCAGGCAAAATATCCTGTGTCCCACGCGGTATCTGAATCGCCATCAATAGTTCCTCCTTATATTCCCAATTGGGGCCTGGCCCCTTTTTCAATTTATTGTAAAACGGGGTCTGACCCCAATTACCAATAAATACAAAAAACTCCCGTCCCTTGCTTAACAATTGTTAAACAAGGGACGGGAGTTGATTTCCCGTGGTGCCACCCTAATTGAAGCATGGTTGAATAGCTTATGAGAGCTATTGAGTTATGCTTCCACTCAAACAGTTAACGCCTGCAACGTTCTACACCTAATAGAGCTTTTGCTATTCTACTTTAAAAATAGCATGCTTTTTCAGAAAGAATCCTACGGAGTGTTCATTCATTAAGTCAGCATGGGGAAATGCTTTCAGCCTAAGGCATTTCTTCTCTTTCCAAGTGGTATCTTAACTACTGTTCTCCATCATTGGTATGATTGTATGTAGCCGAAATGGCTTTTATATGTACTAAAACTGATACATACTATTTTAGCTCTAATGTCTTCCCATATCTTAATGTTAGATTATGTGGAACGAACACTTATGCTTTAAATGTGTAAGTTTGATACTTGCTAGTATATATAGATTCAAAAGCAATTGTCAAGGTTTTATTGAATTCGATTCAAGTGTTTTTTTAAACCTTTCACATCACGTACTGTTATTCCAAACTCAGAAGCAAGCTCCAAGTAGGTAGAATCCTTCTCTTTTTCGATAAAATCATGGAAACTCACACCAAACACATCTCTACTTCCATATGCATGATTATTTTTTTCACTAAATTTCATTTTGACTCGCCCCTTCTTAATTACTTATTCGAAAATAGAATATGATTCGTGCATAGCCACTCATGACCTTAAGCTATTCCCTAACATAAGAGCATTTTTCGGTGTTAAGAAAGTGCTTAAACTTTTTATACACTAACCTCTAGCTTGCCCCTTTTTATAAAAATCTTTCACTATTTGCAGGATTTCTTTATAATTATATAGAAAGTCAAAGGTTAACCATTCAAATAGGAGGCTCCATCATTGCGTCAAAAATTACATACTTTTATTGTGGGAATTATATTTTTTACTACTATTTTTTCTTTTTTGGACGTCCCAGCTGCATTTGCAAATAGAACCATTGAAGTAGCAACAGATGTCCTAAATGTTCGTGAAAAACCGGACGCGAATTCTACTATTATTTCCAAAGTCGTACGGGGAGAAACCTATCCTGTTGTGGAAACTCAAGGAGAATGGTTGAAGATCCAAGTTACATCCAACAAAGCTGGTTGGGTAGCAACTTATCTTGTATCAGAAAACAACCAATCTACCCCTACCCCACAGGGCTCTAATACTTCTTCAGAAGTTCAAGTATTAACCGATGACTTGCGAGTTCGTTCAGGACCAGGTACGAATTTTAACGTGGTAGGCTTTATTCACAGTACAGACCAGGTAAGCTATATCGATCAAAATGAGAACTGGGTGAAAATTAGAACTAATGGAATAGAAGGCTGGGTATCGAATGAATTTGTTAGTATTCATGCTAAAAAGCAGAAGGAAACAACAGATGATTCCGAAAATCAACCTGCTCCAAAAACGAACCAAACAGCAACCGTTACTACAGATGGTTTGAATGTTCGAAGCGAACCATCTACTCAGAGTGAAGTGCTAGATTCTCTTTCAGAAGGAAAAATAGTAAATGTTGTAGAGAAAAGGTCTAATTGGCTAAAAATTTCTTATGACAAGAAAACCGGATGGATTCATCACGACTACGCAAAATTAGAAAATCACAATAGTTCTAACGAAAGCTCTGAAAGTGGGAGTAAAACTAGTGCCACAATATCTGTTTCAGGGTTAAATGTTAGAGAAGAACCTAATCTCAATGGGGAAATTGTGGATCAAATTTTAGAAGGTACGAATGTGACCATCATTAGTGAGAGAAATAATTGGTGCGAAATCGAGTATGACAACGGAAGAACTGGTTGGGTAGCCGGTTGGTTCCTCGAAAAAAAACCATTATCCGTTAACCATTCCACCTTAAATGGGGAAGGAAGCATCATTATTCTCGATAACGGAACAAATATCCGCAATGAACCTACCACTTCTGCTAAAGTTATTTATCGAGCAAATGAAGGTGATTCTTTTCCAATCATTGGTATCGAGAATAACTGGTACAAAATTGAACTATCAGATGGTACAGAGGCATATGTAGCAGGATGGATTGTTGCGACAAAAGGGCAAACACCAACGATTACTAGAGCAGGAGCGGAACAATACTTAAAAAATAAAGTGATTGTCCTTGATCCAGGTCATGGTGGTAGAGATGTGGGTGCTATCGGTGTGCAAGGAACATATGAGAAGGATTTGACTCTACGTACATCCAGATTACTTCAGGATAAACTAAAAGCTGCGGGTGCAACTGTCTTTTTAACGAGACAAAATGATACATTTGTCAGCTTGCCTGCAAGAGCACGAACAGCTAATTATCACGGTGCTGATGCATTTATTAGTATCCATTATGATAGTATCGATGATTCAAGTGTGACTGGGACCACAACATATTACTATCAAGCTCCTGATAAGTATTTAGCAAATTATGTACACCAATCGCTCATACAGTTAACCAATTTACGAGATCGCAATGTCCGTCAGGATAATTACCTTGTTCTAAGAGAAAATCGTCAGCCATCATTATTGCTTGAACTTGGTTATATTAGTAATCGTGGAGAAGAGCTTACGGTGCTTTCGAGTGATTTCCAAGAAAGAGCTTCGACTGCTATTTATCAAGGCTTAGCTCAATATTTCAAAGACAACTAAAAAGACAAGTGCTGTTAAACCAGCACTTGTCTTTTTATGTTTTCTCTATTTACTCTCTACGATTAAAGTCACAGGCCCATCGTTAATAAAATCTACTTCCATCATGGCACCAAACTCACCAGTGGCAACAGTTATCCCTTTATCACGTAGGTTTTCGTTAAAAAATTCATAGATCATTTGGGCATGATCTGGTTTTGCTGCATCCATAAAGTTTGGACGTCTTCCTTTTTTACAATCTCCGTATAATGTAAATTGGGAAACGGAAAGGATCTGGCCCTCCACGTCTAATAAGGATAGATTCATTTTTTCATTTTCATCTTCAAAGATACGCAAGTTCACAATTTTTTCTGCGACATAGGCTGCGTCTTGTACGGAATCTTCATGAGTGACCCCGACAAGTAGCATTAAACCTTTATCAATCTTACCTACTACTTCGTTATCTACACGTACTTCAGCCTTTTTGGCTCGTTGTAACACTACTCTCATTGGAAAACCCTCACTTATTGCATAATTCTTCGCACAGCATAAATATCAGGAATTTGCTTAATTCGCTCTACTACCTTATGCAAATGGCTAATATTATGAATCGCAATTGCCATATGAATGGTTGCCATCTTATTGCGATCTGATCTCCCTGAAACGGCATTTATGTCTGTTTTTGTCTCATTAACCGCCTGTAACACTTCATTTAATAAGCCACGACGATCATAGCCTGTAATTTCAATTTCCACATTATACTCGCGATTATCTTTAAAGTCACTTTCCCATTCTACATCGATAAGGCGGTCGTTAGTCCCTTCGGCTACCACATTAGCACAGTCCGCTCGGTGCACGGAAACACCACGACCTCTTGTGATAAATCCAACGATTTCATCACCAGGAACAGGATTACAACATTTGGAAAGACGGACTAAGAGACTGTCTATTCCTTGAACAACGACTCCCGCATCCTTTTTCTTTTTAGCTGGTACGGTTTTCTTTTTCTCAGCATTCTCTGTGATATCTGTTATTTGCTGTTCTTGATCACGCTTGCGACGCTGTTTTTCGGTTAGACGATTGGCAACTTGTAAAGCTGTGATACCATTATAGCCAACTGCTGCAAACATATCTTCATCGTTCATAAAGTTGAATTTTTCTGCAACTCGATTAATGTTCTCAGCGCTTAATATTTCTTTCAAATCGAAATCCATGCCCTTAACTTCTTTTTCAACAAGGTCTCGTCCTTTTTCAACATTCTCTTCTCTTCTTTGCTTTTTAAAGAACTGACGAATTCTATTCTTCGCCTGAGAAGTTTGCGCTAATTTTAGCCAATCCTGACTTGGGCCATAGGAGTGCTTGGATGTCAAAATTTCAATAATATCTCCTGTTTTTAACTTATAATCAAGTGTTACCATCTTTCCATTCACTTTAGCACCGATTGTTTTGTTACCGATTTCCGAGTGAATTCGATAAGAAAAATCGATGGGAACAGATCCAGATGGAAGCTCAATTACATCGCCTTTTGGTGTAAAGACAAATACCATATCAGAGAAAAGGTCGATCTTCAGAGATTCCATGAATTCTTCTGCATTTGTTGCATCATTTTGCCATTCGAGAATTTCGCGGAACCAGGTTAATTTATCTTCTAAAGTTGCTCGTTCGTCTGCCACTTTATCTTCTTTATACGCCCAGTGAGCAGCGATTCCATATTCAGCGATTTGATGCATTTCAGAAGTACGTATCTGCACTTCAAGTGGATCACCTTTAGGTCCGATAACAGTTGTATGCAACGATTGATACATATTTGGTTTCGGCATTGCAATATAGTCTTTAAATCGACCAGGCATTGGCTTCCAACAGGTATGAATAATGCCAAGTACTGCATAACAATCCTTTATACTGTTAACGATAATACGCACGGCTAACAAATCATAAATTTCGCTAAATTGCTTGTTTTGCATCACCATTTTACGGTAAATGCTATAGATGTGCTTTGGACGTCCAGATAGGTCCGCATCGATGCTTACTTCATCTAAACGTTCATTTACCTCAGTCATAACTTCTGTTATATAAAGTTCACGTTCTGCACGCTTACGTTTCATTAAATTTACAATTCGATAATATTGCTGAGGATTCAGATAACGTAAAGCAGTATCTTCTAATTCCCATTTAATCTTAGAAATTCCTAAACGATGTGCAAGAGGTGCAAATATTTCTAGTGTTTCATTAGATATACGACGCTGCTTTTCTTGCGGAAGATGCTTTAACGTCCTCATATTATGCAGACGATCAGCAAGTTTTATTAATATCACTCGAATATCCTGCGCCATCGCAACGAACATTTTGCGATGATTTTCAGCTTGCTGCTCTTCTTGAGATTTGTATTTAATTTTCCCAAGTTTCGTTACGCCGTCAACAAGCATTGCAACTTCGACATTAAAAGCCTCTTTTATTTCATCCAATGTTACAGAAGTATCTTCTACAACATCGTGAAGAAATCCAGCAGCAATAGTAGATGGATCTAAGTCAAGGTCTACAAGGATTCCTGCGACCTGTATTGGATGTATAATATAAGGCTCACCTGACTTACGATATTGTTCTGCATGAGCATTTTTAGCAAACTCATAAGCCTTTTCTAAAAACGCGATGTCCTCGCTCTTTAAATAGCGCCTCGCATTATCTATCACCTGGTCTGCAGTTAACACTTGCTCATTTGCCATTTTCTACTCACCTTTTGACTTTCTCTTATTTGTATGAAAAATTGAAACGTTTAAATAAAATATATTGTAATTATTATCGTGAAATTTTATGGGAATGTAAAGAGTTTATGTGGCAAAAATAAAGATTTGTCGACATATTTTTTAGGAATCACTGTAAAATAAAGACTATTTTCAAGAATAAAGCTGTAATTCCCTTCTTTTTATGTTCAAGAAGTTTAGTTATTGAGGGGAATATAAGAAAAACTAGAGCAAATTAGAGTTGCTCTAGTCTGTATATGATTTAATATTTCATCAATGTTAGAATATCAAAACCATCTAATTTATCGCGACCATCTAAATAGGATAGCTCAATGAGGAATGCGATTCCAGCTACCACCCCACCTAGCTCTTGTACTAATTTAATGGTTGCATCAATGGTTCCACCTGTTGCTAAAAGGTCATCTGTGATAAGGACGCGTTGTCCTGGTTTAATGGCATCCTTGTGGATCGTTAGAACATCTTTTCCATACTCTAAGCCGTACTCCACTCTTGCTACTTCACGAGGAAGTTTACCTTCTTTACGCACTGGTGCGAAGCCAACCCCTAAAGAGTATGCTACTGGACAACCAATAATAAACCCACGAGCTTCTGGTCCAACAACTACGTCAATTTGCTTTTCACGTGCGTATTCCACGATTTGGTCTGTTGCATAACGATATGCATCGCCATTATCCATTAATGTTGTAATATCTTTAAATTGAATTCCTGGCTTTGGCCAATCAGGAACGATTGTGATAAATTTCTTTAAATCCATCTTCTTTTTTCCTCCTATGAATGAACAGTGCACTGTTTGGTTAGCTGAGTATCAAACCACGCTTTTAATTGTTTAAATGAAGAGTATAAAAACAAGTTTTCAAGCATCACTTGTTGCTGCTTTTTGCGATAAGTAGGAGATTCTTCAAAATCTCGTTTTTTCCCCGCATGATTCAATGCGATAAAGCCCTTGTCTATTGTAACAAATTCTAGTTCAAAAAACACCTGTGACATGAAATCTATTGTTTCCTTTGACCAACCACGATGTTTAGCAATATCTTCTGCGTATCTAGTTAAATCAAACGGCCCTTTTTTAGTTAAGAAAGCATAATACCATTTAAAATGATCTCTTGTCGGGATTGTCGAAAAATAGTGATTTTCTTTTTGATAAAATGAAGCATAGATGCGTGAAGGATTAGCACTTTGTAATAGACTTGCTAGCATTTCTTCTTCACTTGGTATATCCAATAAAACAACATATTTATCATTTAAGTCCACTTCTGTTCCTGTTATTACATGTGTAGTATAAGGAAGAAATTCCTCCCCTAATTTAAGTGCTTCTATTGTTGTCGTATTAAAAAACAGTATTTGTAATTTCTTTTTATCTATTCCTTGTAATGCTTGATTTAACTGTTTAATAGAGCGAATATCAAATAACTGCCATTCTAAAACTCGCAAGTCTTTCACAAAAAGCTGAGGCTTCCTGAAATTATTCCACTCATTAATGGCCAGTTCACCTAAAACATCAAGCGAAGCCGTTGGTGATACATGATGATAGGTTTCACCAAAACCAAATCCAACGCAATCTAATGAACTTCCATCCTTTTCAACCACTAATTTTAAATGATTGTTCTTATTCCCTATTTGACGAATCTGTTGAGGGAAAGCGTTCTTTACTAAAACCTTAGGCTTCGGGTTTGCTACGCCGTATGGTGCAAGTCTTTCTAATTGTTCAATTGTTTCAATCGTTACATCAGCCAAATCGCACTCAATATCTACTTCTGTGATTGGTGTGAAATCTTCTTCTGTTAAAATCTCATTTGCGCGTTCGTTCATTCTAGTACGTAACTCTTCGACATCTTGTAGCTTTAATGTCATACCAGCAGCCATTGGGTGTCCTCCAAAGTGTGGAAGTATATCTCGACAACTAGATAAATTCTCAAAAAGGTCAAAACCAATAATGGAACGGGCTGAACCCTTGGCAATTCCTTTTTCTTCATCTAAGCTCAAGACAATCGTTGGTCGATAGAAGCGGTCAACTAGTCTTGAAGCAACAATCCCGACCACACCAGCATTCCAATTGTAACCTTCTACAATAATAAAAGCATTTTCATCAGGAGAATATTTTTCCTCCACTTGTCGAATGGCTTCTTCGGTAATTTGTGTCACAATTTGCTGTCTCTCTTTATTATAAGCTTCCATTTCTTCTGCAAGCTGTTTTGCTTCTTCCACATCTTCTGTCATCAATAAATGAACAGCGGGATCTGCATCATCCAACCGCCCTACAGCATTGATTCTTGGACCAATAGAAAAACCAATTGTTTCTTCTGTAATGGTATGAGGCTCTACGCCACATTTTTGAAGCAATGCTAGAAGTCCAACCCTTTTTGTTTGTTGCATTTTCTTTATCCCTTTGGAAGCTAACAGTCTATTTTCATCCACAAGTGGCACTAGATCTGCAATCGTTCCTATCGCCGCAATCTCTAATAAGTGCTCAGGATTCTTACCTAAGAGTGCGTGTGCAACCTTATAAGCTACTCCTACCCCAGCTAAATCTTTGAAAGGATATGAGCATGTCTCCTTTTTAGGGTGAATAATAGCAAATGCATCTGGCAATACAGGACCTGGCTCATGATGATCTGTTATGATTAAATCAAGACCCATTTCTTTCGCAATAATAGCTTCATCTAAGGCTGATATCCCCGTGTCTACCGTTATGATAACGGAAAAGCCACTTTCCTTTGCCTGTCTAAAAGCAGCTTCATTTGGTCCATACCCTTCTGTAAAGCGATTAGGTATGTAAAATTCTACAATTACTCCCATCTCACGGAGAGCCGTTACCATCACAGTGGTACTACTCACACCATCTGCATCATAATCTCCGAAAACTAATACCTTTTCTTCATTCTCTTTGGCCTTCTCTATTCTCTTAACGACTTTTTCCATATCTTCTAAAAGATAAGGATCGTGAAATTCCTGATCATGCGTATTTAAAAATTTCTTTGCCGACTCTAGCTCGTCTAGTCCCCTATTTACTAAAAGAGAAGCAATTAGAGGAGCAATCTGTAAGGATTCTGCTAGTTGTTGAACATTTTCTATATTAGGTTTATTTACATTCCAACGTGATTTAGAAGCTAACAAACGAATTCCTCCCTTAGCCTCCCTATTATACTAGAGAGTAGTAGTGCCTTCAATAAAGGTTATTGGAAAAAAGAAAAACACCGACGTTATTGTCCGTGTTTTCTTACCACCTTTGCTTTTCCCTCTTTTTCCTTCAGAAGTGCTTCTGGGTTCTTTTGCTGCATTTTTCTTTTTACGATAACCACCTGATAGATTCCAATCGAACCTGCAATAACAATCCCCATCAAAGTAGAAAATAAAATAACTAAAACTAGCGGCCATTCCGCAGTACCAAATAAAAAATTAACCTCTACTGGCGCAACATTCAATACGGCAAATATTGAAACAATGATTGTAAATACCACTCCGGCCAAAAGATACCACTGTGTTTTCAACTAATCCCCTCCCCAAAATTTAGTATCCTATGAATCAGAATATGGATTAATATGGACAAAAACATCTTGCACATCACTATTTTCAAGAAGTTTTGCCTTTACAACTTTTCCAATCTTGTGTCCTTCTTCCACTGTGATATAAGGATCAACAGAGATTTTCAAGTCAACTATTACATAGTAACCATGCTCTCGAGCGTGAAGTTCGTCTATTTTTTTTACTCCAGGAACAGTCAGGACAACCTCTCGAAACTCCTCCGCATCCTCTTCATGCATCACATGATCCAAAGTATTATGAATGGACTCTTGCCCCAATTTCCATGCCATAAGTATAATAAGAACCGCAACAACTAATCCAGCAACTGGGTCTAAGTATACTAACCAATCAATACCGACGTATTTACCAAAGATGGCCCCAATAATTCCAATTAAAACAGCGATGGAAGCATAAACGTCTGATCGGTGTTCAAAAGCATTAATGATGATGGCATCGCTTTTGATTTTCTTACCTAAATTGTATTTATAGCGGAACATTGCTTCTTTTACGATAATGGAAATAATGACAGCGATGATTGCTACCGATTTGGGTGCTTCTATCGGTTCAAAAAAAGCATAAAAAGATGATTTGCCGATTTCAAATCCAACAATCACCAAGATGACTGCTACGATGATCGCTGCGATATTTTCAGCTTTCCCATGACCATATGGATGATCCTTATCCGGTGGTCTTTTTGCAGCTTTCAGCCCAATATAGACAGCTAAAGAAGCCGTAACATCCGAAGCAGAGTGGGCTGCATCAGCTATTAACGCACGGCTGTTTGCAATAACCCCAATCCACCCTTTAAATATTGCCAAAATGATGTTTCCAACAACCCCTAGCATAGCGGCAAATTCTGCTTTTTTAAACCGCTCTTCATGGTCCATTCTCCCACCCCTTTTCTTCCTTTATTGTACCCGAAATCTTCCACTTCTTTTCCTTAGCTTGAACTTTCTTTATAGAAATTAGCTATCTAAGTGACTAACCCTATGGAAAATGGATGACAAAAATACGAAACTAAGTTCCACATTAAACGTTAATGTTTAACCCGTCTTCCCTGATGATTGTAGTGCAAGGCGTGAGACTCCTGCGGGAATGCGAGTCGAAGGGAGACCCCACAGGCGCCTTTCGCCGAGGAGGCTCCCGAGACCGCCCGCGGAAAGCGAACGGCTGGCACGGAAATCATCAGGGTGTTCAAAAAGGCCATCGTATTTTCAGGGCATCCTAAGAATCAAATGAAACATCCCACTTTTAAAATATATAAAAATGCCACAGAATAATTCTATTCTGCGGCATTCCTTATTTAAACCTCAGGCTCTAAATCCTCAACAGGGGCTTTTTTCACCTTATTCATTTGTTTATGCTTCCAAACTAACCATAACTGTGCAGCAACGAATAATGAAGAGTACGTTCCTACAATAAGTCCAACTAATAAAGCTACAGAAAAGTTAAGAATAGACTCACTTCCAAAAATCATTAACGCAACAACCGCAAACATTACAGTGGCTACCGTGTTAATCGAACGAGTTAAGGTCTGTTGTAAGCTTCGATTAACGACATCAGATAAATCTTCAAAAGTTTTGACTCGTTTCTTCTTCTTCAGATTTTCTCTTATCCGGTCAAAGGTTACAATCGTATCATTCAGTGAATAACCAATAACCGTAAGAATCGCTGCAATGAAGGTAATATCCACCTCTAAACGAGAAATGCTAAAGAACACTAATACAAATAATGCATCAAAGAGCAAGGCAGCAATTGCTGCAAGTGCATATAACCATTCAAATCGAATAGATACATAAATGATTATTCCTATAGACGCTATTAATACCGCATAAATTGCATTAAGCGCAAGCTCTTGACCGACCGTCGGAGAAACGCTACTTATATTAGGCTCAGATCCAAATTTCTCAGAGAAAAGTGCTTTAATTTGTGCGATTTCTGACTGAGAAAAGCTATCTAAAAATCGCGCAACAGCGATTTCACTATTATTACCTGATAAGATGACGTCCCTTGGCTCAAGATTAATTGAAGAAAATTCTTCCTGAACTTCTTCTACTGTTAGGGAAGTTTCACTTAAGATCTCCACTCGTGTCCCACTGGCAAAATCGATGCCTAAATTTAACCGGAAAGCTGCTAGAATGATAATACCGGCTACTACCATCACACCTGAGAACACGAGCATTTTTTTGCGATATTTTAGGAAATTCCAATTTTCGAATTTATTTGGTGGTTCGGTAAATTCATCTGTTTGATTGATATCTAATATATCCTTCTTATTCACACCGAATAGTTGTGGCTTATTATTTAAAGCACGACTATTCACCAATAATCCTAGTAATAAACGGCTTCCAACAATAGCTGTTAAAAAGCTTAGTAAAATACTAACAATTAACATAGTAGCAAACCCTTGAACAGAGCTTGTCCCGAAGATAAACATAACAACGGCTACAAGTAAGGTTGTTATGTTTGCATCCATAATCGTAGAAAGCGAATTTCTATTTCCAGAACGGAAAGCAGACATCGTAGACTTACCTAATTTTAATTCTTCTCTTATGCGCTCATAGGTGAGAATATTGGCATCAACTGCCATCCCTACCCCTAGAATAAGTGCCGCTACACCCGGTAATGTCAATACACCATTCATAAGATTAAAAACAAGCATAACTAAAAAGATATAAACGCTTAAGGTCACAACTGCAACGATACCCGGTAAGCGGTAGACAACTAGCATAAACACGAAAATAGCTGCAATCCCAATAATACCAGCAAGAACTGTCGTCTCCAATGCAGCTTCACCGAATTGTGCTCCTACAGAAGTAGAATATACTTCTTCTAGTTCTACAGGCAGGGAACCAGCATTTAATAGGTCCGCCAATTCTTTGGCAGAAGGGACTGTAAAGTTTCCACCGGTTATTTGTACAGAGGTGTCATTAAAAACTTGGCTAACACCTGCCGAAGAAAGAAACTTTGGATCTTGTTTTTGGGCCTCTGCTTGATAGGAGTCCACTCCCTCTTCAAAATCAAGCCAGATAACCATTAAGTTGCGTCCTGGCCCCATTTCAACAACTTGGCGGGTAACTGCAGCAAATTGCTCAGCTGAACGCAAAGTAAGAGCAACACTCGGTTTATTATCTCTATCAAAGGATTGGGATGCTCCCCCCTCTGCCAAGGCAGATCCATCCATCAATAAGTTATCATCAATGTCTCGAAAAGTTAATTTCGCCTCTGTCGATAATATTTCGCGCGCTTTGGACTGGTCATCAACCCCCGCAAGCTGCACACGAATGCGATCATCGCCTTCAATTTGGATTCTAGGCTCACTAACCCCTAATACATTCACACGTTTATTAAGGGCACTTACAGTGCTGACGAGTGTATCACGGTCAATGGTGCTCTCTTCATTAATCGGCTTAACCTGATACAGTACTTCAAATCCACCTTGTAAGTCTAAGCCTAACTTCGTATTGTTTGCTACTGGATTGGCGAAAATTCCAATTGAACTTCCAATCAAAACGAGAAGTAATAAGAACGCCACTATCCGACTTCTTTTAACCACGAAAAATCCTCCTTCTGTTATTACAATGGGTGAGTTTTACTTTCAAATTAATAAATTGGCGAAAACATAGTCTTCTCTTTTCTATTTATGTAAAAAGTGCACAAATCTAAAAATGATTTTTTCAAAAAAAGCCAATATTTTGCCATCAAGAATCATTATGAGTTAACTCTTTCTCACTGTCAATTATTGTTGAAAATGAATCTCAATCTTTCCGTTCTAAAAAATAATTCGGTGCTTTATACGCTTCAATGGTGATATAGCTCATGTAATCAGTGATCGCTAGGCTATAAACATCATTTACAAGTTGATGTAGCATCTTAGATTCTGGACGCTTCCACATTTTTTTCGTTAAGCATTCCCATAATTCATTCTCAGATATCGTATCATAGCCAAATAGTTGAAATTCCTCGAGCTTGCTTTGCAAAACAGGCGTTAAGTCACTTCGGAAAAGATCATAAGCATGATAATTCGTTTCTTTCATCGCTTGTACCTCCATTCTAGTACTACTATTGAAATTATATTGATTAATGAAGTACTTTTCTCTCTAAAAAGCAACTAATTCCTTGTCATGCTTGGCCTATGTACAAGCATATAGATAATTGTATACGATAAGACGTCAATTGAGAAGGCAGGTTATAGCATGACAAAGCAAACCTTTTTAAAGGGAACGTTAATACTTATTATAGCTGGATTTATTACCCGAATATTGGGGTTTATTAATCGCATTGTGGTAGCAAGGTTTATAGGCGAGGAAGGCGTAGGCCTCTATATGATGGCAGTTCCGACTCTCGTGCTTACTATTACGATCACTCAATTAGGATTACCTGTTGCTATTTCAAAGCTTGTTGCTGAGGCAGAAGCACAGGGGAATCACAGGAAGGTAAAGAAAATCCTCGTCGTCTCGCTTGCAACGACGGGAGCCTTAAGCTTAATTTTCACACCAGCAATGATTCTCCTAGCTCCATATTTATCGAATCATTTGTTTACTGATCCAAGAACTTATTATCCGCTCCTAGCTATTGCGCCAGTTGTCCCGATTATTGCGATCTCTTCTGTTCTACGAGGATACTTCCAAGGTAAGCAAAATATGAAGCCTTCTGCTATCTCTCAAGTTATTGAGCAAGTGGTACGTATCTCGTTAGTTGCAGCATGTACAAAGGCGCTTCTCCCTTATGGAATAGAATTTGCTGCGGCCGGTGCGATGCTTTCTGCTGTCGTTGGGGAATTAATCTCCTTACTTTACATGATTTTCGTTTTCAAAAACAAAAAGAAATTTCGATTACGGGCTAAGTTTTTTAGTTATGTTGGAGAAGGAAAGCAAACCTTCAACGACTTGATGCGCATTGCGATACCTACTACCGGTAGTAGAATGATTGGTTCCATTGCCTGGTTCTTTGAGCCGATTGTAGTAGCGCAAAGCTTAGCCATCGCTGGTGTTGCAACTTCTCTTGCAACGAAACAATACGGGGAGCTTGTTGGGTTTGCCCTTCCACTCCTTATGCTACCATCCTTTATTACTTATTCCTTATCCACCGCCTTAGTTCCTGCAATAAGTGAAGCGGCTGCAAAAAAAAATACTATTCTAATCGAACATCGACTCCAACAAGCACTCCGTTTGTCCTTCGCGACAGGTGGGATTGCTGTAGTATTACTCTTTGTTTTTGCCGACCCCATAATGCTCTTAATGTACGGAAGTAGTAAAGCTGCCATTTATATTAAAGTAATGGCGCCTTTTTTCTTGTTCTATTATTTCCAAGGTCCTTTGCAAGCTACTCTTCAAGCATTAGACCTTGCTAAGGCTGCGATGATCAATAGTTTTATCGGAGCTTTTGTGAAAACGGCCGTAATCTTTGTACTTGCAAGCAAACCAGCCTTTGGAATTATGGGCGCGGCTCTTGGTATTGTGATAGGGATGATGCTAGTAACACTCTTACACATGGCGACAATCATGAAGGTTCTCTCTTACTCTTTATATGTGAGGGATTATGTAAAGAGCGGAATTACTATGGCGATTTGTACGCTTAGCGGTAAATGGATGTATGATCATTTGCTGTTAGATGTTTCTCTCGGTCAACGAAGCGTTCTATTTATTGCACTGACTTGCTGTTTATATATCGCTTTATTATTGTTATTTGGTCTAGTGAAGCGTGAAGAACTCGCTCGTGTACCATTTATTAAGAAGTGGATTACTAAATAAATCAAAAAATGCACAAAGAAGAAGTGGCTCTCTCCAAGAGAAATCCACTTCTTTTTACTCCTCCTTTATGTCTATAAAAAACACCCCATTGTTAAAGCTACAAAATGAAATGTTTTTAAAGTCTTTATACCCAAGTCCACGTAATTGTTGACGTAACCATAAATTTGTTTTCCCGATTTCTACTAGATGCTCTTCTTGAATAACCCCGTCCATAATAAGTGGTAAATTAAGTGTACCTTCTTCATTGTTTTCTTTATCTTGATTTTTTTCAAAAACAGATAATTTACCTGATGCTTCCAAAATGGCGAACTCTACGTCAGCTACATTTTTAACATTTTTTTCTCTAAGCTGAACAAGTAAATCATCAAAATTGTAACGCTGCTTTTTCATTGCTTTTTCATCTATTTTCCCTTTATTAATGATGACACTTGGCTTTCCGTCTATTATATCTCTTATCCGTTGACTCTTAAGGGAAATGTATGCCAGGACTATTTGAACCCCCATCAAGATGAACATTGGTAATAAGGCGGTAAGCAATTCATCTTTCGGATTTTCAATCGCCACTACAGCTAACTCCGCAATCATAATAAATACAACCAAATCAAGAACGCTCAACTCTCCAATTTCTCTCTTGCCCATGACACGGAAGATAAAGAGTATCACGATATATAAGAAAATGGTCCGTGCAATGATAATAACGTACTCTTCCATCGTTTCGTCTGCCTCCTTTGTAATCAAAGGTCTAAAAGAATACAATGTTACTTCTATTCTTTACTCCCCCCAAAAAATCATGTACAGAAGCATTTTCCAAAAAAATTTATATTCTATATTTTAAATGTTGTGAATATGCTTGTATTACTTAGCATGTACTAGGAAGGGAGAGAGGAACATGGAATCAAAGAGACTAGGGCTTGCCATAATGTATGGCCTCATCACCATTTTTATATTTGCGATAGCTACCAGCTTGATTTTTTCTTTATTATTACGATTGACGGCATTACAAGAGTCTAGTGTAGCGTGGATTATACTAACTTTATCATTTTTAGCTTTATTTATTGGAGGGTTCGTTTCAGGAGGAAAAGGGAAAGAAAAAGGCTGGATTCTCGGAGCCGCTACAGGAGGAGCCTACACACTTGTTATTTTCCTATTTCAATACTTAGGAAACGACTCATTATTCTCGATTCATCAATTATTGTTTCATCTTGGATTTATTGGAGTCGCTACTTTAGGAGGAATTATTGGGGTGAATCTAAGTGGTGGAGGAGTAGCAAAAGTCTAATTAAAAAGAGCATGGTCCCAAAAATGGTGGCCATGCTCTTTTATAAAACTTAATTAGTCTTTGTTTACATCTCTAATCGCTTGACGATCGTATGTAAGACGAGATCCGTCACCTGCTTTTAGAACGATTTTGTCCTCATCAAGTGCATCCACGATTCCGTGTAAGCCACCAATTGTGACAATTCTGTCTCCCTTTTGCAGGTTTGTTTGCATTTCACGAACTTGCTTTTGACGTTTTTGCTGTGGACGTATTAGTAAGAAGTAGAAAATAGCAAACATTAATAGTAAAGGCCAAATTACTCCAAGAATATCCATCTATAGTTCCTCCTTTCTTTCATTTGATTTATTGGAAGAGGTTTTAGAAGTTTTTAGCGTTAGGTTTATTAAAACCATATTTCTCAAAAAACTCTTCTTTGAAGTCACCAAGTCGATCTTCTCTGATCGCTTGACGGACTTGCTCCATTAATTTTACCAGAAAATAAAGGTTATGGTAAGTTGTTAAGCGAATTCCTAAAGTTTCTTCACATTTTATTAAGTGACGGATGTACGCTCTGGAATAATTTTTACAAGTATAGCAATCACACTCAGGGTCTAAAGGACCGAAATCACGGGCGAATTTCGCGTTTTTCACGACTAAGCGCCCTTCACTAGTCATTAATGTCCCATTACGTGCAATTCTAGTCGGTAGTACGCAATCAAACATATCAATCCCACGAATTGCTCCATCAATTAGAGAATCCGGTGAACCTACCCCCATTAAATAACGCGGTTTATTTGTTGGCAACCAAGGGGTTGTAAATTCTAATGCACGATTCATCACATCTTTCGGTTCTCCTACTGATAATCCACCAATGGCATAACCAGGGAAATCCATGGAAATTAAGTCCTGTGCACTTTGCTTGCGCAAGTCTTCATACTCTCCACCTTGTACGATTCCAAATAACCCTTGATCGTGTGGTCTTTGGTGTGCGTTTAGACAACGCTCTGCCCATCTAGACGTACGTTCCACTGAGCGCTTCATATACTCATGAGTAGCTGGGAACGGTGGACATTCGTCAAATGCCATCATAATATCAGAACCTAAGTCATTCTGTATTTGCATTGCTTTTTCTGGAGATAAGAAAAGCTTGTCTCCGTTCATATGATTGCGGAAATGAACCCCTTCTTCTTCAATTTTGCGGAATTCACTTAAACTAAATACTTGAAATCCACCTGAATCAGTTAAAATAGCACGATCCCAGTTCATAAATTTATGAAGGCCGCCCGCTTCTTTTACAATCTCATTTCCAGGACGAAGCCATAAGTGGTAGGTATTACTTAAAATGATACCGGCTCCCATTTCTTTAATGTCCTCTGGTGACATCGTTTTTACCGTAGCCAATGTTCCCACCGGCATAAATACTGGTGTCTCAAAAGACCCGTGTGGTGTGTGCACGATGCCAAGACGTGCTCCTGTTTGTTTACATGTTTTAATTAATTCATATCTAATTGCTGTCATTGGATTCTCCTTAGTACCTCTTATATAATCAGCATCGCGTCTCCAAAGCTGAAAAAACGAAACCTTTCCTTTACTGCTTCCTCATATGCGTTCATAACTTGTTCTCGTCCAGCAAGGGCACTTACTAACATAATTAAGGTTGATTTTGGTAGATGGAAGTTTGTAATCATTCCATCTATTGCGTTAAATTTATAGCCTGGATAGATAAATATGTTGGTCCACCCACTTGCTTCGACAAACTCACTATGATCTCGTGCAATCGTCTCCAAGGTTCTTGTAGAAGTGGTCCCTACTGTAATAATTTTCCCGCCTTGTGAGCGAACATCATTTAACAGTCGTGCTGTCCCTTCTGTTATTTGATAAAATTCTGCATGCATATCATGCTCTTCTACTGTATCCACACTCACTGGCCTGAAAGTACCTAGCCCTACATGTAGTGTGATGAAAGCTGTGTGAACTCCGCGGTTATGAAGTTCATCTATAAGCTCTTCTGTAAAATGTAGACCTGCTGTTGGAGCAGCGGCAGAGCCTGTTTCTCTAGCAAAAACCGTTTGATAACGGTCACGGTCTTCTAATTGTTCCTTAATATAAGGTGGCAGTGGCATTTCCCCTAAAGAATCTAGTACTTCATAAAAGATTCCCTCGTAACGAAATTCTAATTGCCGTCCTCCGTGCTCACTTTCATTTACACAGATAGCTGTCAATCTGCCATCGCCAAACGAAAGTTCGGTTCCTACTTTTACGCGTTTTGCTGGCTTAATGAGGGTTTCCCACGTGTCGCCTTCGATTTGCTTTAACAGTAGTACTTCTATCTTAGCTCCTGTTCCAGCCTTTACACCGAAAAGTCTAGCAGGTAATACTCTCGTATCATTTAGTACTAGACAGTCGCCCTCTTTTACATATTCTAAAATAGAACGAAAAGAGTTTTCGTGTTTAATTGCACCTGTATCTTTGTTTAATACCATTAATCGTGAGGCTTCCCTTTGTTCAAGAGGAGTTTGTGCAATTAGTTCCTCTGGCAAATGGAAATCAAATAATTCTATTTTCATACGTTCACCTTTTCTTCTTTCCTTTTGACTCTCTTAAACGCCGCTGTTGATTTAACAAAGTTTTTCCATTTATAACTTTTTAACGAAAACGACCAATAAAATAAAAGATAAGACTAAGTACCACACTAATAATGATAGAGGTGACAATTGGGAAAAAGAAGGTGAAGTTCCCTTTTTTCACTACAATGTCTCCAGGGATTTTCCCAATAACTTGCCATAATAGTCCTACTAAAAGTAAGATTCCCCCAACGACCATCAACATCTTAGGAAGTTCCATTATTCGTTAGGCACCTCCATATTAAAGTGGCGATATACTAAATCCGTCACTACTCGACCTCTTGGTGTTCTTTGTAAAAATCCAATTTGCAGAAGATATGGTTCATACACATCTTCAATAGTGTGAGACTCCTCGCCAATTGTTGCTGCAATTGTATCTACCCCAACTGGACCACCACGGAACTTTTCAATAATTCCCATTAGGAGTTTATGATCGATATGATCTAACCCGAGTCGGTCAACTTGTAGTCGATCCAATGCCTCTTTTGCTAGAGAAACATTAATCGTAGTTTTCCCTAAAACTTGAGCAAAATCACGGACTCGTCTTAATAATCTATTTGCTATACGAGGTGTTCCCCTCGATCTTCTACTAATTTCATGAGCTGCATCTTCATCTAATCCAATATCAATAATTTGTGCGGTACGCATGCAAATTTCTGTTAATTGCTCTTCATTATAGTACTCAAGACGACTTAATACACCAAATCGATCTCTTAGGGGAGCCGTTAGGAGCCCCACTCTTGTTGTAGCACCAACAAGAGTAAAAGGTGGAAGGTCCAAACGTACAGATCTGGAGCTAGGACCTTTTCCTATCACAATATCTAAGCAATAGTCTTCCATCGCTGGATAAAGAACTTCTTCAATGGATCGATGAAGCCGATGAATCTCATCAATAAATAAGACATCACCCGGTTCTAATGAAGAAAGGATTGCAGCCAAGTCTCCAGGACGTTCAATGGCAGGACCTGCCGTTGTTCTAAGCTGCACACCCATTTCATTAGCTATAATCGCAGCCAAGGTTGTTTTTCCAAGTCCAGGAGGCCCATACAAGAGTACATGATCCAAGGTTTCTTGCCTCATTTTTGCTGCCTGTATGAATACTTCTAAGTTTGCTTTGACCTTATCTTGTCCGATATATTGTTGTAACGTTTGAGGCCGTAAACTAAATTCTAAGGATTGATCTTCCAGTGTCGCATCCCTTGATACCATTCGGTCATCCATCATATACTCTCACCTCCTTACTTTAGGAGTAGCTGTAACGCTCTCTTAATATATTGATCTGTTGTTAGCTCTTCTTTCTGTAATGCGGGCATGATTTTCTTTATTTCCCGTTCGCCATACCCAAGGACCTGTAACGCTTCCAACGCTTCCTCGAGCGCGACGTTGTCTGTGTTTGTATTAGGTACATCCACACCTGGTTGAAACAGATCAGGAAAGGCACTTGGTACAAGGTCGTTTAGCTTACCCTTTAGATCCAGTATAATTTGCCTTGCTGTCTTTTTTCCTACCCCAGGAAATTTAACAAGGAACTTTTCATCCTCATTTTCTATGGCATGAACCACTTGTGCTGGTTGACCAGATGCGAGGATTGCTAATGCTCCCTTGGGACCTATCCCTGTCACATTAAGCAGCTTCATAAAAAGGTTTTTATCTTCTCTCGTTTTAAATCCATAAAGAGCAAGAATATCCTCTCTTACATGCTGATATGTAAAAATTGTCACTTCTTTATCTCGATTTACTGAGTAAATGAAAGGATTTGGAGTGTGAACTTGGTAGCCAACACCCATCACTTCCACTACTACGTACTCTGGGGATACATATTCCACGAAACCTCTAATAAAATCTATCAATGTTACGAGACTCTCCTTTAATTATCATCTGCTCTCCATTTTACCATAAAGTTCTGCTAAGCATCATTTGATTAGATAAAGGATTTGTATCGTTATTATTGTAAATGGCAGGGTGATTTTTTATGTTAAAAAGGACCAAAAGAAAAAGATAGCATACTTTGAATCAATTGTTAAGCTATCTTCTTGTTCTTTTACATGCTGAAAAACAGACTAGCGAAATCGCCAGCCTGTTTTATTGTTTTTGAGAAGAATATCGTTTAAATGTTTCCAATACCTGCACATAATCGTCTTTCGTTACTACTTTTATGCCACCTTTTAACTGTTGATGTTGGTGACTTTCTAATTTCCCTACATCAATTTGAAAGAAAGATTGTATGATTTTTGAAGCTTCTTGTGGCTTGCCTTCAAAAATCGTCAAGACTCCGTCACCTGATAATCCGAAATAGCCGTTTGTCTTTAATAATGGTGAAATATCATCAACATATTGTTGAAAAACAACTTGCTCTTCATCTAAATCTATTACTTGCCATTCCTCATATTCTGCCCAAAAATCCTCCATTGCCCAAACCGTTTCTTGTAATGTTTCCTCACTAACTTCTCCATCTAAATAAATGCGTTCTAGCACGACTTTTAGTGTTAAAGGTGCATTAACTTCATAGGCGTCTAATACTTCTTCACTGACATTCTGGGGTTCATCAGCAGCACTTTGGTAAGCGGAAAAGGTGTAGAGTATTCCACAAGTAGTAATAAATGCGACGACGATAAACCATGTTGGTTTTGGAATGATGGGTTTCATCTTGGATAACCCCCCTCACATTCTATAAGATTTCTTACCTGAAAGTATTTAAGCTAGTCTTTACTTTTTTAGTTTGACCAATTTAGGAAGATTTAACCTAGAGTTTTTAAAATAGTTTTGTTTCAGCGTGTAATGTAAGTGTGAGTAGGATTGGTTGGGGGGTATTTAAATTGCTAAATATGAGAACATATCGGGGTTACATGAGAAACTTGGAAAGAAGCGTGAGAACCTACTGGAGTTACGTGAGAACCTTGGAAAGAAGCGTGAGAACTTATTGGAGTTACGTGAGAACCTTTGGTTGTCAATTGTTCTTTGAAAGTTGGGGGTTTTAAATTTTTTGATGTAAGTTGTTTTAGGAAATTATTGATTAAATAGGAAAGAGGCAGATTGTGGTCTGCCTCTTTTTTGATGGTACTTGTTGTTAACGATTTGGTAAGGTTGTGTTGATTAGGTCTCGGATTTTATTGTTGATGTCGTCTACTGGACCTCCGTCACGTAGGTCATTGTCTACTCCGAGTACTGTGGTGAATGCTCCTTGGTCTACTACGACGCGACAGTCTTTTCCATTAACTAGTGGTTGGACTGCGCGGCGGACGTCTTGGCGTACTTTTTGTTCACTTGCACCGTTCTGTGGCTCAACAGCTACTAAGATGTCATTGCCATAGGCTACGGCACGGACGTCTTCTACACCTTTCACTTTTGAGGCACGGTCAGCAAGTTGTTCTGTTAGACGGCCTTGATAGTTGTTGTAGTAAGATGGATCAGCGGTGCGCTCTAGGCCGTTTAATTGCCCATGATAGTTGATATCTTTACGGCTAAAGTTTGGTGCACGATCTCGATCTCCAAACATCCCTCCTCTATTCCCTGTAGGAAGAGGAGCAGTACGGTTACGGGCATTGTTATGATTATTACGCTCACCATAGATTACAGCACGGTCCATTATCTCATTTAATGGGCCATCGTTATCATTTAATCGATATGCGCTTCTTCTGTCATTGCTCACTTGGCGGTTACGGTCATGGTTTACATATGGGTTGTTTTCGCTCGTATAATAGCCAATAGGTCTTGTTTCTTCATAATACCTATTGTCTGCGGCTCTATCCCCGGTTCCACATCCTGCTAATCCACCTAATAAAAATGCAGCTGAAGTAACGGTTAAGACAGACTTCCTCAATGTAAAAACCCCCTAACCAGTCAATTGAGTACATGATGTACTCCTCCTTAGCTTGACTAATTAAGGGGTGTTTTATTTTGTCAGTTCCAACCAACTGCTTAAAACTTTGGAGGAGCAAATGCTAACTGACGTTTATGTTCAGTTCTTTTGTGCATGGAATCAATGATTAGCTTATCTTTTTCAGGAATTTGTTCTCCTTTTAAGTAGCTATCGATCATATTATAGGTAGTGCCCATCTCATTTTCATCCGTTTGCCCTTCCCAAAGTCCTGCGCTTGGTGGCTTATTAATAATAGAATCTGGTACACCAAGAACTTTAGCCATGTCACGAACTTCACCTTTAGTAAAATGGACGAGCGGCACAAGATCCACTCCACCGTCACCATACTTCGTAAAGTAACCTGTGTGCCATTCAGCAGCGTTATCTGTACCAACAACTAAATAACCATAGTTATTTGCTACTGCATAGAGTGTCGTCATTCTTAAACGCGCACGGGTATTGGCATCTCCAAGTCGTGCAGTCGCTTCATTCCATTCTCCTTTTTCTTTTAATTGCTGCTCCATTACGGAGAAAAGGGCGGTATGAGTTTGAGAAAGATCAATCGTTGTGTGATTAATTCCACAGCTTTCGATTACTTCCAACGCATATTCTTGGTCTTTGGGATCACTTTTGCATGGCATAATGACACCTAATGATTGCTCTGGAAAAGCTCTTTTGATTAAATGAGCTACTACAGCAGAGTCAATCCCTCCGCTTACTCCAACAATGGCACCGTTTAATCCTGCTTCTTCTACTTTATCTTGTATCCACTGTACAATTTTAGAAATTTTTTCTTCCATTGCTTATTCTTCCCTCCTAATGACAATATACATTATTGTATCATTTTGTGATAATTCGTCAAAAATTGTTTGCCTAAATTCCAAGTTTTAAGAAATAAGGAGAGCTATATTAAGTAATTTCACTAATAAAAGCAGAATTAAACCACTCCTACTGAGGATAGGTTCCATCGAACTAGCAAAAAAGACAGAAGAAGAGACGATTTCTAGTGAAATCGTCTCTAAAAAAAACTTGTATTAGCTTTCATCATCATATTCTGGACCATCAAAATCGGATCCATTATTACGATATTCTTCGTTAGTTGGGCCATATCCATAGCCTTGTGGTCCAAAGTATCCTGGAGCACCCATTGGATAACCGGGTTGTGGAACACCGTATCCAGGGTACATCATTCCATACGGCGGAGCTGGTGGATATCCATAAGGTACTTGACCTCGATAACCCATCTGTTGCGGAGTAGGTCCTCCACAACCACAGTCTGCTTCATTAGTTGCACCCGCTACAGCTTGTTGTCCTGGTGCTGCTCCTTGTGGGAATCCTCCCATATGACCAAACCCAGGTCCAGGGGCAACTGGAGAAACTGGATAGCATGGGTAACCGCCTGGCCACATTGGCATTCCTTGTGGTATCCCTTGGAATCCAGGCATCCCTTGTGCACCCATTTGATCCTGCACGCCTGCTACCGCAGAAGGGCTCTGTTCTTGTTGACCCATTTGAGGCATTTGCCCCATCTGTTGTAGTTGTTGCATTTGAGCAGCATCCCAATCCTCTGAATCATCCATCATATCTTGACCCATTGGGAAATGTGGCATACCACCTTGTATTCCCTGTACCATGCCTGGCATTCCATAACCGCCTGGCACCCCGTAACCTCCTGGAATCCCATAGCCTCCTGGCATTCCATAACCACCATGATGGCCATGATGATGTCCATGGTGCCCACCATGCGGGAAAGGATACCCATGTAACCCTGTTCCAGGCATAATTGGCGAGACAGGGGCACAATATTCAGGTTGATACGGGATTTGTTGATACGGGATTTGTTGTGCCGGTGGAGGTTGCTCTACACCCATCACTTCTGGTTCTGGACTTTTCCCTTTCGGCGCCACTTGCTTTGGTCCCACTTGCTTTGGTGCCACTTGCTTTGGTGCTTTCGCTTCCGGCGCTTTTGTGACATTTAGTGTGTAATAATTATTCACATCAATTTCTGGAAAATACGGCTTCAATTGCGGTATTTTCGGCACATATGGCGCTTTTGGAGCCTCTTTAATCGGTTCCTCTTTTACTTCCGGTTTCTTTGGCAATTCTTTATACGGGTGCTGCGCGATTGGCGCCTCTTTCACACCCATTACTTTCGGAGCTTCTTTTGTTACTCCTAATACTTGTGCTTCCTTTTTAACCGGTACACCTGCCATTGGCACTTTTATCTTCATTCCAGGCATAATCATGTCAGGATTGCTTAACTGTGAGTTTGAATTCTTGAGCTCATCAAAATTCACATTATATTTTTGAGCAATCTTCCACAATGTATCTCCCTTTTGTACGATATGGATTTTCAAGGGTTTTCCCTCCTTAGCAAAGTCTTTACAGTCTATGTCTCGAGTGGGCATTTTGCCACTATTCTTCACATCAACTTATGCTTTAAAAGGAAAATATATGATAAAAAACATGGACATCCAAAGAAATACTTTGGATGTCCATTTATATCTTATGCATTTGCGAGCATTTTCTCTAGTGCATATATTGCGTTTTTCGCGACGTCTTCTTCCACCGTGATTCTGTTTATTACATTTCCATCTTCAATGCTTTCCAATGCCCATAATAAGTGTGGTAGGTCGATACGATTCATCGTCAAACACGGGCACATATTAGGATTCAAAGACACTATTTCTTTGTCCGGATGCTGTTGAATGATTCTGTTAACGAGATTCATCTCTGTACCAATCGCCCATTTACTACCAGCTGGAGCTTTCTCAATCGTTTCGATAATATATTTCGTACTACCTGCTTGATCACTAAGTTCCACGACTTCTCTTGTACATTCTGGGTGAACAATAATATTCATATCAGGAACTGTTTTGCGAAGCTCTTTAATATTTTCAACCGTGAATTTTTCGTGCACAGAACAATGACCTTTCCATAAAATCACTTTTACAGTAGAAGGGTCTCCTTCAAATTCAAGCTCATCTGTTATCGGATTCCACACAGCCATTTCTTCGAGCGGTATTCCTAAATCAAATGCGGTATTTCTACCTAAGTGTTGGTCAGGTAGAAATAAGATTCTTTCTTTTTCTGTAAATGCCCACTCGACCATTTTATGGGCATTAGATGATGTTACCGTAGCTCCTCCACGCTCTCCACAGAAAGCCTTAATTGCAGCTGTTGAATTAACATAAGTTAATGGAAGCATCGTATCTCCAAATACTTTCTGAAGCTTTTCCCATGCTCGTTCTGTCTGATGAATATCGGCCATATCGGCCATCGAACAGCCTGCACGCATATCTGGAAGCACGACAACCTGATTTTCGTTTGTAAGGATATCTGCTGTTTCTGCCATAAAGTGAACACCACAAAACACAATATATGAAGCTGTTGTACTGCCTGCTGCTTGTGCTAATTGTAATGAATCTCCTGTAGCATCTGCAAATTCGATTACTTCATCTTTTTGATAATGATGCCCAGGAATAAATAAGTCTTCCCCTAGCTTCTCTTTTATGGCTATCACACGACTTTTCATTTCCGTTGTCGACATTTCTCGATATCGAGCTGGAAGAACCGTATTTTCCTTTTTGACTAAATCTAAAATATTCATAAACTAACTCCCCTTTACCCTTTGGTGCCTACATTAAAGCTAATATCTAAAGAAGAAACTGAATGTGTTAGAAAACCTAATGAAATATAGTGAACACCTGTATCTCGGTAAGACGCTAAATTAGTTAAGGTAATTCCACCGGATGCTTCTGTTGTTACGTTTTTTGGAACATATTGAATAAATTCCTTTATTTCAGCAGGTGTTCGATTATCAAACATGATAATATCCGCCCCTGCGTTCACCGCTTCAATCACCTGTTCTTTAGTTTCGGTTTCTACTTCAATTTTGACCATATGGCCGATACCTTGACGTGCTTTATTGACCGCCTTTGTAATAGAACCGGTAAATTCAATATGATTATCTTTTATCATGACACCATCATACAATCCAAAACGGTGATTATAACCACCACCACAAGTTACGGCATACTTTTCTAACATTCTTAAGCCTGGTGTAGTTTTTCGCGTATCACAGATTTTTGTTATTTCACTATCGAGTGTCTCTACAGCTTTTGCCGTCAAGGTAGCAATCCCACTTAGACGCTGTATAAGATTTAAGATGACTCGTTCTCCAGTTAAAAGCGCTCGCATTTTCCCTTGAACAGAAGCTATCGTTTCTCCTTTTTCGACCCTTTCACCATCCTTTTTCTTAAAGGTAATCTTCGTCTGTGGATCGATGAGCACGAACGCCTCCTGAATGATGGCTTCACCTACGAATACTCCATTTTCTTTTGCAATAAACTCTCCAGAACCAACAGAGGCTTCATCAAACAATACTTCTGATGTAAGATCTCTTTCGCCAATATCCTCTTTAAAAAAATCGCGTAACATATCCTGAAGCTTAAACTTATTCAACCGATTCCTCTCCTTTACACCAGCATCTTTACTTTTTCTTGATGATAGATTCTTTTCTGTCTCCATTCATCATTCAAGCACGGAAAATCCGAACGATAATGCGCGCCTCTACTCTCCACTCTTGTTAAGGCTGATGTTGCAATTAAATAGCTGATTTGCAACATATAAACTAATTCGATTTCTTCTAAAGACAACCAAACTTCTATTTCATCAAGCTCATCCCAATAGCATTTATAGGCTCCTACCCATGCTATAAGTTCTCGTAAGCCTTTTTCATGTCGAACAATACCAGCGTACTTCATCATTTTGCTTTGTATCTCTACTTTTGTCGGCAGAGTAATCATTTCTTTTCTATGTGAAAAAAATTCTTTTAGTTTCTTTTTAGGCATTACATTGTTTTCTATCCTTTTAGTTAAAAGATGCTCTGCTAACTTTCTTGAAAAAACAATCGCCTCTAATAATGAGTTACTTGCTAATCGATTTGCTCCATGAACCCCATTACATGCCACTTCCCCTACAGCATAAAGGCCAGCTATCGATGTTTCTCCATGAATATCGGTTTGAATACCTCCCATAAAAAAATGAGCTCCCGGTACGACAGGAAGAAGCTTCTTATCGATGAAAATCCCGTTATCTAAACACATTTTTGTGATAGAAGGAAAGCGTTCTTTAAATTGAGGTACGTTTTCAATATTTAAAAAAACCTGTCTTCCTTGTTCCATTTCATGAAAAATCGCACGAGACACAATATCCCTTGGGGCTAAATCACCTTGTGGATGTATGCCTGACATGATTCTGGTACCTTCATTATTAATTAGAAAAGCGCCTTCACCGCGAACTGCTTCTGAAATTAATCCAGCTATTTGGTTCCCCACTCGTAGCATGGTTGGGTGAAATTGCATGAATTCTAAGTCTGTAAGAATAGCACCTGCTCGATAAGCTAACGCTAATGCCATCCCCGTAACACTTTCGTTATTGGAGGTATAGGAATAAAGTGCTCCAGCTCCACCTGTAGCAAAAATGATATGGGAAGCATGATATTCTTTTCGTTCCCCATTAATTCGAAGCGTATTGACTCCATAACAACGACTATTGTCTACTAGCAAACTTGTTACAGTTTCCTGTTCCAAGATGGTAACAGATTTAGAAATTTGAGAATGAAGCCATAGCATCAGTTGTTTTCCAGTTTGATCTCCACCTGCGTGTAAAATTCGACGCTCAGAGTGAGCACCTTCCATTCCAAGGGAGAGATTACCATTTCGATCTTGGTCAAATCGCATACCGCTATCTATAAGTTCCTGAAGTAATGCAGGGCCAAGCTTTGTTAACAGCTCTACTGACAATCTGTCATTATGCTCACAGCCTGCGACTAGCGTATCGTCAAAATGCTGCTGCCATGTATCTGTTACCGCAATGGCACCTGCTACTCCACCTTGAGCAAGAAAAGAATTATTTTCGTACTTATTAGACTTTGTGAAAACCATCACATTCATATGCTTACTTAAGTAATTTGCTGTTAATAAAGCAGAAAGACCACTTCCAACAACAATTACATCACTATGCTTTTGAGACACAAAAAAACCCCCTGTATACATAAGTGTCTTGACACCTATATTTACATAAATTTAAACTAATGACAAGAATTTTTTTTTACCAGACAAATAGAGTCGGAGTTACTGTATTCTATTTCTAGTTAGTTTTTCGAACTTGAAGGGAGTTAGCCCATGATTTACTTAGACTATGCCGCAACTACACCAATGAGCGCAGAAGCGTTGGAAGTATACCAGCAAGTAGCAGAACATTATTTTGGAAATAGTAGTAGCTTGCACGATATTGGAACATCTTCTCAAGCTCTTCTTGAAACATGTCGGTCAGAAACTGCAAAAATGATCCATGGAAAAAAAGAAGGAATTTACTTTACTAGCGGAGGAAGTGAATCTAACTTCTTAGCAATTCGCTCGCTTTTAAAAGGGAACGAAAAACAAGGAAGGCATCTAATTACAACTAAAACCGAGCACTCTTCAGTTTATCAACAATGTGTGAGTCTAGAAAAAGAAGGATATGAGGTCACATTTCTAGATGTGGACCATGAGGGAATAATCTCACTTCATCAATTGGAGAAAAGCATTAAAGCAGATACATGTCTTGTTTCTATCCATCATGCGAATTCAGAAACAGGAATAGTTCAACCATTAGAAGACATCGGAAACTTATTAAAGGAAAAGAATATTCTCTTTCATAGTGATTGTGTCCAAACTTTTGGTAAAATACCAATAGATGTGGAAAAGCTTCATTTGTCCAGCCTTTCTATTTCTTCCCATAAAATTTATGGTCCAAAAGGGGTAGGAGCTTTATACATCAACCCCTCTGTATCTTGGCTTCCTCTTTACGAGGGTGCCAGTCATGAGCGTGGAATGCGGCCTGGAACAGTTGATGTACCAGGAATTGCTTCCTTTGTTTCAGCAGCTCAGATGATGCATAATTCAATGGAGGTTAATCAAGAGAAGGATGAAATGCTACGACATTTTTTTATAGAAAAAGTGAAACAGTTATCACTTCCTATTGTGTTGGAAGCAGAGGATGCAACATGCTTACCTAACATTATTGGACTTCGCATACAAGGGATTGAAGGACAACATGTCATGTTAGAATGCAATCGTAAACAAATTGCCATTTCTACTGGAAGTGCCTGTCAGGTTGGTTCCCAATCTCCTTCACGCACTATGATGGCTACGGGGAAAACTGCAGAAGAAG
Source organism: Sutcliffiella halmapala (assembly GCF_002019665.1). Taxonomy (GTDB): domain Bacteria; phylum Bacillota; class Bacilli; order Bacillales; family Bacillaceae_I; genus Sutcliffiella_A; species Sutcliffiella_A halmapala. The sequence continues at coordinate 1,358,197 of NZ_KV917375.1, read as the reverse complement.
CTAGAGAATTTATTCGATTATCGTTTGGAAAGGATACAACTCATGCGCATGTGGAAGCTGCTGTTGCTGCCCTGAAGGACTTGATTGATGAAATAAAAGCGTAAAAAGGAGTGTTAAAAAAATGAATCAAGATAAAAAAGTGCTCGGAGCAGAGAGAAGAGAACTCCTTTTACATTGGTTACAAACTGAAAATAAACCGTTGACTGGTGGCGAGCTAGCTAGTCGAACAAATGTAAGTAGACAAGTAATCGTTCAGGATATTTCCTTATTAAAAGCAAAAAATGAGCCCATCCTGGCAACAAGTCAAGGCTATGTTTTTTTAAGATCTCCTGGTGAAAAGAAGAAACAAGAACGTATAATTGTATCTTTTCATACCCCTGAGCAAACAAAAGAAGAGCTTTATATAATTGTGGATCATGGCGTTACCATTAAAGATGTGAAAATAGAACACCCTGTTTATGGTGATTTAACAGCATCTGTGATGGTAAGCACGAGAACAGAAGTCGATGATTTTATTCAAAAAATTCAAGAAACAAAAGCAGCTTACCTGTCTCAATTAACCGATGGAACTCATCTACACACGCTAGAAGCCGATTCCGAAGAAAAGCTCAACGCCGCATGCAGCGCCCTAAAAAAAGCCGGCATGCTCCTAGAATAACCACCTATTAACAGTTTAAGCAACTACAAAGGAGTAGAGGTTTCAGTAATGAACCCTCTACTCCTTTGCTTTATTATTGATATTAATTTTAAAAACAGGAGAAACGACACCTAGCACCTTTTCCCCTTATTTTAATAAATAACTAGTGTAGCTTCCTAGTATTTTAACGGCGCAGCCTAGCGCTTCTAGTTCTCGGATTGCCCCGGGTAGTAGGATTTCGTCTAAATGTTGGTTAACGTCGATAATGAAGAAGTAATTGCCAAGGCCTGTTTTCATCGGGCGTGATTCAATTTTCGATAGATTCAGTTTTCTCCAAGCAAAAGCTGATAATACTTGATGCAACGCCCCTGATTGATCGGAAGGGAGTGTTACCATCAGTGTCGTTTTCTCACTATCAACATTATGTACACGATTGTCAAGACGCATTGCTTCATCTTGATGTAACACAATAAATTTTGTATGATTATTTTCATAATCATGGATGTTTTCTGCTAACACCGATAGCTTGTATTCCTTTGCTGCTAAAGAATTAGCAATACATGCAGCCCGCTTAGATAGTCGATGTTCAGAAATAAGCTTAGCTGCGGAAGCAGTAGATGAAGTCGTTTCATATACAGCATTGGGGTATTTATTATGTAAAAACTTATGACACTGGGCGATCGCATGTGAATGTGAATAAATCACTTCGATTGATTCTTCTTTATTCACATGGTCTGGATGCACTAATAAGTGTTGACTAATAGGTACGATTAATTCCGCTACAATCGGCAATGGACAATCGTGGATTAGATAATCAAGCGTCACATTGACTGAGCCCTCAATCGCATTTTCTAACGGTACAACCGCAAATTCTACTTCATTATTTAATACCGCATCCATACATGCTGGAATTGTTGCATAGGCCTTCTTAGCGCTATGTGGAAAAAAACTTGTTACAGCCATATCAGTAAACGTTGCCTTTGGTCCTAAATATCCAACTCTCTGATTCATCTTCCCTACTCTCCTCTGCTAGTCTCTATAGAAAAGCCGATGCAATTGTTTAGGCACCGGTTCCTAATATCTCTACTTTATCTACAAATTCTAATCGCTTTAACATGGAAAGTAAAGCATGAATATCACCAGTTAAACCAGACATATCAAGCGAAAGCGTTACATTTGCCTTCCCTTGTAACGGAATAGTTTGGTGAATAGTAAGCACATTACAGCCTACAGAAGCAACTGTTGCAAGTAGTTCTGATAATGCTCCGGTTTGATCTTCTAAGTGAAAAAATAATGTCATAATTTTTTCTTTTACCATGGTATGAAAGGGAAAGACAGTATCTCGATACTTATAAAAAGCACTGCGACTCAAATCCACTCGCATAACTGCTTCAGCAATTGAATCAGCCTTTCCCCTTGCAAGCATTTCTTTGACCTCAAGCGCTTTCTTCATCGCTTCGGGAAGGACATCCTCCCGTACCAAAAAAAATTTTTCCTCTAGCATCTACAATCTCTCCTTGTTTCAGACAGATTTCTAAGAACAAAAGCGCAAGCGCCTCGTTCAGCCCAGGCAGAGCACAAGGCAGGCACAGCTTGAGGTTGCTTTTTAACCTCTAGATGGGCATGACTTGTGACCTCGAGGGGCTAGGCGCTGGAGCTGGACGTCACTACCCTTACTAACAACACCATCCGCCTTGCGTTTTTATTTCTTATTCAATCAATGAAAAACTCTTTTCGCATAGATAATAATTGTATTGCCTATACAAAAAAGCCATGTAAAGAAAGAGGGGTAAAGATTCTCCCCCTCTTCTGAATTGTTTCTATTCTACGAACTCAAACTCATATTCCTGTAAACGAACGAGATCGCCATCTTTTGCACCACGCTGTCTTAATGCCTCGTCTACTCCCATTCCACGGAGTTGACGTGCAAAACGACGGATGGATTCTTCATGATTGAAGTTTGTCATAACAAATAGCTTTTCGATAGCTTCTCCAGAAAGAACAAATGCACCATCTGGATCTCTTGTGATAATAAAGCCAGTTTCTTCTTTTTCATGCTTGTACACAACGCGCTGTTCAATCGCTTCTTCCTCATAAAGTGGGTACTCTGGAGCATGCTCCAGCTCATCTGCCACTGCGTATAATAAATCACGTAAACCACTGCGAGTAAGAGCAGAAATCGGGAAAACTTTCACATCGTCCCCAAGCTGTTCTTTAAACCTAGCAAGGTTTTCTTCAGAATCTGGCATGTCCATTTTATTCGCAACTACGATTTGAGCACGCTCTGTTAAACGGAGATTATATTCCTTTAACTCTTCGTTAATCGTGACATAATCATCGTATGGATCTCGGCCTTCAAGACCACCCATATCCACCACATGAATGATTACTCTTGTCCGCTCAATATGGCGAAGGAACTGATGACCAAGTCCAACCCCTTGATGTGCACCCTCAATTAATCCTGGTAGATCTGCCATAACAAAGCTACGGCTGTCTTCTGTTTCTACCACACCAAGATTAGGAACAATCGTAGTGAAGTGGTATTCAGCAATTTTCGGCTTTGCTGCAGAAACCACCGATAGAAGGGTTGACTTTCCTACGCTTGGAAAACCAACTAAACCTACATCTGCTAAAACCTTTAATTCCAATACAACATAGCGCTCTTGTCCTGGTTCACCATTTTCGGCAACTTCTGGAGCTGGGTTTCTTGGTGTTGCAAATCGTGTGTTACCACGTCCGCCTCGTCCACCCTTGGCTACTATATATTGTTGTCCATGTTCGGTAAGATCAGCTAGCACTTCTTTCGTATCATCATCCATTACAACAGTACCTGGAGGAACTTTAACTATCATGCTTTCAGAATTTCTACCATGTTGATTTTTGGACATCCCGTGTTCACCACGAGTTGCTTTGAAATGTCGTTTATAACGGAAGTCCATTAGTGTACGTAAGCCTTCTTCCACTTGAAGAATAACATCCGCACCTTTCCCGCCATCTCCACCTGCTGGTCCACCATTTGGAACGTATTTTTCACGACGGAAGGCTACCATACCGTTTCCGCCATCTCCACCTTTTACATAAATCTTGACCTGATCGACAAACATTGCTTTTCACTCCGATCTAAAGATGCAAATCCTACTATGGCTTGCAATATTTCTTCTCTATTTATAAATAAACTAACTAGCACCGTCAGCTTTATTATTATTTCCTTTAGTAAAAACTTGCTGTATAACGCATTCCTCGGGGGATACACTGCTACTTTCAATCACAAAATAATTCGGTTGTGTTTGTATCCAAGCAGATAATCTATCTGTATCTTCTATTATTCCACTTATTTCAAAAAAGAAACGAACTTCCTTTTCTTCTAGCTGTATACTTAAAAACAAATGATTGTCCGCTTTGACGTTTACAACGTTCTCAAGCATTGTAAACATGGAGGAAATCCATTCGTATAACAATTGATCTTCCCTGGATAAATCTATCCCATTTTCCCCAATCACTTCATATTCCACAGAGAACAAACGTGGCTCCCAATGAAATGTCACAAGGTATTCCGCCAACAAAGGTGCCTGTAAATTGGTTAAATTAGACTCATGATTTGCTTCCAGTACAATCTCATCTATTAAATTATTTACCCGATCCCACCGCTCTAAAGACATATTCGCCTTAATCAGCTGCAACCGATTCAACCAATCATGCCTAGAATGGCGTAAAACATCCAACGTACCTCTTTTTTCATCATTTTGGTTCTCCTAGAAATAATTCCATATTCTTCTTATATGTATACGATTATAGCATATTTTTTTCCTATAGGGGCCAGACACCGTTAGGAATTCAAGAGAAGATGTAGAATTGTATTAGTTTGGTTGTAAATGATGAGGTTGATTCTTTGTTTGTGTAACTCTTCTAGTAAAAAATAAAGTATAAAAAAACGCTATGGTGGACGTGTGGTTAGTGAGGGTAGTTACGTCCATCTCCTGCGCCTAGCTTGCACTTTTGTTCTAAAAAAATAAAACTCTAACCTTAAACTTAGGCTAGAGTTTTACTGAGATTATGCTTCTTGAGCAACAGGATATACGCTAACTTGTTTGCGGTCACGACCTAAACGCTCGAAACGAACGATTCCGTCAACCTTCGCGAATAACGTATCGTCTCCTCCACGTCCAACGTTTGCTCCAGGGTAAATTTTAGTACCGCGTTGACGGTATAAAATAGAACCACCAGAAACTAGTTGACCGTCTGCACGCTTAGCGCCAAGACGCTTTGACTGTGAGTCACGACCGTTTTTAGTACTACCTACTCCCTTTTTGGAAGCAAAGAACTGAAGATCTAATCTTAACATGTATTCCACCTCCTACTTAGAAATGGTTATATAATTTCCATAATCACGTTCAATCGTCTCTAAAGATACGACCATACCTTCTAGCAGCAATTGAATTTTTTCTTTTGTTGACTCCTCTATGTCAGAGGGAATCGAACAGCGAAGAAAGCCATCTGCCCCTTGCTCAATTTGAGGAGTAACAGACAAAAGTGTTATAATAGAGTTTACCGCACCAAAAGATACAGCAGATACTCCAGCACACACAATATCGGATCCTTTTTTGGCAAAGTTAGCATGTCCAGTTATGGTAAACGATTCGATTATTTGATGATCGTTTCGTTTAATTGTAACTTTAATCATCCAATCACCTTTAAATTATGCGTTGATCGCATCAACAACAACTTTAGTGTAAGGTTGACGATGACCTTGTTTTTTACGGTAGTTTTTCTTAGCTTTATACTTGAATACAGTAATCTTTTTCGCACGACCTTGTTTTTCAACTTTAGCCGTTACAGAAGCTCCTGCTACTAGTGGGCTACCAACTTTAACATTGTCGCCACCAACGAAAAGAACTTTGTCAAACGTTACTGTGTCACCTGCAGCTGCATCAAGCTTTTCGATGTAGATCACTTGACCTGCTTCTACCTTGATTTGCTTACCACCTGTTTCAATAATTGCGTACATTCTCTTGCACCTCCTCAATAGACTCAGACTCGCCAGTTTCAGGCATATGTAACGAAAAAACGTCCATATTTTAGGGGAACCTGGACTGTGCGGTTGTAGCACGGGTGCTACAAACTAACAAAGAACATCTTAGCATATTTAAAAGCCCTCTGTCAATAAGGTTCTAGCGTTTTTAAACGTTCTTTTGCATCCACTATGGTACCTGTAAATCGTACGATAAAACTAGGCACACCGATTTTTTTTGCAAAAAAAACCTCCACGCCTACTCTCTCTAGTAAGTTTGGGAGGTGAATCGCTATCTCCCTCACTTCTTCGGTCACCTCAATGATAACCGCTTCGACATCTGACCCTTTATATTCAAGAAGTTCTCTTTCAAGCTGATAGGCAATGGTTTCAGCAGAGTAAACTGCCCCTTTCCCATGGCATGGATCACATGCTTGTAATAACAAATTAGTAAGTGGCTCACGAATTTTTTTCCTAGTTAATTGAAGGAGATGAAGCTCAGTAAAGCCAATAACACGCACAATAGAACGGTCTTTTTTCACTTCAGCTTGGACAATTTGCAGAACCTGCTGTTGCTCATCTTTATTTGCCATATCAATGAAATCCACGATGATAATCCCACCAATTTGACGTAGCCGGAGTTGCCTAGCGATTTCTTTTGCCGCTTCTTTATTTGTTTTCAGCACTGTTTCCTGCAGTCCTGATTTCCCTATAAATTTACCCGTGTTGACATCTATAACCGTCATCGCTTCTGTATGTTCAATAATAATATACCCTCCACTTGGAAGCCACACTATTTTCTTTAAGGCTTTCTCAAGCTCCTGCTCCATTCCTCGCCTCGCAAAAATGCCTTCCTTGCCTTGATAAAAGCGCACTGGGTATTGTTGTTTTTTTAACGCTTGAAAGGTTGGTGCATCATCCACTTCAATTAGCTTGATTTCACTTTTTGGAATCTCTCTTAATAGTCTCGATAAAAAATGGTCCTCTTTATGAAGCAAGGCTGGTACAGGAGACTCTGCCATCTTATTTTGTACCTCAATGAATTGTTGTTGCAGTTCTAACAGTTCCACTTCCACCACATCGGCCGGGGTCTGCTCACTTGCTGTTCTTACAATAACCCCTTCTTCCTCGGTACACCAGCTAAAAAGGAGCTCGCGCCATTGCTTTCGCTTATGTTCACTCATTTTTTTTGAAATGGCTTTATACTTTCCAAAAGGCTGATATACAATATGTAATCCAGGAAATTCAATAAGACCTGTTAATTTCGGTCCCTTTGTTCCTTCTCCCTCTTTCACCACTTGTACTAGAATCGCTTCACCTTGATGAACAAAATGAGAAATACTCTTCTTTTCTTTCTCCCCTTTAGAGAGTGGAGATAATTGATACGCACACAAATGGTCGCGGTGAATGTACCCTGGTTGCTTTTGTCCAATGTCTACAAAAGCAGCTTGCATCCCTGGCAACACATTCACAACACGACCAACATAAATATTTCCTTCTATATGGTGAATAGTAGGCCGTTCAAGTAATAGCTCTACTATCTTATCTTGTTCTTTTACGGCAACTCGTTTTTCTGTTGCTCGCATATTCATAATAAGCTCAATCAATTGGAGTAGCCTCGACTTTCGATTTTTAGTATGAATACAGGATATCTCCTATATCAATTGTCGTCAACTTCTCCTTAAAATAAGCATGCAATAACTCATTTTCATCTAATGGAGTCTGCTTCTTATTGCCTTTCATAATGATTATATTATGCTTACAATCCCGCTTAAAACGTTGTAGCACCTGATGTATTTTCTCCGTATCATCCACCACAATTGGCGTGATACTTGAAAAGGAATTTGTTTTCCCATAATACCTCTCCAATAGAAAACGAATAAACACAAAGTGACGTTGCTTCCACTCTGAATAAAGCGAATAAAAAAGAAATAATGAGATAATCCACATATTTAGATGCAAAGGATCAATCACTAAATAACCTAGGAAAAAAATCGATAAAAATAGAAAAGAACATTGCAACGTACGCTCATGAGATTTTGCAAAAGAAGTAAATTTACTTAATGCAATACTCATCAGCTTTCCACCATCAAGCGGCCAGATTGGAAGGAGGTTAACTAAGAATATCATCGTATTAAAAGTAAAAAACAGCTCCCAAATACCTGGCGACAACACCCCCATTTTATAGAGAAAAAAGCCTGCCGCCCCAAGCCATAAATGTTGTATCGGACCAGCAAGAGTAACGACCAGTTCCTCCTTTAACGGTCGATTTCCATGCTCCTCCATTTCAGCCATCCCACCAAAAGGAAGAATAAGAACTTGCTTTATTCTCCATGAATAAAAAGTAGCTGCGACGCAATGTCCTAGCTCATGAACGAGCACAATGATAAAAAGAATCAAAAGCTCCCAGAAATTCGCAGTTAAAATAGCAAGCCCAATCATTAGCCAGAAAATCGGATGTATATGGATTTTTTGAAATAGCCTAAGCCATTTATTATTCAAATGATATCACCTGCATAGGGTCGATAAATTCATTTCCTTTTTGAATAGCAAAATAAAACATTCCTTTGGAGCCATCCTCAAGTGTTGTTGTTCTCCCTATCGCTGTACCCGTTTTAATAAAATCCATGAACTTCACATCCACTTCACCTAGTTGTCCATACCATGAATACGTATCGTCTGCATGTTGAATGATAACGGTCTTTCCGGTTTCTTGTTTAATCCCAACAAATGTAACAGTTCCATTTTTCATGGCTTCCACTTTTGAACCAGCCAACGTTTCCACCATCACGCCTTGTCCATTACTCTGAAAGCTTTCAAACACCTTTCCTGAGGCAGGAATCGCATATTCCACTTTTACTTGATCCACTTCTTTTTCTTTTGGTGTTGACGGTAATAGTGCTAATGGTTTCCCAAACTGCTCCTCATACCATGAAGTAAAAGCAGTAAATTGAAAGCTCTTATCCATTGTATCAACAACAAACTGTTTCGGTTTCTCAAGTGCAGCCGATTGATTCTGAAACATAATGCCAATGACCAACACCAAAATCGCTGAGGCTAGAATTTTAAAAAGAAATAACTCTCTATTAAATAATGGGTGCTCCTTGTTGCCATCTGTCCCACCTTCAAATGACGTATAGCTGTTTCCATACTTTTCTTCATCTCTCATCACATACGAGGATACTTGTTTATGCTTAGTGAGCTGCGTTTGTCTTGTTCGTTTACGCTTTGCGGCTCTTCTTCTAATTTCATCTAACCGTTCATTCATACAAACACCCTTCCCCCTACTATGTTTGTACCATTTTATGACTTGTCCTTAGTGGATATGACGGTATGAGAAAAAGTAAGATGGAATTTTTTCTTTCCCCAAACTAGGAATGTGGCTAAGGGCTTATACTTGCTTATTTCTCATTTTCAAATTACTTTTCTCGATACAAAAAAACACCTATAAGTTAGTAAGCATAGAGTACTTACTAACTTATAGGTATTATTCAAATTTAACTCTAATCCCTTTAATCATTCAGATCCGATTAAATCAATCCGATTCGTCCAAATCCAACCTGAGAAATGTTCCGGGATTCTCTCAAGATCTTCTACTTGATCAAATCCTTCAGAAAAACCGCCATCTCCGGCTACTAAAATAACTCTTGTATTAACTTTCTCCATTCGCTCATGAAACTTCCCGGACCAACCCCATAACCACGGTCCAATTTTTTCAGGAATATGCAGCTGGCTATTTCCACATGTTTCTGGAACATAACCAGTCCATCCGATAATGAAATAAGGGATTAGACAGCTCTTCATCGACGCTTTTGACATTACACGAAGCTCCGGTAATTCTTCCTTTAATGTAGCAATTGGATTGTCTCCTCCATACACACTCAGATTAGAAAAATTTCCGACCGTGTAATCTGAAAGATAATTAGCCAATAACTTTCCTTCTTCTGGATCATCGCTTTTAATATGAATTAATAACTCTTTATTCGGGAATTGCTGCAAGACTTCTCCCAACGTAGGAATCAGACCAACTCCCTTACCACGTAAAGGATAGGTTTGTCCCTCATCAGCCGTATAGCCATAGCCAACATCTAATGCACGAAGCTCATCCATTGAATGCTCTCTAGTCGCTCCTTGTCCATTTGTTCGGCATTCCAACGTCCAATCATGAAACACAGCAAATTCGCCGTCTGTGGTTGGGTGAACATCTAATTCCACCATATCTGCTCCCGCTTCAAAAGCTGCTTTCATAGATGGTATGGTATTTTCAATATAAGCATGTTCTGGTTCAAAAATTCGCTCGGCCGTACATGTATCATATTGAATACCTTCCATCGAGAATGTTTGATGAACACCGCGGTGTGCTAATAACAACGGCTCACCTTTTTCTTGTTTTGAAAATAAAGAGGTGTTATTGATAAAAAATAATAAGAGTAATAGTAAGAAAGCAATTAGTATTTTTTGCATAACTTTTTTACTAGTTTTCAAAGCTACTACACCTACCTTTCTCATTGAATAAATAAACCGCCCCTTTTATAAGAGACGGCTTAACTTCAGCTTAACGTACACCAAAAAATTTCTTAATTTTAAACAAAACACTTTTGTTTTCTTCATCTAAGGATTGCAATGGCACAGACTCACCAAGTATACGGCGAGAAATATTTCGATAGGCAATAGATGCTTTGCTTGTTGGGTCCATCACAATAGGCTCTCCACTATTAGAAGCACGAATCACACTGTCATCATCTGCTACAATTCCAATAATATCGATTGCCAAAATGGAAACAATTTCATCCACATCTAGCATTTCCCCATTTTTCACCATATGATTACGAATTCGGTTAACAACAAGTTTTGGTGGCTCAATCTCTTCTTTTTCTAGTAAACCGATAATACGATCTGCATCACGAACAGAAGAAATTTCAGGAGTAGTAACGACAATTGCTCGATCCGCACCAGCAATAGCGTTTTGGAAACCTTGTTCTATTCCTGCTGGACAGTCGATAATAATATAATCATAGTCCTGCTTTAATTCTATTATCAGCTTTTTCATTTGTTCTGGCTTTACAGCTGTTTTATCACTTGTTTGTGCAGCTGGTAGGAGCTTTAGACATTCAAAGCGTTTATCATTAATTAAGGCTTGATGTGTTTTGCAACGTCCTTCAATAACGTCAACTAAATCATAAATGATGCGGTTTTCAAGTCCCATCACGACATCCAGATTTCTTAAACCAATATCTGTATCTACTAAACATACACGTTTACCTGCTAAGGCAAGAGCTGTTCCTATATTTGCAGAAGTTGTCGTTTTGCCGACTCCACCTTTACCAGACGTAATTACGATAGCCTCTCCCACTTCTTACATTCTCCTTTCAAGCCTTGTTAACATCGGTCTTAGATGTGAAAGCAATTGTAAGCGATCGATAACAATTCTTTCTTGGTTATCTATATAGGCACATTCCATCTCATTGCTTCCATCAAGTTGTTCACTGAGATCCGGGGCGCGGTTAATTGTTTCATGGATTGATAGCAATGCAGGTTTCATTAGACTTGCTGCAATGATCGCATCATTTTTACCTAATAGACCAGCATAAGCATTCCCACGCAAGGCACCAAGAATAAAAATATTCCCCCCTGCTTTCACCGTACCACCTGGATTCACATCCCCGATTAAGAGAAGATCTCCTTTTACTTCAAGGACTTGTCCTGAGCGTATCATTCTTGCTACTGGGACAATTTCATTTTCTTCTTTCCACTGTATGGCCTGTTCTTTTGTAATGACATTACTTTCAATTTCTTCGACAATAAAATTCTTTTTACTTCGAATGACATTGCGTAATTTTTCTTGCTGATTATTAGTTAAATAACGATTCCCCACTTTTAATCGTACACCTAAAAAATGAGAATCATCAGTATTACTATTCGACGTCAATTTTGCTTCTATTTCAGCAAGTAGCTCTGGAAACGAGCATGTATCATCGAGATGCAGAGTTAGGCCCTCTTTAGTGCCCTTAATGGTTACATACTGTTGTTTTTGTCTATTCACGACGTTCACCTCAACAAGTATATAATTCGACATAGTCCTTCTATTTCCTTTTTCCTACGACTATAAAAAATGAAAAAAGAGAGTAATAGAATGGGTATGTATAACAAAAGCTGACTATTCTAGACAGCTTTCTTAAAGTTCCTCTTTTTGTTCTATTGCTAATCTTTCCATGAATAGTTTCAAAGGAAAAATAATAATAAGCGAAACAATCCCGTTAAAACCAAGAGTAGGTAACAGGCGTGTAGTGAAAAATTCAGGATGCATCATAACAGTTGTTCCAATTAAAAAATGAATTCCATAAACGAGATACTCTACAATAGCAATTGCAAAAAGAATCATAAACAAAGAAATAAAGATATTTGCATGTATTACCTTCATAATTTTCGAAACAAAATAGGCTGCTATCGCGAATGCGAATAGATAAACACCCAATATTTCGGTATAAACAATATCGTAAAGGAAGCCAAACACCATACCAAAAATCATCCCTATATAAGGACCGGTATAAATTGTACAGATAATAAGCGTAATTAATACAAATCTCGGAACAATAATCCAATCTTCATTGATGCTTCTTATGTTAAAAAGATCTATACTCATACTCTCAAAAACAAACAAGCAAAGAATTAGGGCTGGTAAGACATATTTTCTCACTCAGCATCCCCCTCTTCTGTTGCTTCTTCGACAGGTACTACTTCATCTCCGGATATTAAGGTGCGTTTTACAATCATTACTTGACTAATATCATAGAAGTTCGCAGCAGGCTTTATGTAAGCCATTTGCGTTAGCCCGTATTCATCTGGTACTACGTCAGTGACTTCCCCGATAATTAACCCTTCAGGAAAAATCCCACCAAGACCAGAGGTCAAAACAGTTTGTCCTTCTTGTACTTGTGCCTGATGTGGAATACGTTTTAACAGGAGTGCTCCTTTTTCGTCATCATACCCTTCGATGAGTCCAAAGATGCTTTCATCTCCTTGAATATAGGCAGAAATGCGGTTTTTCGGATCTAAAGAACTTAATAGCTGCACGGACGAGGTAAAAGGATTAGCATGTTTCACTTTTCCTATTAATCCACCAGCAGTTATAACTGCCATATCTTTTTCCACGCCATCTTGCTTGCCTTTATTGAGGATAATTTGCTCCCGCCATTGATCAGGATTTCTACCGATGACTGTTGCAGGCTGTGGTTCATAATCTCTCAACGAGTCAAGCTCGCCGATTACTTCTCTAATCTTTTCGTTTTCTTGTTCTAACTTGTGAACTTTCGTTTCTAACATAGCATATTCTTCTAGTCTAGCACGTAAAAGTTTATTCTCTTCGTACGTATTTTTTAAGTAGCCTATATTCTCAAAGAAGCCCGCAACATAATGTGCGGGCCTATAAAAGATTGATTGAACAAAGCCTGTTGAGTCCTTAACAAACTGTTCAGGCCATGTTACATCGTCCCGTTCTTTTAAAGAGAAACCAATCAATGCCACTAGAAAAATTAGGCTCACCAACAAAATAATTAGCCTTTTATTGAGAAAAAATTGTGGCATAACTTAACACCTTCTTTTATTAGCGATAATCTCTTGATTTCTTTTTAAATTCGTCAATATAATCTAATGCTTTTCCAGTTCCAATTGCTACGCAGTCTAATGGATTTTCTGCAATGATAACTGGCATTCTTGTTTCGTCACTAATTACTTTATCTAAATTACGTAATAAAGCTCCCCCACCAGTGAGAACTATTCCACGATCCATGATATCAGCAGCTAGCTCAGGAGGCGTACGCTCAAGCGTTGCTTTCACTGAATCAACAATTGCAGTAACCGTATCTTTTAACGCTTCTCCCACTTCTTTTGCGGAAATTTCCACTGTTTTTGGAAGACCTGTTAATAAATCACGACCACGAATGTCCATTGGTTCAATACCTTCTGGATCTCCCGCTGAACCTACCTCAAGCTTTAAGGCTTCAGCAGTTCGTTCTCCGATCATTAAATTATAATGCTTACGGATATAAGCGATGATAGCATCATCCATTTCATCCCCAGCAACACGAATGGATTGACTCGTTACAATACCTCCAAGAGAAATAATTGCAACTTCTGTCGTTCCTCCACCAATGTCTACAACCATCGAACCTGTTGGCTCCCAAACTGGTAAATTCGCCCCGATTGCAGCTGCAAATGGCTCTTCGATTGGATACGCATCACGCGCACCAGCTTGACGAGTCGCATCAATAACCGCTCTTTCTTCTACAGCTGTAATGCCAGATGGAACACAAACCATCACATACGGCTTACGTGAAAAAGCATTTTTATTACGCAATGCTTGTTTTATATAATATTTCATCATGGTTGCTGTTGTTTCGTAATCAGCAATAACGCCATCCTTCATTGGGCGTAATGCTACTACGTTTCCTGGAGTACGACCAATCATATTTTTCGCATCGTTACCTACTGCAACTATTTGTTTTGTATCGGTTTGAAGTGCAACAACAGAAGGCTCTCGCACAACAATACCTTTTCCTTTAATAAAAACTAATGTATTGGCTGTTCCCAAGTCAATACCAAGATCTCTCGTTCCAAACATAAATGTGTATCTCCCTTTCTGATACTATTGCTTTATTGTGGTAAAAAAGTGATAAAAGCGAACAAAATGTGCCCTCATTTATTTCATCAACATGTGGATAAATTAGTTTTAAGAAGATGAAAGCCTGGCAAGGTTTGTCCCTTCCAAACTCATGAGTAATATTATAGCGTAGGATTATAAAAAAGCATAGTACTTACACATAGCCTTTTTCTTTTAAGCTAATGAATTTTTGATCTCCTATTATCAAATGGTCCAAAAGCTCTATTCCGATAAGTTTCCCGCATTCATTTAATCTTTTTGTCACCTCAATATCTTCACGACTAGGAGATGGATCTCCTGAAGGATGATTATGAATGCAGATAAAGGAAGCTGCCGATCGGCGGAAAGCTTCTTTAAACACCTCACGCGGATGCACGATTGAGGCATTAAGGCTTCCGATGAAGATAGTTTGCTGATGAAGGACTTGGTTTTTAGTATTCAAATACAAACATACGAAATGTTCTTGAGATAAAAATCGCATATCCTCCATCACATAGTTAGCCGCATCTTCTGGAGACCTAATTACATAACGGTCTTCATATTGTAGACGATGAATCCTGCGTCCGAGTTCTACTGCAGCTAAAATTTGTACTGCTTTTGCTGTGCCAATTCCTTTAATATTTGTCATTTCTTCTACGGAGGCATCCTTTAATAGCCGGAGACCTTCGAATGTTGTTAAAAGTTTGTTGGCAAGCTGCACCACTGATTCCTCTTTAGAACCAGTGCGGAGCATTATAGCTAAGAGTTCATGGTTCGATAGACTTTTCGGACCATCTTGAATGAGTCGTTCTCTTGGTCGTTGGTCCTCTGGGTAGTCTCTAATCATTAATGTAGTTGCTGGTGTATCCAATTTCGTTCCTCCTTTACTAAGTAAGCCTTCTGACTGTTCTTAGTTGGAGGGCTATGTTCCGCACTAAAAGAAGCTTTTTAGTTCACGAACCGTTCTAGACAATGGAAGTCCCACCACGGAAAAATAATCACCTTTTATTTCCTTGACAAAAAGAGCACCCACTTCTTGAATACCATAGCTACCTGCCTTATCCATCGGTTCTCCTGACTGAATATAATAGTCAATTTCTTCGTCCGTTAGATCCCAAAAAGTAACGGCTGTTTTTTCATAGAAGGACACTTGCCTCTCCTCACTAATGATGGCAACTCCACTTATTACATAATGAGTATTGCCACTTAGTATCCTTAACATGTACCTTGCGTCATCATGATTTTTCGGTTTGCCTAGTACATGACCGTCATACACAACAATTGTATCGGATCCAATAACAACCGCATCCGTACTCTTCTGCGCAACATCATTTGCTTTTTGGAAAGCAAGGTTCATGGCAATTTCTTCTGGGGCATTAGATGGGTCAAAGGTTTCTTCTATGTTGCTGACCTTCACTTCAAAGGAGAGTTTTACTTGTTGGAGAAGTTCTTTTCTTCTGGGGGATCCAGAGGCTAAAATAAGAGGCTTCATGTTTTTATCACCTTTTTCTATAGTATTCAAACAAGAGAGAGACACAGACCTATCGTATCACAAAAATCCAACCCAAAACAAACAAATCCAAACTAAACCCAAAGTAATTTTTCACACCAAAAACAGACATCAAAAAAACCATTGATGCCTGCTTGAAAGTTGAGCTTACATATCAGGATTATTGTCTATATTTGCAAATTAGTACCAGGCCCATTTTGGTTAATAAAGGAAAACAGTCGCTTCGAGCAGTTTTTGTTGTGCGTCCCAAAGTTGATTGGTTTCTTTGGAGCTTTGATATTCTTGGATGTTTTGGTAGGCTCCCACTAGTAAGGTTTTCCATTCTTTTGGTCCATCCGTTGTATTTTCTTCTTTTACAGCCGAAATCTTTTGATAGTGCCCATTCATCCTTTCGACCGTTGCAGGATCGATAGCTCCCCCCTGTAATAAAAGAGCGGACGTAGCAATAAGTTCTTTGTAAAGTCCTTGTCCTTCTTGTAGTAGAAGTGCATCCTGTTCGGTGATGGAAGAGAAGGTTTTTTCAGGGATAGTAATTTCTTTTGCATAAGGTTTAAACCCTTTCTTTTCTGCTTCTTTTCCAATCTCCTTCATTCCGTCCAAACCGGTCCCAACCGCCATAAATACAAAGAAGAGTTCGGAGTCTAATGATATGGCAGAAAAGCCAGACTCTTGAAGTTTTTGAATTTCAGCATTTGCTGCTTCTGAATTGGAATATACTTCCGCCTGAAGCACCGCAACCCCAAGAGATGATAACGTAACAGTTTGGTCTCCAGAAGTAGTACCAGGATTTTCTGTAGTAGCACCATTTGCACCATCTGTTGTTTGTCCCGATACTTGCTGAGCTGGATTTAGGGGCTTATCTGACATATTCATAATCGCTAAAATAAGGAAACCAAGGCAAGTACCTATGCCAACAGCCATTACAATAGATAAAAATAATTGCTTAGGAAAGGAGGGAGGAGTAAGCTTCTTTTTCTTACTTATAGGTGTAGGTTGTTTTTTTGTAATCCCTTTGCTTTTGTTTTTGTTCATGTTTCGTAAATCTTCAATGTAAGGTGTTGTCTTTGGTGTTACCTGCTTCTCCGGTTCCTTAGGTAGCACCCATTCAAATTCTTCCTCCTCTTTTTTTTCCGCAGCAGCTGCCATTTCATCTACAATAATCAACGGCAAGTCATTTTCCGGGAAGGAACTAGTTTTCGTTTCAGGAATATGTGTCTTTGTCTTCCCCGTCTTCTTCTCTTTATTTTTCTTACTTGGAAATGATTTTTCTTGCCCATTAATCTTAATTCTTACTTCTTGCCTGTCCATATTTTCCACCTCCGTCTACCATGACAAAATATGCCTTTATTTGATTTGTTTTATCCTATCATAGAGCATAAAAAAAAGAACAAGACTTTTGTCGTCTTGTTCTAATTCTTTTCCGACACAATCCCCAAGCAACTTGTGGATTCGACTGTTTCCTCGGAAATAATTTATTCATTGTCGATAAATGGATTTGTTTTATTGCTTGGTTCTGGTACAGAAATTGGAGGTAGGTCCTCTATCAAATCACTTAGCTCTGGATGATAGAATGCAGAAACCTGCACCGTATAAGTAAGTGATTCAATTTCCTGTGTGATGGAAGTTAGTTCAGGCATTCCTGTAAATGCTACCGACTCTATTTGAGTGATTCGAGTTAAGCTTTCTAATCCTTCCAAAAACAAGGTGAGTTCTTCATAGTTTTCTGACTCTACAGTTAGACTAACCGTTACCTTTTTTAACCCTTCCGGTAAATAAGCAGCTTCTTGCTCCTGTTTTTCCTCTTCTGCATTTATAGTGTGTGAATCAATATATTCATCTAAGGTAGTAGTTGGAGTGAAGTCGGATTCACCAAAAGTCATATTGGTAATTCGGCTGTTAGATACTACCTCCGCTTTCTCCAGTTCCAGAAGAAGCTGTTCTACATATGGGGTAACCGGTATTTTTCTTTGCAATTCAATCGTGTTACCCAAACCAGAACCAGCTGATGCCTGCTGTTGCTCCAGCATCTTTATCAATTGTTCTTCCACTTGAATCTCTTGTTCCTTTTGACTAAGTAAAGTCTGCTTTGGCACATAACTAGCATAATAAAATAGAATGATACCAATAACTAAAAAGCTTACGATGGCTGAAAAGATGATATAGTGCTTCTTTTGCAATTCTATAATCATGACTCTCCACCCCCATCTTCTGCATCTTCCTCTGCTTCTATTTCTAAAGCAGTCTTTATTGCGTTCCGATCAAATATGAGATCGTATTGGGCAATATACCTTGGAAGTACATCATTAGAAGCTTCCTCATCAATGGTAGAAGTAGAAATACTTGTTAGATTCACTACTTTAAAATAACTTGCTTCATTCAAATGATGTAAATAGTAAGCAGCGTCTCTTGATTCATCAAATTGCACCGTTACATTTAAAGTACCTGTTTCTGAATAAGTAAAATTTTGAACAAAGCCTCTTGAAGGTAATAAGCGTACAAGCTCTTGCATAACTGGTACCATTTCAACTGGATATTCTTCCGCCCATACAATAGTGTTTTCTAAGCGTTGAATAGAAGAAGAGCTTTGTGGCTTTAGAATGGCTTCTTCTTTTTCAACACGTAGTGCTTGAGCAGCCTGTAGTTCCTGCTCAGCCTTGTTTAAATCTTGATTGACTAAGGTAGAAAAAACAAAAAATGAGACTACGACCAATATGACAAAAAAAGTACAAATTCCATAGACTAGAGGCGTAGTAATGTTTCGCGCTTGTTTTCTAGGTAATAGATTTATTTCAACTAACGATTTCACTGCTACACCTCTTTTAAAGCTAACCCGAGTGGAAAATAATACTTAGGGTCAACAACCTCTTGATCTTGTGTGTTTACTTCTTGCTCATACGTATCAACCTTCACCGTCATACGTTCTCTTAATTTCGATAGTGCCAAAGGAAGATTCGGGTGATCACCATATAGGAGAACTCGCTTTACTTCTTCGGTTCCTTGATTTAAGGAATAGCGGAAAAAGTTCATAATTCTTTCTACTTCTTTCAAAAAATCCTCTAAAAACACATTAAATTGAACAATGTCACCAGACCATTCTAATCGCGTATTCGCTTCAGATACTTCCCACACTTTTAACTCTTGCGGAACAGCAATCGTTCTCACAAATACAGGAACATGTCCCATAAAGATGCTTAAGGTAATACAGCTCACATCAAAATGAATAATTAACAAATGATCCTTTTCATTACGCTGTCCAAATTCATAATACAAGCGATATAAACATAAGGAGGAGGCATCCGCAACAGTCGGTTTTAGCTTATAATCTTCTAAAATCCGAGAAAATCCAGATACTATTTCTTCCGGTGAAGCAAAAAGGACTAACTCAGTTGTTTCTGAACGATGTAAAACATGAACATCAAAAACCGGGTCTTCAAAAGGAAGATGAATGGTGGAACCAAGTTCTAAATATAAATGACCAATAATTTCATCATCCATAATGTTAGATGGTATCGAAAGCTTTCTGGTCACCACATATTGATCCGGTACGACAAATCTTACATGTTTCCGCTTTAATCCCCAATCTTCCACACATTCCTCAAAAATCAGACGAAAAATATTCTCATCGACAACTTTCCCGTCGCGAATAATATTAGGGGGCAGAAAACGTTCCTTTGTTCTCTTAACAACTAAGGGATCCAGGCTTTTTAACTCTACCATTCTAATAACATGGTCTCGAAACGTAATATTAATAAAATTATTATGTTTAGGTTGTAAAAACGAAAATTCCATTCAATAGAACTCCTTTGTGATTTACTAGAAGAGTAGAGAAAAATACCATTTCAATAGAGTTTCACCTGCAAAATAACTAATAAGTGCTGCAATGGCAATTGATGGACCAAATGGAAATGGAACACCTTTTTTTATTTTACCAAAAAACATGCCAATAAGCGCTATTATCATTCCAATTAATGAAGATAAAAAGAAAGTTAACACAACAAGCTCCCACCCAAGAACAAAACCGAGTACTGCAAAAAGCTTGATGTCGCCTCCTCCCATACCACCTTTCGAAACGAAAGCAACTAGGAAAGGAATAGCAAAGCCTACAATCAGTCCAAGGCCATGATCAAAGAGAGACTGATATGGTATAAATACTCTTTCTATCACAAAAAGCCCAAAGAAAAACAATAAAATTTTATTAGGAATAAGCATATAATGAATATCCGTAATCACGATGATGATTAACAGAGAAATGAGGGTCCAAGCAATTACTAGTTCATAAGTCCAACCCATGAACAAGGGAGCTAGGACAAATAGTACGGCAGTTAAAAGCTCGAATAATGGATAAATAGGAGACACGGACTTTTGACAGTACCGACATCTCCCTTTGGAAAAAACATATGAAAGAACGGGAATCAAATCAATCCCCGTCAAAGTTTGCTTACAGCTTGTACAATGTGACCTAGGCGCGACAATCGACATCCCCTTAGGAATCCGAAGGCCAACTACGTTGTAGAAGGAGCCTAGGAGGAGTGCGAAGATCATAATATAAAAAATATATAATACCATGATTATGGTGTTGTAGGTTTTACATCAGCTCTTGTAACATTTAATGTTTTATTACTTGCATCAATTTTTGCATTAGTAGTTCTTAATGAAGTTATAAGTGTTACTTCAATTACTTTACCCTCATCCAATTTTACTTCTCCATTGGTATAACCTTTTTTGTCAGGATCTTCGATTTGTTCAATGAAATTCCCGTCAATAAGTTCATCTAAAGTGATAGTTTGTGAACCTACTGATTTTGATGTATCCTCAATTACTAATAATCGGGCAGAGTTAATCATTTGTTGTGCATTAGCTGCATGTGCATCCTTCTTTGAATTATCAATCAAGTTCCCAATACTAGGCACAGCAATCGCCGCAATAATCCCCAAAATAACTACAACCGCTAATAACTCAATTAACGTTAAACCTTTTTCATTCTTTAATAAATTTCTGAATTTTTTCATCATTCTTTTTTCTTCCTCCTGATTGGAAATAAATTGAAAAGCTTATAATATAATTCTATTATACTAGATTACAAAAAACAACAAGAATCTGCTTCCATTTACATCTGAATATGATTAAAAATATCGAACATTGGAACTAGTATAGCTGTGACAATAGTCCCTACTATTGTAGCGAGTAAAACTATCATAATTGGCTCTATTAAACTCTTTAATCGATCCGTTGCATTATCTACTTCTTTTTCATAAAACTCCGCTATCTTGTCTAGCATGACGTCTAGTGACCCCGTGCTTTCACCAATGGATATCATCTGTGTGACAAGTGGTGGAAATGCCCAGTGAGCTTTCATCGGAGTAGTTAATGATTCTCCTTTTTCTAAAGAACCCCTCGCATTTGCCAAGACTTTTGCAATTACTTCGTTGTCTGCTATTTTCTCGACAATGGCAATTGCTTGTAGTATTGGAACAGAACTAGAAAGTAAGGAACTAAGTGTACGAGTTAATCTTGCAATCGACGCTTTTTGTAAGAGCTTACCGAATATCGGTAGCTTTAATAAAAAGTAATCTAGGTAATACTTTGAATTTTTCTGCTTTCTAACGATCGAGATTCCAACAAAAAGAAAGGCAAATAAACCAAGAACTAACCACCAATAAGATTGCATCCATTCACTTGAACCTAAGACAAATCTCGTAATGAACGGAAGCTGTGCTCCGAAGTCTGCAAACATTGAAACAAACGTAGGTACAACACCAACCAACAAGAATATAATAACGGCTATTGCAATAACTCCAAGGACTGCTGGATATATTAAAGCCGAGATTATCTTCTGTTTGGTTTCATGCTGTTTTTCATATTGTGTAGCGATTCGGTCCAAGGTTTCGTCTAGAGCTCCACTTGCCTCCCCAGCCTTGATCATATTGATAAACATTGTGGAAAATATTTTCGGGTATTTTGCCGTAGCAAAAGACAGCGAATTCCCTTGCCGCAAATCTCCTTCCACATCTAATAAGGCACGTTTAAGTGCCTTACTTTCTGTTTGATTTGCCAAGACATTTGTCGCCTCGACTACAGGTACTCCTGCACGTATTAAAGTAGAGAACTGTCGTAAATAGACAACAAAATCTTGTAGCTTTACGGGATTTCCAATTGTAATATCTTTCGTGAAGATGGACTCTGGTACCTCATCCATGTGAAGTACACGAATACCTTCCTCTTTTAATTTAATAAACGCTTCTCTTCGGGAAGTACTAATAATGGAGCCTTCTCGTTTTCCGTTCCTGTCTCTTCCAACATATTTAAACTTAGGCATGATAGCTATCCGACTCCTGTATAAAGCTTTCTGCTGACAATTTCAAGATTTGACCTGTTTGTATCAGCTCTTTTATATTCATTTCTAATGTATGCATCCCTTGAGCCCTGCTAGTTTGCATGACATTTTGAATTTGATGGATTTTTTCATTTCTAATTAAATTTCCTACTGCCGAATTATTAATTAGGATTTCTGTAGCAACTTTACGTGATAGACCATCTATCGAAGGAAACAAGCGTTGCGAAAGAATAGCAACAAGAACGGACGCTAACTGGATTCTAATTTGTGCTTGTTGTGGGCCTGGGAACACGTCAATTATTCGATCAATAGTAGATGGTGCATTTGTCGTGTGTAAGGTGCCTAAAACTAGATGTCCAGTTTCCGCTGCTGTTATGGCAGTTTGAATCGTTTCTAAATCTCTCATTTCTCCAATTAGAATAATATCTGGGTCTTGTCGCAAGGAAGCACGTAATCCATTTGCAAAAGACCTGGTGTCTGTACCAATCTCTCGTTGATCTATCATACACAAGTTATGCCTATGCAAATATTCAATTGGATCCTCTAATGTGATAATATGCTTTTTCATTGTAGAGTTCATATAATCAATCATAGAAGCAAGCGTTGTGGATTTTCCACTCCCAGTAGGACCTGTTACTAAAATGAGCCCTTGAGGTTTTTCCGCTAGATTTTTGAGAATGGGTGGTAATTCTAAAGACTCTATACTTGGGACACTTGTTGGGATAATACGAATAGCAAGTGCAATAGAGGAACGCTGCTTATAAGCATTCACCCTAAATCTTGAAATGCCAGGGACACTATAAGAAAAATCCAATTCTCCTTTGTCCTCAAAAGTAGACCACATAAATGGAGGAATCATTTCTTTGGCAATGGTATGCGTATCCTCAGGTAAAAGCACTCTATCAACATACTTAATTAATTCACCGTTTACTCGAAAAACAGGTGATACACCTACAGAAAGATGGATATCTGATGCTTTATTATCAAATGCAAATTGTAACCATTCTTGTAATTGATTGATCATATACTCCACCTAATCTTGGAGAGCAACACGCAAAATTTCTTCTGTCGTTGTTAACCCCTGTTTTACTTTCATTAAACCGTCATCTATGAGAAATACTGTATCCTGTTCATATGCAAGTTCTCTTATTCTGGAGACCGACTGATTATTCATGATGACTTTTCTCATTTCATCATTGATTACTAATAACTCATGGATTGCAATCCGGCCTTTATATCCAGTCATGTTACAGGTTCCACAACCTTTTCCACGAGCTATCTTTTCAATTGTTAAGCCTCTTTT
Organism: Sutcliffiella halmapala; assembly: GCF_002019665.1. GTDB lineage: Bacteria > Bacillota > Bacilli > Bacillales > Bacillaceae_I > Sutcliffiella_A > Sutcliffiella_A halmapala. The sequence continues at coordinate 1,334,767 of NZ_KV917375.1, read as the reverse complement.
TGCGAAAATCTCCTGTTCTCGAATGGTAGGCTCGTCCTGTTTCATACAATCACGACATACCTTCCGAACTAATCTTTGGGCAATAACTCCATTTACAGAAGAACCAACTAAGAAAGGCTCTACCTGCATATCGATTAATCGTGTAATCGTGCTAATGGCATCATTTGTATGGAGCGTGCTTAAAACGAGATGACCTGTTAAAGATGCTCTTATTGCTACTTCAGCTGTTTCTTTATCACGGATTTCTCCGACCATAATAATATTTGGATCTTGGCGAAGAATAGCTCGAAGTCCTTTGGCAAAGGTCATTCCAACGTTAGGATTTACTTGAATTTGGTTTATTCCTTCTAATTGATATTCAACCGGATCCTCAACCGTAATGATATTTACTTCTTCACTATTTAAGTGATTAAGGGCAGCGTAAAGAGTAGATGATTTACCTGAACCTGTCGGACCGGTTATCAAAATAATTCCTGTAGGTTTCGTAATAAGGTCAATAAATCTCTCATAATTTTTCGGGTTAAATCCAAGTTGAGATAAATCATTTAAAGAACTACTTAAATCTAAGATACGCAAGACAACTTTTTCCCCATAAACTGTTGGAAGGGTAGATACACGCACATCAACTGGATGGAAATCCATATTCGTTTTTATGCGACCATCCTGAGGAATACGATGTTCGGTAATATCCATTTTTCCAAGTATTTTAATGCGGGCAATTAACACGTTTTGTGTGTGTTTGGGCAAGGTCCGTTCTGTTTTCAATACCCCGTCAATCCGATAACGTACCACAACCTTTGTTTCCTGTGGATCGATATGAATATCACTCGCTCGCTGTTGCACAGCATTCTGCAAGATTTGATTCACCAATCGAACAACTGGTGAATCATCCTGTGTCATACCTTCATCCTCTATATTAACTCCAGTAGAAGGCTCGATAATATCCATAAATTCATCTAGCGAATCCTCTACCTCATAAAACTTATTAATGGAACGCAAAATATCATCTTTTGTAGCAATTACTGGTTCAATTTCAAAACCTGTCGATAGTCTCAAATCATCTATAGAGAAATAATCCATTGGATCAGCCATTGCGACATAGAGTTTATCATGTTCCTTTTTTAAAGGAATGACTAAATTACGCTTAGCAAAATCTTTGGAAATGACATGCATTAGATTTTCATCAAACGGATATCGGTACAAGCTTACATGTGGAATTCCTAATTGAAATTCTAACACTTCGATTAATTGTTGCTCTGTAATGTAACCTCTTTGAAGTAGCGCATCTCCAATTTTTTGACCTTTCGATTTTTCATTTAATGTTACTTGTAGTTGGTCAGCAGTAATAATTCCTGCTTCTACTAATAAGTCCCCTAATCGTTTTCTCGTTTCAATCATTCTGGCCATCCTTTTTATGCTAATTTTTCAATCTACTTTCCAGCAGGATATGTTGGATTATTCCCGGATGCGTTATTTCCATTTGAAGAGTTATTACTTCCAGAGATTTCATTTGAATTCGAATTTCCTGTGTTAGTGCCTGTATTAGTTCCATTGTTTCCAGTATTATTATTCCCTGAATTGGTACCAGAATTATTTCCAGTATTATTCCCAGTGTTGGTGTTGTTCCCTGAATTATTATTGGTATTGTTGTTGACATTATTGCCAGTATTATTTCCAACATTGTTACCATTATTAGAGTTGTTAGGTGTTGTCCCGTTATTATTTTCCTGATTCGGTGGAGGAGTTGGCTTAGTTATGCTATGCACTTCTATTTGTTGAATAGGCGCATAGAAATCTTTCGCAATAAGTGTTGTCTCTACAATCTCTCCATCACTATCCGTTATCTGCCTATTAAGAACGACATACTCCCCTGACTTTCCAGTTTCTTTTATTTGCTTCTGATTCTGCTGTAAAAGTGCAGAATATTGAACAATCGTTTTAGGCGTATAGCTCTCCCTTGTTTCTTCAATTATTTCGTAGGACAAAAGCAAGGGTTGTCCACTCACTGTCCCTTTTAAATTATTATTTAATCTAGTGATTTCTATAGTCCATGCATGATTATTAGGATTATAAATTCGAAAGTCCATTTTATCTTTTTTAAAGGCGGCTTCATACCCTGCCCTTGACCATTCTGGTAATTCTTTTGAGATATGTCTTTCCAAAATATCCATATTTGTTGGAAGAACTAATTGATAGAGCAAAGAAGCCAAAACGCTACTGCTTTCATCACTCAACTCTATTTCTGCTTCCTCCAGCCAAGCTTTCAATGAAAAAGCAGAACTAGAATCTACAGTAATGGAGGAGATACCTTCTAGTTCTCCTGCAATGCTTATCCCTACTTGCATTGATACTTCATGTAGAATTTCATCCGTAGATGTGCTATCAAGAAAATAAGTTGAAATCGAAAAGCTCGTGTCTTCCTTCGTTAGGTTGGATGCTACTGCTTCAATATCATTTTTCAACTTTACTAAATCTATATCTGCGTTTATTTGCGTATCACCAGTTAATTGCTCTAATATACTTAAGAATGTAAAATCAGGCAGATTTACCATTAAATTATTTCCCATGCCATCAATAGCTTCTTCTACTGATTTTTCAATCTGGAATTCAAACTCGTTTTTATCAATTGCAGCTAATTCTCCAGACCACTCCAAATAAATAGTGCCTTCTTTTTTCCATAACTCCACTGCTGCATTAAGTTCTGCAGCTGCTTCTGCTTTCGATTTATTTTCTACCAATTCTGTTCCAATTAACGTTTCATTGTTAAATTTCTTCGGAATAATTTTATCTGCAACCACAATTGGGCCGTATTGACCAGCAAAAAACACGAGAAGTGTTCCAACAAGCATTACACCAAAAAGCTTAAGACCTTGCATCTTTTTCCCCCCATAATACACCATTCTTTATCGTTCTATATTCACTTTCCTATAGAAGTATAGAGTACTTATGTTTCTATTCTTTTTCTTCCATCTTTCATTATCAAAATTCGTTTTTATCAGCCTTTGCCTGGTACATGTAGGAACGCTTTTGTAGGAAAATCGTAGATAATAGGAGAAGCAAAATTATTAGTAAAATCGAATGCAATGGAGTAAACAATTTGTATACAGAAAAACCAACTAAACTTGAAACAAATATTATGACTGCGATCGTCACTTTTCCTTTTCTACTATATCCAAAGGAAAATTTAAATAATATAGCTAAAACCACGAGGTAAAAAAGTAGTCCACCAATATAAGTATACAAAACTCCACCACTCTCTCTATATTTACAAAAATTGTAGAAGTAAGTAAGATATTGTTATTGTATAATAAAGCTAGATTTTTGGAAATAGGAGATTACTAGACGAATTATATTAAATTTCTCCACCGTCAATTTTAAGACACTTCTTCCCATAGAAAATACCTACCCTTTTTGCTTGATTGGAAAAATCCCCATTTTAATTAACCTTAATTTCACAGTGAATTTTCCCACCCATTTAGATAAAATCTCTTTACTAAAAAAGAAGAGGGTACACACCCATTTATGAGTGTGTCCTTCTTCTTTTTATGACGTCTTCTTATACTCCGCAACTTTATTTCTACCTGCTTGCTTTGCCCCTACGTACATCGCACGATCTGCAAGGCGAATAAGTTCTAGGCAATCTTCTGCATCAAATGGTGCTGTAGCAAATCCGATGCTCGCTGTAACTTTAACAAGCTGTGCTACTTGCGCATCTCCTATATGCTGCTTAAGCGCGAAGGATCGGTTGGCAAGGTGAATTCTGACCGTTTCAGCAAGTTCGAAACATTTAGTTCGATCTATGTTTGGTAGTAGAATCACGAATTCTTCTCCACCATACCTTGCAACTGTTCCTCTATCTCCTATGATGGCTGATAAACGTTCTGCTACTTGAAGGAGAACTTCATTGCCGCTCTGATGCCCGTAAGTATCATTAACCTTTTTAAAATGATCTAAATCAAGTAACAACAAGGAAAGACACTGATTATCTCCTTTATTAAGTTTTTCAAATTCCTTTTCCAATAAATTTTCGAAATAGTGGTAATTATATAGCTTTGTTAGTGCACAACGCTCGCTTCTATTTTTTGTTGCTTGATAGTGACGTGCCTTTTCTAACGCAACGCCGAAATAAGAGGCTAAAATATCAACAATCATAAGTTGCGACTTATCATATGCTCTTTTAGAAGTACTTGCTAAAACAACAATTCCTTCAATTTTTTGATTTCGTGATACAGGAACACACATGACACTTTGAATAGAAGGAGAAAGATGGGTTTTAGTTAGATGTTTCCATTCCTTTTTTGTGAAATAACAAATGCTTTTTCTGCGTTCTAAAATATATGCTAACAATTCCTCGTCTACTAAATGCAATTCCGTGTTGATGGCAATGGTATTTTCCTTATCAATCACCCGAAGAATCTTCAATTTATCATCTTTGTTAACATCAATTATCGCTGCATAATCTACAGGAAAAAGGGTTGAAACCTTGTCCAAAAACACATCAAGAACTTCCTGTGTGTCTAAACGTTCTGTTAACTGATGACCGATACCCGCTGCTTGTTGAAGATAATGATTCACCTTTTGACTAGAATGATATAGTTTGAGAATCATTGTTAAAATAACAAATGGTAAACCTACATAAAAAATGGCAACGATTCCAAGTTGCTCATAAAGGACATACAAAATAAGACCTACCGGGAGAACTATTAAACTTGTGATACCGTCCCACTTTGAGTCTGTTGTAATGAATTTTCTCTCTCTCTTGTATAGTGAAATATGGATAAAATACAAGGAAATTTGATTTAAAGTAAAATAGACAAACTCATGAGCGAGAATCGGAATAGCTACTCCGGTATTTAACAATTGAGCATCTCCATGTGTCCCGCCTAATAGGTAAAAAATCAAGCCGCTTAGAAGTGATAAACTAGCAAACATAAATAAATTAATTGGGATTCTGTGTAAATTCTGCTTGCTAACCCTTATATAAGTCATTAAAGCTATTACAGAAATAAGTGTTAACACCATTTCTGCAAATAACCCAAAAGATAAGAATACAGCAAGAGATACCCCTTGGGTTAAAAATAGTGGGACATCTCCTACAACTATTGGGATAAGGGAAAGTATGATAATGAGAACCGCAAACCCCACTAGATGGAGGATAGGTAATTCCTCGATGGCAACTGGAGAAAGATGATATCCTAACCAAAGAACCATTGGAAAAAATAAAAAGAAGGCTACCCAAATAAACCTTTGCATTCGACCACTAACCGCTTGAGCTACCATACTTACCCCTCCCTTCTGATAGAAACTTTAAACTAAATTAGGCAATAAGGTAATTTTATCAAATTTTCTAACTTTTGTCACAATAAATCTAGGCTAATTCTCCCTATTCTCTTTTTCCCGACTCTAAGAAATAATTCCTAATTTCCGAAACAAAATAGAGGGACCCTGTAATCAACAGTAAATCTTCTTTATGTAGAGTTGGTAAAATTGAATTCACTGCCTCTTTCCAATTTTCTTCAAACCACTTTATCGAATGATTACTTTTATCAAAAAGTGATTCTGCCGTAGCTGCCCTCGGAAAGTCAAAAGAGGTAAAGGTAATCGAGGTAGCTACTTCATCTAATAGTTGAACCATTTCATCTAATGGCTTATCTGATAATGCGCTAAATATTAGGTGTACTCTTTTTGCGTGATAGCGATTTTTTACAGTTTGAACAAGTGTTTGAATTCCTTCTTTATTATGGGCACCGTCTACTATAATGTGCGGTTCTGAAGATAACTCCTCTAACCGCCCTGCCCAATAGGCCTTTTCTAACCCATTACGAATATGTTCTTCTTCTACAAAAAAAGAATAATAGCTCTTGATATATAAACAAGCCATTACAGCCAATGCCGCATTATCCACTTGGTGGCGACCTTTCATTGTCAAAGTTAACTCATTAAGTTTGCCAAAAGGTGTTTGAAGAGAAAACACTTCTCCGCTCTCTGATAGTTGGTACTCTACTATTTTTAATTCTTGTGAAAGTTGATAAAGACGCGCTTGTTTTTCTTTTGCAATAGTAGTGATTACTTCTATTGCCTCTTCTTGAGCAACTGCTGTAACAACAGGGACGCCAGCTTTAATAATACCTGCTTTTTCAAACGCAATCTCGCCAATTGTATCTCCTAAAAAGGCTTGATGATCATGCCCAATATTCGTTATGACAGAGACTAATGGATGAATTATATTAGTCGAATCAAACCTGCCTCCTAGTCCGGTTTCATAAATGGCAATGTCCACTTCCGCCATATGGTAAAAATAATAAAAGGACATAGCTGTGATCACTTCGAATTCAGTTGGACTTCCTAAATCATGTTCCTCTAATTCCTCTGCTAAAGGTTTTATCAGGTTCACCAGTTCTACCATATGCTCCTGAGAAAAAGGTACACCATCGACACTTATTCTTTCATTAAAATGTTCGATATATGGAGAGGTAAATGTACCTACTCGATAGCCTGCCTGTTGCAAAATATTTCGAATATAGGTAACCGTTGATCCTTTTCCGTTCGTTCCAGCTATATGAATGGTTTTTATTTTCTTTTGTGGATTTTGAAGTTTTTCCATCATCCACTCCATTCGCTTTACACCTGGTTTTATCCCAAAGCGAAGCCTAGAATGAATCCAACTTAATGCTTCTTCATATGTATGTACCATCTTTAGAGTCCCTTCCATTCTTATATAGGAAAGACGAATCCATATCGGATTCGCCTTATTATAATTTTTAACCCTTTAACTCTTCGATGCGAGCATGAACTGCTTCACGTTTTTCCACATAATCTTTTTCTTTTGCTTTTTCTTCTTCAATTACATGATCTGGTGCTTTTGCGATGAAACCTTGGTTTGAAAGCTTCTTCTGCACACGTTCTACTTCTTTATCAAGCTTTGCAAGTTCCTTTTGTAAACGAGCAATTTCTTCATCGATATTAATCAAACCTTGTAATGGAAGAATCAATTCCGCTCCTGAAACAACAGCTGTCATTGCCTTTTCATTTAAGGAAACATCTGTACCGATGATTAGCTCACTTGGGTTACAGAAACGCTCTAAGTAAGATCGATTTTGCTCAAGCTTAGCTGAAATTTCTGCTGTTTTCGTTTTTATAAGTAATTTAACTTGCTTGCTCATAGGTGTGTTTACTTCTGCACGTACATTACGAACACTACGGATGATATCAACTAATAATCGCATATCTGCCGCCGCTTCACTGTCAGTTAAGTCAGCACGTACCTCAGGCCATTTTGCAATTGTAATGGACTCTCCTTCGTGTGGAAGTTGCTGCCAAATTTCCTCGGTAATGAAAGGCATGAACGGGTGTAACAATCGCATCGTATTATCTAACACATACGCTAGAATCGAACGCGTAGTTTTCTTCGCCGCCTCATCTTCGCCATATAGAGGGAGCTTCGCCATTTCAATATACCAATCACAGAAATCATCCCAGATAAAGTTATAAAGGGCACGACCCACTTCACCAAACTCATATTTTTCTGCAAGTTTTGTTACTGTTTCAATAGTTTCATTTAAACGAGTTAAAATCCACTTGTCTGCAACAGATTTCTCACCACTTAAGTCGATATCTTTATATTCCATATCACCCATGTTCATCAGTGCAAAGCGAGAAGCGTTCCAAATCTTATTTGCGAAATTCCAGGTTGCTTCTACCTTTTCAAAGCTAAAGCGTAAGTCCTGGCCTGGTGAGCTTCCTGTCGATAAGAAATAGCGCAGAGAATCCGCTCCATACTTTTCGATTACATCCATTGGGTCAACACCGTTACCAAGGGATTTACTCATTTTACGTCCTTCTTCGTCACGTACCAAACCATGAATGAGAACATCCTTAAATGGTCGTTCACCAGTAAATTCAAGTCCTTGGAAAATCATACGGGATACCCAGAAAAAGATAATATCATAGCCTGTTACCAGAACATCGGTTGGATAGTAACGTTGATAATCTGGAGACTCCGTTTCCGGCCAACCCATAGTAGAAAACGGCCATAAAGCAGAGCTAAACCATGTATCTAATACATCAGTATCCTGCTCCCAATTCTCGATATCTGCCGGTGGTTCATGATCAACATGCACTGCTCCCGTTTCTTTATGATACCAAGCCGGGATACGGTGTCCCCACCATAACTGACGCGAGATACACCAATCACGAATGTTCTCCATCCAGCGAAGATACGTATTTTCAAAACGGTTAGGGACAAAGTTAACTTTGTCTTCTTGTGTCTGCAAATCAATTGCCTTATCAGCTAATGGCTGCATTTTTACAAACCATTGAGTAGAAAGATATGGCTCTACTACTGCGCCGCTTCTTTCACTATGACCAACTGAGTGCATATGCTCTTCAATTTTGAAAAGAATACTTTGATCTTGCAAGTCTTTTACAAGCTGTTTACGACATTCGAAACGATCTAAATCTTTATACTGAAGTGCTTTTTCATTCATCGTACCGTCTTCATTCATTACAAGAACACGCTCTAGATTATGGCGATTTCCAATTTCAAAGTCATTTGGGTCATGCGCAGGTGTGATTTTTACAGCACCGGAACCAAACTCCATATCTACATAGTCATCTGCAACGATCGGGATTTCACGACCTGTAATAGGTAACGTAACACTTTTCCCGATTAAGTGTTTATAGCGTTCATCTTCTGGATGAACGGCAACCGCTGTATCTCCAAGCATCGTTTCTGGACGAGTTGTTGCAATTTCAATATGTCCAGATCCGTCTGTTAATGGGTATCTCATATGATAGAACGCACCTTGCACATCTTGGTGAATAACTTCGATGTCAGAAAGAGCTGTCTTTGTTGCAGGATCCCAGTTAATGATGTACTCCCCACGATAGATTAAACCTTTTTTATAAAGGTTTACGAAAACTTCACGAACCGCTTTCGATAAGCCTTCATCTAATGTGAAACGCTCACGGCTATAGTCAAGTCCTAAACCAAGCTTAGACCATTGCTGACGGATATGGCTAGCGTATTCCTCTTTCCATTTCCATGTTTCCTCTACAAACTTCTCACGACCAAGGTCATAGCGGGAAATTCCTTGATTACGAAGCTTTTCCTCTACCTTAGCTTGAGTCGCTATTCCTGCGTGGTCCATTCCAGGTAACCATAGAACATCAAAGCCTTGCATACGTTTCATGCGTGTTACGATATCTTGCAAAGTCGTATCCCAAGCATGACCTAAATGCAGTCGCCCTGTTACATTTGGTGGTGGAATAACGATTGTATACGGTGTTTTGTCCTGATCATTTGTTGCTTCAAAAAAACGACCGTCTAGCCAATATTGATAGCGATTTTTCTCAATAGTTTGTGGATCGTATTTAGTTGGAAGATTAACTTCTTTTGTCTCCATCTTTGTTCCTCCTTAATATCTGTAAAAAAACAAAAAACTCCCCTCATCCAAATAAAAGGACGAAAGGAGTTAAGTTTCGCGGTACCACCTTTTTTCACAAGAAATAGATAAACTACCCCCTGTACACTCAAAATTTGCTAACGGCTCTTCACCGGCTTCAACTAATAGAGCATCTCGTTCATTGAAGCTACTCAAGGGCGACCTTCCAACCTGACTTTCCTAAGAAACCTTTCAGCAAATGGTTTCTCTCTCTAAAGGAGTTAGTGTTGTACTCTTCCCTATCACAGTATTTGTGTATGATTATATTATCCTTCTATGTTACAAAAAATATAAGCTAATAGTCAATAAGCTTCTCCAACTTTTTAGTAAGATATTCAAAAAAATAAACAAATGTGCAAAAATGGGCACTATTTTTTTATCTAAATCATATCTTGTATATATAGCTAGAGATGCGTTATGCATTTGAAGGAGGTACATCTATGCGAAAATATAACCCTTACTCCTTGCCGCAGTGGCTTAGACAGGTACGAGGATTGTGTGCGCAATTTATTATTCCTATTTGTGTTTTCCAAGGGATACGTACTATTTTCCTTCCTACTACGTTTGATGTTTTAATATTAGCCGTATGTATCGTGCTTGCTCTTTCTTTTCACTTAGAATGGATTTAAAAGTTGGTTAGCCGCCTTCGACTATCCTGAAAATAAGGGGACACCTTTGAAGACCCTGATGATTTCCGTGCCAGGCGTTCGCTTTCCGCGGGCGGTCTCGGGAGCCTCCTCGGCGAAGAGCGCCTGTGGGGTCTCCCTTCGACTCGTATTCCCGCAGGAGTCTCACGCCTTGCACTACAATCATCAGGGGATACGGGTTAACATGAAGTTTAACTAATCTGGGTTTCAATTTCATCCGCCATGGTGGAAGTTTTGGTTTGGTGTCTATCTTTCTCATTTTTTGTTGTGAATTATTTTTTAAACAAGAAAAGGCCACACCATTTATCCGGTGTTGGCCTCTTTGTTTTTATTTTGTTCTTCGATTTGATTGATTCTGCCTGCTACGTATTCAATGTTTTTTGCCATCCAATAGCTACTTTGGATTCTTTTGACGAGCTCTCTTTCGGAGATATTTCTTCTGGATTGATCTTTTGGTAGCTGAGATTGGTGAACTGCTTGGAGAAATGCTTTTGGATACGACAAATAGCTTAACGTTAAGTCTTTTTCATGCCCTAGTAAACTAAATCCTTTTTGATACTCATAAAACCAATCAATACAATCATCACAGTAGAGTGGATAGGTTTTTAAATATCGGTGATAAAAGGAAATAATATCATTGGTCGGCGGTCCTTGCTTCGCTCTTTCCCAGCTAATAAAATAGCCTCTTCCCTCGGTGTCTTTAACAAAATGATGAAAGGAAACTCTACCATGGGTCATTGCTACCCGATGTTGCTTTGTTTCTTTAATAGCTTCTTGCCAACCTTCAAGCTTTTGCAGAGAAAATTTTTGTGCAAGTGAAATTTCATGTGCATAAGTACACACTTGAAGCTCAAATGGAGACATATATATTTTCTTTTCACACTCGCCTACAAATTTCTCTAGCTCTTCTTGTTCCTTCGTCCACTCCCCTGAAACCCGTTCATAATAACTAGTGATTTCTTCTTCCTCGTATTCTTTTTCTTGAACAGTCATGCCATGAAGCTTAGCAAGTTCCTTAAACATTAAATTATCTTTAAAATCTAGCTCACGCTCTTCCTGATCCTCAATCCACGGCATCAAATAGTAGGCATCCGCATAATTTTCGATAAAATAATGCCCTTGCTTCGTTTGATATATTGGAACTATCGTCTTGATTCCTCTCTGATACAAAGAATGAATATTCCTAAATAGTGGATAAGCATGTTCTTTTCGAATCTTTTTTAACGCAAATGCACCATTTTGTGTGGAAACTCGCCAGACATCCCCATGCTTCTCTACATACTCAGCTCTTACACCATACTGACTCAATAATTCATCTAAATTAGCTTCTTGTGTCATCATTTGCATTACTCTCTTTCCTCGGAAGTTATCGATAGGAACGAGGGAACAAAAGCGCAAGCGCCTCGTTTCAGCTTAAGACTAGCATAAGACAGTTTTCGGAGGAGAAGATTACTCCTTGACCTCCGTAGTAGAAAAATGACTTATGACCCCAGAAATACTAGGTGCTGTAACTAGACGTAACTACCTTTACTACACACATTCACCGCGGCTTTTTGCTTTCTTATTCTGTTAAAAAAGAAGTGAGAAAGGTCCACCCTCCCTCACAAACTTTCTTCTATCCATGTAACTATTTTTTACTATTTGAATTAAAAACTTTTTATGATTTAGACACCGCTTTTACCGGAATATATAATAGTTGCCCATCATTCACATTGTCTTCGGTAGACAGTCTGTTAATTCGAATAAGTTGTTGGATGGTCACATCATATTTATCTGCAATATGATCAATCGTCTCTCCTTGTTGTACGATGCATATTTTCAGCCTTGTAAACTCTTCGTCCTCTTCTTCTGCAAAGATTTTAGTTAAGGATAAAGAATTTTCATCCTGTTCTTCCTGTGCCACATACTCTTCCACTTCCGCCACAGGTTCTTCCTGTCTGTTTTTTCGCTTTTCAAAAAATGATGCGATGTCTTGCGGGTTATCCTCTGTAGCTGATTCCGATTTATTATTAGGTTGAAATGCATAAATCGGAGAGAATGGATCTTCTGGATATACTTTATCATCTTTATGATGATGCGTGTCTGTAGCGAAATTTACTTCATCTAAAATAGCACTTTTTCTAGCTTCCACTTCGAATGGCTCATACTCGCCATCATCGTTATACTCGTATTGTACATTTGCATCTAACTCATGCTGATTTAAGATTTCTTCCTCTTCATCGTCATCATCGTTTGTGTAATATTGATAATTTTCTTCCTCTTGCTCATGGTCCGATTCAGAATTCCGATACATCGGCTCTAAGTCCCGCTCTTCTTGTTGTTCTAGCTGTTCCTCAGGGTTATAGATCTCTTGTTCTAGCTGTTCCTCAGGGTTATAGATCTCTTGTTCTAGCTGTTGCTCAGGGTTATAGATTTCTTCCTCTTCTACCACAGGTGTACTTTGCTGATGCCCATAAATACCGGAAATTGAAAGCTCTGCATCTAGTTGTAAGCAGCCGCGCTCTGGCACACTGTAATCGAATGATTCAATTGAAACGTAAATTTCGTCGAGGCTTTGTATACGATTTTTTGGAATCGTAATATCAACAGGGAAACGATGCTTTAATGCACAAACTCCGTCCTCCCCCACTTCTACCTCTTGCACCACTCTTGCTTGAGTAAAAGGACGATATTCCTCTACCTCATCCTCTTCTTCAGCGTTCGGATGATATTCTCCTGATAATAATAAAGCTCCCCTGATGGAAACATATTGGTCCTGCTCATAGATTTGTATATCTGGATCTAAAGCAATGGAGATGAGCTCAGATACTTCCTGTCCCTTTTGAAACCATACAGATTCTTCTACTGAAAACCGCAAGCACGATTGTTGTTCTGAAGACAAAGGGGTTCCTCCTTTCACACCTAAAAAAATTTACTATATCAATAAAGATGTATGTGAAGATGTTCGGGATTATGATTAATTGTGGATTTTATTTGGGTTAGTGTTGTTGGGATTACGCTCTTCCGATGTTGGTTACTGGAGTTTTGGGGTAAGTGAAAATGGTTTGGGTATTTTTTGGTTTTTCTTTTTGAAGTGGCTCTGTTAAACACCGCTGTTGATTTCCGCACTAGGCTTCGCTTTCCGCGGGGCTTACGAGAGCCTCCCTCGGCTTTCGCCTGCGGGGTCTCCACAAAACGCTATCTCCCTCAGGAGTCTTCGCCTATTGCTCCACTCAACAGCTAGCGTCCTAAAAAATCAACATTGTACTTTAATAGAGCCTTTGAATTTAAAAAACACCCGTCCCTTTGGTGTGGGGACGGGTGTGATTGTTTATTTTTTTAGGGTTGCAAATGATTTTTCGATTGCTTCGAGGGTTTTGTCGATATCTTCGTCGCTATGCGCCGTTGATAGGAAAAGCCCCTCAAATTGAGATGGTGGTAGGAATACACCATTGTTTGCCATTTCTCGGAAGAATGCTGCAAAGTACTCCAGATCAGATGATTTTGCCTTATCGTAGTTGATGACTTTTTCGTTTGTGAAGAAGAAGCCAATCATGGATCCAGCACGATTTACGGTAAGTGGCACTTCGTATTGCTTAGCTAGAGCTAAAATACCAGTTTCTAGTTTGTCGGCTTTTTTAGTAAATTCTTTATACGTTTCAGGTGTTAATTGAGATAGAGTTTCGTAACCAGCTGTCATCGCTAGGGGATTTCCAGAAAGTGTTCCTGCTTGATAAATCGGTCCACTTGGAGCTACTTTTGCCATGATTTCTGCTTTTCCACCATAAGCACCTACTGGTAGTCCGCCACCGATTACTTTTCCAAGGCAGGTAATATCAGGTGTTACGCCATAATAGCCTTGAGCACAATGGTAATCAACACGGAATCCGGTCATTACTTCATCAAAAATTAGAAGTGCACCATGTTTTTCTGTTACTTCACGCAAGCCTTCTAAGAAGCCTGGTTGAGGTGGGACTACTCCCATGTTTCCTGCAACTGGCTCTACAATGATCGCTGCGATGTCTTCGCCAAATTGCTCAAAGGCAAATTTAATGCTTTCTAAATCATTATATGGAACTGTTATCGTGTTTTTAGCAACACCTTCTGGTACTCCTGGGCTGTCAGGTAAGCCGAGGGTTGCTACTCCAGAACCTGCTTTAATTAATAAAGAATCGCCATGTCCGTGATAGCAGCCTTCAAACTTTATTATTTTATTGCGGCCAGTATAACCACGAGCTAGACGAAGCGCACTCATCGTTGCTTCTGTTCCAGAGCTTACCATTCGAACGACTTCGATGGAGGGAACACGTTCAATGACTAACTTTGCTAGTTCATTTTCAATAAGAGTAGGAGCACCAAAGCTTGTTCCTGATTCCGTTACTTTTTTTATGGCTTCTACCACTCGTTCATTGGAATGCCCGTGAATAAGTGGACCCCAAGATAAAACATAATCTATGTATTCGTTTCCATCGATATCGTAGATTTTCGCACCTTTTCCACGCTCCATAAAAATTGGATCCATGTCAACCGATTTAAAAGCACGAACAGGGCTATTTACCCCACCTGGCATTAGTTTTTCTGCTTCTGCAAATGCTTTCTTTGACTTTTCATAACTTCTCATTTTCCTATCATCCTTTCTTACTATCGAATGGATAGATCAAAGCGGTTCCTATAAGATACCCTCATGAAGAACCGCTATTTGTCCTCTTACTTTTCGTCCAACCAACGAGCTACATCTTTTGCAAAGTAGGTCAAAATTAAATCTACTCCCGCTCGTTTCATACTTATTAGCATTTCCATCACAATGTCTTTTTCATTAACCCAACCGTTTTGCGCAGCTGCTTTAATCATGGAATATTCGCCACTAACGTTGTAAGCGACAACCGGTACGTTAAAATTGTTTTTTACATCGCGAATGATGTCAAGATAGGATAAAGCTGGCTTCACTATCAAGAAGTCTGCACCCTCCATAATGTCGGATTCGGCTTCACGCAGAGCTTCTTGACGATTCGCGGGGTCCATTTGATACGTTTTACGATCGCCAAACTTCGGAGAACTATGAGCTGCATCACGGAATGGTCCGTAAAATGCAGAAGCATACTTAACCGCATAAGACATAATTGGAATATGCTCAAAGCCATTTTCATCTAAGCCTTGACGAATTGCTGCAACAAATCCATCCATCATATTCGAAGGCGCAATTACATCTGCTCCTGCTCTTGCCTGACTTACTGCAGTACGAGCTAATAAGTCTAGAGTTGGATCATTTAATACTTGTCCTTCTTCTACCACTCCACAATGACCATGGTTTGTAAACTGACATAAACATGTATCCGCGATTACAACTAATTCTTGATAGTTTTCTTTAATTTGGGAAATTGCTTTTTGAACAATTCCATGATCATGATAAGCTTGTGTTCCTACTTCATCCTTCTCATTAGGTACACCAAAAACGATCACTGATTTAATTCCTAAATCGTGTACTTCTCCCATTTCTTCATTCAGTAAGTCTAAAGAAAGATGGAATACACCTGGCATCGAAGGAACTTCTTTTTTTATATTTTCGCCTTCTACTACAAAAATAGGATAAATTAAATCCTCTTTATTCAAGTAAGTCTCACGCACTAACGCTCTCATATTATCGGACGTTCTTAAGCGACGATGACGTGTAAATTGTAAGTCTTTCATTTTTTATGTATCCTCCCTTTGTTAAGCAAAGCACTAGCGCCATATGACCTTGACAGCTTAGGCGTTTAAGCTAGACGATAACTATATAAGGTTATCCTTGCTTTTTGAGAAAAAAGTCACAATAGCTTTTATTAACCCCTCAATTGTGTATTCATCAGGACAGATGACAACGGAATAGCCCGCTTTTTCTGCTGCTTGTTTTGTCACTGGCCCAATTACGGCCACTGGTACGTCTTGTATACCAAAAACTTTTTGATAGTTCGTAACGGTAGATGGACTTGTAAAAGTAACAAGGTCTGTTTTCTTAGATAAGATACTCTCTATTTCCTCTTGGATAAGTGGAAATGGATGATTTTCATATACAGTTATCTGCTTTACATTGTACCCTAATCTTAGTAGTTCTTCACGTAAAATAGGTCGAGCAAGATTTCCTTGTATCAACAAAACGGATGAATGCATTGGATTCACTTCTTTTTTAAACGCTTCCACTAAATCCTCAGCTGAAAATTTTGCTGGAACAAGTTCAGCATTGTATCCCCATTCAGATAAGGCTTCTTTTGTTTTGTTTCCCACTGCAGCTATCTTATTTGGTAGTCGCTTATTAACTAATTCGAAAAAAAAGTTTACACCATTTACACTAGTAAAAACGAGCCAATCATATTGATAAACTGCACATTCTAGCTCATCCTTTACCCTTTCAACATTGAGTGGAAGAGAAAATTGAATAAGAGGGACTTCCAATGGGGTCCCTCCTAAAGCTTGAACTTGGTTAGAAAAGTACGATGCCTGCTCTTTGCTTCTTGTGATAAGAATGCGTTTACCCGCTAACGGCAAAGTACGTTCCATTATTGCTCGAGCTCCTTTTTTACCTGATCAATAAGGTTTTTACCACCTTGTTCTGTCAAGCTTTCAGCCGCCTCATGGCCAACCTTAAGTGGATCAGATCCGACAATTCTTTCTTTATATAAAATAGAACCATCTGGTGCACCGACTAATACCGTTAAAGTCACCATGTCCGCTTGATCAACAGTTGCAAAACCTGCAATCGGTACTTGGCAGCCACCTTCCATTTCATGAAGAAACGCACGTTCCGCTATAACTGCTTTTTCCGTAACCGAATCGGTGAAAAGCTTCAAAGCTTCTAATAATTCCTGGTCATCTTCCCGACACTCAATAGATAGAGCACCTTGCCCTACTGCTGGTAAACAAATATCTTCATCTAAAAATTCTGTTACTACATCCTTTGACCAGCCCATTCTCGCAAGGCCTGCTGCAGCCAAAATAATGGCATCATAATCTTCATTTTGAAGCTTATCAAGGCGTGTATCAATGTTTCCACGAATCCATTTGATTTCTAAGTCTGGACGCTTTGCAAGCAATTGCGCACCACGTCGTAAGCTGCTAGTTCCGACAATAGAACCGCTCGGTAAATCGGCAAATTTTACGTGATTTTTAGAAATAAATGCATCCCGATGGTCTTCGCGAAATGGGATACAACCGATCATTAATCCCTCAGGAAGGATTGCAGGCATATCTTTCATACTATGAACAGCCATATCAATCTCTTTATCGAGCATTGCTTGTTCAATTTCTTTTACGAAAAGACCTTTTCCTCCAACCTTAGATAATGTTACATCCAAGATTTGATCCCCTTTTGTTACAATTTCCTTTACTTCAAAATCAAACGGGGCACCTAAGCTTTTTAGCTGTTCTATCACCCAATTGGTTTGTGTTAAAGCAAGCTTACTTCTTCTAGAACCTACAATAATTTTTCTCATATATCCTCCTTACCCTAACGCAAAACATACGCAAAGGGGTTCTCTACAGAATCCAGAAATGAAAATTTGATAGTCTACCAAATAAGAAAAAGTTGATTAAAACAACTAAAAATGCGGCTATATTCCAATTAGCAATAGCCTTGCCAGTAATTCCTTTTGCCAACCGCTGATAAAAATAATAACTATACGCTGTAATAACAAAGAAAGAGCCTAACACTTTCGCATCATACCACTCAAAATTGGAAAGCTTTATCGAAGCCCAAACGCTCCCTAAAATTAATGCCAGTAAAAGCATTGGAACACCAATGACATTTAATACATACGACATGTGGTCTAGCTTCGATAAATCTTGGATTCGTAATAAGCGTTTACCCCATTTTTTTCGCTTTAATAAATTGAATTGAATGATATAGAGAAGCGAAAATACAAAGGATAGCGAGAAGGCACCGTATGAAAGGATTGCCATCGTTATATGAATAATCAGAAGCTCAGATACTAAAGCCTGTGCTACTACCTGGGATTCATGCTGTATAGGTGTAAAGGTATGTAACGCCAATACTAAGAAGCCAATTACATTCGTAAAAAATACGATAAAGTCTACTCGTAATATCCGATTAATGACAAGAGAAAACGTAATGAGTACCCATGTATAGAAGTACATTCCCTCGTACAGTGTCAGAATTGGAAATCGCCCTGTATCAATCATACGTAAAAATAAAAAAATTGTTTGTAGTACCCAAACAATTGCAAGTAACCAGAAGGCTATCTTGTTAGCCTTCCGGTTATTATGGAGAAAATCAATAAAATATAGCAGTACGCTCAAGGCATATATAATAATGGTGAACTCGTATAGCCTTGCTATTGTCATCTCTAACATATTTTCAAGCCTCTCTTACGACTGAAACGTCGCTGCATGAGGAAGCGGAATACCCACTGGAGAGCTCTTGCTCTTCTCCTTTTTCACCGAATAATATTGGGTTTGGACTTCCTGTTGTACCGCTTCTTCAATATTAAAAATTTTAGTAAATAACTCTAGAGACTCTTGTGCATTTGGATCAGAGGATAGCTCCTTTGCACGTAAAATTGGATCACGCAGCATCTGATTAACAATACTTTTTGTATGCTTATTTAACACTTTTATTTCGCGTTCACTCAGATTTGGAAGCTTGCGTTGAATACTATGCATCGTTTCGGATTGAATCTCCAAAGCTTTTTGACGTAAAGCTGAAATAACTGGAACAACTCCTAGCGTGTTTAACCATGACTTAAACTCAACAATTTCCTCTTCAATGAACAGTTCAATTTCTTCTGCTGCTTTTTTACGCTCAGAAAGATTCGATTGAACAATCCCTTGTAAATCATCAATGTCATATAAGAAAACACTTTCTACTTGCTCTAGCTCTGGGTCTAAATCTCTTGGAACTGCAATATCCACCATAAATAATGGACGACCTTTTCTCATTCTTTCTACATAGGTCATGTCCTCTTTCGTAATGACATACCCTTTTGCTCCGGTAGAAGAGATTAAAATGTCCGCTTCTACCAACGCACAGGATAACTCCTGCATGGACTTGGCCTGCCCATCAAAACGATTTGCTAAGCTTTCTGCTTTTTCTAATGTCCGGTTCATGACCGTTACTTTCTTTACCCCGTTGCTGTGAAGATTCTGGACGGCGAGTTCTCCCATTTTTCCTGCACCTAAAATTAAAACATGCTTATCCGTTAAATCTCCGAAGATTTTCTTTGCAAGCTCTACTGCCGCATAACTAACAGATACAGCATTGGAGCCAATTTCCGTTTCGGAATGGGCACGCTTTGCAAGCGTAATAGCTTGTTTAAAAAGTTGATTGAAAATAGTCCCCACTGTTTGATTCTTCTGTGCGGAAAGGAAGCTAGTACGAATTTGTCCAAGAATTTGGGTTTCCCCAAGTACCATGGAATCTAACCCACAGGAAACTCGGTACAAATGTTCAATCGCCCCATCATTTTCATAGATATTTAAGTAAGGAGAAAACTCTTCCTTGTCCAAATCAAACCATTCAGCAAGGAAAGATTTAATATAATAACGTCCAGTATGCAACTGATCGACTACTGCATATACTTCTGTACGATTACAGGTAGAGACAATGATATTTTCAAGGATTGATTTTCGATCCTTTAAAGCTACCATTGCATTTTCCAGATCAGCTGGATTAAAAGTTAATTTTTCACGGATTTCAACAGGGGCCGTCTTATAATTAACGCCGACTACTATAATATGCACTTTGTTCGTACACCCCCAGAAAAGTATGATCTATAAAAATTATAACATGACTAACTAATGAAACATTTGTTAAAATGTGAACAAATAGTTTACATTTTAAAAGAAAAGAGGAGCTAGCCTGCGCAGCTAGACAACAAGAAAAGCGGAGCAGGCTCGTTGGCTAAAATTAAACTATAAAATAATTATTTCTCTCTTATATATTACAAACATTACATTTCTTTTATTCACCAACTTGTACATTAACAGAAATTCTATTCATTATCAAGGTTTCAGGCTTGATTTCAAGGAGGATAAAATGAGAAAAAACAGCTTTCTACCAGGATTAATCTTACTATTGTTTGGAGTTTATTTCCTACTACAACAAATGAACATCGAACTATGGCATGGTATTTTCACATGGCCATCGCTACTAGTTATTACTGGCCTTGCACTTTTATTACAATCTTATAAACAGAATGACCCTGCAAACCTACTTCCTGGCGTAGTTTTACTAGGAGTTGGTTTACATTTTCATTTAAAAGGACATCTCTCCATATGGCCTGATCATTTCGCGATGATTATTCTGATAGTCGGGATCGGCTTTATCTTACGCGCTCAAAAAACAAAGAACGGCATGTTTGAAGGAGTAATTCTCGTATGTATCGCTAGCTTCTTTCTTTTCTCCAATACCCTTTTAGACACACTAGGAATCGTCGGAATTGGACTTTCTACGATACAAACCTTTTGGCCAGTCGTTTTAATTGTAGTAGGAGCTTTCCTATTATTTAAAAAGAAATGAAGAAAAGACCTACAACAAATAGGGTTACCTTACCTTTGTTGTAGGTCTTTTCTATGTTGAGTTACAATACAGCTTCTAAGAATTCTTTCGTACGCTGATTTTGCGGAGCGTTAAATAGCTGCTCTGGTGCCCCTTCTTCCACGATCTTCCCATCATGCATATATACAACACGATCCGCGACTTCTTGCGCAAACCCCATCTCATGCGTCACAACCACCATTGTCATACCCTCTTCTGCGAGTTCTTTCATCGTTTTTAAAACTTCGCCTACAAGCTCTGGATCCAACGCAGAGGTTGGTTCATCAAATAGCATGACCTCTGGACGCATTGCAAGGGCACGTGCAATCGCAACACGCTGCTTCTGTCCTCCAGATAGCTTCCCGGGGTAGACGTTTTCTTTATCCGATAGACCTACTTTTGCAAGCAAGTCAGAGGCAATCTTTTTTGCTTCACTGTGTTTCATTCCTACTACATGTACAGGAGCTTCCATAACATTCTCCAACACCGTTTTATGAGGAAATAAATGAAAGTGTTGAAACACCATTCCTACTTTTTGGCGAACTTTATTAAGATTATCATTTTTCACATCAACTTCTCTGCCATCTATAATAACTGTTCCGCTATCCTTCAATTCTAAAAAATTCATACAGCGTAAGAGTGTACTTTTACCTGATCCACTTGCTCCGATTAAACAAACAACCTCTTTATTTTGAACAGTCATAGAAATATCCTTTAACACATGTAAAGTTCCATACGATTTATTTAGACCGTTCACTTCTATTTTTGTTTCCATATCATTGACCTCCTATCTGTCACTTGCTGAAAACTTTCTTTCTAATAGATTGATAATTCCTGCAATCAATCCAACTAGAATTAAGTAGTAAACCGCTCCTACAAGGAGATATGTCATTACATCATATGTGTTAGCTCCTTGCGTTTGAGCGACATTAAATAGTTCGTAAAATCCAATGAAAGCTGCTAAAGACGAATCCTTTAAACAAATAATAAATTGATTACCAAGTGGTGGTAATGCTCGCCTAGTTGCTTGTGGTAAGATAATTCTTCTCATTGTTAATGCTCTCGTCATTCCTAAAGAGCGACCAGCTTCCATTTGACCCTTATCTATAGATTGAATAGACCCTCTAAATATTTCTGCTATGTATGCTCCATTATGAAAAGCAAGTGCTAGTGCTATCGACCAAAAAGCGGAAATATTAAATTGCACAAACCCAAAATAGAAAACAAAAATTTGCACGATTAGAGGTGTCCCACGAACAAGATAAATATAAATATTAGCGAACCATTCTAGAATCTTAATTTTAGATATTTTAAGAAAGGCAAAAAATAAACCGATAAATAGTGCAATTGATATTGAAACTGCTGTCACCTGAAGGGTTTTAACCATCCCTCTTAAAAACATATCATAGGTACTAAAGAATACCTCGATAAAATGTGCAAAGCTAGGCATGCGCTTCACTCTCCTCGTTGCATTTTTAAGCTTAAAAAATGTGTGGTGAATGAACACCACACATTAATGTCAATCGAAGTAAGTAATAGATAGCTTACTCATTAGGATCTGTGGTGATATCTTCTCCGAAGTAATGTTCACTAATTTCTGCTAGCTTGCCATTTTCACGTAATGTTTCGAGAGCTTTATTTACAGCCTCCAGTAATGCCTCGTTTCCTTTGGCAATGCCGACCGCCTGCTCACTTCGCTCAAGCAATTCACGACCTTCTAAAGTCATTCCTGCTCCAATCGCTTCTCTTCCTGTAACGAAGTCCGTCACAACTGCATCGTGTCTACCATTGTTTAATGCTTCCAAAGCTACTACATCACTATCATAATTGATGACATTATCAGAAACGCCATCCATAATACTTGCATATGTAGATCCTCTAGATACCGCAACTTCCATTCCTTCTAAATCTGCTAAAGTTTCTATATCACTATCAGGGCGTACAAAAATTTGAGGACCAGAATAGTAGTATGGAGTAGAGAAATCTACTTCCACAGCACGCTCTTCCGTAATAGTATGACTGGCAACTGCTGCATCAAACCTACCACTTTTCACACCTTCTACGATACTAGCAAACGTATATTTTTTTTGCTCAGGCTCTAGACCTAATTCTTCGGCAATCGCTTCTGCCACGTCGATATCAAACCCAGTCATTGTCCCTGAACCATCTGTCATACTAAATGGTTTAAATTCACCAGAAGTTGCAAAAGTGAACTTCCCTTCATCCACTAGTTCATATCCTTCGCCAGTGGTTACTTTTCCACCACATGCAGCTAGAATAGTAGATAGTAAAAATAATGTCGTTAATAGTACTCTCTTTTTCATTTTCCTAAATCCCCCTTCTCAGCCAATTTTATATCTTTCTTTATGGTAGCATTTGCGGAAAATTGCCACAAATATGATATAAATTGGTTTTGTTTGATAATTCTGTATTTTTAAACCTGAGAGAAAGTTACTATGTATTTATCTTATAGATGCTCTCAGATACTCCCGTATACTGCTTATTCCCTAATCGCTTTCATAATAAACCAACTTTTTATATTTTTCTGAAAAAACATATTTTAAAAAAGCGACAGGATAAAAATCCTGTCGCTTTCTTCTTTAACGCATTCTTTTTTGCAGAATACCCCATACTTCATCTTTTCCTTGAGCTGTTTCAGAAGAGAATAGTACAACCTCATCTTCTTTTTGCATGTCTAGTGTTTCTCGGACTACTTTTAAATGCTTCTGCCATTTTCCTTTAGGAATCTTATCGGCCTTTGTTGCAATGACGATAACTGGCAATTCATAATGCTTTAGGTATTCATACATCGTCACATCATCCTTAGAAGGCGCATGACGAAGATCGACGATTAATAACACCGCACGAAGCTGCTCTCTACTTGTTAAGTAGGTTTGCATCATTCTGCCCCATGCATCGCGTTCGGATTTAGGAACTTTTGCGAACCCATAACCAGGCACATCTACAAAATGAAGCATTTCGTTAATTAAATAAAAGTTTAATGTTTGTGTTTTCCCCGGTTTAGAGGACGTTCTCGCAAGGTTTTTACGGTTAATCATCTTATTAATAAAGGATGATTTCCCTACGTTTGATCGTCCTGCTAATGCGAACTCAGGCATTAAATCTGTTGGATATTGTTCTGGCTTTACTGCACTAATTACTATTTCTGCTTGTGTAACTTTCATAGTTTCTCTCCTGCTAATGCGTGTTCTAACACTTCATCTAAATGTGATACTAAGACAAACGTCAAATCTTCCCGCACACTTTCTGGAATATCATCCAAATCTTTTTCATTATCTTTTGGTAAAATTATTTTCTTTAACCCTGCTCGATGCGCACTAAGTGATTTTTCTTTTAGGCCACCAATAGGTAATACACGTCCTCTTAAAGTGATTTCACCAGTCATTCCTACATCCTTACGTACAGGTTTCCCCGTTAATGCGGAAACTAACGCAGTTGCCATCGTAATTCCTGCTGAAGGACCATCTTTCGGTACAGCACCCTCTGGTACGTGGATATGGATATCATTCTTTTCGTTAAAATCAGGGTCTATATTTAATTCTTTCGCTCTTGATCGAATAAAGCTAAATGCCGCATGGGCCGACTCTTTCATGACATCTCCAAGTTTACCGGTTAAAAGTAATTTCCCTTTTCCAGGTGATAAAGATACTTCAATCGATAAGGTATCTCCCCCGACCGTAGTATATGCCAATCCAGTTGCAACACCAACTTGATCCTCTAGTTCAGCCTGTCCATAACGGAACTTTGGCTTTCCTAAAAACTCAGGTAAATTCTTATTGGTGATGATAACACGTTTTTTCTGTCCAGACACAATTATCTTCGCTGCTTTCCTGCAAATAGATGCAAGCTGTCTTTCTAAACTTCGTACGCCTGCTTCTCGAGTATGATAACGGATAATAGAAAGAATCGCTTCATCGCGTATTTGAAGAAGATTTTTTTGTAGCCCATGTTCTTTTGCCTGTCTTGGCAACAAATGATCCTTACCTATATTAAGTTTTTCAATCTCTGTGTAACCGGCAATCGTAATAATTTCCATTCGATCTCGCAGTGGACCAGGAATCGTTGCTAAATTATTTGCTGTTGCGACAAACATTACATTAGATAAATCATATGGCTCTTCAATATAATGATCGCTGAAGTTATGGTTTTGCTCAGGATCTAATACTTCTAATAATGCAGAAGATGGATCTCCACGGAAGTCACTAGACATCTTGTCAATTTCATCTAAAAGGAATACAGGATTGATGGTACCTGCTTTTTTCATCCCTTGAATGATTCGCCCTGGCATCGCGCCAACATAGGTTCTTCGATGGCCGCGAATTTCAGACTCATCCCGGACACCACCTAAAGATACTCGGACAAACTTACGATCTAATGATTTTGCAATGGATCGTGCTAATGACGTTTTTCCGACTCCCGGAGGTCCTGCCAAGCATAGTATAGGTCCTTTTAACGATTTCGTTAGTTGTTGTACAGCCAAATATTCTAATACACGTTCTTTTACTTTTTCTAAACCAAAATGATCAGCATTTAGAATTTCTTCCGCTCGAATTATATTTAACTGATCCTCTGTAGCTGTATCCCATGGTAAGGATAATAACCAGTCAATATAGTTACGGATAACGGAACTTTCTGCTGAACTAGAAGGTACTTTTTCATAACGCTCTATCTCTTTTAGTGCTGTCTTCTTTACATTTTCAGGCATCCCTATTTTAACGAGCTTTTCTTTAAGCTCTTGAATTTCGCCTGTTTTGCCTTCTTTATCTCCCAACTCTTTTTGAATAGCCTTCATTTGTTCACGAAGGTAATACTCTTTTTGAGTGCGTTCCATAGAACGTTTTACACGAAGGCCAATCTTCTTCTCTAACTGAAGGACTTCTTTTTCATTATTCACATACTTGATAACTTTGTGAAGGCGATCCTTGATATCTCTCGTTTCAAGTACTGCTTGTTTTTCCTTCATTTTAAGTGGCAAATGCGAGGTAACAATATCAGCCATTCTTCCTGGCTCAGCAATATCAGCAACTGCATGATAAGTTTCAATAGTCGTCTTCTTTGAAAGCTTCGTATATGTATGGAAATATTCCAATAAGGTTCTCATCAGTGCTTCATCTTCCGAATCCGTATCTTCCGAATCAGGATAAGTCAGCAACTTTGCTTCCCAATGGGTTTCTTTTTCGACAAACTCTTCAATTTTCGCACGATTTAATCCTTCTACTAAAACACGAACCGTTCCATTTGGAAGCTTAAGCATTTGCTTCACTTTCGTTAATGTTCCCCATTCGTACAAATCCTCTTCAGATGGATTATCTGTACTTACTTCCTTTTGTGTAGATAGGACTACAATATGATCGTTTAGCATTGCTGTTTCCAAAGCTTGAATCGATTTATCTCTACCAACATCTAAATGGAGCACCATTGTTGGAAAAACCATAAGTCCTCTTAAAGGCAATAATGGAACATGAAATTCCTTGTTTGCTGCCATGGTAACACCCCCGTACGCTATCCTTTGTTGTATCTTTGTTCAATTCTATCCTAATTAAATAGCCCTGTCTAATTAACAGGTGACAAATCTAATGAAAAGAGATTGTTTTATTATCTTTTACTTGTTTCATGAAGTTATTATCAAATAAACAAAACCAGTAGTAAAAATTTTACCTTGTTCGTTGGGGAAGTGCAATGGGAAGGGTCCTAGTTCATCAATTTTATTTTTGAGGGATGCGGGTTTTTTTAAAAGCCCCCTGTAGAACAAAAGCACGAACGGGAATTAATTACATTTTAAAGAGAGAATTAGTCAATTGAAATTTCTTATCGCTCTACGCATGAATACACCTCGATCGTGGACCTCTATTTTCTTCTTGAGCGTTTTGAGGGCATGATTGCGCTCTGATCGTTCCCTCTATTTTCTTTTTGGGGGTTTTGAGGGTACGATTACGCTCTGATCGTTCCCTCTATTTTCTTTTTGGGCGATTTGAGGGTACGATTACGCTCTGATCGTTCCCTCTATTTTCTTTTTTTGGGGTTTTGAGGGCACGATTACGCTTTGATCGTTCCCTCTATTTTCTTTTTGGGCGATTTGAGGGCACGATTACGCTTTGATCGTTCCCTCTATTTTCTTTTTTGGGGTTTTGAGGGCACGATTGCGCTCTGATCGTTCCCTCTACTTTCTTTTTGGGTGTCTTGAGGGAACGATTACACTTTGATCGTGACCTCTATTTTCTTTTTTGGGGTTTTGAGGGTACGATTGCGCTCTAATCGTTCCCTCTATTTTCTTTTTGGGTGTCTTGAGGGAACGATTACACTTTGATCGTGACCTCTATTTTCTTTTTTGGGGTTTTGAGGGTACGATTGCGCTCTGATCGTTCCCTCTATTTTCTTATTTGGGGTTTTGAGGGCACGATTACACCCTGATCGTGACCTCTATTTTCTTTTTGCTTGTTTGGAGGGCACGATTGCGCTCTGATCGTTCCCTCTATTTTCTTTTTTTGGATTTTGAGGGCACGATTGCGCTCTGATCGTTCCCTCTATTTTCTTTTTGGGCGTTTTGAGGGCACGATTAACAAAAAAATCAGGCACCAAATAGTTACTGCAAACTACAACTTGCAGAATAATCCATTTGGGGCCTGACCATTTTTTAAAATTATTTTACATAATAACCTGTCGCCCTCTACTCTCTACATCGATTCTGTTTGAGAAATGGAGATTGGCGCTTGGATGATATTATCGAAGGTACTTTCGGTTGCTTTTTCTCTTATGAGAGCAAGGTCGAGCACTTCTTGGAACTCTCTGACTGGGATAATTTCAATTCCTTCGATTTCTCTAATAATGGACTGCATGTTTTCAGCAGGTATGATAACTCTTTGTGCACCAGCTTGTTTGGCAGCTTTTATTTTCGGAATGACACCACCAATTGGTTTCACAGTTCCATGAATGCTTATCTCTCCTGTCATCGCGACAAGATTGCTGACTGGTAATTTGAAGATGGCTGAATAAATTCCTGTTGCCATCGCAATACCAGCTGAAGGTCCATCAATCGGGATGCCCCCCGGGAAGTTTACATGTATATCGTAGTCAGCCGCCGGAACACCTAGAGACCGCAATACAGTGATAACATTTTCTACAGAGCCCTTAGCCATACTTTTACGACGGACAGATTTTCCACCTTGTCCACCTATACTTTCCTCTTCTACAATACCAGTAATATTTACTGTCCCCTTCTTTGTTTCCGTTGGGATAGCTGTCACTTCAATTTCTAATAAAGCACCGGAATTCGGTCCAAAAACAGCTAATCCATTTACGAGACCAAGTTGCGCTTCTTCTTTAATTTTATTTTCATATTTTGGTACAAGCTGACTGGAATGAATTACCCATTCAATGTCCTCTAACTTTACTTCATATCTATCTTCTGTAATAGCAAGTCCAGCGGCAATTTGCATCATATTTACTACCTCACGGCCATTACGAGTATACGATGCTAACATGCTAATCCCTTCTTCTTCCGCAGTCATATGAATTTTAGAAACTGCATTCCTCGCCACACTTTCCAATTCATCTTTATCTAATTCGCGGAAAAAAACTTCCATACATCTAGAACGAATTGCAGGTGGAATTTCATTAGGAGTTCGTGTAGTAGCCCCTACTAGTCGAAAATCGGCTGGTAAACCATTTTGGAAAATATCATGAATATGCGTCGGTATTTGGTGATTTTCCTCGCTATAATAGGCACTATCAAGAAATACTTTTCTATCTTCTAATACTTTAAGTAGTTTGTTCATCTGAATAGAGTGTAGTTCACCTATTTCATCAATAAACAGCATTCCACCATGGGCATGGGTTACTGCTCCTTGCTTTGGTTGAGGAATTCCAGCTTGTCCCATCGCTCCTGCACCTTGGTATATCGGGTCATGTACGGATCCTATTAACGGATCTGCAATCCCCCTTTCATCAAAACGAGCGGTTGTCGCATCAAGCTCAATAAAAACAGCTGAAGATTTAAATGGCGATTTTTGATTCTTCTTCGCTTCCTCTAAAACGAGACGAGCTGCAGCAGTTTTCCCTACACCAGGCGGTCCATAAATGATTACATGTTGTGGATTAGGCCCACAGATGGCAGCCTTTAATGCTTTAATCCCATCCTCTTGTCCAACGATTTCTTTAAAGCTAGTTGGCCGAACTTTCTCTGCCAAAGGCTCTGATAGAGATATATTTCTCATTTTACGAAGTTGTTCCATTTCCTTTTTTGATTCTTTATCAATAGATACTTTTTGTGTCCGCTGATTGCGTAGCAGGTTCCAAAAATAGAGTCCAATTACTATTCCAAAGAAAAGCTGAATAAACAGTGCTATACCTGTCCAAGACATAATTACCCTCCTGCATTCTTGATGTGATTATTTGCTAGTATTTCCGTGCAAAAGAGGGAATAAACCAATAAAAAGCATTTGGTTAAATTATGAAAATCCTTGTATATTTTTAAAATTTTCCATACATAAAAAAAAGAGCATTCCCACTATAGGAATACTCTTTTTTCACTTATGCTGAAGTCTTTTCATCCTCTTCTAATTCAGAGCCATCGTCTAAAATTAGTTTAGGTGCAACATTATCAGCAACTGTTTCTGCTGTAATAATACATTTTTTGATATCATCTCTTGAAGGAAGCTCATACATTACATCAAGCATAATACCTTCAATAATAGATCTTAAACCACGCGCTCCCGTTTTACGTTCAATTGCTTTTTTCGCAATTTCCGTTAGAGCACCTTCTTCAAATTCTAGCTCTACACTATCAAGATTTAACATCTTTTGATACTGCTTTACTAGGGCATTTTTCGGTTTGGTTAAGATTTCAATTAATGCATCCTCATCTAAAGGCATTAAACTAGCTGTTACTGGAAGACGTCCAATAAACTCTGGGATTAACCCAAATCTAAGCAAGTCTTCTGGTAACACTTTAGAAAGTAGTTCTTTTTGTTCTAAGTCTTCCGTTATTGCTTCTGTACCAAAACCAATAACTTTCTTTCCTAAGCGTCGTTTAATGATTTGTTCGATTCCATCAAATGCTCCCCCACAAATGAACAGGATATTTGTAGTGTCAATTTGAATGAACTCTTGATGTGGATGCTTTCTTCCACCTTGAGGAGGAACACTTGCAACTGTACCCTCAAGAATTTTCAGTAGTGCCTGCTGTACCCCTTCACCAGAAACATCACGTGTAATAGACGGATTTTCTGATTTACGTGCTACTTTGTCAATCTCATCAATATAGATGATCCCTTTTTCCGCTTTTTCTACATCATAATCCGCTGCTTGGATTAATTTAAGTAGAATGTTCTCTACATCTTCCCCAACATAACCAGCTTCTGTTAAAGAAGTTGCATCAGCAATAGCAAATGGAACATTTAAAATTCTTGCTAAAGTTTGAGCTAGTAAAGTTTTACCACTACCAGTTGGTCCAATCATAGCAATATTACTCTTTGCAAGCTCTACATCATCGATTTTGCTGTTGGAATTAATACGCTTATAGTGGTTATACACCGCTACAGATAGTGATTTTTTTGCAGACTCCTGGCCAATAACATATTCGTCTAAAATATCACGGATTTCTTTTGGCTTTGGAACATCCTTAAACTCTACTTCTTCCTCTGTACCTAGTTCCTCTTCCACAATCTCTGTACAAAGTTCAATACATTCATCACATATGTATACACCTGGCCCAGCAACAAGTTTACGAACTTGATCCTGTGTTTTCCCACAGAAAGAACATTTTAATTGTCCTTTTTCATCATTAAATTTAAACAAATTGTTTCACCCCTTATCATTTCTCTCTATTCTCATCCACCGGCTGGTAAAACTTAAAAACAATGAATAAAAAAACTAGAGCAGACGTATATCCACCTTAGCATTTCTTATTCAATAAGAAAGAAAATTTCTTATTTAATCCAAAACAAATAGTTATGTACTGCATTTTACCACATTTTTGCCTAAGATTTCTAATAATATCTCTTTGGTTATGTATGGATATTTTAGAGGAAGAGTCCGTACTATTGTATCCATGATATAGATAAATAACACAGCGATGGTTGGAAATAGTGGAAATTCTAATCAAAATGAACTCCTAATGGTACAAAACAAGGCACGATCAAGTCGCGCCTTGTCTCTTATATCTTATTATGCAACATCTTTACTGTTTTCTACAAGGAAATCAATTGCTTTTCTAATTTTTAAATCTTCTTTAAGACCTTCTAAGCTACCTAAAGCTTGCTTAATTTGGTCTAAAGACATGTTGTACATGCCAGCCATTTTTTCAACTTCTTCGTTTGCTTCTTCGTCTGTTATTTCAATGTTCTCTGCTTTAGAAATAGCTTCAAGCGTTAAGTTCATTTTCACACGCTTTTCTGCATCTTCTTTCATTTGCGTACGAAGTGCTTCTTCGTCTTGACCAGAGAATTGGAAGTAAAGCTCTAAATTCATACCTTGCATTTGAAGACGTTGTTCGAATTCACGAACCATGCGGTCTACTTCTGTTTTAACCATAGCTTCTGGAATTTCAACTTCTGTGTTTTCAGCTGCTTTTTCCACTATAGTGTCACGAAGGTGGTTGTCCGCTTCTGTCTTTTTCGTTTCTTCTAAACGAGCTTTAGTTTTAGCTTTTAGCTCATCAAGAGTTTCTACTTCTTCGTCTACGTCTTTTGCAAACTCGTCATCAAGTGCAGGAAGTTCTTTTGTTTTGATTTCGTGAACTGTTACTTTGAACACTGCAGGCTTACCAGCTAATTCTTCTGCATGGTATTCTTCAGGGAAAGAAACTTCCACTTCTTTCTCCGCTCCAGCTTCAAGGCCAACAAGTTGCTCTTCAAAACCAGGAATAAACGTGTTAGAACCGATTTCTAAAGAATAGTTCTCCGCTTTTCCACCTTCAAAAGCTTCACCATTTACAAAACCTTCAAAGTCCATAACCACTGTGTCACCATTTGCAATCGCGCCTTCTTCTTTCACAACAAGCTCAGCTTGACGCTCTTGAAGACCTTTTAATTCAGCATCTACATCTTCATCAGATACAGTAGACTCTAAACGTTCCACTTCTAAGCCTTTGTATTCGCCTAATTTTACTTCAGGCTTCACAATAACTTTAGCAGTGAATACTAAAGGTTGATTTTTTTCGATTGTTTCGATGTCGATCTCAGGTTGGTCAACCGGCTCGATTCCAGTTTCAGTTACAGCTTTTGCATACGCTTCTGGAAGAATGATATCAAGAGCATCTTGGTATAATACTTCTACACCAAAACGTTGCTCGAACATTCCACGAGGTACTTTACCTTTACGGAATCCTGGTACGTTTACTTTTGTTACAACTTTTTTGAATGCTTCGTCAAGGCCTTTGTTAACTGCAGTTGCGTCAACTTCAATCGTTAATACACCTTGATTTCCTTCTAACTTTTCCCATTTAGCAGACATAATTTTCCCTCCAACAATCTATTTTCGAAAAAGATAATGGTCGTTCGAACAAGCACTATCTTATCTGCTTAACCACTTATTATCGGTGGTTTTTTTTACATTTTTTTTGCTGCAAGCACACTCTTGATTGCATCTAGAAATAGAGCAATCTAAGAATCCTATATGGTATATACAGTTTACAACCCTTACATTATAACATAACCTGCAATGAGTTCAACAGATACCATTATAAATGTAAAAATGAAAAATCTTCAAGTTTCTTTATTTTTTGTAAAATATCCTCTAATTCATGGGTAGATATATGATATTCTTCTAAAAACACTTCTTCATCGACAAGCATCCCATATAAATCATTGCCAATCTTATGTAAGCCCGCGGCCCATATCTTAGGGGAGTTTGGATAAAAAGGAAGCGGAAAATGAACTGTATGTAGTCGCACGAGCATTTCTTTTAGACTCTCAAAAAGAATGGGATTCTCGCTATTCACTGTATCATCTAAGACACCTATTACTTTATTTAAAAAAGGATCTTCCTCACCTGATGGTAAATCCTTTGGTATGACGCTTACGGATTTACCTAGCTTTATCAGCTGAATTTCCTTCTCCACCCCTTGCTCCTTCAATATATGAAGTAAAAATGTTTTTAAAACTGGATGCATTTCCTCATTTTTAAGATATAATTCAACCTCAGAAAGAAAGGGGCGAATATGCATACTTTTTAACTGCTGGATGAGTTCGTATTGCTTTTGTATAGCCCCTAAATGAAGCTCTTCAATTGGAAACGAATGAAAGCTATTGTCATCCTGTTCTACTTCTGTATGTAATTCACTTTCGTTTTCTTCGCTAGGTAGCATCTTTCTCGCAAACTCCAACAGCTGATAAAAGTTCTGAGCGTACTGAGCCGGAATCCTATCCTCTTCCAAAATTGCCTCAATCGTCGTTTTGACTTCTCCATACTCCTTCAACTGAATTAATATCGTAATATAAATTTGAAGGATGTGAAAATAATCACCAACATCTTCTCTCAGCATCTTCTTACAACGATTTTTCGCCTCTGTTAACTGCCCCAACTCCATGAAGCAAACAACCATTCCAAGTTCCACTTCTGCATAGGCATACTCACTTTCTCTTGCTTGTTCAAATAAGGCAAGTGCCTCTGCAAATTTCTTCTCTTTCATGGTATTCATTGCTTTTTCTAATAGACGATGCTTAAGATTCGGAAACTCTACAATCTTCTTTTTCTCATTTGATTTGTTTTTCATTTATATTTTGCCGTCCTATTTTTATAGTGGAAATATTTGAAACAAGTGTATCAATGTTTGGTCAGGAGTACAAGTGATTAGGGGGATCCGAGCTGATTTAGGATGAAATAATTCTAGACAAGGTTTGTGTAAAATTTGTGTATAGAATTTTTATTTCTACGTATCTGTTAAACACCGCTGTTGATTTCCGCACTAGGCTTCGCTTTCCGCGGGGCGCTTGTGGAGCCTCCTCGGCTACGCCTGTGGGGTCTCCACAAAACGCTATCTCCCGCAGGAGTCTTCGCCTTGTGCTCCAACCAACAGCTATCGTCCTAAAAATCAACACTGTCCTTTATATCAGAGTAAAAAATAAAAAACACCCTCAAACGCTGATTTAACTGCATTTAAGGGTGTTTATATGGACGCTATCTGCGTAAGTTATATATGTAATAATTAAGCAAAAATAAAATTGGCGTCCCAGGAGGGATTCGAACCCCCGACACACGGCTTAGAAGGCCGTTGCTCTATCCTGCTGAGCTACTGGGACATATAAAATAGTTATTTCGTATTTGTTTTAATCACAAGAAATATTTACTAATTTCATCAGCGACAAGATTTATTATATGAGATACGGAATCTAAAGTCAACACTTTTTCAAAATTTTTCTCATATAATTTTCAGAAGAGATAAAGGAGAGGGAATACCTTCTCTCCTTTACTTCTTAAATGTATGGGAGGACAATCTGTCTCCCTTTTCATTATAGTAATGTACGAAAAAAACGAGATTTGTATCTTCTATTATAGCATAGGTTTTGTCACGTGTCATACGCGGCAATGCGATACTACCAGGGTTAACAAAGAGAATGCCATCCAAATATTCTGCACCTGCAATATGTGAATGACCAAAACAAACGACATTGGCCCCTACTTCTTCTGCTGCATACCTTAGTGGCAGAAGTGAGGATTTCACTTGATAAAGATGTCCGTGTGTGACAAATAGACGATTTTCTTCAATTTTTTTTGTTAATTGTTCTGGATAATTACTATCAAAATCACAGTTCCCTCTTACTGCATCAAAACCGTTCATTTCACCACTTTTTAATGGTAATTCTGAATCTCCACAATGAATAAAATGGTCGACATCCTCGTGGTGTCTAGTTTTTATTTGCTGTAATACCTCTTTTTGTCCATGATTGTCACTAACAATTACTACTTTCATTCTCTCACTCCTATTCTGCGAGAAAAAGCTCATCCCATTGACTAGTTAATTTCTTGATCGCATTCCCTCGATGACTAATTTCATTTTTTTCTTCTTTCGAGAGTTGTGCCATTGTTTTACTTTTTTCCGCTACAAAGAATATTGGATCATAACCAAAGCCATTATCCCCTACTGGATCTCTCGTAATAGTACCTTCACATGTTCCGCGGAAGGTTCGTTCCTTTCCACCTGGCTGTACTACTGCAAGTACACAAACAAATCTTGCCGTTCTTTTTTCTTCTGGCACATCGATAAGTTCGTTTAACACTTTCAGATAGTTCTCTGTATCATTTTTATCTGTACCCGCATATCTAGCTGAGTACACACCAGGCTCACCGTTTAAAGCATCTACCTCTAGGCCAGAATCATCCGCTACTACTATTTTCCCTAAGTGCTCAGACATCGCTACTGCCTTTAACAGAGCATTTTCTTCAAAAGTTGTACCAGTCTCCTCTATTTCAGGTATCTCAGGAAAATCTGCTAAAGATTTTACGAAAAAACCTTTTGGACCGAAAATAGTTTGAAATTCTTTTACTTTTCCAGGATTATTGGTTGCAATAATGATTTCTTTCATTTTATTTCCCTACCTTTTTCGCTTGGCCAATACCTTCAACTAAAGAACCTAACGCAATCTTTTGGTGTTCAACTAGTTGAAGAATTCCTTCTTCAGCTAAATCTAATAGTTCGTTAAGTTGCTTCCTAGAGAACGTTGCTTCTTCTCCAGTTCCTTGCACTTCTATAAAATCTAAAGAACCAGTCATTACAACATTCATATCCACTAGTGCCTTTGAATCTTCTATGTAATTCAAATCAAGTATCGGACCTGTATCCTCATCAATACCTACAGATGTTGCAGCTAAATAATCCGTAATAGGCAATGACTTAATTTTCTTAGTTTCTACTAATTTTTGAAAAGCAAGAACCATCGCAACAAAAGCACCTGTAATGGAAGCAGTTCTTGTTCCACCATCTGCTTGAATGACGTCACAATCGATCCAGATAGTTTTTTCCCCTAGCTTCTCTAAATCCACCACTGATCGAAGTGCTCTACCAATAAGACGTTGAATTTCCATCGTTCTACCAGTTACTTTTCCCTTTGTTGATTCCCTCATTGTTCTTTTTTCAGTTGCTCTTGGAAGCATGGAATATTCTGCTGTAATCCAGCCTTTTCCTTGACCTCTCATAAATGGTGGAACTCTATCCTCAATTGTTGCCGTACAAATCACTTTTGTATCTCCAACCGTTATTAATACAGATCCTTCAGGATGTTTTATGTAATTAGGTATAATTTCAATTTCTCTAATTTCGTTAAGTTTTCTTCCATCTACTCTAGACATTATCTAAACTCCTTTACTAAAAATAAACAAGTATGTAACACGAATAAAATAGGAAAGAAGAGGCAGATATCCTACCTCTTCACATGTCCTTCATTAGTATATCAAATATTACTAATTAAAACCTACCTGTGTTCACTTTTTCCGGACGAGCAACTGGCTCAGATACGTTCGTACCATCTGTTGCCATTAAGTCACCTTCTCCGTTAACCGTAATAGCGATGGTTTCCACACCCTTTTGTTCCGTTAACGTTAGAACTAAGGAATCCACAATTGCCTTTGACACAACTTTCCCTTCTAGTCCGAGAATCTTTTCATTAAAATCCAAAGCTAGGTTTCCATTCTCGTATTTCGGTTCAGAGAGTAACTCTATTTCTGTTGTCAGCTCATTTGTTAGACCAGATTGATGAGCTGGTCCTGAAATTAGCGCATTAACAACAGCTGCGAAATCAACTGCTCCATTCATAGCCAATCGTTTCGTAATCGGTACATAGTAAGGCTCCCCGTCATTGCTATCTGCTACAAAGTAGAGAGTAACAGGCCGAGTATTCATAATATCTACCGTTTCCGTCGTATCTAAGTTAATCCCGTTTGTACGACTAATCCCATCACCAATCGGTGTCTTATTAACCGGCATTACATCTTGATTATGCCCATTTACTTGGATTTGCACCTTATTCACATTAGGAAATTGTGTTAATGTCCACGTGATTGATTCAAGGATTCTCTTCTCATCTGCCGCTTCATAGTTAGCAAATTCACTAGAAAAATCCGCTACAATCGTTCCATCCTCTTTCAAGTTTACATCCACTTCCGTCCCAGCTGGAAGCACAGCACGGAACCCATTTGGCAATAACTCCTCCACAGGTCCACCAACTACTAAGTATTCTAATGCTTGTTTAGCAGTACCCTCTGCTTTAGGAATTTCCAAGGTTTGAGACACCACATAACCATTGCTATCAATTAAGTATATTTCTCTTTGCACCTTATCGGTTACCGCCACGTCCTCGCCATCCGTTTCAGTACCTTCTTCTGTAGCCTCTTCATCTGTTACATCATCTACCTCATCCACATAACTAACATCCTGTGGCAATTCATTTTCTTGTCCGGCTTGATCATCATCGCCTCCAAATAATCCACATCCTGATAAAAATACCGAAGATGCAAGAACAGCTGCAGCAGTCATTTTTACTTTTTTATTAGACATAGGTTTCCCTCCTAAGACGGTTTGTACTAACATGTATACGAGCCCTATGTCCAAAATAGACCGACTTACAAAAAAGATTTGTCCAAAAAAATCAAAAGCTATCCTGAAAATAAGGGTTAACTGTCAAACTCCCTTTCGATTTCCGTTGCTTGGAAGCTGGGAATAAAAAAAAGACTCGTTCTCTTCCTAATTTAGGAAGAGAACGAGTCTTTTAGTGTATACTGCAGTACCTGTTCAATCATTAGATGGAAACCGGCTCTAATGTGATAGTTTGCACATTATTCACCTGTTGCTCAAATAGTTTTGATGCTATTTTTTCGAAAAGCTCTTTCGAACCAGTTGTATAAAACAAGTGAGGCTGTTTGGAAGCCTTTTTATTAAGAAGCTTTTTAAAATTCAAAATCGTACTCACTTCTCGAGCAGTTTCATCTCCTGAACAAATTAATTGAACGTTCGGACCCATCACTTTTTGAATAACAGGACGGAGAAGCGGATAGTGCGTACAGCCAAGAATTAACGTATCCATTTCAACTCCTTGGAAGGGCATTAACGTCTCCTGTACAATTTCAAGCGCAGAAACTCCGTCAAACTCGCCACTTTCTACTAAAGGAACAAAATTAGGACATGCCAAGCTATCTACCGTTACCTCGTTGTTAATCGATTTAAGTGCATTTTCATATGCACCACTATTTATCGTCCCTACTGTTCCAATAACACCAACATGCTTATTAGATGTAACTTTTAAAGCTGTTCGGGCACCAGGATCTACTACTCCAATTACCGGGATATCTAATTGCTCCCTAATCTCCTCTAATACAACCGCAGTGGCTGTATTACACGCTATTACAAGCATTTTAATGTTATGACTTAATAAATATCTAGTCATCTCCCATGTAAACTGGCGCACCTCATCAGCCTGTCTTGGCCCATAAGGACAACGTGCAGTATCACCTAAGTAAATAATTCTTTCTTTCGGAAGCTGTCGCATTATTTCCTTTGCAACGGTTAAACCTCCCACACCCGAATCAATAACTCCAATTGGTCTTTGCAACTAAATCCCTCATTCTTTCATTTCTAGATGTAAACGTGCTAAACACTTTTCTAACATGAAAATTTCATCTTGTGAATAGTTCTTTAGAATGTTTTGTAAATACTCTTGGCGCTTTTGTACTACTTCTTCAATAATACGCTCACCTTCTTCAAGAAGATGTATGCGTACTACTCGGCGATCGTTAGGATCCTTGACACGTTGCACGAGTTCATTCTTCTCCATGCGATCTACAAGGTCTGTTGTTGTACTGCAAGCTAAGTACATTTTGGTCGACAACTCACCAATCGTCATATCTCCACCCTCTAACAACCATTGCAGCGCAACAAATTGTGGAGGTGTAATTGTATAATTACTTAAGATTTCGCGTCCTTTTTGTTTCACTAAAGTCGCTATGTATCTAAGGGATTTCTCAATATCCGCTACTAATTGATCGTGTGTTACTAACTCATTTTGCTTAGTCATTCTCGACCCTCTTTCCTCTTTCTCGTATTATGTCTTTTTATCTATATTCTGCATACACTTTTGAAGTTATTAGTGTTACGAAATTACTCTTCACTATACTATTCTCTTACGTTTTTCTCTAAAATGCAAGATGTACAAATATAAATCATATTTGACCCCATCGAAATACTTGGATTTGGGTGAATCTTCAAATTAAATAACCGACTATCTTTTATAACGAATAGTTATCAGATAGCCGGCAGATTTATTAAAGCTCTAACTCTCCCATGCGAAGAAGCTCGACAACTGCTTGGGAACGCCCCTTAACTCCCAGCTTTTGCATAGCATTTGAAATGTGGTTCCGAACTGTTTTTTCACTGATAAATAACTCACCAGCAATCTCTTTTGTGGTTTTATCTTGAACTAACAGCTCAAATACTTCTCTTTCTCTTTTGGTAAGCAATGGCTTTGGTTGAAACTCTTTCTCCTTCAATAATTGTAACCCTCCTTGCCTTAGCCAGAGCTGAACTAGCGGATGGGTGTATATTTAGTCATGGTATAATATGTTACGAGGTAGGTTGAAGTTACATAAAATTGTACAGATTTCTAATGAAATATAAAAAAGGCGTTATTTTTTTATAGAAACTGGAGAAAAAAATAGATTTCTCTGTTCGTCACTCCACGCCTCCCCTTTTCCAGAATGTTTATTGAGTTGTA
This sequence comes from Sutcliffiella halmapala, assembly GCF_002019665.1. Lineage (GTDB taxonomy): Bacteria > Bacillota > Bacilli > Bacillales > Bacillaceae_I > Sutcliffiella_A > Sutcliffiella_A halmapala. Next base: position 1,295,454 of record NZ_KV917375.1, on the reverse strand, counting down.
CCATTCGTCCTCTCCCCACAAAACAAAGGTCCCCATTTTCTCTCTTTCCCATATAATGCAAATCAACTGAAGATGTACCAAGTTCGTTTGCTTTCACATATATTCGCAGTTTTTCGCCAAAATACACTTGCTTTAAAAAATCGCATTGGAGATCCGCAACAACTGGAATTGTATCACTAGAAGCAACTGTCCAATTCTGCATAAACCCTAGTGCTTTAAAAAACTCGATACGCGCTTCTTCAAAATAAATAAAAGGTACCGTATTATTCATATGTCCAAACATATCCGTCTCTGAAAAACGCACACTAACTTCATGACTGAATGAGAACTCATTCATCCAATTTTGGGTATCTTTAATATAAGCAGTTTTTTTCATTAAATTCTCCCCCTATTTGTAAAAAAACGCCCCTATATAAAATAAGAGGCGTTCTGTTTTATAATTGTGTATTAAGCTTCGTCGCTTCCGAAGAAGTTACGGAACATCTGAATGGTTGTATCACGGTTAAGCGCCGCAATAGAAGTGGTTAAAGGAATACCTTTTGGACAAGATTGGACACAGTTTTGTGAGTTACCACAGTTTGCAAGTCCGCCATCACCCATAATCGCTTCTAGACGATCTGCCTTATTCATTTCTCCGGTTGGATGCGCATTAAATAAACGCACTTGAGAAAGTGGGGCAGGTCCAATAAACTCAGATTTACTATTAACGTTTGGACATGCTTCTAAGCAAACTCCACATGTCATACATTTAGAAAGTTCATAAGCCCATTGACGCTTTTTCTCCGGCATACGTGGCCCAGGCCCTAAATCATATGTTCCATCGATTGGGATCCAAGCCTTTACTTTTTTCAAGGAATCAAACATACGACTTCTGTCAACTTGTAGGTCACGAACAACAGGGAATGTGCTCATTGGCTCAAGCACGATTGGATGCTCCAGCTGATCAACCAGTGCTGTACAGGATTGACGTGGCTTGCCGTTAATAACCATCGAACAAGCTCCACATACTTCCTCTAAACAGTTCATATCCCAGTTTACAGGAGTTGTTGCTTTTCCATCCTGATTAACAGGGTTACGACGTACTTCCATTAAAGCAGAAATTACGTTCATATTCGGTCTGTAAGGTAATTCAAATGTCTCAAAATAAGGGGATCCATCAGGACCATCTTGACGCTTCACTTTAAACGTTACAGTTTTTGTTTGTTCAGCCATCATTCTTTACCCCCTTTTTTCTTAGAGTAATCACGCTTACGAGGTGGGATTAAGCTAACATCTACCTCTTCAAAATGGAATGCTGGTGCAGATTTCGGACCAGTAAATTTCGCCATTGTTGTTTTTAAGAATTCCTCATCATTACGCTCAGGGAAATCTGGCTTGTAATGCGCTCCACGACTTTCATTACGGTTATAAGCACCGATCGTTACAACACGAGCTAGTTGAAGCATATGGAAAAGTTGGCGTGTAAATGCCGCTCCTTGATTACTCCATTTTGCCGTATCATGGATATTGATATTGTCAAAACGTTCTAAAAGTTCCTGGATTTTCTCATCCGTTTTTAGAAGCTTATCATTATAACGTACAACTGTTACGTTATCTGTCATCCATTCACCTAGCTCTTTATGAAGAACATACGCATTTTCAGTACCATTCATTGTCATAATACGATTCCATTTTTCTTCCTCTTCTTTCACATAGCGTTCGAAAAGAGAACTTGGTAGAGAATCCGTAGATTTTTCAAGGCCATTCATATATTCAACTGCTTTTGGTCCTGCCACCATACCACCGTATATAGCAGATAGAAGTGAGTTTGCTCCTAAGCGATTAGCACCATGCTGTGAGTAATCACATTCTCCTGCAGCAAAAAGACCAGGAATATTCGTCATTTGATCATAATCAACCCAAATACCACCCATTGAGTAGTGAACTGCTGGGAAGATTTTCATTGGAACTTTACGTGGGTCATCACCCATGAATTTTTCATAGATTTCAATAATTCCACCAAGTTTAATATCTAGTTCTTTTGGATCCTTATGAGAAAGATCCAGATACACCATGTTTTCGCCGTTAATTCCTAATTTTTGATTTACACACACGTCGAAGATCTCACGCGTTGCAATATCACGAGGAACAAGGTTACCATAGGCAGGGTATTTTTCCTCTAAGAAGTACCAAGGCTTTCCATCTTTATATGTCCAAACTCGTCCACCTTCTCCACGAGCAGATTCACTCATTAGACGAAGTTTGTCATCTCCAGGGATTGCAGTTGGATGGATTTGAATAAATTCCCCATTTGCGTAATATGCCCCTTGTTGATAAACAATGGATGCTGCTGAACCAGTATTGATAACAGAGTTTGTTGATTTCCCGAAAATGATTCCAGGTCCACCAGTGGCCATAATAACCGCGTCTGCTGGGAAAGAAACTATCTCCATAGATGTTAAGTTTTGCGCAACTACTCCACGACATACGCCTTCATCATCAATTACAGAACCTAAGAATTCCCATCCTTCATACTTTGTTACAAGACCAGATACTTCATGGCGACGAACTTGCTCATCTAGCGCATACAGTAATTGCTGCCCAGTTGTTGCTCCAGCAAAAGCTGTACGGTGATGCTGCGTTCCACCAAAGCGACGGAAATCTAGTAATCCTTCAGGTGTACGATTAAACATAACTCCCATACGGTCTAGTAAATGGATAATTCCAGGTGCTGCATCACACATTGCCTTAACAGGTGGTTGATTTGCTAAGAAATCTCCACCGTATACGGAATCATCAAAATGTTCCCATGGAGAATCTCCTTCTCCCTTTGTGTTTACCGCTCCGTTAATTCCACCTTGAGCACAAACTGAGTGAGAACGTTTAACTGGTACTAATGAAAATAAATCTACTGGAACACCGGCTTCTGCAATCTTAATGGTAGCCATTAAGCCCGCTAATCCACCGCCGACCACGATAATTTTTTTACTCAATGGTAACTCACTCCTTAATAGTTGCTAGTTGCTAATTATACGAATGCTAGGATTGCACGAACTCCTACTACTGATAAGGCAATGAAAATACCTAGTGTCACGTAGGTAGCAATTTGTTGAGAACGAGGAGTTACAGTAATTCCCCAGCTTACACAGAAAGACCACAGTCCATTTGCAAAGTGGAAGATAGTTGCAATTACACCAACAATGTAGAACCAGAACATAGCAGGGCTAGAAAGAATGCTTGCCATCATATCATAGTTTACATCCGCTCCCATAGCAGCTGCGATTCTCGTTTCCCATACATGCCATACGATAAAAATTAATGTAATAATTCCAGTGAAACGCTGGAGCATAAACATCCAGTTACGCACAAATCCATAATTGCTTACATTGTTTCTTGCTGTAAAAGCAATATATAAGCCATAGATAGCGTGGAATATGATTGGAAGGAAAATCACAAAAATTTCTAAAACATAGCGAAACGGCAAATTCTCCATAAAGTGTGCCGCCGTGTTAAACGCCTCTGGACTCTTTGTTGCAAAATGGTTTACAACCAAATGCTGAATTAAGAAGAGACCAACTGGTATGACCCCTAGAAGAGAGTGGAGTCTTCGAAGTAAAAATTCACGTTCTGTTGCCATTACTTAACCCCCTTTTTCAAGTAAAAAATAGATTAGATGTTTACAAGTTCTCTCTTTCACTATCTATTATAGTAAAAAATCACTCGAACTCCCGCATCCTTTTTTTAAACTTCCAATAAAATGAAAGCCTTTACAGATATATCGACAAATATGTGACAAGTTTATTTTACTCTCCCATATAGCAAGCGTCAAGAAAACGCGTACAAAAATTGTAATTTTAGAAAAAGTCAACAGAGTTAAAATAAGTCAGAAAAATAAGAAAATACTTTCCTAGAATAAATTACTTCTTCTGCTTCATTTATTTATGTATCACCTTTATTATATAATGAGGGTAATAGAAAGAGGGGAAGTAAATTGACTGAAGCGAACAACCAACAAGAAGCTAATGACACAACCTTACAAGTCCCAGTATTTGGGTATGAATTAATTCGCGACATGCTACTTCCAGACCTATTAGGAAAAGATCACACACAAATTATCTACTGGTCCGGAAAACAATTAGCCAGAAAATTCACCATCGATACCCAAGAACAAATCTCCCAGTTTTTCAAAGAAGCTGGATGGGGCGATCTCGAGATTATCGAACAAAAAAAGAACGAAATAAAATACCAACTTTGTGGCGAAATGGTAAAGCGACGTCTTGAACTTAACAAAGACGCATCCTTTCAACTAGAAGCAGGTTTCCTTGCCGAGCAAACCCAACGCCAAAAAGGCAAAACCGCTGAAGCCATCGAGGAACAAAAAAAACGCCAAGTAATCTACATCACCGTCCAATGGGACAAATAAACAGAAACTACCCAGCGCATCGTACCCAAAATTACGATGCGCTTTTTTCTATCTCCCTCCTCTAAAAATCAAAAAAAGCACCCTCACTTCATAAAGGGCACTCCAACTAACTGCTATTTAACTCAACACTTTCTCCACTGCCTCTTCCCCAAGTTTAAACGCAACATGCAACGCTTCAACAGCCTTCACCATCACATTAACATCCACAACCGTAGAAACCTTAATCTCAGAAGTACTAACCATCTTCACATGAATACCTTCAGTCGCTAAAACTTGGAACATTTCAGCTGCAACACCTGGATTAGAAATCATACCTGATCCCACAATAGAAACCTTTGCTAAGTTGCTTTCTTGATCAATTTTTGTATAGCCAAGACGCTCCTTATGCGCTTCTAGCACATTGATAGTTTCTTGAACATCCTTCGTTTTAACAGAGAAGGAAATGTTAGTTGTATCCTTGTTTAAGCTTGTTTGAATAATGATATCTACATTTAAACTATGCTGAGCTAAAGTTGTAAAAATGGTTGATAAAGTATGTAGCTCATTTGGTAATTCACAAACGGTAATACGTGTAACTTGATCCTCAAATGCTATGCCTCTTACTACTAAGTTTTTTTCCATGGAAACTTCCTCCTCAATAATCGTACCGTCTTCCTCTTCCATACTTGAACGCACCACAAGTGATACGCCATAATTTTTTGCAAACTCTACCGCTCGCGGATGCAGGACACCAGCACCTAGATTGGCCAATTCTAACATTTCATCATAAGAAACTGACGCTAATTTTCTAGCATCCTTAACAAAACGAGGATCTGTCGTAAACACTCCCGTTACATCTGTATAGATATCACATTTTTTTGCATTTAATGCTGCTGCCAATGCAACTGCTGTTGTATCAGAACCACCACGGCCAAGTGTTGTAATCTCATTTTTTTCCGTGATTCCTTGGAAACCTGCAACAATAACAATTTTTCCAGCCGCAAGATGGCTTGCTAATAAATCTGTTTCAATATGAGTGATTCTTGCGTTGCCATGTACAGGCTCCGTTCTAATCCCAGCCTGCCAACCTGTTAGCGAAACTGCCTCATGCCCTTGTACTTGTAAGGCCATTGCTAATAAGGAAATCGTGATTTGTTCACCTGTTGTTAGAAGCATATCCATATCTCGTTTACTTGGATGAGGATTAATTGCATTTGCCAATGTTAAAAGCTGGTCTGTCGTTTTTCCCATTGCAGATACCACTACTACTACTTTGTGCCCTTTTTCCGCTTCACTGATGACTCTTTTCGCAACATGCTGAATTCTCTCAACTGACCCTACGGAAGTTCCTCCAAATTTTTGAACAACAATCGTTGACATGACCACCAATTCCTTTTCTGTTTATTTCATCATAATGTTAAGATAGAAAGCTCAGCCTAGCACCTCGTGTTACATAAATAACATAATTTAGTATCGCTATTCCTGTATGAAGGTATAAAAAAAACAGCAATGAGCTTTGTCTCATTGCTGTGATTGGAAAAAAACAGATAACCGTTCACGCGTGAGATAGCTCTCCAGGCAGCACAAATACTACCTGACAGTCCTACATTTCTTAAACGCAGAACCAGTAAAAAAAAGAAAAAGAGACTTTTTTTTACTTCGGCGATCCTCCCCTTTCCGTAATCTTCTCGGAAGCTCTTTCTTCTCGGATTACATACTTTTGAAGTTCGCACCTCTATCAACACTTCATTAATTTGAAGTGGCACATTATGAAATTAATAGTGATTATATCAAACTATAAGTCTACTTACAACACCTATTCATGTAATTTTTTAAATATTTCTTCAGCAATTGCTCGAGGAATTTTTGCCTGTTGCATTTCTTCTACAGTCGCTTCCTTTAGTTTCACAACAGAACCGAAATGTTTAAGAAGTGCTTTTTTCCTAGTGGCTCCTACTCCTGGGATATCATCTAGAATTGATTGAAACACATTTTTACTACGAAGTTGGCGATGGAAGGTGATCGCGAATCGATGAACCTCATCTTGAATACGTTGCAATAAATAAAACTCCTGACTAGTACGCTCGAGTGGTACAATTGCCGCTTCGCTACCTGCTAACAGATTGCTCGTTCTATGCTTATCATCCTTTGCAAGACCTACGATTGGAATAAAAAGGTTCAATTCGTTTTCTAAGACATCTCGAACTGCTGACATATGTCCTTTCGCACCATCAATGATAATTAAATCCGGCAACGGTAAGGATTCCTTTAACACCCTAGCATACCGCCTTCTTACTACTTCCCTCATCGACTCATAATCATCTGGCCCCTGCACACTTTTCGTCTTGTACTTTCGATATTCTCTTTTTTCCGGTCTTCCATCAATAAAAACAACCATTGCAGAAACGGGGTCAGTTCCTTGAATATTGGAATTATCAAACGCTTCAATTCTCATCGGGGTAGAAATACCTAGAATTTCTCCTAGATTCTCCACCGCTATAATTGTCCTTTTTTCATCACGTTCAATTAAAGAGAACTTCTCACTTAAAGAAACTTTTGCATTTTTCTTTGCTAAATCAACAAGTTGTTTTTTCTTACCTCGTTGTGGCTGCATGACATTTGTTTGCAATAGTTGCTGTGCCAATTCTAATTCGATTTCTCCTGGCAGCAATATTTCTTTGGGAATAAAATGATTTTGCTTCGAGTAAAATTGGCCAAGATAAGTCAAAAAATCTTCTTCTGGCTCATTATAGATGGGAAATAACGATACATCACGCTCAATTAGTTTCCCTTGACGGATGAAAAATACTTGCACACACATCCAACCTTTATCAAAGGCATAACCAAACACATCACGATCCACAAAATCGTTCATTTCCATCTTTTGCTTTTCCATCGTAGTCTCTATATTTATTATCTGATCTCGAAACTCTTTTGCTCTTTCAAATTCAAGGTTTTCTGCAGCCTTATGCATTTTACCAGACAACTCTTCTTTTACCTCTTTATATCCACCATTTAGAAATCGAACTATCCCATCAACCATCTCTTTGTTCGTGTCTTCAGAGACTTGCTCTACACATGGTGCTAAGCACTGACCTAAATCGAAATATAAACAAACACGGTCAGGCAATGTCATACATTTTCGTAAAGGGTATATTCGATCTAGTAATTTCTTTGTTTCATTTGCTGCTTGTACATTTGGATATGGCCCAAAGTACTTCCCTTTATCCTTTGCTACTTTTCTTGTGATAAGTAAACGGGGATGACGTTCTGCTGTTATTTTAATGAAGGGGTAGCGTTTGTCATCCTTTAGCATGATATTATATTTAGGATTGTGCTTTTTTATTAAATTCAATTCAAGAATTAATGCCTCGATATTAGACGAGGTAACAATATATTCAAAATCAACGATTTCATTTACTAAACGGAGTGTTTTTCCATCGTGACTCCCTGTAAAATATGATCGGACACGATTTTTTAATACTTTTGCCTTTCCGACATAGATGATTGTCCCTTGTCTATCTTTCATCAGATAGCATCCTGGTTGGTCAGGCAATATCGCTAATTTTTCCTTTAATGATTTTTCCAATTCACCTTCACCCCAACCTAAGATTTCTTCTCTTTTATTATACCTATCTCATGGTGATTGTACCATTTTTAACATAAAGACTCTGTTAAGCACCGCTGTTGATTTCCGCACTAGGCTTCGCTTATCCAGAGGGCGCTTGTGGAGCCTCCTCGGCATGCCTGCGGGGTCTCCACAAAACGCTATCTCCCGCAGGAGTCTTCGCCTATTGCTCCAATCAACAGCTAAATACCTAAAAATTAACACTGTACTTTAACAGAACCAACATAAAAAAGCCCAGTGATGATCACTAGGCTTTTTAGGTATGCTTATGCGTGCTTGTTTAGTAGTTCTGCTAATGCTTCTTTTGGTTGGTAGCCAACTGCTTTGTCGACAACTTCTCCGTTTTTAATAACTAGTAACGTTGGGATACTCATAACGCCGAATTTCCCTGCTGTTTCTTGGTTTTCGTCTACATCTACTTTCACGATTTTCACTTTGTCGCCCATGTCTTGATCTAATTCTTCAAGAACTGGAGCAATCATTTTACAAGGTCCACACCAAGGTGCCCAGAAATCTGCTAATACTAGTCCTTCGTTTGTTTCTTGTGTGAAATTCTGATCTGTTACATTTGAAATAGCCATTTAAATTCCTCCTAAGCCTTTTAACTCAGATAATTGATTCTCTGTTAGATGGAAAATCTTCCAGAGTTTTATTACAGCTAAGTATAGCATTTCCTATTTTCTGACGCTAATTATATGCTTCACTCTAGCTTTGCCTATTTTGAAAAATTAATTTGCGATTTCTTTAACTTCTTCATGAGCATCAGGTAGGAAACAATATCCACTTATATTAAATCTTACTTTCTCCATCGCTTCGGAACTTGAAATCAGGATTTGCTGTAAAGCAAGCTATGGCTTGTTTACCTAACCTTAAGGTTCCTTGTTTATATTCCCCTTCAAAAGCAATGTATTTAACTATACCTTCAAACGTTCCATTTGGTGTCATAGTAATTGCATCGCGCCGAATCATTAGCTGACCAGTAACAGTAATAGATGTTTTAGATTCATACAATTTACCTAATTCCGAAAAGATATAATTTCGAAAAAGGCACCAGCTAAGCGTCATCATAAGCGCTTAGCTGGTGCCTGAATTTTGTACAATTAGTTCGTCACTAAAAGTTTTTTAAACTCTTCTGTTAACATTGGCACGACTTCAAACAAGTCACCAACTATTCCATAGTCTGCAACCTTGAAAATGTTTGCTTCTGGATCCTTGTTAATGGCAACAATTACTTTAGAGTTGGACATACCAGCTAAATGTTGAATAGCCCCTGAGATACCGCAAGCGATATACAAGTCCGGTGTAATAACCTTACCTGTTTGACCGATTTGAAGTGAGTAATCGCAATAGTCTGCGTCGCATGCACCACGAGAAGCCCCAACAGCTGCACCTAATACATCCGCTAACTCTTTTAATGGTTCGAAGCCTTCAGTGCTCTTCACACCACGGCCCCCTGCAATTACAACCTTGGCTTCTGAAAGGTCTACTCCATCAGTTGCTTTACGTACAACTTCTTTAATAATAGTACGTAAGTCTTTTACATCTACATCAAGTGAAGAGACTTCACCTGTTCTCGCATCATCTTTATCCAGAGAGGCAATATTATTCGGACGAATTGTAGCAAAGATTATGCCATCTGTTACGATTTTCTTTTCAAACGCTTTACCAGAATAGATTGGTCGTGTGAAAACTAAATTTCCACCTACTTCTTCTACTTCTGTTGCATCTGAAACTAATCCAGAATTCAATTTACTTGCAAGCTTAGGAGATAAGTCCTTCCCTAAGGCTGTGTGGCCTAAAATTAAACCTTCTGGCTGTTCTGCTTCTACAGCAGCCAATAAAGCTTGAGCGTATCCATCAGATGTATACGTTTTCAAATTAGCGTGTTCTACAGTAATAACTCGATCTGCACCGTATGCAATAAGTTCTTGAGCTAGCGTTCCTACATTTTCCCCTACTAGTACGGAAACAACTTCTCCACCCTCTGCTACGATTTTCCCTGCTGCAATCGCTTCATAGGATACATTACGTAATGCTGAATCACGTACTTCTGCTAAAGTTAAAACTTTTCTTGCCATGTTTGTCTCCTCCTGTCCATGTATCTACGTATCTATTTTTATGTTAGATTACTTTTGCTTCGTTTCTTAATGCAGCTACTAATTCCTTCACTTGTTGATCTAGGTCGCCTTGCAGGACTCTTCCTGCTTCTTTTTTCGGTGGCAAATAAATTTCAAGTGTTTTTGTTTTTGCCTCTACATCGTCTTCCTCTAAATCTAAATCGTCTAATTCCAATTCCTCTAAAGGTTTTTTCTTCGCCTTCATGATCCCTGGTAAAGATGGGTAACGCGGTTCATTTAAGCCTTGCTGAGCAGTTACTAATAATGGAAGAGAAGTTTCAATTACTTCTGAATCTCCTTCTACATCACGAACAATCGTCGCTTTTTCCCCTTCAATAGTCAGCTTCGTAATCGTCGTAACATAAGGAATATTAAGCAACTCTGCCACGCGAGGACCTACTTGACCAGAGCCACCGTCAATTGCAACGTTTCCACCTAAGATTATATCTGCATCTTTATCTTTTAAGTATTCTGCTAAAATTTTCGCTGTTGTAAATTGGTCACCATTTTCAATATCATCTTCAGTATTGATCAATACAGCTTTATCAGCACCCATCGCTAAAGCGGTACGTAACTCTTTTTCTGCTTCTTCAGAGCCCACTGTAACAACTGTAATTTCTCCACCATGCGCTTCTTTTAATTGAATTGCCTCTTCTACTGCATACTCATCATAAGGATTGATGATAAATTCAGCACCTTCTTCATTTATCCCACCATTTGACACGGTAAGTCTCTCTTCTGTATCAAACGTTCTTTTTAGTAGTACATAAATATTCATCCCTGTACCTCCTGTTTAAACATTAGTTTTATTGGTAATATTCTGTTTTTTATATATAAAAAAAATTACTTCCCTTTAAATTCGGGAGCTCTTTTTTCTATAAACGCTTGAATACCTTCTTTTCCATCTTCAGATGAGAATACCTTCCCAAATAGCTCTGCTTCTTTCTCGACCCCATTGTAAAATTCTTGGGATTTCGTATATCGTGATAATTCGATAACAGATGCTACGGAAACTGGACCTTTTTTAGCAATTTTCTTTGCCATTTTTAAGGCTTCTTCCATCAAATTCTCTTCTTCAAAAGCTTTATTAGCAAGGCCCCATTGTACCGCTTCTTCCCCAGTTAAAGGATCACTTGTAAATAACATTTCAAATGCTTTCGCAGAACCTACTAATCTAGGTAATCGTTGTGTTCCAGCGAAACCAGGAATTAGACCTAACTGAAGCTCAGGTAAACCAAGCTTTGCCGTTTTCGTCACAAGGCGAATGTGGCAGCCCATTGCAAGCTCTAAGCCTCCGCCAAGTGCGGCACCATGAATAGCTGCAATTATTGGTTTAGGGTATGTTTCCATTCTTTCGAACAAATCTTGCCCAACTTTCCCTAACTGTGCAAACTCTTCACCGGTTTTGACCGTCGTAAATTCCTTAATATCAGCACCTGCAGAGAAGAATCTCCCTTCCCCATGAAGCAGGACGACTCGAACTTCCTCATTACTTTCTAGTTCATCTAATAGTTTTGAAAGCTCTTTCAAAACTGCAGACGATAACGCATTAGCAGGAGCTTTACTAATAGTAACTGTAGCAATTTGTTCTTCCACATTGTAATGTAAAAATTCCACCAATCATACCCCCTCGTTATGTTTAGAAAACTAAGAACTTCTAATAGCGTGGTCCTACACTGATACTTGGCGAGCGAGCGCTCAATCTCCCCTTACACAAAAGCCCCAAGCTATCATTCAGTCAGAATTTCATTCTAGTATACGTTATCTACCGCTAGAGAGCTACTTTAAAGAGTAGCTCCAAAACCTTTGATTAATAAATCATGTAGACGAGGTGCTACCGTTGTTAAGTCGTACTTTTGATCATTCATAACCCATGTTGTAATGGATTCATCGATTGTACCAAACACCATCTGTCTTGCTAACCTGACATCAAGATCCTCTCGAAGTTCACCATTGTTTATTCCAGCAATTAAAATTTCATCCACAACTTGTAAATAGCCCTTTAAAACTTCATTAATTTTTAAGCGAAGTTCCTTATTTGATTGCCTTAATTCTAGTTGCGTAACAATCGCTAAATGATGGTCAGCAGCAAGCATAGAAAAATGTTTTTCTATCAATGTTAATAACTTCTCGTTTGCTGTCGATTTTCCTGCAATTTCAACACGAATTTTTTCAATAAAAAGACCCATTTTTTCTTGAAATAACGAAATCAGTATGTCTTCTTTATTTTTAAAATATAAATAAATCGTTCCATCTGCCACACCAGCTTGTTTCGCAATTTTGGAAACCTGTGCTTGGTGATAGCCATTTTCAGCCATAACTATAACAGCTGCATCTATTATTTGCTTGTATTTAGGTTTGTGTTGTTTCAACCCGTTCTCTCCTTTTGTAAAATGAATGAATAATCATTCATAACCTCATAATACTTTACCCTGAAAGAACTGTCAATCATTATCTTATCATAATAGAATCGTAAAAAACTATACTTACCTTAAATGAGAAAGAGATGATGTCTCCACCATCTCGGCAAAGTTACTAGCTAATCCTTATGCTCCATCTTACTTAGCAATTTTTTGCTTTTCTTCTTCAATTAGCGCTCTTCTTAAAATTTTCCCAACCGCTGTTTTCGGAAGTTCATCTCTAAATTCATATAATCTTGGTACTTTATACGCAGCTAGATGTTTACGAGCATATTTATCTAATTCCTCTTCCGTTATGGTAGCTCCTTGTTTCGTCACAATATACGCCTTCACTGTTTCTCCCCTATACGGGTCAGGGATCCCCGCGACGACAACTTCTTGAATTTGATCGTGTTCATAAAGGACTTCCTCTATTTCACGTGGATAAATATTAAAGCCACCAGCAATAATCATATCTTTCTTACGGTCAACGACATAAAAATATCCGCGTTCATCCATGTAACCTAAATCACCAGTTAAGAGCCAGCCATCTTTTAAAGTAGCTTCCGTATCCTCTTTCCTATTCCAATAACCTTTCATGACTTGAGGACCCTTTACAATGATTTCCCCAATTTCATTGAGCTCTGCTTCTTCTCCAGTTTCCATCGATAAGATTTTAGAGTCAGTATTTGGCCATGGGATTCCGATACTCCCTGTCACTCTTTCGTCCCATAAAAAGTTTGCATGTGTAACTGGAGACGTTTCAGAAAGACCATATCCTTCGACTAGCTTACCGCCTGTTATCCGTTCAAACTGCTCCTGAACCTCAACTGGCAGAGCCGCTGATCCACTTAAGCAAGCATCAACTGATGATAAATCATATTTTGCTAAATCAGGATGATTTAATAATGCAATATAAATGGTCGGTGCCCCTGGGAATAATGTCGGTTTTTCCTTTTGAATAGCTTTTAATGTCATTTCTGGATCAAACTTCGGCAATAAAACCATTTCAAACGCCTGCATTATTGATAAATTCATTACTGCAGTCATACCGTAAACATGGAAAAATGGCAAAATACCGATAACTTTTTCTTCACCTTTTTTGCATTTATATAACCACTTCACACTCATAGACGTGTTGGCAACTAGGTTCATATGAGTCAGCATTACACCTTTAGGAAAGCCAGTTGTCCCACCTGTATATTGTAACAATGCCAAATCTTCTTTTGGATCAATTTCTACATCTATTTCATTCACAGCTGTCTGCTTAATAATTTCTGTAAATAAATGATTTTCGCCACTATGCTCTACCTTTACGACAATTCCATACTGCTTTTTTTGTACAAAAGGATAAAACATATTTTTAGGGAATGGTAAATAATCTTTTATTCCTGTCACAATAATATCTTTTAATTTTGTTAGCGCTTTCACTTTAGAAACTCTCGGATAAAGAATATCTAACGTAATAATAATCTCAGAACCAGAATCATTAATCTGATACTCTAGCTCTCTTTCCATATAAAGTGGGTTTGTTTGTACAACAATTCCACCTGAAAATAGTACCGCATAATAGCTTATTACAGCTTGTGGACAGTTTGGTAGCATAATTGCTACACGATCCCCTTTTTTTACTCCAAGGTCTTTTAAGTAATTTGCGAGTTTTAAAGCTTGATCATACACTTCTTGAAACGTCAGTTTTTTTCCAAGAAAATGAATAGCCGTTTTGTTCGGATATTCAATTGCCGCTTCTTTCAAATAAGATTGTAGCGTTCTTTCATCGAAGTCGATTTCATGAGGTATTTCTTCTGGATAAAGTGACAGCCAAGGCTTATTCACTTTTTGTTCCATTCTATTCCCTCCCTCTTCGGCCTGTACTACTACAAAAGGCCCATATCTGTTTGTTATAGTATATCAGTAATCCACTGTAAATTATAACATTATTTTAACTTTTCGAAAATTACAATCTTTTCTTTTCATTCATCTAGAAGAGTTTTTTTCTTTGTTGAATAAGCTATGTTAATTAGCAGTGTTGATTTTCTGGGCCCTAGCTGTTGATTTCCGCACATGCCGAAGCCTAGTGCAAAAATCAGCAGCGGAGTTTAATAGCGCCATGGAATAAAAAAAGAGTTCAGATCATAATTCGTTATGATTTGAACTCCTTTTACACTATGCTAAAAATAATAAATAAATAACACCTATTAACATAAACAATCCGCATAGTCCGATTAATACTTTTGCTAAAGTTTCCATTCTCTTAAGCTCCTTACCTTACCCTATGCTTGCTCCAATAATATATGATAGGCCCACTGAAATGACAAACGATATGAAGCCAACTGCCCGATTATCATTTCTAATTTCATCATCAACATTAAAGTTCGGTGTCAAGAATTCAAAAATAAAGTAACCCAATAGTAAAAAAATGAATCCTAGTGCTCCCCAGCCAATCATGGTAAGAAAAGTAGCATGATCACTTATGGAATAACGAAAAATGTTTGCAATTCCTAAGATTTTTCCGCCCGTTGCCAAGGCGACAGCAAGGTTTCCTTTTTTAATCTCTTCCATATTTTTGTATTTAGTCACTAACTCTAATATCGCTAGAAATAAAATCAAACAGAGAACTACCACACTGTAGTTGGCAGTAGTTCTTACTAATTCATTCTCCCAAAAACTAGACATCTCTCGATCCCCCTGTTATTTCAGCTCGACCACTGTTACTCCTGTTCCACCTTCTGAGGCTTCCCCAAAGCGATAGTTTTTCACAGAACGATGGTTTTTTAAATAATTTTGTACACCGACACGCAAGGCCCCTGTACCTTTTCCGTGGATAATGGATACGCGATGATACCCTGCAAGTGTTGCATCATCAAGGTACTTTTCTACACGCATTAAAGCATCCTCAAATCGCTCACCACGTAAATCTAATTCAATATTCACATGATAATCTTTTCCTTTTATCGTGGCCAATGGCTTGGTTTCGATAGGTTTTGGTCTACTAACATACTCGATATCCTTTATTTTAACCTTCATTTTTAAAATCCCAATTTGGACTTGCCATTCTTTATCATTGGTTTTCGCTACTAAATGTCCTTTTTGGTTCAAACTTAATACTTTCACTTCATCTCCTGGTTTAAGAGTCTGAGTTGAAGGCTCCTGCTTTTTCGTAGTAGCTGACTTTTTAAAAGTAGGAACAGCACCCTCTAATCTTTTTTTCGCATCGATTAATTCATGCTCTTTCACATTTGCATGCTGCTCGATTCGCATTTTACGAAGCTCTTTAATTACCTGTTCAGCCTCTTGTTTAGCATCCTCAACCAGTTTCTCTGCTTTTAGCGATGCTTTCTCTAATAGCTTATCGCGTTGTTCATTTAACTCTTGTATTTGCTGTTCCAGCTCTTCATGCAACTTTTGCGAAGATTTTCTTAACTCTTCCGCTTCGTTCCACTCTTCCTCTGCTCTTCTTTGCGAACTTTCTAAAGATGCAATCATATTTTCTACTTTGTTACTATCCTCACTAACGAAGCCTTTTGCATGCTCGATAACATCCATGGATAATCCTAGTCGTTTGGATATTTCAAATGCATTACTTCTACCAGGAACACCAATAAGCAGACGGTAAGTGGGGCTTAGTGTATTCACATCAAACTCTACACTTGCATTTACCACACCATCTCTATTATACCCATAAGCTTTTAACTCAGGATAATGGGTCGTCGCAATTACACAAGCCCCACGGCTGTATACTTCATCCAGGATAGATATCGCAAGTGCCGCCCCCTCTTGAGGATCAGTTCCAGCACCAAGTTCATCGAATAAAACCAAACTATTGTGATCAACGTTTTTTAGAATTTCAACAATATTAACCATATGGGAAGAAAATGTACTTAAACTTTGTTCGATGGATTGTTCGTCACCGATATCAGCATACACTGCAGAAAACACACCAACCTCTGAGCCGTCCTGAGCCGGTATATGTAATCCAGCCTGTGCCATGATCGTCAGCAAACCAAGTGTTTTTAACGTGACCGTTTTCCCCCCTGTATTGGGGCCAGTAATTACGATTGATGTATAATCTTTTCCTAATTCAATCGTATTAGGAACCACCACATCCTCTGCAATTAGAGGATGCCTTGCCTGTACGAGACGAACAAATTTCTCATCATTTATAGCTGGCTTTGTTCCACGAATATGTTTACCATATTTCGCTTTAGCAAACATAAAATCAATTTCAGCTAATATCATGACGTTTGCAAGTAGTTCTCTCGCTACTTCGGCCACTTCTCCTGAAAGTTCACTTAAAATACGATCAATCTCTAGCTTTTCTTTTACTTTAGCTTCTTGAAGAACGTTATTTAAATCCACTACCTGCTGAGGTTCTATGAAAAGAGTCGCACCTGAGGAAGATTGATCATGTACTATCCCACCATATGCTCCTCGATATTCTTGTTTAACTGGTATAACGAAGCGCTCATTACGAATCGTTACAATCGCATCCGACAGCATCTTTTGGGCGTTAGAGGAGCGAATCATACTTTCTAGTTTTTCGCGAACACGAGATTCCGTAGAACGCAGTTGTTGACGAATACCACGTAGCTTGTCACTTGCTCCATCTAACATTTCTCCGTATTCATCAATACAATTTTTTATGTTTCTTTCTAAATCAGGGTAAATATTAAGCTGTTGCATATAATTTTTCAGAATCGGCACTTGGATGTCCTCTTCCAAGATTGCTTCTACAAAGCGATCTAATTTCCGAGCTGCATAAATAGTTCCAGCTACATCAAGAAGTTCATGTGTGTTTAATGCCCCTCCGATTTCCGCTCTTTTGACATGGGCACGGATATCCTTAATTCCGCCAAGGGGCACTTCTCCTTTTAATCGGATAATCTTTGCCGCTTCGTCCGTTTGTGCTTGGCTTGCAACAACATCCTCGAAACTTGTAGATGGTAATAATTGCGCTACCTTTTCCTTCCCTAAGGAAGAAGCTGCGAATGATGCTAATTTATCTTTAACTTTATTAAATTCCAATACCTTTAATACTCTTTGTTGCACGTTACCATAACTCCCTTCTATACTTGCCTTACGTATGATGACGTGTTAAGAATTTCTTCAACTCTTCTTCTGTCCAGGTGTTTATTACATTTTCTTTTTTTATCCAACCTTTTCGAGCGGTCGCGACACCTGTTTCCATATGTTCTAGCATTTCTATACTATGCGCATCTGTATTAATCACTAGTTTAACACCAGCGTCTTGTGCTAATCTTACATATTTACTTCCTAAATCAAGTCGATGAGGATTTGCATTTAACTCTAGCGCAGTATCTGTTTCTTTTGCTAGCTGAATAAGCATCTCCATATCCACATCATAACCTTCACGCTTTCCTATTAGTCTTCCTGTTGGATGTGCAATGATATCCACATGATAGTTTTCTAAGGCCGCTTTTAGTCTAGCCATAATGACTTCTCTTTTTTGAGAAAAACTAGAGTGAATGGAAGCAATCACAAGATCCATCTCTTCCATTAATTCATCGTCATAATCTAGTGTTCCATCTGGTAAAATATCCATTTCCACCCCTGATAAAATCGTGATATCATGATACTTTTCATTTAATTTTCTTATTTCTTCCTTTTGCAGACGCAATCTTTCGGATGTTAGACCATTGGCTACTTTTAAATATTGCGAATGATCGGTAATAGCAATATATTTATACCCCTTAGCACGACAGGCCTCTATCATTTCTTCTAATGTGTAGGCACCATCACTCCAAGTCGTATGCATATGTAAATCACCTTTGATATCAGACAAAGAAACGAGTGGGATTGTTCCATTATTAATAGCATAATCCACCTCAGTCCCATCTTCCCTTATTTCCGGTGGGATAAAAGGCAAGTTAAAATGCTCGAAAAATTCTTCCTCTGAATTGAAATGAATCATTTCTCCTGATTCAACATTTTCTACTCCGTATTCACTAATCTTTTCTCCACGTTCCTTGGCTAATTGTCTCATTCGGACATTATGATCTTTGGATCCTGTAAAATGGTGGAGAGTTGTTGGATAGCTAATCGGTTCAACTAAACGGAAATCCACTGAGACATCATAATCATAACCAAGCACAATCGATACCTTCGTATCTCCGTTTGCAATGATTTCCACTTGACGATCCATTTTTAGCAATTGTTCACGAACTTCGGAAGGTTGATTCGTCGAAATGATAAAATCTAAATCTTTAATCGTTTCTTTATATCTCCGTAGACTCCCCGCTCGCGAAAATGCTTCGATACCATTAACAGTTGCTAAATATTCTTCTACTTTTTCAGCAATTTCTGTCATAAAGGAGATCGGTAACCGCTCTGGTCGCTTTCCAACCTCACCGATAGCTGCTAGAATTTTTTCTTCTGTTTTTTTGCCAAACCCAGCTAAAGCCTGAACCTTCTCCATTTCACAAGCTTCCTTTAATGTAACGATATCTACTACGTTTAACTCCTGGTAAAGTTTCGCGATTTTCTTACCACCTAAACCAGGTAAATTTAATAGTGGAATAAGGCCCTCTGGTACTTGTTGCTGTAATTCCTCTAGCACTGTTGATTTTCCCGTTTCTAGCAGCTCCTCAATCACAGCCGCTGTTCCTTTCCCGATTCCACTAATCTTTGTGACATCTTCTATTTGGCTAATACTTCTCTCATCATTCTCCAATGCTAATGCCGCTTTCCTAAATGCAGACACTTTAAAACCGTTTTCTCCTTTTAATTCCATATATGTAGCAATGGTTTCTAACCATTTTACGATTTGTTTTTTGTTCATTGGTATCACCTAACCTTATGAGTTTGTCCTATTAAAATCATACAAATATTCTTCGGAAAAGTACAATCAATTGGACTAGATATTCATTTTCCAATTGTAATACAAAGAAAAACCCCTCAAACCAATAGAGGAGTTTTAGTTTCCAGCCATATAACCAGACCAAATGTCTTTTAATTTATCAGAGAACACAGGGGTATTTTCCACAATCCCTTTCGCCATAGACGATTCACTGATAGAAGTTTGTACTATTTCTACTGGTACTAGTGCACCAATGTAAAGTAATACAAACACAATTAAATAGATTTCCACAAAACCTAATAAAGCACCAGCCCAACTATTAACTTGCTTTAAAATTGGCAAATGCGTTAGAAAGTCTAACATGGAACCAATTATTTGGGCAGCAATACGTGTTCCAAAAAACAATATCGCAAACGCAATCGCTCTATAATACGCAGTATCTAAGCTTAATGTTTCAAAGAAGACTGAAGTGGTAGCAGGATCTCCAAAGCTTGGCATAGGAATCCATAGCTTTAATTTTGGTGCTAAATCTGCATAAAACATATATGCAACGACAAATGCAGCAATAAATCCTGACAAATGAACAATTTGCATAATAAAACCGCGACGTATCCCTATAATTAATCCCATAATAAATAGAAAGATGATAATTAAATTTAACATCGTACTCAATCCTTTTTCTTCATTTCTCTTTCAAGTATATCGTATGCCTCTTTTAATTTGATATAATCATGTACAACATTTACAGCTGTAAGTACTGCCAATTTACTTATATCTAAGTTTGAATTTTTACCATTGATTTCTCTCATTTTTTCATCGACAATGGAAGCAACAAGTCGAATGTGACTTATACTTTCCGTACCAACAATCGAGTATTGTTGTCCATATATGTCGACAGTTGTGCGAGTTTTTTGCTCTGACAACGTGTATGCCCCCATTCATAAAATCCTAATCTTAATAATACCATGAAAGATTAGAAAGTGGAAAGCAAACCTAATGGAAACAACAGAAAAATGTAAAAATTTGTAGTAGGAGTGAAAAATTTGTCATATCAAGTCATACAAGTGCCTAGCAATATCTTAGCAAAAATAAAAGATTTTTATCATCCACATCAAATAGAGAAACTACCAGCAGGTGCT
Organism: Sutcliffiella halmapala; assembly: GCF_002019665.1. GTDB lineage: Bacteria > Bacillota > Bacilli > Bacillales > Bacillaceae_I > Sutcliffiella_A > Sutcliffiella_A halmapala. Next base: position 1,274,973 of record NZ_KV917375.1, on the reverse strand, counting down.
GTTTTCGCTGCGAAATCACCACAATGTGCCATCACTGCCTATAAATCAGGTAAGGTTTTATTCCAAGGGAAAGCAGCTGATGAAGAAGCGAATATTTGGAGAGAGTTTGGTGGTACAACAGCGCCTTCGAAATCCGCCAGCAAAACAAAAGCAGCATCACCCGTTGTAAAATCCAAATTGCCTGTCGGTTTTGCTTCACTTTCCGTCATCGGTTCAGATGAAGTTGGAACAGGTGATTACTTTGGTCCAATTACAGTCTGTGCCGCCTATGTAAAAAGGGAACAAATGGCACGTTTAAAAGAGCTTGGCGTGATGGATTCGAAAGCATTAACAGATGAGAAAATCATTCGAATCGCAAAAGATATTTTACCACATCTTCCATATAGCTTGTTAGTTTTACATAATGAGAAATATAATGAGTTGCAGCAAAGCGGCATGACCCAAGGAAAAATTAAAGCGCTCTTGCATAATAAAGCGCTAGAGCATGTTCTTGCCAAAATTGCCCCTGAAAAGCCTGATGCTATTCTTATTGATCAATTTGCCGAAGCAGGCGTTTATTATCGTCATATTGCACAGCAAAAAAATATCGTGAAGGAAAATGTCTATTTTCATACGAAAGCAGAAGGTCTTCATTTATCCGTTGCAGCAGCATCGATCATTGCTCGCTATTCCTTCTTAAAAGAAATGGACAAACTAAGCGAGCTAGCCGGTATTACCATTCCAAAAGGAGCAGGGTCTAAAGTAGACGTAGCAGCTGCTAAAGTAATAAAAAAACATGGTGAGTCCTTTTTGAACAAGGTTGCGAAAGTACATTTTGCTAACACTTTAAAAGCAAAAAAATTAGTATAGTATCACACTTACAATTCTAAAAGTCGTTATGCTATACTTTACTTATACGTATGCTTGAAGAAGCCAAAGTGTTGGACTCACTTTGACTCTTAACAGTATAACCCCCGCAGAAGCACGGCTACTGTGGAATCGAACGATTTAGATTAATCCACCCGACTGCCTAACAGCCAATTAGTCGTCACGGGTGGGTTATTTTTTTGTCATCTCCCTAATTAAAACAATTACTAGATTCACTAATGCAAAGAGGAATAGTCCTGACGTCAAAAATAGTTGCAGTTCACTCATACGGTCACCCCCGTCCCCCACAAGGATTCACCGCACCACCCGTTCCTATTATACTGTCTACTCTATTATACCATTCTATCATAAAAACAGAACATAAGTTCGTACAAATCATTCATTTTACCTATTTTTTATTAGGCTCTGTTAAAGTATAGCGGTGTGTTTAACAGAGCCCTACATGAAAACTACAAAAAAGCGAACTAAAATCCCTTTAAGGATTCTAGTTCGCTTTTCACATCGATATTTAGCTTCTCAATACTGCATTAAATTTCTCTTCTACTACTTGTAATACTTTATTATGAACCTTTGTTACTTCTTCATCTGTTAGCGTGTGCTCAGGGTGGTAGTAACGTAATGCAAAGGCTACTGATTTTTTAGAAGCATCAATCTTGTCTCCTTCGTATACATCAAACACCTGTACCTCTTTCAATAATGCTCCACCAGCAGCTTTAATTTCTTGTTCAAGCTCACCTGCTGCAGTACTGCGATCAACGACAAGCGCAATATCGCGTCCAATGGATGGGAAACGCGGGATTGCATCGTAGCTGATTTCCGCAATTTCTTCTTTTAATAAAGAAGTTAAAGATAACTCAAACACATACGTCTCTGGTAAATCAAGCTCATTTAATTTCTCAGGATGCAGCTGTCCAAGGAATCCAACACTTTCACCATTCAGTAAAATTTCTGCTGTACGACCAGGGTGTAAGCCATCCTTTTCGGCACGGCGATAAGAGATACGTTCTTTTAAACCTAGCATAGCAAACATGCCTTCAAGAATACCTTTTGCGACGAAGAAATCGACCGCTTTTTTCTCGCCTTGCCAAGGGTGCTGTTCCCACAGACCGGTTAATGCTCCTGCTAAACGCTCTTTTTCTAAAGGAAGCACATCGTTTTCTTGCCCAATGAATACGGACCCGATTTCATAGACTGCATTTGCAGGCAAGGAGCGGGCAATGTTATGTTGAAGAACTTCTAATAAATGAGGCACTAAGCTTAAACGCAAGGTGCTTCTTTCTTCACTCATTGGCATTGCAAGTCTAATCGCTTTCCCTTCTTCTAAAGCAAATTGTTTGGCACGACCTTCACTTGTTAAGGAGTACGTAATGTTTTGCAAAAGACCTGAGCCTTCTAAATAACTGCGTACTTTACGGCGTTTTGCTTGGTAAGGTGTTAACACTCCTGGTGTTGCGGCACTTATCGGTAAAGTAGTTGGAATATTATCATAGCCGTATAATCGCGCTACCTCTTCTACTAGATCTTCTTCAATCGTAATATCTCCACGACGTGTCGGAACTGTTACGGTAAATGTATTGTTATCCTCTGACACTTCAAATTGAAGCTTTGTGAAGATTGCTTTTACTTCTGCCGCTGCTATAGAAGTTCCTAAAACGGAGTTGATTTTCTCTACTGTAGTCGTTACAACAGCAGGCTCCACGTTTAATGTGTTTACTTCTACAGAACCGCCTACTACTTCTCCACCAGCATATTTAGCCATTAATGCTGCTGCACGTTCTGCTGCTTGGTGTGTACGGTTTGGATCAATACCTTTTTCAAAACGGGCACTTGCTTCACTACGTAAGCCATGTTCTTTTGATGCACGGCGTACAGTAACGCCATTAAAATAAGCGGATTCTAATAGGATAGTTGTCGTATCCGATTGAACCTCGGAATTTGCTCCACCCATCACTCCTGCAAGAGCGATTGGTTCCACGCCATTTGTAATCACTAAATGCTCTTGGGATAATTTGCGCTCTGCATCGTCAAGCGTAATAATTTTTTCATCCTGATGTGCACGTCTTACTACTACTTCCTTGCTTCCAAGACGATCGTAATCAAACGCGTGTAAAGGTTGGCCATATTCTAATAAAATATAGTTCGTAATATCGACTACATTGTTATGAGGACGAATTCCTGCTGCCATTAGGCGTGATTGCATCCACAGTGGCGACGGGCCAATCTTCACATTTTTGATTACCTTTGCTACATATAAAGGATTATCCGCTTCTGCATCAACTCGAACTGAAATATAATCGGAAGCAGACTCGCTATTTGCAGTGTAAGTAGCTTCTGGCCATTGTACTTCTTTTCCTAAAATAGCAGCTACCTCATATGCTACTCCTAGCATGCTTAAACAATCAGAACGGTTTGGTGTTAAGCCAAGCTCCAATACTTTATCATTACGATTTAAGTATTCAAGTGCATCTTCTCCAACTGCTACATCATTTGGAAATACGAAAATTCCTTCGGAGAAATCCTTGGCAACTAACTTCGAACTTATTCCGATTTCTTGTAAGGAACAAATCATACCGTTTGATTCTTCACCACGAAGCTTCGCACGTTTGATTTTGAAGTTTCCTGGTAAAACTGCACCAACCTTCGCAACAGCTACCTTTTGTCCTTTATCTACGTTTGAAGCTCCACAAATAATTTGAACCGGTTCTTCGTCACCAACATCAACTAAACATTTATTTAATTTATCTGCATTAGGATGCTGCTCTCTTTCTACAACATGACCAATTACAACACCTTGTATGCCTTCGTTTAATACCTCTACTGTTTCTACTTCAATCCCACTTCTTGTGATTTTCTCAGCAAGCTCTTCAGCGGTTACACCATCTATATTTACATAATCTTTTAACCAATTATAAGATACTAACATGTTTTCCCCTCCTCTTAAACTCGATTGAATTGCTTCACGAAACGTTGATCGTTCGTGTAGAAATGACGAATATCATCAATGCCGTAACGAAGCATCGCAATACGCTCAGGTCCCATTCCAAATGCAAAACCTTGATATTTTTTTGAGTCATAGCCAGCCATTTCAAGTACTCGTGGATGAACCATTCCTGCTCCTAAAATTTCAATCCAACCCGTTTGCTTACATACATTACAGCCTTTTCCTCCGCATTTCGCACAAGAAACATCCACTTCAACTGATGGCTCTGTGAATGGGAAAAAACTTGGACGTAAACGAATTTCACGCTCGTCTCCGAACATTTTTTTAGCAAATACTTCAAGAGTTCCCTTAAGATCACTCATGCTAATGTTTTCGTCAATGACAAGTCCCTCAATTTGTGTGAATTGGTGGGAGTGGGTCGCATCGTCATCATCACGACGGTAAACTTTTCCTGGGCAGATAATCTTAATTGGACCTTTCGCTTCATTCTTCTCCATCGTTCTCGCTTGAACAGGGGAAGTATGAGTACGTAATAAAATCTCATCTGTGATATAGAAAGAATCCTGCATATCACGTGCTGGATGATCTTTCGGTAAGTTTAACGCTTCGAAATTATAATAATCTTTTTCCACTTCTGGACCTTCAGCAATGGTATAGCCCATCCCTAAGAATAGATCTTCAATTTCCTCCACTACTTTTGTTAGTGGGTGTTGGCTTCCAGTTGGTGTTGGACGACCTGGTAAGGTAACATCGATTGTTTCAGAGGCAAGCTTTGCAGCTACTGCAGCTTTTTCTAACTCTGCTTGTTTTTCTTCAATTTTGCCGGCAATCGCTTCACGAACGACATTAGCTAGCGCTCCCATTTTCGGTCTTTCTTCCGCTGAAAGCTGCCCCATTCCTCTTAAAATTTCTGTAATAGGACCTTTTTTCCCAAGATAAGCAACACGTACTTCATTCAGCTGCTTTAAATCCTGTGCTTCACTTACTTGTTGTAATGCAAGAGTTTCTAATTCTTTTAAACGCTCTTCCACGTTGATTCCTCCTTTGATATTGTTTTTTTCCAAATAAAAAACTCGCCCCTCAAAAAGGGACGAGATATTCGCGGTACCACCCTAGTTAACAAAGATGTTGGTCATCTTTGTTCGCTTCATTCTGAGATAACGGCTATCCAACCGGTACACCTTTACAGCTAATTTGCTGGTCTAAGTGCCAACTCAAGAGGTGAAATGTTCACTTAACTTTCCTTAAAAATGCTTGCAGTCTACGGCATTTTCTCCCTGAAAAGTACAGTTTAAGCTACTTGCCTCTGTCATCGATTTATTCTTTATGTAACTATTTTTATATTATATTGAAAAGGGGGAGCATATGCAACTGCTATCCGCGTAAATAATACATTAAAATACCCGCTGCTACCCCAACATTTAACGATTCACTCTGCCCATAAATCGGAATAAATAGATTTTGATCCGTTTGAGCCAAGTGTTCTGCTGCCATTCCTTTTCCTTCATTGCCGAGTATAAGAGCAAAGGATGGTGGAGGTGTAATTTCGTGATAGGAAACCCCGTTTTGCAGGGATGTACCGTATACTGGAAAGCCCTCTTCCTTTGTTTTCTTGATCCATTCTGTTAGGTTGCCACGGATTATCGGTAGATGAAACAATGAGCCTTGAGTGGAACGAATGACTTTTGAACTGTATACATCTGCACAACCTTCACCTAAAATAATCAAATCTAATCCAGCAGCATCCGCTGTTCTTATCATTGTGCCCACATTTCCGGGATCTTGTACATTATCCAGCATTAATATTCGATGACTAGGTTTGATTGTAACTTCATCACTTCTTGGAATTTTACAAATTGCCGCAATCCCCTGTGGTGTTTCGGTGTCACTCATTGCTTTTAATACTTCCGGCACAGCATAAGTTAATTGTACATAGTCTAGGTTCCACTGCGCAGGTATCGAACGGTCTTCTGCAAGGATAATTTCCTCCACTAACCCCTCAACTTTTAATGCTTCCTCGACTAAATGGAAACCTTCAATCAGGAATGTGCCTGACTCTTCGCGCTCTTTCTTTTTATGCAGCTTTTTCCACTGCTTTACTCTTGCATTTTTCACTGATTCAATATGCTTCAACGTTTTCTTTCTCCTTTTTACTTCTTCATTACTGCTATTATACGCATTTTACATACATAATTAAAGCAACGATCGTGCATCCTAGTGGATGATACTATTTTCCCGAAGAGGTGATAAGGATGAATTTGAATTTACGTCACGCAATCCGTCAAAATGTGGAAGGCAACTCTCAAGATCAACTTAGAGATACAATCTTAGATGCGATACAAAAAGGCGAAGAAAAGATGCTTCCTGGTTTAGGCGTATTGTTTGAAGTAATTTGGGAGAATTCTTCCGAGCAAGAAAAATCCGAAATGCTCTCAACGCTCGAGGATGGATTAAAATAGTATTGGGTTTTGTGGGGCAGTTCCTGTTTGGGGGCTGTCTTTTTTAAATATTAACAAGGTGATACACTCTATTTTTATTCGAACCAGAATAGGGTAAATTTAACGAGGCCAGTAGCTTAGTTGCAATAAAACGAGATTCAATTTGGAGAAATTCTTTAAACTGTTGATGATTAATAGTTGGTCCAATTAAATGGAAATAGTCCTTTAACGCTTCCTTATGTGCATCTTTAAATGAATCATTACACTGAGGACAGTACCAGGTTCCTTTTCGTTGTAAGGGCATATGCATACACTTTGGGCAATGAACTCCCCTTATCAATTCATCCGGGTTAATACCATATTTTTTTAAAATATCTATTTCTGCTATTGAATTCTTTTTTAAAAGTAAACGCGATATTTTCTTTAGGTCCTTTTCAGTAAAGATATTACTAGTATGATTTTTTTCGAATTGGTCTATTTTAGCAAGGAGATTTTCACTATGAACTACTTTTTGATAGTCTTTAAATTTTGAATCTGCTTTGATAATGGTATGAGGGCTAGAGAAGACTACTAGAGATTTAATTGGAGGAGGTACTATGCTATTATCGTGTAGCCATATTTTCAAGCGTTTTTCATGTTTATGAATTTGAGATAGCGGATTAGTAAATCTCTCTTCTTTACCGTTAAGTGTTCTCGTGAATTGATTAAAACTACTGTCAAAAAACACTGTACCAGAGATATTTTTTATTTCTAAAATGAGGATATATTTAAGGGTTAGTAGGAGAGTGTCTATTTGGAAGAAATTATTAGCTTGGTGCATCAATCGAAGATCATGGAGTATAAAATATTTCCTTTGATCGAGTAAGTTTAAATGATAATCCAATGAAACTTCGCCTTTGTAACCCGCTACCCACTTGGCATAATCATCAAGAATCAATTTTCGTTTTGGGTGCAACTCCGGTAGCCTTCTTAATAATGTTTCTAATACAACGATGATCAAAGGTACTTCTCTTTCTTTATTTATCATTTCATTCCTCCTCATATAGGTATGCCTTATATATTATCAAAAATTCCGAATTATTTCTTTTGTTTTCTCTGAAAGTTAGGAAATTTGTTTTTGGGAGGGGAGAGTTACGGGGTTCTGAGCCAGTTTCAGTATTTTATGAGCTAGGTTCCACCTTTTATGAGTCATGTTCGCTTTTTTATCGGGTCGCTCCACTTTTGTGAGCCGTACTCACCGCTTTCTGAGCCAGTTTCGATATTTTATGAGCGAGCTTCCCTTCTTTATGAGCCATTACCACTTTTTTAGCGGCTCGGACTACTTTTATGAGCCGCACTCATCACTTTCTGAGCCAGCTTCCTTATTTTCAGAGCCACGTCCACTCTTCCATCCGCAAAGCTAATTTGTTGGATATTAACCACATCCAACCTCTATAGAATCCGACCCTCCGACCTTCCGAACCCCCAAATAAAAACCCGCCGTCCTCAGACGGCAGGTTCTCACTCTCACTATCAATCAAACGTCAACTTATTAACCGTATCAGTATCCAAACGCTTAATTACTTCTGTAATCAGCTTCACCGCATTTTCATAATCATCGCGATGTAACATCGCAGCATGAGAATGGATATAGCGTGTTGCAATAGTAATCGACAATGCTGGTACACCTTGTGCAGTTAAGTGAATCGCACCAGAGTCCGTTCCGCCACCTGCAACAGAGTCGAATTGATAAGGGATTTCCATTTCATCTGCAACATCTGTTACAAAGTCACGTAGTCCTTTATGGGAAATCATTGATGCATCGTATAGGATGATTTGTGGACCTTTGCCCATTTTGCTTAACGCTTCTTTTTCAGTGACACCTGGAGTATCACCAGCAATTCCAACGTCCACTCCAAATCCGATATCAGGCTGGATAAGGTTTGCGGAGGTTTTCGCTCCACGTAGTCCTACTTCCTCTTGAACCGTTCCTACTCCGTACACGACGTTTGGATGGTCAGCATCCTTAAGCTGCTTTAACACATCGATTGCGATTGCACATCCGATGCGGTTATCCCAGGCTTTAGCCAATAACATTTTTTCGTTGTTCATTACTGTGAATTCAAAATAAGGAACAACTTGGTCGCCAGGACGCACGCCCCATTCTTGCGCTTCTTCACGGCTAGATGCACCGATATCAATGAACATGTCTTTAATATCTACCGGCTTCTTACGTGCTTCTGGAGGCAGGATATGAGGTGGTTTAGAACCAATGACACCTGTCACATCGCCTTTGTTCGTTACGATTGTTACACGTTGAGCTAGCATTACTTGTGACCACCAGCCGCCAACTGTTTGGAAGCGTAGAAATCCACGTTCGTCAATAGTTGTTATCATAAAGCCAACTTCGTCTAAGTGACCTGCTACCATTACTTTCGGCCCATCAGCTTTTCCGATTTTCTTCGCAATTAAGCTTCCTAAACCGTCAGTGAATACCTCATCTGCATAAGGAGTTATGTATTTTCTCATGACATCGCGTGGTTCTTTTTCGTTACCTGGAATACCTTTTGCATCTGTTAAATCTTTTAGCATTGTTAATGTTTCATCTAACTTCGCCATTTATTTCGACCCCCTTAATTTCTCTCATAGAATATTATACAGAAAACTCATATTAATGTAAAAAAACATCACAATAGATTATAGACAAAGTAGAGGCCCATACTCCATTATGCTGAATGAAAGTGTTTGGTAACTCTCTAATACTCATTTAACATTAGTATCCTTGTTGTTGACGGTCATGATTCACTTTATTTTTTGTCATATAGGCATTCTCTACCTCATCCCAAGTGAAGCCTAACATCGCTCCTAATTCCATAAATGTTGCAAATAATACTAAGAACGGCTCTTCCTGCTTTTCTTCCTTGAATAAGGTCACTAGTTCATAGATAGACAGGAATTGCTCGGTTAGGGACTCTGTTTTTGTTCCAACTTCACGAGGAATGTCGGAGGTATAACCAAGAGTCAGACCTATTGAGAGTAAGAAATGTACCCCATCCACATATTCCTCTAAAATAACTCTTTGCTCAGAAGCTGGCTTCACACTCCAAAATTTAAAACATCTTGTTTCATTTGCCAGCTCCCCTAATTCAACGAGAAGAGCTAAAATCTTTTGCTCCACTAAATCCTGATTTTTTAGACCATGCTGCTTTTCAATTTTCGAATCTAGTTCTAGTTGCATTGTATAAAGCTTTTTTAGTTCCATATGTACCGCCTTCAAAATTTTTTTTTGTAAAAAGTGAAACTTTTAATCTTACTTAACCGTATAGTAGGTATTTTATAATAAATTTTGTATTTTGCGAAGGAGTAGCGAGTATGTTTATTATTCTCATCCGTCTAGCTATGATTGCACTTGTCATTTTTATCATTTATTCGATTTTCAAGTATCTGCTAAATCCGAAACGAAAATTAGAACTTGCCCATGAGCAAAAGAACTTCTATTTATTAGATCAAAAAAATAATGTTAGAAGAAATTTTTTGCTTACCTACAAAGGCGTGCTGTTCGAAGGGGAGAAATATTTAGGAACGACCGATAAAGCTTTTGAAGTCATTTCTATCTTTATTTGGCCGAAGAATCCTGAAAAGCTAAAAGGGTTAAAGAAACAGGATTTCGCTTTCATCCAAAAGGAAGTGCGTAAACAATATCCAGATGCACTTATTGACTGGAAAAGCCCCATTAAAGAATTTTTGCAAGAAGAGTAAAAAAAGAGGTTAACTTTAGTTCCTGGTCAAGTGCCAACGATACTAAGGTTAACCTCTTTTATATTGTTTTTCTTTCTGGAAAAATTGCTCCCATTTCATGACGACTACCTTTTGTCTCATGATGAGCAAGAGAATACTTAAGCCAATCAAAACTACTAGCATTGCAGTTGGGGAAAACTCTTTTATAAATTGTCCAAAAACCGTGTAAATAATAGCGAGAGGGATATTCGTTAGAAAAGAGGCTTTCGCATATTTTGAAAATGTCTTGGTTGTTTCAATTAAACATAGGGAGAGTAGGTGGAAATGGATGAAAGGGATAAGGCGCAATACCGTAACTTGACCAACCGAAAGATTACCACGATTACCAAACAGCTTTTCCTTCATGGTTAACACCTTTCCAAAGACGCCTGGCATCTGCTTGTAAAGAAAATAAAAAAACAGACTGGAAAGTGTTAATCCCAAAATTGAATAGATACTACCTACAAAGCCTCCAAAAAGGGCACCACCTGCTATGCAAATGATTACTACAGGTATGAATAGGACTTGTCTTAATACATGGAATAAAATAAAACCGAGAGAAGCTAACAACCAATGACTTTCTATTATGACAAATAGCACATTTAATTTTTCTTCCATTATGGTCTCACCTCTCAAATTTATTAATAGTAAATAGTAAAGCTTATTCAAGAACTCTTCTATTATGTTAGCCCTGATACAAAATAGCCTATCAAGATTAGTTGGATAATCGTTAGCAATGGCAGACCATATTTAAAGGTAAAATGCTTCGTTTTATGGCGAAAAGTTCGCATTCCGATCCAAGCTCCAAGTGCTCCTCCGCCAATAGCTGTACCCCAAAGATACACTTCCGCTACTCTCCATTGTCGGTTGATAGCCCTTTTTTTATCCACTCTCATTAATAGAAACGTAAAGATATTTATAAGTATGTAAATAACCAAAAATAGTTCCATTCTTCCCCTCCGGATAACGTTTTCTTCCTCAAGTATACTACAAAGGCCGGGAACTGGAGTAGTCGTTGCCTGTTAGGATAAAATGAAATCGAGTAGGAGGGGATGACTAACCCCCGACCTCTCACACCACCGTACGTACCGTTCGGTATACGGCGGTTCAATTAAAATTGACGTAGACTTTGATATCTTGCATATAGACTTTTGAGCCCTTGGGAACTCCAATAGGAGTTCCCAAGGGTTCTGTGTAAGACTGGACTCTTGGAGATTCTCCAGTATTTCTTCCTAGAATTGCCCCATTCGTATGCTTTATATGGGTGAACTCCTAAACCTTTTAATTTCCTCACTTTGGTCTTCGGTTTCTTCCATTCTTTCCATACAATCATTCGTAGCCTTCTTCTTATCCACTCATCAAATTCTTTGAATTTGCTCGGTGTGTCTGCGAGGGCAAAGTAGCTGCACCACCCTACTAGGTATTGGTTTAGCTTCCTTATTCTCCATTCCATTGGGATTGGTTTAGAACGGGAAGTAAGAATTCTTATGTTAGCTTTAAGTCGTTTGATACTTTCGTTTGCTATCCGAACCTTAGGTTCTTTATGAATAGTAAAGCTAAAGCCAAGAAACTTACGCCTCCAAGGGCGGTCTACTGCCGATTTCTCTCGATTAACTTTTAGTTTCAGCTTCTTTTCAATGAAGTCAGTGATGGAGTTCATGACTCTTTCCCCTGCCTTCTTGGACTGAACATAAATGTTACAATCATCCGCATATCGGACGAAATTGTGGCCTCTGGATTCTAGCTCTTTATCGAGTTTATCCAAGAGGATGTTAGAGAGAAGAGGACTTAGCGGACCACCTTGAGGAGTCCCTTCTTCTATTTCATAGACAACACCGTTAATCATAATCCCAGCTTGAAGATATCTTCTAATTAGCTTAAGGACCGTCCGGTCTTTAATTTTAGAAGCCAGTATTCCCATTAGCTTGTCATGATTTACTTTGTCAAAGAATTTCTCAAGGTCAATATCAACCACCCATCTGTTTCCTTCTTTCATAAACCCTTTTGCTTTCCGAACGGCATCATGTCCCCTTCTATTCGGTCGGAAGCCATAACTATGCTCGGAGAAAGCTGGGTCAAAGATTGGAGTCAGTGCTTGAGCGATTGCCTGTTGAATGAATCGGTCTGTCACAGTAGGTATTCCTAGTAAACGGACTCCACCGTTCGATTTCGGGATTTCGACTCGACGTACAGGACTCGGTTTATAGGTACCATTCCTTAGGGATTGACAAAGGGAATCCCAGTTGTCAACGATATGTCTTCGTAGGGATTTTACGGACATTTCATCGATTCCGTGGCTTCCTTTGTTCCTTTCCACACGTTTGAGTGCTTCTATTAAGTTTTCCCGTGACAGTATCCTATCCATTAACATTAGATATTTCCTTTCTACGCGAACGAGAAGTTTATTTGTGTTATTCTTGCTCCACCCTCTTGAAGTCCCCCATGGGATTCACCACTTCCTCCTTCAAGTAAGTCTCCTAAGAGATTGTCTGCTTCAACACAAGAATTGTACGCATAATTCTCGTTCTTCTTTAATTGTTCAGTCCTTCCCTTACTTTCTCGAGTAAGTAAGGTACTATGACATCTGCTGACTTCTGACTGTTCAGCTATTTATCGCTAAATAGGTTACCAAGTGTGCTTGGCTAATCAATCAGACCTCCCCGGGTAAGAGTACAATCTTTCCTTCCATCTATCTGCTTCATTTACTTTGTATCACCTTTGGCAGAAAGGACTTTGTTTTGAATTGCAAACTCATCCAGTGATACCTAGCCTTCTATGAAGTTCGTATTCCTCAGACCGGAAGTTTGCCGCCCGCTTCCTTCAGATTCCACGTCACCATGGACACCCTTGCGTTAAGCTAACCGTTACTTCTGCCTTCACAGTTCGGGACTTGCACCCTATAGATTGCACCCATGCCGGGCGCACAATAAAAGAGACTATATCGAAATATAGCCTCTTTAAGAAAAATTATTTATTTAAGCTGCTTTTTGCAGCAGTTGCTAATTCAGCAAATGCTTTTTCATCGCTAACTGCTAGCTCAGCTAACATTTTGCGGTTTACTTCAATACCAGCTACTTTTAATCCGTGCATTAAACGGCTGTAAGAAAGACCATTCATGCGAGCCGCTGCGTTGATACGAGCGATCCAAAGCTTACGGAAGTCACGTTTCTTTTGACGACGATCACGATAAGCGTACATTAATGATTTCATTACTTGTTGATTTGCTACTTTATATAAAGTGTGTTTAGAACCGTAATAACCTTTAGCTAATTTAATGACTTTTTTACGACGTTGGCGTGTTACTGTACCGCCTTTAACTCTTGGCATATTATTTCCCTCCTAATTAAATATTATCTTAAGTTGTCTAACATGTGACGGATGCGTTTGAAATCGCCTTTGCTTACTACAGCAGCTTTACGTAGTTTACGTTTTTGCTTCTGAGACTTGTTAGCGAATAAGTGACTTGTGTAAGCATGAGAACGTTTCAGTTGGCCAGATCCAGTTTTCTTGAATCTTTTCGCTGATCCGCGATGAGTTTTCATTTTAGGCATGGGTGTTCCTCCTCATATCGTTACTTTTCGTTTTTCGGTGCTAGTACTAAGAACATACTACGTCCATCCATTTTTGGATGAGACTCAATTGTTGCTACTTCTGCGCAAGCGGCAGAGAATCGATCAAGAACACGTTGACCAATTTGTTTATGTGTAATTGCACGACCTTTGAATCGAATCGAAGCTTTTACTTTGTCCCCTTTTTCAAGGAACTTAATTGCATTTCGAAGTTTCGTATTGAAATCATGCTCATCAATAGTAGGACTTAAACGAACTTCTTTTAGGTTGATCACTTTTTGGTTTTTACGCGCTTCTTTATCTTTCTTCTGTTGTTCGAAACGGAACTTTCCGTAGTCCATAATTCGACATACAGGAGGCTTCGCATTAGGCGCAACCATTACTAAGTCAAGATTTGCACGAGTCGCTATTTCTAAAGCTTCCTGTTTTGACTTAATTCCAAGCTGGTCTCCATTTTGACCGATTAGACGAACTTCACGAGCACGAATGCCATCGTTTACCATCATGTCCTTGCTAATAATTAGCCACCTCCAAGGTTTTTTTTCCGAACACCGTTTGACGAACAATTTACTTTTGTACAAACAAAAAAGTGTGGATGTATATAACACCCACACTTTACGATTGGATAAGTAAAAGATAAAAATCTTTCTCGTAAAACCTGCCAACTGCATTTACTGCGTCAATCAGGTGAGAAGCGGGTGCTTCTTCTTGTTCTCAAACAAGTATTCAATTTGACCTTGTTTACTATATCATTAATGATGATTAATTGTCAAGAATTCGTATCAAATGAAACAACGTTTTAAATTCTATCAGATATATTCCACTTATGCAATACTTTTTTTATCGTTTAACTTCCTGCGCGATTTCTGCTACAAAAGTCTCTAAGGAAACAGTTTCTGATTTTTGCTCACCATATTTACGAACATTCACTGCACGCTCTTGGATTTCATTGTCTCCAAGCACTAGCATGTAAGGAATCTTCTGCATTTGTGCTTCACGGATTTTATAACCGATTTTTTCATTTCTTTCATCAAGTTCCACACGAAGTCCTTCTGCTTTTAGTAAATCTTGGACTTCTTTTGCATAGTCAAAATGCGCATCTGGTGAAACTGGAATGACTTGGACTTGAACAGGTGCTAACCATGTAGGGAAAGCTCCTTTGTATTCTTCAATTAAGAAAGCGACGAAGCGTTCCATTGTCGAAACAACACCGCGATGGATAACAACTGGACGATGTTGCTTGCCATCTTCTCCTACATAAGTAAGATCAAATTTCTCCGGTAATAAGAAGTCTAATTGGACAGTAGATAGTGTTTCTTCTTTTCCTAACGCTGTGCGCACTTGAACGTCTAGCTTCGGTCCGTAGAACGCCGCTTCATCAATCGCTTCAAAATAATTCAGCTCAAGCTCATCCATTGCTTCTTTTAGCATGCTTTGTGCTTTTTCCCACATTGCATCATCGTCAAAATATTTCTCTTTATTTTCTGGATCACGATAGGATAAACGGAACGAGTAATCTTCGATGCCAAAGTCTTTATATACTTCCAAGACAAGATTCACGACACGCTTTAACTCATCCTTAATCTGATCAGGACGAACAAAGATATGCGCATCATTTAGCGTCATTCCACGTACACGCTGAAGGCCTGCTAAAGCTCCAGACATCTCATAACGGTGCATCGTCCCAAGCTCCGCAATACGAACCGGTAGCTGGCGATAGCTATGGATGCTGTTTTTATACACCATCATATGATGTGGACAGTTCATTGGACGAAGCACTAATTGCTCATTATCCATTTCCATTGGCGGGAACATTCCGTCTTGATAGTGATCCCAATGTCCGGAAGTTTTATAAAGCTCAACACTTCCCATTATCGGAGTGTACACATGGTCATAGCCTAGCTTCACTTCTTTATCAACAATGTAACGCTCAATAACACGGCGAATTGTTGCACCCTTTGGTAACCAAAGTGGTAAGCCCTGACCAACCTTTTGGGAGTTGAAAAATAAATCTAGCTCTTTCCCAATTTTACGGTGATCACGTTCCTTTGCTTCTTCTAATAAACGAAGGTGCTCATCAAGCTCTGCTTTTTTGAAAAAAGCTGTTCCGTAAATACGTTGGAGCATTTTATTATCGCTATTACCTCTCCAGTAAGCCCCAGCAATACTTAAAAGCTTAAATTCTTTGATTTTCCCAGTGGAAGGAACATGAATTCCACGACAAAGGTCAAAAAATTCGCCCTGCTCATAAATCGAAATGGCTTCTCCTTCTGGCAATTCACGAATAAGCTCAAGCTTTAGCTCATCGTTTAGTACTTCGTAGCGACTTAAAGCTTCTTCTCTGCTCACTTCCACACGAATTACATCTAGATTTTCACTTACAATCTTTTTCATTTCTTTTTCGATTTTCGGTAGATCTTCCGGAGTTAACGGCTCTTCTAGATCAATATCATAGTAAAAACCATTTTCAATTACTGGACCGATACCAAGCTTTACATTACCATATAAGCGTTTGATTGCTTGGGCCATCAAATGGGCTGTACTGTGACGCATAACACCCAACGCTTCGTCTGTGTCCTGCATAACAATGCTAAGTTCTCCATCTATTTCAATCGGAGAACGAAGATCCACCAATTCTCCATTAAGTTTCCCAGCAATAGCTTTTTTCTTTAGACCAGGACTAATGGATGCCGCGATATCTTCTGTTGTCGTACCACGTGCAAACTCCTTAACTGCTCCATCTGGAAATGTGATTTTAATTAATTCAGACATCCCTGTCACTCCTTCATATTTATTTTTAAAAATAAAAAAACCCGCCCCTTATAAAAAGGGACGAGTTTAATATCCGTGTTTCCACCCAAGTTCCCATCTTTTCTTCCATGGTGCTCATTTTGAAAAATAAGCATCCAACTAAAGATGGCTTCGTTAGGGTAACGGGGGTTTCCCGTCAACAGCTACTTTGTTTCACTGCTGAAGTTTAGAGGTGGTAAGTGAATCAATCGTAATAGGAAGTTTACAGCCAATGACTTCCCTCTCTGAAATTCGTATTCAATCACTCAAGTCCTCATCATTACTTGTGGGTTATAAAAAAGTATAATATGTACGTTATTATATTCTCCACTACTAGGAAAATCAAGTACACGAATTAATCTATTTTACTTTTTTTTAGCCCAAAATAACGATAAGGAAGGATAACCGCTCTCTCATCAAATATATTACGTATGGTTTCCACAAGCTGATGGTCGATATTGTCCGTATATAGATAAAGCTTTTCTGGAGCGATGGAAACAAGCGGTGCTAATACGACTGAATCAATATAATAAGCATAATTATTAAAGTGGGTTCGATTCATATACTTAATAAGTTGATTTTTATGGATATGCTTATGTGTTTCATCATAAAAATCAAATTGATACTGGTAAACTAAATGTACTTCTTTTAATTTCGATTCTGTCGAAGATAAAAGGTCACGTAATTGATAAATAAATGTTTGGTATTCTTGTTCTAACTTATATTCATCAATCGCTGCTTCTACATATACTTGCAACACATCAAAATATTCTTTTAAGCGAAAAGTTAGAAAAGAATCAAATGAAAAGGAAACCGGCTCGAGAAAAAAGGCTTCAATAGTAGCGTCTAGATGATTCTCTCTTTCTTTAATAGGAGGCAGGTTAGGAATATCCTGCCTTTCTCCTTGCATGATAGATTGAAAGATACATAGAATTTGCTCATGCTCTTCTTCGTCCCTATAGTAAAAAGAGTTTTCTAATATTGAAATAATCCATTCCTTCTCCTTCACCTTTGTAATAAATCCTTTAAGTGCAGGTATTATTGTATTTTTGAAAAAAAAGATATCCTTTGATTCCACTACGATTTTTTCTTTATGTAAAGAAAGGATAGAATCACTTTCAGGATTTGTCGCATGTATACTTAAAAACACTGTCTTAGCATCCAATTCATTGCGAAAGGAAATCTCAAACAAGTTTGTCCCCCCTTTGATACACCTGTTTCTATGTATATGGAGGTGGGTAGAAAAAAATGATAATAATATTGAGAGAGGAACGATGATTTTACTACTTGAATAAGTGGTGGCTTACACCTTTACTCTACAAAAAAGCCCCGCCACCGATTGTACGAGTCAGTGGAAGAGCCTTATGTGACTTACCTATCTATCTTTATCTTCTTGTTCCTTAACTTTTCTAATCGCTCTGCCAGTTTTTGTTTTTCATCTTCCTGAACAGCTTGGAAACTCTCTGCATCGCCTTCCGCCGTCTCAGGTTGACTCACGAAACGATTGCGAACTTGTTTTTCTTTGGTGAAATTACTGGTGGTCTTCGTTGTTGTTTTCGTTTCCGCCCAGTTTTGATATTGGCGATGTTCTTCTTTCGCAAGCTCCATCGCTTCACTTACTGTCTTCACCTGTTTACGAGCCCAATGGCTTGCAATTTTCTCTACATATTTACGATTGAGCTTCATATCTGTTTTCAATAGAACATAATACAACAATACATTTACCACGCCTGGAGATAGCTGCTGTTTAAACATCACATCTTCCACAATACGTAAGTCAGAAACAGACGGCTCAGCCCCACCTGAGAGATCTGTAAGCATATGTTTTGGCGAAACATTTTCTAACTGTTGAATAAGTAGCTCTTCTTTAGAAGCAGGCTTTCTATCCGTAAATTGCTTTAAATTAGCTGGCTGTGTTTTTTCCACTAATGATGGTAATTCATTTTGAAATTCGAGCTGATACCAGTCTCGTGCAACTTTTCGAAGTTTTTCTAAATCGATCTTTTCCTCTTCATCAATAACATTCATCATTAAATCCTTCATGGAGATTGGATCAATATGATAAATAAAGGATAATTTTTGGATTGCTTGCTTTACTTTTGCGGTGATGGCTTTTTTCGGGATAACAACATCAGATAGACCAGCGTAAAAAAGGTCAA
Source organism: Sutcliffiella halmapala (assembly GCF_002019665.1). Lineage (GTDB taxonomy): Bacteria > Bacillota > Bacilli > Bacillales > Bacillaceae_I > Sutcliffiella_A > Sutcliffiella_A halmapala. The sequence continues at coordinate 1,256,453 of NZ_KV917375.1, read as the reverse complement.
AATCAAATTCAGCCATTCCAACTGCCGGTTCGTTTCCTTCTTTACGTCCCACCCATTCCAAATCATCTGAGAGTTTTAACTCTTCCATCGTTTCCTCATTTGTTGCGTACACCATGTTTTCTGCTTGAACGGATTGAAAAACATCGCTAAATTGGCGTGTAATTTGCTTATACTCAGTTTCCGGGATCACATCGTCAGAGAAATATTTTTTTACACTTAAATATTTATTTTTTCCTAATCGATTATAGAGGTAGATGGTAAGCATTGGCTCTGAAAAGAATGCATCCGGAGAAAGTGGAGGTTGAAGCTCATAAATAAATGTTCTAGAATGGTCATCTTCCTTTACCCATGTTTTTAAAAGACCGATTCCCTCAAGCTTTAACCGTTCTTGATGGATATCCTTTAAATTACATTGCATCGTGGTCATTATGCCATGATGGGTTGTTTCTTCTCCCCATAAGCGCTCTTGCTCTAGTTCACTCCAAAGAGTCATAAATAGACTAAAGCCTCTATATCCGAGTAAAGGTTGATATAGCATCGTTAACACTTTCTGATCAAAATGTTGAAGAACTCCACTTGTACGAACAATAAATCGATCGATTGGCACTAATTCTTTCCAATGGCGCTCTGGCATGAAACACCCAAACCTTTCTTTGCTAAAAGTTAAAAACTTGAAAACAGAGAGGCACTTATCCTCTCTGTTTCTTAGTATCGCTAGTTTATTTTCTTTCCTTTTCAATGATTTCTTTTAATTCATCAAGAAATACATTAATATCTTTAAATTGTCGATAGACAGAAGCAAAACGCACATAGGCTACTTCGTCAATTTTTGAGAGTCGTTCCATCACCATTTCTCCGACAGTGTCACTCTTCACTTCAGAAATTCCAATATTACGTAATTCCTTTTCTACTTCCATCACTATATCTTCAAGCTGCTTTAAGGCAACAGGTCTTTTTTCACATGCTTTAATAAGTCCACGAAGAACCTTTTCTCTGCTAAACTCTTCCCTGATTCCTTCTTTCTTCACAACGATTAAAGGCATCTCTTCTACTTTTTCAAAGGTGGTGAAGCGATAGGAACATGACTCACACTCTCTTCGTCTTCGAATAGAGCGACCTTCTTCCACTGGTCTTGAATCTAACACCTTTGTGCCATTATGTTGACAAGCAGGGCATTTCATGAGGGCTTCAGCTCCATTTCCATCCCATTATTTATCTTTCTGAATTTAATCCAGAACCTATATAGGTAAGTGTTTTATTTAATTCCTTATACGTTTGTAAAATTAACTTGCGACTATATCCAAAATCAAACGGTAGGATCGCTGTGTCTGTTGTAACTGAAAAATCAATGGCTGTTTCAAACGGTCTTACTGATATTACCGTTACTACCATAAATGCTTTTTTTCCTTTGTTAACATGAACCGCAATTTCTCCATGTTCCTCTGAAATAGACTTCACTGTATAGCCATTCAGTTTTTGAAACATCTCTTGTAAAGCTTTAATTGCGTTTTTATTGGTAACTTTATAATAATGACTTCGCAATTCCTCATCAAAATGATTCTCTCTTGTTTCAGTATGAGTAGATAGTATGGTTTTTAACTTTTGTATGGCTCCCACGATTATCAGACAACCCCTTATCTTTATACTAACATGTTTTTTATTTTCGTTATGTAAATGTCTTAAGTCTGCAAATCCAAAAAATGTATGTAAGAAAACGATATAATAAAAAGAGGTGCATATTATACACCTCTTACCATTCTAATCGATTTAGATTTAATTTTAAAGTGCTTTTGCTTTGTTTACTTGAACAGGACCCATTCCACGTGGAAGCTCGATTGTTTCACGCGTTTGAGCATTCAATGCTTCAGCAATATAATCAGCAGATATATTAGGATCTAACTCACCGCATGTATAAACGTCAATGCTAGCATATCCGTGCTCTGGGAAACTATGAATAGTTAAATGAGATTCAGAAATGATTACTACTCCGCTAACTCCTTGTGGTGCAAATTTGTGAAATGCAACCTCACGAACCTCTGCTCCAGATTTTAACGCAGCATCAACGAATGTTTTTTCAATGTAGTCCATATCATTTAACTTATCAAAATCGCAACCCCATAATTCTGAAATAACGTGACGACCTACTGTTTCCATCTCACGTTCCCCCTTTAACTTTTTTTAGAATACATGAAATCCTCAAAGATAATAATTGATTAATGTATTACTACCACGGGGGAAAGTTAGTCCAGAGAGGTCCTAACCCTTTAAGTAGCCACATAATCGTTTCAAGAAGTTCACGAAAAATAGTATACTGTTTTTAGTTTAGTTTTGCAACAGGCTTTTTTGACTTTTTTTATTTTGAAAGGAAATTCGCCTCTAAAAAAACGCTCATCCTTTCGGAAATCCCACAGGAAAAAGCGATTAACGAAATCGTTAATCGCTTTAAAAAACTTTTCACATGATTTATTAAACTTCTAACCAGCCATTACTTCTTTCGCTTCTACCATTTTTTCAGCTACATAATGAACTAAGTCGACTACTCGACAAGAATAACCCCACTCATTGTCATACCATGCTAAAACTTTCACCTTGGTTTCCCCCATTACCATCGTAGATAAACCATCAATGACAGCAGAATGTGGGTTCGTATTGAAGTCAACAGATACTAATGGCTCCATCGTAATACCTAAAATCCCGTCTAAAGAACCAATTGCTGCAGATTGAAATGCATCATTAACATCGTCGACAGTGACAGGCTGCTTCAAATCCACTACTAGATCTACTAGTGAGACATTTGGCGTAGGTACGCGTAATGCCATTCCATGCAGTTTCCCTTTAAGATGTGGTAAAACAAGTGACAACGCCTTTGCCGCCCCAGTCGAAGTAGGAATAATAGACTGACCGCACGCTCTCGCACGACGTAAATCTTTATGTGGATTATCAATATTTTTCTGGTCATTCGTATAGGCATGAACCGTTGTCATTAACCCATTTTCAATTCCGAATTGCTGGTCTAATACTTTCACAACCGGCGCTAAGCAATTTGTAGTACAAGAAGCGTTAGAAATGACATAATGCTTATCTAAATCTAAAACCTCATCATTTACACCCATGACAATTGTTACGTCTTCATCTTTACCTGGAGCAGTTAGAATAACTCTTTTGGCACCAGCTTTTAAATGTAGCGCCGCTTTGTCTCGAGCATTAAATTTCCCTGTAGCTTCAATAACGATATCTATGTTCATTTCCTTCCAAGGTAATTCCTCAGGATTGCGGTTATTTACTAATTGAATGCGCTTTCCATTTACAACAAGCGCGTCGTCTTGTGCATATACATCTGCGTCGAAACGCCCATGGTTTGTGTCATACTTAATTAAATGAGCTAACGTTTCGGCTGGATAGCTCGCATTGATTGCAACAATATTTAAACCTTCCTCTTGGATGGCACGTCTAAATACCATTCTCCCAATTCGTCCAAAACCATTAATTGCAACCTTTGCTTTCATGCAAATTCCCCTTTTCTATATATGTGTTATACTTTTAATGTGTTAACCTGATATTAGTATAACACATATAGGTAGTTCATGTCATGAGAAAATTTAAAAAAGGGTATATCCCTATTTTTGGATATCCCATTGATCTAATATAGTATGTAACTGCCGTTTGGTATCTTCTTTGCTTCCATTGTTATTTATCACAGCATCTGCTAGCTTCACTTTTTCTTTTAAAGGCATCTGTGCGTTTACTCTTGCAGTTGCATCCTCTAAGGACAACTCGTTTCTTTTCATTAACCTTTCAAGCTGAATATTTTCTTCGACATAGACCAGTATTGTCTTTTCTACTAAGTGAGTAAGTTTGCTCTCAAACAATAAAGGGATATCCATCACCACAACGTCATGTCCGCTTTCTATGTAAGCTGCTGTTTTTTCCTTCATCCTGTTTCGGATACTTGGATGCATAATGGCATTTAATTGTTCTCTTTTTTCCTTACTTTTAAAAATAACTTTCCCTAGTTTAGTACGATCTAACGTTTTGTCCTCATTTAATATAGTATGACCGAATTTCGTTACGATTTCTTGGTACGTTACCGTTCCAACCTCCACCACTTCACGAGCAACAATATCCGCATCAACTATAGGTATTCCTTTATCCTTCATCATTGCCGCAACGGTACTTTTTCCGCTCGCAATCCCTCCTGTTAAACCGATAATCATAGACATGTCCATTCCACCTTATTATAAAAAAGGCTTCTGCCTACAGATAGCCTTTTTTAAAATTTTCACATTTTAATAATACCGATAACAATAAGCAAAACTCCAGGTAAAAATGAAAATTTGTTAATCCAAGATACAGTTGAAAAAATTCTCCCAAGCTTAATTCCTGTAATTACAAACAACGAGCTCATCAGCGCAACGGATACCGCCATCATCCAAGGAGAGTACCCTAGGAGTGCCGCACCAATCCCCGCACCAAATGCATCTAGGGATAAAGCAATCCCTAAAAAGAACGCCTCTAGACCCGTGATGGAGCCAGAACGGTCAAAATCAGCCTCCGTTGGCTTTCGTAAAATATTAATAACAACCCCTAATGATTTGATTTCTAAATTGAATATAATTTTTTCTCCAACAAAGGTCGATTCCTCAGATTCATTAGAACGAAAAAATTGATAAAGGACCCAAACCCCTAATAGGATAAGGATGCTTCCTCCAATACTCTCTGCGTATACCGGAGAGAGAAACGTCGTAAGTATCGTGCCAACAAACATTGCCAGCAAGAGAGAAACGGCCGAGCAGCACGCAATAATACTGATGGATTTCAACGGCATATGCATTTTCCTTAGGCCATATGTCAAACCAACACTAAAGCTATCTAGACTGACAGCAAAAGCTAATAAGACAAGTGAGATGTATGGAATCATTAAGAGCTCCTCCCTGACTATCACTAAGATAGTATATGGCAGAAGCCCATTCGATGTGTTTTACTAAAAAAAGAATTATCTCACCTTGGCTGACAGTTTGCACAAGTATGGGTTCCCCTACCAGCAACAACAGATTTCTCTATTGCAGTCCCACATTTTTTACATGGTTCCCCTTTTCTTCCATACACAAACAATTCTAATTGAAACATTCCTATCTGACCTTGTGAATTCACATAAGAACGAATCGTACTCCCCCCTTTATCCACTGCTTCTTGAAGGGTTAGCACAATTTCTCGTTGTAGTACTTCTATCTCTTGATCTGTTAGGCTATTAGCTAACTTCTCTGGATGAATACCCGAACGAAATAGGGCTTCATCCACATAAATATTACCAAGCCCTACAACCACTGTTTGATCGAGCAAAACAGCTTTAATATTACGGTTCTTTCGTGACAGTCTTTCCTTGAATCCTTCTAAATTAAATTCCTTATCAAATGGTTCTGGCCCTAAGCTCACTAAAGATTTGGCTGCTAATTCTTCTCCCTTTTTATAAAGATGAAGCGTTCCAAATTTACGCACATCCTGATATCGTAGCTCTGTTCCATCCTCAAAATAGAAGAAAACATGCGTATGTTTATTAGCTGGCTCCTCAGGACGAAACACCCCATATTTCCCTTCCATACGAAGATGAGAGACAAGGCAATAATCATCTAAATAAAATAATAGAAACTTCCCTCGTCTTCCAATATCGTTAATCCTTTGACCAACAAGCATTTGTTCAAAAAGGAAGGCATCATCTGGCTCTTTCACCATTTTTGGCCATAGTACCTTTACCTCCTTGATGGTTTTATCTTTCACTAGTTGAACGAGTGTTTTTCTGACGGTTTCAACCTCTGGTAACTCAGGCATCCAAACACTTCCTTATTTGTTATTTTGCATCGTACCAAGTAGAGCCATAAGAGTAATCCACTTTTAACGGCACAGCCAATTCTAAAGCCTGTTCCATTACTTCAGGTACGAGTTTCTTCAATTTTTCTATTTCATCTTTAGGCGCCTCAAACACAAGTTCATCATGAACCTGCAATAAAATTTTCGCCTGAAGCTTCTCTTCTTTCAATTTTACCGCCATTTCGATCATCGCTTTTTTAATAATGTCCGCGGCACTCCCTTGGATTGGCGTATTCATCGCCGTTCTTTCCGCAAAGCTTCTTAAGTTGAAGTTGCTACTAGTAATCTCCGGTAAATAACGACGACGATGCAATAGCGTCGTAACATAACCTTTATCCTTTGCTTCTAATACAACATCATCCATATAAGCTTTCACACCCGGAAAACTCTCTAAATAACGGTCAATAAATATTTTTGCTTCTTTTCTTGTAATGCCTAAATTCTGCGATAATCCATAATCACTAATCCCGTATACAATTCCAAAGTTTACTGCTTTTGCTTGGCGTCTCATATTAGAGGTAACCTCATCCTCTGCCACATGAAAAACATCCATCGCTGTTTTCGTATGAATATCAGCGTCTTCTCTAAATGCTTCGATTAATTTTTCATCATTGGCAATATGAGCCAGTACTCTAAGTTCGATTTGAGAATAATCTGCCGCAAAAATCACCCAATCTTTTTCTGATGGAATGAATGCTTCCCTAATTCTTCTTCCTTCCTCTAATCGAATCGGTATGTTTTGAAGATTAGGATCTATTGAACTCAATCTACCCGTTTGCGTCAACGCTTGATTAAAACGAGTATGGATCTTATTTGTATCTTTATGAATTACTTTTAGAAGTCCCTCAATATAGGTTGAATTTAACTTTCCTAATTGACGATAATGTAAGATTTGCTGGATCACTTCATGTTTTTCAGCCAATTTTTCTAATACGTCGGCTGAAGTCGAGTACCCCGTTTTGGTTTTCTTAACAGGAGGTAAACCTAGTTTCTCAAACAGGATGACTCCAAGCTGCTTCGGAGAATTTATATTGAACTTTTCTCCAGCAAGTTCAAAAATCTTTTCCTCGATTTTTACAAGCTTCTCAGTTAAGTCTTGTCCCATTTGTTCAAGACGACCTTTATCTACTTTAATTCCGAGTGCTTCCATTTCAGCTAGGATTAAGGATAGTGGCATTTCCAACTCTTCAAATAAATCTAATTGTTCATTGGCTTTTAAGTCATGAACAAAACTTTCTTTTAGCTCCTGCATGGCAAAGGTTTTTCGAACAAGATGTTGGGATACAGTTGCTTGATCTGGTACTGCTCGTTTTGCACCTTTCCCATAAATAGCTTCGTCCGTTTCAAGCTGGTGATATCCTTTTTTTCTAGCAATCTCCGCTAAATCTGTGGAAGTATCAGAAGGATTCATAATGTAAGAAGCGATAATAAAATCAAAGTCGATGCCCTTTAATTCAATTCCTTGCCATTTAAGAGCTACAATTGCACGTTTTGCATCAAATACGCTTTTCTTTTTAGTATGGTCTGCCGCAAAAGCTTTGAAGTCCTCTGAAGCTAACGCTATATCCGTTGGAATGAAGAAATTTCCCTTTTCATTAACAATGGCAAAACCTTGGATATCTGCACGATGATAATTTTCTTCTAAAACTTCTACCATAAAGAAGTTTTCTGTTGCGAAAAGTTCTTGCGTTACTTCTTCCACTAATTCAAACGTAATGTCTACTAATTCTTCTGTCACTGTTTCAGAATCTTCTCCAAGCTTCTCTAATAATGAGTTAAAGCTTAGCTCCTTAAAAATAGTGATTACTTTCTTTTTGTCAAACCCCTCATATGCTAGATCCTGTATCTGCATTTCCACTGGAGCCTCTGTCATTATCGTTGCTAGCTCTTTACTCATAATCGCTTGCTGTTTATTTTCTTCGAGTTTTTCTTTCAGCTTTTTCCCACTAACTTGATCAATTGATTCTAACAAAGTTTCAATCGTCCCAAACTCTTTTAAAAGCTTAATAGCTGTCTTTTCTCCCACGCCAGGTACACCTGGGATATTGTCAGAGGAATCACCCATGAGACCTTTCATGTCGATAATCTGGTCTACTGTCAGTCCGTATTTTTCTTCAATGAATGCTGGAGTATATGAATCTACATCCGTTATTCCTTTTTTCGTAATATCAACAGTAATTTTATCTGTAGCTAACTGTGTTAAGTCCTTGTCACCTGAGATGATTTTCACTTCAAAATCATCAATCGCTGCTTGACGTGCCAAAGTACCAATAATATCATCTGCTTCATAGTTAGGTAATTCATAACGCTTAATGTTATACGCATCTAATAATTCTCGAAGAAAAGAAAATTGTTCTGAAAGTTCCGGTGGTGTTTTTTGGCGTCCACCTTTGTATTCGCCAAATGTTTTATGACGAAACGTTGTTTTCCCTGCATCAAACGCAACAAGCATATGTGTTGGTTTTTCCTCTTCCAAAATTCTCATCAGCATCATCGTAAAGCCATAAATTGCATTTGTATGTATCCCTTTTTCATTACTTAGTAAAGGTAATGCAAAAAAAGCCCTGTAAGCAATACTATTTCCATCAATTAAAACTAATTTATTCGACAACTAAGTTCCTCCTCATTTAAGTACATAATCTATGTTTGAACAACTTAAATAGCCACAATCATTCCTTTCTATTTTATCATGGATAAGAACAGAAAGAAAAATTGTGGCCGTTGGTATTCAGTTAGTATTTAATCGTTATTCCATATAGCCCATTAACAACCTTGCATATGGAGAATTAGACGGTAAGACAATAACAGTTTCTCCATTGATTGTTTTCTTATAAGACTCTAATGTACGATATAATTCGTAGAATTCTGGGTCCTTAGAAAAGCTCTCATTATAAATCTTAGCAGCTTCTCCTTCCCCTTCTCCTCGAATTGTATCTGCATCCGCTTCCGCTTTAGCTATTAGCTCTCGAACTTCACGGTCTGTGTTGGCAATAATCGTATTTTTATCAGAGTCACCTTTAGATAAATACTCTTGAGCAGTAGATTCACGCTCCGAAATCATACGAGTAAAGACCGACTGCTCATTTTCTGGAGGTAGATCTGTCCTTCTCATACGAACATCTGTAACTACAATTCCATAATTATCTTTTGCTAGAAGTTCGTTTACTCTTTCTGTTACACGATCATTTAAACTACCTCTAGAAGATTTTTCATCATTAATTATTTCATCATAGTTTAATTGACCTAGCTCTGTACGAACAACAGAAAATACAAACTCTGACATCTTAGCTTCTGCATTGACGATGGTCGCTAAATTACTTATCATTGCTTCAGGATTTTCCACACGCCAAACCACATAATTATCAATGAGCATTCTTTTCTTATCTCTTGTATTAATCTCGGCTTCCGCTTCATCATAAAGCATTTGGTATTTTGGTACTGTTGTCACGGTTTGAACAAAAGGTATTTTAAAGCTCAATCCTGGTTCCTCAACAGTTCTCACTACTTCTCCAAACTGCCTAACTACTTTGTATTCTCCTTCTTTAACAATAAACACATTAGCAAGAACAATACCGAGCATTATAAGTAGAACAACAGCTAGTATTCCACCTTTAACAGTTTTTTTCCATGAATAAGAAGGTTTGCGGCCTTCTAAATCAATAATGTTTTGATCACTCATTATTCCCACTTCCTTCCTGGTTCGTAGACGGCTTCGGTGTGGTAGTTTCCGCTCGATCCATCGGGCGAATAGGGAAGTACTTCATTGTATTTCCATCATCGTTCATGATATAAATCTCAGCATACGGTAGTACTTCTTCCATTGTTTCTAACATCAATCGTTTTCTTGTTAGCTCTGGTGCATTCACATATTCAGCATGTAAGGAATTGAAAAGCGCTACATCACCACGGGCTTTTTCTACCCTTGCTGCTTTTTCCCCTTCTGCTTTAGAAATAATTGCATTCACTTCACCTTTAGCTTCATTCACTCGTTGATTCAAATATCGCTTCGCTTCATTTGTTTTAGTGTTCATCGTCTCTCTTGCATCTGTTACATTTGTAAATGCCTTTCTTACCTCTTGATTTGGTAGCTCGACATCCTGTAATTTAACGGCTGTTACAGAAATTCCAATATCGTAGTTTTCCATTAACCCAGTTAACAATTCAAATACTTCTATTTCTATCTGTCCTTTACCAGAAGTAAGCGCTTCGTCTATTTGGGAGTTACCAATAATACTTCTTAAGGAAGCAGAAGTAGCATTGTATAGTACTGCTTGCGGATTATCTGAATTATACAAATATTTACCAGGATCTGTGATTTTCCACATCACAACCATATCGGCAAGTACGATATTTTCATCTCCGGTAATCATTTTTGTATCTTTTGTAAAATCGACAACTTGACCATCTTTCTCTTCATAGCCAAACTGTAAACTGAATGTCTCTTTAGACAGCTTTTCAACGTCTTGGATTGGCCAAGGCATCTTAAAATGAAGGCCCGGCTCGCTTACTCCTTCTTCCACCTTACCAAATGTAAGGATGACGGCTTGCTCTGACTGATCAACGGTATACCAGGATGTCAAGGCTGTAACACCTAATACCAAAGCAAGTAACACAAGAAAGACAGTAGTATAAATGCGTTTTAAACTCATCAATGTTGGATTCTCCCCTTTTTTTGTTCTCTATGATTAATACGACTAAGTTACGAAAAAGTTTCTTATTTTTACAAAAAGGTTAAAATAAATACGAAGTTAACCCGTTCATCTCTTATATACAAACAAAACACTTACCTGAAAAAGAGACTTAGATCAGTTAAACATTACAATTAACCTAGCACGGAAATTAACAGGGCGTTTAAATGTTTTACCCTTATTTTCAGCTAGGCAAAAAAAAGAAGGCAAGAACACAATGTGCTCTTGCCTATCCAAGATTGGCTTCTTGGATGAAGGGGTTTTCACAAATTATATTAGCAGAGCTTTGTAAAGTAGTGAATAGAAAAATGTAAAACTATTGTAAAGCTTCATTATCTTTAGTTAGTTTCACCGTAAAGGTTGTCCCCTTATTCACTTCACTACTTACTGTTATCTTTCCATGATGCGCTTCCACTAAATGCTTAACGATTGCTAACCCTAATCCTGTTCCACCAGAGTTTCGACTCCTCGCTTTATCTATCCGATAAAAACGCTCAAAAATCCGTGGTAATTCCTCTTCATCCATACCAATCCCTGAATCTGCAACTTTTATTTCAACCTCATTTCCATCATCCTTCACCGCTACCTTTACGGTTCCACCTGCTGGGGTATAGGCAATTGCATTATTAATTAGATTGATAAATATTTGTTTTACCCTTGGATTATCGGCATACACAAATAAATCCTTGTTTGCTTTTTGAAATTCCAATTGAATTTCCTTTTCTTTTGCTTTCCCCTCAAGAATTATCAGAATTTCTTCCAACAATTCATGAATATTGACAAAATCTAAGTTAAGTTTATATCCCTGCTTCTCAATTTTAGACAGGTCCAATAAGTCTTCTACTAACGACTGCAACCTATCACTTTCTTTAAGAATAATCGATAAAAAATTTTCAAGCGTTTCTTTGTCATTCATTGCACCATCAAGAAGAGTCTCTGAAAACCCTTTAATTGAAGTAATAGGCGTTTTTAGTTCATGTGAGACGTTTGCTACGAAGTCTTTACGCATTTGTTCCAACTTTTTCAGTTCCGTTATATCGTGAAAAACGAGTACAATCCCTTTCCATTCATCGTTTAATCCGATGATCGGTGCACCGTAAACTTCAAAGTGTCTTCTCTCTATCTTGAGTGGGAGCAACAATTGCTTTCGTACTTTTACTTCGGTCATGAAAATCTCTTCTACAAGTTCTACCACTTCAATATGCTCTAGCGCTTCATAATACAAGCGATATAAATAATCAGATTTCTTCACATGAAACGTTTCTTTATATGCACGATTGATAAGATTTACATAGCCCCTGCCATCTATTAAAATTAGGCCACTTCCCATATTTTCAATTAAGGTACGCAGACGGTCTTGCTGCATTTCTTCCGCTTTCGTCATGTCTTGCAAATTTCTTGCCAATACATTAATAGTCTGACTAAGCATACCCGTTTCATCTAAATGCTCTTCATATGTTCTGGCTTTATAATTTCCTTTTGCAAGCTCCATTGCCACTTTTGTCGCCGACTCAATTGGTTTGGTATACTGTGCAGTTATCCTTACCCCAAGCAATAGAATAACAACAAGAGCAGCACCTAGACTTGTGACAAGAAGTCCCCAAATTTGTTGGTTTACACGATGTAGTGACTCTACTGGAGTGCTTAAAACGACAAAACCAACTTTTTCACCAGATCTTGTTAGTGAGGTACCATAATAATACATTTCTTCATTCTGTTCAAAATAAATACGCTCATTATTGTTGTTCTTTTGTATGATACTTTCCAATAATGCCTGATGAGAATCACTACCTTCAGCAATCTTCGTATCATAGAGAATGCTACCTTCTAGGTCTGTAATACTTATTCTTGCTGTTAACACTTTGCCAATCTCCTGTAAATGCTGTTGCAATGTAGGGGAAATCGTTTCTTCATCTTCCACTAGTAAAGTAACAAGGTTTGTTTCTTTTTCAAGCCTTTGATTAAATGTATTCAAATGAAAGCTCTTAAAAAGTTGACCTAACAAAAGTCCCAAACCAACAAGCACGACAATAATAAGCGTTACTAGAGCAAAAAGTAATCGAGACCTAAACTTACTCATCTATCTTTGGTTCCTCTAACTTGTAGCCTAGCCCTCTTATTGTTTTTATATATGTAGGTTTTTTGGTGTCCTTTTCAATTTTCTCTCGTAGGTGACTGATATGGACATCGACAATTCTTGTGTCTCCCGCAAAATCGTAATTCCAAACAGCACTTAACAATTGGTCACGAGTTAGCACTCTACCTTTATTTTTCGATAAATACACGAGCAATTCAAATTCCTTTGGCGTTAATTCAATCCGCTCATTACTATAATAAGCCTCATAATGCTCCGGCAGAATCTTAATTTCACCAATGATTATTTTCTCTGTTTTATCTTCTTCTTTTACAGCTATTACTTTTTCTGCAAGTAATTGTGTTCTTCTTAGTATGGCTTTCACTCTTGCCACTACTTCTCTTGGACTAAAAGGTTTTGTCATATAATCATCTGCGCCTAATTCTAGTCCGAGTACTTTATCAAATTCATCATCTTTAGCCGTTAGCATTAAGATTGGTGTGTTAATTTTTCGTTGTCTTAATTCTTTACATACTTCAATACCATCCATTTTGGGAAGCATTAAATCAAGAACAATCATATCAAACTGTTCTCCTACTGCCATTTCAAGACCTTTTTCACCATCCATTGCGATTCCTACGTCAAATCCTGCTTGCGCCAAATTATATTGTAATAACGTTACAATGGATTGCTCATCATCCACAATTAATATCTTTTTTTTCATCTTTTTCCTCCACCAATTGTTTTGGAAATCCCCTAGCCATCCCTAAAACCTCTATCTATCTATTTACATTACTATCATACACCTTAACTTTATACTTCACAATTCTTCTTATTTCTATATTTTTTTACAATTAAAGTTAACAAAACTCACCGACACCCCCGGAAAGCGAACACCTGGCACGGAGATCAACAAGGCTTCAAAGATGTCCCTTTATTTCCAGGGTAAAATAGCAATAAAAAAGAGCCCCAAATGAGCTCTTCGTTTTAAAAATTATCCATTGCACTACTTTCCATCGGCTCTAAACGATGAGGAGGACACACAGTAATCGTACCTTTCGCCACTGTCTCTTCCTTTTCATTTGTTCCATGAACAGTCATTTCAATAGTATGTTTTTCATTATTCACTTCCACAATTTCAAATAAAAATTGGATGGTTCCGTAATGATATACAGGTTTCGGGAAAGAAAGTTGTTGTTCAATCACATGACTTCCCGGGCCTGGTAAATACTTCGATACTGCAGAGGTAATTATTCCTGTTAGCATAATACTAGGAACAATTGGTTTTTTAAATGGTGTCTGAGAAGCATAGTCATGCTGAATATACAATGGGTTAGCATCATTCGTTAATCCTAAGTACAACAACAAATCTTTATCTTCAATCTTTTCGGTCAACGCTAGTTTTTCGCCTACTTGAATTTCATCTAGTTTTCTACCTAGCTTTCTCTTTTTTCCAAGCAACATAATATTGACACCTCCGTCTAGTATTGAAAGCGGTTACAAATATTTTTAAAAAATCGGGGAGTTTTCCCCGATTCTATATTTCATTAAGATAATACGGTCATCACACTTTTTACTGATTCTACAGATTTTGCAAGTGCAGAACTTTCTTCTTCTGTTAATTCTAACTCAATAATTTTTTCGATTCCACCTGCACCTAGAATTGTAGGCACTCCAAGGTAGATACCTTCATGTCCATATTCTCCTTCAAGGTATGCAATGGATGGAAGTACACGACGTTGGTCTTTTAGAATTGCTTCTACCATTTCCACTAAGGACGCTGCAGGAGCATAGTATGCACTACCATTGCCTAAAAGGTTAACGATTTCTCCTCCACCTTTTCTTGTTCTTTCCACAATAGCGTCTAAGCGATCCTGTGGAAGTAACGTTTGAAGTGGAATACCGCCTGCGTAAGAATAGCGAACTAATGGTACCATATCATCGCCATGACCGCCTAGAACAAAACCAGTCACATCTTTAACAGAAAGGTTTAGCTCTTGAGATACAAATGTACGGAAACGAGCAGTATCAAGTACACCTGATTGACCAATAACACGGTTTTTCGGGAAGCCGGACTCTTTAAATACTGTGTAAGTCATTGCATCTACAGGATTGGTTAATACGATAATATAGCAATCAGGAGAATATTTCACAATCTCTCTTGTTACACTCTTCATGATATTTTGATTAGTTGTAACAAGATCATCACGACTCATACCTGGCTTACGTGCAATACCTGCAGTAATTACAACGATATCAGAGTTTGCTGTATCTTCATAATTAGATGTACCAGTAATATTTGCATCAAAGCCTTGTACTGGACTTGCTTCTAACATATCTAGAGCTTTTCCTTTGGTAGGATTTTCCATTTGCGGAATATCTACTAATACCACATCACCAAGCTCTTTTTGTGCAAGTAAAAATGCTGTAGTAGCACCTGTGAAACCTCCACCGATTACAGAAACCTTTTTACGTCTAATTGTCATGATATCTTTTCCTCCCAGCACTAAAATGTATATGTAGAAGCTGACAAGAAAGCCAGCTCCCTCCTATCCGTCTAGCCATAGCCTAAAACTAGGTGCTGTTGCATTTGGGCTTACATATTTTTAATTAGTTCTTCTCCAAATTCAGAACACTTCACTTCTGTTGCTCCATCCATTAGACGAGCGAAGTCATAGGTTACTACTTTAGAAGAGATGGATTTTTCCATTGCATCCATCACTAATTTAGCAGCTTCTGTCCATCCTAAGTGCTCAAGCATTAATACTCCAGAAAGAATAACGGATGATGGATTCACTTTATCAAGACCAGCATATTTAGGTGCAGTTCCGTGTGTAGCTTCGAAAATAGCATGTCCTGTTTCGTAGTTGATATTTGCTCCTGGTGCAATTCCAATTCCACCAACTTGTGCAGCAAGTGCATCAGAGATGTAATCTCCGTTTAAGTTCATTGTTGCAACAACATCAAACTCACGAGGACGAGTTAAAATCTGTTGTAAGAAGATATCAGCAATTGAATCTTTTACAAGAATTTTGCCTTCAGCCTCTGCAGCTTCTTGTGCTTTATTTGCAGCATCTTTCCCTTCAGCTTCTGCAATACGATCGTATTGCGCCCAAGTGAATACCTTATCTCCAAATTCTTTTTCTGCTAACTCATAACCCCAGTTTTTGAATGCACCTTCTGTATATTTCATGATGTTACCTTTGTGCACTAATGTAAGAGATTTACGACCATGCTCGATTGCATAATTAATCGCTGCACGAACTAGACGAGCAGTTCCTTCTTGGGATACTGGCTTAATTCCAATACCTGAAGTTTCAGGGAAACGGATTTTGTTAACACCCATTTCGTTTTGAAGGAAGTTGATTAACTTTTGTACTTCTTCAGAACCTTGTGCGTACTCAATACCAGCATAAATATCTTCTGTATTTTCACGGAAAATAACCATATCAGTATCTTCAGGACGCTTTACTGGAGAAGGTACCCCTTGAAAATAACGAACTGGACGAAGGCATGTGAATAAGTCTAACTCTTGACGTAATGCTACGTTTAGAGAGCGAATTCCGCCACCAACTGGTGTTGTTAAAGGTCCTTTAATCGCAATTATGTATTCACGGATTACATCAAGCGTTTCACTCGGCAACCACTCACCAGTTTGGTTGAATGCTTTTTCTCCGGCTAACACTTCTTTCCAAACGATTTCTTTTTCACCGTTATAAGCTTTTTGCACTGCTGCTTCTAATACTTTAGACGCCGCTGACCAAATATCCGGGCCAATTCCGTCTCCTTCGATAAATGGAATAATAGGATTATTAGGTACATTTAACGCACCGTTCGTAACTGTAATTTTTGTTCCTTGTGTCAAAGTAATTACCTCCAATGAATAGTAAGTTTTAGGGAGGAAACATTGCGCCTCCCTTACATAGTAAAGTATTAAATTATCTTTGTTCTAATGGTACATAATCTTGCTTGCCAGGTCCAGTATAATCCGCACGTGGACGAATTAAGCGGTTATTAGCGTATTGTTCTAAAATATGCGCTAACCAACCTGACACACGGCTAACTGCAAAGATTGGTGTAAATAAATCATGGTCAATACCTAATGAATGATACACAGAAGCAGAATAGAAATCTACATTTGGTGGAAGTGGCTTTTCAGAAGTAACAACCTCTTCTACTTTAACAGACATTTCATACCATTTCGGTTGGCCAGTTAGATGCGTAAGCTTTTCAGACATTTCACGAAGGTGCTTCGCACGTGGATCTCCTTGGCGATATACACGATGCCCAAAGCCCATTATCTTTTCTTTATTCGCTAATTTTTCACGAATATAGCTTTCTGCATTTTCTACTTCTCCGATATCAGAAAGCATCTTCATAACTGCTTCATTTGCTCCACCGTGTAGTGGTCCTTTTAATGCTCCAATTGCCGCTGTCACTCCAGAGTAAATATCTGATAATGTTGCAACACATACACGAGCAGTAAATGTGGAAGCATTTAATTCATGATCTGCATGTAGAACTAATGCTTTATTGAAGGCTTCAATCGCAATATCAGTTGGCTCTTCTCCAGTTAGCATGTATAAAAAGTTTGCAGCGAATCCTAAATCCGTCTTTGGAGCGATCGGCTCTAAGCCTTTACGGATTCTTGAGAACGCTGTCACAATTGTTGGCATTTTTGCTTGTAAACGAATTGCTTTATGGTAATTCGCATCTTGATCCATATTATCAGCGTCTTCATCATATAATCCTAATAGTGAAACGGCAGTACGCAATGCCGCCATTGGATGTACTTTATCAATTGGATAAGTTTTAAAGTGGTTAATGACCTCTTGAGGTAGGGCAGCTTGCTCCGCTAGTTCTTTCTTTAAAGCAGCTAGTTCTTCCGCTTTCGGTAATTTCTGGTGCCATAAAAGGTAAATTACCTCTTCAAAGCTAGCATGATTTGCTAAATCATCAATGTTGTAGCCAACATACGTCAACGTATCGTCAATAATAGAACTGATAGCTGATGTTGTAGCAACAACTCCTTCTAGACCTTTTGTCGTTGTCATAATAAACATCTCCTTTACGAATAAACTTCCCCATATCCTTTTCTACTCTCGCCTATCCGAACGCTTGCTCACCATAATGATTGAATGCAACTCATTACAAGATTATAAAATTCTGTGCATCCATACGAAAACTACTAAGACTCTATCAAATTAAGAAAATGCTTACATTTCCATTCAAAAAAATAAGCGCCGTTACCATTTCAATCATGGGATGTGCGCGCAATTCTGGCGAACAAAAAATGCATTGCTTGTAGGAAGGATGTGTCCTTGTCCTTATTATAAACAATTATCTGAACTTTGTGAATGAAAAGAACAAAACTACTAGAAAAAATATTATTACAAAAAAACAATTTGTGATAAACAACCTTATGTAAAGCTATTTTCTTAGCCTTTTTTCCTTTGGCGATAAATATGATTTTTTGTGTTACTTTCTGATAATAGAAAATATTCCACATAAAAGGGTACAAGTATTGATCATTCATCGCATGTCAACCTTGCAGAAAAAATAACTGATTTGAAAATAGCCTTATGTAAAGTATTCTACAACCTTCATTGCTAAATACGCTATTCCAGCACCAATTAACGGTCCAACAGCTACACCCTGAAACAAAGCCACCGCTAAAATCGTTCCAAACACAAGGGCAGTAGTAATATGAGGATCATTGGCTAGTAATGTTAAGCCACTTTTCGCAATTAAGGCTACCGCCACGCCTGCTCCTAATGCTACCCACGCATAGGAGGACTTAACCGCTTCTTGCAATTGCTTAAATCCAATATCTCCGGTTGCAATTGGTACAAGCACAGCAATAGTTATAATTGTTACGCCCCAGTTAATTCCCTTCGCTTGAAGATAGGGGAATATTTTATTGTCCAATCCTATAACTTTTATTAAGAGAAGGACTCCAACAGCAAACATAAGTGAGGGATTTTTCGCAATAAAGCCAATTACTAATAAAATGATTAAAAATAGAGTAGCTTGACTTAACATTCTGTTCCATCCTTCCAAAGAAACAAGAGCCTAAAGTAATCGTAACATATTAAAAAGAGAAAGAAAAAGAAATGAGATTGTCTGAAATTTTACAAATTATTAAACATAATGCTATGCAAAGAAATTAAGAGAATGTAAAATACGTATTAAGAGATTTCTGGTAAAAAAAGGAGTGGTGCGTTTGAATTGGAATTACGTTCATATAGTGTTTAGAAGCCTTCTCGTCGTGTTAATCTCTGTGCTTGGAATACTTTCTTTTTATTATCTTTTTTCTATCGCTTATCCATTCATCATCGCCCTATTATTAGCATTTCTCATCAATCCACTTGTGAATGTAATAGAAAAAAGAGGGAAGATCCCCAGAAGTTTTGCCGTATTTATCTCCCTACTCGCTGTTTTCGCAGCCGTTGCAGGTATCGTAACTTTATTAATTGTAGAAATAGTTTCAGGCACTGAATATTTAGCAAAGGTAGTACCGGGGCATTTCGAAACGCTAGTTGTCTATATCGAACAATTTATCGTTACAAAAATACTTCCCTTTGCAGAAGAAATAACTGCGATGTTTCACAGCCTAGAAGAAGGACAGCAACAATCTGTACTAACCAATATTGAGAATATGGGTGCAACCATTGCCACTACTGTTGGTGGGTTTATCCAATCTTTTCTGCAAACTCTTCCTAAAGTTATCACATGGATTCCTAATGTAGCTACCGTCTTGATTTTTTCATTACTTGCTACATTTTTTATCAGCAAAGACTGGTACCGTCATCACGTTCGATTAAAAAAAATCACACCTGGTACATTACAAATAAGCTTAACGAAGGTATTTTCAAGCCTAAAGAAGGCATTTTTCGGATTTCTCCGTGCCCAAATCACTTTAATTTCCATTACCACGATTATTGTATTAATCGGGTTACTTATATTACGAGTAGAGTATGCTATCACAGTTGCTTTAATTATAGGGTTAGTTGATTTAATTCCATACTTAGGAACGGGACTAATCTTTGTACCTTGGATTATTTTTCTCGCTATTAGCGGTAATTTACCATTAGCAATTGGTCTCGGTGTATTATATTTAATAGTTATCGTACAACGCCAACTCATGGAGCCTAAAATACTGTCATCTAGTATTGGTCTTGACCCTTTAGCGACACTCATTTCATTATTCATTGGATTTAAACTAATCGGCTTTTTAGGATTAATTGTCGGACCTGTTACCTTGGTCATTTTCAATACTTTATATAAAGCTGGTGTTTTCCACGAGATCTACTCCTTTATTGTAGGTAGAAATCGCGTAATAAAATAGGCAAAAAAACAATAGTGGTGAAACTCGATGTACGTTCCATTACAACGCACACCATCTGCCGTACGTTTTCTTATTTCACAAAAAAGGACGACTACTCCACCTATAACTTTGGAGTAGTCGTCCTTTTTGTACTTATGTCTAAAAACTTATTTTATTTAAACAAGTTTGCAATAGATTGAAATAGCTCTCTGAAGAAATCAGCAACACCTTGCCAGAAGCCTGTATCCCCGATAACATTCTCTATTTTATTTTTTATATCCTTTGAAATATCCTCTAATTGTTGCTTTACATTATCGAAATTAATGTTTAATCCACGCATTTTTTCAAACAAATCAATTAACAACTGGCGATCCTCTTGGCTTAATTCTATGTTAAGCTTTGCAAGTTGCTCTTCCACTATTCTTTCTACATCTTCTTTCGTTGCAGGGTTCTGTTCTGCAATTTGCTTCTTAATCTCCGTTAGTAGTTCACTAACCTTTTCTTGATCCATCCCTTCTTTTTCAGCAAGGTCTGTAGCAAGGCTCAACTCTTCATTAGCTACTTCCATACGTCCTTTATCAAGCACTTCTCCGCTCACTTCATACGCTTTGTAAATACCAACAAGTGCAGAATGACCACTAACCTTTACTGGAGATACCACGATTACTTCTGCATCTTCAATCCCAGCTGTTAAAAGGGCATTTGCATACATTTCATCAGTCACTTGTGTAATATTCTCAGGGGTTGCTCTATCAATTACTAAGCCCTTTCCTTTGTCTTTTCTCGTAATTTTTGCAGAGGAGAACATTCTAGCATTTCGGTCTTCCCCATCAATATACTTTACTAAATCTTCTCCAGTTACTATTATTTCTTCTACCATTTCAGGGTTTTTAACACCTAATAAGTCACGAACTTCTTGCTTTTGCGCATCAGTTAGAGTGCCGCCATACACAACAATTGGCAATCCAAACTTTTCATTGATACTGTCATCATCATCGTCACCATTTGCTGCATTGGCAACTCCAGTAATGCCTGCTCCTGTTAGTATCAAGGTAAAAACTAGTAAGAATTTAAGTAACATCTTCATTTTCATATCCCCCATATTTTATTAGCTATGTTAAACACCGCTGTTGATTTCCGCACAAGGCTTCGCTTATCCAGAGGGTGCTTGTGGAGCCATTTAATTCTATATAGATTAACAAAAAGGCAATGGATTTCCACTGCCCGGAATTTCTATCTTCTATTAATAACGATAAACTGCCCTCTGTTCATTCTATTACGAAGCGTACGGATTATTAGTGGCTTGATTAAGCTTCTCGTTACAGGTATTAACAGAATTATTCCCATTACATCCGTTATAAATCCAGGAGCAATTAGCAAAATCCCTCCGACTAATATACATAAACCATCAATAATAACCTCACCAGGCATTTGACCATTGTTTATTTTTTGTTGCGTGCTTCTTAATGCTTCTAATCCTTGGTGTTTCGCAAACCATACACCGAGTATTCCTGTTAAAATAATCAGTAAAATGGTTAACCCTGGTCCAATAATTTGTCCTGTTACTATTAACAACCAAATTTCAAGCACAGGAATAACGATAAAAAGTGCTAAAAGTATTTTAAACATATAGGTCATCCCCATTCTAAAAGAAAAAAACTTCCTTTTAATTATATCAAATTAATTGAAAGAACTCTAATTTTAACCTATATAGAAGGTTTTCAGCTCTGACAATTTTCATCAAAATCAATATCTAATCAAAGCTTAATAACGCGAATATAACAACCTTCACTCCTCAAAAAAACCCTCTCTAACAAAAGTTAGAAAGGGTTTCTGTCTATCTTAATTCTTATAGTACACTTGCATGGCCAGTGTAAATCGTTCCTCTAGAAGAATCCACTGTAATTTCTTGGCCATCTTGAAGAATGGATGTTGCTTCTTCTACCCCTACAATCACAGGGATCCCTAAGCTTAACCCAACAACTGCAGCATGGCTTGTTAATCCGCCCTCTTCTGTAATAAGTGCAGAAGCCTTTTCAAGAGCAGGCATCATATCCTTATCTGTTCCAATTGTTACGAAGATTGCACCATGTGTCATTTTGGATTGAGCTTCTTCTGCAGTTTTAGCTACAACTACTCTACCAAATGCCGATTTTCTGCCGATTCCTTGTCCACTTGCCAGTACGTCGCCTACTACATGGATCTTCATTAGATTAGTTGTACCTTTTTCACCGACTGGCACACCAGCTGTGATAACAATTAAATCACCATGAGAAACAATACCTGTATTAATCGATTCTTCCACTGCAACATCCAGCATTTCATCCGTAGATGTAGCTTGTCGCCCAATACGTGGGTAAACTCCCCAAACTAAAGCCAGTTTGCGTGAAACAGCTTCACATGAAGTTACTGCTACGATTGGTGCCTTCGGACGGTATTTCGAAATCATACGTGCAGTATGTCCACTCTCAGTTGGAGTTACAATTGCAGATACGTCTAAATTAATTGCTGTGTATGCAACAGACTGACCAATAGAATCTGTCACAGTTGTAGATGCTTGTTTACTATGATTGCTTAAAATAGTTCTGTAAGATAATGCTTGTTCTGCACGAGAAGCAATATTGTGCATTGTTTGCACAGCTTCCACCGGATAGCTACCTGCCGCAGTTTCACCTGAAAGCATGATTGCATCTGTTCCGTCAAAGATCGCATTAGCAACATCACTTGCTTCTGCACGTGTTGGACGTGGGTTACGTTGCATAGAGTCTAGCATTTGTGTTGCTGTAATAACCGGTTTTCCAGCAAGATTACATTTTTTAATTAAATCTTTTTGTACAAGTGGCACTTCTTCCGCTGGGATTTCTACGCCTAAGTCTCCACGAGCAACCATTAATCCATCCGAAACCTCTAGGATTTCATTAATATTGTCTACACCCTCTTGGTTTTCAATCTTAGGAATGATTTGAATGTCTCCAGCGTTATGTGCCTCTAGTAATTCGCGAATCTCCAGTACATCAGATGCGCGACGTACGAATGATGCCGCAATGAAGTCTACCCCTTGCTCAATACCGAAACGAATGTCATTCGCATCTTTTTCTGTAATTCCAGGAAGGTTTACTTTTACACCAGGTACGTTTACACCTTTTTTATTTTTCAATGTTCCGCTATTTAAAATTTTTGCTTTAATTTCATTATGTCCTAATTCCATTACCTCAAGACCAATTAAACCATCGTCTAAAAGAATTCTGGAACCAATCGTTACATCATCCATCAAGCCTGGATAGGAAATAGAGAACTTGTCCGTTGTTCCAATTACTTCCTCCATTGAAATTATTATTTCTTTACCTTGTTCTAGTTCAATCGCGCCATCTTGCATTGTGTGTGTTCTAATTTCTGGCCCTTTTGTATCAAGTAAAATCGCTACATTTTTACCAGTTCGTTCTGAAGCCTCACGAATATTGCGGATACGCGCACCGTGCTCTTCAAAGTCACCGTGTGAAAAGTTTAGTCTAGATACATTCATCCCTGCTTCAATAAGCTGTGTTAATTTTTCGACACTCTCACTAGCCGGTCCAATCGTACATACAATCTTGGTTTTTCTCATGTAATTTTTCCTCCTAATTATAATTGCGTTCTAGTTCCATCTAGCCTTATTATAAGCCAATTCAGCAAAATAGTAATATAAATGGAGACAGAACCTGGTTATGAAAACGATTCCAAAACGCTTACATTGTTAAATGGAAAGCTCTTTTGAAAGGTCGTACATTTTATGATCCAACGAGTGTTTCCTAGATAAAGCTTCAATAATGTCGTGGTCGACTAGTTCATTACTTTGGATTCCGACACATCTTCCACCTTTACCATTTAGTAAAAGCTCCACAGCTCTTGCTCCTAGTCTGCTCGCAAGTACTCGGTCAAATGCTGTTGGTGAGCCACCACGTTGAATATGCCCCAACACACTTACACGTGTTTCAAATTTTGTTTCTTCTTGTATTTTTTTACCAAACTCTACTCCGCTTCCAACACCTTCTGCTACTACAATAATACTATGTTTTTTACCACGATCAGAGCCGCGCTTTAACCTAGCAATAACCTCATTCATATCATCTTTTGCTTCTGGAATTAGAATCGTTTCTGCTCCACCGGCAAGACCTGCCCAAAGAGCGATGTCTCCTGCATGTCGACCCATAACTTCAATTACATATGTACGTTCATGAGAAGTTGCTGTATCACGAATCTTATCTATTGCATCAATAACTGTGTTTAAGGCTGTATCAAAACCAATCGTAAAATCTGTCCCAGGAATATCATTATCTATTGTACCTGGCACACCTATACATGGAAAACCGTGCTCTGTTAGTTTCTTCGCTCCTTGGTATGAGCCGTCTCCACCAATCACAACTAAAGCTTCAATCCCATGCTTTTTTAGTTGTTCAATTCCTTTTAACTGTCCTTCTATTGTTTTAAATTCTTCACATCTTGCAGAATATAACATCGTTCCCCCGCGATGAATAATATCTCCAACAGAACCTACTTCTAGTTCTTTAATGTCCCCATCAATTAATCCCGCATAACCACGATAAATTCCGTATACTTCCATGTTGTGAAAAATGGCTTTTCGTACAACTGCACGTACCGCTGCATTCATTCCTGGTGCATCTCCACCACTTGTTAGAACGCCAATTCGTTTCATCTGTTTCACCTCTTAGGCATTTTTACTTAATCTTTGCATCCAATCATATATTTTATTAGAAATTCACTTAGAATGCAAAGTTACTTTATTAAAAATTAACACGAAGGTTTGTCGAAAACAATAGAAAACGGTCGATTATTTGTTTCGAAACAAAGAATTTTTCTCTTTCTTTCTGATAAACCCACCATAAAAATCAAATAGAACAACCCAAAAATACCTAAAAAACTTT
Source organism: Sutcliffiella halmapala (assembly GCF_002019665.1). Lineage (GTDB taxonomy): Bacteria > Bacillota > Bacilli > Bacillales > Bacillaceae_I > Sutcliffiella_A > Sutcliffiella_A halmapala. The sequence continues at coordinate 1,231,577 of NZ_KV917375.1, read as the reverse complement.
CAACAAACCCCTTAACACCCCACCACCGCGAGGGTCAGGTGCGAATCTTGATTGATTCCCTCGCTTAACACCATTCTATACAACAAAAAGAGGAAGAGTAGTGTACTCTCCCTGTAAATTATTGATTTACCTTTTGAGGTTGCTCAATAAAAGAAAATTCTCCAATTCGCTTATATTTAGCATATCGATGCTCAATAAGTTCTTCTGCTGTTAATGGCATTAGATCTTGGAGGGATTCTTTAATTATCTCACTTATTCCTCTTGCTTGAAAATCAACGTCTTTATGCGCTCCACCTTTTGCTTCTGAAATAATTTTATCAATAACACCTAATTCTTGAAGATCTGGCGCCGTTATTTTCATTGATTCTGCAGCTTTTTTTGCAAGAGATGCATCCTTCCATAAAATCGCAGCAGCTCCTTCAGGAGAAATTACAGAGTAGGTTGAGTTTTCTAGCATGTGCACATGATTCCCAACACCTAAAGCTAATGCTCCACCACTTCCTCCTTCTCCAATCACTATACAAATCACAGGTACTTTTAAACCAGCCATTTCAAAGAGATTTTTGGCAATCGCTTCACTTTGACCACGCTCTTCAGCTGCCTTCCCTGGGTAGGCTCCTTTAGTATCAATAAAGCAGATTATAGGTCTTCTGAATTTTTCAGCTTGATACATAAGACGTAAAGCCTTACGGTAACCTTCTGGATGAGGCATTCCAAAATTACGTCGGATATTTTCCTTCGTATCTTTTCCACGCTGATGACCAATGATGGTAACCGGAACGCCCTGAAACTTTCCAATACCGCCTACAATTGCCTCATCGTCACCATAATATCTGTCACCATGGCATTCTAAGAAGTTTGTGAAGACACGGTCGATATAATCTAATGTGGTTGGTCTTTCAGGGTGTCTAGCGATTTGTACACGATCCCAAGGGTTAAGGTTTCCATATATATCACTTTCTAGCTTTTCTAACCTTAACTCTAGCTTCTCTATCTCGCTTGATAGATCCATGTCACTGTTTTTGGTGAACTCTCGTAGCTCACCAATTTTTTTGCGTAATTCTACTACTGGTTTTTCAAACTCTAGTTCCCCTACCATTTATGCTCAACTCCTGCTTGGTGAATGTCTAATACATTCGATAAGGTTTCTTTTAACTCAAGACGAGAAATAACTGCATCTAATTGACCACATTTCAAGAGAAACTCTGCCGTTTGAAAATCTTCTGGAAGTTCCTCTCTAATCGTTTGTTCAATAATTCTTCTACCCGCAAACCCTATAAGTGCTTTAGGCTCTGCAAAGTTATAATCTCCTAGGGAAGCGAAACTTGCAGAAACCCCACCTGTAGTTGGATGGGTCATAACAGAAATAATTAAGCCACCATTTTCACTATGAAGTTTTAAGGCACTACTAGTTTTCGCCATTTGCATTAGGCTTAGCACACCTTCTTGCATCCTTGCACCACCAGAAGCCGTAAAGATTATAAACGGCACACCTTTTTCTTTAGCTTTCTCAATCGCTCTAGTTATTTTCTCTCCAACTACCGATCCCATACTACCCATTCGGAATGTAGAGTCCATCACTGCAATTACAAGTGGATAACTATTAAGTGTTCCCTCTCCAGTAACTACCGCTTCATTTATCCCGGTTTTCTTTCTGTCACCTTCTAATTTCTCGAGATAATTAGGAAATTGAAGAGGATTTTCAGAAATCATGTCGCTATCGTAAGCTACAAAGCTACCTTTATCCAATATGCTTTGTATTCTTTCCTTTGCGTTCATAGGGTGATGGTGTTTACAATGTAAGCAAACTTTAAGGTTTTTCATTAATTCTTTTGTATACATAATCTTTTTACAGCTAGGACACTTCGTCATGATGCCTTCTGGAACATCTTGATTCGCTAGTTCTGATGGAATAGATGCATATTTTTTCTTCTTGGTAAATAAATCCTTTAACAAAACAATAGAACCTCCCTTTTCTTAAGTAATCGGAAGACGTGTAACAATATCTCTCCATTTACTCCATCCTTATCGTAGGATGTTTAGAAGCCGAATTAATAGTATAAATAGTATGTGTTACTTTTTATGCATTCCCAAAATTCTTATCATCTACTTTTGGGATTTGGTCCTAATAATAGATTATAATTTAGGCAAGCAAGGCTATTAAAATTATAGTAATAAATAATTCCCTGTACTTACCAATAAACTTATATATATTAATGTAACGGAAAGTCCTTGATAGATGTTGTAGATTCTTGTCTATTTTTTATCGACAAATTCCGTGAAATGATTTTCATATAGAAATAAAGCCTCATCGATTTGTTGATTTTCTAAGGAATGCAAGAAAGTTTCATACTTATTACTCTCTATCATATTATCCTTTACAATAATAAGTGCATAACTATTGACAATAGTCCAAATTCGCAGCATCAAACTATTATCTACGAGAGTAATCATCGCCTTAAAAAAATCAGTTCGAGAAAATCCAGGTGACTCTATTATTTCTTTTAATAGGGAGAAGTCCTTTTCCTCTCTTTTTCTGAAGAAGAGTTGGATACAGGATTTTTCTATTTCACTTTTTGTTTCTAGTAAATCACTTTTCGTTTTATCTTGTTCTAATATAAACGTGCCGAGAAGTTCTACTAGATGATGCTCTTTGAAATCCTTAATAAACGTTCCTTCACCACGTTTTGTTTCAATTAATCCTAGAAGTTCAAGAGCTCGCAGTGCTTCACGAACGGAAGAGCGCCCGACATTTAATCGATCGGACAACTCACGTTCAGATGGGATTTTATCTCCACTTTTTAATCCGTCTGCCACAATAATGGCTCGGATTTTTTTAACGATTTCTAAATACATTTTTGTAGGGGTTACCGTCATAGACTATTCACTTTTTCCAATGGTTGCAGCTTGCCTAGTTTTTTCAGCTACTGCTTCCGGGTCAACTTGAATTCTTGCTACCCCAGTTTCCATTGCAGCTTTTGCAACTGCAGCCGCAACTGCAGGAGCTACTCGTGGATCAAATGGTGCAGGAATGACATAATCCGCACTTAGCTCTTCTGCTGATACAAGACTAGCAATGGCCTCTACAGCAGCTATTTTCATTTGTTCATTTATATGGGTTGCTCTTACATCTAATGCCCCTCTGAATATACCTGGGAACGCAAGGACATTGTTTACTTGGTTAGGAAAGTCAGAGCGACCAGTCCCAATAACACTAGCCCCCGCAAGCTTAGCTTCAGCAGGCATAATTTCTGGATTCGGGTTCGCCATCGCAAAAATGATAGACTTTTCATTCATGCTCTCGACTATCGCTTGGGTCAAAGCTCCTTCGACAGATACACCAATAAATACATCTGCGCCTTTCATTACATCTGCTAAAGTTCCCTCTATTTTACTGCGATTCGTATATTTCGCTACCTCTGCCTTCACACTATTCATTCCGTAAGGACGCCCCTCATAGATAGCACCTTTAGAATCACACATGGTAATATCTCGAACCCCATATCTGTATAAAAGCTTTATAATGGCAATTCCCGCGGCTCCAGCTCCGTTAGCTACCACTTTGATTTCACCAATATTTTTCCCAACTAATTTTAATGCATTTACTAGACCAGCTACTGTTACAATGGCAGTTCCGTGTTGGTCATCATGAAATATTGGGATATTCGTTTCTTTCTTTAGACGCTCTTCTATTACAAAACAGTTAGGAGCTGCAATATCTTCTAAATTCACTCCACCAAATGTTGGTTCTAACAACTTTACTGTTTCTACTATTTTATCTACATCTGTAGTATTTAAACAAATTGGGAATGCATCTACACCTGCAAAACTTTTAAATAAAACAGCTTTTCCTTCCATAACTGGCAATGCAGCCTCTGGGCCGATATTTCCAAGACCAAGCACAGCTGTCCCATCCGAAACAACCGCTACCATATTACCTTTCATGGTATAGTCGTATACTTTGCTTTTATCATCGTATATTGCTTTACAAGGCTCAGCTACGCCAGGTGAATACGCTAAGCTTAAGTCTCTCGCATTTCTGACCGGTACTTTTGATTTTGATTCCAATTTACCTTGATTTACTTTATGCATATGTAATGCTTCTTCTTTTAAAGACACGTTTAGGGTCCCCCTCGTTCGTTAAGTACAAGTGCCTCTAGAAACACTTGCGCTATATATTTTTCATAAGTTTACTATCTTTTGTTATTTGCTTTGTTAAACACCGCTGTTGATTTCCGCACTAGGCTTTGCTTTCCGTGGAGCGCTTGTGGAGCCTCCTCGGCTTCGCCTGCGGGGTCTCCACAAAACGCTACCTCCCGCAGGAGTCTTCGCCTCGTGCTCCAATCAACAGCTAGTGACCTAATAATCAACGCTGTACTTTAACTAAGCCTTGTTATTAAAAAAACTATCATATCTCTACAGCCTTATTTTACTAGGAGTAGGAGAAAAGCGGAAGTGTAAGAATAAGAAATGAAGGTGGTCTGACCACCTCCAAGTTAACTATAGCATAATATTATCTATTGTAAAGATTTTTTAAATACAACGTTTCCTTCACCGAGCACACCCATTAATTTAACAAGACATTCCTCTACCGGAGCTACATTGTACGTTTGTTGAAGTTTTATTGTTTTTTTATCTTTAATATAATGAACGTATACTTGAGAGGGTCCCTGATGTTCTTTTAACACTTGTTGTACCTGTTGTAAAACTTCACTATCCTGAAGATGTTCTTCAATTTGTAGATAGACATTTCCAATCAAGGAAGAGTAGTTTTCTTTAAGTTTCTCTGTCTCGATAATCTGTTTTATGATTACTTGTTCTTTTCCATCTCGCCGTTCCATATTTCCTTCTACTAGAAGGGTCTGTCCTGTTTGTAATATAGCTGAATAGCGGCTGTAGATATCAGGGAATGCAACAGCTTCTATATCTCCTGTTTGATCAGACAACGTAAGAAAAGCCATTAAGTCTCCTTTTTTCGTACGGATAACTCGTTCATTTGAGATAAAGCTACCGATCTTCACCTTTTTATATTCTCCTCCAAGGATATCCTGAATAAACAAGGACCCAGCTAATTGAAAATAGGCAGCATATGGTTCCGTCGGATGTTTGGATAAATAAAACCCGAGAGCTTCTTTTTCTAATTGAAGTTGTTCTGTTAATTGTAATGGTTCTGCTTGTACATACTTTGGTTTTAAATTAAACTCGTCTCCCACAAAAAAATCAATTTGGTTTTCCTCAGCTGGCATCATCAAATCGGCATGCTGTAAAGCCACATCAAGTGTTGCTAAAAGGACGGCTCTATCTTCGCCAAATTCATCTAAGGCTCCGGCAAATATGAGTGTTTCCATTGTTTTTCTGTTTAGTTTGGTGGATGCTCTATTACAAAAATCAAAAAGGTCCTGAAACGGTTTCTTTTTTCTTTCTTCTATTATGGCTTTGATTGCTTGAGCACCTAAGCCTTTTAAGGTTAGCAGACTAAAACGAATGCCTTCTCTTTCTACTTGAAAGTAATAACTGCTCTTATTAATAGAAGGTGGAAGGACCTGAATTCCTTTTCTCTTGGCTTCCGTTAAATATTGAGAAATTCTTTGTTCACTTCCTACAGCACCTGAAAGAAGCGTAGCCATAAAAATGGTAGGATAGTTTGCTTTTAAGTAGGCCAATTCATAGGAAATCATGCTATATGCAACGGCATGGCTCCTATTAAACCCGTAATCAGCAAAGCGGACAATAAGATCATAGACATGATTAGCTATTTGCTCACTATATCCCTTTTTCAAGCATCCACTTACAAAATGAGTGCGTTCCTCTGCTAACACTTCTTTCTTTTTCTTACTAACAGCTCTTCTAAGCAAATCCGCTTCTCCTAATGAAAAACCAGCCATGACTGCAGCAATTTGCATAATTTGCTCCTGATAAACAATTACTCCGTACGTATTTTGCAAGATAGGCTCGAGGACAGGGTGAGGGTAATCAACCTTTTTCTTTCCGTGTTTTCGTTCAATAAAAAGCGGAATTTGTTCCATTGGACCTGGTCGATATAACGCATTTACTGCCACGATATCTTCTAATGAATTTGGTTTAAGTCTTGTTAACACCTTCTTCATACCAGGAGATTCTAATTGAAAAATACCTGATGTATCCCCTTCACTTAATAAACGAAAGGTCGGTGCATCTATTTCTGGGATTTCTTCTGAGTTTTTATATTTCTTTTTTTCTTTTTTTAGCTGGAAGCGAATGTTTTGGATCATTGTTAAATTACGAAGACCAAGAAAATCCATTTTCAAAAGACCAAGCTCTTCTAATGTTTCCATCGGATATTGTGTTAAATAAACATCCTGTTGTCCTTCTTGAATTGGAATTAATTCTGTTAACGGTTTATGACTAATAACCACACCAGCTGCGTGTGTAGATGTATGCCGCGGTAGACCCTCTATCTTTTTCGCTGCTTCAAATGCGCGTTTTCGTTCTTCCGTTTCTTCAATTGCTCGTCTTAATTGCTCATTTTCTTTATACGCTTTAACTAATGTGATACCGGGCCTTGATGGAATCATTTTAGAGATCATATCAAGTTCTTTTCCAGATAAATGAAGTACTTTTCCTACATCTCGCCAAGCTGCTTTTGCTGCAAGTGTACCGAACGTGATAATTTGAGCAACATGTAATTGTCCGTATTTTTTTGCAACATAGTGAATGACGTCATCTCGTTTATTATCTTGAAAATCGATGTCTATATCAGGCATCGTTATTCGCTCTGGATTTAAGAACCTTTCAAATAATAGCTGATGTTTGATTGGATCTACATTTGTAATATAGAGACAATATGCAACGAGAGAACCCGCTGCCGAACCACGACCTGGTCCTGTTAAAATCCCTTCGTTTCTAGCAAAATACATAAAGTCCCACACAATGAGAAAATAATCACTGAACTTCATCCCTTTGATGACTGTTAATTCATAACTCAATCTTTGTTTATATTCTTCTGTTACATTTCCTAATCTTTCTTCAAGACCTTGCCAGCATATCTCTTCTAAGTATTCATCTGCTGAAAGTCCATCAGCAACAGGGTAGCTCGGCAAAGCGTTTTGATGAAAGTCCATTTCGACTTTACAACGCTCACCTATATGAAGCGTATTCTCTAACGCCTCTGGAATATCCTGAAACAACTCTACCATTTCCTTTGCTTCTCTTAAGTAATGGGGAGTATCTTTCGGATAAGACTCTAGTTTCGTTCCTTCTTTAATACAGCGTAAGCATTCATAGACAAAGGCATCCTCTTGAAGAAGATATTGAACTCTGCTAAGAGCTACTATTGGTAATGGAAGATTCTCACGGCACTTTTCGGATTGTTCATACGCTTCCTTTGTATTTCTATCTATTCCAAGATATACATGATTTTTCCCAAACATGTTCTCATATTGTTCCACGATTTCTTGTAATTCTGTAGCGTTTTCATGGATTGCAAGTTCAGACTCCGTTGCGGAAAGGATAGCAATTAATCCTTTTGCATAATGCTTTAACCATTTCTTAGGCACGCCTTGATTTGACTTTGTCTGGATAACACTAGAAAGCTTCATTAAATTAGTATAGCCTTGCTTATTTTCCGCTAACAGAACGACAGAATAATTGTTCTCCAATTCTTCTTCAGAAGGAAGGACGGTTAACTTAAGACCAATAATTGGTTTTATATTTGCTTTTTTACATTGCTTATAAAAATCAACCGCTCCATACATCACATTTTCATCTGTTAATGCAAGCGAAGTAAGTCCTAATTGCTTCGCTCGTTCTACAAGTTTCGAAAAACGAACAGAGCTATTGAGCAAACTATACGAACTCATTATATGTAGATGGACTACACTCATTAATCATCACCTTATTTCACACTATCCTATTTTTAAATTCATTATAAATTTTTCTTTTATGAAAAAACAATCTATTAAACTCAAGTGTAACACATCATACTTCTGACTCCCTGTCCATATATATGAACTATGGACAGAAAGGATGATGAATATGGATGTAAAGGATCCATTTATCGCAACACTAATATTTAGTTTTTTTATTGCAACAGGCGTAATCATAGGGGGAGCTATTATCGGCGGAATCGCTGCTTTTTTAGTAGGAGATCCACCGTTGAATCGAATATTCCGCTTAGCTAATAGTCTTAAAATATGGGCAATTGTAGCTGCAATAGGTGGAACCTTTGATACGTTTTATACTTTAGAAAAGGGGCTTTTTGACGGAGAAACAAAATTTCTAGTAAAGCAACTTTTGTTAATCATTTCTGCAACAGGTGGCGCACAAGCTGGGGCTTTAATTATTACTTGGTTGACACAAGAAGAGTTATAAAATGCGAGTACCTCCCTATCATCAAGAGCCTGGATGGCAAAGGTTTTTCGCAGGAGTTGTCCTTGGAGCAGTTATTGGATGGGTTATATTTATTCTTATTTACGGAGCCTTACAAGAAAAACAAGTTGGAAATTTGATTAAGTATAAGAAACAAGTGGAGCAACATGAAAAGACCATTCACATTTTAACAGAAGACAATGATAAGTTAAAAGAGGAAAGAGATAAACTCAAAATTGATGATATAAAAATTGATATTATCAATCACGACAAGTATATGCTTAACTCATTAAGTCGTTTTTCCATCATTGCTGATATTAAGGATGATTTAAGCCATCTCATATCTGAAGAAGTGGAAAGCATTGCTGAACATCAAGAATTACTTATAAAAACGATTGAGAATAAAGGCTATAAGTTGGATGAAAAGACATATTATTTTCGAGTATATTCTTTGGTCATCATAGATACCACGATTGAAATCGACTTAGTGATTGAAAAGTTGGAATAAAGGAGAGGCTGACTAAGATATCAGTCTCTCCTTTCATTTATTCTCCTTGCATATGTGCTCTACATACTTCTACTAAATCATGGAGCACTAATTCTGCATCTTCCCAATTGTATATGGATGCACCTGATGCCAGTGGGTGCCCTCCACCGTTATATTTTTTTGCAATTTGATTCACGATTGGTCCCTTAGAACGAAGCCTTACCCGAACTTGGTCCTTTTCTTCAATAAAGAAGACCCACGCCTTAATTCCTTCCAAATTGCCTAGCATCCCAACTAATTGAGACGCTTCAGAAGGTAGGGCATTATACCTTTGTAAAATTTCACGGGTAATTCTCATCGATGCTACACCTTCTTCATGAAGAGTAAAATTCTCCAAAACATACCCACTCAACTTTGCAATATGTAGCTTCATTCTATACAACTCATCATACAAATCTGTCATTGAAAAACCATAGCTTAACAGGTCTCCTGCGTAGTGAAAAGTCTTCGTGTTAGTGCTCTTAAATAGGAATCTACCTGTATCACCAATTATTCCTGCGAAAATGAGTCTAGCTGCTTCCTTTGACATTCTCCATCCTTGATTCTCACCGGCAAGGTACAACTCATAAATCATTTCACTTGTTGAGCTAGAATCTGTATCTACCCAGATTAAATCCCCATACTTATCATCATTGGGATGATGATCAATTTTAATTAACTTACTACCCAATTTATAACGTTCATCGCAAATTCGCTCCGCATTCGCTGTATCACAAACAATAACAAGAGCATCTTCATAACTAGAGTCAGGGATTTCATCTAACCTACTTAGAAATTGTAAGGATGGTTCTTCTTGCCCAACTCGATAGACCATCTTTTCCGGAAATGTTTCTTTTATTAATTCGGCCAATCCACATTGCGACCCGTAAGCATCTGGATCTGGGCGAACATGGCGATGTATAATAATCGTTTTATGTAATTGAATCTCATCTAATATTTGCTGCTTCATACTATCCCTCATTTATCTCATTCTTTTCTTCCATTTAATCATAGTTTTCATGTTTCTCAAAGAAAAAGGAAAGGTGCTTTAGGTAGAAAAGGTCACATTTCCTTGTTAATATTTCCCTCCAACTAGAGGAAAAGTAGAATTTTTGTCACGAACACGTTACAATATAAATGTTATTCTTTGTTACACTAATATTATCCTCATGTAAAGTAATAAATAAGGAGTGTTCCTAATGGCTATTTTTATATTCATGATTATCTTTTCATTAATCTTTTACATGTTATATAAAGTAAAATATTTTCGGACTCATCTACCTGTTGAGAAGAAATGGCTAAGTGCAAAATCGAGTATGGCACTTGGAAGCTTTGTGTTTTTCTTTGGTGTCAATACTGTTATTAATCCTCTATCTACTGTTGCTATTGTGGTAGGAATTGTCTTAATCTTAATAGGATTAGGAAGTTTTCTTGCTGGCTTGAAAGCATACCGCTATTATCTGCCCTACGCGATAAAAGAAGCTGAAGCAGTAAAAGAGCAAGAAATGAAGGAAAAGACGGTCACTAATTGAGGATGGGACAAAACTAAAAAACGAGTGGAAGCATCATTCTTAGCTCCTACTCGTTTCACTATTTACTGCATCTATTGAATTAACTGCACCATCATCATCGCCTTACCAACCACGTTTCCTTCATGGTACACCTCTACATCCACTTTCCCGAACTTCCGACCAACCTCTAGAATTTTGGGTTTTATCTCAATAGTACTATCTATTTGTACTGGCTTGATAAAATAGATTGTGATATTTTCTACGACCATATCGCCTTTTTTTAAGTTCCGTATAGCTCGCTTAGCAGCTTCTGTCACAATAGTCGTAAAAACACCATAGGAGATGGTTCCAACAGAGTTCGTCATCTGTGGCGTTACCTCACTCTGAAAGTGCTCCTCACCCTTTGTTTCCGTCATATCGACAAACTGATTGGTTACGATATCATCAAGTGTTTCCCCAACCTGTGGCTGCCTTTGAATCATCTGTAAGGCCTTAAGAACATCTTGACGACTAATAATTCCTAATAATCGATGGTTCGGATCAACAACAGGCAACATCTCAATGCCTTCCCAAACCATAATATGTGCGGCTGATGCGACAGATGTTTTCCCATTTACGGTAATGGGATTCTTCGTCATCACCTTTTCAATTGAAAGATTATTATCCTTCCCTAGAACATCCTTAGATGTGACCACACCTTGAACTTTGAGGTTTTTATCAATAATAGGGAAACGACTGTGCTTGATTTGCTCATTATACGCATACCAATCCTTAATCGTATCTTCTGTAGTTAAATAAGTAGTAGCTTCGATTGGCGTCAAAATATCCTCCACCAAAACTATTTCTTTTTTTATCAACTGATCATAGATGGCACGATTGATAAGCGTTGCCACAGTAAACGTATCATAACTACTTGAAATAATCGGCATTTTCATTTCATCTGCAAGCTTTTTCACATGATCATCCGTATCAAAGCCACCTGTAATTAGTACTGCCGCTCCAGCTTCGATTGCTAATTGATGGGCATTCGTACGGTTTCCGACGATTAAGAGATTTCCCGCTTCCGTGTAACGCATCATCGCTTCTAGCTTCATCGCACCGATAACAAATTTATTTAATGTTTTATGTAAGCCTTCTTTGCCTCCTAAAACTTGTCCATCCACAATATTAACGACCTCAGCAAAGGTTAGCTTTTCAATATTTTCTTTCTTTTTGCGTTCTATTCGAATGGTACCTACACGCTCAATTGTACTAACATAGCCTTTGTTTTCCGCATCCTTAATAGCCCTGTAAGCAGTCCCCTCACTTACTGTAAGCTCTTTCGCTATTTGCCGAACTGATATTTTTTCACCAATAGGTAGTTCTTCAATAAAATGGATAATCTGTTCATGCTTAGTCACACTCTTCACCCGTCCAAATAATTATTTATTCCTTTATTATACGGGGGAAAGGTGGGGGATTCAATGAGTTTACTAATATTGACGTAGCCTGACCCTTTTTTCTTGATCTAGCTTTACTTTACGAATCATTCGCTTTCTCTTTGGCAAGTACATGATAGCCGCAATATTTCCACCTACTGCCATTAAACATAGAACTAACCAGACAAGCGCAAACCATCCTGCAAGTCCATCTTCAAACATCGGAAGCCTTGGTACCGCTATATATAACAAAGCACCAATACAAAGTAAACACAATAAGATTCTATTTTTCATCAAAAGTCCCTCCAAATTTAATAATAGCTTGTTTCATTTATATTCGGGAGGACAAAAAAAAGAAGCAAATTTCTGCTCCTTTTTCTTACTTTATAGCTTTATCGAATCCCCAGGCTTCATAACTAATCCTACTTTTTTGGGTAGCCTTTCAACAAATTCTTCTGGATTTTGTTCAATCATAGGGAAGGTATTGTAATGGATTGGCACTACTCTATCTGCTTTTAGCCATTTGGCAGCAATTAATGCATCGTCTGGTCCCATTGTAAAATTATCACCAATTGGTAAGAAGGCTAGGTCAATATCATTTAATTCTCCTACTAGTTTCATATCAGAAAACAGCGCCGTATCTCCTGCATGGTAGATTGTCTTATCACCAATTGTTAACAATATACCACTCGGCATTCCTGTGTATGTAATCGTTTTTTTCTCTTCATCTACATAGCTAGATCCATGGAATGCCTGTGTTAATTTTACAGTACCAAAATCAAAAGTATTAGATCCACCAATGCTCATAGGATGAACCTTTACACCTTGCCAGCCTAAAAAGGTTGCAAGCTCAAATGGCGCAACTACTAATGCATCATTTTTCAGAGCTAGATCAACCGTATCACCAACATGATCATTATGACCATGAGTTAGCAAAATAATATCTACTTTTACATCTTCTGCTTTTAAATCAGTACTCCCATTACCCGTAATGAATGGATCAAACAGGATCGTTTTACCCTTTGCTTCTACTTTTACAACAGAGTGTCCATGAAATGAAACTTTCACCGCTATCCTCTCCTATCAATAGTTTTCTCCCATTAGTTTCTCTTTATATAGAAAAATTCCTGCTTTTAATATTTTACAGGAGTATCATTCCCTGATAATCTAAATGTAAACACATAAGAATACATAAGCTTTCATAGCACAAAAATCAAAAAAAATTATTCAGGATGTGAATACAATGAAAGAATCTCGATTAACTCAACTAGTAGATTGGTTGAAACAAGAAAATATTTCTGCATGTCTATTAACATCAACTCCTAACGTATTTTACATTAGTGGCTTTTACACAGATCCTCACGAACGCTTATTAGGATTACTCGCTTTCCCTGACACAGAACCCGCTATCATTTGTCCAAATATGGAAATTGAACAAGTCAAAAAAACAGGATGGGCTTATGGCATTATTGGATATAGCGACACAGAGGATCCATGGGAAAAAATTAAAAAATATGTGACCAATCAAAATTTAACAATCGAAAAAATCGCGATTGAACAAGAGCATATGATTGTATCCCGTCTACATAAACTGCAGTCAACATTCCCTCAAGCTCAGCTAACTAGTGCAGAATTGAAAATGTATGACTTGCGCTTAAAAAAGGATGCGGATGAAATCTCCATTTTACGCGAAGCAGCAAAACTTGCCGACTTCGGAGTAGAGGTTGGCGTCCATAACATAAAAAAAGGACGTACAGAACAAGAACTAGTAGCAATCATTGAATACGAACTGAAGAAAAAAGGAATCAGCCAAATGTCCTTCTCCACAATGGCACTTACAGGAGAAAAGACAGCCTCTCCACATGGTAAGCCTGGATTAGACACGATTCAACACGGAGATCTTGTCCTATTCGACCTAGGAGTAGTCCTTGATGGATATTGTTCTGATATCACTAGAACCGTAGCCTTTGGTGATGTCAATGATCAACAACAGGAAATCTATGAAACCGTTTTAAAAGCGCAACTAGCAGCTATAGGTATCTGCAAACCAGGAGTAGAAATCGGGCTTATCGATAAAACTGCACGTTCCATTATTACAGAAAGCGGCTTTGGCGATTACTTCACCCATCGTATCGGACACGGACTAGGTATCGAAGTACATGAATACCCATCTATGAACGAAACCAACACAATGCTTCTTCAATCTGGAATGGTCTTCACCATCGAACCTGGTATCTACAAACCAACGGTCGGTGGAGTGAGAATCGAAGACGACATCCTAGTAACCGAAAGCGGCATAGAATTACTAACAAGCTACCCAAAAGATCTACACATCATAAAGGCTTAATAAAACCTAAACCGGCCCCTTTCCTAATAAAAAGAAAGGGGCCATCATAATTCCCAATAAAACTATTAACTAAAAACCCAAAAACCAACCTACACCAAAATCCTAAAAGAACACACCCTCCTACCACACAAAAAAGGGCAAGCACACAAAGCGCTCACCCTCCTACCTATTCAACATCAAACCCTAAATCTAGAAATCGCATTCTGCAAACTACCAGTAAGCGCTCTTAACTCCACAACCTTCTCATTTAACGTTTCAAACGCATGAACTTGCTCAGTAGTTGCAGCACTTATTTCTTCACTTCCAGCTGCCGTTTCCTCTACTACTGCGCTAATATTATCTACATTTGAAAGAACCTGTTCACCTAGCTGTTTCGACTTCGAAACTCCCGTTACCAAGTTAGAAATCTGGGAATCCATTTGCTCCATACTATCATTTATAACAGTGAAGGCATTAGAAACAATAACCATTGTCTCCTTTTGCTCAATTGCCATTTTTACTCCATGATCAACAGAATGAATAACTTCTTCTAGGCCTGTTTTTAATTCTCCAATAACAGCAAATACTTCCATCATTAAACTTTTCGATTCATCTGCTAACTTTCTTACTTCTGATGCCACTACAGCAAACCCTTTGCCTGCTTCTCCTGCCCTTGCTGCTTCAATTGCGGCATTTAATGCTAGTAAATTAGTATGTTCAGCAATAGATGATACAGCAATTGCTACATTTTCAATTTTTTCAGCATGGGTTTGGAAATGTTTTGTTGCAACTTCTATAGAATGCGTTGCATCTTGGGATTCTGCCACTATTTTTTGTTGAGAAACTAAAGTCTCTAACCCTGTTTTCACCGCATCCTTTGCCTTGTATGCTAACTCTTCACTCTGTTTAGTGATAACAACATTAGATGAAAATTGTTCATCCATATCCGCAATCATATGAACAGAATCTTGCAGTTCGCTTGATATCGATTGGGAACCAGCAGATAATTCATCAGTAGATACAGCAATTTGCTTAGTTATTTCGCTTAATGTCGTATTTTCTGTTTCTACTAAAGTTGCAAAACTATTTACTTGATTACTCGCAACCTGTACCTCTTTAATTAATAAATGCAGTTGTTCCGTCATTTGTTGAAAGGATCCATTCAGCTGACCTAGTTCATCGTTTTTGTGATAAATAAAAGGCTCCACCTGTAAATTCCCATCAGCTATTTCTTTTGCCTGCTCGGTCATCCGATCTAGAGGATTCGTTATACTATAAGTAAGCTTTAATGCAGAAGCAACGGAAATTAGGATTAAAATAATTGCACCTATTATTGCGGACCAAACTATAGACTTCACTTGATTCTCTAGATTCGTTTGCATTTGGTTATAATACTCGGTTACATATAGATTTAACATATAAATATCATTCGCTATTCCATCAACTCGAATAGACTGACGTTTTAACTCTGCGCTATTATTCGCATTGATCGCAGTTACAGTATTATTATTCAGTAATTCTAGCTTGAAAGCAGCCTTTTCTAAGTATGCTTTACTTTCTTGATCAAAGAGTATTGCTTCTAAATCCTTAAACCAGTTCAACGTGTTGTCTCTTGTAACTTTCACTTCATGCTTACTCGCATCATTCATTAAGATAGATGCATTATTCAAGCTTTGCTTTAGTGTGAGAGTACTTGATTCCAGTTTTTGAACATTCACTAGGGCTTGAACTACGTCACGATTACTTGTTTGCATGGCAATCATCTGAAAAATGATGTAAGCAACCATAATCAAAGCAACGAATAAAACCGCAATAGAGTTAAGTAGTAGTCTTCTCTTAATTGTCATATGCTTCTCCTTACTTTACGGTAATAGTTCCGTCGATTATTTTTTCCTTCCATTCTTCCAGCTGCTCTTGTTGTTCTGTCGAATGGTTCATGATTCTAATAGGAGAAAGCCCAACTCCACCCTCTGCTAATCCTAGTTCTATCGTACCTGTTGGAAAGTCCCCACTTGCTACGAACTCATCCATTACATTAAATAACGCTACATCAACATGCTTCATCATAGAAGTTATGACCGCTTTTTCTGCATAGAAGAATTGATCACTATCTACTCCAATAGCAAGCTTTCCTTGATTTTGTGCTTCATGCAAAACACCGATCCCAGTTAAACCCGCTGCAGCATATAGTACATCTACGTCATTTTCGATTAATTTTTTCGCTAATTGAGTTCCTAATTCGCTATTACCAAAATCATTCGCAAAGTATGGAATTACCTCTATACTAGGATTCATTGATTTTGCCCCATGTTCAAAGCCAACTAAAAACTTCTGAATAAGCGGGACATCAGCCCCACCAACAAAACCTAACTTATTTGTAGTAGAAGCCTGTGCAGCTAAAGCTCCTGCTAAAAAGCTTCCCTCATTTTCTTTAAACGTTATCGAAGCAATATTTGATAAGTCTGAAATGGAATCCACCAGCAAAAATTGTTGGTCAGGATAGGCAGCAGCCACCTTTTCTAAATCTTCCTGAACCATAAATCCTAAACCTACAATTAAGTCATGCTTTTCTTCTACTAGCTCCATTAACCCTTTTTCATAGCTTTCTGTTTGGGATAATTCTTTGTAAGAAAAGACAATTCCAAGTTCATCTCTTGCTCGCACAAGTCCTGCAAATGCTGCATCACTAAAAGACTGGTCTCCTAATCCAACATCTGATAACATAATCCCCACGCTTTTGGTGGCTTTCATGTTCACATTGACCGTTTTATTTGAACAACCTCCAAGTAAAAATAATATAGATACGAAAATGATAAAAACTCGATAAAATTTCATAAAAAAACTCCTTCTAGTAGTGTTCTTATCATATATCGACCACTACCAAGAGGAGGTTAATTTACTTTTAAAAGTTCATCTTTTCATATAATTCTTACTATTTAGATAAAACTTAATTTATCGGTTCATATAGATACAAAGAAAGTTCAACTGTATCATTATTTATAAATTCAATCCCCTCCACTTCTAACAGCATTTTTTGTCTAAAGAATTGGGACTCTTCTTTCATTCCAATTTGCCCTTTTGCATTAATAACTCGATGCCAAGGAAGTTCATATTTTCTACTCATAGAATGCAAAATTCGCACTACTTGCCTAGCTCCTCTTGGACTTCCAGCAAGCCTCGCAATTTGACCATATGTCATTACTTTCCCAGGAGGAATTTGCCTTATGATAGAAATGGCCCGTTCGGTAAAACTTGTCATCTAGCCCCTCCTTAAAAATAATAGAAAAATAAAATAAGGCCAATCATAGTGAATGAAGCACTACGATCGACCATTGATATTACGCGTTTACTAATAAAGTACTTGCGCTCTCATATGCTAGACCATGAGATTCTGCTACTGCAGCGTACGTTACATAGCCATCAAGCGTGTTAATACCTTTTAATAATGCTTCGTTATCTAAACATGCTTGCTTATAACCTTTGTTAGCAATCTGTACAGCATAAGGTACCGTTACATTTGTTAATGCAATCGTTGATGTACGTGGCACTGCACCTGGCATATTGGCAACGGCATAATGTACCACTTCATGCTTAACATAAGTTGGATCATCATGAGTTGTAATGCGATCCGTTGTCTCAAATATTCCACCTTGATCAATAGCAATATCGACTACAACTGAGCCAGCACCCATAGTTTGAATCATTTCTTCTGTTACTAGCTTAGGTGCTTTTGCCCCAGGGATAAGAACCGCACCGATTACTAAATCAGATTCTTTCACTGCAAGAGCAAGATTTAAAGGGTTGGACATTAACGTTTGAACTTCTTTTCCGAATATATCATCAAGCTGACGTAGGCGATCTGGGTTCAAATCAATAATCGTCACATCTGCCCCAAGACCAATTGCCATTTTTGCCGCATTAGTCCCTGCAACTCCGCCTCCGATAATCGTTACTTTCCCACGGCGTACACCCGGAACCCCACCAAGTAGAATACCTTTTCCACCTTTGATTTTCTCTAGGAATTGCGCACCAATTTGCGTTGCCATACGACCCGCAACCTCACTCATTGGTGTTAATAGTGGAAGTGATCCGTTTGGAAGTTGTACTGTTTCATAGGCAATTCCAACTACTTTATTATCAATAAGCGCTTTTGTTAATTCTGGTTCTGGAGCAAGATGAAGATAAGTGAAAAGAATTAGCCCTTCACGGAAGTAGCTGTATTCAGATGGAAGTGGCTCCTTTACTTTCATCACCATATCCATAGACCAAGCTTCTTCAGCTGTTTCTACGATTTTTGCACCTGCTTGTACATACTGCTCATCTGTAAAACCTGAGCCTATACCTGCTTCTTTTTCTATGTATACTTCGTGTCCAAAGCCAACAAGATTCACAACACCTGCTGGGGTCATGGCAACACGATTTTCATTATTCTTTATTTCTCTAGGCACTCCAATACGCATGGATCAAATACCTCCTTTATATAATCAGAAAGACGTAACTAATATACCATTAAAAATGAAAATGTAAAACCATTTTTTATGCATTTATGTAAGCGCTTAAATTTATTGATGGGTTATTTAAAAGAGCTGTTCATGGAGGAAAAGATGAACAACAATCTAGTTACGCTATCGATAGCGATTAATAACATCTACTCCCCCAGTTACCTCCATTACAGTACCTGTTATCATGTCGGAATTATCATCACAGAGAAACTGAATAACCCTTGCGATATCTTCTCCAGTTCCAGAGCGTCCAACTGGTGTTTCCTTGTCTGTCTTTTGTCGTGAAAAATCAATACCCGCTTCCTTCATTTCCCCTACAATATTACCAGGGCATACCATATTAGCTGTAATTCCATTTTCAGCCTCTTCAATAGCAATTGTTTTAGTTAGGGATACTAAACCAACCTTTGAAGCAGCAAAGGCAGCTCGATAGATCCAGCCAGCAGATGATTCTGCACCTTGGAAGCCGTAAGTAATAATCCTACCGAATTTTTGTTGTCTCATAATTGGAATTGTTTTTCTGAAAAGGTGGAACACTGCACTTAAGTTCCCCTCAAGCATTTCATACCACTCTTCCTCTGTGTAATCTGCTAGCTTTTTTCGTTCAAAAACATATGGTCCAGCATTATTAATTAAGTAATCGATTCTTCCGAATTTAGCTGCTGCCTCGCTCACGAAACGTTGCATGTCTTCTTTTTTCGTGACATCCCCTTGAAAAAAATGCATACGGTCAGCTCCATAATGAGCCCATTTTCCTTTTAAATGTTCTACAGCCTCTTTATCACTTCGATAATTAATCGACACAGAGCAACCTTGTTCAAGTAGCATTTCCGATACTTTTCTTCCTAGACCTTTGGACCCAGCTGTTATTAAAGCATGACGCAAAACAGGCTTCCCCCTTAAACTTAAGTCTCTCTCTATTTTCATGCACAATTGAAAATTTTACAACATATAAGAAGTAAAGATATGAAAAATTGCAATAACTTCCTCTTAAAAAATAAGGTGCCAGTTACAAATAGCTGCTGGCACCTTTTCTTTATTGACCCTCTTGCTTATGTTGCTCTTCTTCAGTTGGTTGATAAGTATTTTGACTAAATTGATCTCCTACAACTCCACTCGAATATGCATCTGTAATTTGGTTATGCACTTGATTAACAGCTTCTTCATCATAGGAAAAAATTTCTTTTGGATCTTTCTCTTTCATGTTCAAGCTCCACCTTTCAACTACTAATTTTTTCATTTTAGCATTCCTCGTTTATAATCCTTTTAATGGTGGTAAAAACTAGTATAAACAGAATGGAGAGTGATGAGATATGAATCATACATATCAGAATATCCTAGTGGCCGTGGATGGCTCAGAAGAAGGAAAATTAGCGTTTAACAAAGCCATTACCATGTGCCAACAAAATAATGCAGCACTATATCTAGCTCATATCATCGATACACAAACCTTTCCAACAATGGAGGCTCATAATATTACGATGCCAGAACAGGCTGAGGTTCATGCAAAGGAGCTACTTGAAGAATATGGAGAGATTGCAAAAGCAAGCGGAATATCAAGCATAAAAACCATCCTAGAATATGGTTCCCCTAAACATATCGTGCCAAAAGAATTAGCAGAGGAACATCACATTGACTTGCTGGTATGTGGGTCATCAGGACTTAATTTAGCGGAAAGATTAGTACTTGGTAGTGTCTCAGAAAATATCGTACGTCATGCAAAATGTGATGTATTAGTGGTACGTGCAGATAAGAATTAGTTTCCTCTCTCCTTTTCATAGATTGTTTAAAGTGGTTATTATACAATAAAGAAAACAAGAAAAAGCAGAAGGGAGTAGCCATGTTTTCTTTTAAAATGAATAACCGACTAGGAATATTTTTACCTGTGCTTGAAATGGAATGGAATCAATATAGCAAAGAAACACAGCAAGACATATTGTTAGAGTGGGAAAGAATTAAAGGAATAATACCCGATCGAATTAAAGATCTTGAACAGGAAATTAACACAAAGCAAGAGCAATTAAATAATGAGTTAAACTTTGAACGATCATGCATATTAAATTCCCAAATTGCTGAACTAGCAAGCATTATCAACGATTTATGGCTCTGGTACAGAATGAATCAAGACGTTTCACACGACAAGCTACATGCATAAATCTTCAGAACAAAAGCATCGTACTATTAAATAATGATTTCTTAAATAAAAAAAGACCGAACCTCGCAATTTAATGGAGTTTCGGTCTTTTTGAAGGATGTTTCTTAGTTTTCCCACTCCGACAGATGTCGCATCACATAATAATGATGAGCAAACCCTGAGACTTCCTTTGTCCAAAAATAGTTAGAGCCAGCAGCTGTAAGTATCCCTAGAACAGGTATTCCGTTCACTTTTCTGCGAGATAAAACAATCACGAAAATTAATTTAACTAAATGGAATAGAGGCTGTTGGAGCCATACAGCTGGATGATCTTTTTCTGAAAGAGTATCAAAATAAAAATCTTGCTCTTGTCCCAACTCTTCCTTTAACGATTGCCAGCGCTGATATTGATACTTTTTGGGAACTGTTGCGCAGTAAAATAATTGCAAAGCTTTTACCATCTCATTCGGACTGCTTGCTCGATATCCGTAAGAGAGTGCAATCAGTTGGGTTGTTCGAATATTTAATGCAGCAAAGGCTGGAATATCTACAGCAAGAGTGGAAAACTTTCCAGTCCCTGTCATCCCCCCTTGAACAAGGGAATAAAGCTTCTGTTTTGCAATCTGTTGGTCAGCAATAAATGCTTTTTGGCGTAGTGTTAAGCTTTGGATGTCCTCTATTGTTTCTATTTCTTCCTTATAGCTTTGTGCCATTTTTATTATTCGTTCCTCTGCTTGACGTTGAAAGGAAGATTGTTGAATAAAACCGTGTAAGTGAAAAAGCCAGGTATCAATTTGTGAAAAGAACATATCTTTCATTTCCGACGGTAAATAGTCGAATGCCTTATCTAACCAATAATCTAATGTGTTACTAAACTGGGATGGTTCATATGTACGAAGCGCTTCTTCCCATTCGGACAACTTATCCTGCCACTGTTGTACATTTTCGGTAACAGACACTAATTTCCCCTCACTTTCTACTTTCTTAATCGTTAAAAACATTATAGCATAGGAATTACCAACAAAAAAAAGCCTAAGCCATGATTATTCTCATGGTTTAGGCTTTTTTCTAACTAGCTGATCGTGCCGCTTCCGCTTTTCTTTGTCTAGCGTAAGCGGCTAGCTCCTCGAGTCATAAGCTGATTTCTTCCAGAGGTCTTAGTGCATGACCTCCTGCAGAAACCCTCTTATGCTTGTCGGAGCTGATCGTGCCGCTTCCGCTTTTCTTTTTACAATGCTATTCTCATTACGTCTCTTGCGATCATTACTTCTTCGTTGGTCGGAATTACGATTACTTTTACTGGAGAGTGTGGGTAGTTGATGAATGCTTCTTTCCCACGTACTTTGTTAAGAGCTGGATCCCAATATACGCCCATAAATTCGAGACCTTGAAGTACTCTTGCACGAATAACATCACTATTTTCACCGATACCTGCTGTGAAGATGATTGCATCTACACCATACATTCTTGCTGCATAGGAACCGATGTATTTATGAATTCGACTAGCAAACACTTCTAATGCTAATTCTGCACGTTCATTTCCTTCACTTGCAGAAGATTCAATGTCACGTAGATCACTTGAGAACCCAGAAACTCCTAAAATACCACTACGTTTATTTAATACATCCAACACTTCATCAGCATTTTTCCCTGTTTTCTCCATAATAAATGGAATTAAAGCAGGGTCAATATTACCAGAACGTGTCCCCATCGCCACACCTGCTAATGGTGTAAAGCCCATAGACGTATCAATGGATTTTCCACCTTCAATTGCCGCAATACTTGCCCCATTTCCTAAGTGACAAGAAATCAAGCGTAATTGTTCTACTGGTCGACCAAGAAGCTCAGCCGCACGTTCGGAAACATATTTATGACTTGTTCCGTGGAAGCCATATTTACGTACGCCATAATCTTCATAATATTCATATGGCAGGCTATATAAGAATGATTTTTCTGGCATTGTTTGATGGAACGCCGTATCGAATACAGCCACTGCAGGAATATTTGGTAAAATTTCTTGGAACGCTTTAATACCCACAATATTTGCAGGGTTATGAAGTGGAGCTAGTTCTGAAAGATCTTCAATTTGAGCTAATACCTCATCAGTAATTAAAACTGAATCACTGAACTTTTCTCCACCATGAACGACACGATGACCAATACCTGTAATTTCATCAAAGGATTGAATGATATTTAAATCAATTAATTTGCTTAATAATAATTTTACCGCTACCCCGTGTTCTGGAATGTCCGTAATTTCTGTTACTTTTTCACCGTTCACAGATATCGTAAAGATCGCGTCATTTAAACCGATGCGCTCTACTAATCCCTTTGTAATAACAGCTTCACTTGGCATTTCGAACAATTGGAATTTAAGAGAAGAACTACCTGCATTTATTGCAATAACTTTTGACATGATGTTTATGTACAACTCCTTTTATATTGTCGCTCTTTTTTATAAAAAGTCTACCCTGAAATTAAAGCGGCTTCTTTAAACACCTGTAGATTTCCGTGCCAGGTGGCAGCGACCGTTCTAAAATCAGCTTGAGCAATTTCTTTTATAAAAGAGCGGACTATGCTTTTATCTATCTTGTGCAATGCACGTTCATTATATATACCTTTTTCATTTAAACACCGTCATAAATCAATTGCAAGAGCCTTCCCTTATTGGTAACGCTTACCTTATATATTCGTTATTTTCAGAAGAATTCCACTTCTATTTTTTCTTTTTTCCCTCTGAAAACCAGGTATTTATTTGACTCATCATTTTCTCCATCGCTTGGATATTAGAGAAGCTTGGTAAGGTCGCAAGCAATGCTTCTTTAGGTTGCTCAACCCCAATTCCTTTCTTTTGTAGAAGCAAAATGCTTTTTGCATGTTTACTATTTTGGAACATGGAAGGTGGTAGTTGGAGCATCCCTTGGATATAAGCCTCTTCTTTTATTAGCTTATTCAGTTGAGGTGCTTCTTCATCTTCAAACATGGAATTAGGTATCAAAAATAATAATACTCCACCTGATTTGGTGTACTTTAAGCTCTGTTCAATAAAAAGATAGTGTGCATAAGAATGCCCTTCTGTCGCCTTTAAAGTAAAGTTTTCAGCATTCACATCGTTTGGATAATATCCTACTGGTAAATCACTCACTACCACATCGACTGGCTCTAAATATAAATTACTTAAACTATCCTGATTAAATAGACTAATTGCTTGTTCCTGAAGATTAGCATTGTTGTATGCTAGCTTAACTAACAAATCATCTACATCAATCCCATACCCCTGCAGCTTCTTACCATTTAGTTGGTTGAGAACTGCTGTTAACAAATTTCCTGTTCCGACAGCAGGATCGAGTATAGAAAGTTGTGATTGATCTGCTGTGAACTTCCCAACTAAATAGCCCATAAAAATAGCTATCGCATCCGGAGTCATTTGGTGATTCACCTGTGCAGCATCCTTCATCCCCTTAAGGATTGCCAACTGGAATCCTTTACGTATTTCTTCTTTTTCTAAGGATTTTAGCTTTAGCTTACTATACTCTTTTTCTAAACGGCGTTTCGTCACTTCCGAAACCTCATCTTGAATAACATCTTCATGAAAGATATTTTCAGCTGTTTCTGCTAACGCCTCTAAATACGTACATTCTAACTCTTCTTGCAAAATTTGAGCAGTTGTATCAAATAAACTAAAAGTATTTTCTAATTTCGTAATCGACATCATAATTCTCCTTTTCCTACCATTAATGAGTATCTATATTTTACTTAAACTTACTAGAAAAGCGCAAGCGGCTCGTTCAACTCCGAAAAGCATAAGGCAGGTTTCGCAAGAGGTCATGCACTTGGACCTCTTGCGAAAAATGACTTATGACTCGAGGAGTTAGCCGCTTGCGCTAGACAAAGAAAAGCGCAAGCGACTCGTTCAGACCCCAAGCCAAGCAATAAATAAAGCAGACTGCATTTTTCTCACAGTCTGCTCATAACGATGCATTGAAATTGTATTTATAATTACTCCGCAGCTTTTAATGCTTCAATAGCTGCTTCATAGTTAGGATGGTCAGTTCCTTCACCAACGTACTCCACATACGTTACATTATCGTTTGAATCTACTACGAACGTAGAACGAGCAAGCAAACGAAGCTCTTGCATTAATACTCCATAAGCTTCACCAAATGATGCATCACGATGGTCAGATACAACCGCTACGTTTTCAAGACCACTAGCTGCACACCAGCGCTTCTGAGCGAAAGGTAGGTCCATGCTTACTGTGATTACTTTCACGTTATCTAGCTTTGATGCTTCCTCATTGAAACGACGAGTTTGCGCATCACAAACACCAGTATCGATAGATGGTACAACACTGATTAAACGTTTGAAGCCTTTTGAATTCTCAAGTGTAACTGGTGATAAATCATTTGCAAGTACAGAAAAATTAGGTGCCTTATCTCCCACTTTAACTTCACTGCCTACTAAAGTCATTTTATTCCCTTTGAATGTAACGTTTGCCATGAAAAAGAACCCTCCTTATAAAGTTATGTACACTGCTAATAATAGCTATCTTCTAAGTTATTTGCAATTAATCTACCTCTTATTTAATAAATCTTCTTTGATCTTATTGAAATGTGGTAATTATGTTTTAGTTTTTAAAAAAAAGCGTGTTATCCGTGGGTAAACTCCTCGATCCGTTGGTAAAGACGGGCTATCCGTCGGTAATTCCCTCCATCCGTCGGTAATTCCCCCCATCCGTTGGTAAAGACGGTCCTTCCGTCGGTAATTCCCCCCATTCGTTGGTAAAGACGCTCCTTCCGTCGGTAATTCCCTCGATTCGCCGATAAAACCACCCGATTCGTCGGTAAAACCATCTCCATCCCACTGTAACCCAATAACCAAACCACATTCGACGACCAATCATATACAAAAAAAAGAAGTCAACTGCATAGCAGCTAACCTCCTAGAAATCTAAATCTTGTTTATGTTGGTGGTCAGAATAGTTGTTATGATTGGAATTATGTTTTTTATTGTTGTTCATCATTTGCTGAACTTTTTCAACCGCTTGTGGAGCTAGGTCCAAAATCCGTTCATACAGATGTGTACTTTCATCAAGATGGAGCATTTTTACACCGGAAGAACTGACAATTAAAAACGCGATAGGTGTAATGGAAACTCCTCCACCACTACCACCACCAAATGGGAGCTTGGATTGCTGTTGCTGCCCACCACCCTCATGCTTTTCTGGTCCGGAAGAGCTTCCACCTTGGAATTCACTTCCTCCGGCTGCAAAGCCAAACCCCACCTTTGAAACCGTTAGAATAACACTGCCATCTGGGGTTTCAACAGGATCCCCAATGATCGTATTTACATCAATCATATCCTTTAAATTTTCCATTGCAGTCGTCATAAGACTTTTAATTGGATGTTCAGACATATAGATCCTCCTTCTTTACATTTACATAGATTCTTGTCTATCTTCTTTAGA
Organism: Sutcliffiella halmapala; assembly: GCF_002019665.1. GTDB lineage: Bacteria > Bacillota > Bacilli > Bacillales > Bacillaceae_I > Sutcliffiella_A > Sutcliffiella_A halmapala. The sequence goes on along the minus strand of NZ_KV917375.1, from coordinate 1,205,347 downwards.
CAACAAGGATAGAGGACGAGTTTTGAATTTCGGTCTCCCGCCCTTCCAATATTTAACGGTTCTTATTCCTGCTAGAATAGCATACCCGATTTGAAAGCGAATCATACACTTAACTAATGTTTGAGAAACTGCTTGTTGAAAAAAAGGAGTAATAGAGAGAACTGGATCTGCTTTCATTTTCGTATACTGACTCATAAACCCTACTATTCCTCCTTTTAAGGACCAGGCAGCACCAACCACCATTCCAGTATATGCAGCATCCCCAAGCCCTACATTACTGTGCCATTCCAGCTTTTTTATCTCTACTTTAGATAAAAATCTGCGCACTATTTCATGCATCCCCACAACATGACGCACCAGTTCATATGTATCACCAATACTTTGAAATATATCTTTTGGTGAATAATCTTTTTCTTTTTCTTTTGTCTTTCCCGCTGCACCCATTTTTGTTTTTTCCTTTACCTGAATAGAAGCAGAATCTTTATCTACTTTAATTAAAGGAACATCTATCGTATAACGAATTAGTCCAAACCATGCACTAAGTTTCACTATCATTTGATCATTATCTTGTTCGTGATGGAAATAGAAATGGATCGTAATTTTAGTGAAGATAATTAGCAAAAATAATAGAATAGCGATTCCTACTAAAACACCAATCCAAAGCATGCTCTCACGCCCTTTCTTCATCCTTCCATTATTTCCTAGAGACAAAAAAATAAACCTACTAGCATCTGCTAGCAGGTTTATTTTTATTTTTCGTGTACCACACTTGTATCTGCGAATAAATCATGGATGCCTTGTTTCTTGTTTGTAAAAGCAGCCACTAGATAGACTACAAAGGTTACAGGTGCATAAAATCCTGCAATATAACGACCGATACCTTCTCTGAATAGGACTGTTTTCCAAGATAATTCAGTATCCTTTAAATCAACCACTCTAAGTCCAAACACCATTTTTCCGAGTGTCTGTTTAAAGTACTTAGTCATAATAATAAAGTAAGAAAACCATAGAATGGTTGTAGCTATGGTTGCTGGTGAGTACATGAAGCTTTGGCTGAGCGGAATATTAAGCATTCGAAAGATAGGAAAAATAACAATCCCACCGATACTCCAAATAATAATTAAATCAAGAAGATATGCCCATACCCTCATCCAAAATCCTGCAAATCGATAGGCAGGTGTTACTACCGCAGCTGTATTAGTAAGATGCACCTCATCTTGGAACCTATATTCGTCTCTCGTTATTTCTTCTTCAACTGGATTTATCTGTATCTTATCTTGATTGTTTAATTCTTCATTCTTAGATTCTTCTCTCATTTTCATCCCTCCTAATCCGCATACAAGTACATAAGTCTTGGAGAATTAGGTTGATTGATTAACCTTGCAAGCATTTGCATCTCAGAATCAGGTTTAATTAGAGAGTTAACATTCATACTAAATAGGGAACCAAACCCTAGATTTTCTTCATATTCAACGACTTTAACATTACCTAGATTATGATCTTCTTTTATCGCGTCAACCACATCTTCAAAATAACCCAGTTCATCCACAATGTTAAGGTCCTTTGCCTGTTGCCCATCGTAAATACGACCATCTGCAATAGTACGAACTTCTGCCTCACTCATATTTCTGCCATCGACAATTACTTTAACAAAACGGTCATACATATTATCAACCATTGTTTGTAAAATTTGACGCTCTTCCTCTGACATGTCCTTAGTAGGGGACATGATGTCTTTATATGGTCCGCTTTTTAATGTTTCAAACTTCACACCATAACGTTCAGCAAGCTCTTTATAATTCATCCCTTGCATGATAACACCAATAGATCCTGTAATTGTTTCATTTGTAGCAAAAATCTTATCGGCTGGTGCTGCTATGTAATATCCTCCTGAAGCTGCCATAGCACCCATGGATACGTAAATCGGTTTCTCTGTTTCCTCTTTTATTTCTACTAATCTTTTATAGATCTCTGCACTTTCTGAAACACCTCCACCAGGTGTATTCACACGTAAAACAATTCCTTTTACCGAGTCATCTTCCTTTGCTTGATCTAACATTTTTAAAAATTGACGATGGTTATACCCCGCACTGAAAATTGATGTTACATCTGTGCCTATATCTTGAATCGCTCCATTTACTTCTAATACTACTAATTTTCGATTAGGGCTTCCCTCTTCTATTACCTTTTCAATAAAGCCCTCTTGTTGTGTTCCGAAACCCCACATACTAGAAGTTGTTTCAGTACTCTCAGTAGTACTGGTTTGAAAACTTGTAACGATCGATACTAAAAATAACAATGCAGCTATTCCTAAAGCTGCCCAACGTTTTCCGCTCATACTTATACCTCCTAAATGATAGTACTGTACTAATACGTTAAATTCGTTCAAAAAGTTTCATGAAAATGGTAAACTAATCACAATATAGAATTGTACTAAAAAAATCAGAAAAATGATAATAATTCATGGTTATTTTTTGTTTTTCTTCCATTTATTATTATCAAAAGGAGGCAAAAAGGATGCCAGAACGTCGAAAAATATTTTTCTTTTATAAACAAGAAGAGTTTCTAGAAAATAAGGTGAAAAATCTTCAACTTTTAGCCGAACAAAGTAATTTTCAAATTGTTACAGACTTCCATCAGGCGAATATTATCGTTTCTGTTGGTGGAGACGGAACTTTTTTGCAAGCTGTACAAAAGACAGGCTTTAAAGAAGATTGCCTTTATGCAGGCGTTTCAACTGAAACTACATCTAGCTTCTATTGTGACTTTCATGTAGATGAAACGGAGAAAATGGTTGAAGCTATGACCAATGAACAGATTGAAGTAAGAAGATACCCTACTATTCAAGTAACGGTTGACGGAAAGTCTACGTTCCATTGTTTAAACGAATGTACGATTCGCTCAGCTATCATTAAAACATTTGCAATAGATGTGTACATAGATGGGCTTCATTTCGAAACCTTCCGTGGCGACGGCATGATTGTATCCACCCCTACAGGTAGCACTGCCTATAATAAATCGGTACGTGGGGCAGTGGTCGATCCGATGCTTCCATGCTTCCAGGTTAGCGAACTTGCTTCCATCAACAATAACAACTACCGTACACTTGGTTCCCCCTTCATCTTAGATGGGACAAGAAAATTAACACTAAAGGTCGTACAAGATGGCAACGATTATCCAACCATCGGCATCGATAATGAAGCACTTAGTATCAGACATGTCGAAAAACTAGACATTGAACTAACGAACCAACGAATCAAAACCGTTAAACTCAAAGATAATTCCTTCTGGGAAAAAGTAAAAAGAAACTTTCTTTAATATAGGCTCTTTTCGTAAAGATTGTTGCTTTAAGCTGGTAAAAAGTCGGCATTTGGACTTTTTACCGTCATTTTGCTTAGAAAATAGAAGAAATGCCCTCGATTACATAATGGAAAAGAGCACGATTGCAACAATAATGACGGGTTGATTCTATTTACGAAAAGCAACAAAGTATGCGAAAACAGCCTTAATATAAGATTAACTACAAAACGTCTTGCTCTTTTTCAAAAGGGCAAGACGTTTTTTGTAAAACTACCTTCAACCATTTCTCCGTCGGTACATCACCGTACCATCTACTACCGTCATCTCTACCTTTGTTTCTAGAATTTCATCTGGTGAGATAGAAAATAAATCCTTGTTCAATATCGTAAAGTCAGCATAATAGCCGCGTTCCAATAATCCTTGCTTATTTTCTGTACCTATTGCTTGTGCGCTCCCAGTTGTAAATAACTGAATTGCTTCATACATAGACAATCTTTGTTCCGGCTGATAGATCGTTTTTTCTGTATCATTAGGGATCTGTCTTGTCACAGCAGCATGTATACCTAGAAGAGGATTCACAGGTTCGATTGGTGCATCTGAACCACCAGCACAAATTAATCCTTCATCAAGTAATGTCTTCCATGCATAACTATACTCCAGGCGTTCTTCACCTAGTCGCTCGATAATCCAAGGAAAATCCGTCGCAACAAAACGCGGTTGGATATCTAAAATGATAGGTAGTTTTTTAGCGCGTTGAATTAAGTCATATGTTAATATTTGTGCATGAATTAAGCGATCTTTTTCTCCCTCAGGAGCAGGATAGCGTTCTATACAATCTAACATGTATTCAAATGCTCGATCTCCAATTGTGTGTACTGCAACCGGCATCTCATACTTTCTCGCCTTTTTAACCAGTTCTTCTAATTCCTTTTTTGAATGAATCTCGACCCCAGATATTTCTGGTGCATCGTTATATGGCCGGCTTAATAGAGCCGTCCGTCCTCCAAGTGCTCCATCAGCAAATATCTTCATCGCTCCTAATGTGACAAAATCCGTGGAATCCTTATACCGATGACCTTCATTATGCATATCGTCTATCACTTCATGATGAACTAATAGATGGGCTCGATATTTCAACTGATCACGTTCAATTAACTTTATAAAAGCATCAAAAGTTTTGGAGTAACTCCCATAATAGCTCAAGTCCTCACTATGACTACCCACTAAGCCAAGTTGAAGACAATCTTGTATAGACTTTTTTAATGCTGAATATAGATATTCTTCTGTTGCTTTAGGTATGATGGCTTTCACTATTTCCTGAGCTTGATCTAACAAATATCCAGTTGGTTCTCCCTTTTCATCCTTTACAATTACACCACCAGGAGGACTTTCTGTGTCTTTTGTTATTCCAGCAAGTTCCAAAGCTTTAGAATTAACTAATACAGCATGACGGCACACTCGAGATAGAATCATCGGATGTGCAGAAGTTATTTCATCTAGCTCTAATCGATGAAATATTTTTCGATCGATAAAATTATTTTCGTTCCAACCTTCCCCAAAAATCCATTCACCTTGTGCCGTTTCTGCTACCTTTTTGATTAATGCATCTTTCATTTCATGAGCAGCAGTATAGGTTGATAAGTCTAAACGCAATAATTTTTCTCCATGACCAATAAGATGCATATGACTATCCGTAAAACCAGGGTACATCACTGCTCCATGAAGATTCATCTCTTTTGAAGAATCGTATTTTCGTATGAGTTCCTCTTTTGACCCAATATCCTGGATAATTCCATCTATTGTATAAACCGCTTCCACCGTCTCTCCTTCCTCTTTTAGAGTATAAATAGTTCCACCATACCAGATTTCTCCCATCATGCATCTTGCTCCTTTATGTAAAATTCAATTTACTACTAGATTATCATTTGTATAGGAAAGCCACAAAAAAATCAGAACAAAGGCAGGTAAAATAGATTTTTACCTGCCTGAAGCTTTATTGTGAATGTATGGATAATTCTTTTTGTCTAAGTTCGATTCTTCTAATTTTTCCTGATGCAGTTTTTGGCAACTCAGCTACATACTCGATTTTTCGAGGATATTTGTATGGTGCAGTATGTTCCTTAACATGCTCTTGAAGTAATTTAGTTAGTTTTGACTCCTCTTGTTCTACTCCTTCTTGGAGAACAACAAATGCCTTTACTACATTACCTCTGATTTCATCTGGACTTGCAACAACTGCACATTCTCGAACTAACGGATGTTTAACTAGAGCATCTTCTACTTCAAAAGGACCAATGGTATAACCTGAACTGATGATAATATCATCTCCTCGTCCTTCAAACCAGAAATAGCCGTCTTCGTCTTTTTTCGCCTTGTCCCCTGTAATGTAATAATCTCCTCTAAATTGGCTTGTTGTACGTTCAGGATCTTTATAGTACTGCTTAAATAATGCAGGTGTTTCGATATGAACCGCAATGTCTCCTACTTCACCCACCGCGCATTCTTGCGCATCTTCATTAATGATTGTTACCCGATTACCTGGTGTTGGCTTACCCATTGAACCAGATTTAATCTCCATTCCCTTTAAAACACCTATTAGCAGAGTATTTTCTGTTTGCCCATAGCCATCTCGCACATCTACTTGAAAATGACGTCTAAAGGTATCGATTACCTCCCGATTTAACGGTTCACCAGCGGATACCGCACTATGAAGATGTGGGAGAGAATAAGCATCTAAATTATCCACTTTAGCCATTAAGCGATATTCTGTAGGTGTACAACAAAGAACATTCACCTCGTATTTCTCTAAAAGCTTTAAATAGGTGTTTGGATCGAATTTTCCATTATACACAAACCCGGTTGCTCCCGATCCTAAAGTAGAAAGGAAAGGGCTCCAAATCCACTTCTGCCAGCCTGGGCTTGCAGTTGCCCATACAACGTCATTGTCTTCAATTCCTAACCAATTCGATGCTGTCGTACGTAAATGAGCATATGCCCATCCATGAGTATGAACCGCACCTTTTGGATTGCCTGTTGTACCGGATGTGTAAGATAAAAATGCCATATCATCCTTTGAAGTATCGGCAAAAGATAAAACATCTGATTGCTTTTTCATCGCTTCATTCAAATGAATCCAACCAGATTCTATAAAGCCACCAACACTGAAACGCACTAGTCCTTTCACTTCTTCAAGTTTTTGAGCTTGTTCAACATATGGATAATAAGTGATAATTCCTTTTACATCACCATGTTCAATTCGATAGGATAGATCTTTCTCTCTCAGCATTTCAGAGCAAGGAATAACGACTAATCCTGCTTTTAGTGCACCTAAATACACTTGATAAGACTCGATTAGCCTTGGCATCATTACTAATACCACATCACCTTTTTTCAATCCTTCACTAATTAAAGCGTTTCCAATTTTATTTGCAGCTTTTATTAATTGCTCATATGTAATTTCTTCTACTTCCCCTTGCTCATTTTCCCATTTAAGTGCAATCTTTTCGGTTTCTTTTGCATACTTTTCTACTTCTTCTACTAAATTGTACTTTTGCGGAGCTAATAATTCCTCTTTTAACATATGAAGTCATCTCCTTTTTTTATGTACTACCCTTATCATACAAAATTTTTCAAATAATTTGAATTGTTTTTCAAAAATATTATTTTTAATTTTTTCCATATAAAAAGAGGACACCTTTTAAGGCATCCTCTTTTAAAAAACTACTGCTCATTCGAGTTCTTTGCATGCTTCGGCTCATTTCTACGTTTTCTTCCTTGCTTCTTTTGTTGTTTTTCAATCTGGTTTTGCTCTTTCATAGAAAAAGACACCTCCGAAATATAAGAAAGGTGGGGTTTCCCCCACCTCGTAGCCATTTCTATTTACTTTTTCTTAATGTCCACCAAAACTTTGCTCAGCCATTTGAACTAAGCGTTTAGTGATTTCTCCACCAACGGAACCGTTAGCGCGAGCAGTTGCATCTGGACCAAGTTGTACTCCGAATTCAGAAGCGATTTCGTACTTCATTTGGTCAAGAGCTTGTTGTACACCAGGTACTACTAATTGGTTTGAACTGTTGTTTGCCATGTGTTTTCACCTCCTTGTGAGTATAGAATGTGTCAAAACACATGGCGTCATTCATCTTTTGAAAATGGTAATTGTTCACAGTTGATTTTTTTTTAAAACAAATCCTTAAAAACACTGCTTTCTTTATCTTTTTTTCCAGTAATTATAAGTTTTTCCGTATTGGCTACTGCATCGTTTACCATCTCATCGATGTCAAAGAAACTTTCATAAAAATTGATTTTTTCCTTTTTCGGCTTTGTTTTAGGAGATGATGGAGTGAAAATCGTACAGCAATCTTCATACGGTCGGTTCGATATCTCTAACGTATCTATTCGTTTAGCAATTTCCATGATCTCTGTTTTATCCATGGTGATCAACGGACGAATGATTGGAGTGGTCGTTACTTCATTAATTGCCAGCATACTTTGTAAGGTTTGGCTTGCTACTTGTCCCAAACTTTCTCCTGTTATAATTGCAAGCCCCTTCTCTTGTTCTCTGATACGGTCAGCTATTAACAGCATAAACCTTCTTGTGGATGTCATTGTATAGTTTGCTGGCACTTGTTTCTGGATAGCTACTTGGATAGCTGTAAAAGGAACTATATGCAATTGAATTTTCGGACCAAATTCCGTGAGCTTTTCGGCCAGATCTATAACTTTCTGTTTTGCTCGCTCACTTGTGTATGGAGGGCTGAAAAAATGAACAATTTGTAATTCAATCCCTCGCTTCATGGATAAATATCCGGCAACAGGGCTATCGATACCACCTGAGAGCATAAGCAGCCCTTTCCCGCCTGTTCCGACTGGAAGACCACCTGCCCCTACAATATCCTTACAGGTAACATAGGTAGCATCTTCGCGCACCTCTACTCTTACATTGATATCTGGTTGCTTGACATTAACGGTTAAATTTTCTGTATTTATCAATAAATGAGAACCAATTGCATGATTTAATCCATTAGTATCTAGTTCGAAGTTTTTATAAGCTCTCCTTGCCGATACTTTAAAGGTTTTTCCTTCATACGGAAGTGCTTTTAAAGCAAATAATGCCCCAGCTTTTATCTCTTCAATTTCAGTTTTAGTTTTAACTGCTAGACTAAAGGAATGAATACCAAAAATACTTTGAAGCCTTTCAATTATTGGTTCAGGCGGCTCTCCATTGAGCTTAATAAACATGCGATCTCTACTTTTCTCGATCACAATGCGTGGAAACTCCTTCACTTTTCCCAGAATGTTAGAGCTTAACTTTTGCACAAACTCTTTTCTATTTCTTCCTTTAGTAGACATTTCGCCATATCTAATTAATAGATGATCATAATTCATTTTTCGCTACCTCGTTACCTGTTTTATAGTGGCTATTTCTTTAATTAATTCGCTTAAAAAAATATCTAATTCTTCTTTAGTCGTACTGTAAGTCATACTTATTCTTATCGCACTTTCCGTACGGTCCTGTTTTAACCCCATTGCAGTCAAAGTTTTACTTGGTGCTTTTCGTTTGGATGAACAGGCTGATGTGGTAGATACAAAAATATTTTTATTGCCTAATGCATGAACGAGAACTTCAGATTTTATTTGGGGGACAGAAAAATTCACGATATGTGGAGCTGATCCTCTTAAAGGAGTGTTTATCCATGCGCTACCATTGGCTTTTAAATTCTCCAATAAGTAATCCTTTAATTGCATTAACGCCGCACTCCGTTTTTGATTATTATCAAACGACATTCTTAAAGCCTTTGTCATTGCGACTATACCAGCCACATTTTCTGTTCCAGATCGCAATGTCCACTCTTGATTTCCTCCACTGAGTAACGGATGTAATGTCACCCCAGCCTTTACCACCAATAACCCATTTCCTTTTAACCCGTGAAATTTATGCGCTGACATAGAGCAAAGATCAATACCATCAAGATTCAAGGGGACTTTTCCGACACCTTGCACATGATCGACATGTAAGCATGCAAGCGGGAATTTCTTCACAATACCTTTTATCTCATCTATTGGCTGGATCACTCCTGTCTCATTATTCACATGAATAATGGAAACAAGAACTGTATCTTTCCTCATTTCTCGCTCCACTTGTTCTGCGGTAACTCTTCCATCCTCATTAACAGGAAGGATCGTCACTTCAAACCCTTCTTTACCTAAATCTTCAAATGCATTTGTAACAGAAGGATGTTCTATAGAAGTTGTAATAATATGCATACCTTGGTGCCTTTTACTATAAGCGCTTCCTTTAATAGCTAAATTATTACTTTCTGTACCTCCAGATGTAAAGATAATTTCTTTATGATGAACTTGTAAAAGGTCAGCAATCACTTCTCTTGAATGGTGTAGGAGCTTTTCCGTCTCTCCGCCTAACGCATGAAGGGAGGAGGGGTTGCCAAAGTAATCCGTAGAAACAGTTACAAAGGAATCGATTACTTCCTTATATGGTTTTGTAGTTGCACTATTATCTAAATATATCATTGCAAATCCTCCAACTTTTACACTAAGCCTATTCACCTAGGTTTATGTACAACTATAAAAGTTTCATTCATTTCCATTAATAATTTCTTCTACTAAGCAAATATTAATGGTAGCATACTTTGTAATCCGGGAAAAGATAACTAGACAGGAGTAATTAAATAAGCTAGAAATTCATCTTTACATCATATAATTTTCACTAAAAAACAGAGCAAGTCTGATTTTTATATAATCTCAAAATTTTTCTAATATACCGAATTGTTAAATTTTAAATTTATTCGACAAATTCCAGCAAAACTATGGTAGGATGTAAACGGATTCATCATTTCCAATTTTACTTTTTACTTCAGGAGGACATTTTTATGTCAAAAAAATTATATTCTAATAAAGATACTCTCGTATTGGGGTTAATGTTATTTGCCTTGTTTTTTGGAGCAGGCAACATGATTTTCCCACCATTATTAGGACAAGGTGCAGGGACTGAGTTAACAACTGCAATCATCGGGTTCTTAATCACTGGGGTAGGGTTACCACTTTTAGGAGTTATGGCAATCGCTTATTCAGGTGGAGACCTTCAAACACTTGCTAATCGCGTAAATCCAATTTTCGGAATTATTTTTTCTTTTATTATGTATTTAGCAATCGGGCCATTTTTTGGAATTCCGAGAACTGGAACAGTGGCGTATGAGATTGGTGCAACACCATTCCTTCCTGCTTCTGTAAATTCAGCAGGTTGGCCACTCTTTATATATATGGTACTATTTTTCGGATTAACCTTTTACTTGGCTTTAAACCCAGCTAAGCTTGTAGATCGAATCGGGAAAATTTTAACACCATTACTATTAGCAGTTATAGGTGTTGTTGTGATTAAGAGTATTGTTACACCTATGGGGAATATTGGCGCGCCAACTGCTGATTACGCTAGTTCTCCATTCTTCAAAGGATTTTTAGAAGGCTATTTAACCTTAGACACAATTGCCGCATTAGTTTTCGGAATTGTCGTGATTTCTGCTATTAAAGAAAAGGGTATTACTGATAAAAAAACAATTACCTCCCTTTGCTTAAGAGCTGGATTTATTGCCGCTATCGGATTAGCGTTAGTTTATACAGGGTTAGCATATCTAGGCGCAACTAGCTCAAGTGTTATTGCAAATGCTACCAATGGCGGACAAATTTTATCCGTTTCCTCAAACTATTTATTTGGTTCCATTGGTGCTGTAATTCTTGGGGTTGCTATCACTTTTGCTTGCTTAACTACATCTGTCGGATTAATATCTGCAACAAGTTCATTCTTTAATAAAGTTATTCCTTCTGTATCCTATAAGACTTTTCTTATCGTTTTAAGCATCTTTAGCTTAGTAGTTGCAAATGCTGGATTAGATCAATTAATTGCTTTTTCTTTACCAGTATTAATAATGATTTATCCATTAGCAATTGTACTTATCGTCTTATCTTTCTATCGATGGAAAAATGATGGTTATGTAATGGGCTTTTCTCTCTTCTTCACGGGAATCATAAGCTTCGTAGACGGCTTAGCCGTTGCAGATATCAACATTGTTTTCCTTCAAAATATATTCAGCCACTTACCTTTTTATAGTACTGGTGTGGGTTGGTTAATTCCTGCAATTATCGGAGCTTTAATCGGAATCATTCTCGGTTCCTTTCTTCCGAACACAAAAAAATCAGAAGAACGAATCGCATAAAAAATGCCGCTTGGATGACTTATCCAAGCGGCATTTTTCTATTTAATGTTCTGATAAATAACCGACATTGCTTTTCCCTACTCTTCTCTCTCTTTACTTTCAATGTAAGTAAGAAGGTCATCAATCGCAACTCGATAATTAACTAAATTCAGTTCTGCTACATGCTTTTCTGATAGACCTTCTCTAATGTTAGCGTTTGTTATAGAATGCTGTACGCTCGGTACCGTTAACGGTTCTTTCCAATCCCCTTCTCTTGCACGATGGGCTTGAATAATCAGTGATTCATTTTGCTTAAACTGAGGCGAGGAAAGAACGGTGAACCAAGTAATTGCTCCACTTACACATAAAACAATGATAAGCAGGTACTTTAAATAGTTCACGTTCTTAACTTTCCTTATCTAGAATCTGTTCAATCTTTTTCAGTACTCCAGGCTCTACCTTCTCGAGCGAAGCAGCAGCTTCTTCTAACGCACCCTTGTATTCATAATTTCTAAATAACTGTTCTGCTTCAATTAAGCTGTCATGTACGAAGGAATGTTTACTTCTATATCTATTTCCATATTGAATAATATTTTCAGCCAGATAGGCATGATCAAGTATGTCCATACACTCCTCATGGCATTTTTCCACCGATGACACAGCTAGCTGTAAAATTGCATTAACCTCAACAATGTTTAATGGCTTTTCTTCAAGCTTTTCAGTTACATTCTTCATTTGTTCATTTGCTCGGGTTAATTCATTAAATATTGCTTCGGGTAAGCCAGGGATATTACTTTTTTCAATATTACGCTTCACTTCAAATAACATTTTTCTCAGATTAGCTAACTGATCACGTGCTGCCATTTCATCTTTCCTAAGAGCCATAAGGATTTCTACATATTGCTTATGAATTTCCTGCAGGGAATTAATTTGCTCACAGATATCTTCTAATTCTTCTTTTAAAATAGAAAATGCAATTGTTTGGTTTTCTAAGTGTGCACTAAGCTTCTCATATCGGTCGATAAGCGTTAGCATGGAGTGCTCAATCTTTTGTTGTGTATCAATATCATCCGCTTGTAAATGATAACTCTCTTGCACAATAAACGTTTCTTCTTTCGTTTTTTGACTAGCTTCCGATAACGTCAGAAGAATGGATTGCACTGAAGGCAATTCCTTTACAATATAGTGCTTTGCAATCACTTCTTTTTCAATTTTGTCATAAAGCTTATCCATATCCTCTTTCATAAGCTCCATGCCTTCTTTTGCCTCTGCCACTTTTGTCTCAAGTAGTAGCTTCGTAATGTGGTTCATTTTCTCTTTAAAACTATGTATGTCCTCTTCTAAATTCACATGATCGAGTATGTACCCCTCTTGTAACATTTCTCTGTAGCCTGACTCCACTTCAGCCAGCTGGCTTGGTATCACCGACTGACAGTCCACTAAAAGACTTGGAATGTTTGAAACCTTATACTCGAACTCCTCTAATTCCTTCGCTAGCTTGGTTACTAATTCCTTTGACTCCAAGTAATTCCCATTATTGATGCTATCATGAAATTCTAAGAAGATTTGTTGTAATTGATCTATTTCTTTTTCTAAAAGAGCTGTAGTACTACCGTACTGATGACGTTGATTTAGAAGTAGCTTTTTCAACTCTGTGTACGTTATTTCTAATTTCCCAATCTGTTCCACACTTTTTGCCTGACTCTCAATAAGCTCATCTAATTCTTCAAAGATTGCTTTTATGCGTTCTTCGATGTTTTCTAATTTTTGGTTTGCAATTTCTAGTACTTCTTTCGCTTTCTTAAATCGATATTTATCCGCATGATCTTCTGCATCGAATAAATACTCTTCAATGTTTAAAAGATCAGATGATAAAATATCATCCCATTGAAAACGCCAATTCTCAAAAAGCTCTTCTGTTTGTCCGGTCATATTTAAATCTTTTACTTTAGAAAGCTCTTCGGAAACGGGTTTGTTCATAATCGATACTTTCCACGTCTCTAAACGATCCACTTCTGAATAAATCTTTTTTCTTTTTAAGAAACTTACGCTAAAAAAAGTAACTACAAGTAATAAAATTCCAATGATAATTTCCATACCTAATCCCCTTTTGCCTGGATGGTGTAACGGTTATGTGAATATATAAATAATGTTCAAAAAGTCGTCCATCTTTTTGAAACACACGTTTATAATAGTATTAATTCGAAACAAATACGGTCTATTCATCCGTCTTATTTCACTATTTGTTATTATTTTGAATGAACTATTAAAAAAAGCGGAAAATACAGGCCATTTATTTGTATTTCAATGTTTTTATGATACCATGTAAACGACATTTTTTGACCAATATTTTAAATTTTTTTACATATTTCTTCAAGTAAGTGAGGTGAGATTCATGATAATCGATAAACATGTTCATACTCCCTATTGTCCTCATGGTAGCACAGATGCTTTAGTTGCGTATATTGAACATGCCATAAACTTAAATTACAAGGAAATTTCCTTTACTGAGCATGCTCCGCTACCCCTGACATTCCATGATCCAACACCTGAAAAAGATAGTGCAATGTTGCTAAACCAGTTGCCTGCTTATTTAGAAGAATTGAAGAAGTGGCAGTCATATTATGCATCAGCCTTAACTATCAATATCGGTTTAGAAGTAGACTATATTGATGGATTTGAAAAGGAAACGACGGAATTGCTAAATGAATATGGTCACTTTTTAGATGACAGTATACTTTCTGTTCATTTTTTACAGCATGAAGAGACCTATTATTGTATGGATTATAGCGAAGAAAACTTTGGTGAAATGATACATGTTTTTGGAGGAGTAAATAAGATTTACGATGCCTACTTCTCCACCCTTCACAAATCCATTGAAAGTAATCTTGGGAAATATAAACCCCATCGAATTGGACATATAACACTTGTAGAGAAATTCAAGAGAAAATACCCTTATCAACAACCAATTCACCACTATACAAATCCTATTTTAGATGCAATTGCTGCGAAAGGGTATGAATTAGATTACAATGGTGCCGGTTTTGTAAAACCCTTATGTTTGGATTCTTATCCACCACAATCAGTTGCAATTGAAGCTGCAAAAAGAAAAATCCCTTTAATTTATGGGTCAGACGCCCATAGTATAAAAGGATTAGCTCAAGGATATCACCAAATTATTCAAGATCACTTAGATTAAAGGGCAATTTTCCCAACACTATGGTGAGAAAAAACAGCATGCTCTAACCACTCGATAATGACCTTTTGATACTGATCAACTGTCTGGGTTTCATACGGCATGACATGCCATACTTCTGCCAAGTATTGCGATTGTAAAAATGGCATAATAATCATACTCTTTAATTGCATTACTACAAGCGGAATAGAAATCTGTTGGAACTCTTTATTTTTTTTCCCTTTTTCAAAAATGGATTTTAAATAGTATTTTTCTTTCATTAAATAAGTACTCATCACTTCACGGACCAGCATTGTATCTAATGTCATTTCTCGATAGACATATCTTGCAAGTTGACGATTTTCGCGATGAAAAGCCATCACATTTTTCACACTGAGGATTGCACACTCTTTAGCCGAGTAAGTAGTCAGTTTCTGATAGATTTTTTCTAAAACCGATAAATATTCCTCTAGAAAAGTGGCTATTAAATATTCTTGTAGCCCTGCTTTATTCGTAAAATAATAGGATATATGTGCAACATTTACTTTGGCCCTTTTTGCAATTTCGCGAATAGACGTCCCTGAATAACCATTTGCATTAAATAATAGAATGGCAGCATCAATTATTCTTTGCTTTGTCGTTTCCATCCATTTCACCCCTTTTGGTGATCTCTTTTATTGATTTCTAGGTAATAACCGTTTATCCTTTTATTAAATGTCGACAAAGTACATAGGAATTCTACTTATAAGTAGTTTATTCCGCATTTTATTAGGAAAAAGTGAGGGGATTATGATGTTTCAAGTCGAAAACTACAAAGGAACACGAGAAGAAAATTATGAATTAGTCATAAAACAGCTCCAAGCATTAATAACTGATGAACCAAATTTTGTTGCAAATTTAGCGAATGCATCTTCATTATTGAATGTATTTCTTGATAAAATCAATTGGGTTGGATTTTACTTAACAGATGGAGAAGACATGTTAGTATTAGGCCCATTCCAAGGCCTTCCAGCTTGCGTTAGAATCCCTTTTGGACGTGGTGTCTGTGGAACTGCAGCTTCGATGGCTAAGACACAGTTAATTGCTGACGTCCACACATTCCCAGGTCATATTGCGTGTGACGCAGCATCTCAATCAGAAATTGTCGTACCGATGGTGAAAAACGGGAAAGTTATTGGCGTACTAGACATTGATAGTCCAATCAAAGACCGTTTTGACGAAGTGGATAAAGTTTATTTAGAAAAATTCGTTGACATGCTACTAAGTCAAAACTAATAAAAAAAAGTGCCTAGCACCCTTTTTTGAAGGGAACTAGACACTTTTTTTAGTCAGCTTTTTATAGTTTGTCTAAGGCTTGCTTTAAATCCTGCCAAATATCTTCTTTCGCTTCTAAACCTACAGAAAGTCGAATAAGACTGTCTGTGATACCCATTTGCTCCCGATTTTCTTTTGGTACGACAGCATGTGTCATAGTCGCAGGATGCTGAATTAATGTTTCCGCATCTCCAAGACTAACAGCAATCTTAATTAGATGTAATTCGTTGAGTAACTGCTGTGCCTCTGCCTTTCCACCTTTAATAGCAAATGAAATTAATCCTCCGCCTCTTTTCATCTGCTTTTTCATAATAGCGTAAGATGGACTTGATACATCTCCTGGATAAAAGACTTGTTCCACAGCAGGGTGATTCTTTAAATTATCAATAAGATATTCTGCATTGTCACAATGACGATCCATTCGAACATGTAAAGTCTTTAACCCTCTTATGAGTAACCATGCATCAAATGGAGACATCACTCCGCCAATATCCTTTAAAGTCGTCATTGAAATTTCTTGAATCATATCTTTAGCACCGACAATTAATCCTGCAATCACGTCTCCATGACCGCCGATATATTTTGTCGCACTATGAATAACAAGGTCACACCCAATGTCTAGTGGCTTTTGCAAATAAGGGGAACAAAACGTATTATCTACGACAACTTTAATATTATGTTCCTTCGCAATTGAGACAACTAACTCCATGTCGATTAATGCCATCGTAGGATTAATCGGTGTTTCGATGTAAATGCAAGTTGTTTCTGGTCGAATTGCTTCTCTAATCTCCGCCTCCGTTTGCATCCCACAAAAGCTATGAGTTACTTCATATTTTTCTTTTAATAACTGTAATAAACCAAAGGTACAACCATAAATACCTTGAGAACATACTATATGTTCTTTACTTTTTGTCAAAGCAATTAATACAGCTGAAACTGCCGCCATACCAGAACCAAAGGCTAGCCCCGCTTCCCCATTTTCCAGTACCGCTATGCGGTCTTCAAGCATTTTCACCGTCGGATTTCCTAATCTAGAATAGATGTATCCTTCCTCAACACCTGCAAAACGATTTTCCCCTTGTTGCGCCGTTTGAAAAGAAAAAGTAGAAGTTTGAAAGATTGGTGGTGCCAAGCTTCCATGATAGATGGAACTATCATATCCATGATGGATGACTTCTGTCTCAAACCTAGATTTTTTCTTATCCATAAAAATTTCTCCCTTCCAATTTCCCATCCATTACTAGCATATGGCAAATCGCTAAAAAATGAAAGCGTTTTCTTTTATCTGAACAAGCACTCTATTTCTAAATTTCTCCCCCTGCCTTTTGCCAATGAAACTTACCAAGAGCCTGTCGGAGATCAACAGGCTCTTTAATGTGCTACCCTTATTTTCAAGATAACCTAAAAAAAAGCGATCCCATTTATTGGTCCGCTTTTTTTGATAGTGGTTCATCCACAATATTCTTTTAACTCGATACAAAGACGATTCTTCCCTAAATCCTTAGCTTTGTATAGGGCAAAATCCGCACGCCGGAAAAGATCTCTTGCAGAATCTTGCATTTCCTTGCTCCAGAAAGAGACACCACATGAAACCGTGACCTGTGGCGATGTTTGATCTTCTATATTTTTTATTAGCCTTCCTGCAATTTGCTCACCTTGATTTAGACTAATCTTTGGAAGGTAGATTGCTAGCTCCTCCCCACCCCACCTTGCACCAATATCTGTTTCGCGAATGCTAGACTGAATAATTTGGGAAACTTGAATCAAAATAGTATCACCAATTTGATGCCCAAAAGTGTCATTAACTCTTTTAAAATCGTCAATATCTAATAAAATAAATGTACCATATGAATCATATTTCATGGATTTTTTTATCTTGTCATCTAAATATTTTCTTGAATAGAGTTTAGTTAAGTAATCAGTAATTACGTATTTTTCCAATTCCTCCCGAAGCATAGAATTACTAAATGCTAAGGTTGAATGATGAATCAAGGATTGTAGCAATTTAAATTGTTCAAAACTGAAAAAGTACGGTAGCGAATGTGTTACCACACATACTCCTTTTACCCCATTTGAGAGATGCATCGGAATAATCATACAAGAACAAAACGGTAATTTGGTAAGACGCTCTTGTATCCGAAGATCTCCAATAAATAAGGGTTCTCCCTCAGCATACAGGTGATCATGGATATCCGATAAATAATCTTCCATATCATCTTGAAGAAAAAAATCAGTCGAACCCGGCAACACCTCTGCCCCCTCCTGCTTAAAGAGGATAAACGCTACCTCTTTTGCATGGAAGAAATACAAAATTTTCTTTATCATATACATTGTAACTTCTTGCAATCTTAAATTAGAGTTTAATTGATGCGATGTTTCATTAATCAATTGTAAGTCTGAAATAACCTGCTTTGATTGTTCATACAATTGAGCATTTTCTAGTGCGGTACCTGTAGCATTTGCTAGAAGTGTAATGAACGTAAGCTCTTTATTCGGTAATCTGGCAGCGTCTAAAGAGATGATTTGTAACACTCCATAGATACCTTGTTCTCCTTTAATCGGAACATATACATAGTTTCTTCTATCCATTAATGAGCTTTCTACCTGCAATTCTCCTGTTACATATGCTTCCATAGCACTTGTATTCGAGTCATCAAAATTCAGCTTTTTTACAGGTAAATGCTGAAGATGATCATTATCAGAAGTAAGTAATAATTGGTAAGAAAAATCCTCGTACATATTTCTTAATGTTCGAACAATTTCAGTTAAAATGCCTTCTACTTTCATGGAAGAATGGAACTTTGAAGTCACTTTATAAAGCTCTTCATATTGTTTTTCTTCAAATCTAGTATATATGTATTCGCTATATTGTTGAAAGATAGTAGAAAGCTCTTTAGATAGTTCATTAAAGCTTTCTTTAGACAGAGGGATACTAGAAGAGGTGAACGTTAACTCTATTAAGCCTTGAAAGTCGTTTTCCCCATAGAGCAGCATATTCACATTTTTCAAATTATGTTCTTTATTATCAAGCTTTTCACTATATGAGACACCATGTTCATTAATTTTGTTCTGTTTGTAAATTGGTGCAATTTCTTCAACTGAAATGGCAATTGTATCCGCATTTAATTCTTCTTTTAAGATAGTTTGCAACTCTGTCAGAAATATAGCTTCGGTATAATTTGAAGACGATAGAAAAAAATCTAATACTCTACTTTTTATCTTGAGAATTTTATTTAGAGAGTCCATTTTTTCACCTTTTACATTACTATTTACCTATATTATACTGGTAACCATCCCGATTTCACTAGCTTTATTTTATGGAATTAACAAAACAGTATCTTTTTGGAATAAAACAAGCCACAAATCGTCACTAGATGACAACTTTAAAACAGAAATTGGTTCTTCTATAAATGCTTTCTGAATCACTATCCCTGATTCATTAGATAATTTAAGTAAGTACTGTTCTGTTTCTGTAAGTTCAATCGACAATTTGAACGTCTCTTCTTCTCCTGCATTCGCTCGTTTTTCCACGTCTTGTTCCATTACTAACTCTTCATTAAAATGAATCCATTCTCCCTTCATCAAAAGCCAGACTCCACTTGAGTGATCATCCTTTTCCATTGCAGTTGGAACTGACTTTAATTCCACCGCATAAATAGTTTCAAATTTATAATCATTAGTTAGATTAATTTTATAAGTAGCAAGTAGCGGTTTTTCCTCATGCTCCTTTACCATTGTAATGATAGGAAACTCATTTTTCTCGTCTTGCTCTTGAATAACGACTGCCAATGGTTTAAACGTGTCAGGAATTTCCACATGTTGATTTTCTTTATTCGGACTATACTGGATAGAAAATAAATATAAGGTAAATAATCCGATAAATCCTATAATAATAAAACGTAGAACCTTTTCTTTTTTAGACTCTTTATACATTTTTCATTCACCTCGAGCTATTGTCTTGAAAATTATATCACAGGTGTTTTGGGAAGGTGTATGTTGATCCTAGAAACTTTAATGGCTTTAGAATTGGTCATTTATTCATGCTATAATTTAAAGTGTCTCTCTCTTTCTCCAATACTCTACAAAAACCACCTTGACTTTCCATCCATTTTCGCGATATAATAGCCTTTGTGTAAAATATTGCAGCCTATGTGGTATGCTGTTTTGTTTCATTTTGTTCCCCGTTATGAAAAACGGAGGTGTATCGTGTAACTCTTTGCTGCAGAGCGAGGATACATGAAAACAAAATGTTCCTAATAGATGAGTCACATCTGTTATTATTTTACAACAAATAATAACACGAAGGAGGAGTCATTCATGGCTCGTTATACAGGTCCAAGTTGGAAACTTTCTCGCCGTCTAGGCATTTCATTAAGCGGAACAGGTAAGGAATTAGAAAAGCGTCCTTACGCTCCTGGACAGCATGGTCCAAACCAACGCAAAAAGCTTTCTGAGTACGGTTTACAATTACAAGAAAAACAAAAATTACGTCACATGTACGGCGTAAATGAGCGTCAATTCCGTAGCATTTTTGATGCTGCTGGTAAATTACAAGGTAAACACGGTGAAAACTTCATGATTCTTTTAGAATCTCGTTTAGACAACCTAGTTTACCGTTTAGGTTTAGCTCGCACTCGTCGTGGAGCTCGTCAATTAGTTAACCACGGTCACATCACAGTTGAGGGTTCTCGCGTAGATATCCCATCTTTCCGTGTAAAACCAGGTCAAGTAATTGGTGTTCGTGAAAAATCACGCAACCTAAGCACTGTTAAAGAAGCTATCGAAGTAAACAACTTCGTACCAGAATACTTAACTTTCAACGCTGAAGGTTTAGAAGGTACGTTCACTCGTTTACCTGAACGTTCTGAATTAGCTGCTGAAATTAACGAAGCTCTAATCGTAGAGTTCTACTCTCGTTAATCTTAATGAAACACCACCGAATTTATTTCG
The DNA here is from genome assembly GCF_002019665.1 of Sutcliffiella halmapala. Taxonomy (GTDB): domain Bacteria; phylum Bacillota; class Bacilli; order Bacillales; family Bacillaceae_I; genus Sutcliffiella_A; species Sutcliffiella_A halmapala. The sequence goes on along the minus strand of NZ_KV917375.1, from coordinate 1,184,401 downwards.
GTGGTGTTTTTTTGCGCTTTTTTTTGCTTTTCTAACTAGGTTACACATAGTATTCTCTCTATTGCGTGTCTATTCATACGATATTATGTTCATTCGTCCAAATTTAGGCGTGAATCTTCTGATTTACGTGCTTATTCATCCAGTCATTCGTCCAATTTACGCCCTAATTCGTCTAAAATCCGCCTGCATTCGTCCGATTTACGCGCTTATTCGTCCAAAATCCCCCTCCATTCGTCCGATTCGCACACTTATTCGTCCAAACCTCAAAATCAACCTAAAAAAGAGACCGACATCACCGCCGGCCTCTTTCCTCCAATTAGTACTTAATTAAAAAGTATTTCTTCTTCCCTCTTCTAATAACCGTAAACTGACCTTCGATACGATCCGCTGTCGTCATAACACGAGCTAAATCCTGCTCCTTCTCCCCATTAATCGAGATGGCACCATTGGTGATATCCTCTCTCGCTTGGCGCTTAGATGGCGCAATTTTGCTCATTACTAACAAATCAACTAACAGTAGCTCCTCTTCCCCTTCAACTTGGAAGGAAGGAACATCTTTAAAACCTTGTTTAATTTCATCTGCTGATAGCTCAGAAATACTTCCGCTAAACAATGCCTTTGAGATACGAATTGCTTGTTCTAATGCAGCTTCCCCGTGGACCATTTTTGTCACTTCTTCCGCAAGGCGCTTTTGAGCAGAGCGTTTCTCAGGTGCTTCTTTGACTTCCATTTCTAATGCTTCAATATCTTCCTTTGTTAAGAAAGTAAAGAATTTCAAGTACTTCATAACATCACGATCATCTGTGTTAATCCAGAATTGGTAGAACTCGTATGGGGACGTTTTTTCACGATCTAACCAGATAGCTCCACCCTCTGTTTTACCAAACTTTGTACCGTCTGCTTTGGTTACTAGTGGAATCGTTAAACCGAACGCCTTCGCATTTTCTTCTGATTTACGAATCAACTCAAGTCCAGCAGTGATATTTCCCCACTGGTCACTACCACCGATTTGCAGCTTACAATTAACATCTTTGTACAAGTGTAAGAAATCCAAAGACTGAAGAATCATGTAACTGAATTCTGTGTAAGAAATCCCCGATTCAATACGTGATTGTACGGAATCTTTCGCAAGCATGTAGTTGATCCCGAAATTTTTTCCTACATCACGCAAGAATGTAATGATATTCATTTCGCTAATCCAGTCATGGTTGTTTGCGATAACTGCAGGGTTCTCAGCAGCTTCAAAGTCCATGAAACGGGACAGCTGATCCTTGATACGGTTGGACCACTCCACCACGATATCAGAAGTATTTAATGTACGTTCTGCTTTCTTTCCGCTTGGATCGCCGATTAATCCAGTTGCTCCACCAACTAACGCAATCGGATGGTGACCTGCTTGTTGAAATCTTCTTAATGTCAAAATTGGTAGCAAATGACCAATGTGTAAGCTGTCCCCTGTTGGATCAAAACCAGAGTATAACTTTACTTTTTCTTCACTCAATAGCTTTTCTAGTCCTTCTTCATCTGTTACTTGATTAATCAATCCTCTAAACTTTAAATCCTCTAATAAATTCATATTCAAGCTCCTTTTTTAGACTCTGTTTAAACACCGCTGTTGATTTCCGCACCAGGCTTCGCTTTCCGCGGGGCGCTTGTGGAGCCTCCTCGGCTTTGCCTGTGGGGTCTCCACAAAACGCTATCTCCCGCAGGAGTCTTCGCCTGGTGCTCCAATCAACAGCTAGGGACATAATAAAATCAACCTTGTACTTTAACAGTGCCTTTTTCTAAAATTAAACACAAAAAAACCCATCCCTCCATAACGAAGAAGGGACGAGTTTAAACGCGGTACCACCCTAATTGAAAAGCACTAAATGCTTTCCCACTCAAAAATGTAACGGTTCTCACCGTCTTTTGCTACTAAGCCCGAACTGTGCTTTTCCCAAAAGATGCTCCAGGAGGTAATTCATCTATATAGGTGTACTGATTCGCACCAACCATCAGCTCTCTTAAAGCATGCCTATATACACTACTTATTCCTATCTTTGCTTTCAACTTATTAATATCCAAAAATAATATACAGTCTTTTTACCATAGAAACAAGACAAAAGTCAACAAAATACTGGAAAATGTAAAAAGATTGTCGCTATAAAACATCATTATGCTATAATTATTATGATTTGCCGGGGGGTAGATAAATGATGTCAAACTACGACAGATTCAAAGAAAAAACACAGTCCTTTTATCGGTTTTTTGTCAATAAATACACGAAAAAAGGCGTAAACATTACATATTTAGTAGTGTGGAATTTAATATTGATTTTCCTTGTTCTAGGATTAATTGGAGCGGCCTTTGCAGGTGGTGCTGGTGCTGGTTACTTTGCTGCGCTTGTAAAAGATGAGCCAGTTCGATCTTATGAAGATATGAGGAAAAACATTTACAACTACGAAGAATCAACCGAGATGTTTTTTGCAAATGATGTGTACTTAGGGAAGTATCGAGCTGATCTACTTCGTGAAGAAGTAGACCTTGAGGACGTTTCCGAGCATTTAATCAACGCCTTAGTTTCGACAGAAGATGAGTACTTTTTTGAACATGAAGGGGTCGTTCCAAAAGCAATTGCCCGCGCAATCGTTCAAGAAGTTACAAATTCTGCGAATCAAACAGGTGGTAGTACGTTAACACAACAGCTTATCAAAAATCAGGTGTTAACGAATGAAGTATCATTCGACCGAAAAGCTAAGGAAATTCTGTTAGCATTACGCTTAGAAAATTACTTTTCGAAAGAAGAAATTCTAGAAGCTTATTTAAATGTTTCTCCATTTGGACGAGACTCTTCTGGAAGAAATATCGCAGGTGCTCAAACAGCGGCAGAGGGCATTTTTGGCGTTCAAATTAGTGAGCTAACAATTCCACAAGCAGCCTTTATTGCAGGGCTGCCACAAAGTCCGTTCTACTATACTCCTTTTACAAGATCAGCTGAAGTAAAAGATGAGGAAGGTTTAGCACCAGGGATAGAGAGAATGCGTTATGTTCTACATCGTATGCATGTCATGGGTAAATTAACTGAAGAGCAATACAACGAGGCTATTGCTTATGACATCACAAAGGATTTAGCGAAGCCTGGTACTTCTGCTATTGAGGAATATCCACATGTTACCTTTGAACTTGAAAAACGTGCGAGAAATATTATCTCAGAACAACTAGCTGTTCAAGATGGCTATGAATTAACAGACTTAGAAAACAACCCAGAATTGAATACAGAATATCGCCAATTGGCAGATACCGCTTTACGACAAAATGGTTATCGAATTTATACAACGATTGATAAAGACATTTACGATAAAATGCAAGAGGTTAAAGACAACTTCGCCTATTTCGACAGCACTTTTAGCTATCAAGAGAAAATAAATCCTGATACAGAAGAGTTAATGGAAAATAACGCAGAACAAGTTGGAGCAGTCTTAATTGATAATAAAACTGGGGCCATTAAGAGTTTTATTGGTGGACGTGACTTTAACTTATCATCTGTTAACTTTGCAACAAGTACTTATCGACATAATGGATCTACCATGAAACCATTACTAGGATATGCTCCAGCATATGAGTTAGGAACACTTCAACCTGGAAGCGTTCTTGCAGATACTCCTTTAAGAGTTGCTCAACCTGGGGGCGGATACTGGGAACCAAGAAACTGGAATAATGTAAACAACGGATTAGTTACAGCTCGTGATGCGGTAAGACTTTCACATAACCTATCAGCAATTCGTGGATATATGGAAATCTTACCTCAGAGACCAATGGAGTTTTTATACAAACAAGGCTTTACTGGTTTAACCCCTGGTGATGCTGAATATCCTTCAGCTGTACTTGGATCTCCTACTTATGGAGTTACTGTAGAAGAAAACACTGCTGGTTACGTAACTTTTGCAAATGAAGGAAACTATGTCGAGCCATATCTAATTGAGAGAATTGAAACTAGTGATGGAGAAATCGTATATGAACATAAAGTAGATCCAGTTAAGATCTATTCTCCACAAACAGCCTATCTAATGATAGATACTATGCGTGATGTCTTTAGTAGAGGTACTGCTATACCTGCTCGAAATAACCTTCAATTTAATGCAGATTGGGCAGGAAAAACTGGTACTACCCAAGATACTCAAGATATCTGGATGATGGGATCTAACCCTAATGTAACCTTTGGATTATGGATGGGGTATGACGAAAGACGCGTATTAAGAACTGTTAGTGGATATACACCAACACAGCGAAGCCAAATGCTCTGGGCTCAATTATTAAATGGAGCACATGAAGTAAACCCTGAATTAATAGCTCCTAGCGAGCGATTCCAAATGCCAGGTGGAATTGTAAGACGTAGCTATTGTAAGCTTTCAGGATTACTACCGTCTGACTTATGTCGTCAAGCTGGACTTGTTGGAGAGGATCTTTTTAATGCTGCACATGCTCCATCAAAGGTTGATGATAGTTTAACTGTTGGAAAGTACGTTCAAATTGGGGACGTAGCATATGAGCCATTAGGATCTACTCCATCAGAATTCGTAAAGAATGGTCCTATGCTGAAACCTGAGTTTTTAAAGAAATTAAATATAGCAAATGTTGAAGAACTCGCTAAATATATGCCGGATAGTTCTGTTTTAAAGAACATAACCGTCTTATCGCCCAATTCACTACCTGTTAATAACCAAGCACCCAAGCAAGTTGGTGGGGTTAATGTATCTGGGTCTACTTTAAGCTGGTCCGCAAGCTCTGAAAAAGATGTAATTGGTTACTATGTATACTATGCTGCTAACAGCTCTAGTTCTGCTAAAAAAATTGCTTCTGTACAAGCAGACAAAAATATGAGTACCAAACTTTCACAAGAAACAGGTGTTTTCTATGTAACTGCTATAAATGCTAGCGGAAAAGAATCCAGTCCTTCTAGCTCTGTGAAACGTGGAGATCCAGATAAGAAAGAAGAGTCAAAACCAAAACCTGATCCAAAACCGGATACAAAGCCAAAACCTCCTAGTAAACCTCCAGGAGGCAATAATGGTGGAGGTAATGGAGATGACAACTCAACGGAACCACCTACGGATGAAAGTAGCGATGGCGATGAAGATTAACATTTCTTTCTAAAGAAAAACGAGCTTGGACATAGTTCCAAGCTCGTTTTTTGTATTAAACATTCCCACCAAATAACAGCATAAAAAAACAACCACCCCTTACAAATAGGGATGGCTGCACAACATCTAAAACAATGCTAAATTAATCCTTAATCCTCCATCGTTGATAAATCGCCAGTCGGTAGGTCTAACTCCCAAGCTTTCAACACGCGACGCATGATCTTCCCGCTTCGTGTTTTTGGTAATTTATCACGGAAGTCGATTTCTCGAGGTGCCGCATGTGCTGCAAGACCTCGTTTAACGAACTGACGAATTTCCTCTTTCAGTTCATCACTCGCTTCAAAACCATCTCGCAATGCGACAAAGGCTTTGATAATTTCGCCACGTACTGGATCTGGCTTCCCGATAACTCCTGCTTCCGCAACAGCAGGATGCTCCAATAGCTTACTTTCTACTTCAAATGGGCCAACACGCTCTCCAGAAGTCATGATCACATCATCAATACGTCCTTGGAACCAAAAATAACCTTCCTCATCCATATAAGCGGAATCTCCTGAAACATACCAACCACCTGGCATGAAATAAGATTCATACTTTTCTTTGTTATTCCAAATGGTGTGCATCATCGATGGCCAGCCTTTTTTAATTGCGAGATTCCCCATTCTATATGGAGGTAACTCATTCCCTTGATCATCAACAATTGCCGCTTGCACCCCTGGAATTGGTTTACCCATGGAACCAGGTTTGATTTCCATACAAGGGTAATTACAGATTAATTGTGCACCTGTTTCTGTCATCCACCATGTATCATGAACGCGTAAGCTAAATACCTTCACTCCCCAACGAATCACTTCCGGATTTAAAGGTTCTCCAACACTTAGGATATGACGTAATGAGGATAAGTCGAATTTTTTCACTACTTCATCACCAGCACCCATTAACATACGGAAGGCTGTTGGAGCACTATACCATACGGAAACTCCATAATCTTCTATTGTTTGATACCATGCTTCTGGTCTAAAGCGTCCACCTACAACAACATTCGAAGCTCCCACTAGCCAAGGACCAAATATACCGTATGCGGTGCCTGTAACCCAACCTGGATCAGCTGTACACCAATATACATCTTCTTCTTTTAAATCTAGCACCCATTTAGCAGTCTGATAATGTTGCACCATCGCATTATGGACATGCAATACTCCTTTAGGTTTTCCGGTAGATCCACTCGTGTAATGAAGCACTAATCCATCTGTCTTTTCAACCCATTCAATTTGAAGTTTTTTACTCGCTACCTTCATTCGGGCTTTGAAATCAACAACAGACCCTTCTTCTTTTACATTTTCTCCAACTAATACAACATGCTTTAATCCCGGAAGTTCATCTAATGGAATTCGCTTTACTAATTCAGGTGTTGTGATGATTACCTTCGCTTCACTGTCCTCTAGACGGTCCTTAACAGCACCTTCCATAAAAGCTTCAAATAGTGGCCCAACAATTGCCCCTAATTTGATTGCTCCCAGTGCTGCAAAATATAACTCGGGGGAACGAGGCATAAAAATAAATACTCGGTCCCCTTTTTCTACATCACAAATTTGTCTTAATACATTTCCAGCTTTGTTGGACATTTCTTTCATTTCTTTAAACGTGTATTTTTCCTCACGTTCTGTGTCGCGATAATATAAAGCTACTTTATTTTTACGATGTGTTAGGGCATGACGATCTATTGCTTCATATGCCACATTCACCCTACCTGTTTCTGCAAAACTAAAGTTTTTCTCTACTTCCGTCCAATCAAAAGTTGGATAGGTTTGTTGATAGTCTTCTAGATTATAGTTCCCCTTTGTTACTGGTAACGCTTCCACTTTCATCTACAACTCCCCCTTATGTAAAATATACCCTCTATTATAGTACAGTTTCTATCTTTTCTCAATTTTAAAAAAATTAGTATTATTGCATGAATAATTTTCTGTTTTCTTGTAAACTGGAATAGTAACATTTTGAAAGCGTTTTATTTCCCTTGTTTTTTTTCAGTATAATGAGAAAATAGTTTTATACTATCGTAGACAAAAGTGGGTGGATTACTAGATGGAACATAGAAAAACGTATAATGCAAAAGAAATTAAAACGAAAAATAGTCGCATAATAATTGAAGGACCTGTTTCAGCAGATAAATTAGCGAGTTATGAATTCCACGAGGATTTAATTGCTTTTAGACCACCAGAGCAACAGAGAAAAGCATTAATTGAAATTGCTGATCTTCCTGAGGGTAGAATTCTTATCGCAAGGACCCAAGATACTATCGTAGGATATGTAACTTATTTATATCCAGATCCTATGGAAAGATGGTCAGAAGGAAAAATGGAGAATTTGATTGAGCTAGGAGCCATTGAAGTAGTACCTGAAGCTCGTGGTAGCTCTGTTGGTAAAACTCTATTACAAGTATCGATGATGGATAAGATGATGGAAGACTATATCGTGATTACTACCGAATATTATTGGCACTGGGATTTAAAGGGAACAGGATTAAATGTTTGGGAATACCGAAAAGTGATGGAAAAAATGATGAATGCTGGTGGATTAGAATATTACGCAACAGATGATCCAGAAATCAGCTCTCATCCTGCCAATTGTTTAATGGCTCGAATTGGGAAAAATGTCGATTCAGAATCTGTTCAAAGATTTGATCAACTTCGCTTTCACAACCGCTTTATGTACTAGCATATGATGTCTTAGGAGAACTTGTTTAACAAGGGGGAGAATCAATGATAGTCGAAAGAATTATGAAGAGCAATGTTCATACCTTACTTCCAACCGATACGGTTGAACATGCTTTGGATCTAATGGAAAAAAAGAGTATTCGTCATATACCTATTGTTAATGCTAAAAAGCAATTAGTCGGCATTATATCAGACCGGGATGTTCGGGATGTCTTGCATTCCTCACTTTCTGAGAATTTCAAAAATGATGATTTAACACAGCCTTTATCAAAGGTGATGAAAACGAATCTATTAACAGGCCATCCACTAGATTTTGTCGAGGAGGTTGCAGCATTATTTTTTGAATACAAAATTAGCTGTCTTCCAATTGTAAGAGATTCAAAACTAGTGGGTATCGTAACAGAATCTGATTTACTTTATACATTTGTTCAACTCACAGGTGCCAATCAGCCAGCATCACAATTTGAAGTGAAAGTTGAAAATATCTCTGGAAAACTAGCGGAGGTCACCTCTATCTTGCGAGAAAGAAAGCTTAATATTCTAAGTGTACTTGTGTATCCACATGAAGACGAGCGCTATAAAATACTAGTTTTTAGAGTTTATACGATGAATCCTACTGGGGTAATTAAGGATTTACAAAAGGAAGGCTATGAAGTTCTATGGCCGAATTTGCCAGGTGTTACCTCATGAAAAAAGCGGTTTTTGTTTACTCGGATGATTTTCAAACGTATAAATTTAGTGAAAATCACCCTTTTAACCAGCTTAGAGTGAAGTTGACATACGATTTACTTCAAAAAAGTAATCTACTTTCCTTTCAAGATGTTGTGCCACCAAGAATGGCAACTGATGAGGAATTGACTTCCATTCATGACCCTCGTTATATCGAAGCAGTAAAACTAGCTGGTAAGGGATTATTATCAAAAGAAAAAGCAAGCAACTATGGACTTGGAACAGAGGATACCCCCATCTTTCCTAATATGCACGAGGCTAGTGCACTGCTTGTTGGTGGTACATTAACAGCCGTAGACTATGTGATGAACGGAAAAGCAGAACATGCACTAAATCTAGGTGGAGGTCTTCATCATGGTTTTCGTGGCAAAGCTTCTGGATTTTGTATTTACAATGATAGTGCTGTTGCCATTAAATATTTGCAAGAAAAGTATAATGCCCGTGTACTATATGTAGATACCGATGCCCATCATGGAGATGGTGTACAGTGGGCCTTCTATGAAGACCCTGACGTTTGCACCTTATCGATTCATGAGACAGGTAGATACTTGTTCCCTGGAACAGGTAATGTCAATGAACGTGGCCAAGGTGAGGGTTATGGCTATTCCTTTAATGTACCCATCGATGCTTTTACAGAGGACGAATCCTTTCTAGAGGTTTATGAGCAAGCGCTTACTGAAATCGCAGACTTTTTCAAACCAGACATTATCTTAACGCAAAACGGAGTAGATGCCCATTACTATGATCCACTTACACATCTCTCCACAACCATTAACGTATACCGTGAAATTCCAAAGCTAGCACATAAACTAGCACATCAACACTGTAACGGTCGCTGGATCGCAGTAGGTGGCGGTGGCTATGATATCTGGAGAGTAGTCCCGAGAGCATGGTCCCATATTTGGGCAGAAATGATTGATAAAAATAATGTACATGGTGCAATACCAAACGAGTGGCTCGAAACCTGGCAAGATGCTTCACCTGTCGAACTTCCAGTGACATGGGAGGATCCAACAAATATGTACAAGGACATCCCGCGAAAACAAGAAATTACAGAAAAAAATAAACAAATACTATTAAAAGCTCTATACCCTATCAGCCACCTTCGTAAAGATAACCACAATATCGGCTGAACAATAAAAATTAACACTTTTCCTAATTATAGGGGGAGTGTTTTTTATCGCATAACTATAAGGCCATGATTTATGAATAACTTATTGGTGATATTCATATCCACGTAATTTATTTTACCTCTCCCCCTATTATTAAACAAACTTTCAATAATTTTATAAAATAATAAGTAACAATCCCTAAAAGAATAAGAGATTTTGTCGAAATAATTATAGAAGGAGTTTAGTTATTAATAAATGTCTATACTTTCAAATGTATCGAGGTTTATACAATAGCAAACAGCCGTGTAAAAAAGACAGGTGGGCATTTCATATGGACAAGTCATCGATAATAGGTCTAATCTTAGGGTTAATAGCTGTTGGAGTAGGGATGTTTTTTAAAGGAGTTAGTCCGGTTGCGTTAATCAATCCAGCAGCTCTTTTAATTATTTTGTTAGGTACAGTAGGAGCAGTAACAATCGCCTTTCCAAGCTCTGAAATCAAAAGAGTGCCAAAGCTTTTTGGTATTTTATTTAAAGAAAAGCAATTAATGGACCCAATCGAATTAATTAAAATGTTCTCAAGCTGGGCTCAAGTGGCAAGAAAAGAAGGGCTGCTAGCACTTGAAACAAAAACAAATGAAGTGGAAGATGATTTTTTAAAGAATGGATTATCATTAGCAATTGATGGACAAAGTGCAGATTTTATCAGTGATGTATTATCAGAAGAAATTGAAGCGATGGAAGACAGACATCAATCAGGAGCATTAATATTTACTCAAGCTGGAACATACGCACCGACATTAGGAGTTTTGGGGGCAGTTATTGGTTTAGTTGCTGCCTTACAATATATGAATGATATAGAAGGATTAGGAAAAGCCATTAGTGCTGCATTCGTTGCGACATTACTCGGGATTTTCACAGGGTATGTGCTTTGGCATCCATTTGCAAATAAGCTAAAGAGGAAATCAAAACAAGAAGCACAATTGAAATATATGATGATTGAAGGAATATTATCCATTTTAGAAGGCGAAGCGCCTAGAGTTATTGAACGTAAGCTATCCTCCTATTTGCCAGCAAGTGAAAGAAAAAAAATCCTTGAAGAAAGTGATTTAGAAAAGAATGAGTAGGCGTCGGAAGAAGCAAAACCATGAAGAGCATATTGATGAGTCTTGGTTAATTCCTTATGCTGATCTCTTAACTCTCCTTTTAGCATTGTTTATTGTTTTATTCTCAATGAGTTCCATCGATGCCAAAAAGTTTCAAGCACTTTCTGAGGTTTTTAATGAAGTTTTTACTAAGGGTACAGGTATCCTCGAGTATCCAAGTCCCATTTCTCGCGAGAACGCAACCGTTTTAGATGAGCAAGAAGAGCAAGACGATAAGGAAAAGGAAGAAAAGCGGGATAAGGAGATCGACTGGCAAGAACTAGTATCACTACAAAAAAAGATTAACACTTATATTATAGATAAAAAGTTAAATAATAATCTCGATACTTCCTTAACAGATGAAGGACTATTAATCTTAATTCGTGATAACGTACTATTTACATCTGGTAGTGATCAAGTAAGAAAAGAAGATTTGGTGATTGCTAAAGAAATTTCAGATTTATTAGTATTGGATCCACCTCGAAACATTATTATAAGTGGCCATACAGATAATGTCCCAATTAACAATTCCCAATTTTCATCAAACTGGGAATTAAGTGTCATGAGAGCTGTTAATTTTATGAAAATTATTATAGAAAATGATAAACTCGACCCAAGTTGGTTCAGTGCTAAAGGCTTTGGCGAATTCAAACCTATCACTTCCAATGAAACAGCAACAGGCAAAGCACAAAACAGACGAGTAGAAATATTAATACTACCAAGAAACTAAAGCCAAACCAAATTCAGGTTGGCTTTTTTCCTGTTATATTCTAAAAAAGGTTGTAAGTTTTAGCTCCTTCTTAACTTTGAAACGATATTTGTTACGAGCGCCTAGAACGGAAATCATCAGGCAGTTTAACAGATAACCTATCTATTTTCTGGATAGACACCCATGCAATACAAAGAAAATTTGCATCATGGTTCATGAAAAAGGGAGATGTTAAGTTTCCCCGTCTCCCCTGTAGATTGAAGTGGAAGGTATGAGACTCCTGCGGGAAGTAGCGCTTTGTGGAGACCCAGGCAAAGCCGAGGAGACCCCGCGGAAAGCGAACACCTGCAACGGAGATCAACAGGGAGTTTAACAGGCAACCTACTTATTTTTCAGGGTAACAAAAAAAAGACCAATATCAATTGATCCTTTCCTCATGCTGTGGGTCAGAAATCACAATTTCCACCCTTCTATTCTTTTGATAATTCTCACTAGAATTATTTGGCACAATTGGTCTTGTTTCACCATAACCTACCGCAACAAATCGTTCCGCATCCAAATCATGCTCCGCTACTAAATAACGGATAACACTACTTGCTCGAGCAGCAGATAACTCCCAGTTAGATGGGAATTTTCCAGTTGAGATTGGACGATTATCCGTATGTCCTTCCACTTTGACTAAATTAGGGATTTTGCTTAACAACCTTCCCACTTTATCCAAAAATGGATGAGCAATTGGTAGAATAGTAGCTTCTGCAGTTTCAAATAACACCTTTTCCTCCAGAACTAAGACAATCCCTCGTTCTGTCCGATTGGCAATTACAACATCCTCTAAATTATTCGCTTCTAAAAAAGCTTGTACTTCTTGTAAAAGTTCTTGTAAGCTTGCATTTCCTTGATTTTCATTAGACACATCACCATCTCTATTATTGGTAGACTCATAGTCAATAGAATAGTCACTAGGATGATCAAAAGGAACAGCAGAAGGATAATAATCTAAAATATTTACTTTATTAAAGGAATTTGCTACTGCTTTGAATTTTACTAAATCTATTTGGGACATGGAAAAGAGTAAGATAAAGAAAACAAGCACAAGTGTAACTAGGTCGGAAAATGTAACCATCCATCCCGGAGCGCCTCCACTCTTTGACGCCTTACGCTTCCTTATCTTCATTGAACTTTCTCCTCCATTCCCTCCGGTACTTCTATTTCTTCTATTCCTTGTTTTTTACGTTCCTCTGTTGATAGGAACGCAGATAGCTTTTCTTCTAGCAATTTGGGATTTTGTCCCGATTGAACCCCAATGACACCTTCAATGATTATTTGCTTAAAAAACACTTCCTGTTCCGTTTTATTAGCTAATTTACTTGCCATCGGTAGAAAAACAAGATTTGCTAATAATACTCCATATAAAGTTGTAAGAATAGCTATAGCCATATTTGGACCCAATGAACTTGGATCATCTAAATTCTTTAGCATTAAAACTAATCCAATTAATGTTCCAGCCATTCCCCAAGCTGGTGCATACTCTCCTGCTTTCTCTAATAAGGTTCTTCCTTTTATATGACGTTCCTCCATAGCAGAGATTTCGGCATTCATAATATCATTTATTACTTCTGGCTCTACCCCATCAACTGCTAATAGTACCCCTTTTTTTATAAACTTATCTTCCACATCTTCCAACTCTGCTTCTAATGATAATAAACCTTCACGTCTAGCACGATCAGATAGCCTTACGAACGTTTCAATAAGGTTTGATAGCTTAGTATCTTCACGAGAAAAGGCTACTCTCATAACACGTGGCATGGATTTTATTTCTTGTAAGTTGAAATTGACTAGTAATGCTCCTAACGTACCCCCTATAACAATGAATATAGACGTAATATCAATAAAATAAAGGGAGCCAGCAATACCTGAACTGCTTATAATTCCTAACATAATCATTGCAAATCCAAGAACTAGTCCAATAGGTGTTAGAATATCAAACTTTTTCATACTTTCTCTCCTGACATTAGAGCGCTTATTAAAAATTTATAGAAAAAGAGGACAAATCATTTAACATTTTGTCCTCTTTTACATATATATCGACATATTTTTTATTTTGTTGAGCGCCTAAATTCAATTCTATGAGGAAGTACAACTGTTTGATCTTCCACTTTTTCTTTGTTCATGAATTTTGTTAATAATCGCATTGCTACTGCTCCAATATCATACATTGGTTGAACCACCGTTGTTAATTGAGGGCGTACCATTGTAGCCAGACGCGTGTTATCAAAGCCGATTACTTCGATGTCATTAGGAATATGAAGACCATTGTCTTGTGCGCCATGGATCACACCTAGTGCCATTTCATCTGTTCCAACAAAAATAGCAGTTGGTCTATTTTCTAAACTAATCAACTTTTCAACAGCTTCGATACCGGAATCATAGGAGTAATCTCCTTCAATTACAATTTCTTCATCATAAGAAATTCCCGCTTCTTCGAGTGCTTTTTTGTAACCAGTTAGTTTCAATTCACCATTTATCGGCTCATCGAATAGTCCAGAAACATACCCTACTCGCTTATGGTCTTTTTCAACCAAAGCGGTAACTGCATCAAAGGCTGCTTGTACATAATCAATCGTAACAGATGGGACTTTATTATCTTTTTCAATTGATGCCGCCAATACGATTGGGACAGGGGACTTTTCAAATTCTGTAACAAGTTCCTCTGTAATATTCCCGCTCATGAATACGATTCCATCTACTTGCTTACCTAGCATTGTATTTAATAAATGCAATTCCTTATCTACATTTTGATCAGAATTACTTAAGATTATATTGTACTTATACATCGTAGCAATATCTTCGATTCCACGTGCCAATTCAGCATAGAAGATATTCGAAATATCTGGAATAATAACTCCTACAGTTGTTGTTTTCTTGCTCGCTAGTCCTCGAGCTACTGCATTAGGACGATATCCTAAACGTTCAATCGCTTCTAATACTTTTTTTCTAGTTGTTGGTTTTACATTAGGATTACCGTTCACCACACGGGAAACCGTCGCCATCGAAACATTCGCTTCTCTTGCAACATCATAAATAGTTACATTCATTCACATACACTCCTTAAATTTACATGCATCTATGTAGGGATAAATTATTATAATTGAAAAATAAAAATGGAAAAAAGCGCATTTATGCTTATTATCATACGTTATTATGATGGGACAAGCAACGAATTTACAGCCTTTTTGTTTATCTTGCCTTATTATGCATAAATTATTTCTCTTCTATCATTTGAAAATGGAAAAGACGAGCTATTTTATGCTCGTCTTTAGAAAAATATTATTTATGCTTTATATGCGTAATGACTGCGTAGCTCTGTAATGAATTCGTTAAACATATCAATATCCATTTGTTGAGCAGAGTCTGATAAAGCAACAGCTGGATCCGGATGTACTTCCGCCATAACACCATCTGCTCCAATTGCTAATGCTGCTTTAGCAGTTGGTAATAATAAATCTCTTCGCCCAGTAGAGTGTGTTACATCCACAAAAACAGGTAAATGTGTTTCTTTTTTCAGGATAGGCACTGCCGAAATATCAAGAGTGTTTCTAGTTGCACGCTCGTAAGTTCTGATTCCACGTTCACATAGAATGATTTGATCATTTCCTTGTGAAATGATGTACTCGGCTGCATTGATGAATTCATCTATCGTTGCTGCTAGCCCTCTTTTTAATAACACTGGCTTTCTAACCGCACCTGCTGCTTTTAATAATTCAAAGTTTTGCATATTACGTGCTCCGATTTGAATAACATCTACATAGTCTAGGGCAGTTTCAACATCTGCTGGATTAATAATTTCACTTATGATGGCCATATCAAACTCATCACCGACACGCTTTAATATTTTTAGTCCTTCTAAACCTAATCCTTGGAAATCATAAGGAGATGTTCTTGGTTTAAAAGCTCCACCACGTAACAACTTAATCCCTTGTGCTTTAGCTGCTTGTGCAACTTGTGCAACCTGTTCATAGCTTTCTACGGCACACGGACCGATAATGAAATGCTGAGATCCATCACCGATTTTTACACCTTTAACATCGACTATTGTATCCTCAGGTTTTTTCTTTCTAGAAACTAGCAATGCTTTTCTATGATCATCTTTTTGTAACTCTAGTCCTGCTTTAAAGATTTCTTTGAAAAGATGTTGCAAAGTAGATGTCTCAAATGGTCCATCATTATGCTCCGTAATTAAATCTAACATCTTTCTTTCTCGCACAGGGTCATATCGATTTACACCTTGCGCTTCCTTGAGCTTTCCAATTTCCTGTACAAGCTCACCGCGCTTATTGATGACCTCTAATAGTTGTAAGTTTAATTCTTCTACTTGTTTACGCAAGGCGTCTAGTTCGTTATGACTCATTTAATTTCATCCTTTCCTTATTTATAACAGTACCAACTTGTGGTACATTTCTATTAATTAGTGATTATTATAAACGAACAAATCGATATTGTCACTAAAAATCTCTTTATTAATTAAACGCTTTTAAGCGATAAAGTATTATATGACACATCTTAAGGAAGTGTACTAATTTTGAATGCTAACGAAAAAGTATTTGCATTAGATATTGGGACAAGATCTGTAGTCGGACTCTTGCTCGAACAAAGTAAGGAACGATTTAAAGTAGTGGATATGGTAGTAAAAGAACATGATGAGCGTGCAATGCTTGATGGCCAAATCCATGATATTCTAGCTGTTTCCAAAGTTATCACCTATGTAAAAGAACAGCTTGAAATTAAGCACGGCCCCTTAACCAAGGTCTGTGTTGCTGCTGCTGGAAGAGCACTGAAGACACAAACTGCCTATTCTACTCAAGATATAAAAGGGAAGTCTGTATTCACTGAGGAAGATATTTTCCTATTAGAATTAGCGGCCGTTCAAGAAGCACAAGTACATTTATTAAATGATCAGATGAATGATGGACCAAATCAATATTTCTGTGTAGGCTACTCTGTTCTTCGGTACTACCTTGATGGTCAAGAAATAGGTAGTTTACTTGATCAACGAGGAGAACTTGCTGCAACTGAGGTTATCTCTACCTTTTTACCAAAAATCGTTGTCGAATCATTAATTTCAGCTTTGCAACGAGCCGAACTTGAGTTAGAAGCTCTTACTCTTGAACCAATCGCTGCAATAAATGTACTTATCCCTCCGTCTATGCGCCGGTTAAATGTCGCACTTGTTGATATTGGAGCAGGTACATCTGATGTTGCCATTACGAAAGAGGGAACGGTAACAGCCTATGGTATGGTACCTGTAGCAGGAGATGAAATTACGGAAGGTATAAGTGATCAATTTTTATTGGATTTTCCAGAAGCCGAAAAAGCTAAAAGAGACTTGATATCCAAAGAGCAAGTGACTTTTACAGATATTTTAGGTTTTGTCCATACTCTTCCGAAAGAACAAATGGTAGAACATATACTGCCTTCAATTAAAAAGCTTGCAAAAGCAATTACCGATGAGATCAAGCGGCAAAATAATAAGCAATCACCTAAAGCTGTTATGTTAGTTGGCGGAGGTAGTCTAACACCCGAGCTACCTGCACAAATCGCCAGTCTTCTCGAACTTCCAGAAAATCGAGTTGCCATCCGAGGCGTAGATGCTATTCAACAATTACAGGACTCAGATATCATAATCAATGGGCCAGAATTTGTCACTCCGATTGGTATTGCTATAGCCGCCAAACAGAAGCCTATAGAGTATGTGTCGGTTACAGTAAATGACTTGCAAGTACGACTCTTTGATGTAAAAAAGCTCACCATAGGTGATAGCCTATTAGCTGCAGGTATAGCCATAAATAAGCTTGTAGGAAGGCCAGGACTTGCATTAATGATAGAAGTGAACGGGAAGAGCATAACACTTCCAGGTAGTTTTGGCGATTCACCTACAATCTATAAAAATGGCGAACTTGCTCAAAGCTATGACTCCATCAAAAATGGCGATGTGATAGAGGTCAAAAAAGGGCAGGATGGAATTACCGCCACAGCTACTCTTAAAGAAATAATTGGAGAAGACTTACCGTCCTATTCCATCATCGTAAACGAAAAATCTATTACTGTTGAACCAATTCTTCTCCTCAATGAAAAGTTAGCATCCTTAGAAGAGAAGGTTTCAGACCGTGATAAGGTTAGCTTTCACTATCCAACTACAATTAAAGAGCTAGTAAGCTTAAAAGATGCAGATCTAGACGAAGTGTTTTCTCCATTCATACTTTATTTAAATGAGAAGAAAACAGAGATTCCTCAGTTCTCAGTTCAGCTTTTTAAAAATGGATGGAAAGCTACTTTTCAGGATAAGGTTTCTCCTGAAGACCGTATTGAATGGAAAAAGGGCACTGTCCCTACTGTAAAAACATTAGCTATCATCCAAAACTACGAATACAAACAAGAAATATCTGTAACCTATAAAGATAAAAAGCTAGTCCTTCAAAAACCATTGCTTGAATTTTATAGAAACGGAGTACTTTTAACGGAAGAGGACATTCTTACAAACGGGGACCATCTTCAACTAATGGTAAAAAGAAAAGAACCATTTATTTTTCAGGACATATTTAGAGTTGTGGACATTGAGAAACCACAAGGTGCTGGCTCCTTTAAACTAAAGCGAAATGAAGAAGAAGCATCTTTTTATGACCTTATTCAACAGGGAGATACATTAGATATCCAATGGGAAAAGAAAATAAATATTTAGAGAATAAGACACCCATGCAAACCAAATTTGCACTATGGATGAAGAAAAAGGGGAATGATAAGTCTCACCCCTCTCCCCTGTTGATTGGGGTAGCAAGGTGTGAGACTCCTGCTTTGAATGCGAAGTCGAAGGGAGCCCTCGGGAACAACTGGCACGTAAATCTACAGGGCGTTCAAAAGGGGCAGATAGGGTCTATAACTCTTTATAGAATACTCCCTCTAACTAAAACGAACGAGTCAAATGACTCGTTCGTTTGTTTTTAAGCTTTAACGTTCTCTTGAAGAGAAGAATAAGTAATTTTCCAATGGGAAGCATTCCAGGCTACTTCTCCATCTTTAAAAAGAAGCGCTTGAGGAGACTCGTGTTTAACAGCAAACGTCTCAGCGATATAGTTCGATAATGGTCTAGCTTCTTGAACATTTAGGAAATAACAAGGGATTTCCTCATGGTCTGCCACAAAGTTTTCGAATTCCTCATAAGCTGCATGACTGATTGGGCAGGTTGTACTATTTTTAAAGAATAAGAAAGTGCCTTTATCCTTAACTAACTCATCAAATTGCTCAATAGATTGGATTAACGTTTTGCTCATACGCTAACACCCTCCTCCATATTTTCCCGAATAAAAACGGCGAAGTTATCATACCACTTCGCCGTTTGATTCTCAAGTTATTTAGTTTCTGTTAATTGTTTTTCTACGTCTTCTAAAGCAGACTTTGTGTCTTCTAATTTCTTTTTCACTTCTTCTGTCATATCTTCTGTCCCATTTTCAATAGCAGTAGCAGCCTCAGAGATAATTTCCTGTACTTGTTCTTGTAATTCTGCAGAAACCTCAATTGATTTATCTTTAAGGTGTTTCACTTTATCCATTACTTGTTGAGTTTGTTCAGAAATGGCTTTGGTAAGTTGATTAGATTTTTCTTTTGCTTGCTCTGCTAAATCCGTGGAAAATTCTGAAGCTTGTTGTTTCCACGTGTCTGTTTTTTCCTTGAGTTGAGTAGCTTGATCCGTAATATCTTCACGAAGCTCTCGTCCTGATTTAGGTGCTAGGAAAAGTGCAGTAGTTGCTCCAACAATTCCACCAATTAAAGTTCCGATTAAAAAGTCCTTTGTGTTAATTCCATCTCTGTTCGTCTCTTCTTTACTCATTTCTGATTCCTCCTCATAATTTGCTTGTTTTATTTTTCTGTTTTCTTTCATTCCATTTATCTACAAGTTCCATTGCTACATTCGACCATTGTACAACTTGTGATACTTTATCTTGATTTTGGTCTAACTGTTGCGCAACGTTAGTAGATAAACGGGATACGGAATGATTAAACCCTTGAATGGAAGTACCGACATCCTTTACAGCGGTAACTACGGTATTAAGTTGCTGTGATTTATCATGAATGTCATCCATTAAGACATTGGTTTTATGTAAAATTTGTTCCGTCTCTGTAGTTATTCCTTGCATTTGCTTCTCGATACTTCCAAGAGTACCTGCAACCTGATCTAATGTGCCTTGCACAGATCGTAGAGTTTTTGAAACAAAAATTACTAATATTAAAAAAGCAATAGCTACAATAATTGCACTTACGTAAAGCAAATCAATCAAATATGACACCTCCTGATGTGTTAGTTACATACTAAGTCTATACCCTTCATGAATAAGTTTAAACATCTTATACCCCTTCTTATTCTATGAAAAATATTAAATTCCTGCAAAAAAATACACATTATCACATTAAAAGCAAAAACACCCCTTTCTGTTGCTCCGACAAGCATAGGGTAGGTTTATCTACCACTGCTGGAAAGATTGTCTATGTCTCGTGGAGTTAGACAAGAACCTAACTTCCCCCCCTACTTTTTAAAATTTTTCACTTGTCTTCAAACAAAAAAATCAACAAATTCACGCAATTCGGTTACAATAAAGAAGGTACATACAATACAACAATAATTGGGGGTAATACGTTTGAAAGATCCTCGTATACAAACATTAGCAAAAAATTTAATTAACTATTCTGTTCGTCTTCAAAAAGGAGAAAAAGTTTTAATTGAAAACTTTGGCTTACAAAGAGAGCTAGTTGTTGCTTTAGTAGAAGAAGCATACAAAGCAGGCGGATATCCATTTGTTTCTTTAAAAGATGTACAAGTAGACCGCGCACTTCTTTTAGGTGCCAATGAAGAACAATTTAACATGAAAGCTGATTTCGAAGCAAATGTGATGCAAAACATGGACGCTTATATCGGCTTGCGCTCAGGCGATAATATTAATGAGCTTTCTGATGTTCCAGATGAGAAGCAAAAGATTCAAGGTAGCACGGTTGGCAAAAAAGTTCATCGTGATATCCGTGTTCCTAAAACGAGATGGGTCGTATTAAGATACCCTAACTCCTCTATGGCACAGCTTGCTAAAATGAGCACAGAAGGATTCGAAAACTTTTACTTTGATGTGTGTAATCTTGATTATGGGAAAATGAGTGATGCCATGGACGCACTTGTTGAACTGATGAACAAAACAGATAAGGTACGTATCACAGGCGAAGGTACGGATTTTAGTTTCTCTATTAAAGATATTCCAGCTATTAAATGTGCCGGAGAAATGAATATTCCAGATGGTGAAGTGTATACCTCCCCTGTTAGAGATTCTGTTAATGGAAAAATCACATATAACACACCTTCTCCATACCAAGGCTTTACCTATGAAAATGTTAGCCTGACATTTAGAGACGGAAAAATTGTAGAAGCAACTGCAAATGATTCAGATCGTATCAACAAAATCTTTGATACCGACGAAGGTGCTCGTTATATCGGTGAATTTGCAATAGGCGTGAATCCTTATATCCAACATCCAATGCAAGATATACTTTTTGACGAGAAAATTGATGGAAGCTTCCATTTTACACCTGGTCAAGCTTATGAAGATGCATATAATGGCAATAATTCTGATATTCATTGGGATATGGTCATGATTCAACGTCCTGAATACGGTGGTGGAGAAATCTATTTTGATGATGTTCTTATCCGAAAAGATGGTCGTTTTGTAATTTCGGAATTAGAAGGATTAAATCCAGAGAATTTAAAATAATAGTTGATAGTGTAGAACTATTATTTAAAGAATAACAAATTATTAAGAAAAAATGGCTAGCACTGCAGTGCAGCCATTTTTTCTTTTTGATACTGGTAGAGATAAGCTGTTGGGCGAATAAATAAGGTGAATTACTGGGGAATAATGCTTTACCAACTAGGTCCATAGAAAAAAGACACCTCCTTTATCGAAAGTGTCCGTTCTCTTTATTCTGTGACTTGTAGTTTCTCATAAGCTTCTTGGAACTTCGTAATGTCCCCTGCACCCATGAAGATAATGACACTATTGTCATGTCGAGACAACTTTTCTGTCCCTTCTTCAGTAAGGATTTCCGCTTGTTCTATTTTTTCTTTTAAATCGTTGATTGTTAATTTCCCTTGATTTTCACGTGCTGATCCAAATATATCACAGAGGTATACATAATCAGCTCCATTCAAGCTGTCCGCGAACTCATTTAGGAATGTCTGTGTTCTTGTAAATGTATGTGGTTGGAATACAGCAATCACATCACGATTAGGATACTTTTGGTTTACTGCATCGATGGTAGCACGAATTTCAGTTGGATGATGTGCATAATCATCAATTAATACTTGGGAACCAAACACTTTTTCAGAAAATCTCCGCTTTACACCTTCAAATGTAAGCAATTGACTTTGAATTACTTCAGCTGGTACTCCTTCATAATGACATAAAGCAATAACAGCAAGCGAATTCATAATATTATGGTCGCCATATCCTTTAATCTTAAATGATGCATAGTGATTGTTACGCACAAATACATCGAACGTTGTACCTTCTGTAGACTTTTCGATATGTCTCGCTTGAAAGTCGTTTTCTTCTCCTAATCCATAATAAATAACTGGTACTTTGGCTTGGATTTTTTGAAGATACTCATCATCTCCACAAGCGATAATTCCTTTCTTCACTTGAAGAGCCATTTCTTGAAAAGCATCGAATACATCATCAATACTTCCAAAATAATCTGGATGATCAAAATCAATATTAGTCATAATTGTGTAATCTGGATGGTAGGATAAAAAGTGTCTTTTATACTCACATGCCTCAAATACAAAATATTCGCTTTCCTCTGCACCTCTACCAGTGCCATCCCCGATTAAATAAGAGGTAGGCTTCGCACCTTGAATAACATGAGCTAATAAGCCAGTCGTAGAAGTTTTTCCGTGAGCACCTGTTACTGCAACACTCGTGAACTTCTCCATAAATTGCCCTAAAAATTGTGGATAACGGATTACTGGAACATTTAATGCATGTGCAGCCACTATCTCCTCATGCGTATCTGGAAAAGCATTCCCCGCTATAATTGTCATGTTTTCTCGGACATTATCTTTATCAAATGGAAGGACTGTTATTCCTTTTTCTTCCAAACCTTTTTGTGTAAAAAACTTCTTTTCAATATCAGAACCTTGAACTTCAAATTTCATATCGTGAAGAATACCCGCTAAAGCACTCATCCCTGTACCTTTTATACCAACAAAATGATAAATGGTCATGAAAAAACCTCCAACATTTATCTATATATAATTCGTTTACATGGTTTCATTGCAGACGAACTGAATAGTAGTTTTTTATTTGTAGGCAATGCCTTTGTAACTTCGATAGTTACATTATATGATATACAACTTAAAGTGATAATTCCCATAACTACAAGCCTTTCAAACCTTATGTAAAAAGTCACTTGCCTAACAACTTGTTATTATAACATCAAATTCGATATTACTCCACTAAGAAAAGCACAAGTTCCTCTTACAGCCAAAACACTTCGTGTAAGTCGTTTGCTAACTAAAAAATATCCGGAGAAAAAAACTGATAGAATATCTTGTCTACCAGTTTTTCCAAAAAGCTTGGTTTATATAGATTAGTTCATCAACATTACATTAATCCACTTTTTCTAAGCGTTCATTAGCGCGGTATTTTCTACCAGCCTTTGCTTGGGGATCACCGTTAAGCATTACATTATCTCCAGTAAAACCGATATGGATTTTCAGTAGACTTCCGCCAACACCATAGATGTCTACCGGAACTTTCTGCTCTTCAAATTCCATAATTCTTTTTTGAGTAAAGCCTCCACTTACCACAATTTTCACATGTTCAAAGCCTTCATTATCAAGTGCTTCTCTTAATGCAAACATTAATGGTGCATTAACTCCACGTGGATCAAAGGTTCCCAATACATCTTGATTACGAATAAAGTGTTGATCGATCATGGTTCTCGATGTATCAACACGAACTCCCTTCAGCTTGTCACCAAATTCTCTTGCTACCTTTAATGCATCAGTAATGACATCATTGTTATAATCAACTAGTACTAATAAATCATCTCCTGGGAACTTTTCATGATAGGCCTTTGATGCTTCGACTACATCGCCGTTAAAGAGTTGGATTAATGCATGTGGCATCGTACCCATTCCCTTTTTCCCCCACCACTCATTCATTGCATGTGTCGCTTGAGCAGTTGAACCACCTATGTGAGCAGCATACCCATCTCCAGCTTGTTGTGTAAAGTGATCGTCACGATCCCCCATAAATATTACTGGCTTTTGTCCTGCAGCCTTTACCACATTGTAAACATTGGTGGAAACAGAAGTACGTCTTGCTAAAATGCCATCAATAACTCCTTCTAGAAAGCCGAAGTTCTGGTATGGCCCTTTAATAGTTAGTACTGTTTCAAATGGGTTAATCTTATCGCCATCTTTTAGCGAATAAATCTCCAAAGAATCTGGATCATCAGCAAATGTTTTTACTAGTGCAATTACTTCATCAGTTCCACAAAGTACAGCATGTTCCTTTTGGAAAAATTGCATAGTTACCATATTATCTGGTTTATAATCACGAACAATTTCGCGGGTCTTTAAAAAATATACAGCCGAGAACCAGCCTTCTTTTATACGCTCATCAAATTTAAATGTTCGATTGGTAAGCCTTTTTATCTTCCCTTGTAGCTTAAGCTCTATTTCTTTCATCCGTAAAAAGCTCCTTATGTCTTTATGCTTTTCGGAGCTGAACGAGCCGGCTCCGCTTTTCTTATTGTCTAGCTTCTCCGGCTAGCTCCTCGAGTCATAAGCCATTTTTCCTTCGGAGGTAAAAAGCAACCTCCTGCGGAAATCTGTCTTATGCTTTTCGAAGCTGAACGAGCCGGCTCCGCTTTTCTTATTAGCTATTATCTATATTATAAGAGGATTATATCCGTTTACAACCTTTGCTTTTTTGAAGTAGTAAAAACATTAGTCTTTTCTATTAGCTAACTCTTCTTCGGATAGCAAGACATCTCGAGGTTTGCTCCCTTTTGGACCTGATATTACACCTTGGTCTTCCATTAGTTCCATTAGACGCGCTGCTCGATTATATCCAATTCTAAATCTACGTTGTAAGCTTGATGTAGACGCAACATTTTGATCTATTACAAACTGACAAGCCTCTAGGAACAATTCATCTTCCTCTTGAATGGAGCTTTCTTTTAATAGCTCAGTTTGTTCGAATAAGTAAGTTGGTTTCTGTTCTTTTCTGACATGTGAAACTGCTCGTTCTATTTCCTCATCTGAGACAAAGTTCCCCTGTACTCGTATTGGTTTTGGTGCGCCATTCTCGAGCAGTAGCATATCACCTTTTCCGAGTAGTCTTTCCGCACCACCAATATCAATAATAGTTCTTGAGTCTACTTGGGAAGATACTGAAAATGCGATACGAGTAGGGATATTCGCTTTGATTAAGCCAGTAATTACGTCGACAGATGGTCTCTGTGTCGCAATAAGCAAGTGCATTCCACAAGCCCTTGCTTTTTGTGCAATACGGCAGATAGCCTCTTCGACATCACTTGGGGCAACCATCATAAGATCTGCTAGCTCATCAATAATAATAACCATATACGGCAATTTTTCTTGATTATGCTTTGTTGCACCTTCGTTATATTTAGCTATATCTCTGACTCCTGCATGAACAAATAATGCATATCTTCTTTCCATTTCCTCTACTGCCCATTTTAATGCGGCTGTTGCTGCCTTCACATCAGTAATGACTGGGCATACTAAGTGTGGAATATGGTTATATGGTGTTAACTCTACCATCTTAGGATCAACTAATAGTAGCTTTACTTCATCTGGATTACTCTTATAGAGCAAACTTATAATAATCGAGTTTACACAGACACTTTTCCCAGAACCTGTTGCTCCAGCAATTAGTCCATGTGGCATTTTCTGAAGATCCAATACTACTGGTTGACCAGAAATATCTAACCCTAAGGCAACTGTTAAAGGTGAGCTATTCTGTATGAATGATGGATGTCTAATAATTTCCCTAATTAATACTGATTTACTAACACGATTTGGTACTTCTATTCCAATTGTATTTTTCCCTGGAATAGGGGCTTCAATTCGAATATCTCTGGCAGATAAACTAAGTTTGATATCATCACTTAAATTTGTTATTTTGTTAACCTTCACGCCTGGATCTGGTTGAACTTCAAATTGCGTCACAGATGGTCCTTGCGTTGCTTTTACCACCTTAGCTCCAACTCGAAAATGATGTAATGTCTCATCCAGTAGCTGCTTTTGCGCCTCTACCCATTCTCGATCATTCTCTGAATGCTGAGGAGGAATATTTAAAAGTCTAATTGGCGGTTTCACATAGTGAACTGGTTGCTCTTCCACTTGTTTTCTTTTTTCTAACGTGCGTTTGTCTTGTTTTAACATAATCACATTATACGGAATATGTTGTTTCTTATAATCTTTCTGTCTAGTAACATCTGAATCTAAACTTGGTTTAGCATCTGAGCTGCTTTTTTGTGATTCTGACTGTTCTACACTTGCCGGGACTATGTCCTCTTCTTCGACAATAACCCCATCTGGCACAACTGATGCGGAAAGATACTCATCTTCATCAATATGTTGAACCTGTACGTTTTCATCACAAGCATATGACTCTTCAAATTCAAGTGTTTCCTCGTTTAGATGCTCTATTACCATTTCTGTTACTTGACTTTGACTCTCAAGACCTTGCTTAATTGTTTCAGTTTCATCCTCATGTTCCAACACGGTTACTGCTACTTCTTCTTTTTCTTCATGTAAAAGTTCATTACTAAAATTCTGAACCTTTTCACTCTCTGTCTTTTCAATTGTATCAATTGTTACTGCTGTCTCTGTACGGACATTAATATACTCCTCTTCCATACTGACCAATTCAATTTCAGGAATAATTTCTTCTTGTTTTTTGACAGGTGGACGAAGGCTATAGCCGAATACAGGAGACACCACTTCTGTTGGATGAAATGGCTTCTTGTTTTTCACCTTTACCTCTTCTTTTTTCTTTTCCGCCACCTTTATCTTTGGTTTACTTTCTTTTTTAGGTGGTGTAGGAGCTTCAGCTTGTCGCTGCTGTTTATTCGGCGTCGGTGTCTTTGCACTGTTTCTAGCCTGCCGCACCGACGGACTGTGGGTAGTGCGTTTTTGTTCTACCTCGTCTGTATCCAAGTTTAATGGAAAGCGAAATTTCCCTGTAGGGTATTGGTAGGAAACTTTCGCTTGCATCTTCTTTTGTTCCGGTTTCTCAGCATAACTCTGCTCAATACTTTCCTGCTCTACATCGTCATTTAGCTGAGCAAACAGCTTTCTAAACCAGTTCACATCTATCACACTCTTTCGTACTTATTGTGTAGAAATTCATTTAGGCAAAAATACCACTAGAATCATTCTAGTGGCATGAAAAGTGAAACGAAATAAGGAGTCAGGCTACCACTACTTCACAAAAGATTCTCCAGCATTATATTCAGTAGAATCTAGTACTAAAATCCCTTTTTCTGTCGGAGCATTTGGAAGATCAAGCTCTTTTGCTGAACAAATCATTCCAGAAGAAGCGACACCACGTAATTCTGCATCTTTAATAAGTAAACCACTTGGCATAACAGCACCTACTTTTGCTACGACCACATGTTGACCCTTGTCTACATTTGGAGCGCCACATACAATTTGCAGGACTTCTGATCCAACATCTACTTTACAAACACTTAATTTATCCGCGTTTGGATGCTTATCCTTTTCCACAATGTGTCCTACAACAAACTTAGGACTTAGATCGGGAGAAAGACTCTCATCAAGTCCGTTTTTCTCAAATGCTGCATTAATTTTGGCAACTAATCCTTCAGTAAGATCAACTAACCCCTGAAATGACTCGGCATCTATATATTTAGACGCTTGAAATAAATTAAAACCTGCAACTTCGTTTGTTTCACTGTCAATAATCTTTGTAACATCGCCATATGTTTTGGCTACTCTATTTTTTAATTCAATATCTTTTATGTAAATTAGGAGCGTGTCTCCAATTCCCTCTTTATTATAAAATACATTCATGATTCATCTTCCTTTCATTCTTTATGATTTATTATTTTTCCCTAATATGAAGATTGGCTCAAGTTCCCCTTCTTCATATAAGAAGGATAAAGCAGTAATTGGTATTTTGCCGTTCACGAAGAAGCTCATCGTTAATTCAGCTAGTACATCATACCCTACCTCATTTTGAATGTCAGCAATAATCAATACATCTTGATGAGGAACCGCCACTGTCATTGAACCTGTTATTCGATGTTTAAAAGTATCTAAAAAAGATTCATTCAATATTCTACTTGCATCATATCCATCATTGGATCGAACAAAATAAAACGTATTCCCTGCAACCGTATCTTCTTTTACATTAGAAGGTAAAGAGCGAACATTAAACATTGCCATCTCTTTTATAGTTTTCTTTTGCAAATTCTCTTTTTCCAATAATTTTTCATCTATTAACTTATACGATTTCCCTAAGTCAACAGCGTAATAAATACGCGTTTCAGCAGTATGTTCATCAAATACTAATGGTATATCATTACTTGATGTAGGAAAAGAAGTTGAACGAATAACTGGGTAAATATGACGCTCGGCACCGTTTAATTTAATGGGCATTTTCATACTA
Organism: Sutcliffiella halmapala; assembly: GCF_002019665.1. GTDB lineage: Bacteria > Bacillota > Bacilli > Bacillales > Bacillaceae_I > Sutcliffiella_A > Sutcliffiella_A halmapala. The sequence goes on along the minus strand of NZ_KV917375.1, from coordinate 1,156,107 downwards.
GTTAATGCCTCTTTAACATAGTATACGTATTCTTCTATCGCTTTTTGGTCATCTTCTAGTTCATATTTTGCAAGGACACCTTGAAGGGCAATATTAATTCCTTTGTTGGTTTCCTTATCCTCCACTCGAAGTGATTCTTTCTCTCTATCATATGTAAATATCCAATTTGGATGGGATAGTTTTTCTTCCAAGATTCTTCTGATTTTCTGAACAGTCATTTTCTCCATGAGGAACATTCCCTTCTCATTTTGGTCAACCTTTATTGTACAACAAAAACTGACAACGTGTAATGGGGGAGCCCTGCAATATTACATATCTATTTTTCCTTCTCTACTTTTTCCTTCAAATAGGAAAAAGATACCTGAAAGATCAAATACCGGTACATAAGTCTCATTTTCCATAATAACTTTCCAGTTCATCCTACTTACACATGATTGCTTTATTCTTCTAGGAATACTTTGGTTAGTAGAAAACTCTCGTTTTTCTTTCCCTTCATCCAGTTCTAACGAAAATAGTAAATATAACCTATTGATCACACTCCAATAGTAGTAGTGAAAAGTTTGTTCAAAAACCTTATAGCTGCCGGTATTTTTTCCAACATTTATGCATTTTGGTTTTTTTATCCTACCTAAACCAATTTCCTATCAAAAAAAAGCCATCTCCATCAAAGGGATCATCTTTTGAATATTCTGATTATTTTCTTTGTTTTTCGACACTTTTCTTCTACCCACTTTATTAATCTAATAGTGGCAACGAGAACCACCTACATACAACCAGCTATATTTTAGTGCATGTTCAAAGGTATAGCTAGACTTCTGCCATGAGCTAACAAGCTCTTTTTACTTTAATGAAAGGAGGAAGTTCAAAGTATCGGTTATACCACTTTAAGGGGGATGTTGAATGGGGAAAAAACGTAGTTTAGTAAGATTGTTCAGTATCATTATGTGCTTACTTTTGATTGTGCCAAACTTTACTCCGAACAAAGCAGGTGCCCAGAGTAAAGGCTCTTCGGTTTCTTTTTTAGGTGAATCGAAGGAGGTTATGGCCAATAAAATTCCTGAACGATTAACCAAACAGTTTTCAAAAAACGGGGAAAAAGTTACATTCCTTATTAAATTTAAGGAGCAGGTAGACACCATGGCAGTTGCAAAAGAAGCTTCTGAAGCTGCAGAAGCGAAATCTGTTACTGCGAATCAAGAAAAACTAATGAAAAGAAATGCAATTGTTTCTGAATTAAGAACAACTGCAATTGAAACACAAGCAAATGTAACAAGTTTTCTTAACAAGGAAGTAGAAGCAGGAAATGCAAAGGACATTCAATCTTTCTTCGTCGTAAACGGAATGGCTGTTACAGCTACGAAAGAGGTAATGGAAAAACTAGCTGAATTTCCGGAAGTAGATAAAATTCTACCGAACGAAACTCGCGAGCTCCACCCAACTGTACAAACCACTAAATCCAGCAGTGCTGGCCTAGCTGTTGAGGAGAAGAAACCAGCTGCTGGTTTGGAGAATGTGGAGTGGAATATTGAACAAATCGGGGTGCCTCAAGTTTGGGAGATGGGCATCGATGGTACTGGTACAGTTGTCGCTAGTATCGATACAGGTGTTCAATGGAACCACCCTGCTTTAAAGGAACAATATCGTGGGTTTGATCCAAATAACCCTGATAATGCTAGCCATGAATACAACTGGTTTGATGCAACCGCTAACCAATCTGTTCCATACGATGACAATGGTCATGGAACACATGTGACAGGTACAATGGTTGGTGCGGAACCAAATGGTGCAAACCAAATTGGTGTAGCCCCAGGTGCAAAATGGATTGCCGTTCGTGCTTTCACTGCTGCTGGTGGAACAGATGCTGCCCTATTAGCAGCTGGTGAGTGGATTTTAGCACCAAAAGATGCAAACGGAAATCCAAATCCAGCAATGGCTCCAGATGTAGTTAACAATTCTTGGGGTGGAGGACCTGGTTTAGATGAATGGTATCGTCCAATGGTGCAAGCATGGCGTGCCGCAGAAATCTTCCCTGAATTCTCTGCTGGAAATACACGTGCTGGTAATCCAGGAGGTCCCGGATCTGTTGCTAACCCAGCTAACTACCCAGAATCCTTCGCAACAGGTGCAACGGACATAAACATGCGTTTAGCTAGCTTTTCTTTACAAGGTCCCTCTCCTTATGGAACATTAAAGCCGGAAATCTCAGCACCAGGCGTAAATATTCGTTCTTCCGTTCCTGGCAACGGATATGAAGGCGGTTGGAATGGAACGTCTATGGCTGGTCCACATGTATCAGCAGTCGCAGCTTTATTAAAACAAGTTAACTCATCCTTAACAGTGGATGATATTGCAGAAATTTTAACAACTACTGCAACTCCATTAACTGATTCTACTTTCCCAGAATCACCGAACAATGGGTATGGGTATGGATTAGTTAATGCTTATGACGCGGTATCTTCTATCATCTCTGGATTAGGAAAAATTAAAGGTCAAGTAGCAAGAGATGGTGATGATTCCGAACCACCTACATTTGACCATACGGCTCCTGCTGAAACATATGCAGGTATGAATTTACCACTTAGCATCGATGTTCAAGATAATGTAAGCATTGCATCTGTCACTCTTCAATATACAGATGCAGCCGGTGAATGGGTAAACCTTGAAGCTACTCGAACATCCGGTACTTATAATGATGCCACATTTAGCGCTTCCATTCCGGGAGAAGATATTGTCGAGCCTTCTGTTTCTTACCGTTGGCACATAGTTGACTTTGGCGGAAATGAAGTAACTTCAGATACTTATGAAGTTACTGTTCAACCTGGAATAACACTAGGCTATTCTCAAGACTTTGAAACCGATCCAATTGGTTGGTACTCTTTCGGAGCGGCAAACTCATGGGAGTGGGGTGTTCCAACAAGCGGCCCAGGAGCAGCATATTCTGGTGAAAAAGTATATGCAACTAATCTTTCAGGTGACTATGGGAACAGTGCAAATATGACTTTAGTAATGCCTCCTATCGACTTGCCAGCTGATAGTTCAGCTTATTTACAATTTATGAATTGGCATAACCTAGAAGCACGCTATGATTTTGGTCATGTATTTGTTTCATCTGATCAAGAAAACTGGACTCAGCTTCTACGTTTTGATGGCGTTACAACAGAATGGACAGCGAGAGAAGTAGACTTATCTGAATATGCTGGAGAACGCATCTATATCGGGTTTAATGTAACAACTGACGGCAGTGTTGTTCGACCTGGTTGGTATATAGATGATGTCGTGCTTTCTGACGAGTCGAATGTAGAAGCAGCAGCTTCCAACTCAGCTCAACTTGGAGTTCAAACAGAGAAATCAGTTGCAGTTAAAGAGGTAAAAGTAAATCCTGATAAAATCCACCCTATGAAAACACCAGTAAAAGAAGATGTAAAAAAAGACTCATTACAACCAAACATTCTTCCTTTACATGCACAAGTCTCTGTCTTAGAATCTGGCAGAACAGTTAATACTAACCCAGCAAATGGACAATATGAATTACTTCATGCTGCTGGTTCTTTCACAGTAAAAGCAGAAAGCTATGGATACTACCCTGCTGAACAAACTGTAGAAATTCCGGTAGATGGCGAAGCAGTTGCGAACTTTGTTCTAGAAGAAATTCCACAAGGAACACTTTCTGGAACAGTAAACAACAGCGCAACTGGTGATCCAATAACAAATGCTACATTATTGCTAGTAGAAGATGCCGCGGTTACACCTGTCACAACAGATGAAAATGGAAACTTCTCCATCACTGCTTATGAAGGAGATTATACATTAAGAATTATGGCCCCATCCTTCTATAGTGAAAATGTGGAAGTATCCATTTCAGCGAACGAAGAAACAGAAGTAAACCTTGAACTACGTCCATTCATCGGCTACCCTGGCGAAATAGGTTATGATGATGGAACAGCTGAAAATGCACGTGCCTTCTTTGATGCTGGAAATGGTTGGGCAGTGAAAATGTCTCTACCAGACGGGCAAGAAAGTGCACTTGTAACTGGCGGAGTATACCGCTTCTGGGATACGGAATGGCCAGTACCTGGGGGGACAGCTTTCCAAGTAGCAGTATATGATGCAACTGGCGCTGACGGTGCTCCTGGAAATAAACTTGCAGGACCATTCGACGCAACTGCACTTCGTAATGGAGAATGGACGGAAGTGGACCTTTCTGAACATGGAATCATTGTAGAACAAGACTTCTACATGGTTTATATTCAGTCTCATCCAAACCCGAATACTCCTGGACTTGCAACAGATGAAAACGGACCAAATTCCGGAAGAAACTGGCAGTTAGTAGGAGGCGCTTGGTCGCCATCTCCTGAAGCAGAAGGAAACTACATGATTCGTGCAAGAGTGAATTTTGAAGTCACCGCACCAACCATTACTTCTCCAGCAGATGGCACATTTACAAATGTAGATTCTGTAACAGTAGAAGGAAATGCAGCTCCAACCACTACGGTGCATGTATTAAATAATGGAGAAGAAATTAGTACCACAACTGCAACTGAAGAAGGAACATTTGCAGTAGACGTTAGTCTAGTAGATGGAGAAAACGTCTTAACAGCAAAAGCATCGACAGAAAACGGTACGACTGATGAATCCGAGCCTGTAACGATCATCTTAGATCAAACTGCTCCAGAGCTTGCTATTACTAGTCCAGAAAATGGTTCGAAAACAAATCGTGAAACAACGACTGTAACTGGTACAGTAGCGGATGAGAATCTAGACTTCGTAAAAGTTAATGGTACGAAGGTTTCCGTTGTGGATGGTGCTTTCTCTCACCGGATTTTACTTGATAACGGCGAAAATACCATTAGCGTTATCGCCGAAGACAAAGCCGGAAATAGCACAAACCAAGATGTAACAGTATTTGCAAAATATGATGCTCCAACCATTGAAAACTTAAAACCAACAGAGGATAAGCACTTAAAAGCTGGTGAATCGGTGAAAATCGAATTCAACAGTGAGCCTGGATTACGTGCCACATTCTCGATTCGCATGCCTTTAACCAATACATCCAAAGATCTATACAATAATGACCTCTATAATGCAATAGAGCTTCCATTATTAGAACAATCACCTGGAAAATATGTTGGTTATTGGACAGCAACATCTAATGTAGTTGCTAGCGGAGCTGAAATTGAAGTAAAAGTTTCCGATGAATTTGGCAATGTCACACGCGCCCTTGCAGAAGGAAAATTATTCATCAATGAGCCTGGTACTGCTACTTCGAGTAAAAAGGATTAGTAATTTAATTAATTTTGTTAAAGTATATGATTGATTTTTTGACTAACCTTAGCTGTTGATTTCCGCGAAAGTCGTAGACTTTCGCGGAAATCAATAGCGGCGTTTAACAGAGACATTTAAATAGAAAAAGGATGCTGCGTTTCAAGCATCCTTTTTCTATTTGTAAGCTAATCAATTAGCCTAATGATACTAAAAATCCTTCAATCTCTTCTTGTGTTTTGCGATCCTTACTTACAAAGCGGCCAGCCTCTTCTCCGTTTTTAAAAGCAACAAAACTCGGAATACCAAATACACTTAATTCAGCACACAAATCAATATACTCATCACGGTCCACATAGATAAATGTGTATTCACTAAATTTCTCCATAATTTCCGGTAAAACTGGTTCAATTACTCTGCAGTCTGGGCACCAATCTGCCGAAAACATGAATACCACCTTATCTTCTTTTAGCTGATTAAATTGCTCTAACGATTGTAATTTTTCCAATTAACTTACCCTCCAGTATTAATTTTCATATCACCATATTTAATATAGTCTTTCTTCCTCATCCATTCGGATATTGCTAAACTTACCACAGCAGGACCAATAATGTGAAGTAACAAGACTTTAAACAAGACAGATACGGAAAAACCCATAGAAGCAAATGTCATAATCTGCCCAACAAAGCCACTTGTTCCCATACCTGCTCCCTCTTTAACATTCGTCATCTGGAAGACGGTCGTGCCAATCGGTGCAAATATGATTCCAGCAATAGTCGGAGGTATAAGTATCAACGGATTTTTTATTATGTTTGGTACCTGTAGCATAGAAGTTCCAATTCCAATGGCTAATAACCCTGACACTTTATTCTCTCGATAGCTACTCACAGCAAAGCCAACCATCTGAGCAGCACATCCTATGGTGGCAGCACCTGCAGCAATTCCTTCCAACCCCAGCATCAATGCAATAGCAGCACTTGAAATAGGTGCTGTTAGTGCCCACCCCATTAATACAGCAACAAGTACTCCCATAACAATTGGTTGTTGATCTGTTGCCCACATTATTAATGCACCAAGATTAGTCATTCCATAGTCAATTGTTGGACCAATAAATTTCGCAACTAAAAATCCAGTAGTAATTGTTAAAAAAGGAGTGACTAATATATCGACTTTTGTTTCTTTGGAAACTATCTTACCTATTTCAGCTGCAAATAATGCTGCTATAAAGCTCCCAGCAGGGCCACCTAATTGTGCCCCAGCAGCCCCAGCAATAACGGTTGAAAATAATACGAGTGGTGGTGCCTTTAATCCATAAGCAACAGCAGCACCAATAGCTGGTCCCATTAAGCCCATTGCTAACACACCCATCTCTGTAAACCAAGTCAAGCCCAATTGGTCCCCTATCGTTTTAATAATCAAACCAATAATCAAGGATGAAAATAACCCTAAAGCCATATAGCCTAAGCCATCGATTAAATACACACGAGGTGATAGAGTTATACCCTTATTATGTAAAAAGGATTTCATATTCTCACTCATTTCTGCAAATTTCTTTTCCACAAACTTAATAATAGCTAAATATAGTATCAGCGCAATAGGAAATTCCATTCTTATTTTCATAATCTTTCAAAATCATATTGTGAAATTTGTTGTATTATGTCTATAATTACTTTAAAATATCTGATTTTTGATAAAACATATAAAATCCGAAAAGATATTTTTATTTAGGGGGGTACCATGAAAACAATTCGAGGCAGAGTCAGATTTATTTTATTATCCGCAATTTTTGGACTTATTACTGTATTGCTTTTTAATTTTTTATTTTACTTTACCCAATCAAGTGCAAAGGAACAAGAAGCAGCACTCTTTGAAGCTGCCAGCAAAAGTAAAGATATCAAGTTTACTTTTACAGACACTAGGAAAAATGAGCAGGAATTTTTACGTATACCAAGCTCTGAAACCTCTGAAAAAATCAAAGAAAACCTAACAAGCATTGTTGAAGAATCAGAAAAGTTACAAGGTCAATTTTCAGAATATGACGATTTAGTTACTTTATTTTCTGAAATACAAACGTCCACTACTCATTATTTAAACGAATTTCAGCCTGTAGAAGAATTATATACGGAAATTGGTTTTAGTGAATCAAATGGACTTCAAGGACAAATGAGCAATGCTATGCGAAATCTAACTATTAATGTAAAAGGTGCCAATATTGCTGAATTAGATGCAGTTTTATTAGATCTTCGCCTTTACGAACAGCAATATTTAGCTTCCAAACAAGAAATTAGATATCGGGATTTCAAAAAAACTACCGAAACCTTTCGTACTGTTTTAGCAGAGACTGATCTCTTAGATACCCAAAAAACAGGAATTTTAGATCGCCTTAAGCCATACGAAGAAACAATGGAAAAGTTGTATGAAAACTATACTGCTTCTGTTACATACATCCGTAATTTCGAACAGATTAGTAGTGAAGTCGAAACAAGTGTAAATGACGTGGAAACAAGTGTTACAGCGTTACAAGCTGAGCTTCAACAAGACTTAAACTCAAAATCACAATCAATCATGCTAATGACTCTTATTATTAGTGTTTTATTGCTTTTATTCTTAAGCATTACTGGTTATTTACTAAATAAAAAAATAGCTATCTCTATTCGTTCTCTAAAAGATGGCGCTTCTAAAATTGGCGAAGGAAACTTTGCATATCGGGTTCCTATTACAACGAAAGATGAGATGGCAGATCTTGCTCATACATTTAATGCAATGGCTGAAAAAATGCAGGTATCTTTATTAAAGGTAATGGCAGCTACCGACAAGCTCCATTCCTCTTCTCAAAACCTAGCAGCTATTTCCGAAGAAACGACAGCACAATCGACCGAAGTCAATGAAGCAATTAAACAAGTAGCAATGGGATCCAGTGACCAAGCACGGCATTTAGATGAAAGTACGGAAATACTTTTCCATGTAAAAGAAGCTGTAGAAAAGACAGATCGTTTTAGTAAAGAGATTAAAACACAGGCTGATGGTGCCAAGGTCGTAGGAGATGAAGGATTAACAGTTGTCCAAGATCTACACCAATCATCCGAACAATTCTTGCAGCTTGCCAATCATTTAACAGAACGAGTTCAACAAGCAACTAAGCAATCACAGCAAATTCATTCTATCGTAGCAACAATTCAAGAAATCGCTGAAAATACTGATTTATTAGCACTGAATGCGGCTATAGAATCTGCTCGTGCTGGAGAAGCTGGTCGCGGCTTTGCAGTAGTAGCCCAAGAAGTTCGTAAACTAGCTGAACGTTCTAAACATGAAGCTTTATCAATAAAGAAACTAGTTGCCGAAATGGGTAGTCAAATGAGTAAACTATCCAATGATGCGCTACAATTTAATGAATATCGAGAGCTTCAACAAAATTCTGTACACCAAACCAAAACATCTTTTGAAAAGATTGCTCATAATGTATTAGAAATCAATCTTAAAGTAAATGATGTTCAAGAAGCCATCGGGCAAGTAACACAATCAAATATAATGTTAGAGAAAAAGTTAACAGAAGTTCATTATATCTCAGAAGAAGCTGCAGCGGCATCTGAACAAGTAAGTGCATCAAGTGAACACCAAATCCTTGCAATCGAACAAGTGAACGAAGCTGCACTCTCTCTCTCTGACATTGCAACAGAGTTACAAGAAGAAGTAAGTCAGTTTACTGTAGAGGAAGAAACACATCTTGATGAAACAATCGAAGAACAAGCAGACATAACCCAAGATGATATCGATGAAGTTGACCCTATCGAGGATTCTTCTTATATGAAATCAGGATATGATGAAGTGGCAATTACTACAGAAGATGACGAAGAAAATAATAAGAATAAATAAAAACGGAAAAAAGAGCCTAAATCTCTCAGATTTAGGCTCTTTTTTATAGACAAAGCCCTGTTTACTGTAGGGCAAGGAGTGAGACCCCTTCTAAAAATTCGAATCGAAAGGAGCCCGCGGAAAGCGAACACCTAGTACGGAGATCATCAGGGTGTTAAAAGACGCCACTGTATTTTCAGGGTAAAACCATAGAAAAAAACTAACCATATTAAAATAGGGTTAGCCAAATGTAGTCCTATTTAATTCCCCAACTCTTCCACTATTACAGAAGACACAACATCCATCATCACGTTTGCGCTCTCTTCCATATTGTTTGTGTTTGTTACAGTGGTCATCTTTACCCCACCGACACCAACCGTTATTTCATAGAGTTCATCCTCATTATTATCTATTTCATCAATTATGACATATCCAAACTCACCTTCATTAGAAAATGATTCCGTCACTTCTGGACTATCATAACTTTCAACAGTAGATTGATAAAGTACTTCAGAATCCTTTTGCTCATATGGATTAACGAACAAGATAAATGTTTGGTCTTTATATGTTAATACGATGTTGTTATTTGATTCACTATCTACAGTGTATTGCGGAGGTAAATAGTAGCTGATTTGCCCGCTCTTTTCATTTGCTTCATTATTCTCTTCGCTCAATGATTGTTCTACAGCATTCAACGTTTTTTCTGAAGCCTCTTCAATCGATAAGGAACAACCGCTTAAAACTATAATTGAAAAAACAATAATAACTACTCTTCCCAAGTACAACGCTTCCACTCCTTTAGTACATTATAACTATAAAACAACACTAAACCTATCATACCTATAACTGATTCAAGTTGACAAGGATATTTTAGAATTGTCACTTTATTCTTTATCTATGATAGACTAAATAGAAGGATAATCACAAGAGGTACTATTTGGGAGGGATAAGAATGGAACTTACAGTCTATCTAGCAGGAGAGATCCATACAAGTTGGAGAGAAGAGTTACAAGATAAAGCAAAAGCTTTAGACTTACCTATTCGCTTTGTTGGTCCTATGACCGATCATGATCGTTCTGATACAATCGGCGAATTAATACTAGGCAAGCAAGATAATGCCATAGCGAAAGATGAAGTCGCTTCTCAAATTAATAACTTGAGAACCCAACTACTTATGAAAAAATCCGATCTTGTTATCGCTCTATTTGGAGAAAAGTACAAGCAATGGAATACTGCGATGGATGCTAGCGCTGCACTAACTTTACAAAAACCGTTAATATTAATTCGACCAGAATCATTACATCACCCATTAAAGGAACTTTCGAACAAAGCAAATGTAACCGTTGAAACAGTCAGCCAAGCATTAAAAGTCCTTCATTATATTTACGAATAAAAGCAGGAATTCCTGCTTTTATTTTTGAGCGTATTGCCACTGTCCAATTAGCATTTTACTAACATGCTTAAACATCTCTAGCCTTGTAACTGCCCCATTTGTAAAGATGCCTATTGCACCTTCATGTTTTCTAATATCTTTACTTTGGCAATATTCATCCATTAAATCTCCAAGTTCTTTCCCGGCGAGAACTGCTTCTTTAAAATAATCTGGCAACGCAATTCTTGCTCCACCTGCAATAAATTCTTTTCCTGTGCGGTCCACAAGACCTCCCCAATTACAAACCATGATTTGTGGTGAATCTCCTATTACAATTCCTCCTTCTAATCCAATCGCAAAATCTCCACCACTTTTTAGGAGCGCACCTTTCGCTCGCTGAATGGCGCCGTTTATCGTTTCTTGATCTGATAGTGGCTGGGCACTGACTCCAGAATCCACTTCAAAACTTTCCCATGTGTAGAATATTTCAAGTTCATTTAAAGCTTGGATGACCGCTTCATATTTTGCTGGATTTTTCGATCCAATGGCGATATTTATCATCTAGGTGTCCTTCCTTTCTTAAGAATTCCCATGAAGAAAAGCGGTGAGCACTCCCACCGCTTTTCTTCATGTCTAGTTTCACAGGCTTGCTCCCCGAGGCATAAGCCATTTTTCCTGCGGAGGTTAAGTTCAACCTCCCTCGGAAAACTGACTTATGCTTGTCGGAGCAGGGCGAGCCGCTTTCGCTTTTCTGGTTACCTTGCTCTTATTGCGTCTACTGTTGTTTGGTCTGTTGATTTTACTAGTTTGACGATTAGTTCTCTTGCTGCTGCGTAGTCGTCTACGTGTACAATAGATGCGTGTGTGTGGATGTAACGAGAACAGATTCCCACAACAGCAGATGGTACGCCTTCATTGGAGGTATGGACACGACCTGCGTCTGTTCCTCCTTGGGAAATAAAGTATTGATAAGGAATTTTGTTTGATTCTGCTGTGTCTAAAATAAAGTCTCTCATCCCTGTATGTGTAATCATAGATCGATCATAAATACGTAAAAGTGCACCTTTTCCTAAATGACCAAATTCCTTTTTATCACCTGTCATATCGTTCGCTGGAGAAGCATCTAACGCGAAGAAAATATCCGGTTTAATCATATTAGCTGCTGTTTGAGCCCCTCGTAAGCCCACCTCTTCTTGAACAGTTGCTCCAGAGTATAATACGTTTGGAATGTTTTCTCCTTGAAGATCCTTTAAAAGCTCCACAGAAAGTCCACAACCATAACGGTTATCCCAAGCCTTAGCTAGAATTTTCTTTTCATTTGCCATTGGAGTAAACGGACAGATTGGTACAATTTGTTGGCCTGGTTTAATACCAATTTTCAATGCATCTGCTTTATCATCTGCACCGATATCAATCAACATATTTTTAATTTCCATTGGTTTACTTCGTTTTGCTTCATCAAGTAAATGTGGAGGAATGGAACCCACTACACCAATTACTGGTCCATTATCAGTCATTACTTGAACGCGTTGTGCTAATAACACTTGGCTCCACCAACCACCAAGAGTTTGAAAGCGAAGCATACCATTTTCAGTAATGGAAGTAACCATAAAGCCTACTTCATCCATATGACCTGCGACCATAACTCTAGGGCCTGTTTCATCCCCTCTTTTAATCCCAAAGATTCCACCTAGGCGATCTTGAACCACTTCATCTGAATATTTCTCTAATTCACTACGCATAAAACGACGCACATCATGTTCAAAGCCTGGAGCTCCTTGCAACTCTGTTAAAGTTTTAAAAAGCATTAACGTTTCTTGATTCATAATTTTCATCTCCCATTAATAAATCTAACCTATGTAGATCAATATTTATATTTCGTTAGATTATCGAAATATTTTTATTATTATTGTAACGGACTTTCTCTACTCTTTCCAGCATAAGCATGACATTTCTTTGATTAACGAGTTATACTATAAATTAAGATAGTATAAAGAGAATAACAACACTAAATAATTTCCCTACATTTATGCCATATTATCTTTTTGAGTATCCTAAACAGTCTAGGCACCAGCGCTTCTCTGTATGTATGCCAAGACTCTCGGAAATCCCTATGTAAAGGCTTACTTTTAAAAGCAGGCACGAATATTAGAGAGGATGGTACGACTATGAAATGGAAATCTTTATTACTTGGTGCTGGAATCGGAATTGCTGCTGCTTATTTCTTCACCGAAGCTTCTAAGCAACAAGCCATTAAACCAGAAAAGGCATTAAAAATCGCAAAAGACGCTTTTAAGAAAAAAGGGCCTGTTGATGGATCTTGGATTCAAATGGTACCTGAAACTGTGATAAAACATGACATCACCTACTCGGTGTATCGTGGTGGAATATCGCGCAGAATTAATAATGTATTAGAACAATATGAATTCGTTGTAGACAAAAAAACTGGTGTTCTTCTGGATGTGAATCAACTTAAGTAATAAAAGTGAAGCCGACTCGTTCAGTTATCCGTTGATGCTAAACAGTTTGAGTAAGTGGCTGGTAATTGATTTACCAGCCACTTACTCGTTTTCTTATCTTTCTCTTTCAAGCTTTTCGATGATTTCAAAAGAACGATTCCATTTTACTGTGCGATAATGGGCATCATGATAAAAGGAAAACCAGGCATTTCGTTCAATTCCTTCTTTTATCCACTTTTCTTTCGCATAGATGGACGTCATCGGATAATCATCATAGGCTAGTACCCACAGGGAAGGTGAATGTGCATGTGTGGGCATTAAATCGGCCATATGTAAAAGTACGTCACCCCCTTGAGTCAGCTCAATAATAGAGTGTCCATCACTATGTCCACCAGTATGTATCATTTTAATTCCTTCTAAGATAAGCACTTCATTCTCAAAAGGATATACTTGTTCTTTTATTCCTTGCCAATTCATCTCCCAATAGGTGTTTTTAGAGCGAATATTAGGATTCTTCATTTCTTCCCATTCTATACTGGACACGAAAATTTTTGCATTAGGGAAAAACGGAATGTATTGTTCTTTTTCCTCATCCCATTGACTCAGACCACAAGCATGATCAAAATGTAAATGTGTCATTAGGATCGTATCGATGTTAGATGGTGTTAATCCTAAAGCCCTAAGGTCTTTTTCTATATTGGACTCTTCTGTTACACCAAAATTTCTTTTTTGTTTATCCGACAATTTATTTTTTCCAATCCCGCTATCAATTAAGATGTTTCTTTCTGCGGTTTGCAGGAGAATTGGATCTGTACGGAGTTCAATTTGATTTTGTTCATTTACAGGATATTTTTTTGACCATAACGCTTTGGGCACAACACCAAACATTGCTCCACCATCTAAGTGTGTAACTCCCCCATTAAGCCATGTGAGTTTCCAGTCACCAAATTTTAATGTCTCCACCTTATGTCTCTCCCTTCATATATCTCTACCTTTATTTTACCAAAGAAAAGAAGAAAGCGCCTTCATAAGGTGAGAGAATATAAAAGGATTACCCCTTTTGTACTAACCACAAAAAGAGTAATCCCTTTATATTAATTCTGATATTTCACTTCACAACGATAAATAGGATGTCCAAGACTTGAAAATTTCTGTTCATATTCTGTCATAATATTGCCTTCAAAGTCACTGTTATGCAAATCGAGGCTAACATAATTAAGAAGTAATCCGTATGAGGAAAAACTCATTAAAGAATACTCAAATAATCCTCTATTGTCTGTCTTAAAGTGTATTTCACCTTGACCTATTAGGACGGTCTTATACAAATCCAAAAAATCTTTATAAGTTAATCTTCGTTTTTCATGACGTCCTTTTGGCCAAGGATCAGAAAAATTAAGATAAACTTGCGCTACTTCCCCTTTTTCAAATATTTCTGTAAGCTTTTTCGCATCCACATTTAACAACTTTACATTTGGAACAGCTGCATCTACAGCACGTTCTAATGCTTTTACAATCACGCTCTCAAACAATTCTATACCAATATAATTAATAGCAGGATTCGCCTTTGCCATTTCCGTGATAAAAGTGCCTTTTCCTGTTCCTACCTCTATATGAATTGGGTTGTTGTTTCCAAATATTTCTGACCAGTTTCCCTTATTGCTTTCCGGGTTTGGGATACAATAATAAGCATTTTCGGCAATAAAGTCCTTTGCCCATGGTTTATTTCGAAATCTCATTCTTCTGTCACCTCATTAGTTGATAATAAATTTTTCACGTCTTGCCCTTTTTCACAGAAAAAAACCGATCTAAAAGACCGATTCTTTTGTTGTGTATAAGAATGATAATAAGACAAAAGCTAGTTAATATATTTTATTTAGAAAAGGAGTGCATGTTATGCCGTTGAATTATCATGATCAAATACATCTATTAAAGGATATTTTGGCGGATCATCAAATTGATTGCTGTGGTTCTGTTGCCGAATATGAGCAGCTAGAACGAGTGATTAAATCGTTAATGGTTAATAACGAGATTGATCAAGATGTAAAAAATGTACTAACCGACATCTATTCATACAGCCAAGCTGGAAAAAATTCAAGCAATGTAAATGAACACGTTCAATCACACCAAGGACAGTTTACAAGCTGGATTGATAGCATTGATCAATACTCATAGTTCAACCGGAAGTAAACGTTCCAAATAATTTAACCAATTCAACTTTTCTTTTTCAATATTTTTCTGATGATACCATTGAACGGATAGAATCGTTTGCGCAATCACGTACCAGTGCATACGATGACGTAAATCATCTGTTAACTCTATCCCATAAGTAGCTAACCAATCTTGCCAATCCTGTTCAGGGATATACCAATAAAGAAGCATGCATAAATCTATCGCAGGATCCGCGATTACTGCACCATCCCAATCAATGAGGAATAGCTCGTTGCTATGTGATAAAAGCCAGTTGTTATGATTTAAATCACTGTGACAGACCACTTTGTCTTTATATTGAACATTAGTGACCTCTTTAAGTAAGAAGTCTAATGACTTTTGAATTACACTTAATGAGCGTAAATCTGTAGCCATTCCACTTTTTATATCATTTAAAATGGTGGATGGCTCCACAGGTTCTTTCCCAAGACGAGTGAGCATATCAAGTAGCTCTTTGGAGTGATGTATTTTATGAAGAAGTTGTGCCACTGTTTCTTTGTTCATATCACTCGGCTTTAATTCTCTGGCACTAATCCAATGTTGGGCTGTAATGACATCCCCATTTTCCAACCGCTTTGTCCAAACTAGTTTTGGAACAATACCCTCTGCAGATAGAACAGCCAAGAATGGCGATGAATTCCTTTTTAAGAAAAGCTTTTTCCCATCATTTTGAGCAAAATACGCGTCTCCTGTTAACCCACCAGCAGGACTGATTTTCCACTCATCACCTAATAAATGTTCCAACCATTTCACCTTCAAATTCAACACAACTTTTCATCAAAAATTAGAAAAGCACAAGCGCATGTAAGCCTTCATTTAGGTTTGAGGCGCTGGAGCTCTAAAGTACATATTATGTTAAAGAAAAATTTTCTCACTTTGCTTTAATCCATAAGTGCTATATATAAATGCTTCAAAATAGTTAACAAGCAAAAAAACAGCTATTGAGGTAATTCACAATAGCTATCCTATAAATTTTATCGTTATTTCCCAATTAAATCAAGTCCTTGTGGAACAATTAATATTGCCCCAGAACAACTGTACTGATTGGTCCTACCATTATTTCCTTCTTTACCTTCTGAACGGCATTGAAACTTACTTTAGCCTCATACACCAAGACATCCCATTCTGAATCATTTGGTAGCGCTACCGTTTCTGTCTGCAGTCCGTTATGAAATATGACGAGTAATTGATTCCATTTACCGTACGACTTTACATCATTTAGACGACACATTAAAAGATGCCCTTTTTCTATTGGGAAAGTCAGATGTTTTTTAATTTCTAGACTGGTAGAAAATCGAAATGCCCCATGACTTTTTCTGAGTTGTATCAGACCTTTAAAATATTCTACTTCATTTGAATACTTCTGCTTTCTTTCCCAATCGAACCAGTTAACGGAATCTGGTGACTTATAGCTATTTTCTTCTCCCTTTTTGGTCCGAAAGAACTCTTGTCCCGCGTGAAGAAAGGGGATACCTTGAGCAAGTAGAATAATGGAAGTGGCGAGCATCTGACGGGACTGCCGTATTTTTTCATCCTCATGGCTAACGCACAAAGCCATTTTATCCCACATCGTATGATTATCATGCGACTCGACGTAATTTACCGATTGAGTCGGCTCTAAAAATAATCCTTTAAAATGCGGATCAAAATTTATACTTCCTGAAAGCGATTGCTTTAGAGCTTGAGTTTTATGGGTATTTCCCAACGAAAACCCACGATCAAATAAATTAAAGGTACTGCCCTTTATTGAATCTCGAACCATATCGTTGAAAAAAGCAATACCTGGCATTTTTTTTGCATTGATAATCATTGCCTTTCGATCTGTCTGTAAAGGGGTGTTTAACTCCCAACCTTCTCCTAAAAGTATTGCCCCAGGCTTATGGGTATCCACTAAACTCTTAATAGCGTTCATCGTTTGGATATCTAGAATTCCCATTAGATCAAATCGAAATCCATCAACATCATACTCTGTTAGCCAATGTTTTATGGAGTCTAAAATAAATTTGTGTACCATTTTTCTTTCTGATGCAATATCATTGCCTACTCCTGTTCCATTGGAAGGCATTCCATGTACGTCATGTCTGAAATAGTAACCTGGTACAATTTTTTCAAAAGCAGAATCCTCTCTCACATAAACATGATTGTATACGACATCAATAATGACTCTTAATTCATGTTGATGAAAGGTAGTGATAAGCTGTTTTAATTCTAAAATCCTTGAGTACGGATCGTTCGCATCAAGTGCATAACTTCCTTCTGGTACATTGAAAAGCAAGGGGTTATATCCCCAGTTATAGGCCTTTTCTGGTTCTGCTTCATCTACCCCACCATAATCATTTACTGGAAGAAGCTCAACATGAGTTACCCCTAATTCTTGAATATAAGGTAGGCCAGTTATTCCCACTTCTGAAGAATAGGCTGGTTGCTCAGAAAAAGCAGCGTACTTCCCTTTTTGGTTCATTCCACTCTTAGGATGTGATGAGAAATCACGAATATGCAATTCATAAATGATAGCATCAGTTGGCCTTCGGAATGGAGGAAGTGGTATCTTAGGGAGATTTATTTTTTCCTTGCTAATGATTACACCAGCTTCACTGTTTATCGTTACTGCTGTAGCATACGGATCAACCGCTTCTCTCCACACTAAATTCACACAGACAAGATACGTATATAAGAACCCTTCTAAATCTCCTTGAACCGTGATGCGCCAGATACCTTTTTCTTCTCTAATTAAACTGTAATAAATAAGCTCATTACTATCGGGAGCATTCAGTTTAATTTTGACAGCGGTTGCTGTAGGAGCCCATAGTGTAAAAACGGTCTCGCCAGGATAATAAGTGGTTCCTAAATCTTCCCCATCATAATAATAGGCTTCATCAAAGGCTTCCGTTCTAATAACCGCGCCTATTTGGAGATCTGTTTTTCTACCATGTTCATCTTCCACCATATACTTAGAACCAATTAAGATAGGTATCTTTGTTTCACATCTATATTTCACATAATCAGCCAATTGGTTTCTTTCTATAATCTGCAGCTGGTGTCTCTCTTCTTGAAAAAGGAGGGTAAAATGAGTGGATTCACCATGATGACGTTCAGTTGGTAAAAGAATCGTAATACTAGCCAATTCATCTAAATAAGCTTCAAATTCTCTTTTAATGAAAATCACATCTGTAACCTCCCTTTTAAACAGCCAAATACATGAGTCTGCTCTTTATTTGTATTCCTCTATGATCATATTATTTCCATTCAGGTCGATCCACATATGTCGATTGACAATGGGAAAGCAATGCACCAGCAGCCTTTAGTTGGTTATGTTTAAGCGGTAATTTATTGGCGCGCATCTTCTCAAACCATTTATCATAACTTCTCTTATCCAATACCTGTATATCAGAAGGACCCTCTGTACTGTCTATATATCCATATGGATGCAACAAAATCTTTGTCACCGGAAAGTCTATCTCATGTTGAGATAGCACATTCTTTATTATAGACCCCATTCTATTTATACTAATCGTTGGATTAACAATTTTTCTTTCCTTTTCCTTCTCTCTAATTGTCCAAAATCTATCAGTGTTTCCGAGGATGACGCTATTTTTCTCTTCTTCCATAAAATAAATAGTTAATATCTCTGTAGGAGTAATAAGAATTATCTCTAATTCAACTGGAGCTTGTTTTACTAAGAAAATAGGTTTATACATTACGAAAAACGTATCAGGAAACCGTTGTAAAAAATAAAGCAACGTTGATTCGCGCTTATAATTTTTTTGTAGATAGGACATATGTCGAATAGTAGAACTCGCCCACTTTAACTGAATAGGTAAGATAGCATTTAAAAAAAGCTGTTTCTTTTCTTCTGGACTTTTTTGTCCTATTAGCTTCGGTAACTCCCATTCTTCTAAATCCCTATCCGTTTGATTGATTTTCCCTACAGGAAGCTCTTCATCCATTTCTTCTTTCTTTTTAAAAGAGTTTATGAGTGCAGTGAATTTATTTTGCTTTATCGGTTCTTCATCTTCCAAAGAAAATGAAGTGTTTATTTCAGCCACTAGATCTTTCTGTTGTAAAAAAACTTCCCATTGTTGTTTTTTCAGCCGAATAAATTGACTGGGATAACGATACACATCCACTTCATAACGAGAAATATAATCTTGTAATTTAATTAATTGCCCCACAGGCTGTCACTCTTTTCTATAATATGTTAAAGCTTATCTTTAATTTCCACACAATATTGATGGAAAAAGAAAGCGAACACCTGGCACGGAGATCAACAGGAAGTTTAAAGCTGACACTGTATTTTCAAGGTAGCCCTATAATAAATAATGAATAGCCATTGGTAAAATTAACGCGTACACTACAGCAGATAATGTCATACTAATAGAACTAAAGGCCGCCTCTTCTACCCCATACTCCAACGCTTTTGCAGTCCCTATACCATGAGCAGCACTACCATACCCTACCCCTATTCCTAAATAGTGGTGAATATGAAATATCTTTAATACTAATGGTCCGAAAACCGCACCCATTATGCCACTAATCACAACAAAGGCAGCAGCCAAACTAGGAATTCCACCAGTTAATGCGGCAATGTCCATTGCAATCGGAGAAGTTACGGATTTCGGGAGAAAGGTCGCAGAATAAGATAAATTTAATCCTGCTACTTTAACAAAAACAAAGCCTGAGATAAACCCAACCAAAATGCCAGTAAACACTCCTGCGAATAAAGGTAGTCGATAATGGTAGATTTTCTTTCTATATTTATACAACGGATACGCTAACGCTACCACTGCAGAGCCCAGAAGCTCATTTATCCATTTCCCCCCAGTCATATATGTTTCATAACTTGTATTAGTGACAAGAAGCAGTAAAATTAACAAAAGAGTCGTAGTTACAACTGGAACGAAAATAGGCATTCGAACACGTTCATAAATTTTTTTAAAGCCTATGTAAAGTACTACTGTAATAAAAATAAAAAATACTCCTGTTACGACTTTCACCTTATAATCCTCTCTTTTTTCCCCATGTTTTATTATCGACATATGCTACCGTTTTTTGACTTACCACACCCGCTGTTCCCATAATTAATAATGTACTGAGTAGCAGCGCCAGTAAAAGAAAAAATCCTTTTCCTAGAAATACATCGAAATAGTTCATTACGCCGACTGTGGCTGGAACAAAAAACAAGGGCATGTATAGCAGTAAACTGTTGGCAGCATTCCCCAAGTATTCCTCTTTTATTATCCCAGTCACAAGCAAGATAAATAATAGAAGCATTCCAATAATGCTTCCAGGAACCGGAATGGCCAAAATGTCTTGAATGAATAACCCTACTTGATAAAATAAATAGAGTATCGCTATTTGCAGTACAAGTTTAATTCCCTTCATTCTCTTCTCCTACTCCTGCTTAAACGGAAATATTTCTTTTTTCTCATACTTTGGAAGCTTATTAAGATGTGTCTCATATAAGATAAATTCACTCACAACGAAACTCTCTGATTTCACTTGCGACTCTATCAGGTTATCCTCGGAAAAAGCTACCCCCTTCCACTTCCTTGCTAACGTTATATGTGGATGAAATCGTCGTTGATCCAAAGAAAAGTCAAGCGCTTCACAAGCTTTATAAAGTTGCTCCCTTAATGAAGACAGGGATTCAGAATTTTCTACGCCATGCCAGAAAATTTTGGGGGCTTGCGGATTTCCGAATGTTCCTAAGTCCTTTAATTTAAGAGTGAATGGCTGATAATTTTGTGCTATCTTTCTCATTTCATTTGTCAATCGCTTTTGATCCTCGTCATTTATGACTCCTAAAAAAGCTAAAGTAATATGTAGATCTTCTGGATGGACCCATCTAGAAAAGCCAAAATCCTGCTGGAGATCCTTTATGTACATCGAGAATCTATTTATTAAACTTTCTGGTAAAGGGACTGCTAGAAAATAATGTGTATGTAAGGACATATATCTCACCTTTCTTATTTTAACAAATAGTTTAACAAATAAATCTACTAAGTAGCAGTGTATGATCGAATAATCTCTTGAATACCACCCTTATCCATCAATTTAATCAGCTTTTTATGATACAATACCTATAATTAACTGGAATATTGATTGTGAAAGGTCGTGTATTTACAATGAAAGTTGTGACGAATATGGCAGATTTAATTGGTCATACACCTTTAGTAAAATTAAACCGAATCGTTCCAAAAGGAGCTGCTTCGGTATACTTGAAATTAGAATTTTTCAACCCAAGCGGGAGCGTAAAAGACCGAGCTGCTTACAATATGATTATCCAAGCTGAAAAAGATGGACTAATAAAACCAGGCGCTACCATTATTGAACCAACCAGTGGAAATACCGGGATTGGTCTCGCAATGAATGCCGCAGCTAGAGGATATAAAGCTATCCTTATTATGCCCGATACAATGTCAAAAGAGAGAATAAACTTACTTAAAGCATATGGAGCGGAAGTCGTTTTAACACCTGGAGAGGAAAAAATGCCTGGTGCGATTAACAAAGCAAAGCAACTTGTGAAAGAGGTGCCCAACAGTTTTATGCCTATGCAATTTGAAAACGAGGCAAACTCCGATGCACATCGAAACACTACTGCCCTCGAAATAATGGATGGGATGAAACTAATTGGAAAACCCTTATCAGCGTTTGTTGCAACTGCTGGGACTGGTGGAACGATTACAGGTACAGGAGAGGTACTAAAAAAACATTATCCAGACTTAACAGTACATGTAGTAGAGCCTGCAGGTTCCCCTGTGTTATCTGGAGGCAAACCTGGAAAACATAAGCTCGTTGGTACTAGCCCTGGGTTTATTCCAGATATTTTAAATCAAAAAGTATATGATGAAATATTCAAAATTGAAGACGAAGATGCCTATGACATTACAAGAAAGTTAGCTGCATTAGAAGGTATATTAGTAGGTCCTTCTTCTGGAGCAGCATGTTATTCCGCAATCCAAGTAGCAAAACGCTTAACTGAGGACGATGTTGTCGTTTGTATCGCCTGCGATACGGGTGAAAGATATTTATCTACGGATTTGTTTGATTTTGGATCATAATAGTGCACAAAGCCGGGCATTTTTCACGCTGCCCGGTTTTTAAATTTGAGGGACATTAAGTTTCAAAATAAAAAGCCTAACCAAAGGGTTAGACTTTTTTAGTCAAGATGCTTTTAATAAAGCTTTCTGATCAACTTGTTTAATAATTATGATTAAGCCAAGCCCACCTAATGTAAGAATTCCAAAAAACAGATAGACATAGGCAACAGAATAATATTCAACAATGAAGCCCCCAAGAAACGTACAAAACCAGCTGCCTAGACCGTTTCCAACAGCAGTATATAAGGAAACAGCTGTGGCACGAGCTGATGTAGGAGCAAGATCACGCACATATTGGAGAGCTGCTGGAATAAACAAGCCTACAGAGAAGCCTTGCGCAATAGTGGTGGCATATACAACCGCAAGTGGCGGCTCAAAGAAATAAAAGATCCATCGAATCGCCGCAATAATGGCAGCACTAATCATAATCTGGTGCAGTCCAAACTTAGCGATCCATTTCCCTGCAATTCGCATGAAAGGTGCTTCACTACCAGCTGCTAGCAAAAAGGCAATACCTACACCTGTTACGGTACCACCAATATCCGTAATAAATAACCCAAAATAAAAATTGTTTGCAAAAACAGGTCCAAAAATCAAAAAAGTTGTAACTAAAAAGAGTACGAACCTCGGCATCTTCATTAAGGTACCGATACCATCACGTACATTAACACTGATCGTTTGGCTTTCTTTCGGAAGAAAAAAGACAACAAACATTCCTAAGAATAACGCCACAGAAAAAGTATAGAATATGACTTTTAAGGAGAAGAAGTCAGATAACCACCCTGCGATTAAAACAGCAATTGCAAACCCCACCGCTCCCCATAACCGAATGGCCCCATAATCCCCCTTTGTGCGCTGTACATAGCTCAATGTGATGCTATCGGAAATAGGAACTAAAGCACTTTGGGAAACTGCTAAAACGAAGGCAATGATAATAAAACCTACATAACTCCCCATTAGAGAAAATAAGAATCCAGAAATGGCAGTAAAACCGAGTGTCCAAATCAGTATTTGCCGCGGTTTTTGCGTATAATCACTCACAACGCCCCAAAGTGGTTGGATCAAAATCATCACGACGGGACTTATGGACATAATCATTCCAATCTGTGAGCCAGAAAGTCCCACATCTTCTTTTAAGTAAACGGTCAATAACGGAAAAAGTGCTCCAAAACTAAAAAAAGTTAGAAAATAAAAACTATAAAAATAGCTATTTTTGTTATGATTATTTTCCCTTAAAGTATCTTGCATCACGAGGAACCTTCTTTCACAAAATAAAAATGACTTTTCTTACAAAAAGAAAAGGTTACCATTTGTAAGTAACCTTTTCATTCTATCACAACCATTATTCAAACATACAATTATTTTGCAAGCTCATAAATCGCTTGTGCATAGATAGCTGTGGCTTTTAGTAAGTCCTCGATAATAATATACTCATCCTTTTGATGCGCAACATCTTCACGTCCTGGAAATAGTGGACCAAACGCTACTCCTGCTTCTAGAGATCTCGCATAGGTTCCCCCACCGATAGACAATAACTCCGCCTTATCTCCTGTTTGCTCTTCATACACTTTTTGTAGGGTTTGAATTAGCGGGTGGTCTTGTGGAACATGATGAGACTTAGAAACTTTGTATTCCACAACCTCGAAACCATAGGAATCTGCTAACTTTTCTAAGGTAACACGCGTTTCATCGGTATTACATGTAACTGGAAAACGAATATTCACACCCAGTTTACTAACTCCACTCTGATTGTAGGAAAATACGCCTGTATTAACAGTAAGGTCTCCGGTAATGTCATCTTGAAAGGAGATACCTAGCTTCTTCCCACGAGAATCAAATGCAAGCTTTTCTTGTACAAATCTAACAAATGCAGCACCCTTTGCATCTAGTGAATGCGCGTGTAAAAATCCAGCTAAAAGGTAGCCAGCATTCTTCCCATTATCCGGCTCCATCGCATGTGCAGACACACCTTTAATCGAAAGGAATAAAGCATTACCTTCTTTCGTGTATCCGCCTTCTACCCCATGTTCCTCTAAATAGTCATTAAATGACTTTGTGAAATCATCTATCGCATTTTCAAACACAACAGTTGCCTTCGCGTGATCTGGAACCATATTTAACCGACGGCCAGCTTCGAAGGTAAGAAGCGTCATCGAACCACGTGTATCTTGATTCGACTCTTTCAATTGAAAAAGAATATCCCCTATCCCCTTTTCAGCATAGATTATTGGGAAATCGGCATCAGGAGCAAAACCTATTGTCGGCATTTCTTCCTTTTTGAAATAATGATCGACACATTTCCAGTTGCTCTCTTCATCGGTACCAATAATGATTCGTACCCTTTTAGATAGTGGCAACTCTAATTCCTTCACAATTTTCAACGCATAATAAGCTGCCATTGTTGGGCCTTTATCATCCATCGCACCACGTGCAAAGATTTTCCCATCACGAATGGTTGCACTATATGGTTCATCAGTCCAACCATCTCCCTCAGGTACCACGTCAACATGGCATAGTATTCCAACAAGATCTTCTCCCTGTCCATGTTCAATATGACCCGCGTAATGATCAACATTTTTCGTGAGGAAGCCATCTGTATTTCCTTTATGTAATAAATATTGCAAAGCCTCCTCAATTCCTTTACCAAAAGGAGCATCAGGAGTTGCTTCTTCTTCATTTAACACACTCTTAATTTGTAAAAAAGCTTGCGTATCTTTAATCATTGCTTCCTTACGTTTTTCAACTTCTTCTAACCAGTTAATACTCTGCATACAATCATCCCTTCAATAAAAAATAAAAAAGAGTGCTCATTAATAAAACAAAACCAACCATTCCAAGGGCTGGGTAGTATAACCACCTTGTCACCTTATCTTGAAAATCATCCTGCAATAGTTTTTTCCCTTTATGCATTTCTAAAAATGGATGGGTCGTTAGCTCATCATATACTATATTTAACCATTCTTTAATGAAAAAGAAAAACGCTAGGAAAACTGCATACTTCAACCAAAGCGGTAGATAAACCATCACAGCAATCGTGATACCGATTAGTTGAAAATAAGAGGTCATACTCTTGAAATTACGTAAGCAATATTTTAAATAAAGTTCACTTAGCCCATTCTCTGGTCGACGGTTCTCAAAAATCCGTTGCGATTTGCGAAAAAACAAGGGTTTGGTACGATTAGAAACACGTGGAACATGTACATATTCAGATGCATAAAAAATCATTCCTACATACTTTTGTTTGATTTTCTCATTCTCAACTACGTCTAAGGAAAAACTATCTGATCTCCAGTAGATAACATAAATAGCAAAAGTAATAACTAGGAAGCTACTATTACCAACCACCCACATATTGTTCACAATGAGTAGATAGCTAATTATCCCCATCGAAACAAAACTTCCAAAGGTAATTACCCTATTCTTCCATCCCTTCCAATAGAGATTGATTAGTGTAGTTAAACCAATCAAAAAGTAGCGCAGTAACAGCACAAAAAGGATAAACATTACAAGAGGAAAGGAATTCGGTAAAATTAAATCAAGCATATAAAAAGAAAACAACGCTAGCAGCAATGACTTAATTCCGTTTGTGAATAGAGAGGCTAGTACACTATATCCTTTTAATTTTTGTAAAATATCTTTTCGGTAGAGAAAAAAGTAAGAATCAGCCTGTTCTACTAGCACTCGAATACTCCCCTTCCAAATAATTAGATAAAGGAAGAACAACGTTAAAACTAACGGAAGTTTTCTGATTATTCCTAATATTGACGAAAAAGAGTCATAAAGAAGTGCACCTAAAAATAAGATAGTGAGGATACTATACAGAAAAATAGTCCAGTCCATTACTGTCTTTGCATTTTTCCATTGGTAGTTCCAATTCTTTTTCCAACGACTTCGATATAGGGTACGTGCATTCATGAAACGGAATCCCTAGTAGATAACGTATAAAAGCAATCCAGAAGGGAAGCTCCAGGCTGCCCGCATGATTCTTGAATTGCTTGCAGCGTACCAGAAGCTTTTACTTTACCATCCGTAAGCAATATAAAACGATCGCATATTTTCTCTGCAGTATCCAACACATGGGTACACATCAAAATTCCTGCACCTCGCTTTTGTTCTTCGGCAAATAAATGTAATAGCTTTTTGGTCGCTATCGGATCTAATCCAATAAATGGCTCATCCACCACATATAAAGCAGGTCGTGCCATTAAAGCAAAAACAAGCATTGATTTTTGTTGCATCCCTTTAGAAAAAGTAGCTGGAGATTCATGTATTACTTTTTCCAAGTCAAAGAGTTCTAAAAGTTGACGAACGCTTCCCTTCCACTCCTCTTCTTTCAATTCTAAAAGGGAGGCCATTAAATCAATATGCTCCCAAAGTGTCATATCGTAGTAGAATACAGGTTTTTCAGGAATATAAGCATAAGACTTATTAGCTGGAAGCGTAACCTCTCCTTCAAAATAAGGGTTCATTCCAAGTAATGTTTTAATCGTTGTGCTTTTTCCTGCTCCATTCGGTCCAATTAATCCGACCATTTCACCAGCAGAAACAGTTATAGCAATATTCTCAATTACCTTCATATCATCATCATAGCCTGCACGTTTAAGATTCACAGTTAGTAAATTCAATAGGTTGGTATCCCTCCTTCTTGTTACCATTACGTAATTCGAGAGAGAAAGTTTCGAATTTTTTAAAAAATTACTAGCAACATTTTGTCAAGTCTTGTAAAATTGTGAATAAGGATTCACATGAGTCTAATTTATCAGAAAAAACTCTAAAAAATGAATTGCATGTAAATATTATGTAAATTAAATCATTATTCTAGAATTTTTTCCCCATAATCGTGTACAATATAAACTAACTAAATCTAACCTAACATCAAGAATTTATCTAGTAGTGTCATTTTTAAATACCGGATAAGGAGTGGTTTTTTGAAGCCTTCAACAAACCGTATGCTAACCCGTATTAAAGCCGTCTACATGTTTATTCATGAGAAAGGAACTGTGTCTACACAGCAGTTGGTCGATGAATTTGGGATTACTCCTCGAACCGTCCAGCGTGATTTAAATGTGTTAGCTTTTAATGGTCTTGTTCAAAGTCCTACGAAAGGTAAATGGACTACTACGCAGAAAAAAGTTAGGTTGACTTCATAAACACTACATATATACTGTCTTTTATTATATAAATTAGAAAAAGTGCCTGGCCCCATATTTAGAAAAGGGGCTCCGGCACTTTTATTTATTTCCTTGGCTCTCTGTTGAACACCGCTGTTGATTTCCGCACTAGGCTTCGCTTTCCGCGGGGCGCTTGTGGAGCCTCCTCGGCTTTCGCCTGTGGGGTCTCCACATAACGCTATCTCTAAGCAAGGAGTCTCCGCCTTGTGCTCCAACCAACAGCTAGGTTATCTAAAAATCAACATTTTACTTTAAAAGAATCACTATTGTAAAAATATCTTTGCACCATGAAATATGAAAATCGATTAGTTGATCGTTAAATTAAACTGTTCTCCCCTTTAGATCGAAGTGGAAGGTGAGAGACTCCTGCGGGAATGCGTGTCGAAGGGAGACCCCGCAGGAGCGATAGCGACGAGGAGGCTCCCTAGAACCGCCCGCGGAAAGCGAACACCTGCAACGGAGATCTAAAGGGTGTTTAACAGATTCCTATCTATTTTCGGGGTAGCCATTTCCTTTTAAAAGTTCTAATTCTTCCTCTGTTAATTCTCTGTATTCACCTAGTTCTAGGTCCGGGTCTAATGGCAGATCCCCCATGCTTAGTCTCTTTAAATAAGTTACCGATTTACCAACAGCTAGGAACATTCTTTTGACTTGGTGGAATTTCCCTTCAACAATGGTGATCTCTATTTCTGATTGTGGGCCAGCTTGAAGGATGGTTAGTTCTGCAGGCAGTGTTTCATAGCCATCATCTAACGTGACTCCTTCGCGAAATGCAGCGATATCTTCTTCTGTTACTTCTCCATCAATTTTGGCATAATATGTTTTCGGTACATGCTTCTTTGGTGAAAGCAACTGATGCGCTAATTGACCATCATTCGTTAAAAGTAAGAATCCTTCTGTATCTTTGTCCAGTCTTCCTACAGGAAATGGTTCAAATATTTTGTCCTCTTCCTGTAAAATATCAACAACGGTCTCCTGTCTGCTATCTTCTGTTGCAGATAATAGTCCAGGTGGTTTATGCATCATCAGGTAAATGAACTCTCTATATTCCACTAAATCATCCAATACCGTTATTTGCTGCTCATTCGGGTCGACATGAACCTTTGCATCCTTTACAACCGCTCCGTCTACCTTTACTACACCTGTCTTTAATAACTTCTTCACTTCTTTTCTTGTTCCAAAACCGCTATTTGCTAATATTTTATCCAATCTCATGGGTCGTGCTCCTTTCATAGGGAAAGAGGCCTCTTCTTGAGACCTCTATTCATTAACTTTTCTATTTAAAAATGAGAAACGATTTCCGAACAAATACATTAATAGATTACTTCGATAACTTAAGAAGAAGTATACCCCGGCTCCCACAACCGCACTCACGAAAACTACGATAATCGCTTGTAAGCGACCTTCGCTGTATGGGACGTACCCTTGTAACAATTGTAAAACGAGGAGTACTGCACCTACCATGATTACGTTGAAGATAAGCATTAATAAGGTTCTTCTAAGAACGATAGAAAAATTGAAATCTGTGTATTTTTTTATTGCTAATAAGTTGTAAGCGACACTTACAGTATACCCAACTGCAGTTGCAACGATTGATCCTTCTGCTCCCATTAGGAGGATTAGTGGGTAGTTAAGAATAAGTTTTAAACCAATACCCATTGCTAACCCGTAAACCGTGTGTTTCTGCTGATTTATTCCTTGAAGAACAGACGCTGTTACTGTGAAAATTGCTAGCGGTATAGCAGTTGGTGCAAACCATGTAAGTAAATACCCACCTAACTCATCATAGTTATAAAATGCTGCATACGCAGGTCCACCTAACACCGACAGTCCGATACAAGCAGGTATCGTTAAAAATAGTAGAATTTGAAAGGTTTTACTAAGTTGTTTTTGTAAGACAACTTGTTCATTATTTATAAATGATTTGGTTATTGCTGGCAAAAGTGAAAGTGCAAAAGCTGTCGCCAAGGTTACTGGAATAATAACTAATTTTTGTCCATATGTGTTAATAATTGCAAATGCATTCCCTGAGAAATTACCATCAAAGCCTGCTTGTGCCATTGCCTTATTAAAACTGAAAGTATCAACTAACTGGAACAGTGGCATTGCAAGACCAACAAATACAAATGGTGCAGCATATAATAGAAGCTCTTTGTACATATCTTCATAGGATACTTCTAATTTTCCCTTATCCTGTTCTAAAAGAGTATCGAGGTGGCTCTTTCTTTTAAACCAATACCACACTAGTATCAATAGACCAGCAACCGCTCCGATAAATGCAGCGAATGTTGCATACCCTATCGCTGTTGGTAGACTACCATCTGTGACATTAATAACGATATAGACACTACCTAAAAGAAAGATGATGCGCGCAATTTGTTCCACTACCTGAGAAACAGCAGTCGGTCCCATCGATTCATGCCCCTGGAAGAAACCTCGTATCAAACTCATGATAGGTACTAAGAGTAACGCAAAGCTGACCATTCTAATTACTAATGTAACGTCTTCATAAGAATGTACACTATCAGCCTCAATAATAAACGGTGAAAGAACAGGTGCCAATAAATAAAGTGCTAAAAACGAGACCACTCCCGTTAAACTCATCAATAATATACCCGAACGGAATAGCTTTCTTCCTACTGCATATTCTTCTAATGCGTTATATTTTGCAACAAACTTAGATACTGCCAAGGGCACACCTAAAGTCGCAATGCTTAGAACGACAGAATATAGAACGTATGCATACGTATATAGCTCTCCACCATCGTTTCCAACTAAAGTGTAAAAAGGAAAGATATATACTAAACCTAATACTCTGGAAATCATCGTTCCAAGAGTAAGAATAAACGTACCTCTTAAAATATTGGATGTTGACATAAAACCCCTACTTTTTGTAACTTTTTGTCCAACCTTGTTATTTTACCATAAAGGATTGCTTTATCGAATTAATTTTACCAACCAGCCTGTACACTTCTTATAAGTGAAATTTTAGGAAGTGAAAGATACGCTGTGTGGTCATCAATTTCTTCTATCGGTTCTTTACAGATAACGATGGTAAATTCCTCGTAAGCAAGAGCATCGAGTAATAGTTGGCCTGCTTCCTGTTGTGAAAAAACCACTCCGAATTCTTCTTTTTTATTAATTTGTACACAAAGGATATAAGCATCCAGCTCTCCTTCATATAACCATGTGTATGAATAACGCTGGATTTTTAGTGGAATAACTGATTCTATTGAAGGTATGGATAGCAGTAATACAGGAACCCCATTATCTTCCGTCCATCCCCCATCATGAGGAATATGCGCTTCTGTAATATTGGGCGAGTAAGTCATTCTATTATGTACTCCTTTATATAAACGTTATCTCCCAAAATCATACGGAAAGTTACCCTTTTTGTCCAACTTCAAGTTAAAGTATATAATAACAAATAGATTGCAAAAAATAGTTGGTTGGTGAAAAAATGAAATACGATGTCATTATTATTGGTGGAGGTCCTTCTGGATTGATGGCTTCCATTGCTGCAGCAGAACAAAAGGCGAAAGTATTACTTTTAGATAAAGGTAATAAGCTGGGTAGAAAACTAGCAATATCCGGTGGTGGACGTTGCAATGTCACAAACCGTCTGCCTGTAGATGAGATTATTAAACACATTCCTGGTAATGGACGATTTTTATATAGTGCCTTTTCAGAGTTTAGCAATGAGGATATTATTAAATTCTTTGAAAATCTCGGGATTCAGTTAAAAGAAGAGGATCACGGACGAATGTTTCCTGTTACCGATAAAGCGCAAAGTGTGGTCGATGCACTTTTAGACAAGATGAAGCAGTTGAGGGTAGATATTCGAACAAACACAGCTGTGGATACAGTTGAATATGAGGAAGATCGAACTCGTGGCGTATTATTAAAAAACGGAGAGTTTATTGAATCTACTTGTGTCGTGATTGCTGTTGGCGGAAAGTCAGTGCCACATACTGGATCGACTGGAGATGGCTATCCTTGGGCGAAGAAAGCTGGACATACTGTGACAGACTTATTTCCTACTGAGGTGCCTTTAACTTCTTCAGAATCTTTTATTCGGGAGAAAACATTACAGGGACTATCATTACGAGATGTCGCCTTAAGTGTTTTAAATCCGAAAGGAAAATTAGTGAAAACCCATCAGATGGACATGATATTCACGCATTTTGGGATTTCTGGTCCGGCTGTACTGCGTTGTAGCCAATATGTGGTGAAAACGATGAAGAAATTTAATGTTCGAACGGTCACGATGAATTTAGATGTTCTTCCAAGCTTAAATGAGGAGCAAGTCTTCCAACAGCTACACAAATTATTAAAAGACGATCCTAAAAAAGCGATTAAAAATGTCCTTAAAGGATTATTACCTGAGCGTTATTTATTGTTTTTATTAGAAGTTTGCGGGATTGACGAACAAGAAATCGGTGCTACTTTAGCGCACGAAAAAATAAGAGAGCTCGCAAAAGCATGTAAACAATTCCGTTTCGAGGTTTCTGGTACTCTTTCAATTGAAAAAGCATTCGTAACAGGTGGAGGTGTGTCTGTGAAAGAGATTCACCCGAAAGAAATGTCCTCTAAACAGAAAGATGGGTTATATTTTTGTGGAGAAGTACTTGATATCCATGGATACACAGGTGGTTACAATATAACTTCGGCATTAGTAACGGGTAGATTGGCTGGCTTAAACGCTGGTAAAAAAGCGGCTAGCCTACGCAGTTACCATTAGAACAAAAAGGAAGACAAGAGCAAGTCCTACTCCATACATCGCGAACTCGGAGAAAAATGTTTTTTCTTCTACTAATACTGTTTCGTTTTGTGTATGTTTCATATTGATTACATCCCTTCAAATATGTATTGGTAACAACTTAGACGGTTTATGTAACCGAAACGTTGCAAGAATATAATATTTGTTTTGAAATTTTAATAACATAATAAACTATACCCACAAAAAAGAGCCTGTTAAACATCTATCAGATATTTTCAGGCTCTAAATATAACCATCGCAGAAAAACAATAAATCTGCTCTTCCTCTTCTATTAAACACCCAACTTGATACTTAATATCAATCAAGTCTCGATCAGCAAGCCCTCCAAGAAAATCATTCACTGCCTCCTCCAAATCCCGCTCATGTTCCTCATCAAACATTTTGATTTGAATCAACGTGAATCACTCCTCCTCTTTACAGACTTCATTAATGAAAAAACACCTTTATTTATTACTATGTATAGGACGAAAGGAGGGAAATTATACTTGTATTCTTTTAATTTTTATCTATTTGGGGCCAGGCACTGACAGGAGTTTTTCTTTTAATATAAAATAATTTATGATGGATTATCGTGGACTGAGTCGAATGTACGGTGTGTCTGAAATATAGGATGGAAAAGCGCCAAGATAATCGTTCCTATCTTGGCGCCTTTTTTAATTAGGTGAATTTAATTCCCTTGGGTTTTATTCGCTATCTCTATTGCACGGTTTGACTGAATCACCGCTTCGTCTAACACTTCTTTTGGATCGCTTCCTTGATACAGCTTTTCTAATGCTGTTACGATATGTTGACGAGATTCTGGGAAAACAGAGATAAGTGCTCCCTGTGTAGCTACTCCCTTTTTCGTGGCTTGTAGTTGATCTACCGTTACTTTTAATTGAGGATATTCTGCCCATTGTTCTTTTACGATGTCGTTTTCATATGCTTCTGGATGAATAGAGAAATAACCTGTTTCTACATGCCATTTTGCTTGTACGTCTGGACTGTTTACATATTTCATAAACTCCCATGCAGCCAGTTGCTCCTCTTCTGCGATCCCTTTAGACATCCATAAAGAAGCTCCTCCTATGATGACTCCATTAGGTTCCACTTCGTCTGGGTGTGGAATAAATGCTACTCCCACTTCAAAATCCGCATTGTCGATAATACCTTTTGTTCCTGCTGAAGAGTCCATATACATTGCTACTTTTTCCGTTTGGAAAGCAGCACGAATATCATCCCAAACAGTACCGAAGTTTCCAAAAGTACCTGCCTGGTTCATTTCATCTAGCCATTTAAAAACACGTAACCCTTCTACCCCATTGAATGTAGCTTCTGTTGCCGTATTCGAACGGCCATTGTCATTATTCACATACATTCCACCTTGTGTAGCTAATAACTCTTCAAAAAACCAGCCATACGTCAGCATCGAAAAGCCAAAACGCTCATCTGTTTTCAACTTGCTCGCCGCATCCTTTATTTCACTATATGTACGTGGCGGGTTTTCTGGGTCTAGTCCTACTTCTTTAAAGGCATCTTTGTTATAAATCAAAACTGGTGTAGAGGAGTTAAATGGCATAGAATATTGTTTTCCATCGTACGTATAGTAATTTAGGATATTTTCTTCGAGCTGTGTGACATCATATCCATCTTTTTCAATAAAGGTATGAATCGGCTCGATAAATCCACTATCGATCATAAATTTTGTACCTACTTCAAATGTCTGGATAATGGCAGGAGCATCAGTAGTCCCACCTATTGAACGAAATTTTGTTAAAGACTCCTCATAAGAACCTTGAAATTCTGCATTTACCACATACGTGTCTTGCGATTCACTGAATTCCTTCGCAATCACATCAATGGATTCTCCTAAGTTTCCGCCCATAGAGTGCCAAAATTCAATTTCAACTTTTTCATCGCTTTCTCTATCTGTTCCTTCACTAGCTTCTTCTGTAGTATTTTCTTCTTCATCCTTGTTAGTAGCAGGTGTATTAGTATTAGAAGCACACGCACTTAAAAGCAGCATAAGCCCCAGCAAGATCATTAATATCGGTTGAAACTTTCTCATATTTTTTCCTCCTAAATATCATTTAATTGCTCCTTGTGTTAACCCTTTTTGCAGATGTTTCTGTCCGATGAATAGTAAAAGCAACGCAGGTAAGATAATCGTTACAACTCCAGCCATCACCACCCCCCATTCGGTTGCGATTTCTTGTGTTTGCAACTGTTTTATCCCAATTTGAACAGTCCGAACACTCTCATTAGTTGTAATAAGCAACGGCCACAAATACATATTCCAAGTGGTCAAAAAACCGTAAGCACCTAATGTAATCAAACTGGTTTTCGAAACTGGAAGCACTACGTTTAGAAAAAATCCAAACTTACTCATCCCCGCTATTTGAGAAGCCTCATACAATTCATGCGGGATTGTTTTAAAATGCTGTCGTAAAAGAAATGTCCCAAATGCTAGGGCAAAAAAAGGAATTGTCAACCCAGCATAACTGTTGGTCCATCCAAACCTCTGGATGGTCAAGAAGTTCGGAATCATTGTCGCCTCCCATGGAATCATCATCGTAGAGAGATAAAGGAAGAATAGAATGTTTCTTCCCTTAAAAGAGATAAATACAAATGCAAATGCGGCTAAACTACAAACCAACAATTGTCCAAGCATAACGACAAGAGAAACAATGAAACTATTCCACAAATAACTTAGTAGTGGAACTTTTTGAAAAGCCGTTATGTAATTCTCTAATGTAAAAGAAGTCGGAAGAATGTTTCCGCTCATTACTTCTTTTCCTTCCATGAAACTGATCATCATAGCATAGAAAACAGGAAAGAATAGCACACAAGCACTAAGCGTTAATAAGAAATAAAACCAGACCTTACTTGTCCATCTCACTGATAATGCACCTTCTTTTCTCCCAACTTAAACTGTAAAATAGTCACTACTAAAATACAGATAAACAATATAACTGCTTGTGCACTTGCCGTTCCAAATTGATAGTTAATAAAAGCTTCTTTATAAATAGAATAGACAATGACATTCGTCGACTCTGAAGGACCACCGCGTGTTAAAATATCTACCTGTCCAAAGGTTTGAAAGGCATTAATCAATGAAATTGTGATAATAAAAAATAAAGTAGGTGAGAGCATCGGTATCGTAATTCTTCGCAACTGGTACCAATATCCAGCACCGTCTATCTTGGAGCTTTCGTATAAATAAGGATCAATATTTTGCAAGCCCCCTAGCAAAATCAAAAAGCAGAATCCTGTATTCATCCAGACCGTTGTAATACTAATCGAAATCAATGCCCATTTCGGATCCAATAACCATTGGACCTCGTTCAATCCAATGGTCATTAAGATTCTATTAAAAAAACCGATGCTAGGATGAAATAGAAAAAGCCATATTACCGAAGATGCTGCAACGCTCATCCCCATCGTTGACGAATAAATCA
This sequence comes from Sutcliffiella halmapala, assembly GCF_002019665.1. Lineage (GTDB taxonomy): Bacteria > Bacillota > Bacilli > Bacillales > Bacillaceae_I > Sutcliffiella_A > Sutcliffiella_A halmapala. The sequence continues at coordinate 1,120,469 of NZ_KV917375.1, read as the reverse complement.
TTCTAAAAAAACCGATTCCTTTTAATTTCTCATTGGCCAAAACAGCTAGAAAAAGCGCTAAGATAATCCCTGTTGGAACTGTATAGAGAACAAATAACACAGTTGCCACCATACTTTTACGAAAACTCTCTGACTGCATGATATAGGAGAAATTTTCAAAACCTACAAATATAGCAGGTCTTCCAAGCTGATCGGTTAAATAGACACTTAAATACAGAGTTTTAACCATTGGATAAAAGACAAAAACACCTAGAAGTATAATCGATGGAAGTAAGAACAAAATCGCTGTCCGTAGATTCTTAGATTTTTTCCAACTAGTATTCTTCTGCATCTTTATTTGTCGCTTAGTCTCCCGAACTATTACGCTCACCTAGACACAGCCTCCTTACGTAACGAAAACATTTCTCTAGATTCTGGTGCCTTTAATAGTTCACCTGTACCTTCATCGAATATGGCAACATGATTAAAATCAAAAGAAATCGGAATCCTATCCCCAATAGTGATGTACCATTGCCCATTCAAGCGCATAAACCATTCTTTAGTACCTACTAGAAAAGAAACCAACGTATCATTCCCTAAAATCTCCACATTTTTCACTTCTACAATATAGCGCTCGTCTGCTGCAGAGTTTTCATTCGCAAGGTGAATGGACTCTGGCCTAATTCCTACCATAATTCGCTCTGGAAAATGCACACCATAATCTTGCTTTAGTTTATAAGGCTTCATTCCTTCAAGAACCAACTCCCGCTCCCCACCTCGAATGGTTCCATTTTGGATATTCATCGGCGGGTTACCTATAAACGTCGCAACAAAGGGATTATTCGGCTTATTATAAACTTGAAGAGGTGTACCCACTTGTTGGACTTCCCCATCCTTAAGAACCATCATTCGATCTCCCATGGTCATCGCTTCTGTCTGATCATGTGTCACATAAACCATCGTTATCCCAAGCGATCGTTGAATTTGTTTAATTTCAGCTCTCATATGTGCTCTTAATTTAGCATCAAGATTAGATAAAGGCTCGTCCATCAGACAGATAGGAGCTCTACTCACAATCGCTCTTGCCAAAGCCACCCTCTGTCGTTGACCACCAGACAACTCTCTTGGTTTCCGATGTAAATAGTTTGTAAGCTGCAGCATTTCAGCTACCTCGTAACAACGCAGCTCCCTCTCTTTTTTGGGAACTTTCTTTACATGCAATCCAAATATAATGTTTTCCTTCACGGAAAGATGGGGATATAGAGCATAATTTTGAAAAACCATCGAAAGCTCTCTCTCACTTGGACTTAATAAATTTGCTTTCCGTTCACCAATATATAGTTCACCTTTACTAATCTCCTCAAGCCCAGCGATCATCCGTAAAATAGTACTCTTGCCACATCCAGAAGGTCCAACAAGCACAAAAAACTCACCCTCCTCTATCTGGAAGCTTGCATCTTTCACTACAAAATTCTCTTGGTTATAAGATTTATATAAATTCTTAACTTGAATTGACTTCATAAACACCATCCTTCATAGCAATTTCTACAATAATCAAATCTTAGCACCCCACTATTAAAGAGGTGTTAATGAATGGTAAATGCAAATAAATATTTCCTAGTTATAATCACACAGGTATTTTTGACTAAATGAAGGGAATAGGTTGGTATGAGTGGATTTTTGAGCGTTTTTTATTTTTTACAATATTTTAATAATTAAAAAGCACGAGGTTCCAATTGCAGGAACTCCGTGCTTTTTCTTAGTATCTTACTATTTATAACGTCTCCATCTCTTTACAGAAGGACTTACATCCTATTTCATCTAAGTGTTAGGCTAATATCCTATTAATTTCATGACACTAAACCAAATGAAGGCTATCCCAAACAACCATTGATACTTTGTCTGTTGAAAAAAGCTTACATGTGAACTTTTCTCTTTTAAATCTCGAATAATCTCTTTTACTAGGTCTTTATCGTAGAAGTTCTGAAAGACCAGTTTCATATCACAAAGATCAAGATCTCTCCAATCGACTTTGATTTTCTCATTCGTTTTAGGAATTTCATAATAGGTAGTAACATTACTACTAATAAATTCATCTTCCCCTTTTTGACTTTTTACATATTCGTAACCGTTTTTTTCTAGGTTATTTTCTAAAATGCTAAAGAACTCATTTGGAATATACTTTTTTATGGTTACTTCTAAATGTTTTAGTTTTCTCAAGAAAATAAAAAGTGAAATTGCTAAGGGCATAATTATAAAAAACAGAGATTCATGGATATCTTCAGGATTACTTAATGTAAAAGTAATGATTCCAGCAATAGCTGCAGGGATCAGGACACTTAAAAATCTTGTCATACTCGATTCAGCAGAAACCCCCTGCTGCCAGTAACTTTTAAAGCCATTAAAAATAATTCCAAGACCACAAAATAGGATAACGTAATAAAAAAGATTACTCCCTTGAAAAAATTCCATAAATTTTGATTTTACCTCCTATGTGGTATGAGTCTTTTCTTTATGATGTGTTATTTATAATCCTTTTTAATAGTTTGATAGAGTTGGAGTGACTATGTACAAAACTGTTTTCCATCTTTGGCCGAAAACAGGCTGAAATCGGTTTGTATTTCTTTCTTATTGGAAAATCCACCAATGAACCTATTCTTAGAAGAAAGCACCATAATTTTAATACGCATATGCAAAAAGAAAAGTTTCATACATCCACAAATTAATATTAATGAGGAAGTATATAAACTCTTAGTCGGTTATCTCCCCTCTGCTCTAAATTCATTCTCTGAATTAGTTTTCTAACGATATCCCTTATTATCTGCTACTTTCAATAAATCAAAAAACCGCCAACCAGCATTCCACTTCGCTGGTTAACGGTTTTCAAAATAAGAATTATTCTACGTCGCCTTCCCACTCTAACATGCCGCCGACCATGTTGCGCACTTTATAACCTTGTTCCTGTAGATAGTAGCATACGTTTTCGCTTCTGCGTCCAGAACGGCAAATGAAAATATACTCCTTCTCTTTATCAAGTTGGTCTAAGCTTGCTGGGATGTCGCCCATGCGGATATGTGTTGCTTCTTTGATCTTTCCTGTAGCGATTTCGTCATCTTCACGAACGTCAACCAAAAATAATTCTTCTCCACTTTCAATCTTACTCTTTAGCTCTTCCGTCGTAATTGTTTGAATTTCTTCCATTTTATAAAAACCTCGCTTTTATGTAGTGTAAATAATTAATTACCTCCATTATATCGAAAACAAAAGAAGACTGCCAAACTTGTGGCAGCCTTACTTATCAATCAGCAAAATCAGTTTGCTACGATGTTCACTAATTTTCCAGGAACAACGATTACTTTACGAACTGTTTTACCTTCGATCGTTTCTTTCACCGTATCATCAGCAAATGCGATTTTTTCCATCTCTTCTTTAGAAGCAGTTGCAGGAACATGAAGTTTAGCTTTTAGCTTACCATTCACTTGAACAACGATTTCAACTTCATCTTCGACCAACTTAGCCTCGTCAAATACTGGCCAAGCTTCATAAGTGATAGTTCCTTCGTTACCAAGCTTCTCCCAAAGCTCTTCCGCGATGTGAGGGCAAACTGGTGATAAAAGTTTCGCAAAGCCTTCAACATATTCTTTCGGAATCACATCCGCTTTATAAGCATCATTAATGAATACCATCATTTGCGAAATCGCTGTATTAAAGCGAAGCCCTTCATAGTCTTCAGTAACCTTCTTCACAGTCGCATGATAAGTCTTCTCTAATGAATTTTCTTCCGTGCCTGCGATAATTTTGGAGCTTAGCTCTCCATTCTCTTCTACGAATAATCTCCAAACACGATCTAGGAAGCGGCGAGATCCGTCCAATCCGTTTGTAGACCATGCAATGGAAGCTTCCAATGGACCCATGAACATTTCATAAAGGCGAAGAGTATCTGCACCATGGCTTTCAACAATATCATCTGGGTTCACTACATTTCCTTTTGATTTACTCATTTTCTCATTATTGCTTCCCAAAATCATACCTTGGTTAAATAGCTTTTGGAAAGGTTCTTTAGTTGAAACAATTCCGATATCGTATAAGAATTTGTGCCAGAAACGAGCATATAGTAAGTGAAGTACCGCGTGCTCAGCTCCTCCTATATAAATATCTACTGGTAACCATTCTTTTAGTTTTTCTGGATCTGCTAATTGCTCACTATTAGTTGGATCAATATAGCGTAAATAGTACCAGCAGCTGCCTGCCCAGTTTGGCATGGTATTTGTTTCACGGCGACCTTTTTTACCAGTAACTGGATCTGTGATATTTACCCAATCCTCTATTGCAGCTAGTGGAGATTCGCCGGTGCCGGATGGACGAATATTTTTTGTTTTAGGTAAAAGAAGTGGTAATTCTTTTTCATCAATCGCTGACATGGTTCCATCTTCCCATTGGATAATTGGGATTGGTTCTCCCCAGTAGCGTTGACGGCTGAATAACCAATCACGAAGACGGAAGGAAACTTTCTTTTCACCTTTTCTATTTGTCTCTAACCATTGAATCATGTTTGTAATGGCTTCTTCTTTGCCAAGACCATTTAAAAAATCGGAGTTTACATGTTCACCGTCACCTATATAAGGTTCTTTTGAAACATCCCCACCTGCTACAACTTCCACAATCGGGATTTCAAATTTCGTTGCAAATTCATAGTCACGCTCGTCATGAGCCGGTACTGCCATAATCGCACCTGTACCATAACCCATTAGTACATAATCCGCGATCCAGATCGGTAACTTTTCACCATTAGCCGGGTTTACTGCATATGCCCCAGTAAACTCTCCAGTTTTATCTTTTGAAAGTTCGGTACGTTCCAAATCACTCTTACTTTGAATTTTAGTAATATAAGATTCAACTGCATCTCTCTGCTCATCTGTCACAATTTGTTTCACTAATGGATGCTCTGGAGCTAACACTGCATAAGTAGCACCAAATAGTGTGTCAGGTCGCGTTGTAAAAACCGTGAAAGATTCTTCTGTTCCGTCTATTGAAAAATGGACATTGGCACCTTCTGAGCGACCTATCCAGTTGCGTTGCATTTCTTTTAAGCTCTCTGGCCAATCCAATTCATCTAAGTCATCAATAAGTCTGTCTGCATAGGCCGTAATTTTTAACATCCACTGCTTCATAGGTCTGCGTTCTACAGGATGCCCTCCACGCTCACTTTTCCCATCAATCACTTCTTCATTAGATAGTACGGTACCTAATGCAGGACACCAGTTAACTGGAATTTCGTCTACATAAGCTAAACCTTTTTCATATAGCTTTAAGAAAATCCATTGCGTCCATTTATAGTAAGCGGGATCCGTTGTGCTTACTTCTCTTTCCCAGTCATAGGAGAATCCCAACTCTTTTATTTGTCTACGGAATGTATTGATATTTTTTTCCGTGAATTCAGCAGGATCATTACCAGTATCCAAAGCGTACTGCTCAGCCGGTAATCCAAACGCATCCCATCCCATTGGATGTAGAACATTGTAACCCTGCATTCTTTTCATTCTGGAAAGAATATCTGTTGCTGTATATCCTTCTGGATGCCCCACATGTAACCCTGCACCTGAAGGGAAAGGAAACATATCTAACGCATAGAACTTTTCTTTCCCTTTTTCCTCATGCGTTTTAAAGGTTTTATTTTCTTCCCAGTAATGCTGCCACTTTTTCTCAATTTCTTGATGTTGAAACGACATCTTCTTTTCCTCCTAAAAATAAAAAAATAAATACAAAAAACCTCTCATCCCAATAAAGGGACGAGAGGTTTGAATATACATCAACCTACCGCGGTACCACCCAGTTTATTATCACTATATGCGATAATCACTCGAATCCTTAACGCGGATGATACGGCGAAATATTACTACCTTCTTTTAGGAAGGATTCACATTTGCTACTCGAAGGCGAGTTCATGAACGCTCGTTTGTTGACTTGCACCATCCGTCAACTCTCTTTGCTCGTTTCGTTCACTACTAATCCTTTTCAACGTAATTAATTTTAGTTGTTAATTTTCATTGTAATGAATTTATTGGAAAAATTCAAGGGATATTTTCATTATTAAGTATGGTCGGATTAGCTGAAAGTATTCCTTCGCATGAATATCTATCTACTGTACCGTATATCCCCCATCAATGACTGCCGCTTGCCCGGTAACTCCCCGAGCAGAATCACTACTTAAAAACATGGCATAGTCAGCAATTTCTTTTACTTGTAGTAACCGTCTTTGTGGTACAAGCGGATAGATTACTTCCTCTAATACTTTCTCTAATGGTACATTTCTTGTTTCTGCTAAATCCTTTAATTGATTTCGAACGAGAGGAGTATCCACATAACCAGGACATAGGGCATTTACTGTAATACCGTGTGCTGCGCCTTCTAATGCCGTCACCTTTGTTAATCCAATAACCCCATGTTTTGCACTATTATAGGCTGCTTTTCCAGCAAATCCTACTAAGCCGTTTATCGATGCCATATTAATAATTCTTCCACTCTGTTGTTGCTTCATGACGGGAAAAGCATGTTTAATAGCGACAAATGGTGCAACCAACATCACCCTTGTCAACAATTCGAATTTTTCTGTTGGAAAATCCTCAATCATCGCTACATACTGGAGACCTGCATTGTTAATCAGGACATCCAGTCGACCGAATTCAGTTACCGTTTTTTCTATCGCTTCCTTTATTTCTTCTTCTATGGTTACATCACATTTTATACCAATCGTTACTAACCCTTGTCCATTCAACTGAGCGCTTGCTTGATGAACATTCTCCTCATTCAAATCCGTCAGAACCACTTTCGCCCCAGCTTCTGCAAATTGCTTACCTATTTCATAGCCAATCCCTTGGGCTGCCCCAGTAATAAGAACTACTTTATTTTCAACCATTACGTCTCCCTCCAACTACAATTAAATACCTAAACCTAGTGAGAATAATACAATTGCTAATACTACCCCAATTACAGGAACAATTACGGTCAGTGCTGCGACCGGTCCATAAGCTGCTTGATGGGTTTCTCCACAAATCGCACGAACCGTCGTAACGACGTATCCGTTATGTGGCAGAGAATCTAAAGCACCCGAAGATATCGCGACAGTACGATGGAGCGCTTCTGCGTTGACACCCATATCCATATAATGTGGGGCAATTAGTGGCAGAGCGATGACTTGACCACCAGATGCCGATCCAGTCATTCCAGCTAAAACACTTACCGCGATAGCAGCACCAATCAATGGACTGCCCGGGATACTTGTCATTGCATTTACAGCTACATCAAAAGCAGGTACCACTTTAGCTACACCACCAAAACCAACTACCGCCGCTGTATTCCCGATAGCAATGAGCGCACCCATCGTACCCTCTGAAACAGCGTTCCAAAACGATTTAAAATATTTTTTGCCAAGAAGATACGTCGTGATAACCCCACCTAACAACGCGACAATTAACGCCGACTGCATGAGCCTATCATGTAAGAAGAAGGATATTAATAACACGACCAATAAAGGAATCAAACTTAAGAAAGCGTTTGGTAACGGTCTTTCGGTATCCATTTTCGGATCATTTTCTCTCGATACAAATACCTCTCCACGTTTCACAGCTTTTGTAATCATGCGCTTTAACCACCAATAACCAAAAATCATCATGAACACAGCCACAATTGCACTTACTTCCCAACCTGCATAAGGCGTTGTCCCTAAATATTCAATGGGAATCCAGTTTTGAATTTCTGGTGAGCCAGCTGATGTCATCGTGAAGGTTACAGAACCAAAAGCAAGTGCAGCTGGAATAAATCGACGTGGTAAATTTGCTTGTTTAAATAGACTAATAGCTAGTGGATAAACAGAAAAAGCTACGACAAACAAACTCACCCCACCATATGTCAAAATGGCACAGGCAGCAACAATAGCTAGTACTGCAAACTTCATCCCAAGCTTTTCTACAACTAGCTTCGAAACGCTATCTGCCGCTCCGCTATCCTCCATTACCTTTCCAAAAATCGCTCCTAATAAGAACATTAAATACCAGGATGTCACAAACGATGAAAAACCGCTCATATAGCTTCCAACAAAATTCGCCTCACCTGACTCGGCAAGCTGTGGAAACAATGGCAACCCACTAAATAGTGCAACGACCAATGCTGATAATGGACCCGCTACAAGTAAATTCATTCCTCTCATCGTTAAAAAAATTAAAAGTGCTAGTCCCCCAATAAGACCAATCATACTGAGCATTTTTTATCCTCCTCCGCGTTACGTAAACGCTTTCATAAATTTCGAATCAATTTTTCTCTTCCCCTTTCTATATGCAATAAGCGTGCCAAACCAAAGAACCCTTACCTTATAAATGTTTCAATTTTTCGAACTCTTTTACTTTCCGAAAATTCGGACAAGAGATATAGGTTTTCTTTATTCCCTATATAAAAAAGAAGTCCAGAATATCGGAATGAATTCCAGATTTCTGGACTTGCTAACTAATATGATATTTCTTGATTTTTTCGTATAAGCTCGACTTACTAATTCCAAGTTGTTTGGCGACTTCTAGCTTATCGTGATGAAATTTCTCTAGTGTTTGAATAATCGCTTGTTTTTCAGCATCCTCCAAGGTTTCCTTCAAAGGCTTAGAGCCAAGTGGAATAGAAAATGTGTCCGTTAAATAATCTGGAAGTGCCTCATGTATAAGCTTTTCTCCTGTTGAAAAATGCACAGCTGCTTGAATCACATTTTCTAGTTCTCTAATATTACCTGGCCATCTGTAGCGGGATAACGCTAAAAGAGCATCTGGTGTAACAGACGTTATCCTTCTCCCTGTTCTCATACAAATTTTCTGAATAAAATGTTCTACTAGCTGCGGGATATCTTCTGTCCTCTCTCTTAGAGAAGGTATGTGGAACGGAATAACATGAATCCGATAATATAGATCCTCTCTAAAACGCTTTTCCTCCATCATTTTTTCCAATGGTCGGTTCGTTGCAGCAATAACTCGAACATTCACCTGTATTGGCTTGATTGCACCAACCGGCTCTACTTCTCCCTCTTGTAAGACTCTAAGAAGCTTAATTTGCATCGGTAATGACATATCTCCAATTTCATCTAAAAATAGCGTTCCACCATCAGCAAGTAAAAACTTCCCTTTCTTTCCTCCTTTTTTAGCTCCTGTAAAAGCACCTTCTTCATAGCCAAACAACTCTGATTCAAGTAAATGCTCTGGTATAGCCGCACAATTTATTTTTATAAATGGCATTTGGCTTCGATTACTAAGCTGATGAAGGCTATGGGCAAATAGCTCTTTTCCGGTCCCGCTCTCTCCACGAATAAGAATAGAAACCTCACTAGCCGCAATATGCTTCACTTTTTCTTTCAAAGTCTTCATTACATTGGAGTTTCCAATAATATCCTCTAAGGTGTATTTTACACCCGTTTGTTGCTCATACTCCTGCAAGTAGTTTCTGATACGCCCTAGCATGCTTTTCACATGGCTATTCATTTTATCCCATTCACTCGTATCACGAAAAATCACCGTCCCATAGGCTCCGATGACTTCCTTCTCCTCATTAAATATGGGTACACGATTGGCTATCATATAATTTCCACGAATATACTGAAGGTCAGCCATCTCTTCTTTACCGGTTTGTACGACAAGATGCATGCGGGTATTTTCAATCACTTCTGTTACATGCCTTCCGATGACTGTCTTGTAATCTACTTCTAAAAAAGAGCAATAACTATCATTTATGTAAATAATATCCCCTTGATGATTAACAACCACAATCCATTCGAATGCATTGGCAATGATTGTGTCCATCATTTCACTCGTCAGCAAACTATCCTTTATTCCCATCATTACCCCTCCTGCTTGTCCCTTTAATAATATATCACAAAATTCAGACATACCTACAGAACGATTGTATGGAAGAAAATTTTGTAATCTTTTATAAAAGATATTTTTGTCGTTTAGCAACATGTTACACTATAAGTAACATACATTGATTGTGAGGAATGCATGATGCCAGATTGGTCCTATCATGGAATTTTCAAGCCCTTTTTATCAAAACTTCCCCCGGTAATAGCGAGAGAGTTTATCCATCGAGGCATGAACCATATTGCTTCTCTTCCTTTTGGTCTTGGCTCTTTTATTATCAACTTTTTAGGGCGAGAAGAATGCTCCCCCCTCTTACATAAAACCATTGAGCCTATTAAGTTTAAGAATCCTGTTGGCTTATCTGGAAAAATTGACCCGCTTCTATCAGGCACAAAGGCTTTTTCTAATTTAGGATTTGGCTTTTTAGAAATAGGGCCTGTTTCTTATCAGCCTTCTAGCAGTGGAAAAGCGCCACAAATTATTAAGGAAAAAAATCGTATTGATTTTCCCGTGGAGACGGAATCGCTAGGATTGGAAAAAACAATTGGAAAACTTAAGAGTTTAAAGAAGAAACAGCCCATTTTCATAAGACTTGTTGGCGATGATTCAGAGTTGGCTAGAATGGTCGCATCACTCGAACCTTTTGCAGATGGTTTTATTTTGGAAACCACCTCACATACTCTCTCTTCTTTAACTAACAAACCAATACTTTTAGCTACAACTAATAGTACTGAACTCTCCTCTATTGAGTTAGATGATTTCTTTGGTATTGTATTAGAGGAAAAAAATGGGGTTATGGCTCTAGCGGAAAAAATTAGACACTTAAAGAAACTTGGATTCAAAAACACCATTGTTACTTCAGGGGGAATAGTAGAGCCAGAACAGGCTCTACAGTTATTAGATGCAGGGGCAGATTTAGTCATGTTATCTGATGGCTATGTTTTCTCCGGACCTGGGCTAACGAAACGGATTAATGAAGCATTGTTAGCTAGAGTAGTAAATACTACTACTACTCAGCCCGGCTGGTTGTCCTATTGGCTTTTCGGCTTGTTTATCTTTCTTGGTGGAGTGTTAGCGCTGCTTTTTAGTTTGACTTCGATTATTCTACCTTACGATGAACATTTTCTCGGGATGAAAAAGGAAGAGATTTGGCTATTTAATGAACGAATTATGTTATTCATGGCACATGATCGAATGACATTAGCTGGTACGATGATTTCTGGTGGCATTGTTTATATGCAGCTTGCGAAGTATGGGATAAAAAAAGGACTGCGTTGGGCAAAGCAAGCAACTGATGCTGCTGCAATCGTAGGTTTCCTTGGCATCTTCGCCTTCATAGGTTATGGCTATTTCGACTGGTTGCATTTAATGTTTTGGCTCGTACTTTTACCTTTTTATCTATACGGCTTTTTCAAAACTCGAGGCTTGACTGGTACTCCTGTTTCAACGAATACAAAAAATGATGCTGTTTGGAAGAAAGCGATATATGGACAACTCGCATTCGTACTTTTAGGGTTTTCGTTTGTTCTAGGTGGACTAATTATCTCTTATATTGGTGTAACAACTGTTTTTGTCTCCACCGATATTCTATACATTTGTATGCCACCAGAGATGTTACAAACCTTTAATCAACAACTTATCCCTGTTTTGGCTCATGATCGAGCTGGATTCGGAAGTGCCTTGTTAAGTGTAGGACTCTTAGTATTGATGCTTGCACTATGGGGATTTCAACAAGGGAATACATGGGTATGGTGGACCTTTTTCATTGGAGGTTTACCTGCCTTTATCGCTGGTGTATCTATTCATTTCGCCATAGGGTATACGACGTTTATTCATTTATTTCCAGCTTATGTTGCTTTAGGTTTATTTTTTATTGGACTCGTTTGTTCGTATCGATTTTTTCATAAAAAGCTAGATTAGGCCCAAACAAAGCGTAATCTAGTTTTTGTTCTATCATTGCGAGTTTAGAAATAACGAGGGGTATAAATGGGGTAACAAAGGAGAAAAAGCGAGGGATTAAATGCCTTACAGCAAAGAATAGCTTACTTATATGACATTAATATATTTCTTCCTTACATCATGAGAGGTCATAACCGAGAGTACTGCACCATAATTGAGGGAGAACGCTACTTCGTCTCCTACTTGCAAGTCGATTTTCTTTGCATCAAGAACAGTGTGGTCACTGCTTGAACCAAGAATTTCTATATCTAACCTAGGTGTAAGTCCCGACACAAGCACATCCTGAAAGCCAACACCAAGAATCGCCCTCCTTATTTTTCCACGTTCTTGAAATTCAGGTGATACCCCCAATACATTCTGAGCGATTTCTCCATAAGGGACAGAAGGTTTTATTTTTGATTCAATAACTTCAGAAACAAAGGTAAAGGCGTCTGTAAATAATCCAGGTATTGCCATCCGACAAAGTGTTTCTCGTCCAAGGAGTATGGACTCTCCTACCCTTAAATTATTAACATGTCCCGTACTTTCAGTATCCATAAACCAACTATAATTGGCGGAGTTTCCCCCTGAAACATAGGAAAGGGATAATGAAAACCTTTCTTCAATTTCAATGGCGAGTGCAGATAGTTTTTTCATACTTTCCTCGTTCGGCTTGACTCCCCCGAAACAAGCAAAGTTTGCACCAATGCCGACTAAGGTAATTCCAGAAAGTTTCAAAACCTCTTCAATGAACTCCTCCAGATTCTCTGGCATAATCCCCTCTCTTAAATCACCCATTTCTATCATTAGGATGATTTTATGCTGAGTGTTGTGCTTTATAGCTGTTGCTGAAAGACTTTTTATAACAGCTAGCTCGGAATTGAGACTAATATCTGCATATTTTACAACAGAATCCACTTCACTTAGTGCCGGGGTTCTTAATAGCACAAATTCCGCATTAATTCTTGCTTCGCGCATTTTTTGCAGATTAGTTATTTTTGAGTCTGCTAGAATTCGAATCCCATTATTCACTAGAACCCTTGCAATCTCTGGTCCCCCACAAACACCTTTTGTAACTCCCATTAGCTCAATACCTTTTGACCCATACAACCGATAGAGCGCTTCTGCATTATGGGCAATTTTTGCAAGGTTTATTTCAATTCTAGGTCCCCCAGATTGGGTCAATTTACAAGTACTTTCTTCTTATCCTGTAATAATGGAAAAGCATCTAAAATACTAGTTACAAGCTTGTCACATCCTTGTTTCAGAACATCCGTTGTTGGAAGATTAAGATCACTTTCATATTCTGAAATAATATCATCCACCTCTATATCTGACATGTTTTCATGGTTGATAGTAATTGCGATGACCTTCGAATTTGAGAAGTTTTCGATGAGCTCAATTTCACTTTTAATAGATGGCATTTCCATAAAATCAAAATCACCTAGATTTTTCCTCTTAGGCGGATGTTGGACGATAACCGCTCCAGGTCTTGCTCCTCTTATAATTCCACAAGAACTAATATAGGCTGGATGACTTAATGCTCCTTGCCCTTCGACAATAATAATATCGGGCTTTTCATTTTCATAGGCTTTCATGACTTCGTTTTCTATTTCACCTGTCATGAATTGCGACGGGATTGCGTCAATGGCAACACCATATTTCGCTCCTTGGATTAATCCAGTTTGTCCAGTTGCCACAAACGCAACATTTAAACCATGCTCTAATAACGCAGCTTCAAGAATGACAGATGTTGTTCGTTTACCAACAGCACTGTCTGTACCAAGCACAGCAACGATTGGCGTTTCGATATTTAAGATTCTTCCAGAGAAAAGATGCATATCTTTTTTAAGAGGCGGTTTTCTAATATCTTTAATTTCTACTCCATACTCGATGGAATACTTCATAAACTCTTGATCGTCTGTAAAAAATTCATGAAGCGGATTAACAATGTTCATCCCCTGCTGCATGGCTTTCAACAATAAATCTCTCTCTTCTTTTTTTAGAAAGGCTTCTGATGGTGCAATTCCATAAATGAACTGGTTTGGTACGAACGATAAATTTTCTAAAGCATGTTCTAAACTTGCGAATATTGGAATACCATTCTTTTTACCCTCAAGAACTTCACCTGTATCCATACCATCCTTTGTGCTATCAATAACCCCAACAATTTGATATTTTCCTGAACTTCTTATTAACCCATTTGCTGTTTTTCCATCCATTGTTCCAAAATTATTTTCACAATATATTAGCGCAGTTTTTTTCATAACTCTTTCCTCCCAAAACTCTTTTTTATAGCTAACAACTATTTATATCACTGAAACAAAAAAAACACCTATACAGTATAGTAGAAAGCAAAAAGCCTAAATCTAAATACTGTAAGGTGTTTTCCATGATATACAATTTATTCCACTGCCACTTATCATTATAACATAGTTTAAATTAAAAAGAGTAAGAACTAGTAAAGGGCTGTTCCTTGTACGCATCGCATATTACTCGGAACAGCCCTTTATTTATTCACTTATAAAAAATCACACCATTACTTTACAAATATCGTTTGTAAATTCAACAGGATCCTGGATTGGTAAGCCTTCTATTAACAACGCTTGGTTATAAAGCAAGTTCGTATATAGAGCTAACTTCTCCTTATCGGTTGCATGTGCTTCTTTTAAGGATTGGAACACTTCATGGTTTGTATTGATTTCTAGTACTTTGCTTGCTTTGACATTTTGATTATCAGGCATTGCGCTTAGTATTTTTTCCATTTCGATAGTTACTTCACCTTTAGTAGTCAAGCACACCGGATGAGTCTTCAAACGCTTAGAAACTTTTACTGAAGCTACTTTCTCACCTAACAAATCTTTCATGGAGTCAAATAGATCCTTATTTTCTTCTTGTTCCGCTTCTGTTTTCTTATCGTTATCTTCCGATTCAATTCCTAAATCGCCACTAGATACATTCTTGAATTCTTTTTCTTTATATGTCATTAACATCTTAATCGCAAACTCATCGATATCTTCTGTAAAGTAAAGAATTTCGTATCCTTTGTCTGCAACTAATTCAGTCTGTGGAAGTTTTTCAATTCGTTCTTTTGATTCACCAGTAGCATAATAAATATACTTTTGATCCTCAGGCATTCTAGAGATATATTCATCGAGCGTCACAAGCTTTTTCTCTTTGGATGAATAGAACATTAGTAAGTCTTGTAAAGCCTCTTTGTTTGCACCAAAATCGGAGTAAACACCGTATTTTAGCTGACGACCGAAAGCTTGATAGAATTTTTCATAGTTTTCACGCTCGTCTTTTTGCATGCTTTGAAGGGCGCTTTTGATCTTTTTCGCTAAGTTTTTCGCAATAAATTTCAACTGACGATCTTGCTGTAGCATTTCACGAGAAATATTAAGCGAAAGGTCTTCTGAGTCCACAAGGCCTTTCACAAAACTGAAGTGGTCTGGTAGCAAATCAGCAGATTTATTCATAATTAGCACTCCACTAGAATACAGTTCTAAGCCTTTTTCGAATTCCTTTGAATAATAATCAAAAGGAATACTTTCTGGAATATATAGTATTGCATTATATCGAATAGTACCGTCTACACTGATGTGAAGATGCTTTAGCGGTTTATCAAAGCCATAGTGCTTTTCATTGTAAAATTTCTCATAGTCTTCTGTCGTTAATTCCTTTTTGTTTTTACGCCAAATCGGAACCATACTATTGATGATTTGCTCTTCTTGCACTTCCTCTAATTCATTCTCATCTTCTACTTTTGGTTTTGTAGTCGTTACATCCATTTTAATTGGATAACGAATGAAATCTGAATACTTTTTGATGATAGACTTTAGGCGATACTCTTCTAAAAATTCGTCGTAATTCTCATCTTCTGTATTCTCTTTAATTGTTAAAATAATTTCTGTTCCAATGGAAGCTTTTTCATATGGCACCAGTGTATAGCCATCGGCACCTTCTGATTCCCATTTATAAGCTGTTTCACTACCTAATGCCTTACTTATAACCGTCACTACATCTGCCACCATAAATGCAGCATAAAAACCTACACCAAATTGTCCAATAATATCGTGACCATCTTTAATTTCATTTTCCTTTTTGAATGCTAAAGAACCACTTCTAGCGATAACCCCTAGATTTGCTTCAAGCTCTTCATTTGTCATCCCAATACCTGTGTCAATGATCGTTAACGTTCTATTCTCTTTATTTGGAATGATTTTGATAAAGTAATCATCCTTATTAAATATTAGTGATTCATCCGTTAATGTCTTGTAATAGATTTTATCCATTGCATCACTCGCGTTGGAAATTAATTCGCGTAGAAACACTTCACGCTGAGAGTAAATGGAGTTAATCATCATTTCTAATAGCCTTTTGGATTCTGCTTGGAACTCTTTTTTTGCCATCTTATACTATCTCCTTCCAGAATTTTATATATGTATTTTAGCACTCTAGTATACAGAGTGCTAATCTCTCTATTTAATTATCACATTTGGAGAATTTCTGTCAATAGGATAGAGAAATTTTCATGTGGATAATATGTGAATGGGTTAGATCATATATCTTCCCAAATAGAAAAAGCAATGCGATTTTCTTTATAGAAATGCACTGCTTTTATTTTTTGGCTCTGTTAAACACCGCTGTTGATTTCCGCACGAGGCTTCGCTTTCCACGGGGCGCTTGTGGAGCCTCCTCGGCTTCGCCTCCGGGGTCTCCACAAAACGCTATCTCCCGCAGGAGTCTTCACCTCGTGCTCCAATCAACAGCTAGGTACCTAGAAATCCACACTGTACTTTAACAGAGCCTATTTTTTTATAACACACTCTTTGACATTTCAGGAACTTTTGCCTGGTTTGCTTTCAACTTCCGATCGTAAACCAATGTAGTAAAGATCGCGATGACCATTAACCCCATTAATACTCCAAACAACATTCCCATACCATGAAAGTCTACTAAAATTCCTCCCATAAGTGGTCCAAGCATCCTGCCGCCAGTAGCGGTACTATTAACAATCCCCTGATAGAAGCCTTCTCTTCCTTTTGGAGCAAGTTCATTAGCTACGGTTGGGACTGCTGGCCACACAAACATTTCACCAATTGTAATGATAACCATCGCTACCACAAATGCCGTATATTGCTGTGCCACTCCAACGACTGCAAAGGATACTATGAAAATGATTAATCCGACGATAATTTGTGTTTTTAAGGTTTTCGTGTATTTTTTGACGATGAGCGAAATAATCGGTTGCGCTAACACAATAAGTGCACCATTAATCGTCCATAGAATGCTATATTGTTTCAACGAAATGCCTAGGGATTGAGTATGAGAAGCTATCGTTGTTTGCCACTGCACATATCCCATCCAGCAAAGAAGGTATCCAATACAAACAATAAGGAGAGCATAGAGCTTCGTATGATCCTTGATTTTCTTAGATTGATCCAAGACAGAAGTTTGATTGGATGGGTTTGCTTGAATCGATTTATAGCCAAATAAAGCAATGACAAAAAAGATGGCATACGTTAAGGTGTTTGCTAAGAATATGTAGTCAAACCGGATGTCTGCTACAAGTCCTCCTAACGCTGCACCAATTGCAACTCCTAAATTCTGGGCGACATACATGGCATTAAACGACCTTCTTCCGCCCTCTTTCCAAACAGAACCCGCCATCGCATACATAGAAGGAAACACAATTCCTGAACCAAACCCAATAATCGTTAAGTACACAATGTAAAAGTTCCAGCTATGATTGAGCGTCAATCCTATTAACGCGACAATGGTGATAGAAATCCCAAGTAATATGGAACGATAACCACCAATTTTATCAAATAAAAATCCGCCAATTAAATTTCCTATTACACTGGCACCAGCATTAACCATTAAGACAAGTCCTGCTACTGATAATGATTTTCCTAAAATGTCATGAATATATATTGTATTTAACGGCCATAAAAAAGAAGCCCCAGTTACATTTATTGCCATTCCAACAATCAATAACCAAAGGGCTCTGGGCATTTTCAACATAACATGCCCTCCTTAACCAATTATTTCGAAATCCAAAACAATTGTAATGTGTTTTGCACATAGTTTCAATACAAAAGATTGGAAATATGAAAAAATGATTTTTCTTACAATTCCCGGAGGACTCTAGGATGAACCAAATCATAAAACCACCCCAATTAATACCATTTTTTACCCGGCGCCCTTTTTTTACAAATCATCCCAAAAAATAAGAGCAGCCCGTGGCTGCTCTTATTTTTTTGCATTATGGTTTTTAGATTTAATTGGTTGGGCACGCTTTAGGTTCTTTTGTTTTACTTCTTTAATGGGATTGTACTCCACTCCCATTTCCACGCTGTTTTCGGCATTTTTTGTTTTTTGTTCTGGGTTATTTTGTTTGGAACGTTTTTTCACCAAGATAGTCTCCTTTTTAATGCCTTAGTAGGGTCATTTCATTTTGAAGTTGCTGTAGTTGTAGACGCATGCGATTTAGTTGTTCTCGTTGTTGTGCGTTACAACTAAAGGAAAGATGCATTAGATCATTATAGGTTGCTTCCATTTGTTTCTGTGCCATTGTAAATTCTGTATCATTATTATGTTCTAGCTTTTGTGCTTCACTGTATTGCACTTCTGCATTGTGTATGGCCTCTTCAAATTGCTGAATAAATTGTTCTACTGAATCTCTTGTTGCCATCCCTTTTCACCTCACAAGTAATCATGATGCTCCATTTTATTTTGCTCATTTTTCACTAGACCATGCGATGAACAATTGGAAAATATAATAAAAAGTATTAAGCTATTTCAATGCATTGGATGAACGTCGTAAAACATGCTAAAATCATTAATCAGATATATAAAAAGAGGAGGAGTACGGATGACAAAAGCAACTAGTCAAAATCCGTTTCCATTTTCCGTTGAGGATAAACGCTATCACACATGGAATTATCATTTACGTCAATCTTTTGGACATAAGGTTTTTAAAGTTGCGTTAGACGGTGGGTTTGATTGCCCTAATCGTGATGGTACAGTGGCACATGGTGGTTGTACATTTTGTAGCGCAGCTGGTTCTGGAGATTTTGCTGGAAACCGTGCCGACGATTTAATTACTCAATTTAACCAAATTAAAAATAAGATGCATCATAAATGGAAAGACGGTAAATATATGGCTTATTTCCAAGCCTTTACAAATACTCATGCCCCGGTAGCTGAACTTCGTGAAAAGTATGAAACGGTTTTAAATCAAGACGGTGTTGTTGGCCTTTCCATTGGAACTCGTCCAGATTGTTTGCCTGATGATGTAATCGAATACTTAGCTGAGTTAAACAAAAGAACCTATCTTTGGGTCGAGCTTGGGCTTCAAACCGTCCATGAAAGAACGGCACTCTTAATAAATCGCGCACATACATTTGATACCTATAAAGAGGGAGTAAATAAGCTCCGAAAGCACGGTATCAGAGTTTGCTCTCATATCATTAATGGACTTCCGTTAGAAAACAATAAAATGATGATCGAAACTGCACAAGCAGTAGCAAAATTAGATGTCCAAGGAATAAAAATCCATCTACTTCACTTACTTAAGGGAACCCCGATGGTAAAGCAATATGAAAAGGGCATGCTTGAATTTTTAGCATTTGATGATTATATTAACTTAGTTTGTGATCAATTAGAAATTTTACCACCTGAAATGATTGTTCACCGTATCACAGGAGATGGGCCAATTGATATAATGATTGGGCCAATGTGGAGTGTGGATAAATGGGCGGTATTAAATGCGATTGACGCTGAATTGAAACGCCGCGATAGCTACCAAGGCAAATATTATGTTCGATCAAACGAGGAGATTTTATGAAGCTAGAACGAGTTTTACCATATAGTAAAAAGCTTTTGAAGCTAGCCATTACTGAAGGAGATATTGCTGTAGATTGCACAGTCGGGAATGGGCACGATACCGTGTTTTTAGCAGAACTAGTTGGCTCGTCTGGTCATGTGTATGGCTTTGACATACAAGAACAAGCAATAAAAGAAACCGCAGAGCAACTGGACAAAAAAGAAGCTTCAAAACGAGTAACTTTATTTAAAGCTAGTCATGCACGCTTGCTTGAGCATATTCCGGTTGAGGACCACTCCAACATTAGAGGGGCGATTTTCAATCTAGGGTATCTCCCTGGTGGGGATAAAGAAATTGTCACATTAGCGGAAAGTACAATTACAGCGATTGAACAGCTCTTATCTGTTATGACAAAGGAGGCTGTCATTGTGCTAGTTGTCTATCATGGTCATCCAGAAGGACAGGTAGAACGTGATGCTCTGTTGGATTTTGTCATGAATTTAGATCAAAAGAAAGCGCATGTTTTGCAGTATCGTTTTATGAATCAAGTAAACAACCCGCCGTTTATTATTGCCATCGAAAAAAAATAGCCACACAATCGCAGTGCACTCTAATTCCGATGCACTGCTTTTTTCTGTATGGCTCTCCTGAAAACAAGGATGTGTCTGGTCAAAAAACTCTACTCTCGTTCAAAGTAGTTCTTGCTTTATTCCTGCTACTTGCCAAGGCCCTAATATTGTTAAATTTGATAAAACTAAAGAAATCTCACGTGGAGACAACTGCATACCAGTTTCCAGCCAATGCTGAATAACGCCTATGTTAGCAGCCATTACATAGGCTGTTAAATACTCTACTGGTACTTTCAAATCTTCTTTTTTTAATTTTGTCTCCATATTTTGAAGCATATTCTTTTTCATGACATTTTTTAGTTTGATTTGAAAAGATGGGTTGGCTTGTGAGCCTAAAACTACTTTGACCAAAGCCTCATTGCTTTGTAAATATTCCAAGAGCTTTTGCAGAAATGGAACTGGTTTACCTTCGCGATGCAGGCTTGCAAGTTCTTTTAAATCTAACTCCTTTGCTCTTCTCCCTAGTTCTTCTATTTCACGGATAATCTCATCTTCACTTTTCTCTAATAAATCATATTTATCTTGATAATGTAAATAAAAGGTTCCGCGATTAATATCCGCTCGTGATGTAATATCTCTAACTGTTATCGCTTCAAATCCTTTTTCCTCCATTAACTGCGTTAAGGCATCTCTTATCATGCTCTTTGTTCGAATAACACGCCTATCTGTAGACTCTTTCATTCAAAACAACTCCCAATTCCGTAGCAAATATTAATTAGAAATAAACATTTTTCACGATTGTGTTAGTTAATAGACAGTTCCTTCATTATTGTTTATTGCTATCCTTTCATAAAAATTATATTATACATCGTGAACATTAATCAACACGATGTTCATTAATTATAAAAGGGGGCTTAATCATGGAATTGATGAAAAACAAATTATTTCTATTAGCACCAATCATTGCGTTAACTGTTATTTTTATTTTTTCTTTAACACTCATTCCAACCGTACAACCCACACCAAAAAATCTACCTATAGCACTCGTTAACGAGGATCAAGGATTCGAATTGCCTAATCAAGCAAGATTAAATATCGGGCAGACTATAGTTGATATGATACATGAAAATGGGAACGCCATATCAGAAGAGGTTCCAACGGTAAATTGGATAGAAATGAAGAGCTATGAGGAAGTAGTTAGTGGTTTAAATGATCAGCTGTACTATGCGGCGCTTATTATTCCAAGTGATTTTAGTGAGAAACAAGTTTCGCTAAGAACACCCTCCCCTGCTACTCCTGAACTGCACATATACATTAACCAGGGTATGAATACAATGGCTTCTACCGTAGCCGGACAAATTCTCAATGGTATTGTGGAAAATATGAATAACCAATTGCGAACTCAGGCTTTAGAGGAGTTTACACAGCAAGGCGAATCCCTCACTGCCGAACAGGCTTTAAGCCTCGTGACACCTGTTGCGAAAATTGTAACAAATGTGAATGAGATAGGGACTAATAGTGCGAACGGGAATGCACCTGTGTCTTTATTTCAGCCTTTATGGATGGCAAGCGTTGCTGGGGCTGCGATTATCTTCTTAGCCATGACGAAGCTCGGAGAACTAAATCGAAAAGAAACGCTGGTGGCTAAATTCATTCAAATAATGATGGGAGCTATTCTTGCTTTTACTGTCGGTTTTGGGCTAACTTGGTTAGCAGATGGACTGCTAGGCTTGCATATCCCACAAGTGATGAATACCGCACTATTTTTAACACTTACTTATTTTTGCTATTTCTTAATGATTTCTGCTGTTCTTTCTTGGTTAGGAATTCGTGGGATTGCGCTTTTTGTTCTCGCATTGTTCTTTGGAGGCCCTTTATTAGCGTTAGCTCCTGAGTTCATGTCACCTTTTTATCGTGATTGGATTTACTCTTGGCTACCAATGCGTTTTATGGTAGAGGGGCTACGCGAGTTACTTTTCTTTGGGAAAGGTTTAGGCTGGAATAGTGCTACTATTAGTTTAGCAGCAATTGGTGCAGGAGGTGCACTTTTGGTGATAGCATCTGCATTCAAGAAAAATCCAGCAACTGCTGAAACAACTCAGCAAAATGTAAGTTAAGTCATTTTAAAAGGTTGTCCAACCATCGGGCAACCTTTTGTTCTTTACCGTATTAGCTCCGTATTTTGGAAGATAATTCCCTTCGTTTCCTTCGTTTTTGCAAACCACCGTAAAACTTGATTGTGATGGTTTATGATTTGCTGCGCTGACAATTCGGTGGATTCCCAAGTGCTATGAGCGTCTGTCACTAATGTAACATCATAACCTAAGCTAAAAGCTTTTCTGCAAGTTGTATCTACACATAAATCACTCTGAATGCCAGCTAGTATTAGATGGCCGATATTTTGTTTCTGTAGCTCTTCATTTAAATCTGTTTTTAAAAAGGAATCTGGGGTAGTCTTTTGGATGAACTTATCTGTTAAAGTAGGGAAAACCCCTGGATGAACCTCCCACGCCTCTGAACCTGGCTCTAATTCCTCTCCAATTGGCTCATTATGCTGAATATAGAAAATAGGTATATTCTCTTTTCGAGCACTCATTACTAGTTGCTGCAAATTCATGATAAGTTTTTCCCCGTTAAACACTGGATTTTCCTCGTTAAACATCGCTTTTTGAACATCAATTATTAGTAACGCTGCTTTTTTCATCCTTCTCCCCCTAATTTCTAATATTTCTTCTTCTACAACATTATAGATCATACGTTCGTACTTATCAACAATATGCTGAATATTCACACTAAAAAAAGCAGGAAGGATGGGTCAACTCACTCATCCTTCCTGCTTTTCTCTTCCTCTAGGCGTTCTACGATGTTTCCCTCCACCGCTGAATCCGTCGATATGCCCGTCCATTTACATAAAAAAAGTACGCGGTTCCCCCACTCGCCTTTATCATTCTTTTCGCCATTACAGCGACATCTTTACAATCATGAACCTTTCCATCAGATAGATATACACCTAGTAATCCTCGATTGATTAAACGGTGGAATTTTTCAAACGGCAAGCCAGCAGTATGTTCATCTGCCTTTTGCAAAAAATGATTTAACCTCTCCATTAAAACCGACTTATCCGAATAGTAGGTGCAGAAATTCAAATCTCCTCCTATACGATCCTCCTCTTGATCTATAAAGTAATCAAGTAAGATGTGGAGCCCCTGTATGTATGGAAAGTAACCTCCTACGATTTTTTCAGCATGTTCACTTGTAAAGTCTTTTCGAAAAGACTGCGATACTAGACAAAATATCCCAAGTGTCGAACCCGAGCATGCCGAGAATTCATACCATTTCATAGACGGTAACTCCGCTTCATATTCTGAAAACCATTGCTCTAACCGTGGAACACGTTCCTCAACCACTACATGCTTATGTACCTGTAAATCACAATAAAATCCAGCAAGCTTTGATAAGTGAGGAAAAATAATCTCATAATTAGCCATTTCTTTCAACACTCGTTGACAAGTTCGTACAAGTTCAGCCAAATAGCCACCATCATCCTGATCGTCACGTAAGCGATAATAATTCTTTACCGCTGCACCAACAGTCAGCGCATCTGGCATCGACTCATGCAAGGCGGCAAAATCCTCTGGGTCAAGTGAGGTACTTCGATCACATAAATTATCTAAGTAATCACTAATGGTTTGATAAGCAACAATAAACTTAATTGCTTCCTTATAATTCGGACCAGCTAGCAAAGCAAGGATTCCGCCACCTTCACAATGAAATGCCTTGGACTCTATACTTGCCAATGCCTGCGCTTTTAGTTCTGGATTAGGAATATCCAGCGCTTTTTTTTTCCAAAAACCTAATTCCTCATAAACTACCGGAAATACATCTCGATACACCCTTTTCATGAGAGAAAATGGATGAGTGGGTACCTTCAAGCTTATTCACTTCCTTCTAACTGTAAATTAAAAAAGGCTTTGGCATAGCGAAAGACCTGATCTCTCTCTGGCTCATTAAAAATCTCGTGGTAGAGTCCTTCCCACTCTCGATAGCTTTTTGCTTTTATCGATAAGGAATTGAACCAAATAGCTGAGGCTTCTTTGTCTACAATTAAATCATCCCCAGCTTGCATTAGCAAAAGAGGCACATCTGGAAAAGTATGAATGCTTGTAAATGCGTGGTTCATCGATTGGACTAACTCACGATACCATCTGACAGACACCTTCGTAATGTATAGTTCATCGTCATCATATTTTGCAATAACTTTATCGTTTCGAGTCGCCTTGTCAACGGTAAGCCCTGTATCGAATTTAGCTTTTGGAAGGATAAAGTTTAAACCTTTGGAAAGCACATCCATCTTTTTTGTAGGCTGGTGTGTTAATTTTAAACATGGAGAGGATAAAATTACACCCGCTACCAACAACGGACTCTTTTCTTGCAATGTCCTAATTACTGCGAGTCCTCCCATACTATGTCCAATGACAAAGACTGGCGGTTTTAGTAAGTATGCCTCTTTAATCCATTTTTCTACTTCCTCTATATATTCATCAAAGTTGTCGATATGTCCTCTTCTTCTAGTGGAAAGTCCTTGACCAGGTAAATCTCCCATCAATACATTAAATCCCGTAGCCATCCACTGGTCAACTAGCCAAGTATATCTACCATGATGTTCTTGTGCACCATGCACAATAACGATCGTCCCCTTAGGATTTTCCGCCTCCCATTTCCACATAAAAAACACTCCCTTAAAACAAAATAATTCTCTTTCTGATATTATAGAATAAGAAAAGTATAAGCGGCTCGCTCTGCTCCGACAAGCATAAGACGTCCCTAGTCTATTCCCAGAATCACTTATGCGTCAGGTGGTAAGGTAATCCGCCGATTCTAAGAAAGTTTTCTTATTAAAGTATAACAATTCTATCTTAAAAACAAGTTGGAGGATCTCATGTATAAAATATACCCATATCTGGATAAAAAACCACAAATTGACCCGACCGTATTTTTAGCTGACTTTTCTGTGATCACCGGTGATGTAACAATTGGTAAGGAAAGTAGCATTTGGTTTCATACTGTTATTCGCGGTGATGTAGCTCCTACGATCATTGGAGACAGGGTGAATATTCAAGATCAATCCCTTTTACACCAAAGTCCAAAGAGAACTTTAATTATAGAAGATGATGTCACAGTTGGGCATCAATGTACACTACATAGCGCAATAATTCGAAAAAATGCCTTAATTGGGATGGGATCCATCGTATTGGATGGTGCTGAAATTGGAGAAGGTGCATTTATTGGTGCAGGTAGCCTTGTTTCTCCTGGCAAAAAAATCCCTCCAAATTCCCTTGCTTTCGGACGCCCTGCTAAAGTAATTCGGGAATTAACAGAAGAAGATAAAAAAGATATGGCTCGAATCCGAAGAGAATATGTTGAAAAAGGACAATTTTATAAATCTCTGCAAAAATAAATTCCTCCCATTAACCGTTATGTATTCTATAGCGGTTTTTTTTATTCTTAAATTTTCGTAAAATATATTTTGAAATTTTTCATATATTTTTAACAATGACTTATTACTTACTAAATATTTACTACTTAGAATATAGATAGAAAGAAGAATCTCTAACGAGGAGGTGTGATAATGGGTAAATTATTTCACAATATTTACGAGCTTGAATGTCATCTTTTTCGTGGAATAAATCGACATTTTGATAGGAAGTATTTAAACTTCTTTTTCCGATCCATTACTCATATGGGTGGAGCAGTCTTTACCATAGGTACTCTTTTAGCACTCATTATCCTCAGTTCTAATTCTTTACAATATGTTGCTATTGCAAGCGGGATTTCCTTAACCCTCAGCCACATACCTGTTGCAATAATGAAAAAGTACTATCCAAGAAAACGACCGTACCTCGCCTTAACGGAAATTAAAGTGACAACCAATCCATTAAAGGATCATTCCTTCCCGTCTGGTCATACGACGGCAATCTTTTCATCTATAATTCCGTTTATTATATATATGCCTTTTTTAGCAATTTGCTTAGTTCCACTAGCATTAAGTATCGGATTCTCCCGAATATATCTCGGACTACACTATCCAACTGATGTAGCAGTTGGTTGCTTACTTGGAACCACTGTTGGTATAAACTCCTTTTTCCTAATTGAAAAGATTTATCCATATGCTTTTATCTAAAATGCAAATTGAGATGGAGGTTTCATATGAAGATAGCTATTTTCACCGATACTTTTGCACCAGATGTAAATGGAGTGGCAAGAACCTTAAATCGATTTACCTCATATCTGGAGAAAAATAAAATAGAATACCGTGTTTTTGCACCAGAAAGTACAGAAAAAGAGTTGTTTTCAAGTCATGTTTACCGATTTGCAAGCCTTCCTTTCTTCTTATATCCCGAGTGCCGTCTTGCACTTCCAAACATGATATCCATTAAGCTAGAACTACAAAAATTTCAACCAGACTTAATTCATGTCGCTACTCCTTTCAATATTGGGTTATGCGGAATCCATTTTGCAAAAAAACTAAACATTCCAATTGTGGGATCCTATCACACTGACTTTGATAAATACCTCGAATATTATGACCTTCAATTTCTCACTAAGTTTTTTTGGACATATATGAACTGGTTCCATCGACCACTTCGGAAAATATTTGTTCCTTCCATCGACACACAAAATCATTTAAAAAAACATGGCTTTACGAATACAGCTATTTGGCCAAGAGGGGTAGATTGCACCGCTTTTCATCCGAATTTTTCAGCTGAAGCACTGAAAATCAAATACAAGATTAAAGAAAAATATGTTATCTCCTATGTAGGACGACTTGCTCCAGAAAAGGATGTTTCATTAATACCTAAAATACACGCCGCACTCCCCGATCATATTCGTCAACATGTTCATTGGCTCATTGTAGGAGATGGCCCATTAAAGCCAGAGTTAATGAAGGCAGCTTCCTCTAAAATGACGTTTGCAGGATTTCAATCTGGCTCTAGCTTAGCAGAGATCTATGGTGCATCTGATTTATTTGTGTTCCCTTCTTCTACTGAAACGTTTGGAAATGTCGTATTAGAATCACTAGCTTCTGGTACCCCAGTTGTTGGTGCAAACGCAGGTGGAGTTAGGACGATTCTTCAGGATGGTGTCACAGGCCTATTGTGCCCAGAAAAAGACGTCCCTTCCTTTGCACGAGCCATTTCCACCATCCTTAATGATCATGTGCTTCGAGAGGATATGAGCATCGCTGGGAGAGAATACGCGCTACAGCAGTCTTGGGATGCTATTTTCCAAAGGTTGCTACTAGATTATGAAGAGGCGTTAACTAATCAAGATCTTCAAGAGTTAGCTTAAAAAACGAAACTCATTATCTACACGAAGAAAAGGAGGCGACTATGCCTCCTTTTCTTCTTCCATTTTCTCATTATCCTCTTCTAGCCAATCCTTTTTACTTACGGAGTTTATACACTGATATTGCTCCACATACATATTGTGCCACACTAAAAATACAATCACTGTCCAAAGTTTTCGGCTATTATCTCTCTTCCCTATCCGATGATCCTCTAAGAGCTTCAGTAAATAAGACACATGGAAATACTCAGTTGCAGTAGTACTATTTTTGAAGATCATGTACGCCCATTCATAAAGTTCATTCTTTAACCAGACTCGGATAGGTACGGGAAAACCTAATTTTTTTCGATTCACTACATGAGCTGGAATCAAGTCTTCAACTGATTTTCTTAATAAATATTTTGTAGAGGTAGAGGAGATTTTTAAATGAGGTCCCAATGAAGAAGCAATATCAAATACTTCTTTACTTAAAAAAGGCACTCTTACCTCTAATGAATGCGCCATAGACATCCGATCAGCTTTTACCAGAATATCTCCGCGTAACCACGTTAACATATCCACATACTGCATTTTCGCTATCTCATCATACTCTGCAGCCTCTTGATACATCTTTCCGGTTATTTGAATAGTGCTAAGTTCTTTTTGATATTTTTTATAAAACAAACTCTTTTCTTCTTCCGAGAATATCTTTGCGTTTCCGATAAATCGCTCTTCAATAGGCGTACACCCTCTTAAAAGAAACCCTCTACCCTTCATCCCCTCCGGAAGCTCTTTTCCGATTGCTCGAATAACATCTTGAATAAAAGGTGGAATCAAGGAAAAAGCTCTCAAAGAACGTGGTTCTCTATAAATATTATACCCTCCAAATAATTCATCTGCCCCTTCTCCTGAAAGGGCAACCTTTACATGCTTCCGTGCTTCCCTTGCTAGAAAGTAAAGGGGAACTGCAGCCGGATCAGCAACTGGATCATCTAAATGCCAAATAATTTTTGGCAACTCTTTGCTAAACTCTTCTGCAGTAATGATATAGCTATCGTTTTCAAGCTTTAACTTTTCCGCGGTTTTCTCAGCAATTTCAATTTCACTATAGCCATTTACATCAAAGCCAACAGAAAATGTCCTAATCTTCGAATGTTGTTCCTTTGCAAGTGTCGCAATAATTGTAGAATCAATCCCACCTGATAAAAAACAACCGACTGGAACATCGCTCCTCATTTGTTGCTCTACTGATTTTCTAAGCGTACTCTGTACTAGCCCCTTTAACCCTTTTTCTGATTGGAAGATGGGAAAAAAGGTAGGATGCCAATATTCCTTCACTTTCATCTTTTCACCCAATTGTTTATAAAAATAATATCCAGGAGGTAGTTTCTTAACAGAAGAGCAAATAGTTTGAGGTTCTGGCACATACTGAAAGGAAAGATAGTGTTGCAGTTGATCGTATTGAACATCATCATTTATAGAAACAGGTAACAGTTCTAACAAACTTTTAAATTCAGAGGAAAAGCTAAAACTCTCTTCCTGCTCCAGATAGTAAAAAGGCTTTATTCCAAATGGGTCCCTCGCTCCAAACAATTCCTTATCATGAGAATCCCAAATAACAAAACTAAACATTCCTTCCAATAATTTTACACATTTTTCCTTATACTTGCTATATAATGCAACTATCACCTCGGTATCAGACTCTGTTTGAAAAACAAACCCTTCAACCAGAAGTTTCTCTCTTAACTCCAGATAATTATATATTTCACCATTAAAAACAATCCAATAACGACCGTCCTCATAAGATAGCGGTTGATGTCCCTTTTCTAAATCAATAATACTTAGCCGTTGAAAACCAAGCTGTATATCATTATCCATATAAACTCCTGTATCATCTGGTCCACGATGGTGAATAACCTTTAACATCGAAGTAATGGATCGCTGATTCTTAGCTTGTATTTCAAAAAGACTTCCTACAAATCCACACACATTCCCACCCCACTATCATTCCCTTGACCTGTTAGACGATTTAGAGCTAATCCAAGTTACATATTATTCTCTTAGTTTTGACGAAAATGCCTCCATCGTATACTTGAGCCGCTTTACACGGATATTTTCACAGAAAAGTTGCAACCTTTCGATATTACCGTTTATAATAGTAATAATCTAATGAACGGAAGGAGGGAAATGAGATGTTATTATCTGTAAAGATTCGCGCGCAATATTTGTCTTATTTACATATATGCCGTGCGATTTTTCATGATTCAGTTGTTAACGGGATTCGTCTGTCCTTTTTTAAACAACTGAATACATGTTACAGATAGTAAGAGACTCTATACCCTCTGCTCGCGATATTTATATTGCGTTCTTAAATGATTTATTTTTGAAACCATGGGATAAGAAGCTTTTTCTTACTCATGGTTTTTTTGTGTCCAAAAAAAGAAACGTTAAGGAGATATTTCAAATGATGATTTGTACGATAAATGATGTAAGTAAAAGTTTTGCAGGAACAAAAATTTTCGAGAACCTTTCTCTAGAAATTGTAGAAAACGACCGAATTGGTCTTGTTGGAAGGAATGGCAGCGGCAAAACGACAATTTTTCAACTAATAAGCGGAAAAGAAGCAACAGACCAAGGCGCCATTCATATTAAAAAAGGCGCAAAAATTGGATATCTATCACAAATTCCGACGTATTCAGAAGGAACAACGGGTGAAGATGTATTGCAATCCGCATTTTCTGAAGCTATCAAAGTCCAAGAAAAATTAAGGGCACTTGAATTACAAATGACCGAGGTAAAAGAAGATCGTGTGTTACAAAAAATAATGGAGGAATACGGTATTCTTCAAGAACAATTTACTTTTATGGGTGGATACGAACTAGAAGCTTCCATTCAAAAAATTGCAAATGGCTTAAAAATTACCCATCTTTTAGCTCAGAAATTTTCTAGCTTAAGTGGTGGAGAACAAACAAAAATCTGTCTTGGCTTTATTTTATTACAAACCCCTGATTTACTTTTATTAGATGAACCGACCAACCATCTCGATATTTATGCTGTGGAATGGCTCGAGCAATTTTTACGAGAATACGATGGAACGGTTATCGTTATATCTCATGATCGCTATTTTTTAGACGAGGTAGCCACTAAAATCATTGATCTTGAAGATGGAGAAACTCATGTCTACCACACGAATTACAGTGGTTTTCTCAAAGAAAAGGAAGAGCGACTATTACTAGAATTCGCCGTCTTTCAAGAACAACAAAAAAAGATCAAAAAGATGAAGGAAACAATTAAGCGCTTGAAGGAATGGGCAAACCAAAGTAATCCTCCAAATGCCGGACTACATCGTCGAGCAAAAAGTATGGAAAAAGCATTAGATCGAATGGAAAAAGTAAAGCGACCTATTTTAGAACGAAAAGCAATGGGCTTACAATTCGAAGGAAGCGATCGAAGTGGAAAGAACGTAATTAGTATCGAAGGCTTAACGAAAACCTTTCATAACAGAGAGTTGTTCGATGAAATTGATGTAGCACTATTTTTTCAAGAGCGAGTAGCGATTGTCGGGCAAAATGGTACAGGAAAAACAACTTTATTAAAAATAATTTTAGGTGAGGAAACAGCAGATTCTGGTCAAGTGAAAGTTGGAAGCAATGTAAACATCGGCTATTTATCCCAACATATTCAGGCTAGTTCTCCAAAACAAACGTTAATTGATGCATTTCGCGAACATGTAACAATTACTCAGGAGCAAGCCAGACACGTCCTTGCCAAATTTCTTTTTTATGGTGCTTCTGTTTTTAAAAAGGTGGAAAATTTAAGTGGTGGAGAAAAAATGAGACTTCGCTTGGCACAATTGATGCATCAGGATATCAATTTGTTGATCCTAGATGAGCCGACCAACCATTTAGACATTGATTCTAGAGAGGTTTTAGAAGAAGCGTTAGAGGATTTCAATGGTACAATTTTAACTGTTTCGCATGATCGTTATTTCTTAAATAAATATTTCCATAAGACATGTTGGATTGAAAATAACAAGTTAATTACTTATAACGGAAATTATCAATATGCAAGGGAAAAGCGAAAAGAGCTGGAGAAAAATAATGAAGCCGAGAAGCCCAAAGACAAGAAGGTGCACTCTCCAGTAAAGCAGATAAATAACAAAACTAACTCCATTAAACCTGATACTATCGAGGCGAAACTTGAAGAAATCGAACAAGCAATCTATGATCTTGAGATACAAATGGAGCATGAGAAGGATTTAGTAGCCCTTCAACAGCTTCAGGATGAGTGGAAGCTAATGGAAACAGAAAGGTCTTCTCTCTATGAATTGTTAGAGGATGTGCTGTAGTTTTCATGTAATTGAAGATTAAAAATGAAAGCAGGCGTGTTTTTTACCGTCTGCTTCTTTTTAATTGAAACGCTCATTTTCAGTAAATTTCAACCGCCTCTGGCTACTACCTTTTCAAGAAAATCTCCTTCCATGAACGTAAGCTCTACCATCAAACTAAAAAAACTGTCCAACGATCAGAAGATGAAACTTCTGACATTGAACAGTCCTTAAATATTACGCGTTCGCTTGTTCTTTTAACGTTTCTGCTTTATCTGTTTGCTCCCAAGGAAGATCAAGATCATTACGGCCGAAGTGACCATAAGCAGCAGTTTGCTTGTAGATTGGGCGACGTAGGTCAAGCATTTTGATAATTCCAGCTGGACGTAGGTCGAAGTTGTTACGAACTAATTCTACTAATTTTTCTTCAGAAACTTTACCAGTTTCAAACGTATCAACTGCGATAGAAACAGGTTGTGCAACTCCAATTGCATATGCTAATTGAACTTCACATTTGTCTGCTAAACCACTTGCTACAATGTTTTTCGCAACATAACGAGCTGCATAAGCTCCAGAACGGTCTACTTTTGTAGCGTCCTTACCTGAGAATGCTCCACCACCGTGACGAGCATATCCGCCGTACGTATCAACGATGATTTTACGGCCTGTTAAACCTGCATCCCCTTGAGGTCCACCAATTACGAAGCGGCCTGTTGGGTTGATGAAATATTTCGTGTTTTCGTCAATAAGTTCTTGTGGAACTACTGGCTTGATAACATATTCTTTCACATTACGTTGAATTTGCTCTAACGTAACTTCTGGGTGATGTTGAGTAGAAATAACGATTGTATCAATACGAACAGGTTGATCGTTTTCATCATATTCCACTGTTACTTGTGTTTTTCCATCTGGACGTAAGTATGGAAGGATTTCATCTTTTCTCACTTCTGTTAAACGACGAGAAAGCTTGTGAGCTAATGAAATAGGTAATGGCATTAACTCTTTTGTTTCGTTGCAAGCGAATCCGAACATTAGACCTTGGTCTCCTGCACCGATTGCATCGATTTCTGCATCTGTCATTTTTCCTTCACGTGCTTCTAATGCTTGGTCAACACCCATTGCGATGTCAGCTGATTGCTCATCGATAGAAGTTAAAACCGCACACGTTTCCGCATCAAAACCATATTTCGCACGAGTATAGCCAATTCCTTGGATTGTTTCACGAACGATTTTTGGGATATCTACATACGTAGAAGTGGTAATTTCTCCAGCAACTAATACTAATCCAGTTGTTACAGAAGTTTCACAAGCTACACGAGCATTTGGATCATTTGCTAAAATTGCATCTAAAATAGAGTCAGAAATTTGGTCACAAATTTTATCCGGGTGTCCCTCAGTAACGGATTCAGAAGTAAATAAACGACGTTGTTTGGTCATTTTGAAAAAGTTCCTCCTTTTGTTTATGAAAAAACAAGTGTTTCTTCATAGATAACAGTTCTATTTGATACGGATCTCATTTCCTGTTGTTATGTTCTTTGTTATTTTGTGTCAAAATATAAAAAACCTTTCCATAAAGTTGAGGAAAGGTTTGGTTTCAACGTTTAAGCCTTTCACTCTTATCGGTCAAGGTCAAGCCTTGCTCAGGTTTAGCACCTTTTCTCAAGGTAGTACAAGTTACAAATGTAGTTGTACCAAAAATAAAAGCGACGCTATATGCGTTCGCAATCCCCTTTGAGCAGGTTGCTGGGTTTCATAGGGCCTGTCCCTCCACCAGCTCGGAATAAGAGTATCCGTTCAAGGTTCTATATTAGCGTAATAAAAGCTTTATTGTCAACAAAAAAGGACAAAATAATCGACAAAAAGCAACAGATAAATCTCTTCCTTATTATATGGATGTTTTGGAAAGAAAATAAGCCCTAATTCCACAAAATGTTAACGCTTTTCCACTTTATTTCATAAAATAAGCTAATTAGTATGGACTATTCATTTAAATGTGTTATACTTTTTAACAGATGAGAAATTAATATACAAGTTGAAGGAGAGTTATCCATGATGAAAACGGTTGGTATTGATAATGGTTTAACGAAATTAATTTACGGAAGCAACACGCACATGCAACTATCTGTTCCTCAATTAGTGGAAAAAATCTTAAACCGTAATGAAGGCAGCCTAACATCTACTGGTGCTGTAGTTGCTACAACTGGAAAATATACGGGTCGCTCCCCTAAAGATAAATTTATTGTAGAAGAAGATGTTTCACAAGATAAAATTGACTGGGGAAGTGTAAATCGCCCCATCTCAGAAGATGTATTTGATCGTTTATATGAGAAAGTTCTAACATACTTAGAAAATAAAGATGAGCTATTTGTATTCAAAGGATTTGCTGGAGCGGATGAAAAATATCAATTACCAATCCAAGTAATCAATGAATTTGCATGGCACAACCTTTTTGCACACCAATTATTTATTCGTCCTAACGACGAACAGCTTGCCAAGCATGAAACCGCATTCAGTGTTGTGTCTGCACCAAGCTTCAAAGCAGATCCTGCAATTGATGGAACAAATTCCGAAGCATTTATCATTATCTCATTTAAAAAGCGTGTTGTCCTAATCGGTGGTACCGAATACGCAGGAGAAATGAAAAAATCGATTTTCTCTGTGATGAACTATTTGCTTCCTGAAAACGGTATTATGCCAATGCACTGCTCTGCAAACGTTGGTCGTGAAGGTGATGTTGCCTTATTCTTCGGTTTATCCGGCACAGGAAAGACTACATTATCAGCAGATCCAAATAGAAAACTAATTGGTGATGATGAGCATGGTTGGTCTAATACAGGTGTATTTAATATCGAAGGCGGATGCTATGCAAAATGTATTAACCTGTCCTATGAAAAAGAACCACAAATTTTTGATGCTATTCGCTTTGGTTCTGTCTTAGAAAATGTGGTAATTGATGGACAATCTAGAATCGCAGACTACGATATTTCTACTTTAACAGAAAACACTCGTGCCGCATACCCATTAGATGCGATGGATAATATCGTTCAGCCAAGTATCGCTGGTCATCCAACAACAATTGTTTTCTTAACAGCAGATGCTACTGGGGTATTACCTCCAATCTCTAAATTATCTAAAGAACAAGCAATGTTCCACTTCTTAAGTGGCTACACAAGTAAATTAGCAGGTACAGAGCGTGGTATTACATCTCCACAAACCACTTTCTCTACTTGCTTTGGATCACCTTTCTTGCCACTTCCTGCTACAACTTACGCAGAAATGCTTGGAACAAAGATTGATGAGCATAATGTTCAAGTTTACCTTGTGAACACAGGCTGGACTGGTGGAGAATACGGTGTTGGAAGCCGTATGAAGCTTTCTTACACAAGAGCTATGGTTCAAGCAGCACTTGAAGGAGAACTAATCCATGTGGAAACAGCAAAAGATCCATACTTTGGCGTTGATGTACCACTTCATGTTCCAGGTGTACCTGATGAAGTGCTTCAACCAAAGAAAGCTTGGCAGGATGAAGCAAAATATGACCAATTCGCTCGTGAGTTAGCTCATAAATTCAAAGAGAACTTCAAAAAGTTTAAAAATGTACCAGAAGAAGTATTACATCAAGGTGGACCAACTGTATAAATAAACAAAAGTGCTAAACTCTTCCTGAGTTTAGCACTTTTTGTGGTTAATGATTGAATCTGTTAATTTATCTTCGCGCTTTCGACTAGTATAGGGCTGGTAATGGTAGCCATTCGTCCGAAACTGCGGTGCATTCGTCCATTTCTGAATCGCATTCGTCTGAAATTGCGGTGCATTCGTCCGAATTCACGGCGCATTCGTCCAAATCCCCAAACGGTACAAGCCCCCCCTACTCAGGATTCTCCGCCCGCTGCTTCATCCAACATGTCAATCGCTCCACTAGCCTCCGATTTTCCTTTGGTGGAAAATAGTGAGTAAACTCTGGGAAATACCAGCTTTCTACATATTTTCCCAACTCCTTCGCTCTATTTTCCAAGCGATAGGAATGTTCAACTGACACATTATTATCCTTTTCTCCATGAATAATGAGGAGTGGAGCCTTTAGCCTTTCAAGCTCGTATAAGGGAGTCCTCCATTCATAACGCTCTGGAACTTTACTAGGGGTCCCTCCGATTACACGTTTCATCATGCGTCTTAAGTCGACCCGCTCCTCATAGGTTAAGAACATATCAGATACCCCTCCCCAGCTTACAACCGAGCAAGTATGTGGAAACTGAACACCAGCCATCAGCGCCATCACGCCTCCTCTAGAGAAACCAAAGACATGAATTCGGTTTTTCTTCACCTTCGCATACTGCTCAAGCAGACAAAAAGCAGAAAATGCATCCTCGCGATCATCACCAGCAAAATCTTCATTCCCCTCTCCACCCTGGTTTCCACGGTAAAAAGGTGCCATAACGATAAATCCCTCGGAAGCAAATTGCACGATTCGCCCCACTCGAACTTGTCCAACATTTTTAATTCCGCCTCTTAAATAAAGAAAACCATCATAGTTCCCTTCTACTTGAGGTTCCGCAAGTAGTCCTTTCACCTTAAGCCCACCACTATAATAAGTAACCATAAACACAGAAACATGTGGGCTAGGTGAAGGATAGCGGACTTTCTCAATAATCGAACCGTTTTTCAATTTTTTGCCTCCTTTTTACCCACTAGGCATTCACACATATTTAGCCCAAATCATACTTTATTTTATGAGAAGTGTGCAAGCGCAACATTGTAAAGCAGCTAACCAAAGAAAATCTCCTCAGAAGTCAGGAGAAAACCTTGTAGAGATAAGCGCTGGCCCTAGAAGTAAGTAAATTAATCTATTGGTGAGAACCTGAGGAGGTTAACATGAAACTTTATAAAATCACCCTAAGTATTGGATTGTGCCTAATTTTGATTGCTTCATTAGTTGCTTGTGGAGGCGCTAAGAAAGATACGATACGGATTTCAGAAGTAACTCGTTCTATCTTTTATGCTCCCCAATATGTAGCACTTGAAAAAGGATTTTTTGAAGAAGAAGGACTCGATGTCACTTTAACCACGGCATGGGGCGGTGATAAAACGATGACGACTTTGCTAGCTGATGGGGCAGAAGTGGCACTCGTTGGTTCAGAAACATCGATTTATGTCTATGCCCAAGGTTCAAATGATCCAATAATCAATTTTGCGCAATTAACTCAAACTGACGGTACGTTCTTAGTAGCAAGGGAAAACTTAGAGAATTTTTCTTGGGATGATTTAAAGGGAAGTACCTTTTTAGGTCAACGTAAAGGCGGTATGCCACAAATGGCTGGCGAATTTGTCCTAAAAAAACATGGTATTAACCCACAATCTGATTTGAACTTAATTCAAAATGTTGATTTCGCAAATATCCCTAGTGCTTTTGCTTCTGGCACTGGAGAATTCGTTCAACTTTTCGAACCACAAGCAAGTATCTTTGAAGAAGAAGGCATTGGTCATATTGTGGCGTCATTTGGAGAGGAATCTGGTTTGATCCCTTACACTACTTTTATGGCAAAAGAGAGCTACATTAAAGAAAATAGTGAAGCAATTGAAAAATTCACCCGTGCTTTATATAAAGCACAACAATGGGTCGACACGCATACTGCCAAAGAAATTGCCGAAGTCATTCTCCCCTATTTTGACGATACGACTGTTGAATTAATCGAAACAGTAGTGGATCGTTATAAGAGCCAAGGTTCGTTTGCAACAGACCCTGTACTTGATCACGCTGAATGGGAGAACTTACAAAATATTATGGAAGAAGCCGGAGAGCTACCACAATATGTGGAGCATGAAACATTAGTAAATACAACCATTGCCGAAGAGGTAATGGGAGAATAGGATGAAGATCCATGAGCTTTTTAACAATCAATCAAATCGAACATATTTACTTTACACCTGACCGAGCCACAAAGGTATTAGAAGACATTTCCATTAATATTGAGGAAGGGGAGTTTATCTCCTTTCTCGGCCCTAGTGGGTGTGGGAAAACAACCTTACTTTCTATCATTGCCGGTCTCTTGCAACCAACAGATGGAAGCATTCTTTTGCAGGGGAAACGACCGAAAGACTGCGTTTCTGAAATCGGCTATATGCTCCAGCAGGATTATCTATTCCCTTGGAAAACGATTGAAGATAATAGCTTAATAGGACTAAGAATATCAAATAAGTTGAATCAAGCTACTAAGAAGAAGGCCCTTCAGCTTTTAAATGAAATGGATCTACATGAGGTGGAAAAACTTTATCCATCCCAGCTTTCAGGGGGAATGCGTCAACGTGTTGCGCTTGTTCGTACCCTTGCAACTGACCCGCTATTACTTCTTCTAGATGAACCATTCTCGGCCTTAGATTATCAGACCAAACTAAAGCTTGAAGATTTGGTGTTTAGTACCCTGAAATCGTTTCATAAGACAGCATTACTCGTTACCCATGATATTGGAGAGGCAATCGCGATGAGTGACCGAATTTTTCTTTTAAAAGCTAATCCTGGCCGAATTGCCAAAACCTTTAATGTTCCTAATGAACTAAGAGAGAGTATCCCTTTTGAGGCAAGACAGCATCCTCTCTTTCCTTCGTTGTTCCAAAAAATCTGGAAGGAGTTGGAGCAACTTGAAGAATCAAACGAACATTAACCTCCTCCATTCAGACTATTTACGAAAAAGAAAAAAAGGAAAGCTTCAAGTTCGATTTTACCAACTCATTATTTTTGTTGTTTTCTTTACATTTTGGGAACTTGCCGGTAAAAACAGTTGGATTAACCCGCTGTTGTTTAGTTATCCAAGTAAGATATGGAATCTTTTTATCGATAAAATCCAAGATGGTTCCCTATACGCCCATATCGGTATTACTGTAACAGAAACGATTTTCGGCTTTATACTGGGGACATTGATTGGTACGATTATTGCTGCTATCTTATGGTGGTCCCCTTTGACCTCCAGGGTCTTAGAGCCCTATTTAGTCATTCTAAACGCGATGCCAAAAGTGGCCCTTGGTCCCATTCTTATTGTGGCAATTGGACCTAATATGGGCTCTATAATTGTGATGGGAGCGATCATCTCCGTTATTATTACGACGATCGTTGTATACACTGCATTTAAAGAAGTAGATGAAAATTATTTAAAGGTATTGCGAACATTCGGAGCATCACGAGGACAGCTTTTTTCTCAGGCAGTGCTCCCAGCCTCCTACCCTACAATCATATCTACATTAAAAGTAAATGTAGGGCTTTCTTGGGTTGGAGTTATCGTAGGAGAATTTCTTGTTTCTTCAAAAGGATTGGGCTATATGATTATCTATGGTTTCCAAGTCTTTAACTTCACGCTCGTCTTACTCAGTTTGCTAATTATCGCGGTATTTGCGACGATTATGTATCAACTTGTAGATTTGTTAGAGAAAAAGCTTGTGAAACATTCATAATGTGTGACAAACATAAAAAAGAGCAGCTCCATTAAAAAGAGTTGCTCTCCATTATTTTCTGCATGCTATAAGTTAGCACAGAGTCCTTCATGATAAAACTAAAACGATGATCTTTTCTTATGTTTGCCGGAAGTTGTTTCAGGAGAACGGGACCATTTGTCTCAAAATAAGTAGATTGTTTTTCCACTTTATCAATAAGGGCAAAATACACATTTTTGATAATGATCTTTTCTCTTCCTTCAACTTTGTACTGGCCTATGTAATGCAATTTGGAAACATGTCCACCAGTTTCTTCTTTTACTTCTCGAGCTGCCGCTTGTTCAGCACTCTCTCCTATTTCTACTTTGCCTCCTGGAAATTCAAGGCCGCGATTTTTGTGGCTAGTGAGCAACCACTGATCCTCAAATTTACAAATGACCCAAACGTGTTTAGGCTCTTTGGAATAAGGATGGTCTTTAAAGGATAACATCACTTTATTATGATAAATGTCTTCAAACTGATACATACTATCGAAACTCCAATATCTCTTTTTTCTTCTCCATCTTATCATAGTAGCATCGAAATTGTGAGAGTCAAGTATCCTAAAAGAGACCATCATTTGCAATAAAACTAATTTTTCACTCGAATCGATCCTCTAATAGCCCCTGATTTTTAATATGGGCTTTAGTTTCTTCATCTCCAAGCTCATACAGCATTTTAAATACTTGTTGTAGTCCATTATCATAACCATCATTTGGACGATCAAAGTGATATTCCACATAAGGAATATGTGAACGCCAAAAACTTTGCCAATCGGATGAATAATTTTGATCGAATAGCTCTCTTAGCTGAGTAATTTCTTCATCTGTTGCTTGAATTTGATAATTCCAAGAAGCAGCTGATTTTACCTGCGATATATTTCCATCTGCTAATGAAATGTAATATGTTTTTCGTTCCATCGCCTTCATCCTTTCTAGCATCATTCTCTTATTTTTGCTCCGGATGCTCTGCTTTATTCCAGATGCTGAAAGTTATTATAGATTAGACTTCTTTTTCACCGTATCAATTAATTTTTTTAAAATTTCAGGAATTGGAACGCCCATTCTATTCGCATTTTCCATAATTGAAATGAATTCATTCACTAGATAAAAAAGAATCGTAACATCCTTTATCACGGTCGTACCTAAGATAATATCTAAAACATGCGCAATACTAACAAGGGCAAAGATAAATATTTTTTGTGCAATTCCCTTAAAGCCTACTCTGCTAGACAGTTTCTTCTCTACAAAAGCTGCTAGGATTCCTGTTACATAATCCACTACTACAAAGGCAATGAGAAAAAGTAGCAACATACTAAATCCGCCATACAAAAAGGAAGCAACGGATCCTAGAAATGAAACAGTTCCTACATAAATGGCTGTGTACTTGTCCATTGTTAACCTCCTTCAATTAAGTTTTTATACACTAGTTTATGTAGCAGTCGTTTACTTGTGAGAGTCGATTTGACCTTTTTTGCATGAAGCAAAAAAGTTAGAAGAAACTAGGGGAAGGATACTTTTAGTTGAGGTGATTACTTTGAGATCATTAGAAGAGTTCGTAGGTAAATATCAAAAGAAACTATTAAGAGATGATGAGGATATCGATGCAGTAGCATATTCTATCGTTAAAGGCTTTACAAGAGAACAGTGTCTTGATTTGTTGAAGGAGCTTTCAGACGAAGAACTTCATCAAATTGTCGCTTTATTTGTGATGGATCAGGTGAAAGAATTTTTGATCAGGTTTGATGAGGATGATGAAAGAAGTGAACATGAATTTAGTAAAGATCCTAAGCTTTTGCATTAGAGTGAGCAAAAAATATAGGTATTCAAAAATATTAAAGCCCAATGATTAGGGGATTTCCCTTCACATCGGGCTTGAAATTTCATTAATCATTTCCCTAAGTATGCATGTAGCATCCAATTATGCTTTTCCACACTTTGGTGAATAGCTAACAACATATCTCCAGTCGTTTCGTCTCCAGCTTGATCGGCGACTTCCATTCCTTCTTTTAACTCTTCAATAAGAGTGGAAAAATCACTTGCAATTGATTGGACCATTTGCTGAGCGGTCTCTTTACCTTCCGCCTCATTTATGGTAGAGATTTCTAAGATTTCTTTCATTGTACCCACAGGCGTTCCATCAATAGCAAGAAGTCGTTCTGCTAACTCATCAATATGAGTTGCTGCTTCATTATAAAACGCTTCGAATTTTTCGTGGAGCGTAAAGAATTCAGGTCCTTTCACAAACCAATGGTAGTTATGTAATTTAATAAATAAGACACTCCAGTTTGCTACTTGCTTGTTGACTACATCTGTTAATTGATTAGACATACCTCTTCCTCCTCTAAAACGATACGTACTCATTAATTTTTTACCCCATTTAGGTTCCCCTTAAACAGTTAATCTATCCTTAGAATTACTTTTTCCATAAGAATAATCATGTTAAAATAGGAAAAGCAGCTCTCACTATGGTTCATTTCTTATTAATTTACTCTATTAAACGCCGCTGATGATTTCCGCGAAAGTCTCCGCTTTCCGCGGGCGGGTATGGAGCCTCCTCGGCATAAAGCGCCTGCGGGGTCTCCCTAACTCCGCTTCTCCCGCAGGAGTCTACGACTTTCGCTCCAATCCTCAGCTAGGTATAGTAAAAAATTATAATTAAATTAGCTTTATTTGAGCCTATTTTGATTAACGCCTTTGGAATAATATAAACTATTCTCTTTAATTAAGAAACAATGAAACACAACCAAAATTACGGAAAAATTCATTATATAAGGAGTTCTCTAAATCATGACAACCATACTTATTATTTGCGTCATTATCGTACTTGTCGTTCTTCTCTTAACCCTATTAACAACAAACAAAGCCTACAACTACGAGCACAAAATTGATCCTCTAGACGACCAAGCACAAGAAACCCAAAACAGCGAGGAAAAAAAAACTAATAAAAAATGATCTATTTGGTGCCAGACCCCAGCAGGAATTTCCCCATACATGTCGAAACCCAAAGCGGGCCGTCCTTCTCGGATGGCCCGCTTTGGGTTTTCTACTAATATATCAAGCTATTTAATAATATTCATATATATATGGGGTTTCTGGCTGTTCGACTTTCTCTAAGCTTTCTATTTCCACGTAAGGTAAGGTCCAGCCATTGTATTCTGTTATTGTTAAGGTTCCAGAAACTTTTACCCATTCATCATTTTGCAGGTCACTTGCACCTTCTATTGTTGATAAAGTCCCATATACAGAGGCATCAGCAACACAACATGACAATCCAAATCGGGCTACAACAAATTGGTCGTCCGTGAAATCAGCCTCGCGATAAA
This sequence comes from Sutcliffiella halmapala, assembly GCF_002019665.1. Lineage (GTDB taxonomy): Bacteria > Bacillota > Bacilli > Bacillales > Bacillaceae_I > Sutcliffiella_A > Sutcliffiella_A halmapala. Next base: position 1,077,826 of record NZ_KV917375.1, on the reverse strand, counting down.
CAAATCCAACCATTTCAATTTTCTTCCCGACAAATTCATGTATACTCATGTCAATGATATTCATAATCGGAATATATTTTTCGTCATCCACCATAATAGTATCACTCTTTTTGAGCTCCGCTTTTATCTCTTCATAATAGCCTTCTGGTGGCGCTTGTACTTCAAAGCCTTCAGGATGTTCGAGTGGTGCATCCGCTAGTTTTTCATCGATTGTTTGTTGGCCACTTGACTCCATATATTTCTCTGGATCTTTTAAGTATTCATCAGCTAAAGAGGTGTCACCTGTCCCTTCAGTGGTGCCATCAAAAGCCCCCGCTTGCTGCCGTTCTTCCACTATTTGCTTTGAGTTCGTGAATCCTCGCTTATCAATAATCGAGCTGTCTAAGATATTGTCAGGAAACATGAACCCCGTTACAACAGGCAATACAAAAATAGAATAGATTACAATAGATTGTATTGGTGTCGAAGAATCGCCATGATCAAAGCCACAGTTACACACTAACTCTTCTTTATTTTTCGATCCACTTCTCCAAATTTGGATAATCCCTAGCAAAAACAAGGTTCCAGCAGCAAAGTACATAAAAGGCATCATCCGCGGGGCAATGAAGTTCGCAATATCCCCCGTAACTATAAGCTTAAAGAATAGTAGGGTAAAGCCTAATAAGATAATTCCGCGTAAATAAATATGGAACCCATAATCTCGTTTATTTTCCATTCTATCTCATCCTCTCTTTACAACACTAGCTGCTGGAAAATAAGGATTGCTGCAAATACAACAATAGTGACTACAGCCATAAACACTAATACGAATTTCGTACGGAAATAGGCAAATAGCAGAAACACATTTTTCAAATCCAGCATTGGTCCATAAACTAAAAAGGCTAGTATTGATCCGGTCGTAAATGTTGATCCAAAGGATGCCGCAACAAATGCATCTGCTTCCGAGCATAAAGACAATACAAAAGCAAATGCCATCATAACAGCTGGTGATAATACATCATTTGACCCAAGTGCAACAAGAACGCTGCGGTCTAAGAATGTTTGAAATAAGCTAGCGATAAAAGCACCCATAATTAAATATTTTCCCATATCAAAAAATTCATCACTTGCATGGTAAAATGTTGATTTCCATTTATTCGTTGGTCCTGTTTGCTCTAAAGTAGGATCTAATTTACCTTGCAACTCATTTTTGGTCCAACGAAGTTGATTTTTATTATCAAATAGTAGAAGCATCAATAATCCAATCACAATACAAAGAATGAATGCCAGACCAAATCTTCCATAAAGTATCGTTGGATCTCCGTTAAATGCGTAAAAAGTAGAAGCAAATACCACTGGATTTAAAATAGGTGCTCCAACTAGGAATACTACACCAACATGCAAAGGCATCCCTTTTTTTATCAAGCGGCGTACCACTGGAATAATCGCACATTCACAAATAGGGAATATTGCTCCTAATATGGCCGCAGGAATGATTGCAGCAATAGCATTTTTCGGTAAGAATTTCTTAATTTTCTCTTCTGACACAAACGTTTGAATAAGGGCAGAAGCAAATACACCAAGTAGTATAAAAGGTACCGCTTCAATAACGATACTTAAAAAGATAGTATTTACATTTAGCCAAGAGCTTGGTATTTTATCAGAGAGTTCATTCATATCCATAAAAAAGAATAAATAGAGGAAAAACCCAATTAATGCAAGCCCGATAATATCTTTCAGTAGATTATTGCTTGTCCTCATTTTTCGACTCCTAACATTTTATCTATTTGATATTATATCATAGGACTCTTTGAAACTTTTATCCTTGTTGTTAGCAATATATGTCTTTCTATTAAAAGTATGATAGAAAACAAAAAAGAGCCCACTGAAAACCATAAAAAAACAGACCTATTCGCTTTATACGAATAAATCTGTTTTGCACTATTTTTTTACTATTATCCAAAGACCTTTTGCAGGTCTTCTTTACTTTGCTCTAACCAGAAACGCATTAAACGCTTTGCACCTTCTAAATCATGCAACTTTGCTTGACCACATTGTTTTTCATTAGATGCAGGAATTTCTTCAATTTCTACTGCATCCTTTAATGTAGCTTCCATCAAATCAATGATTTCCTCAACAGTTGGCTCTCCACTTACTACTAAATAGTAACCAGTCTGGCAACCCATTGGCGAAATATCAATGATATCAAAATGATCGTATTTTTCAGCATGAGCGCGGATATTAAAAGCCAAAAGATGCTCAAGTGTGTGAATCGCATCAGGCTTCATTGCTTGTTTGTTTGGTTGACAAAAACGAATATCGAATTTATTTACAACACCATCTGTCCCAACTTTGTGAACTCCACAATGGCGGACATAAGGAGCTTTTACTGCATTATGATCTAAATCAAAGCTTTCTACTGAAGGCATGTAAGACACTCTCCCTTATTAAAAAGATAAACCTATTATATCATACATCTAATTCCAATTAAATTCATCTGTTTTATAAGAATTAGTTAAATTTTCCGTTTTAAACATTTTCCATTATAATTTATGTGAGGTGACATTATATGAAACATTTATTCCTTTTGATCATACGTTTTTACCAAAAAGTCATCTCTCCCTTAAAACCACCAACTTGCCGCTTTTATCCGACTTGTTCCCATTATGGGATGGAAGCAATTGGACGCTTTGGTGCAATTAAAGGAGGGTGGCTCACAATAAAAAGGATTTTGAAGTGCCATCCGTTCCATCCCGGTGGATTTGACCACGTTCCTGAAAAGAAAAAAAAGGATTAATTTCCTTCGTACCCGTTCACAATAACGTCTAATTTTCCTGTGTTAGGATCTACCACCAATCCATGCACAGGGACTCCTTCTGGCATTAATGGATGCTTTGTAATCATCGCTACACTTTCTCGAACACTTTCCTCCACACTATTAAACCCTTTCAAAAAGCTCTTTATATCAATACCAGCATATTTTAAGTCATCAATCGTTTCTTTTAATACGCCTCTATCCTCCATTTTTGCTCGCAAGGATTCATAATTAATTTTCCCCATCCCACAGTCATGATGCCCTACTACTAACACCTCGTCCGCATTTAGTTCAAATACAGCAACTAAAATACTTCTCATGATACTACCAAAAGGGTGAGAAACAATCGCCCCGGCATTTTTTACATTTTTCATATCTCCATGCTTTACATTCATCGCGCTAGGTAAAAGATCAATTAGTCTTGTATCCATACATGATAAAACCACTAATTTTTTGTTAGGAAACTTGGTGGTTTGGAATTGTACATACTCTTCCTTTTCTACAAATAACTTATTATGCTCTAATATTTGATCTAGTAATTTCATCATGTTACCTTCCTTCTGCAATAAATTTTCATTTTCCTACTCCTTTCAATATGACAAAGAATTTTAAATCTGACAACAAAATAGGTTGTTTTTTTTGAAAGTTTCTTGTAGTATAAAATTTAAATCGTAATAATTACGTTTTAAAAGAAAGGAAGTACATAATGGCAAAAGTCCCAGTAACCGTTATTAGTGGTTTTCTAGGCGCAGGGAAAACGACCTTGCTCCATCATATTTTATCTAATAGAGATGGTTTAAAAGTGGCAGTAATTGTTAACGATATGAGCGAAGTCAATATCGACTCAACACTTATCCAACAAGGTGGTTTTTCTCGAACCGAAGAAAGGCTCGTAGAAATGCAAAATGGTTGCATTTGTTGTACATTGCGAGAAGATTTATTGAAAGAAGTAGACCGCTTAGTAGATGCTGGAGATATTGATTATATTGTCATCGAGTCCTCTGGAATAAGCGAGCCAATCCCCGTTGCACAAACCTTTACTTATTTAGATGAGGAATTCGGGATTGACTTAACAAAAAAATGTAGACTAGATGCTATGATTACCGTTGTGGATGGATTCAATTTTTTTGATGACTATCAATCTGGAGAAAGTTTATTAGATCGCAAAGAAGGAACAGATGAACATGATAAGAGAGAAATAGCTGACTTACTCATCGACCAAATAGAATTTGCGGATATTTTACTACTCAATAAAACAGATTTATTAGAACCCGAGCACATCCAAGAACTACTTGCCTTCTTTCGAAAAATCAATTCACGAGCGAAGCTAATTCCAACTACTAGAAGCAAAGTAGATTTGCATTCTATTTTACATACAAATCTATTTGACTTTGAAAAAGCTAGTCAAGGAGCTGGATGGATCAAAGAGTTAAACGAAGAACATATCCCCGAAACTGAAGAATACGGTATCTCGTCCTTTGTTTACAGACGTCGAAAGCCATTCCACCCAGAACGCCTTATGAACTGGCTGGAAAATTGGCCAGATAATGTTATTCGAGCAAAAGGCTTCTTTTGGCTAGCGACAAGAAATAATATGGCTGGTTTAATTTCTCAAGCCGGCGCATCTATTATGATACAAGGCGCTGGTGAATGGGTTGCTACTTATAATGAAACCGACCGAATCCAAACATTAAAAGAAGAGCCGGATCTTATGAAAAAATGGGATAAAATATACGGCGATAGAATGACAGAATTAGTATTCATTGGAGTAGAATTAGAACAACAATTAATTGAACACTCTTTAGATACCTGCTTATTAACCGAAGCAGAAATGCAGGAAGATTGGAATAGCTTATCCGATCCTATTCCCGCTTTCATTGTAGAGTAAATATAAAAAATAATTAATCTTTTATCTTCTAGTTCTCAAATCGTAACAATTACGATATAATGTTCAAGGATAATCGATTGAGAGGAGAACAACATGAAAATTAAACCATTACTGTTCATTTTCGTACTAATATTATTTACATTTCTAGTAGGATGTAATTCGAATAATCAAACCTCAGAGGAAAATGGGAAACTAACCATATATACGACAATCTTTCCTCTTGAGGATTTTACAAAAAAATTGGGTGGTGACCATATTACAGTAATATCAGTCTACCCACCTGGTGCTGACGCTCACACTTTTGAACCATCTACCAAGACTATGAGTGAGATGGCTTCTGCCGACGCATTTATTTACACTGGTGTCGGAGCAGAAGGCTTTGCTGATAAAGCAAAAAATGTACTTGAAACAGAAAACGTGAAAATTGTTGCAGCTGGAAATGGTATTAAATTACTAAATGAAGAAGATCACGATCATGAGCATGATGAGGACGCACATGAGGAAGATCACGATCACGAACATGCTGAGGACGCACATGAGGAAGATCATGATCACGAACATGGTGAGGACGCACATGAGGAAGATCATGATCACGAACATGGTGAGGACGCACATGAGGAAGATCATGATCACGAACATGGTGAGGACGCACACGAGGAAGATCATGATCACGAACATGGTGAGGACGCACATGAAGAAGATCACGAACATGGTAAGGACGCACATGAAGATGGGCACGATGATCATACCCATACTGATGGAGACCCACATGTATGGCTAGATCCCACACTTGCAGTAGTGCTTGCTGAGAATATTAAGAATGCATTAATAGAATTAAAACCTGAGGCAACAGAAGATTTTGAGAAGAACTTTACTTCCCTAAAAGAAGAACTCGAAAAATTAGATGCAGAATACAAGGAAACAATTGAATCTGCAGAAACAAATAAAATATTAGTTTCCCATGCTGCATATGGTTATTGGGAGAAACAGTATGGGCTTGAACAGATTAGTGTAACAGGCTTATCTCCAACTCAAGAACCATCACAAAAGCAACTGACAAAAATTATAGAAACAGCTAAATCAAATAACATTCAGTACGTCATTTTTGATCAAAATATTAGCGGTAAAATTGCTGATGTCGTGAAAAATGAAATTAAGGCAGAGGCATTAACTTTACACAATTTAGAAGCAGTAACAGATAATGACATCGCCAAGGATGCGGACTATTTTAGCTTAATGCGTCAAAATCTAGAGACATTGAAGAAGGCATTAAATTAATTTTCTAAGATCGAGAATTTTTTATTTGGAGCAGGTGGGCGAATCCACCTGTTTCTTTTTTTATATCCGATTTTTAATATTTAAACAAGAAAAAACTACCCCATTGCCAGTTACACACCGACTCTGAGATAGCTCCCCTATCACCTATATCATCCATAAGATTTACTTTACTCCACTAATGCTTGATAAAATTTTTCGATTTTATCCTCTTCTAGCTTGTTCCCGATTAAGATAATACTTGGAGTAATCTTATCTATTTTACTAGTTAATTCATTTAGTACGAGACTATTACCAGCATACTGAAATTCAAAAAAACCTGGAGACTCATCTAATCGAATGATTCCTTTTGCCCGCACAACGTGCCTAGAAAGCTTTTTTAACTGTCTTTCTAATTCTTCTCGATTAACTGGCTGCTCCATTTTAACCTTTGTCGCCTCTATGTGGTGATGATGGTGGTGGTGATGCCCATGCTCACTTCCACTTGTCTCTTCCTTAGAATGATGCAATTCTCTGATATGCACCCTCTTTTCAAGCAATAGCTCTAGCGGTACCTCACCATAACTTGTTCTATATATAGGTATATGATCCTCTAATTCATCCGCTAGTTTTGTTTCTACTTTATTTAATTGCTTTTCTGAAACTAAATCAATCTTATTTAACACAAGAAGATTGGCAGAAGTAACTTGTTCTTTCAACAAAGCTCTTATTTCTTTTGAACTGTTAAAAAAACTTTGATACTCTAGATAGTGACTTGCGTCAACAAGGCTAATCATAGTTTGTAAATCGTAGTAATCCATATATAATGGATCGAGGAGAACATCCTTAATTTCTAATGGATTCGCAACCCCTGTACCTTCAATAAGTAAAACATCCATCTCTTCGTTTTTATATAAATCAAGCGTTGACTTTAAATCTTCCTGAATGGTACAGCAGATGCAGCCATTTAATAATTCGACCACTTTTTGTCCTTCAAAAAGATGATTTTCTACATTTTCGTCCCCTAGTTCATTCAAAATAATACCAGGCTTTTTCCCATTATTCTTAAAGTAATTAATCATATGTAAAAGAATGGTTGTTTTGCCACTTCCTAAAAATCCACTAATCACATATACCGGCACTTTTTTCTTCATGAAAAGCCCTCCTATCGTTTAGTCTTCCCTATCTATTACCCATTATAAAGGTGTGATAAAAGGAATGAAAATATACACTTCTCTCAAATCGTAATTATTACGATTTTAATTATATAACTATCTCTATGTTCTATCAAGTACACCTATTCCATCTTCATCATCATTTGTCTTTTTTGATAGGAGAATTACTGATTGTAAAATCTAAGAAGTAAAGTGAGGAGTGGAAATTCCTTGAGGCGCTATTAATCATGGTGTCGATTCGATATGAGGTTAGTTGGATATTTAACTGGGAGATAGATTACTTTATGTGGCTATTCACCTCTGCTGAAATGTAAGTTGTAACCGAAATTACGCTCGTTTTACCTGATAAAAAAAGGGCTGGACTGGCTTGCCAAGACTTGCTATTGTGTCGGCTTTTATACAATATTCGCTAGCTAGTTACGCATACGGGAGAGTTCAATTACCGTATATCATACACTCAAATGTGACCACACAGAATGAGTTTACCGATCCAGCTTCCTTTCGAGCACTATTCGTCTCTTACATTATCGCCTATATCATTTTGTTCCAATGTACTTTGGTGCTTGTTCATAAAGGACGACCGCTACATTTAAAAATAAACATTAAGATCAAGAGTTAGCTTTTTCTATTTTCTCTAAACTTTACTTAATACCTGCTGAATCGAGCTCCATGAGCGTTTACAGTAATACACTGGCTTGTTACATTCTTTGGCCTTTTGTTTTATCACCTTTGCTAAATTATGATTTATGTAATCGGTCATCACTAAAATCAAATCCACATGATCTGGAATGGAACGCTTTACCACCTGTACCTTTCTTCCATCTACATGCACAATATCCTCAAATCCGTACGTTTTTAATTTATCATGAATATTTCCTAAATGATCTGCACCTACTACCATTAACGATGTCATTTTTATCATTCCTTTCTAGTTTAATTGAGAACGATTCTCTCTTATACTCTCTATAATAGTTGAGAATGATTCTCTTTGTCAATAAAATATAAAATTATTCATGATTTATTTACTTTTTTTGAAAAATAAGCATGGAAAAATGACGAAAGGACAAAATATAGATGTTTCGTATGTACAAAAGGAGGAGGAAAAAACGATGGCAAAAGATGTAGAAGTACTATGTGAAGTAGAGAACTGTAACTACTGGGGTCAAGGAAATCGCTGCAATGCAGATGCTATCTATGTGGTAAGTCATAAAGGGAATACCGCACACGATAGCAAAGATACAGACTGTAAAACCTTCGAGCCCTCCCATTAAGCTGAGTAGGGCTCACACTTTCGGTGGACTATGGAGTATTTCTACTCCTAGTCCACTTTCTGATTGTATTAAAACTCCTAGCTGATTTTGACTTGATGTTGATAGAAGCAAAAATCAACAGGGAATTTAACAGGTATCCTATAAATAAAAAAAGACCCCCATATTCGGAGGTCACTCAAATCAAACTGAACTTTTCGCCAATGATCTTCTAAAAATCCACTTCATCACAATTCCATGCTTCGGAGACAAGAAAAATGTAAGAGTAAATAACACTCCCGCCATCGTAGCCATCGAACCCGAAATAGAAACATTAAAGAGATAAGCTAAATAATATCCAAGTACAGCAGATGCTACACCTATCACTGCACTAAGCACCAGCATCACACTTAATTTATCTGTTAATAAATAAGCACTTGCTCCAGGCGCAATAAGCATAGCAACAACTAAGATAGCTCCAACACTATCGAATGAGGCAACGGTTGTAATAGACAACATCCCCATTAACAAATAATGCATAAATAATACTGGAATTCCAATTGCTGCAGCCATTTCTGGATCAAAGGCACATATCTTTAACTCCTTGTAAAAGAAAACGATTAATCCAATATTTATGACAAGTACAGCACCAAGCATCCAGACTGCTCTCGGTCCTAAATCCATGCCAGCAATCACCAGCGTATCCCATGGGACAAAAGCTATCTCTCCCATTAATGCATGGTCAACATCTAAATGAATTCTCCCTGCATACATAGATACAAGGATAACCCCTAAAGCAAATAATGAAGTAAAAACAACACCGATTGCTGCATCAGATTGTACGCCTGATGAGTGTAATAACTGTACAAAAAAGGCCGTTAACAATCCAACAATAAGGGCACCGACAAACATATAAACCCCTTCTAAACTACTCGATACTAAATAGGCACCGACAATACCTAGTAATACGGTATGACTAATCGCATCTGCCAACATTGCCATTTTTCTCAAAATAAGGAAACAACCTGTAATCCCACACGTAATTCCGACTAATGATCCGGTTAAAATAATCCATGCTTCATAACTCATAGATTCCCTGCACTCCTTTTCATAATGGAATGAGGGCCCATTTGTTTCATTTGCTTCTTCGCCTCATATAACGGAAGGGCCATTGGCATTCTTCCAAAATCATTTAATAAGGACTGTAATTCATCTAATACTTCTTTTGGTCCTTCTAATAGATCCATACTTCCTTCTCTCCAATTTGCTACAGGAAACTTACTTTCAAACATTAAGTACATATCTAAAAGGCGGTTTTTCAACACTATATCATGAGAAAGCTGTAATCCCTTTTCAGTTAAACTTATTTGTTTATCTTCATTAATTTGGATGATCTCCCTTTGTCTCAAATCCTTCACAACTCGCTGAATGGTGAGCACATTGGTTGGTCGAAGTGCCAAAACAGTTTCTAAAGAATAATTACCCATTGTTTTGCCTTCTGTCTGTTGTAAGGAATTCTCAGAAAGCTCATATAATGATGAAAGAATATTTTCGCTTGTTATTTGTTTTTTCACTTTTAATTGTTTAATGGCTTTTTGAACTAACCCTTTCTTTGTACCAAAAAATAGAGAAAAGAGGAACAAAATCGTTACTGCCATGATGATAAGCGGTCCTGTTGGCATTCCTCTAGATATGGTACTTAGGAGAGTACCAATTACTCCCGAAAGCCCACCAACAAAACCAGCTAGCACTACCATGTGATCTAACCTTTCCGTCCAGTATCTAGCTGTTATTGCAGGAGTAATCAGCATGGCAGCCATTAATATAACACCAACTGCTTGAAGTCCAATCACAACTGCTCCAACAATCAAAGTCATAAGGAGTCCGTTTAACCATTTAATCGGTAATCCTATCCCTTGGGCAAATTGGGGATCAAATGTAATCAATTTGAATTCTTTAAATAAAAGGAAAGTTATAAAAACCAGGATAAAGGCGATAATACTAATAATTTGAACATCTACACCTACAATTGCTGCCGCCTGCCCGAAAATAAAGGAATCTAAGCCAGCTTGGTTCCCTTTACCATGATGCTGAACATAGGTTAAGAGAACGATTCCCACTCCAAAAAAGACGGATAACACGAGCCCTATTGCCGTATCCTCTTTTATTCTGGAATGCTTGATAATAGCCTGGATACAATAAGTCCCTATTAGACCAGAAATAGCAGCGCCAATTAAAAACCAAGACATTGATTTTGCACCGTATAATAAAAATGCGATACATATTCCAGGTAATGCAGCATGTGCCATGGCATCTCCTAATAGACTTTGCTTTCTTAGAAGTGCAAAACTACCAAGCACGCCACTAGCCATACCTAACAATATTGTTCCTATTAGTACCCATTGCACATTTGGATCCCTTAGCATATATAGTAACGTGTCCATCCTGTCACTCCTACTGTTCTACGATTGCCTGACTTTGATCTAAAAAAGCTAGACGACCGCCATAAGTTTTTTGTAAGTTTTCCATCGTGAAAACTTCTTCTGTAGGTCCAATCGCTATTTTTCTTAAATTGATCAGTAATACCCAATCGAAATATTCTTTTACTGTCTGTAAATCATGATGCACAACCAATACCGTTTTCCCTTGGGCTTTTAGTTCATCGAGAATCGTAATAATTGCCTTTTCCGTTGCTGCATCCACTCCAACGAATGGTTCATCCATAAAATAAATACTAGCATCCTGAGCTAGTGCTCTCGCTAAAAAGACCCTTTGTTGTTGCCCACCAGATAGCTGGCTAATTTGCCTTGTAGCATATTCTCTCATACCCACTTTATCTAAACAGTCATATGCAAATTCAATATCCTTTTTGTTTGGTCTTTTGATCCACCCTATATGTCCGTATCTTCCCATTAAGACTACATCTAAAGCATTTGTTGGGAAGTCCCAATCTACAGAACCACGCTGGGGTACATAACCGATTAATTTCCTTTGTGATTTATAAGGTTTTCCATAAATAGAAATGGTTCCAGATGCTTTTGGAATTAACTCTAAAGCAGCTTTGATAAGCGTTGATTTACCAGCACCATTTGGTCCAATGATACCGATGAGTTTCCCCTCTGGAACAGTAAAGCTTATTTCTTTTAAGACGGGTTTTCGATGATAAGCTACTGTTAGATTTTCTATCTTTACTGGTTCCATAAATAGTCACCTTACCTTTTTATTTTGGCTACCCTGAAAATAGCTAGGTATTTGTTGAACGTCACAGGTAGTTAAAATCAACTATAAGTTTTAATTTTTAATAAAGTCTTTATTTTAACGCTTCAACGATTGTGTCAATATTATGTTTGAACATGCCTAGATATGTGCCAGTTTCTGTCCCGGCTTCTCCCATTGCGTCGGAGTATAATTCTCCACCGATTACAACGGTATGCCCTCTGCTTTCCGCACCTTTCACTACCGCATTAATGGAATCTTCGGAAATACTACTTTCCACGAAAACTGCTTTAATATTTCTCTCTACTAACAAATCGATTATTTCTTGCACATCTCTTAAACCGAATTCCGCATCAGTACTAAGTCCTTGTAAACCAGTAACTTCCATTCCATATGCAGCTCCAAAGTACTTAAACGCATCATGAGCCGTTACTAATACTCTACTTTCTTCAGGAATGGAGGCTATTTTTTCTTTCGCATATGCATCTAATTCTTTCAATTCTACCATATATTTTGCTGCATTTTCTTTATAAAAGTCTGCATTTTCTTCATCATACTTCACTAATGATTCAGTAACAGCTTCAACGGAGTGGATCCATAAATTAATATCAAACCAAACATGCGGATCCATTTTGTTTGCATCTGTTTCATCCACTAATAATAAATCAGTTGGGATCATTTCTCCCACCGCAACGGTCATCTTATCATTGGCCATTTTGTTAAGGATTTCTCCCATTCTTCCCTCAAGTCTCAACCCATTATAAAAAATAATATCTGCCTTATTTAGCTTGCTAATATCTCCTTGTGAAGCTTGATAAAGATGGGGGTCAATTCCTGGTCCCATAAGAGATTCAACTTTCACCTTATCTCCACCAACATTTGAAACAATATCACCGATTTGAGCAATCGTAGTTGTTACATTAATTGTTTCTTTCTCATTTTCATCGCTTCCAGTTGCAGAAGAACATGCCGACAGTCCTAAAGCAATTGCACTTACAAGTAATAGTTTTAATAAAATCTTTTTCATCATTCATTCTCTCCCTCGTGAATATTGTACTTAGCAATAAATGTTGCTCTTGTGCAAGTTTTATGTTAAAAATTAACACACTTCACTGAGTTCAAATCCAATTTATGCAGACTCTAGTGAAAATGTGCCATTTATCTTGAACATATACATTAATTTAACCTATGACTTAAAAAGTTGCCCTAATACAAAATTTAAACCCAAAGCAAACTTTTGTCAAGCAAAGTTTTTTGAAAACTATTTTAATTAAACCGTTTTTGGTGCCTGGCCCTCGCAGGAATTCCTACTTTACGTTACTGACTGGAACATTAATAGCCCCCGCTGAGTTGCGGGGGCTATTGTTGTAAGAAAGCTAGCATAGAACGGTTTACTACGTACCTATCTTTCTTATGCTTCGTATATTTTAATGCGTTTACTTATTTCTTTCACATATGGCTCATTCACTGAGAAACCAATTCCCGGGAAGGTCGGTACATCTATTTTCCCATGCCTTACTACGACCTCAGGTTCAACAACATCCTTTTTCCAATACCTAGAAGATGCCGATATATCTCCAGGAATAGAGAAGTTAGGTAGGGTAGCCAATGCGATATTAAATGCCCGGGATATCCCAGTCTCAAGCATCCCACCGCACCATACCGGCACATTATGCTGCTGGCATAAGTCATGAATTCGAATTGCGTTCGTCAAACCACCTACACGTCCAATTTTGATGTTAATCACCTGACAGCTTCCAATTTTAAGCGCATTTTCTGCGTCTTGATAGGAAACTATACTTTCGTCCAAACAAATTGGAGTCGATAATTTTTTTTGGAGTTGTGCATGCTCCACAATATCATCTGCTGCTAATGGTTGTTCTATCATTAATAAATCAAACTGATCTAACCTCTGTAATCTCTCTACATCATCCAACTTATAGGCAGAATTCGCATCTGCCATTAAAGCTAGCTTAGGAAACACTTCCCGTATTGCTTTAATCATTTCATAGTCATTTTCAGGATCAATCTTCACTTTCACACGTTCATAACCTTCTTTTAACCGGACAGCAATAGTTGCTAACATATTACTTGGCGTATCTACACTAACAACAACACCTGCTGGAACCTTTTTGCTAATACCACCGATATAATCAGCTAACGGCTTGTTCTCTTTCTTTGCAAAGAGATCCCAAGCTGCCATTTCAATACCTGCCTTTGCCATTGGATTCCCTTTCCAGACTGTTAAGGCTTCGTATAGCGTACTAGGGTGGTCCCACTCTCCTTCTATAATAGACGGAATAAAAAACTCTTCTAACATGTGCCAAGCCGTCCCAATGGTTTCTTCGGTGTACCATGGTGAGGAAAAAGCCACTACCTCACCCCAGCCACTGTAACCTTCCACATCTGTTATTTTCAACAAAATACTTTCCCGCTCTGTTACTGTACCTAAATGAGTCCGAAACGGTTGTACAAGTCTCATGGACGTGTGAAACATCTCTATCTTTTTTATTTTCATTTCGTAGGACCCCTAACGTCCAACTCAACTGGTAGTAATTCCACGAGCTTTCTCCGTAATAGTTTATTCGCAGCATTTCTTGGCAGGCTATCCACCAAAATAATTCTCTTTGGCACCTTGTAGCCAGCTAGTCTTTGAGAGACAAATTGAAGAACCTCTTCTTCCATCACTTTACTTTGCCCTTTAACTACAAAAGCGATGGGCACCTGACCCCATTTTACCTCGTCCACTCCAGTCACACCTACATCCTTTATTCCTGGATGTGCAAGAAGAACAGACTCTATTTCTGCTGGGTACACGTTTTCTCCACCAGAAATGATTAAATCACTTCTACGATCTAATACAAATAAAAAACCATCTTCATCTAAAAAACCAATATCACCAGTATGAAACCAGCCATCTTTCATTGCTTTATTAGTTGCTCCTACATTTTGAAAATAACCTGGGGTCACATTTGGACCTTTCACCACTATTTCACCAGCATGCCCTGCTGCCGCTTCCTTTCCCTCATCCATTATCTTAAGCTGACAAGGAAACAAAGCCTTTCCTGCACTTCCTATTTTCGTCAGTGCTGCTTCGGGTGAAAGGGTAACAATTTGAGAACAAGTCTCTGTCATCCCATAAGTCTGAAATACCGGAATCTCCTTCTTTTCACATTCTTCAAGCATCGGTAAAGGAACAGGTCCTCCACCTACGAGCATACAACGAAATGTTGAAGGATACTTCTTTTCTCCTAACTCATCTAAAAGAGTACGGAGCATTGTACTCACTACCGATACAATCGTAACACCCTTATCTCTTATATCCAGATTGACCTTTTGGCCATCGAATCTTTCATGCAATATCACTCTCATCCCATATATGACACCGCGCATCAAAATCGATAAACCACTAATATGAAAAAGCGGAACAGCTGCTAACCAAGCATCATTCTCGTGCAATCCAAGGTTTAACGCAGAGCCAGTCGCACTCCAAAAGTGATTACCATACGTTTGTTTGACACCTTTTGGATGACCGGTTGTTCCACTTGTGTACATAATGGTATCCACGGAGTCTAAGTCAAACTCTTCTTGAATTACTACTGCCCCTTCACTTGACTGCTTTACTTTCTTTATCGACAGGATATTTTCCTGATGTATAAGTAAATAATCATTTAAATGAGCTATTCTCTCTTCATCTGTTATAAGGAATCTCGTTCCTGCGTCTTCCATTTGAAAGGCTAGTTCCTGTGAAGTTAATCTCAAATTATGTAATACTGTAATTGCTCCAATATGCTTTAATGCAAAAATAACTTCCACTAGCTCGATACTATTTTTCATGAAAATAGATATGATATCGCCTTTTTTCACACCAAGAAAGGCAAGCTTTCCTGCGATTATCGTAGCTTGATTATGTAAGTCAGCGAATGTTACCTTCTCTTCTTCTATTTCATATGCGATTCGATTTGGAGTAAGGCTCGCTCTTTTTACTAAGAAATTTGGAACAGTAACCATTTAATCCACCTCCTATTTCACGACAATAGAAAAAGGCTATGTTAAACACCGCTGTTGATTTCCGCACGAGGCTTCGCTTATCCAGAGGGCGCTTGTGGAGCCTCCTCGGCTTTTGCCTGCGGGGGTCTCCACAAAACGCTACCTCCCGCAGGAGGCTTCGCCTCGTGCTCCAATCAACAGCTTGGTACCTAAAAATCAACACTGTACTTGAACAGAGCCTAGAAAAAAGAAGAGCAACCCAAAAGCACACTGCTTTTAGATTGCCCTCATCATCAATATTAAGGGAAGCGAGGGAATTGACCAAAATCTGGCTTTCTTTTCTCCTTGAATGCGTCACGGCCTTCTTTCGCTTCATCAGTTGTATAGTATAGTAATGTTGCATCGCCAGCGAACTGCTGAATTCCAGCTAATCCGTCCGTATCAGCATTAAATGCTGCTTTTAAGAAACGCAGTGCAGTAGGGCTGTTTTCCAGCATTTCCTCACACCATTGTACTGTTTCATCTTCTAGTTTCTCTAAAGGTACTACTGTGTTCACAAGACCCATATCCAAGGCTTGTTGAGCGTCATATTGACGGCATAAGTACCAAATTTCACGAGCTTTTTTATGCCCAACGATACGAGCTAAGTAACCTGATCCATATCCTGCATCAAAGCTACCAACTTTAGGACCTGTTTGACCAAAACGCGCATTATCTGCTGCAATTGTTAAATCACAGACGATATGAAGAACATGTCCTCCACCAATTGCGTACCCTGCTACCATCGCGACTACCGGCTTTGGAGTTACACGGATTAAACGTTGTAAATCCAATACGTTTAATCGCGGAATCTCATCTTCTCCTACATATCCACCATGTCCACGAACCTTTTGATCTCCACCAGAGCAGAATGCTTTTTCACCAGCACCTGTTAAAATAATAACACCGACATTTGCGTCATCACGTGCATACGCAAATGCTTCAATTAATTCCATCACTGTTTTTGGACGGAACGCATTATGTACCTCTGGACGATTGATTGTAATCTTGGCAATCCCATTATATGTTTCATATAAAATATCTTCATATTGTTTAGGGCCTGCTATCCACTCTCTTGCCATGTCTTTTTCCTCCCTACTTTGTCAATTCGACAAAAACTCACTTACTATTTTACCAAACTTTCTTGGTTGTTCCACATGAATTGCATGTCCTGCTCCACTTATTTTAACAAATTCTGCGTTTTTCATGTGTTTAGTCATTTCCTGAGCAATTTGGACAAATTTTTCATCCAATTCACCTGCGAGCAAGAGTGTCTTTGCCTCCAAAGTTTTTAACCTATCCCAATTGGAAGGTTGTGCACCTGTTCCTAAACCAAGTAAACTATTTACTAATCCTATGGGAGAATTCTTCATTCTCTGCTCATAAATCATTTGTTGCTTCTCTTTAGGCAAATACCGTTGCGTTTCAAACAATGGAATAGCTGACCAATAGTCAACAAAGGCTTGAACACCCTCATGCCTAATTCTTTCTGCCAAAAGAGTATCAGCTTTCACTCTTTCCTGCTGCTCATTTGTTAATTTAATCCCTGGAGATGCACTTTCAAGCACGAGTTTTTCCATGTATTCAGGGTAAGCAGCAGCAAAGGATAACCCAACACGGCCACCCATGGAATAACCAATAATAGAAAGCTTCTTTATCATTAACTTATCCAAAATTGTTTTTACATCTCTAATTGTATGTTCCATTGAATACCGGATACTAGAGCTAGGAATAGAACTCTTCCCATGTCCTAGAAAATCCAAAAAAATAAATGTGAAATTCCCATAGTCCTCGAACATTGAAATTGCATCATGGAAATTCTCTCCTATACCTGTGAACCCATGAAGCAATAAAACCTTTTTTGGCCCATCTCCACATGTCCTAACATAATAGGAAACACCATTTACTTCCATCATAATTCCCTTTCATATGACAAGTTCATTTCCTGGGAAACAGCATTCCACAATTTACGATGAGTTTGCTCATTTTCCTTACGATTTGTCGGAACTTCTATAACATTCAATCCCTTGTTAGACAGAGATGCGACAAGTTCTGACTTAAACTCCTTCCATGTTTGCACAATGGAATAGTTTCCATCATAAAGCTTAACAGCATGTTCAAAATCCATGTCCATCGGGGTACCAAATAGTGCTTCAAAGTGCTGCTCTATCTTTGATTGTGGAAGAAAAGAGAAAATCCCTCCACCATTATTGTTAATCAACACAATGGTTATATTCAATTTCAATAGCTTTGCGGCTAGCAAACCGTTCATATCATGATAAAATGAAAGATCCCCAATCACTAGCACTGTATGCTCGTACACATTGCTAGCTGCTAGCGCTGTTGAAACAACACCATCTATTCCATTTGCACCACGATTTGCTAAGACTTTTATCTCTTTACTATTTGTGAAGAAAAAGGTATCCACATCTCTAATAGGCATGCTGTTTCCTACAAAAATTGCTGCTCCATCTGGTAAAAGTTGTTGGAGTTCTCGTATAACCTGACCTTCAAATAATTGTTCTTCATTTCCATGAGAAAGTAGAATTTGCTTTGTCCTTTCATTCAGCGATTTTAACTGTTTGAACCACTCATTCGATTTTCTTGGTTTTACATACTGAAGTACTTTTTTACAAAAATGAGATTCTTCACAATGAACCATGTAGCTTGCTTGTAGTGTCGGGTCACGCCAACCACCGTCTGCATCGACCACGATTTGAGTAGCAGTTGTTGCTTTACTTATGTATTGCATAAGAAATTTAGAAACAGGCATTGCTCCAAAACGAATGATAACATCTGGTACAAAGCCTTCTTTTACAGAATCTGCTCTTAAAAAAGCATCGTATCCTTCCATTACATAAGCCTTATTATGCATCCCTGTCCGCAATCCAGATAATGGATCTGCAAATATCGGAAATTGTAGTGCTTCAGCTAACATCGTCACACTATCGGAAAAATCTGATTCACCTGTCATTTCTCCGCACACAATTACTCCATTTCTACATTCAGCTAAAAGCTTAGCAAAGAATTCCGCACGTTCCTCGGAAATAGAATAGCTTCCGATACTAACTTCTACAACGGATCCACTAGCTTCTTTATACTTCGTCCACAGCTGTTCTGCTTCTAGATTAGGGACAAGTGGATCTCTCAATGGAAAATTCATATGAACGGGGCCACTAGGTGCACTTAAAGAGGTGCCTATTGCTCTAGCAGCCATGGTTCTCGAATATTGGATCATAGCCTGATCATCGATAGGCAAAGACATTTCAACAAACCATTTTACATAGTTTCCATACATTTTTATTTGATCAATCGCTTGTGGAGCTCCAACATCACGAAGTTCATGAGGTCGGTCTGCAGTCAGGACAATTAACGGAATTCGAGATTGATACGCCTCTACAATAGCTGGATAATAGTTGGTTGCTGCTGTACCTGAAGTACAAAGAAGTGCCACTGGTTTTCCAGTTGTCTTTGCTAATCCAAGCGCATAAAAAGAAGCAGAGCGCTCATCTATTAAAACTGTAATCTTTAGATTGGGATGCTCTGCCATTAAAATAGCAATAGGGGTAGATCTAGAACCCGGGCTAATCACTACATCTGTCATTCCACTTTTTACAAGCTCGTCTACAAAAGCTGCAAGATAATACGTCATGTCGTTTGAAGCTTTCATTATTTCTGGATGCCCCCTAATGCTGATAACATTGGTCTAAATTTTATTTGTGTTTCCTTATATTCACTTTCTGGATCAGAATCGCCGACAATTCCGCATCCAGCAAATAAAGAGGCCTCATTTCCTTGTAATAACCCGGAACGAATCGCAACAATAAACTCTCCGTCATTTTGCCAATCCATCCACCCAAGGGGACCAGCATACCAACCACGGTCTAGCTTCTCCACTTCTCTGATTGTTTCCATGGAAATTTCTTTCGGATAACCTCCCAGTGCAGGAGTAGGATGTAATAGTTTGACTAAATCCGCCAAACTAATCTCCTCTTGAATCTTAGCCGTTACTGGTGTATGAAGATGTTGAATATGCTTCATCTTATATAAATTTGGCTCTCTCGGTGTGCAAACATCCCGACAGACTTTTTGTAAAGAGCTCTTGATCATCTGAACCACTAGTTCGTGCTCATGAATATTTTTATTGTCCGATAAAAGGCTTTCTCCAAATGCTTCATCTTCCTTTGGAGTGGATCCTCGAGCAATAGATCCAGCTAAACACATGGATTGGACTTCTCTCCCGTCCTTTTTCACCAATTGTTCTGGAGTCGCACCTAAAAAACAATCAGCTCCTCTTTCCACTGTGAAGAGGTAACTATTTGATTGCTCCTCTAAAAGATTTTCTAATACAGCTCCTACATTAATGACATCATGAAATAGAACTCTGAGCTCCCTAGCAAGGACAACCTTATCCATCGCTCCATTAGAGATCCGACTTGTCACCGTGTTAATGGAATCCTTCCAGTCTAACGGATCCATTTCTAAACATTTTAAAACAGATGGTGTACGAGCATGCTTAATAGAAGAGCCGCTTAAAAGCTCTTCTTTTATATTCATAAGCTCATGCAGATGACTTTCCTTGCAATCACTTAAATAGTTAATTGTCACATATGTTGAATCATTAATATTTGTTAGCATAATCGTTGGAAGAATAAACAATGCATCTGCAAAGTTGCTCCAGAGCTTAGTTTTTTCCTTATTAGGATCAAAAGAAAAGCCACCATAAATAATAGGTCCAACTTCCTTTGATTCTTCGTTCCTTACAGCCTGTTCCATTAACCGCTTCCATTGATTTTCAATATGATGAAATCTGTTTTCGTCACCTAAAGCAGTAAATTCCTTCGTTATTCCAGCCCCAACCATCACGTGGCTTTTTGTAGGATTTGACCAGAAAAATCGTTGTCCTGGATAATAATTTTCACTGCTTTGAAAAAAATGAAGGGGATTTAGCTGCTCCACCTTTTGTGTATAACTAATAAGTACCGGTTGATTTATGGAAATAGCTCTTTCTTTTGCTTCCTCCCATAAATTCACTATATGATGAAATGGCATTGTAATCATGTAAGACTCCCCCCGAGGCCTTGTTACCGCAAGACTTTTGTCTCTCGAATAGCTTCCTTTAAGATACACCTCAAAACCTTTTAATGTCAACAAAATGAACCCTATTCTTTCTTCTTTCTTTATAAGTAGAAGCAGCTCGCTCAGCTCCGACAAGCATAAGGCAGATTTTCGCAGGAGGATGAACTGTTCCTACGAAAGAAAGATGGCTTATGTCTCAAAAAGCTAGACCGTTAATTCTACTGGAAAAAGTTATACTGACCTTTATAGTGAAAAAGCGTTGACACTCTTTGTCCCTTTACATAAACTTATACTGTATTTATAATATATCATTTCTGCTTCTCATTTATGAAACGCATGGTAAATACGTCCCAACCTTGTATCAAAAATATCAACGTAAAAAGATGGAGGGGTTTAGATGCAACCTCAGACAATAGAAACTCAACAACATTTCCAAACACCTACTGAAAAACGCTGGAAAGTTTGGTGGAATTTACTACGCCCTCACACGTTAACTGCAGCGTTTGTCCCGGTATTTATTGGTACATCACTAGCACTGTACGATACAGTTATTGATTGGCCATTATTTTTTGCAATGCTTATTGCAAGCCTATTAATTCAAGCTGCGACCAATATGGTGAATGAATATTACGACTATAAAAAGGGCCTGGATAATGAAAACTCAGTTGGAATTGGTGGAGCCATTGTACGAGAAGGTGTTAGCCCACAAACTGTTATCCGATTAGCCTTTATACTCTTTGGCATTGCCACCCTATTAGGTATATATATTTGCATGAATAGCACATGGTGGTTGGCTGCTATTGGTACGGCATGTATGGCCGCTGGTTACTTTTATACGGGCGGACCTTACCCAATTGCCTATACCCCTTTTGGTGAAATTGTAGCAGGATTCTTCATGGGCTTTGTGATTATTTTAATATCATTTTATATTCAAACCGGTATGATTACTTCTGTTAGCATGCTAATTTCCATTCCCATTTCTATTTTAGTTGGCGCGATTTTGCTTGCCAATAATATTCGTGATTTAGATGGTGATAAAGAAAACGGGCGGAAAACAGTGGCCATCTTGGTGGGAAGAAAAAATGCCATTCTTTTATTAGCTGCCATGTTTATTGGCTCTTACGCCCTTATCGTACTCTTTATCTCTTTAGGGTACGCATCAATTTGGTCATTATTAGTGTTTTTATCTGTCATCAAGCCATTAACTGCTATTAAAGGCTTTAGAAGCAATAAAAGCAACGTAAGTATGATGCCTGCAATGAAAGCAACAGCTCAAACGAATACAATCTTTGGCTTTTTACTCGGTATTGGGATTGTACTTGGTTATTTTATATAAGTGAAAGAGGTCAACACTTTGCTAAAGTGTTGACCTCTTTTTTTACACTACTCACTAATTGGAAATCATGTTTTTTCGTGGGAAGTTCATAATACAAATAGGCAGGATTTATGAAAGGAGTATGTTATGGTATCCCATGAAAAAATAACTCAACTGAAACAACAATTAGAGCAATCAAAAAAAGAATTAGAGGCACATTTAGCACAGAATGATCATTATCAATTAGAACAAGAGCATCCCTATGAAACAGTTAGTGAACTTTCTGCATATGACAATCACCCGGCAGATTTAGGCACCGAGTTATACGAACGAGAAAAAGATATTGCATTAAATGAACATACAGAAAAAGAGGTACATGATATCGAGCATGCGCTTGCAGCAATGGAAAAAGGAACATATGGAAAATGTGAAGTATGTGGAGAAGAGATAAATGTTGAACGATTAGAGGCGCTCCCAACCACTACCTATTGCAAGGAACATAGCCCTGATCAATTTGTCTCTCATGATCGACCTGTCGAAGAAGAGGTTTTAGCACCACCATACGGCAGATTTGAATACGATGAGTCAGAAGGTGTAGCTTTTGATGCAGAAGATACATGGCAAATCGTTCAAAGCTATGGGACGTCTGAGTCTCCTTCTGACTTTGCCGATGATATTGAGCACTACAATCGAACCTATGTAGAAAGCGCAGAAAACGAAGGGTACGTAGAGGATTATGAAAACTTTATCGGAACTGATATGTATGGCCAACACATACAGGTTTATCCTTCTGCAAAACATGAAGAATACGAAGCTGCTTTAGATGAAGAAGGTATTATGACTACTTTTGGTGATTTGCCTGGGTATGAGAAGCATCCTTATACTGAGGAATAAGGGTACAGACTTTATTTTAAAGAATACCCTGAAAATAAGGGTTAACTGTCAAACTCCCTTTCGATTTCCGTTCCGGGTGTTCGCTTTCCGCGGGCGGTCCGGGAGCCTCCTCGTCGCTGTCGCTCCTGCGGGGTCTCCCCGAAACACGCTTCTCCCGCAGGAGTCTCACACCCTGCACTCCAATCTACAGGGGAATCGGATAAAAATTAAGGTTAACAGTCTAAAGCCTTCTATTTTCATTACTCATGGTGCAAACTTCTTTGCATTGGTGTCTACCTGAAAATATAAGGTGACCTCTTTGAGCACCCTATTGATTTCCGTTCCAGGCGGCAGCGAGCGATCGCTGGTGTGGTCTCACACCTTGCACTTCGATCACAGGACGGGCGGGACGAACATAGCTAATTTAAAATGATGGTATCTATTTTCTCTATAGGTACCATCTTTTTTGTGTGTTTTCCATTAATTTTTCACTTCTTTTTTGCCAAATGGTTTTAGGAGGATTTTTTCTACTTCTTATACTGCAAACAAAAATTGACACCTAATCAGGGATACAACAATACATTATCATAGACCGTTATCACGATTTTTGTTAAAGTGAGGGATATGATCGATGTATACCCGAGATATTTTGTCAAAGGACTGGGCCATTTTTCTTGCAGAATGCTGTCAGTTAGCCTACGATCAGTTTCTTCAAAATGGAATTTTTTCTGTACCATATGGCTTTGAGCTTATAAAAGAATTCAAAGGGAAATCCTTCCATAGCATTGAATGGTTTGGGTTTATTTTAGAATCAGAAGATGCCATAGTTGTTTCCTTTAGAGGAACTCAGACAGATCCGAATTGGATTTCCGATGCGGAGATCTTTCAAGAGCCGTTTCCTTATTGCTCTTCAAGTCCGCTCGTTCACACAGGTTTCTTATCTATCTATGAGTCATTAAGAAATGAAGTATTAGATGGCTTAGTGCAACTAGACAGGGATAAAATACTTTTTATTACAGGGCATAGCTTGGGTGGAGGAATCGCTGCGCTCCATGCACTCGATTGTGCGTTGAATTCCGAGTTTTCTTCCATCTACATGTACAGCTATGCAGCGCCTCGAGTAGGCGATGAATCCTTCGCTAATATCTATGATCTACACGTTCCCGCTTCCATTCGCTTTGTAAACCTAGCTGATGTGGTACCACTCATTCCACCCACCAAAGTAACTGGTCCTATTAGCAAAAAGACATGGCATTATAAACATACCTCCACTGCCTCTCATTTTTTACTAAGAAAAGGATCAATTGTGAAGAACCATAGCATTGAGACGTATATAGAAGCAATGAAAACAAAGTTATAGTTTACCGTAGAAAACTTATTGAATTTTGCTCTTTTCCATTGCTTTGTTCCATCTAAAGTAAAAGAAGGGCACTCTCGCCCTTCTTCTTCTTACTTCCTATTAAGACTAGGTTCTAGTCCCCAAATCTCATCCGCATACTGCCTAATTGTTCTATCACTAGAGAAGAACCCTGAATGAGCAATGTTCTTCGCACTCATCGTCAACCAATTCCTACGGTCTCGATACGTATCATCTACACGTTCCTGTGCATCAATATAAGACGCGAAATCTTTTAATACAAAATACTCATCATTTTGCATCAATAAAGAATCATGAATTGGCTCAAAATGATCATCTACATCAGGGAAAAAACCATTAATTAGCTGTTCCAATATCTGTTGAATGCGCTTGTCGTGATGATAATATTCACTAGAGCGGTATCCACCATTTTGGTAATAATTTAGAACTTGCTCGGCTGTCAAACCGAAAATAAACATATTCTCTTCGCCAACTTCTTCTTTGATTTCAATGTTGGCTCCGTCTAATGTTCCAATTGTTAAAGCACCGTTCATCATGAATTTCATATTTCCTGTTCCAGAAGCTTCTTTACTTGCCGTAGAAATTTGTTCACTTATATCTGCAGCTGGGAAGATATCCTCCGCAAGTGACACCCGATAATTTTCTAGGAAAACAACCTTTAGTTTTCCATTAATCGTCTCATCATTATTTACTTTATCAGCTAGAGCGTTAATTAGCTTGATAACCCGCTTTGCATAATAATATCCCGGTGAAGCCTTCGCACCAAAAATAAAGGTACGCGGATGGATATCAAAACTACTGTCTTCCCTTAAACGATTATATAAGTGCATAATATGGAACACATTTAGTAACTGACGCTTATAAGCATGAAGCCTTTTCACCTGGACATCAAAAATACTATCAGGATCAATGAGCATACCTGTTTGCTTACGAATTCTTTCTCCTAAAATCAGCTTACGTTCCCTTTTTACACGTTCTAGCTTTTCTAAGAAATTGGAATCGTTTGCATAGACATCAAGTTGACGCAACTGCGTTGTATCTTTTATCCAGCCAGTACCAATGGTCTCTTGAATCAAGTTGGTTAGCTGCGGATTAGCCTTTAATAACCAACGACGATGGGTAATTCCATTTGTTTTGTTATTGAACTTATCCGGAAATGCCTCATAGAATAAACGCATTTCTCGATTTTTTAATATTTCTGTATGAATTTTTGCTACGCCATTCACGCTAAAGCTACCGACAATTGCTAAATGCGCCATTTTTACTAAACCATGAGCAAGAATTGCCATATCTTCAATGCGATTCCACTCACCAGGGTACTTTTTCCAAAGGTCTGCACAATAGCGCTCATTTATCTCTTCCACAATCATATAAATTCGCGGCAAGAGCGGTTGAAATATTGATACTGGCCACTTTTCCAAAGCCTCTGAAAGCGTTGTATGATTGGTATAGGAAATCGTATGAGACGTAATTTCCCAAGCCTGTTCCCAGCTCATATCCTCTTCATCTAGTAAAATTCTCATCAATTCTGGAATAGCAAGAACAGGGTGTGTATCATTAATGTGAATATTTACTCGTTTGTGAAAATCTACCAAACTACCATTCTTTTTCCGGTAAGATCGTACAATACTACCAATACTTGCTGCAACTAAAAAATATTGCTGCTTTAATCGCAAAATCTTCCCTTCATCATGCGTATCGTCTGGATAGAGAAACTCTGAAACAGCCTCTGTATCCCGCTTATATTGCATAATATCTTTATTAATAGGAAATGGAGCTGGCTCAGCACTCCAGAGACGAAGCATATTAACAGTATCTGTTTGATAGCCAATTACGGGCATATCATACGGGACAGCTGTTATTGCTTCCCCTTTTGCATGTCTAAATCTAAGTTTGTCCTCTTCACGATAAGATTCAACCTTGCCCCAGAAATTAACCTCTACTGCTTGGTCAGGTTTTCTAACCTCCCAAACATTACCGTGCCTTAACCATTGCTCGGGAAGCTCCACCTGATAGCCTTCCACAAATTTCTGATCAAATAGTCCATGTTTATAACGAATTCCACACCCATGCCCAGGTAGATTTAGTGATGCCAAGGAATCTAAGAAACAAGCAGCCAAACGTCCTAAACCACCGTTTCCTAGCCCTGCATCGGCCTCAATTTCTTCAATAGCAGAAAGTTCTAAACCTAGCTCTTTTAAACCTTCTTCCACCACTTCTTGAATTCCTAAATTCAATAAATTATTTCCTAACAACCTTCCAAGCAAAAATTCAATGGAAAGATAATAAACTTGTTTTTCATTGGTTGTGCGATTTCGCTCATTTGTGGCAATCCAGTTAGAGCTTATGTATTCCCGCACCATGTTTCCAAGTGTATGATAATGATCTCGTGAGGATGATTCTTGAAAGCTTTTTCCGTACATACTCTCAAGCTTTTTCAAAAAGGTTGATTTAAATTTCTCTTTGTTAGAGAACATGCACTCCACTCCTAGCAATCAAAGTTGAATAAAGCTGATTATATTTAAATGCAGATTTCGCCCAACTATAATCTCGCTCCATCGCTTCCTTCATTATCCCGTTCCATATCTCCGGCTTCTGCTGATACATTAATACAGCTCGTCGAATCGTATACAACATGTCATGGGCATTAAAATTAGTAAAGCTAAACCCATTGCCTTCTAAGGTTGTTTCATCATAAGAATGCACCGTGTCATTCAACCCACCAGTTTCACGAACAATTGGGATCGTTCCATAGCGAAGGGCAATTAATTGCCCCAGTCCGCACGGCTCAAATCTTGATGGCATTAAAAACATATCTGCTCCCGCATAAATTTGATGTGCAAGTGGCTCATCAAACCCTATAAACGTTCGTACCTTTTCAGGATATCTATTGGATAAGTCCCGGAAAAATTGCTCAAACTTTTGCTCTCCAGTTCCAAGAACAACGATTTGCACATCTTCTTCAAGAATTTCATGTAATACACGAGTCACCAAATCTAAACCTTTTTGCTTTGTTAAGCGACTAACCATCGCAATAATTGGGCTTTCCTCATTAACAGGTAAGCCACATAGCTTCTGCAAAGCAGCTTTATTCTTTTGTTTGTTATTAAACTTCTTGGACTGATGATAAGTCGCCTCAATATACTCATCTGTTTCTGGATTATACATTTCATCATCAATTCCATTTATAATTCCCATTAAATCATCACTACGGCGACGCAAGACACCATCTAAATTTTCTCCAAAATAAGGTGTTTGAATCTCATCTCGATAAGTAGGGCTTACAGTCGTAATCAGACCAGACGAAACCAAGGCAGCTTTCATAAAATTCACATTCCCATAAAATTCTAATTGATCAGTAGTAAGATACTGCCCATCTAAACCAAGCAAGTCTTGCAAAATACTTGGTGGAAACACTCCTTGAAACTGCAAGTTATGAATAGTAAAGACACTTTGAATATGCTCAAAACGCGGGTTTTTCTTATATTCATTTTCTAGTAAAAAATTCACCATCCCAGTATGCCAATCATGGCAATGAATCACATCTGGCACAAAATCGATGGCGGCCATACTTTCTAACACCGCTCGACAGAAGAACGAAAAACGTTCCCCATCGTCATAATGACCATACAAGGAATCGCGTTTAAAGTAGTATTCATTGTCAATAAAATAGTATGTTACATTATCGAGAACTAATTGATCAATTCCACAATATTGATGTCTCCAACCAACATCCACGAATGTGGTTTGCACCCTTTTCATTTTTTGCTTAAATGGAGTGGGAATTTGCCCATATTTAGGCAAAATCACCCTCACATCTGTACCAAGCTTCTTTAACTCCTTAGGCAATGCACCTGCAACATCACCTAAGCCACCAGATTTCACAAATGGGACACATTCTGATACTACAAACAAAACCTTCACGAATTCATCAGAGCTCCTTGTACAGTACCTTTTCTTACCAAATAAGGTGAAGAAGACTTTCCAGTTAAAATTGTGCCATCCTCTACTCTTACATCTTTGTCTAGAACAACAGAATCTAAAACACAATTCATGCCGATAATTCCTTTTTGCATCACAATACTGTTCTTAATAACCGTACCTTTTCCTATTTTCACTCCGCGGAAGATAACACTATTCTCCACATGCCCTTCAATAATCGCTCCGTTTGCGATCATACAATTTTTCACATAAGCATCCTTTGAATAACTAGTTGGTGGTTCATCCTTTACTTTAGTGAATATCGGATGGTTTTTCTTAAATACTTGCTGCCATATAGTAGGGTTTAGCAATTCTAAGCTATGCTTGTAATAGCTTTCTACCGAATTAATCACTGCCGCATAACTAGTAAACTCATAATTACATACTTTGTAGCCGCTGTTTAC
Organism: Sutcliffiella halmapala; assembly: GCF_002019665.1. Classification (GTDB taxonomy): domain Bacteria; phylum Bacillota; class Bacilli; order Bacillales; family Bacillaceae_I; genus Sutcliffiella_A; species Sutcliffiella_A halmapala. Next base: position 1,049,193 of record NZ_KV917375.1, on the reverse strand, counting down.
ATCCTCCACAACATCCATGATACTGCGATACCCAGTTCGCTCGTAATTCGTAAACAACTCTACCAACAAGTCTTTCTCTAAAATATAAATATCCATAGAATCTTCCCCATGAAGGACATGGGTAATATCACAACGGTTGTTTAGATGACGCTCAAGCATCAATTTGTAATTCATATTACTTACGGTAAAGCTATTAGCAATCACCACATATTTCTGATTGCTTCTTAAAAAGAAATCCTGATTTTCTTTAAAATGTTGAAAAGATCCGGTATTTCCATCCACGTCTCCATCAGCACTTGGAAAAAAGAACAACCCGTCTCGCTTTCGGTCTAAATCCCACTGCTTTCCTGATCCAAGGTGATCCATTAGAGAGCGATATTGATAGCGTGGGAAAATCGCGACACTCTGAATCTCCGAATTCACCATATTAGAAAGGACAAAATCGATTAAACGGTAACGACCTCCAAAAGGAACGGCAGCAATCGACCTCTTCCATGTTAATTCTTGCATAGCGTCATTATGTGTAGTTGCATCTATTATTCCGAGCATTGATTTATTCATAGATTCTCATCCCTTCCTGTGATTATGATTAAATGTCATTATTATGAGATGGAGAACATACCTTTTTCCATCATTTCTTCAGTAACTAAAATAATCTCATCTTCATTTTTTTCTGGGCAAATGACGACGCCATCTGGAATGACAATGCCAGTAGGTACAATCGCTTTGTTGATATAAACATTCTCACCAATGATTGCATCTGGCATGATAACGGAATTTTGTACCACCGTGTTCTTCCCAACCTTTACACCCTGAAATACTACGGAATGATCAATCTTTCCTTCAATGAAACACCCTTCATTTACTAGGGAGTCATTCACATCTGCATATGGTGCAATATATTGAGGGGGGTGATTGGGGTTTACGGAATAAACGCGCCAGTTATATTCAAATAAGTTTAATTCACACTCTTCTTTTAATAAGTCCATGTTGGCTTCCCATAAACTTTTTACCGTTCCAACATCCTTCCAATATCCTGAAAATGGATATGCAATTAAATGCTTATTCTCTTCTAGCAACAATGGAATAACATCTTTACCAAAATCGTGACTCGAATCTGGATTTCGATCATCCATTTCTAAATATTCCTTAAGCACGGACCATTTAAAAATATAGATACCCATAGATGCCAGATTGCTTTTGGGATTAGCAGGCTTTTCATCAAATTCTACGACTTCAAGCTTTTCATTCGTATTCATAATGCCGAAGCGACTTGCTTCTTCCCACGGAACTTCTACAACAGAAATAGACACGTCCGCATCTTTCTTAATATGATAATCAAGCATTTCTGCATAATTCATTTTGTAAATATGGTCACCAGATAGAATCAGCACATTTTCTGGTTCATACTGCTTTAAGTAATTAAGGTTTTGATAAATAGCACTTGCCGTCCCCGTATACCATTTAACCCCAGAAGATTCTGTATATGGTGGCAATACAGTAACTCCCCCATTTTTACGATCCAAATCCCATGCACTGCCGATTCCAATATATGAATTTAATACTAATGGCTGATATTGCGTTAATACGCCAACTGTATGAATTCCAGAGTTCGTACAATTGCTTAAAGCAAAATCAATAATGCGGTATTTACCACCAAACGGGACAGCAGGTTTAGCTAATGTCTTTGTTAAAGAGCTTAACCGACTACCTTTTCCTCCTGCTAATAACATTGCTACACATTTATTCTTCATCATCCCTACTATCTCTCCCCTCGTAATTTCTTAGGTCGCCACATACTTACTCCAAAAGGCGCAACATTGACCATCATATGAAAGTCTTTGCCATGATATGCCCCTTCTTTCGCACTAATCTCCCCTATATTTTCCACACCAGATCCACCGTATTTCACTTGATCTGAATTAAAGACCTCTTCATATTCGGCCATGAAAGGCACTCCAACTTTGTATTGTTCATATGCGGAGTTTGTAAAATTACATAAAACCACTAACGTATCTGTTGGTTTTTTTCCTTTTCGAATAAAAGAAAAAATACTTTGCTCACGATTATCTGCATCAATCCATTCAAAACCCTCTGGCATATGATCAAGTTCATATAATGCCTTTTGCTCTTTATAAAATGCTAGCAACTCTTTAAAATAAAGATTCATTTGTTGGTGTGATTCATATTCTTCCTTCAAAAACCAATCAAGCTGCTCTAAATCCTTCCACTCATCAAATTGTCCGAATTCCCCTCCCATAAAGAGAAGCTTCTTCCCAGGATGAGCGAGAAAAAATGCATATAATAATCGTAATTGATTAAATTTCTCCTGATATTCCCCAGGCATTTTATTTAATAAAGATTTTTTTCCATGCACTACTTCATCGTGTGAAAATGGCAAAATGAAGTTTTCAGAAAAAGCATATACAATAGAAAATGTGACCTTATCATGGAGATGTTTACGGTGTTCAGGAGGTGCCTCCATATAGCGCAGAATGTCATTCATCCATCCCATATTCCATTTATAGTTAAATCCTAATCCTCCTGATGATGTCGGAGCAGTAACTAGTGGCCAATCTGTTGAATCCTCTGCAATCATAAGCGCACTATAATCGTACTCAAAAACAGCTTCATTCAACTTTCTCAAAAACTCCTGTGCAAATGGATTTGCATGTTCCTCTTGTGAATTTGGCCAATAAAGCATGTTTGCTACAGCATCAACACGGAAACCATCCACATGGAAATATTCCATCCAATACAGGGCATTTGAAATTAAAAAGCTTCGAACCTCAGGCTTCCCTAAATCAAAGTTTGCAGTTCCCCAAACTTCATTCTCGCGATCATTATAAGTTTGATACTCAAAAGTAGGAGTACCATCAAACATAGATAATCCATGTGCATCCTTACAAAAATGCCCTGGCACCCAATCTAATAAAACGCCAATGTCCTCTTGGTGACACGCATCAATAAATGCCATTAAATCACTTGGAGTCCCATATCTACTTGTCGCTGCATAATAGCCTGTTCCTTGGTATCCCCATGATCTGTCATAGGGATGTTCAACTAAAGGTAGAAGCTCGATATGAGTAAACCCCTGCTCTTTCACATAGGGGATGAGTTCAGAAATTAACTCACGATAGGAGTATAATTCTCCATCCTCTTTTTTCTTCCATGTCCCTAAATGCAACTCATAAATAAACATAGGCTTCTCGTAAACTAGTTTTCTCTTTTTCTTTCTACGCCAGTTTTGATCTTTCCATTTATACCCTTGCATCTCATATACAATCGATGCAGTTTTCGGTCTTACCTCAGCATGAAAAGCAAATGGATCTGACTTATGTAGTATCTCCCCAGTTTTTGTAACTATTTCATATTTATAGAGGTGTCCAGTAAGTTCTTCTGGTACCTGAATACTCCAGACGCCTTCATTATTTATTTTTTGTAAAACGTAATCTTCCCCATTCCAATCATTAAAGGATCCAATAACTCTAACGACCGTTGCATTAGGGGCCCAAACCGTAAATCTAGTTCCGATAATTTTCTTTCGGTGTTTCATAATATGTGCACCAAATAGCTCATAACTCTTATTCAATGTTCCCTCATGAAATAGGTGCAACTGAAAATCAGTAGTGCTAGTTGCAATCAAAATCGTCACCCTTTCAGAATATAATTAAAAAGATTATTGTTATACTTTACTATTCTCTTTTTTATAACATTCTCCTTTTTCCGACAACCACTAATCAGTTGACATAATGTAGCAATATTCACAATTTATTGCTATTTTGTCGAAATCACTCTAAATCAGAGAAACCGCTTCCATTTGGATAACGTCAAAGTTCTTGATATGACTATAAAAATGTAAGGGGTTCCAATAAAGATTTTTAGACAAGAAAATCCTTTGAAAAATCTATAAATTTGTCGAAAAGTTTTTTGAAAATTTTTATCATGAAGAGGCATTTGAGAGGGTAATTATATTAAAATATTAAAATTATTATGAGATATTTAGTTTTAACTGATAGAATAGAGGGTATCTACTTAAGTTATGAAACAGTCGAACACCCCCTCTTTCAACACAAAACTAGCCATTTCATTTCTAAATTTAATTTTCGCTAAAATTAGGAGGATGAGGACACAAATGCATTATGATGTAATTGTTGTAGGAGCTGGTTCAATGGGGATGGCAGCAGGATACTATCTCTCGAAAAATGGGCAGAAAACATTATTATTAGATGCTTTTAATCCACCACATAATAGAGGCAGTCATCATGGCGACACAAGAATAATAAGATATGCCTACGGTGAAAATGAGGCGTATGTTCCCCTAGCACTAAAATCCCAAGAGCTTTGGAACGATATAGAGCAACAAACAGATAGGGAGCTATTCTTACAAACAGGTGTGCTCAACGTCGGAAATAGTGAATCACCTTTTATTGCAAATGTTATAGCTAGTGCAAATAAATTTTCTTTGCCACTAGAGATTATGAAAGCAAATCAGGTTAACCAAAAATGGCCAGGCATCACACTACCGAAAAATTTTATCGCCTGCCATGAACCAAGCTCTGGGATTCTTAAATCTGAAGAGTGTATTCTGACATATGCTCAACTAGCAAAAAAGCATGGTGCTACTATTTTAACAAATTGTCCTGTGATGGATATATCTATCCAAGGAAAAAATGTTCGTATCACAACCAAAGATCAGGTTTTCTATTCTGATTCATTGGTGCTTTCAGCAGGAGCATGGAGCACTCATTTACTTGCATTACTAGATTTAAACCTTCCGCTTACTCCTATTCGAAAGACTTTTGCTTGGTTTAATGTAAATGAAAGTATGTACAATAGCCAACATTTTCCTGCTTTTGCTTTCGACACCTCTACAGGAATTTATTATGGGTTTCCAAGTATTAACGGGTCCGGTTTGAAGGTCGGTCGACATGATGGAGGCGAAAAAATTAATCCTGACTCTTCTATTATACAATTCGGTGAATTCCCAGAAGATGAGGGAGATTTGAAACAGTTTTTGCAAAAGTATATGTCCATGCAACAAGATATTCTTCTAAAGAATGGAAAGACTTGTATCTACACCCTTACTCCCGATGAAAACTTTATTATAGACTTGCATCCATCCTACCCAAACGTAGCAATTGCAGCAGGCTTCTCTGGTCATGGATTTAAATTTAGTAGCGTCGTTGGGAAAATTTTAAGTGAATTAATTATAGAAGGTAGTAGCGAAGAAGATATATCGTTATTTTCAGTTCGTCGATTTGACAATTGACTCGCTCTCTAACCTAAGGATGCCTCTTCCTAGTCTCCTAGTGTTGCTTTTTTGAGTTTAATTGTTAATTTGGATGTTGTTTGTTACATACAGTCCTTTGATGGCCTATGATGCCCTGACAAGCCTCAAAAATAGAAGCCATATTATTTTAATCAACAAAAAACCTTCCACATAGTCCGTGAATCCGTGGAAGGTCGATACATGTGCACTAATATCAGTAGCTGCACATAAGATTATGTAATTCACTTATTTTCATAAAATCAATCATTAAAATAGAAGTTCGCAAAAGTAAAATTACACTTTTTTAACAAACTCAGATTTTAATTTCATAGCTCCAAAACCATCAATTTTGCAATCAATATCATGATCACCATCAACCAAACGAATACTCTTTACTTTAGTACCTATTTTTAAGACGGAAGAGCTCCCTTTTACTTTCAAATCTTTAATAACAGTTACAGAATCCCCATCGTTTAAGACATTCCCATTTGCATCTTTAACAACCTTTTGCTCTTCACTATTTTCTGTTTCTAATGACCACTCATAGGCACATTCTGGGCAAATAAAAAGACTTCCATCCTCATATGTATATTCGGAGTTACATTTTGGACAATTTGGTATTTCGCTCATACATTCATTTCCTCCACTCATTCTTGTTAATTCTTGCACATAAAAATTATTTTACTTTTGCTTTTTCAAAAAAATCGTATTGCAACCATACATGTTTATATATTGTCATAGTCTTTCCATACTGACAAGCCTTCTTACAAGATCCATTTAGTTAATCCATGCATTACTATTCACCCAGAGCTATTCTAAATCAAATAATAGAAGATATCAATTTTCTTATCAATATATTGTGCCCTTATATGAATTTATACGAAATAGAAGGAGTTAGACAACTATTAGTTTATTTAGAGGAATAAGACTTAAGTATAGCAAATGTATAGCATAATTTCACATTATAAAAAGATGCTATTTATATTTAGATGAGAGGGGTAAAATTAAAACAAAATAAAAAAGCCATGATATTTGTTATAAATATCACAACTTTTTGATGACCCGTACGGGATTCGAACCCGTGTTACCGCCGTGAAAGGGCGGTGTCTTAACCGCTTGACCAACGGGCCTAAATTAGAATGGCGGAGAAGGAGGGATTTGAACCCTCGCGCCGCTTACACGACCTACACCCTTAGCAGGGGCGCCTCTTCAGCCACTTGAGTACTTCCCCGAATATGGCTCCACCAGTAGGATTCGAACCTACGACCCTTCGGTTAACAGCCGAATGCTCTACCGCTGAGCTATGGTGGATTAATCATATTAAAGTATGGTGGGCCTAAGTGGACTCGAACCACCGACCTCACGCTTATCAGGCGTGCGCTCTAACCAGCTGAGCTATAGGCCCATATGGAGCGGGTGATGGGAATCGAACCCACGACATCAGCTTGGAAGGCTGAGGTTTTACCATTAAACTACACCCGCAAAAAAAAAGGGCGACTGATGGGAATCGAACCCACGAATGCCTGAACCACAATCAGGTGCGTTAACCACTTCGCCACAACCGCCATAATACTATTTAATTTTAAAAATGGTGCCGGCGATAGGAGTCGAACCCACGACCTACTGATTACAAGTCAGTTGCTCTACCAACTGAGCTACACCGGCTAATTAAAGTTAATTCAACAATATTTATTCGTTTTTGAATAGTCACCCAAATCTCAGGGATTATTCAGGAAGCAACTCGATTTGTGCGCTAATGATTCACTACGAAGATTATTCGTTCGTGCTCTACCAACTGAGCTACACCGGCAATACTGCATTAACCTAAAAATGGTGGCTCGGGACGGAATCGAACCGCCGACACATGGATTTTCAGTCCATTGCTCTACCAACTGAGCTACCGAGCCATAATGTAAATCTTTGCAACAATAATTAGTAGTTATTTGCATGATCACCCAAATTTCAAAACCAAAATTTGTGCGCTGTTGAATTGCTTCGCAGCTTATTCGATCGTGCTCTACCAACTGAGCTACCGAGCCATTATTAAATTTAAAATGGCGGTCCCGACCGGGATCGAACCGGCGATCTCCTGCGTGACAGGCAGGCATGTTAACCGCTACACCACGGGACCTATTGGTTGCGGGGACAGGATTTGAACCTGCGACCTTCGGGTTATGAGCCCGACGAGCTACCGGACTGCTCCACCCCGCGACAATAATATATAAACTTTTACTTTAAGCAATTCTTATAAGAATATGGAGGAGGAAGAGGGATTCGAACCCCCGCGGGCTTTGACACCCCTGTCGGTTTTCAAGACCGATCCCTTCAGCCAGACTTGGGTATTCCTCCACATATAAGAATTACTGGTGGACCTTGTAGGACTCGAACCTACGACCGGACGGTTATGAGCCGTCTGCTCTAACCAGCTGAGCTAAAGGTCCTTTTTTGGTAGCGGCGGAGGGAGTCGAACCCACGACCTCACGGGTATGAACCGTACGCTCTAGCCAGCTGAGCTACACCGCCAAAAAAGAAAAGTATTAAAGTTTTATAAGTGGAGCCTAGCGGGATCGAACCGCTGACCTCCTGCGTGCAAAGCAGGCGCTCTCCCAGCTGAGCTAAGGCCCCATATAACTGTAAATTTCATGGTCGGGAAGACAGGATTCGAACCTGCGACCCCTTGGTCCCAAACCAAGTGCTCTACCAAGCTGAGCTACTCCCCGAAATTGGCGCGCCCGAGAGGACTCGAACCCCTAACCTTTTGATCCGTAGTCAAACGCTCTATCCAATTGAGCTACGGGCGCTATTGAAATTTATTTTGCTAGTGCAAAAAACTTTGGTGCCGAGGACCGGAATCGAACCGGTACGGTAGTCACCTACCGCAGGATTTTAAGTCCTGTGCGTCTGCCAGTTCCGCCACCCCGGCACTACTGTTGGAGCGGAAGACGGGATTCGAACCCGCGACCCCCACCTTGGCAAGGTGGTGTTCTACCACTGAACTACTTCCGCTAATATAATGCGGGTGAAGGGACTCGAACCCCCACGTCAAAGACACTAGATCCTAAGTCTAGCGCGTCTGCCAATTCCGCCACACCCGCGTGATAAATGGTGTGCCATGAAGGATTCGAACCTTCGACCCTCTGATTAAAAGTCAGATGCTCTACCTACTGAGCTAATGGCACTTAATTAAAGAAACATATTAATTTTTAATAAATCTTTATATATTATTTCAATCTAAGAAGCATATTCTGTACGACGTCCTCGTTTCTGCTAGATAATTCTAGAAGTTAATCAACGAGTACGCTGTAGTATCGCTTCGCAGTTTATTCAAATGTGCTCTACCTACTGAGCTAATGGCACATAATAAAATTAGTTGCTTTATTATTCATATATAACAATGAAATAGATAAAACTAACAAAAAAACTAAGTGGTGCCGGCGATAGGAGTCGAACCCACGACCTACTGATTACAAGTCAGTTGCTCTACCAACTGAGCTACACCGGCTAAAAATGGTGGAGGATGACGGGATCGAACCGCCGACCCCCTGCTTGTAAGGCAGGTGCTCTCCCAGCTGAGCTAATCCTCCAATATATTCGCCTGGCAACGTCCTACTCTCACAGGGGGACAGCCCCCAACTACCATCGGCGCTGAAGAGCTTAACTTCCGTGTTCGGTATGGGAACGGGTGTGACCTCTTCGCTATCGCCACCAGACAAATATTATTATAATATATTTTTGAAGAAAATCAAGCATTTTTTTGCTATATTCCTTCAAAACTAGATAACGTATTTTTATATCAAGATTCACTAAGTATCGTTCATTATTTTTGGGTTAAGTCCTCGATCGATTAGTATTCGTCAGCTGCACATGTCGCCACGCTTCCACCTCGAACCTATCTACCTGATCATCTTTCAGGGATCTTACTAGCCGAAGCTAAAGGAAATCTCATCTTGAGGGGGGCTTCATGCTTAGATGCTTTCAGCACTTATCCCGTCCGCACGTAGCTACCCAGCTATGCCTTTGGCAAGACAACTGGTACACCAGAGGTGCGTCCATCCCGGTCCTCTCGTACTAAGGACAGCTCCTCTCAAATTTCCTGCGCCCACGACGGATAGGGACCGAACTGTCTCACGACGTTCTGAACCCAGCTCGCGTACCGCTTTAATGGGCGAACAGCCCAACCCTTGGGACCGACTACAGCCCCAGGATGCGATGAGCCGACATCGAGGTGCCAAACCTCCCCGTCGATGTGGACTCTTGGGGGAGATAAGCCTGTTATCCCCGGGGTAGCTTTTATCCGTTGAGCGATGGCCCTTCCATGCGGAACCACCGGATCACTAAGCCCGACTTTCGTCCCTGCTCGACTTGTAGGTCTCGCAGTCAAGCTCCCTTGTGCCTTTACACTCTACGAATGATTTCCAACCATTCTGAGGGAACCTTTGGGCGCCTCCGTTACTCTTTAGGAGGCGACCGCCCCAGTCAAACTGCCCACCTGACACTGTCTCCCAGCCCGATAAGGGCTGCGGGTTAGAATTTCAATACAGCCAGGGTAGTATCCCACCGACGCCTCCACCGAAGCTAGCGCTCCGGCTTCTCAGGCTCCTACCTATCCTGTACAAGCTGTACCAAAATTCAATATCAGGCTACAGTAAAGCTCCACGGGGTCTTTCCGTCCTGTCGCGGGTAACCTGCATCTTCACAGGTACTATAATTTCACCGAGTCTCTGGTTGAGACAGTGCCCAGATCGTTACGCCTTTCGTGCGGGTCGGAACTTACCCGACAAGGAATTTCGCTACCTTAGGACCGTTATAGTTACGGCCGCCGTTTACTGGGGCTTCGGTTCAAAGCTTCGCTTGCGCTAACCTCTCCCCTTAACCTTCCAGCACCGGGCAGGCGTCAGCCCCTATACTTCGCCTTACGGCTTCGCAGAGACCTGTGTTTTTGCTAAACAGTCGCCTGGGCCTATTCACTGCGGCTCTCTCGGGCTTTAACACCCTAACAGAGCACCCCTTCTCCCGAAGTTACGGGGTCATTTTGCCGAGTTCCTTAACCAGAGTTCTCTCGCTCACCTTAGGATTCTCTCCTCGCCTACCTGTGTCGGTTTGCGGTACGGGCACCATACTCCTCGCTAGAGGCTTTTCTTGGCAGTGTGAAATCAGGAACTTCGGTACTATATTTCCCTCGCCATCACAGCTCAGCCTTATATGAGAAGCGGATTTGCCTACTTCTCAGCCTTGCTGCTTGGACGCGCATATCCAACAGCGCGCTTACCCTATCCTTCTGCGTCCCCCCATTGCTCAAACGGAGTGGAGGTGGTACAGGAATATCAACCTGTTATCCATCGCCTACGCCTTTCGGCCTCGGCTTAGGTCCCGACTAACCCTGAGCGGACGAGCCTTCCTCAGGAAACCTTAGGCATTCGGTGGAAGGGATTCTCACCCTTCTTTCGCTACTCATACCGGCATTCTCACTTCTAAGCGCTCCACCAGTCCTTCCGGTCTAGCTTCAACGCCCTTAGAACGCTCTCCTACCAC
>NZ_KV917375.1:5889-1033389 GCF_002019665.1 Sutcliffiella halmapala | reverse complement strand
AAAACTTCAAAATCTCATGTTTCATTAAAGCATCTGTATCCTTATAGAAGGTTTCCATTTTTATTCGTTCAATTGAATACCTATCTGGCACTACAATTTCCTTTCTATTATTACTATAAATTTCTTTAGAAAAGACAAACGATACTCTTTTTCCTTGTTTAATAGGTAAGTTAGGAAACAACTTTTGTATATCTAGTTTCGTTTTTACTGGATATGTTTCTATGTTGATGTCCTCTTCTCGATATTCACAAGCGATTGGCAAAATTTGTACAAGGAACCAATCTTCAATATTTAAGTAGGGTTCCTCACCGATTAGATAAATCATTTCATGGATAGCATAAACTACGGCGAATTTAGTATATAACCTATTATCTACAAAGACTTTACCTAATTGTTTCCCTGAAATCACTCCACCTATAATTGGATGATTCTCCAATCCATACTTCTCTAATAAATGCTTAATGTTTATTTCTTTTGATCCTGATGAAATTTCATTCATTTTTACTTTCCATCTTCTGATGCAGTAAACTTTTTAGATTCTTCCAAGCATATGCTATTTCCTGAAATGATTGGTCTCCGATTTGAATTTGCTCAACACCTATTTCTTCAGGATGTAAAGAGTGATAAAAGGCCCGACTCGGATTGTTAGCCAATACCCAAACAAGCATGGATTGATAATTTTTATTATGTAAAAACTCCGCTACTGTTGTACACAGCTTTTTTCCAATTCCTTTTTTCTGATAGCTTTGCAAAAGATAGATTGCAAATAATTCCCCGTCTATTCCATATTTTTGAGTCCGCTCCATTCCCCCATTTGCAAATCCTACGATTTCTCCATCGACTTCCGCAACAAATATACAACTTTTCTCGAAACCTCTTTCGATTGCAGCAGCCCACATTCTTGCTCTGTTTTCATAAGAAAGCTCCTCAAGATAACTATCAGCTATCAATCCTTTATATGTTGTTTTCCAACTATCTACATGCACTTTTGCAATTGATGGTGCATCTCCTGGTTTTGCTAATCTAATTATCATCGTATTTCCTCCCCTTCCGTCCATACCTGCTCTTGTTTTGTATTTCGATTATCCCTTAGAAAAAAGGCAACACTTAGCATCACTAACAAGCCTCCGGTAAATTGAGTCCAGGTAATCCATTCATTCAAAACAAAATAGGCAAGAATAACTGCACCTACTGGCTCGAATAAAATGCTCATCGATATGACGTTTGTACTAATATATTTTAAAGCCCAATTAAAAAGCGAATGACCAAGTAAGGTTGGTATGATGGCAAGTAACAGAAACCACATCCAGTCTGATTGTGCATAACCAGTTAGTGGGTCTCCTAGCACTAATACATATAACAACAAGGTAATCGTACTAACGCCATATACCAAGAAGGTGTAAGTAATTAAAGAAAGCCGCTTTCGTACATCTTGTCCAAATAATAAATAAGCCGTAACTAATGCACATGCTACCAAGGCCAACATATCCCCATAAAGAGCCATCCCACTTATACGAAAGTCGCCCCAACTAATAATCACACTACCGATAATAGCAATCACTCCACTTGTTATCGACCTGGCACTAAGCTTTTCTTGGAAGAATAAATAAGTCCCTATAAAAGCAAATAACGGTTGCAATGTTACTAACACTGTCGAACTTGCAACGCTTGTATAGTTAAGAGACTCAAACCATAAAATAAAATGAAAAGCTAAAAAGATACCAGCTATTATGGAAGAGATCCAATCTCTTCTCGTAATTGCCTTAAGTTCTCCTACATACTTATATAAGAAAATTGGTAGGATTAGTAACACAGAGAAAAGAAGTCGATAAAATGCGACGACTCCCGCAGGGGCATCTGTTAATTTTACAAATATGGCGGATGTGGATACGGAAATAACACCGATTGCTAACGCCACATATGGATTAAAATATTTTTTCATTTCCATACTCCTCGTCGTTGTCAGTTATCAAAAGTTATACTTTATAATTGTACAGAATATTGCTATAATTTTCTAACCATTTCTTTTTAATTATAGTTTTTTTACATACAGATTGAGGAGGGGCCAAATGCAAATTTTTTTAAACTTAGTAGCTGAATATGATTTTGTGATAAAACTTAGTTTTGCAACTGTAGCTGGAGTAATTATCGGTTTAGAAAGGGAACTCAAAGGAAAACCTTTAGGATTAAAAACATGTGTCATTGTTTCTGTTATGGCTTGTTTGCTAACCATTGTGTCTTATGAGTCCGCCTTCCTTTACTCCAAAGAATATTCTCGTCCAATGGACCCGGGGCGAATTCCTTCCTATGTAATTAGTGGAATTGGATTTTTAGGAGCAGGAGTTATATTAAGAAGAAGTAATGAAGCTATTTCGGGATTAACAACCGCAGCTTTAGTACTCGCATCCGCAGCAATTGGAATTACTATTGGAGCAGGGTTCTTCATCGAAGCACTATTCGGCATGATTTTTATTATTTTCGGTGTAAAAGCAATTCCATCGCTTTTCGATGCAATCGGACCAAAAAAACTGAAGGAAAAAGAATTAAAAGTAAAGATATTCATAGAAAAAGAAATAGATTTAACTCAATTAATGAAGGAAATCCATGAAAAAAACTTAAATGTGAAAAGAGTAAAGGTGAAAGAAGAAAAAAGTGATATCGTCTTAAACTGCATCATTACAACAAAAAAGAGCATCTACACTACAGACGTGTACTACCAAATCAAAACGCTAAACGGCGTCATTCAGGCCGAAGTGGAAAACCTGGACTAAAATTCTCTTGAAAAGTATTTGCAAAAGAAAGATTTTTTGGTAAAATAAATTCAGTTTCAACGGGGCATTAGCTCAGCTGGGAGAGCGTTTGGCTGGCAGCCAAAAGGTCAGCGGTTCGATCCCGCTATGCTCCATATATACAATCCTTAGAGCCCACAAGGTTTCTAGGGATTTTTTTATTTGGATTCATATTAATTATTGGCTATGGTGATGTTTCGATTAGCTAATTACTAATATATTGTAATATCTTAGGCCGATTCCATTAGTACTAACTTGGCAAGCTTTCTTGCTTCTATAAGAAAATTGGATATTATCTTAAACTCCACATGGATAATTCGGAGGTTCTTCAGGCTGGCCAAAAAAAACACCCCTTTAAAATAAGGGATGTTTTTTTATAAGTATAGTTTAAGTACAAACAAGGATAAAACATAAATCACTGATAATCTGCAAGTTTAACTGCTTCACTAATTTCACTATGTAAACTTAAAAGTATGACCTGATTAAAATTTACTTGTACATTAATCACAAATTCAAAAACCAATAAAATTCTACCATTTAAATATTTTTGATTTTAAACCTACCCAAACCTTGGTAGTGCGATGCTAGATAATAATTTTTCAAAGCAATCCTTAGTCACTCATTTATAAACTTATTATTTTTCTCTTGCAATTTCTTTTCTATTAGGAGCAAGTGGTGGCTGTTCTAGCCATTTATTTTTCACCATTATATTATACCATTTTTTAGTAACTGTTAGATTCTTAAGAATCACGCTTTCGTAAGTCATTACAAGGTCTGTTCTCATAGCAGATGCTAATCCTGTCCCATTATAAGCCTGAGCAGTTTGAAATAAAAAACCAATATGATACAATAATAATTTTTCGGAAAAAGGAGAATCGGTAGACATTGTCACTTCAGTTTCCCACGACTTAGGAATTGGTAAATTGTCTGCGTGCATTATTTTTGAAAATACTTGTATTTGTTTATCAGACGTTTTCTCCGAATCCTCTAAAAATCCCCTTACTTCCTTTGTTTGAGCGACTTGACTGAATGCAATAGAAAGAGTCTTAGCCATGATAGTTTTTTTAAGATTGAAAGAAATACTAATGATTTCTATTGCAGATAAACGTCTCCCCTTTCCAAAATATCCATCGGTAAAATCTTTACTAGTTATAAATTCAGGGTTCTTGGCTGGATAAAACAAAGGGTCTCTCTGAAAACTTCCTTTCTCAAGTAATAAATCAATTGTTTGATGATACATTCTTTTACCATCATTATCACATGAATCATAAAAAAATCTTAAATCCTCTCTGACAGATACAGCTAGTGAAGTGGAGTGTCCCGTCAAACCGTGTAAGGTCATGATATGTAAATAATTTAAACAAAAGATGTCAGTGAACAATCTCTCGGCACCCTTATTAAGATCATATTCTGTAAATCCAATAGGTACAGGAAATCCTTCGTTCTCCAAAAAAGTTACTATTTGATTCTTTTGGTTTTCGAACATTTTTATGGCTTCCTCAAAGATATTTTTAATTGTTTCATCTTCAATAATAGTTACCATATATCTATTTACTATATCAATCATTGTTCCATTTACATATGATCCCCACAATGTACCTATTTCGGAAGATGTGAGTTTTAAATTATCCTTACTCATTTTATTTTCACCTCATAAATATTCTTTTCTATATTAGCAATAAATATGAATTCTCCTATAAAATCCCCTTATAGATTTATCCAATAGCTGTAAAAAGAATGTCTAGAACCTAAGTATTATTAAAAAAGAACTTATAAAATGTTGAAATCCCCTTGTTACCCAGGGGATTTTTGGCTGTCTCTTTCATTCAGATAACCATAAATTTAATGATCTATTTTTAATAGCACCTGTGTGTTCAATATTTACTTCAACACTAACATTTTCTAATGCGCCTGCTTGAAGTACCACCTCATCACGCTCGGATAATTCTAACCACTTTTTGTTATGCTCTCTATATAATACATGCTCGATACATAGAAAATCCGTGCCCTTTTTTAGCCCTAGTTCATATAACTCATTCACTTCCTTCGTAATACTTTTCTTTATCGCTTCTTCCATAGCTTTGAGTTTTACAATATGATTGTCATTACGATTCGAAACAAATCCTTTTAGCTTCATATGAACACTGAATTTAGGAGTATGTTGCTCATTTGAATTTGTTTCGATATTCACCTTCAAATCTTCAATCACCACTATTATTCCAGACTGCTGCTCATCTGGCACAACGATTGAAGCACGCTTTGTTTCAGGTGCAATCCACTGCAACCCTTTTAATTCGTCTAATGTATAAAAGCCTTTATAAAGTTCATTTTGAATGAAAAATCCTCCGTTTACAGATAATTTCGGATCAGTTTCCATATTTACTTTCCAGTGGCTTGCATTCACTTTTAAAGAAGGAACATAGGTTGTCATAGTAGGTTCATATAATTCCCTTGCGAATTTTTGTAAATTTAAAGGTCTAATCTTAGAACTTTGTTTAAAGGTCCCAGTTGGTTGATGAAGAATTGTTTCCAATGCAGACTGGTTAAAGAAACTCTGAGTAGAAAAAATCTCATCTATTGGATCCGATGTTCCGAATATCCATGGTGTTAGCCGCAATTCATAATATCTCGTTAACACATCAAATACCTTTTGGAACCCCTCTTGTATAGCTGATTCACTTAGAACAATCGCATTTACATGTGCCCAAAGAATTCTATCCTGTGCCGTATTATAGGCTTCTGAGAGCGCTGCATCAAAGGTGTCACCAATAGTTTCGGAAACCCATACTTTTGGTTCTCCACCACCACCATCTTTACTTTGTGTATCAAACCCCATCATTTGAAGATAACCGTGGTACTGATTATCTTTATAATCGACACCAACAGCTGTGACATAACTTAACTGATGAATCTCTTTTATATCTCCGCAACTAGTTAGAAGGAGGAGGAGAGTGAAAATGCTAAAATAAAGAATGATTTTAGAGATATTTTTCATTTATTTTCTCCCCTTCTGAAGTATTCGGGCTGTAAACTTTCGACGTTTTATTGGATCAACTAACAGCGCAGAAAGAAATTCTTTGAAATTTAGAGACGCTATTGGTTCAAGGTAGGCAACCTTAAACGATTCTAAACGTGATAGATAAATAAGGATGCTATATAAGCTAAGAAATAAGCCATATATACCTAGAAATGCTGTCAATATCATCGTATAAATGCGTAAGATACTAACAGTTCCCGACAATGACTGATTCACTAATGAAAAAGTGGCAACGGCTGTAAGTGCAATGACAACAATCATAGTTGCAGAGGCTAATCCCGCTCGAATAGCTGCATCCCCAATAATAAGTCCTCCAACAATAGCAACTGTTTGTCCTACTGCTTTAGGCATACGAACCCCAGCCTCTCTCAACAATTCAAAGAGCCCAAGGATAATGAAAGCCTCTATTGCTAATGGAAAGGGCAAACCATGTCTAGAAAGCACTACCGTTGCCAACAACTGGAATGGGAGCTGATCTATATTTACAGAAGCAATTGCTATCCAAAAACCCGGTAATAAAATCGCAATCAATAACCCGATAATTCTAAGGATTCTTTGAAAAGCAACAGTATGATAGGGAAAATGGATGTCTTCAGGGGATTTCAACAATACAAAAATATTATTTGGGCCAATTAAAACCATTGGAGAACCATCCACTACAATAATAAATCTTCCTCGCAACATACATTCAATCGCAAAATCCGGCCGACCAATATAATCAAAAAGTGGAAACAAGGAAAACGTTCGATCTGATAACCACTGTTCTAACTGCCCACTACTAATAATACTCTCTGTTTGAATATTTTCTAAGCGGCTTCGTACTTCCTTAATACTTTCTAGATCTACTTTATGTTTAAGATAAAGAAGGGAAATTTTCGTCTTACTTAGTGAACCTACTACGAAGGTTTCGTTGTATAAATGCTCTGTTTTCAATCTCTTCCTAATTAAAGAGGTGTTAACATGGATTTCTTCTGTAAAGCCATCTTTAGGACCTTTTATTGATATTTCAGTATTGGATTCAGCTGTATCTCTTTGTGGAATTTTAGAAATATCAAATGCATAAAAGAAGCGTTCTTCTTCCTTAAAAATAAGCAAAAACCCTGAAAAAATTTTTTCGACGACTTCATTCATGTGATGGATATGAATTACTGGTGGAACACCTTTTTCCTTGTTAGATTTCAGACTACGACAAGTTATGTAGTCCATAATAGGATGAAAGAATTCATTTAATTGCCCAGTATCAGTCATACCCTCACAGTAAAACACGGTGAAATTACTGTATTCATCTTCCAACTCAAAAAAATGAATGTCTGCATAAGGATGAAAAAAATGTTTTATTTCATCCCCTGAAAGACTTCCATTTTGAAAAATTTGTTCAATATTTACTAACTCTTGAGATGGTGGAGTAATTCTATTCATACGTTACTTACTCCCTTCTTTTTAGTTGGTAAATAACTGATGATAAGTAAAACTAATGTGATAGCAACCCCGAACAATAGCACCGAAGGGTAAAAATACTTACCTACTACTGTTTGCATCCAAATATCACTTATAGGAATTATCCCTACTAAGATAAGGAATACCGAAAAAAAGATAAATATGTTTCTTTTCATAGACTCTGACTGAGTTTCAATTAAATCTGTAAGTAAAAATAAACATAGTGCCACCCTTACAGAAGCACCAGAAATTAATTGGAAAACAGCAAGAAAATCTAAGTGAGAAATATGCTCCCCTAGCTCTACTAATCTCCATTGCTCAAATGCTGGAAAACGCATAATAGAAGCTACATTGGGACCAAAAGCAGAGAGAGATCCCAAAGCTGGCCCTAGAACAAGCCCCATAAGAAGAGTGATTAGAATGATAATTTGAGATAAAGTAAAAGACTTTTTCAGATGTTGTTGCAATAAGAGAAGAATAATTAAGTCTACACTTCCACCTAATACAACAATCGTTCCATGTATGATCGGGGCGCTACCACTTATCATAACTGGTAGCAAATAAGAATAATCCTTATCATTCATCGTAGCAAAGGCGACAAAATGACCTAGAATCCATACCATTGGCAAAAGGATAGTAGAAATATACACGATAGATTTTAAACTCTTACTAGCAGCCCAAGCACAAAGCAATAAAAAAGGAAGCACTACGATCCACGAAGGTGTTAATGGTAAGAAATAGATTTTTATTGTAATGATAAAATCATAAAAAGAAATAGTTGCGATAATCAAAATATAGATAATTAGTAAAAAAATAATCGCTATCGAAACGCCTCTACCTGCGCGCATCTTTATCCATGAAAATAATTTTTCGCGTTTATTCTTTGACAGAATTAGATAGAATAAGCTGCCCCAAATAATTAAAATAAGATATGCAATTATTACGCATATCCATGCATCTCGCTTAGCAACATATAACAGATGGGGAAGCATTAGGACATGATTTGAAATCCCAATAAACAACAAAATGACAAAAGATAGCTGAAGACGAGAGAAATTCATTTATGAGTCCTCTATTCTGCTTGTGATAATTTAATTGTATTTTTTGTTAAACATACTAAATTATACATAGACTACTTTATTGATTTTGTTTTTATTGAAATATTTAATAACTAACTTCTCTACTAATTGGGTATATAAAAATAAATACGATTTAATTACTAGGAGGGTTTCTTATTGAAAGCAGTAACATTCCAAGGCATGAAAGAAATGCAAGTAAAAGAAGTTCCAGACGCCACTCTTCAGAAAAAGGATGACATTATTGTTCGAATTACCTCTACAGCGATTTGCGGCTCAGATTTACATATTTATCAGGGGGCACTCCCTGCAGAAAAAGACTATGTTGTTGGACATGAGCCCATGGGGATTGTGGAAGAGGTTGGTCCAGAAGTTACAAAGGTAAAAAAAGGAGATAGAGTAGTTATACCGTTCAACATCTCATGTGGAAGCTGTTTTTATTGTAAAAACGAACTAGAAAGTCAATGTGATAATTCCAATCCAAATCCAGAAATTGACACAGGTGGATATTTCGGATTTACAGAACGTTATGGTAATCACCCAGGCGGACAAGCGGAGTTCTTACGTGTACCTTATGGTAATTTCATGCCCTTTGTTATTCCAGAATCGGTAGAACTCGAAGATGAGGCATTGCTCTTTATGTCTGATGTGCTTCCTACTTCCTATTGGAGCGTTGAAAATGCTGGTGTGAAAAATGATGATACGGTTGTCGTACTTGGATGTGGCCCAATTGGGTTGATGGTGCAAAAATTCGCATGGATGAAGGGAGCAAAAAGAGTCATCGCCGTCGATAATCTTCCCTACAGACTACAACGTGCGAAAAAAATGAACAATGTGGAAATTTTCAACTTTGACGAATTTAAAAATATGGGCTTACACATTAAAGAAATAACAAACGGTGGAGCAGATGTAGTGATTGATTGTGTCGGCATGGACGGTAAAAAATCTGCTCTTGAAGAAATTGGCCAAAAGCTAAAAATTCAAGGTGGAACATTAAGTGCGTTTGAAATTGCAATAAATTCAATCAGAAAATATGGAACCGTTCAACTCACAGGTGTATACGGTTCAAAATATAATATGTTCCCTTTAGGCAATATCTTCGAACGTAATATTAACTTAAAAATGGGTCAGGCACCTGTTATTCACTACATGCCAAAGCTATTTGAAATGATTACAGCCGGTGAATTTGATCCAACTGAAATCGTCTCCCATAAAATGCCCTTACATCAAGCAAATGAAGCTTATAAAATCTTTAACGATCACGAAGATGAATGCGTGAAAGTTGTTTTAAAACCCTAATCAAAGTAAAAACAAGCTTAGAGAGTGTTTCTAAGCTTGTTTTTACTTTGCTCTGTTAAACGTCATGTTTAACCAAATCCCCAAGACCGGCCGCAGAAAGCGAAAGCCTAGCACAGAAATCAACAGGGAGTTTACAGATACCCTACCTATTTTCAGGCAGCCTTTTACTATCTGAAAATAGTCTACTCGATAAAAATGGTATAATAATTGATCCCTCGTGAAACGTTAAAGTCATGTCTAAGTCAAATACAGGGGGGCAATTGTGGATTACAACCAGTATTGGGAGCAAATATTTCACCATAATAATGAGTTACGATCTTTATTTTCATCCTATTGGCAACAATATTCCGATATGACAAACTGGCAATTTTGGCTAGTACTTACTCTACTCGTCTCACCGCTAATCTTGCTATATTTTACCGTAGACAGAAAAAGAATTTTCGAGGTATTCTTCTTCGGCTATACTGTACACATTCTTTGGACGTATGCAGATATGATACTTGCAAGAAATAATCTGTTCATTCACCCCTATTTTCTTGTACCAATACTTCCCTATGCATCTAATATGACAGCATCCGTCCTGCCAGTTGGCTTCCTACTTCTTTACCAGTATTGTACCAATCACAATAAAAATTTCTATTTATATACGATTCTTTTAAGCGCATTGTTTGCCTTCGGTTTTGCAACTATTGAGGAATACTCTGGATTGGTATTTTTCCGAAAAGGAATGCACCAGGTCTATCTCTTTATACTTGATTTAGTAATAGCCTATATCACCTATTGGATAACAAGGCTTCTGATTAGATTTAAAAAAGCTGCTCTTTAAATTAATTAGGCCAATTATTATCATACACCGGACATGCACTCGAAAAAAACATTATTGAAAAAAGGAAAAACCGTGGTAACTTCCACGGCTTTTCCTCTTATTTTACT
Organism: Sutcliffiella halmapala; assembly: GCF_002019665.1. GTDB lineage: Bacteria > Bacillota > Bacilli > Bacillales > Bacillaceae_I > Sutcliffiella_A > Sutcliffiella_A halmapala. The sequence goes on along the minus strand of NZ_KV917375.1, from coordinate 1,022,818 downwards.
AATGCAATTATTTTATTTAACTCTCCTGGATTAAACCCCTTAACTGCTTGGTTTGCAAAAGCAGTTACTGGTATGCCCATAAAACCAAAATTCTCTACTTCTTGTTGATACACTTGGTTTGCCAAAATATCTCGAACTTCGAAGTCAATTCCTTCTTGGGTAAGATAATCTTTCACCATCTCACATTCCTTGCAGCCTTTAGCTGAATAAACAACCACTTTTTCACTCACTGTAGTCCCTCCTAGATAGTACTTATGAAGAAAGGATTTCGACATAACCTTCCAACACATTCCATTTTATCTTATCATAAGGAACCATCTTCTAACACCTCAAGACACTAGTCACTTTTCAACCCAATTATCGTTTTCGTTCTTCTTATACTTATTTTTCACTGCACTCCACGCTACTTTGTGTGCTGTTTCCTCCTTTTCATATTGTTCTGATGCAGAATTAAACGCCTCTTTATAGATTTCCTGAGCATGTTTTGGGAGATTATCTTTTACACCGCCTGGAAGTTCTGATAATGAATCATAGGGCATGACTTATTCCTCCTTTATTTTTCTCTTATTTTGTACATTTCCTATTCCAATGAAAATGAAACAACATGCAATATTTTTCAATCCTTGGAGGAAAAGCAGCCTAAGTTAAGGAATTATTAAATAATACTTTATTTTGGAGTATCACCTTGTCTTGGAGTAGGAGATTAACATGCGAAGAAATATATTTATCATCATTGGAGTTAGTGTTGTCCTATTAGTAGGATGCGTTTCCCCAAAGAACACCCTAACAAACAAGGAAGTAATCGTGGAGCAAAAACCTCTTGATGAAACTTATGACAATTTCATCCCAACCATTGAGGCTACCGCTTGGTTCCTTCCAGAAAAAAATACGAGATTACGCACAGGAGCCATCACCCATATCATGCTTCATTTCACTAATAATGTACTACGAACTCCTGAGGATCCTTATAACCTGGAGGCTGTGTACGCACTATTTGAGGAGTATGAGGTATCGGCTCACTATATGATTGGGAGAGACGGAGAGATTTTTCATCTCGTACCGGAAGGAAGAGTAGCCTTTCATGCAGGAAAAGGAAACCAGCTTAATTATCCTGAATACCAGCATAGTCTTAACGATTTTTCCATTGGCATTGAATTACTTGCAATTGGAACAAAGGAAGAAATGCTCCCTACTGTACCGGAAGATATTTACGATGTCGTAGACCCTTCCCACATTGGATACACGGATGCACAGTATCAATCATTAAACATACTATTAGACGATATTTTACATCGGCACACTACTATTCTTCGAGATAGAGAGCATATCATGGGACATAACGAATATGCACCTGTTAGAAAAACAGATCCAGGTTCCTTATTTAATTGGTCAAAAATTGGATTCTAGTTCAAAAAAAGGAGGAAAAAGATGCAACCGACTACCAAAATAACTAATATGAAAAAACTTGACGACGCGATTGCGCAATATGTGAGACCTGAGACATACCCAGTGGCTTTAAGAGTCATGAAGGATGATGAGCTACTCCCAGAACGAGTAAAACGCCCAAAACAAGATCTCCAGACAAGCTTTAGTATATGTCAAGGGATTACAATGGCAAGAAGATATAATTGGGCTTTAGCAATGGGAAACGAAGACCTTTCCTGTCCCATAGCCAAAATTGCTTTTGGCTATGAAGAAGAACTTGAATATTATAAAACAGGAAATTTAACTGACGGAATGTATACGAAAACCTGTGATTTAGGCATGAAAACGGAGGCCGCGGTTCCAAAATTTACGGCGAGCGAAGCAGGAACTATATTAATGGCACCTTTATCAAAAGTAACTTTTGACCCTGATTTAATTGTTATCTACGGGAATTCCGCTCAAGTCATGCGTATGGTTGCAGCAGCACTCTATAAGACAGGTGGCGAGCTTTCCTCTACTTTTACTGCGCGTGCTGACTGCGCTGATATCATCATTAAAACGATAAAGTCAACACTACCTCAAGTAATCTTACCATGCTATGGAGACCGAGTATTTGGACAAACTCATGACCACGAAATGGCCTTTACCATCCCCTATAAAATGGTCGATGATTTTATCGAAGGACTAGTAGGCACTCATAAGGGCGGGGTTCGTTATCCGATTCCAACCTTCTTACAATACGAAGCGCAATATCCCGCTTCCTACCAAAAACTTAATCAAATGTTTGAAGAATAGCGCAAAACAAGAGCTGTCTGCATTAGTGAATCTACTACCTCTGAGACAGCTCTTTTAATTTTGAATAGATAGATTATTGAAATTATCCGCTATAGTTGAACATGTTTTTAATACGTGCTACCAATGGCAAAGGTAGAATTAAGTACAAACAAGAATCTCCCTCGTAAAATGCCCTTTCTTCGTTATACAACGATCCTTAACCTCAAAATCTGCTTCCTTAATCATTTGATCTATTGACTCAATGGTTACAACTACGAGCTTATCCGTGAAACGGCGCGCATCTTTGAGAATGGAAAGTTGATCTGCTCGCGTTATATTAGTATAAAGATTATAAGGCATATCAATAATGGCCACATCATAGTACTCTGTTACATCAGATATTGGCCCTGTCGTTACATCACCTGAAAGGTTAAAATAAGCAATGTTTTCCCTTGAACCGTTTGTAACAAGTGGATTTATATCACGCCCATCTATATTAATCCCCATTGATAGTGCCTCTACTAAAACAGTCCCAATCCCACAACAAGGATCTATTGCTTTTACTCCATTGGGGTCGGGAACAGCAATATTGGATATTGCCCTTGCGACACGAGTACTTAGAGCTGTAGAGTATTCACGGGGTTTCTTTACGTGTTTTAACCAAACCGCTTCATTTTTATGATAGTGTCCAAAATACCAACGACCACCTAAAGTAACGATACCGAATACTTGATCAGGATGATGAACATCTGCCTTCCCTTCGATTCTAGCACCGATTTCTCGCTCTATAATACGTCGTTCCTGGTATTCTATTTTTTCTGAGCTAGCTAGATCATTAATTTTTATATAAATCACTTTGAATGTTGCATCATGTATGTGAATATTTCCTACCTGGTCATAAATATCCTGTAACCCATCTCCTTCATACAATACCTCGATACGTTCCCGAATAAATGGACTTCGGCTAGGATCTATTTTAATGTCGCTTTTCACAATGTTTTGTTGAGAGTCTGTTCCAAAAAATGAACGCATCTCTAAGTGGCATAGTGCGCTCTCTTCCATGCTATACGCATAGGTGTAAATGAATGCAGGCTTGCTTATTTCCTTAATCAAACAGTTCCCATCCTTTTTTTGTCCGATTTCTACCTTTTAAACCTTATAGATAAATATCCTGAAAAGCAATGGATTTATCTTTTGTTCTTTAACAACTACTTACGTTTAGAGACTTCTGGGAATTATTAGTATAAATATTTCTATTAATGCCAAACTATTTTTAGGGTTATTTTTCCATCAGAAATAGATTTTTTTATTAAAGCAAAATTCGAGTCAAAAAAGCAAGTAACCTGAATAAATTTTACAAGATTGTGGGGTTTGGATAATGGACAAGAAACAGCAGTATAACGAATCCGATAATATGGAGAATAAAAAAAATGAACAACTGGAAGACTACCGGGTCGATAATCATGACTCTAAATTAACGACAAACCAAGGGGTACGTGTCTCAAGCACAGTCGATTCACTCAAAGCAGGTGACCGCGGACCCACTTTAATGGAGGATTTTCATTTTAGAGAGAAGATGACGCATTTTGACCATGAGCGAATTCCTGAGCGTGTTGTCCACGCCCGTGGTTTTGGCGCACACGGTTATTTTCAAGTCTATGAGTCGATGAGTGAGTGGACAAAGGCGAAGTTTCTACAAGATCCAGCAGTTAAAACCCCTGTATTCGTAAGGTTTTCTACTGTAGTAGGGTCACGTGGTTCGGCTGATACAGTAAGAGATGTACGTGGTTTTGCTACAAAATTTTATACAGAGGATGGAAACTATGATTTAGTCGGAAACAATATGCCGGTCTTTTTTATCCAAGACGCTATAAAGTTTCCTGATGTAGTCCATGCGATTAAGCCAGAGCCAAACAATGAGATTCCTCAAGCCTCCGCTGCTCATGATACATTTTGGGATTTTGTCGTCAATAATACAGAAACAGCTCATATGATCATGTGGGTTCTGTCAGATAGAGGGATTCCACGAAGCTTCCGTATGATGGAAGGTTTTGGTGTCCATTCATTCCGATTTGTCAACGAGCAAGGCAAGGCAAGATTTGTAAAATTCCACTGGAAGCCTCTGCTCGGGGTCCATTCGCTTACTTGGGATGAGGCGCAAAAGTTAGCTGGTAAGGATCCTGATTTCCATCGCCGTGATTTATGGGATGCGATCAACAATGGCGAGCATCCCGAATTTGAGTTTGGGGTCCAAATACTCGAGGAAGAAGATGAATTTAAGTTTGATTTCGATATTTTAGATCCTACTAAAATCTGGCCTGAAGAGCTCGTCCCTGTCAAAATCATTGGCAAAATGACGTTAAATCGCAATCAAGATAATTTCTTTGCCGAAACTGAGCAAGTGGCTTTTCATACGGGGCATGTTGTACCTGGAATTGATTTTAGTAATGATCCGTTACTGCAAGGACGCTTATTTTCCTACACAGATACTCAGCTTCTGCGATTAGGTGGACCAAATTTTCACGAGATTCCGATCAATCGTCCAATCGCTCCTATTCATAATAACCAGCGAGATGGGTTCCATCGTATGACCATTAATCGCGGGAATGTAAGCTATACGAAAAATTCACTACAAGGGAATATGCCAGAGGCTGACAAAGAGAACGGCTTTGTGCACTATGCAGAGAAAGTAGAAGGCCATAAAGTTCGCTCACGCAGTGAGAGCTTTAATGATCATTACTCTCAGGCTACACTTTTTTGGAATAGCATGTCAGATGCGGAAAAGCAGCATATTATTAAAGCCTTTCATTTTGAAGTTGGAAGTGTCAAAGATAAACAGATTAAGGAACGTGTCGTAGAAATGTTCAATAATGTAGATGGACAGCTTGCTAAGGAAATTGCAAAAGGGATTGGTGTAGCACCACCTTCAGCAGCGCCTTCTTCTACCGAAACGAAGTCGACTGCCGCTTCTCCAGCTCTTAGCCAGCAAAATACGGTAATGGGGGCACGTACAAGGAAGGTTGCGATCTTAGCATATGATGGTTTTGCTCTTGATGAAGTACAACAAGTACAATCCGCACTAAATGCTGGTGGTCTTCATACAGACGTTATTAGCAAAAATTTAGGAAACATTACAAGTGCTGATGGACAAGAGCTAGAAGTTAATAAAAACTATGCTACTACTAGTGCTATTATGTACGATGCCGTCTATGTTGCAGGAGGGGCGCAGTCCATATCTAATTTAATGAAGCATAAAGAAGCGAAGGATTTCATTAATGATGCTTTTGCGCACGCCAAAACGATTGGCGCAACAAATGAAGGTGTCGATTTGTTAGCTTCTACTGATATGATGAATATCTCCTTAGCAGGAGCAGATACTCAAAATGAGCTGCATACGGACATGGGAATAGTGACCATTCGGAAGCCTAAGGATTTTAGCGCCTTTAGTGAGGCATTTATTAACGGTATTGCACAGCATCGTCATTGGATCCGAGAAAATCAGGATGGAAAGATGTCTGGTTGAGTAATGAACATTACAGCTTTCATTACTAATTTAGAGTGTAAGTATAAGGTGCTTACTTGATAAAAGGTAAAAAAACGTAATGCACTCTCCTTATCTTATGATGAGAAGGTGCATTACGCTTTTTTCTTAGGAATAGAGTTGAATTAGTAGCCGGTGATGGGACGTTAGAGTGATCGATACAAGATGTCATTAAAATTTACGAAAAAAGCGTAAAAATCATCTGAATTTCTTCTTTTTTAGAAAAAATAGCAGTAAACTTCGCATTTTTCTTTATTGAGCCTTAGTTGGAGGCGCAAAATGCTGGTGGAATGGCGTTATCTAACATTTCCTGCGTTTTACCCGTTTTACCTGACATTTCCCGGGATTTACCTAACATTTCCCGGAATTTATCTGACACTTCCCGAGTTTCACCTAACAATTCTTATTTAATCCCCTAAATCTACTCCACCAAGGAATGCTTAAAGGCATAGATAACTGCTTGCGTTCGATCTTGTACTTGTAATTTCGCCAGTATATTACTCACATGTACCTTAACCGTTTTCAAGGCAATGAATAGCTCATCTGCTATTTCCTGATTGGCTTTGCCTTGTGTCATTAAAAGTAAGATTTCCATCTCGCGATTTGTTAGTTCCTCGTGCAGGAAGTGTTCATTTTTTTGTCTCATCTTTTTCATCATTTTCCCTGCTACTTCGGGCTCTAATATCGATTGTCCTTTAAAGGTAGAACGGACAGCATTGGCAATATCGCTCGCTTTTGAAGTTTTGAGCATATAGCTAGTGGCTCCTGCTTCTAGTGCTGGGTATACCTTTTCATCATCTAGAAAGCTTGTAACGATAATGATTTTGGCATCTGGCCATTGTTCGATAATTCTTCTTGTCGCTTCAATTCCATCCATTTCCTTCATTACAAGGTCCATTAAGATAATATCTGGCCTATGTTCCAGTGCTAAGTCAACCGCTATTTTTCCGTCATCGGCTTCGGCAATCACTTCAATATCAGGTTGTGCGGATAGATAAGCAGTAACCCCAATTCTCACCATTTCATGATCATCTACAAATAGAACTTTAATCATCATTCTCACCCTTTAAATCAATCTTAGGAACTTTTACTTCTAATCTTGTACCTGAATTCTCTACACTAACAATTTTCATGATCCCGCCTATTTCAACAGCCCGTTCATGCATATTTTGCAATCCGTACGATCCCGCCCGTTCTTTTTCCACATCGAAGCCTATTCCATCGTCGACCACTCGTAAAATAATTAAATCATCGCGTTCGATTAGTAGTACCTCAATAGATGTTGCTTTGGAATGACGAAGCGTATTTGAAAGGCTTTCCTGTAAAACACGAAATAGATGATCCTCTATCCCTTTATCAATAGAAAAGGATTCGATCTTCCAGGTAATACTCATCGGAACCTTCTGCATGAGTTCGAGAAGTAGCTCCTCAGCACCTTCTTGTAGTGTTTTATTTTTTAATGCAACAGGACGTAAATGCAAGAGAAGGGCTCGCATTTCTAATTGAGATTGATGAATCATTTCTTCCACTAATCGTAATTGTTTTGTTTCACTATCCTCTGATGCTTCTTTCGATTCTGTTAAAGCGGACATAAGCATAGAAGCTGCAAATAGTTGTTGACTTACTGAATCATGTAGTTCTCTCGCCAATCTATTCCGCTCTTGCGATACTATTTCTTGTATTCTATTTTCGAGATCAACAGCTTTTTCGTTCGCTAGTTTTTGTGCTATTTTGGTTTGTTCCTTCATTTGCTTTTGAATTTTCTTTATTTCACTTTCGATTTCGTCTATATCCTGGATAGAGCTTTGGTTATCCCATTCGATATTTCTTCCTTGCTCGACTTGAATTAAACTATTAGAAATAGATGCAAATTGCTTTCTCCAGTAAAGTCCAGAAGCTAGCCCAATTAGCGCCCCTAAAAAGATACTAATACTAAGAGCAAATAGGATGAAGGGAAGATCGAACACTTTGATGTTCCAAAGGACTGACCAGTCTAACAATGGGAAAGAGATAAAATATACAACTCCGAAGGCAAAAAAGCATAGGACAGATGTTCCAATCCCTAACAACAAATGGCGTTGTAATACACTCATACCCTTTTCACCTCTAAGCTTCCTACAAGAACAGAGGTAATTATCTTTATCTTTTGGGTAGATTGATCGTAATCTGCTGTTTGGAAGTTCATCGTTTGATTCCAAAGATTAGAGCTTTCTTCTTCTAAAATCATAGTAGACCCAACCATTACGGAATGCTGGACACTTATATCGATTTCATAGGGTAAATGGATTTGAATATTCCCTACGATATTTCGAATTACAATGACAGCTTCTCCTTTCGGAAGTACTGTATTACTCAAGTCAATAACCGTATCTCCCACGCCACACTGAATATTCACATCATCCCATGTGTAGGAATGCTCCGGTGTCTTTTGACGACCGAATAATTTATTTTGAAACCATCTTTGTTCACGCTTGACTACTTTTTCTTTTTTTTCTGGATTGATTTCAGGCTGAATATAAGTTGGATTCTTCTTAGATTGAGTAAATAAAATAAAGAAATACACAATAATAGCTAATAACAAAAATTGAAAAGTAATGGATCCTATTATCGTGAAAAAAATAGATAATGCCCCAATTGCGAATAGTACTTTCCCAAGAAACCAATTCCATTTTTTTCTTCCAAAATACATAAATATGCCAAAAATAAGAAGGGAAAAGATGAGACCCGTTTCAAAGAATGAAATTTCCAAGATAAAAATAAAAAATCCGATGATAACGATATAACTCAATAAGTCTGTTTTCTTTTTATTTAACACTGTTTCCCCTCCTTTTTTTAGCATAGTTATAATTATAGTTTTATTATACCGCATGATTATATGCGTAGTGAAAAAAGGCGTTTATACACGCCTTTTTAGATTAACAGTTTTTACGAAGTATGAGAATGTGTTTTCTCTTCCACTGGTAATTCTTTTTCTAATTTTGCAATACGGGCATCAATTGTACTGCGGTGATAGGAAGTGTCCACCTGATGTTCAAGTCGTTCTAAGTAACTCTCCATCTCATTAAACTTATTGAAGGATTGCTCTGGATTATTGGATTCTAATACTTGGTTCATTCGATGGTTAGCGCGCGCTACATTTTCTCTTCCCATTAGCTCCATACGCTTGATGTACATATCCTTTAATTTATGCTTCATGCTTTCATACTTTTGCTCTAGAGTCGTTAAGTCTTGTGTAACTTTCTCCAAGGAAAGTGTAAGCTGATTTTCACGTTCCTCATATTGTAGATATTCTCTATTTGCAAATTCATAAAGCTCTGACTCTCCAGCCTTTGATGCGATATCAGCTTGGTATTTACGCTTTTTCGCAAGGTCTGCTGCCTGATAATGTTCTCTTACAAATTCTTCTTTTAATAATTTTTGACGTTCCACTAAGTTACGTACCTTTTCTACTTCCTTTTCGCAATCACGTAAATATTGATTTAACATTGAAATTGGATTCTTCTGTTCCTTTTTATCTAACACCTCGTGAAAATCAGCTGAAATTGAGTTTTTAATTCTTGTAAATAAGTTCATGTTTTTCCACTCCTCTTTATTTTTTATTTAGTGCATTCCATTGCTTCTCAAAGTTTGTAAATGGGTCTGAGCTGTCTACTACGGTTACTTCTTCTTTTGATTTATTCCAGTTTTTATAGATAACATACAGGATGTACGCTGCTACTAAACCTAGAATTGCAGGAACATTTGCAATGGAGAACGAAATAGCGATGAATCCGATAACTCCCCATAAAACTTTATTCGCTGTGGAATCGGTTTTCATAAATTCCTTTACTGCATAATAGGAAACGACTAAGCTAATTGCCAAACCTACTAGCGGACCGATGTTTCCGAGTAATATACAAAATGCGATAACACCTACTAAAAACAAGCCGAATTTTTTCATTTGTTGTTTCCTCCTTTCTATGTCTCTATCTTACCTGCATCCACATGTTTCTATAATGAGCCTGAGCTATATTTTGAAGTAAGACTTGAGGCTTATCGGGGTTAGGGCTTGACTGCAATTATGTAAATACAAAGCACAAAAAAACAGGTGTGAAATAGACCACCTGTTTTTCAGTAACTAATATATTTTATCTATTCATCTCATACTAAATAAAAAGCAATTTCTCATTTTATCCTATAGCATAAAACTAATTTATTGCTATACTACCACTTGCATATCCTGTAGCGCTTGTAATCACTCCTGGACCTACATCAATAGAAAACACCATTAATAATCGTGTTCCGGCTGGAAAAGTCTCGGTAAAACCTGTAGCCAAACCGTTAGCAGTAGTACCGACATTAACTAATCCGGATAATTCAGGATCCAGTTCTATTGTTACTGCTGTTGGAGTAAATTCATCACTATCCGGCTCTGCACTATAGAGTGTTGCTACAATTGAAAATGCCGGACTCAAGGCTAGCGCTAAAGAAACACTAAAAAATGCACTTATAGAAGTAACTGTTCCCTCTCTCGGTAATGTAAACGCAAAATTCAATAATCCACCAGCTCCTGAAAGAGTCAGAGGGGCTCCTAAAACAAGTGCTACAGATTCAGAACTACCAAATCCAAGTAGACCAATAGTTTCTGTTAAACCACCTAACACTGTAGCTACTTCAATAGGTGTTCCGGATGCAAACGGAATTATTGCACTTGCTCCAGGAAGGCCTGCGGGACCAGCTTCTCCCTGGGGACCAGCTTCTCCTTGTGGACCTGCTTCTCCCTGGGGACCAACTTCTCCTTGTGGACCTGCTTCTCCCTGGGGACCTGTTTCTCCTTGTGGACCAGCTTCTCCCTGGGGACCAGCTTCTCCCTGGGGACCAGCTTCTCCCTGGGGACCAGCTTCTCCCTGGGGACCAGCTTCTCCCTGGGGACCAGCTTCTCCTTGTGGGCCGACTTCTCCCTGTGGACCTGCTTCCCCTTGTGGACCAACTTCTCCCTGTAGACCTGTTTCTCCTTGTGGACCTATTTCTCCTTGTGGACCTGCTTCTCCTTGTGGACCTATTTCTCCTTGTGGACCTGCTTCTCCTTGTGGACCTATTTCTCCTTGTGGACCCGCTTCTCCTTGTGGACCTACCGGACCGGTTGCCCCAGCTGGTCCTGCTGCCCCTGGAATTCCTTGCGATCCAGCAGGACCAGCCACACCTTGTGGGCCTGCTGGGCCAGCCACACCTTGTGGACCAGCCGGGCCAGCCGGACCTGATACACCTGGTGCACCTGGTACACCAACACCCCCGCCACCATTAGTATTTCCTCCACAATTACAAGTAATATTTATTGCACCTGAACATCTAGAACAGTTATCTCTATAAATCCCCAACGTATATATACCTCCACATAGTAATTTAAATCATAATCTTTAACATATTACTCCACCTTCCTTAATATGGAACTATTCCTAATATACATAGCTAAAAGGATAAGCCCATTTTTTGTTCCAATTCAGTGATGTATTATATTTTCATATTTCATTCATTTTTACAAAATCCTCAGAATTTTATCTGCTTAATGTAATCTTTTTTGATTATCAGAAAGAAGCTATTTTCTAATCTGTGAAGTGGACTTTTTGAACTACGATTGTTATCTGCATTCTACTAGTCTTTTTGGCCCTTGTTACTCTATTAATACATTTGATAGAATTTTCAGTAAGTTACACATGTACCTGTCTCTAGTTTCTCTATTAGAAAAAATGATTAGGAGGCGTTGTGATGGAAAAGTTAGTACATTTAATTCCGTACAAAGTTGATAATCAATTATTTGAGACACAGCAAATTCCTGAGGGTATTGATTTAATTCAAGCACCTGCCCTATGGAATCAAGGATTTAAAGGGGAAAATGTCGTAATTGCCGTTATTGACACTGGCTGCGATACACAGCACCCTGATTTAGCGGGAAGAATAATCTCCGGTCGCAATTTTACTGATGATGATAATGGAGATCCTGAGGTATTTACCGATTACAATGGACATGGGACACATGTTGCTGGAACGATTGCTGCTACAAACGCAGAGTCTGGTGTAATTGGAGTCGCTCCAGAAGTAAAGTTAATCATACTCAAAGCACTCGCAGGTGAAGAAGGTTCTGGAGAATATGAATGGATAATCAATGCCCTCGACTATGCAATTAACGAAAAAGTAGATATAATTTCCATGTCGCTAGGTGGGCCACTTGACGTTCCAGAGCTACATGATGTGATAAAAGTAGCAGTTGAAAAGCAAATATTAGTCGTATGTGCAGCTGGTAATGAAGGTGATGGAAATCACTCTACAGAAGAGTTCTCCTATCCTGCTGGCTACACTGAAGTAATTGCAGTTGGAGCTGTGAATCTTCAGCGACAATCTTCTTATTTTACAAACTCTAACAATGAAATAGATGTTGTTGCACCCGGTGAAAAAATTATCTCGACTGTACCAGGTGGTCGATACGCCGTCTTTAGTGGAACATCCATGTCCGCACCACATGTAGCAGGTGCGCTTGCCTTAATCAAAAAACAAGCTGAAACAGACTTTGAACGCATACTCTCAGAGCCTGAAATTTATGCCCAACTTATAAAAAGAACCATCCCTCTTGGCTATCCGAAGAGCTTGGAAGGAAATGGTCTCATTTATTTAACTGCACCTGAATTGTTAGCCGAATACCTAAGGCAAGAGAACGTAGTAGATTCTATTGGTGTATAACATATAATTACTCTTTTTAACCCCTGTGGCATTTTGCCACAGGGGTTTTTGTTTAGAATGAATTAACGTATAATTTTAGATATTTTAGCAAGAATAAACAGGAATATAATGAGAGTATTATAAACTATATATATCCTCTCTTCTAGCTTTAGGAGGTTCAACATTGCAATATTTTGAAATGATAAAAAAATTTATTCCTGAAACAAATATATACGTTTTCGCCCTCATTTCACTGATTGCCCCCCTATTTATTACCAAGCTAATTTCGCTGTACAATAATAATATTCAACAAGGAAACGGTATATTGGAGGAAGACACATCTGTTCTTTCTAACAACCTTTCAAATAATATTTCTACAATCAATAAAGCAATCGGTGTAAGTCATGACATTGTCACAAGAGAATTTGTAATTGGAAAGGAAAACATCGAGGCAGCAATCATCTTTACAAAGGGCCTAGTTGATATAAATGTCATTAATAATAATATATTGGAGCCGTTAATGTTAGATATTTTTGAATGGACTATAGATATTGATATCTCACCATTCAATCATTTAAAAAACAGCTTACCCATTAGCGAAATATATGAAGAAAGTTGTATAAATAACATTACGTCAAAAATATTAAAAGGGGAGACGGCGTTATTATTCCACAATTACGATAAGGCTTTCATATTGAAAACATGTGATACAAAAGCTCGAAATCAAGAAGAGCCTACCACTGAATTGCTAGTAAGAGGACCACGAATTGGATTCAATGAGAATATTATGGATAATATAGCACTTCTCCGAAAAGCTGGTGTGAATACCGACCTCAGATTTCTCAGCTATCAAGTTGGAAAGCGTTTTAAAAAAGAATTAGTAATTACCTATTTAAATGGTATTGCTAATGAAGAGATAGTAGACAATGTGATTAATAAAATAAAAACAATCACTATTGATAATTTACCTGAATCTGGTTATGTGGAGGAGTTAATAGAAGAAAATAATTTTTCCTTGTTTCCTCAAGTTCAGAGCACAGAGCGACCTGATAGGGTTATTGCGGCATTATCTGAGGGAAGGGTTGGTATTTTATTAGATGGCACACCATTCGTTTTAATAGTTCCTGTGACTATCAATATGTTTTTACAATCTCCAGAAGATTACTATGAGCGTTGGATTCCCAGTTCCTTAATTAGAATGTTAAGATATGTTGCATCTTTTATTGCCATATTTACCCCAGCTTTGTATATATCATTTGTATCATTTCATCAGGGGCTTATTCCAACCAAACTTGCTATTTCCATTATCAGTTCCCGAGAGGGAGTTCCATTTCCAATTCTTATTGAAGCCCTCTTAATGGAAGTTTCTATTGAAATTTTAAGGGAAGCTGGTCTCCGTTTACCTAAACCTATTGGACAAACCATAGGAATTGTTGGGGGCTTAGTAATCGGAGATGCTGCTGTACAGGCAGGAATTGTAAGTCCTGTTACAGTCATCGTTGTTGCCTTAACAGCCATTTCTTCCTTTTCTCTACCACAATATAATTTCAGCATCTCATTAAGAATCCTAAGATTTATTGCAATGTTTCTTGCAGCAACTTTCGGATTATATGGCGTGATTATTTTCTTTCTTTTCTTCAGTATACATCTTGTTCGTTTAAATAGTTTTGGTGTTCCTTATCTTAGCCCAGCAGTACCATATCAACTAGGAGATTGGAAGGATCTTTTCATTCGATTACCATTATCAGCTATGAAAAAAAGGCCGAAAATTATCAAACCAAATGACACTATTCGAAAGTGATAATAGGCATTACTTATGAGAAGGGACTAATAAAAAAATGAGTACACATCGCCAGGCAATTATTAATCCTACTCAAGCAATCATTATAATCATCAATTATATACTTGGTGTAGGCATATTAACGTTACCAAGGACTGCTGCTGCCGAGGTAGGAACTCCTGACATTTGGATTACCATTTTAATTAGTAGCATCTTCCCAATAGCAGCAGGGTTAATAATTTTAAAACTTAACAATAGATATCCGAACAAAACCTATTATCAATACTGTAAAAATATTGTTGGGAAATTTCTAGGCATCATTCTTGGATTATTCATGATTGGTTATTTCATTACATTATCTAGTTTTGAAGTAAGGGTTATGGCAGAGGTAACAGAAACATATCTACTTGAGGGTACTCCAGTTCAAATTCTCATCATTTTGTTTCTTTGGCTTACTCTCTATTTAAACATTGATGGAATTAATTCCATTGCACGTATGTTTCAAATCATCTTCCCCTTAACTGTATTTATTTTCATATTTCTAGCCTTGTTGAGTCTAGGTTTATTTGAATTAAATAATTTACGTCCTGTTTTAGGAAATGGAATTGTTCCTGTACTAAAAGGTATAAAAACTACATCTCTGTCTTACATAGGAATTGAAATAATGATCATCCTCTCTGTCTTTCTAACTGACAAAAATAAGGGGAAAAAAATTGTATTAATTGGAGTATTAATGCCAATGATTTTCTATCTAATAACTGTTGTTATTGTTATAGGCGCTTTATCGGTGGAAGGTGTTAGCAACTTAACTTGGCCTACGATTACCTTAATACGATCCTTTGAGTTCCCAGGTATATTCTTTGAAAGATACGACTCTTTGTTTCTGATAGTTTGGATTTTACAAATATTCGCTACTACTTCTATCACACTTTTTGCTGCATCATTAGGACTTTCCCAGATATTTAATAAAAATATAAAATACTTTATGTATGCCCTGCTTCCCATTGTTTTTATTATTTCCATGCTTCCTAAAGATCTACATCAAATCTTCTCCTTAGGAGACATGCTAGGAAATGCAGCGATTCTTTTATTCGGTATTTTACCAATTCTTTTATTATCTATCTCCTATTTGAGGAGGATAAATAGATGAAGCAGTCTAAAACCATTATTAAACTTGCTTTACCAATTCTTTTCACCGTTGTACTTCTTACAGGATGCTGGAGTTCAAAAGATATCGAAAAATTAGATATGATTATTGGAATTGGAGTAGATGTAGTACAGGATGACCTCCAACAGCATGCGGGAACTGACGAGCAATTATTAACTGTCACTTATCAACTTGCGAAAATAAATCACAAGCAAAGTATTAACGAGTCCTCGGATTCGGCTAAACCCTACCGGAATGTAGAGGAAACGGGTTCCTCTTTTCTTGAAACAGCCCGAGACGTCATTCTTAAACGAAAGAATATTTTAAACGGGCAGCACCAGCGCATTATTTTAATAAGCAGTGAAGTATTAAGAGATCGAAATGTTAGAGAAATACTAGATTTCTTCTTCCGTGACCCTGAAGCTCGACTGAGTTGCCTTGTAATGGTTACTGACGGATTAGCGAAAGAACTGCTTGATTATATGGAAACTGATGACATTCCATCACTCCATATATTCGACATTTCAGAACATACAGAAAAATCAAATAAGTTAATAGAACGAATGACCCTCGCAAAAACCAATGCTAAGCTTGTATCACAAACTAGCTTTTTATTACAAAATGTTATATTAAGTAACCAGGAAATTAAAATGACAGGAGCGGCTGTTATAAAAGGTAGTACCTTATCTCTTGTCGGATTTTTAGATGAAGAAGATTTAGTTGGTGTCACATGGTTAACCGCTTCCACAGATGGTGGGATCGTCAAGATCTTTGAAGAAGAAACAGAAGAAGTTATTATATATGAACTTGAGGATATAAAAAGTAAAGTAATACCTATTTTAGAAAATGGACAACTTTCTTTTGATGTAAAAGTGAAGTTAGACGGCATCATAACCGAAATACTAGCTGAAACTGATGATATTACAAAAGAAGAAAATATAAAAAAACTAAAGAAGCTTATTCAAGAAAAGGTTAAAGAAGAAATTAAAAATAGCCTCGTGAAAATTCAACAAGAATTACAAGTAGACGTTATTGGTTTTCATGATTACGTAAGGATTAAGTATCCAAAGTATTGGGCAGATCACAAAAATGATTGGGACAATATTTTTAGTCAGACTTCTATTAATTATAAGGTAGATATCAATATAGCCGATTATGGGGTGAATATTAATAATTAATTGGAGATAAGTGTCTGTATCCAGCCTCTATTACCATGGATACAGACACTTAAAAAGTTACATTCCCTAGAAGTTTTTCCTATAATCACTCTAGAATATTCACCATTTTCTAGATATAGGATGTTATCGAATAACGACATACGGCCGCATCATCTCATAATCCTCATGCTCTAACATGTGACAATGCCAGACATATAGCCCACAATATGGACCAAATTTCATGATAATCTCTGTTACTTGATTAGGATTAGCTCTTACTGTATCCTTCCTACCAGACTCTTGGGGCTCTGGCGGAAGTACTGGACCTGTATAATGTATGATCTTCTCTCGCAGATATCGGTCGACATCAAACTCTCTCCGACTAAGAATTTGAAAATCAATTAAGTGAATATGAATAGGGTGTGTATCTGGTGTTAAGTTGATCAGGTACCAAACTTCCGTACTCCCTAGTTTTGGTATTTCTGATATCGGAGCATCCCAATCTTTATTATCTAATAACATCAGCTCACGACCATATTTATCTAATGTATGGTCTAAAGTCAAAAATCGTTTTTTCGAAACGGATTGCATGCTTAGTTTTGGGATTTTCTCTAAAAATTGAGGAATTACACTAGTATCTATATGTTGAAGAGGATGTTGCACGCGAAATTCCAACACTTCGTTAATCTCATTTTCTTTTTCACCATTCGGAAAAGGAGCAGGAGCATCATTTGTCATTATCACGCTTTCTCCATCGAGATTGGTGAAATCGATGACGAGCTCTGCTCTTTCGGCAGGAGCAAGAATGATTTCTCGAATTCCTATTGGATGTTCCATGAACCCGCTATCAGTTCCTATTTGATACATCAGCTGGCCAGAATTAAGCTTTATTCTATAAAAGCGACTATTGGAACCATTAAGAACTCGAAAACGATATTTACGAGGCTCCACATTTAAATAGGGCCATACCTTCCCGTTTACTAAAATAGTATTTCCAAAAAACTCAGGGACAACAGAAGTCTCCAATTCTGGTACGGGATTATCTGGCTGATTAGGATAAAAAAGCGAACCGTCATCATGAAAAGTTCTGTCTTGGATAAGCAGCGGGATATCATACTCACTAGTCGGTAAATTCAAAGAACGTTCCCACTTATTTTTAATAAGATAAAAGCCAGCTAGACCGGCATAAACATTCAGGCGAGTAATACCAAGTGCGTGATCGTGATACCAAAGTGTACATGGGTCCATGTAGTTATCGTATTGATAAACCTCTTTCATAAAATATGGACCTACTTGTTCGAAGTTTCTAGTAAACCAAGCCTCTGGATACCCATCGCTCTCTGCCTCCACACTAGCACCATGAACATGTACAACCGTTCGAACTTCTGGAACATCTTTATGAGCCCCATGCACAGTAAAATCGACAGGTAGTAAATGTTTTTTCGGGAGATTGTTCATCCATTTAATAAAAACTTGCTCTCCACTTTCCACTTCAATCGTTGGACCAGGATAACAGCCTTCATAACCCCAAATAGTTGTTTCCTTTAGATCCCTATGGAGTGATTGCTTACATTCTGTCATTTTAACCTCATAATAAGTAAAAGTAGCATCTTTTTTTATTGGCTTTAATATAGAAGGAATCGGGAGGGCGTCTACAAATTTAGCAAGAGTTGATATTACATGCTTCCCCTTCATTGATATACCCCCTTGATATTTGCTCTCCCATAACAATATTCATCCAGCGCTAAGATAATTCTTTTTAAAATGTTGAGTTATCGCCGAGCGGAGTAATAGGTTCTTTAGCCGCTGAATCCCGGAGCTTGCCCATCCCTCAGAAAGTGAACACCAGGAACGGAAATCATCAAGGTGTTCAAAGGAGTCACCGTATTTTCAGGGTAGCCAAGACCAGCAAATTTTTCTACTTCTATTACTTTCTGTTAACCCATTGAATCGAACCCATATCATCATGCGGATGTACATACGACTGAATTTTTTTATATTCGTTTTCTAAGTCTGTTAAAGATAACTCAAATAAGTGTTGATCTTCTTTTTTAAAAACTTGAAAATAAATAAGTTTGTTTATTAATTCTATCCGTCTATTTTCTACAGCCTGCCGCAATAATTTCCCCATTTCTTCTCCATCTCCTTTCCTATTCAAAATAAAAGCCCTCTTCTTGTATAAAGACAAGAAGAGGGCTTAGCTCTGGAATAAACACCTCACCTTATCTGCCAAGCTTTTATGCTTGTTGGAGTTAGCACAGTATTCAACGAAGAATCTGTTGCTGAGGTTTCAAAGGGCCATTCCCTCCACCTCTCTGGATAAGTTTTATATTATTTGGTTGATTGATTTATACTTCTCTTTCAGTATATACCCTCGAATTCCGATTAGTCAACTAGGAATTAAGAGGTTATTTGTCCTATTTTCATCTTGGTTACAATAGAACAATGATAAGTAATTTAGATTCACTTTCTCCGTGATAATCAGTTTATATTGTATAAGCGTGCAATTAATGATATTTTAAATACAATCTAAAAATTCAATTATTAATAGAATAAAAGAGTTTCTGGCAACTAGGAGGGAAATATCATGAAAAAAGATTGGGGTCATTTAGTAGAAAACATGTCCAAACGATTAGCACCAAGTATGGCGAAGGATCATCCAAATTTACCTGTTGTAAAGGAAGAGGGATGCTACTATTACGGACTTGATGGGAAACAATACTTAGATTTCACATCTGGAATTGCTACGACAAACGTAGGACATCGACATCCAAAAGTCGTGCAAGCAATAAAAAATGCCGCAGACGAACTTGCACATGGACCATCCGGCGTTATTATCTATGAATCTATTTTAAGACTTGCCGATCGACTAGCTGAAAAATTACCAGGAGATTTAGATTGCTTCTTCTTTGCTAACAGTGGAACAGAGGCGATCGAAGGCTCTATTAAACTAGCAAAACATGTAACAAAACGCCCTTATATTGTTTCCTTTATCGGTTGTTTTCATGGTCGCTCCATGGGGGCATTGAGCGTAACTACTTCTAAAAGTAAGTATCGTAAGTTTTTACAGCCAAGCGGATCGTATCAGGTACCTTATGCAAATACCTCTGACTGCCCACTAGGCGTTAATCCAGAGGAGTATGTAGTAGAGCAACTTGAAAAAGACTTCAAAAGACTTTTTGCACACCAAGTAACACCTGAAGAAGTAGCAGCAGTCATTGTTGAACCAATTCTAGGAGAAGGTGGTTACATTGTTCCACCAAAAGCATGGTTAAAAAAAGTACGCGAGATTTGTGATCAGCACGGCATTTTACTTATATTCGATGAAGTACAAACCGGATTTGGTCGTACAGGTGAATGGTTTGCAGCACAAGCCTTTGATGTAACACCTGATATCATGGCAATAGCTAAGGGAATTGCCAATGGAATACCATTGAGTGCTACAGTTGCTTCCCATACCCTTATGCAGCAATGGCCACTTGGAAGCCATGGAACAACCTTTGGCGGGAATCCTATCGCTTGCAAGGCAGCTATAGCTGTATTGGATATAATCGAAGAAGAGGACTTATTAAAAAATACCCGAGAAGTTGGAGCATATGCTACTGAACAACTTTATAAGCTAAAAGAAAAGCATTCCATTATTGGGGAAATACGTTCCATTGGTTTGATGATTGGTATCGAAATCGTTCATCCAGAGAGCGGGGAACCTCATGGCGATGCCTTATTTGAAATATTAGATATTGCCTTAGAAAAAGGCGTACTCTTCTATTTTTGTGGGAATAACAGTGAAGTCATTCGTATGATCCCTCCATTGACCGTTACGAAAGAACAAGTAGATGAGGGGTTACGAATGTTAGATGAGGCTATAACCGTATATGAACATAAACAAGCAGTTGTAATGAAAAAATAGTGAATGAAACTTGCACTCTCGTTTAGCTAAGACAAATATAATAAACCATCTTTCCACAGGAGCTTGAGTTTTAACTCTTAAGGAAGATGGTTTATTTATTAACAGGGGAGCGAAAAGCATGGCAGTTTTTATACTACTTCCGCGCCTCATGCACTTTCAAAAGCTTTCCCTTGATGGTCGTATCTTTCATTGCTTTTAAAACAAGTGGCCCTTTCCCATTTAATACATCTACATATGAAACATTATCCTGAATTGTAATAATTCCAATGTCAGCAGCAGTTACACCTTTTATCTTCGCGATTGTTCCAACAAAGTCTACCGCTCTAATTTTCTTTTTCTTGCCACCGTTAAAATAGAGCTTCATTATATCTTTGTCTAATATCGCACCTTTTTCTTCTTTTAGATCTGGGCGAGTATTTAATCTCTCTTCAAAAGAAACCATTGCATTGGTAATTTCTGTTTTAGTTGGTGCGCTCATTTTAGGAATCTCGAATCCGATATACGCTTCAATCTCTTCTAAAAACCTGTCTTCATAAGGTGTGACAAATGTGATGGCCTTTCCAGTTTTCCCTGCTCGGCCAGTACGCCCTGTTCGATGAACATAGCTCTCTTTTTCAAGCGGCAAATCATAGTTGAAAACGTGAGTGATGTTATCTATATCAATCCCTCTTGCGGCAACATCTGTTGCCACTAAGTAGCGAAATTTCCCTCTTTTAAAATCATTCATCACAGCAAACCGATCTTCTTGAACTAGTCCGCCATGAAGTTTATCACATGGATACCCAGAACGGTCTAAACCACTATAAACATTATCTACCTGTTCTTGTGTACGGCAGAAGATAATACAGCTTTCAGGGTTCTCGATGATAGTCACAGACTTTAATAATTGAAATTTTTCATTTTCCTGCACTTCTATAACACGATGAACAATTTTATCCGTTGTAATTCCTGTAGCTTGTATCTCGACCCGAATAGGATCTTTCATATATTTATGAGATAAATGGGCAACATCCTCTGGGAATGTAGCAGAAAACAGCATCGTCACTCTCTCTCTTGGCAACGCTTGAATAATCGCCTCCACTTGCTCAATAAATCCCATATTTAACATTTCATCCGCTTCATCGATGATGAGATACTTAAGCTGATCTACCTCAAAGGTTCCTTTTTCAATATGGTCAAGTACACGTCCTGGTGTACCAACTACAACATGCGACTTTTGTTTCAACTCAAGTTTTTGTCTATCAAAGGGCTGCTTTCCATAGATAGCTGTCGCTTTAACACGTTTAAATCTACCTATATTTGTTATGTCCTCTTTTACCTGTGCAGCCAGTTCCCTAGTAGGAGTTAAGACAAGCGCTTGTGGCTTATTTTCTTCCCACTCTACTAGCTCACATAATGGAATTCCAAAAGAAGCGGTCTTCCCACTTCCTGTTTGAGATTTCACGACAAGATCTTTTTCCTGCAAGGCAATCGGTATTACCTTTTCCTGAACTTCTGTAGGGGTTGTGTACTGTAAGCTAGTAAGTGCTTTTATTATTTCGTGACTAACTTTATATTTCTCAAATTTGTTATTCATTTAGGTACCTCTTATCCTGATGCTTTTATTTTATCTATAATAATGACAAGTGTTTCTTATTCTTAGCTATTATAGCTTATACCTATACAAAGAAATACCCTTTCACTCCACAAGGGAATAAAAGGGTAACATCATGCCTTCAAAAATTTCACCGTAATCTCCACTACTTCCGACCTACTTCCAATTCGAATTGGCGGTCCCCAAAATCCAAAACCAGAAGACACAATTGCATGTAGTTTATTTTTCTTTAAGTATCCCCAATCCAATTCAAATATTTTTCGTGTAATGAAGTGGTTGGGAGCCATTTGTCCACGATGGGTATGACCAGACAAAATTAAATCAATTCCGCTTACCTCTGCTTCTTTCAATTCTGCTGGTTGGTGATCCATTGCAATGATTGGTATTCCAGGTTCTAAACCATCCACTAATTCCGTAAATGATTTTCTTCTTGCATCTGTTTTATCTTTTCTTCCCAATAAATAAAAACTATTATTTATGTTGATTACTTCATCCATTAATATTCGAATATCCAACTTCTCCATCTCTTCCAGAAACGCGGGAATCTCTCTTCCGTAATATTCATGGTTACCTAATACACCATAAACTCCTAATGGGGCTTGAAGCTGTTTTAAGATTTCCCCCATTTTTTTTCGGACAAATTGTTTAGGATCATCATCGATAATGTCCCCAGGTAAGAGGATAAGATCGGGTTTTATCTTTTCCACTGTCTTTACTAAGCGATTGACATGGGCTCGTCCAGAAAGTTTTCCAAAATGCATATCGGATGCCACCGCAATACGGAGTTCCTTTAAGTTTTCTATCTCTTTGGAAATAGCTATTTCATAATGACGAATAACCGGACTATAGGCATTATAGGTGCCCACGATAAACAGAAGCAGCAATAATAATAATGTGATACTTCCAGTCCATATTATGGCACTCCTCTCGTCAATTGGGAATTGATTTAGGAGATAAACTGTGAGATTAGCTAGAGGAAACAATAGTAAACCATATTGCACCAAAGCAAACCAATACGAACCTACCACAGATAACCAAGATAACGATTTAATGAGTCTTCCTAAAATATAGGAATAAGCGATTAGCGCTAGCAGGATGCTGTAAATAATAGGGCTTTCCCATTCAAAAATAACACGTAAATAAACCCAAACATTCCAGCCAAGATAATACATTAAAATATTATAGAGTGAAAAAAAAGCAATAATTGATAAGATAGGACGAAACTTCAATTCTACAACTCCTTTTAGTAACCTATGCAGTTATTATTATAAGCTAATAACGTAAAAACCAAGAAATATTAAGCACAAAAAAAACTGACCCATTGAACAGAGTCAGTTTACAAGTGAAGATTTTTTGATATATGAATCAAAAATCATATTACCAAAAGGGATAAAGGCAACTACTACAGCACTCGCTGCCCATTTATAGGACCATCTTATTTTATACGTTACATAGGCAATAAAGAAAAGGTACATAACGAAAAGCAAACCGTGTATTGCCCCTACAATGCTTACTACTTCTGGAATATCTAAGCCGTATTTTATTGGCATCGCAATAAATAATAAAACTAATAGGGAGCCCCCTTCTATTAAACCCATTACTCGAAATCTATCAACCGGTGTTTTTACCATTTCAACCACCCTACTTTCAGACTTTGCTTCCTGTATTATAAATTAGGTTGGTCTAGTAATACCATAGAAAACATGACAATCTTGTGAAACAACAGGAAATGAAAAGAGAGCCAAATATTTTATCGGCTCTCTACTCTTTATTTAAAATACATAAAAAACTGTTGATAGACAATGGCTCCTATTCCCATATACTCTGTATAGGGATCGATCCTTTTGTCCAAGTCAGTAAATAAAAAATACATGACATCATACCTCCCTATTATTCTATTTTTCCAATCGTTCTGAACGAAGCGGCAGCCATTCTGCTAAATACGCTGGTAGATTATCTTTTTTTATGTTTGTCCCTGTATGCCCTCCTTGCAGTATTTCGCAGTTTTTATCTAAACTTGAAACTTCTTCTAAAATAGGGATGCTTTGTTCTTTCGGAACTAAGCGGTCATTTTCGGTGACAACAACCAAAAGATTCGCATGTATATTAGATAGCTTCACCTGTTTTCCATTTATCTTTAATTGACCTTTTATTAATTTATTTCCTTTTAGTAAATCTTCTGATATTTGCTTTGCCGTTTTACCAGCAAGTGGGATATGACCCTTTGTCCAAGTATTAAAGCGAATCCATCTTTCTACATAATTTGGATCATCTGCTCTTAGTAAAAGGGATAGATAGGGGCTATAATAAATTGGGGATGTTATTAAACGTACACCAGCTTCAACATTTCTAGCTGGAACAATGCCTATTTCTTCTATATATTTATCAAAAGAAATGTCATTTTCTCTAACTGCATGTAATAATTTATCAAAAACTGGGATCTCGCTAAAGTCGATCGGTGTTACAATAAGGACAATATTTTTAATTGATTCTTCAGCTATCGCACCATATATTGCTGCCAGTGTTCCACCGAGACAGTATCCTACTATCGTCATCTCCTCTACGCTTGCATGATTTAACGCTTTCTGTACCGCTTTTGGGATATAATCTGTGACATAATCATCAATAGATAAGTCTTTATCCTCTAAACCTGGCACACCAAAATCTAATAGATACACATCAAATCCATTAGAGACGAACGCCTCAATAGAGCTTCCACCCTCCATTAAGTCCAATACAAACGGACGATTAACTAGAGAATAGATAAGGAACAGCGGAACATTATATTTTTTCTCGGAAGCAGCATAGTACCATAGTGTTGCTTTATTCTTTTTCCATATTGCTTGTCTAGGTGTTATTCCGTCACTGTATGGAAGTTTATTGTACGTTAGCATTTCATCCTTCCATTTTGATAATTCTTTTCTTTTCAAAGATAAAACCACCTCTCCATCTGAACTACTTTCGAGTCCTTACCAGGTGTCTTTGATAGAACAACTCCACCATTTTTGGCTGATTGACCTTTTGGGGTCAACTCTCGTAAATATCTTTGATTTGGTAGATTACTATTTACTTTTTTATTTAGCTCTTCTAATGTTTGGGTTACACTTGCAAGCTGCCCCTCTATTGCTTCTATTTTTTCCTCAATTTGAATCATAAGCTTTGCTAGATTCGCAACATCATTTTTTGTTGGAAAATTATACTGCAAAGAAAGAAGCTCCACCTCATCCTTTACTAACTGCATTCTTTCTGCAAGATATTCACTACCTACCCCAGCATATCGAGCAACACTCTCTTTGTTTAACTGCGATTGAATCATTCCGTTTAATAGTTGTTCAATCTCAAACCCTTTCTTTTTAAGTCTATTTAACGCTACTACATTATTAGCATTTGCCATTCTTATCCCTCCCTTCTTATTTACGCTTTAAACTAGTGCTGTCATTCCTCCGTCTATTACAAGGATATGGCCGACACAATAATCAGAAGCCTGTGAAGCTAAAAACACCGCCGCTCCTTTAAGATCTGACTCACTGCCAAAGCGCTGAGCAGGTATTTGACTCATTAATGTAGGTGCCGACTTTTCTACAATGCTTTTCGTAATTTTTGTTGGAAACATTCCTGGGGCAATCGCATTGACTTGAATATTATGTGAAGCTAGCTTTACTGCCAAGTCCTTGGTGAAAGTGATAACACCACCTTTACTTGTGTTGTACGCAATTGTATCCATTAAAGCAGGATGTGTTCCACCTAGTCCTGTAATCGAAGCAATGTTAATAATTTTTCCACTACCTTGCTTCACCATCACTCTTGCTACTGCCTGACTAAACAAGAAAACAGCTTTTAAATTAACATTCATTACTTTATCCCACTTATCCGCTGGTAACTCTAATGTTGGCGCCATCCACGAGGTTCCACTATTATTAACTAAAATATCAATCGTTCCAAAATGTTGAAGTGTAGTTTGAACAACCTCTTGAATATCCTCTGACTTTGTTACATCACATGAAAGTGCAAGTGAACGAACCCCCTTTTTTTCTAACTGTTCCCTAACTAACTTACATGCCTCTAAATCTCGAGAACACACCACAACATTAGCCCCTGCCTCAGCTAAAGCATTGGCAATCTGAGCACCGAGCCCTTTACCTCCACCTGTTACTATCGCTGTTTTACCATTCAACTGAAAAAGCTCTGCTATTTCCACTAAGCAACCTCCTTTCCCTATTAACTCTCATGCAAGTAGAATCCTATCTAGTAATTCATTCATACTTACAAGAGACTTCTATATATTATAGATAAAACGTGATAGAGTGGTGTCTAAAATGATGATATCGCCGTAGCATATTTTTAATAGAACAACAAAAGAGCCCCCAACCCGATAACAATAAAAAAAACGCAAAAAAGGCCCCCATAAAGGGAGCCTTTCTTTGTCAAAACTATTACTTTTGAACGTTAGTTGCTTGTGGTCCACGAGCACCTTGTTCGATTTCGAAAGATACAGTTTGACCTTCTTCTAAAGATTTGAAACCGTCGCCTTGAATAGCAGAGAAATGAACGAATACATCGTCTTGTCCTTCTACTTCGATGAAACCGAAACCTTTTTCAGCGTTGAACCATTTTACTTTACCTTGTAACATAATATGTTTCCTCCTACAGTGGATAGTTCCCACAATTGTATTACCATTCTTGCTCTGCATAATCTTTCAAGACGAAAAACATTGAAGTAAATTCCTTCTATCAGCCTTACCGAACAAAAACAATTAACTTAATCATAGAGGTTTCTTCTTTAAAAATCAAGTTTTATTTGGTTTTGCTAGTAACTTCCATCAATATTCAACGATGTTGCTGGAAAAGACACAATAACGAATGGAGAAATTCATTAGAAAGATTATGCAGCAAAAAGCTACAACTATGGTGAATTTCTGTAGTAGTGTACCCATTATAAACAAATTTATAAACCTATTTAAAAAAATTTTAACAACTGGAAATAACATTCATAAAATTAAACCAATTTAATCTTCCCTTTTTGTAATCGAATGATGTAACATAGAAATTGTTACAATACATAGACAACTGTACTAGCAGGGAGGACAACATGAAAACATTTGGACTTTTACCCAGAATCATAGTAGCAATTATTTTAGGAATTATTTTAGGTAATTTTGCACCAAGTTGGTTAATACGAATTTTTGTAACCTTCAATGAAATTTTTGGTAATTTCTTAGGTTTTGCTATTCCATTAATCATCATTGCTTTCATTGCACCGGGAATTGGGGAAATTGGCAAAGGGGCAGGAAAGTTACTAGGTCTTACAACAGTAATTGCTTACTTATCAACTATCGTTGCTGGTCTATTAGCCTTTCTAGCAGCAAACTCATTATTTCCTACTATATTAAAAAATGCTAGTTTATCTAACGCATTCGATAATCCTGAGGAAGCATTACTATCTCCATTATTTGAATTGGAAATCCCGGCAGCTATGGGAGTCATGACTGCATTAGTTCTCTCCTTTACACTTGGACTTGGTATGGCAGCAATTAAAGGAAACGCACTAAAAACAGTAATGATTGAATTCAGAAAGATTATAGAATTAGTTATTTCAAAGGTAATCATTCCACTTTTACCATTTCATATTTTAGGTATATTTGCGAATATGACTTATGGTGGACAAGTTCAAACAATTATTTCTGTTTTTGCAAAAGTATTCGTATTAATTATTTTACTCCATTTGACTATGTTACTTTTACAATATACAACTAGTGGCGTTTTAACGAAGAAAAATCCATTAAAAATGTTAAAAACAATGATGCCGGCTTATTTCACAGCACTTGGAACACAATCTTCCGCTTCAACCATACCAGTAACATTAGAACGAGCTAAGAAAATGGATGTGAACGAAAAAACAGCCGATTTTACTGTACCATTACTAGCTACCATCCATTTATCTGGTAGTACGATAACCTTGGTCACATGTGCGCTTGCAGTAATGTTTATTAACGGGATGGAATACACTTTCCTTTCAATTCTTGGATTTATTCTTATGCTAGGTGTGACAATGATTGCAGCACCAGGAGTTCCAGGAGGAGCAGTAATGGCAGCATTAGGTCTATTACAAACTATGCTTGGCTTTGATGCGACAATGGTTTCCTTAATGATAGCACTTTACCTAGCTCAAGATAGTTTTGGTACTGCATGTAACGTAACCGGAGACGGTGCAATTGCTAATGCTGTAGATCGTTTAACAAGAACAAAATCTGCTTAATCCAAATAAATAACAAAAAAAGAGGTGGACATTTTAAAAATGTGTGCACCTCTTTTTTTTGTTTTAAATAGATAAAACTATCATCTAATTACCCCTCTACCTCCTGCAAATCCTGAATATCTACAGTAGTTCGTTCTTCTCCAGCTGGACCGCGAAGATGAACTGTTGCCGTTTTTCCATCTTGACTTACATCGTCAATCCATACACTAGCGCCTTGAAAGGTGACATTTATAGTAGCTGACGATGATAATATTTGTCTCACTCGTTTTTCTTCCATTTTTATCACTCCTGCTTAAGAACATCATGACATATCTTTCTTATTTTTGCTTTTTTTCATGATAATTATGCCTCTCAAGTTTAATCATCTCCTTGTTTTGTCAACAATAAGCATTGAGGTGAATGAATTGAAGTTAAAACCGAATGAAAAAGTAGCCTTAAGTGATGCAATAGACCGCATGAATGAAGGCTTAGACCAATTTATTGAATTATATAACGAGGCGGAGGAAGATAAAGCCATAATTGATTTTGATGAAGAGGTTTTGCAATTACTTGAAGCTGGAAAAGAAAAATTTGGAGAAGCCGCGCTAACCAAGAGGATAAACACTATTATAAAGGAGGTTCTTTCCTTCGTATCAACTGAGGAGAAAGAACATGAAGAATAATACCTCATTTCATTTCAACTTTATTCATTGGCCAGTTATTATAAGAGTTTTATGTATTATTTTCATAATCAATATTACATTTGGAGTAATCATACATTTTATTGAACCTACAGAGTTTCCCTCCATTTTTGATGGCATTTGGTGGGCACTCGTTACAACAGCAACTCTTGGCTATGGAGATTATGTACCCATAACCATACCAGGAAGAACCTTGGCAATTTTATTAATCTTCATCGGAACTGGATTTGTCACTACCTACTTCGTTGCACTTGCATCAAGTGCCATTACAACACAAAATGCTTATCTGGAGGGCAAAGTGGAGTATAAAGATGAGAAACATATTATAATTGTAGGCTGGAACGAAAGAGTGAAAGAAACACTAACACAGATAAAAGGTCTCGGAAAGAAACCATTATCCATTGTCTTAATTGATCAGACCCTTGATCAAAATCCATTACCTGGTCATAATGTACACTATATTAAGGGCAATCCTATTTACGATCATATTTTACTTCATGCGAATATAAAAAAAGCTGAACTTGTTGTTGTTACATCTGATCAAAGTAAAGATGAAGTCCAAGCTGATATGAATGCGATCTTAACCTTATTAACTGTCAAAGGATTGAACCCGAATGTTTATACAATTGTTGAAATATTAACTTCCGTTCAGGTGAAAAATGCTCAACGCGCTGGGGCAGATGAAATTATTCAAACCAATATGCTATCTAGTTATGTCATGATTAACAGTATGGTTTCCAATGGAATGTCTAATACACTTTTACACATGCTTGATCAGTTGAAGGGTAGTAAATTAAAATACTTAGACGTCGAGAATTCTCATATTGGAAACACGTTTGAATCAGTAAGTAACACACTCATGCAAAATAAAATACTACTTATAGGCATAAAAAGAAGAGGAGAGACAATGGTTAATCCTCCTCTTTACACACTCATTCAAGCTGACGATTGTCTACTTGTAATCAAAGACTAATTAGTTAAAAGAACAGCTTCTAATTCCTTCACCAAAGAACGACCTAATTCAACATATTCCTTTGGGAAGGAAGCATCTGAATCCACAGGTTCTGAAAACTGATTAAAGGCCGCTGCTCCATTACCTACATGTGCATTATCGTCCACACCAATTTGATATTTATGGGACAGTAAGAATGGCCTGCCTATTCTTACTGTTGTACCTTGAGAATCGAGTTGACCGTCCACCGCTTGAAATGGTACCCGTAAATATTGATACCCTACTTTATCATCAATCTTATAATCAAAGTACCCATGGTCATAGTCCCAGTTGCCCCCAATAGAATATCCTAACTCTTGCAATTCTTTTTCTAATTTGTATAGATGAAAATCTGTACCTTCTACCTTTGAAGGAATTGGAATCATAGAAATCCCCCCTTTTGAAGTAGGTTTCCCTTAGTAAAAACTTATATACAAAAGTTCTGATACGGCATTTTTCAAAACAAAAGGCTTTGTTAAACACCGCTGTACTTTAACAAAGCCAAACAAAAAAGAAGCCACCCATAAACTCGGCAGCTTCGTTTTTCATTTACATTCTATTTTAAACGTTTTTCTAATTCGGCTTTAACTTCTTCAAACCCTGGTTTCCCTAAAAGAGCAAACATGTTCACTTTATAAGCTTCTACTCCAGGCTGATCGAAAGGATTTACGCCTAATAAGTATCCGCTCATGGCACACGCTTTTTCAAAGAAGTAAACGAGGTATCCAAAAGTATAAGCATCCATCGCTGGGATGTTCACCACTAGATTAGGTACCCCTCCATCAGTATGAGCAAGTAACGTACCTTCATAAGCTTTTGTGTTTACAAAGTCTACTGTTTTGCCAGCAAGATAGTTTAAACCATCTAAATCAGATGCTTCTTCTTCCACAAGTAACTCGTGTCTTGAATCTTCAACCTTGATGATTGTCTCAAATAGATCACGGCGTCCTTCTTGTACATATTGACCCATAGAATGAAGGTCTGTAGAGAAGTTTGCGGATGCTGGGAAAATTCCTTTTTGGTCTTTCCCTTCACTTTCGCCAAATAGCTGCTTCCACCATTCAGAGAAATATTGCAATCCTGGCTCATAATTGATTAGCATTTCAATCGTTTTTCCTTTATTGTAAAGGACATTTCGAACTGCTGCGTATTGATAAGCGGCATTTTCTTCTAGTTCTGAGTTAGAGAACTCTTGGCTTGCATCTGCCGCTCCCTTCATCATCGCTTCTATATCAGCACCTGAAACTGCGATAGGTAATAGACCTACTGCCGTAAGCACGGAGTAACGGCCACCTACATCATCAGGAATAATGAATGATTCGTATCCTTCTTCTAATGCAAGAGTTTTTAACGCTCCACGCTCTTTATCAGTAGTAGCATAGATACGTGTACGAGCTTCTTCTTTGCCATACTTTTCTTCTAAAATCTTACGGAAGATACGGAAAGCTAATGCTGGTTCCGTTGTAGTACCGGATTTAGAAATAACATTAATAGAGAAATCTTTTCCTTCTATTAGGTCCATTAAATCCTTCATATAAGTAGAACTAATATTGTTACCAACAAAAACTACTTGCGGTGTTTTACGCTGTTCTTTTGTCAAAGCATTATAGAATGAATGGTTTAGCATCTCAAGCGCAGCACGAGCTCCAAGATAAGAGCCACCAATCCCTACCACTAATAAAACATCGGAATCACTTTTAATCTTATTCGCACTTTTTACAATACGAGAAAATTCTTCTTTGTCATATGCAGTCGGTAAGTCAATCCACCCAAGGTAATCGTTACCAGCGCCTGTTTTCTCATGCAGTGAATGATGCGCAACTTTTACAGCATCTCTTAAATATGTAATTTCATGTTCCCCAAAAAAAGATAGAGCCTTGTTATAATCGAAACGAATATGTACCATGTTAAACCCTCCTAATACAGATTTACTATTCCAATTTTCACTTTACAGAAATAAGTTCAATATATCAAGAATGCTCCCTCAGTGAAAGCGGATACAGTGTAAAATTAATCAAAATTTTTAATTGTTCCCATAGAAAAACGGCTATACGATGTGTATAACCGCTTCTAACTAAATAAACATTAAATTCACTTAAGAAGGTTCTACTTCTTTCTTTTCCTCTTGCTTTTTTGCAACTACAACTCTGATATATTCACGGGGCTTAAATGGTTGAATGACATTTAGGCTGCCTTGACCTTCCATTTGACTAGTGTTCATTAACACAACCCCTGAATTAGAGTTGTTCATTTGTTCATTGAAATCACTCTTCATTTCTGTATTAAACCACCAAGCACCAGCAAATAAAGTGGAAAATATGGAGAGAGCCACAGTTGCTTTTGTTTTCGTCATATCTACCACCACCCTAAATATAGAATGGCTAATTAAACAATATTTTATGCAGTTTCAAAAAAAATTTTCGATTTATTTTACCGAGTTTCTATTTATTTAATACATCAGGAAAAATCAGACCATACTAAGAATCTGCTATGATGCACAAGGTTTTGATTTAGTATATACTTTACTTTAGTAGTATTTATTCTTACATTACTTTCAATTAAAACATGGAAAAGTGCTTATAAAAAAAGTGCTTTATTTTGTTGTGCTTTGTTTTGTATGAAAGTTTTAAAAGAAATTGAAGGAGGTTTGCGTCTTGTCACTGATTCATTTAGTGATTTTATCGCCGTTTTTATTGGCGATATTTGTACCATTTTTGCATAAGTACTTTAAGCCAATACATACCGGGTGGTTTGTTTTAATCCTCCCACTTGCCTTGTTTCTATATTTTATTGGTTTTCTAGCCATAACCATGAACGGCGAGGCACTATTAAGCACGATGAGTTGGATTCCTTCTATGGGAATTAACTTCAGTGTATATTTAGATGGATTAGGTTTACTATTTGCCCTCCTAATAACAGGAATAGGTGCTTTAGTAGTTCTCTATTCTATTTATTATCTCCCAAAAGAAAAGGAAGCGCTTAACACATTTTATGTCTATTTATTAATGTTTATGGGAGCGATGCTCGGAGTAGTATTATCCGACAATCTTCTTGTTCTTTATTCTTTCTGGGAGTTAACTAGTATTTCTTCCTTTTTATTAATTAGCTATTGGTATAAACGGGAAAAATCGCGCTATGGTGCGTTAAAATCCATGGTCATTACTGTTTTCGGTGGACTTGCCATGCTTGCGGGTATCGTTCTCCTTTACAATATGACAGGCACCTTCAGCGTACGGGAAATAATAGCGAATGTAGATGTCGTTACTAGCCATGAGTTATTTGTGCCAGCACTAATTCTTTTCTTACTAGGAGCATTTACAAAATCCGCACAATTTCCGTTCCATATTTGGTTACCAGATGCGATGGAAGCGCCTACACCAGTTAGTGCTTATTTACACTCCGCTACTATGGTGAAAGCTGGAATTTACCTTGTAGCTAGAATGAGTCCTGTATTTGCAGGAGCACCTGAGTGGTTTTGGATTATTTCCGTCATCGGTATCATTACTTTATTCTGGGGATCGTTCTCTGCGGTAAAGCAAACCGATTTAAAATCGGTGCTAGCCTTCTCCACTATAAGTCAGCTCGGTTTAATTATGACACTTCTCGGAGTTGGAAGTGCGGCTGTCTACTATGATTATTTAGATGAAAATATCTACACGGTAGCCACATTAGCTGCAGTATTCCATTTAATAAACCATGCAACATTTAAAGGTAGTTTGTTCATGGTTGTTGGTATTGTAGATCACGAAACTGGGACAAGGGATATCCGTAAGCTCGGCGGTTTGATGAACATTATGCCAATTACGTTCACTCTAGCTTTAATTGGCTGTTTCTCCATGGCTGGTCTGCCGCCATTTAACGGCTTCTTAAGTAAGGAAATGTTCTTTACTGGAATGCTTAGTGTCACAGAGATTGGGATATGGAATGTTGAAACAATCGGTTGGTTATTCCCTGTTTTAGCATGGGTGGCAAGCATCTTCACATTTATTTATAGTATGTTAATTGTTTTCAAAACATTTACTGGAAAATATCAACCAAAAAACTTTGATAAGAAACCACATGAAGCGCCAATTGGTATGTTAATTCCTCCAATTATCCTTGCTTCATTAGTGATTATCTTTGGATTCTTCCCAATGATTTTAAAGAACATAATTGAGGCAACTTTACATTCCATTCTCCCAAGCAATTTCACTGTGAAAGAAGTAAATATCTATTTCTGGCATGGATGGAATACGGAATTATTTATGACTATTGGGGTCATTAGTGTCGGAACGTTGCTTTATCTAACTGTTGCAAAATGGGGGAAGATTTACGATTGGTTCCCACAGCGTCTAGCCTTAAATAGGCTTTATGACGGAGCTTTAGTTGGACTGGATAGAGGCTCCTTTGTTTTTACACGCACATACATGACAGGATTTCTTCGTGACTACCTTGTGGTAATATTCGGTTTTATTATACTTTTACTTGGTGGATTGTTACTTAAAACAAATGCGTTTAAAGTGAGTCTTACAAACGTTTCTCCAATAGGAGCATATGAAGTGATTCTTGCATTAGTAATGGTAATTGGAGCACTAACCACTGTATTTGCCAAATCCCGTTTGGCTGCAATTATTTCACTTGGTGTAGTCGGTTATTCGATGGCTTTGTTTTTCGTATTATTTAGAGCACCAGATTTAGCATTAACACAATTGATAGTGGAAACTGTGTCTGTCGCATTATTCCTACTATGTTTTTATCATTTACCAAAATTAGCGAAGGAAATGAATCGAGTTAGATTTCAACTGACGAATTTTATCATCTCTATAGGAGTTGGATTAATCGTTATCCTAATCGGATTCTCTGTAAATAGTTCTAGACTATTCGAATCGATATCTGAGTATTTCGAAACAGCTTCTTATGAAGAGGCAGGCGGAAAGAATATGGTTAACGTAATTTTAGTCGATTTCCGTGGATTCGATACACTTTTTGAAATTTCGGTATTAACTATAGCTGCTTTTGGAATCTATGCCCTTATTAAGCTTCGTCTTTCAGACAAGAAAGGAGGAGTAAATGGTGAAAGTAAATGATTTGATTTTGCAAACCGTCACCACTATTTTAGCTTTTATCATTATCATCTTCTCCTTTTACCTATTCTTTGCCGGACATTATACGCCTGGCGGAGGCTTTATTGGAGGATTAATGACATCAGCAGCCCTAGTTCTGTTACTATTGGCATTTGACTTAAAAACGATAAAAAAAGTTTTTCCGATAAATTTTTTAACAGTAGCTGCAAGTGGATTGTTAATTTCTATTTTAACAGGGGTCGGTTCATTCTTTTTTGATGTTCCTTTTTTAACTCATACTTTTGACTATATTGAGTTACCTATCCTTGGAGAAACCGCGATTGCTTCTACTTTAGCCTTTGATTTAGGTGTTTACTTAGTTGTTGTCGGTGTAGCGATGACCATTATTCAAACGATTGGAGAGAGCGAATAATGGAACTATTAATGACAGTAGTAGCAGGCATCTTAATTGCAACTGCTACCTATCTAATGCTATCAAAAAGTATTTTGAGAATTATATTTGGAACCGTACTCTTATCACACGGCGCTCACCTTTTCCTTTTAACGATGGGTGGGTTAAAGAGTGGAGCAGCACCCTTGCTTGGACAAGAAGCAGATGTCTATACAGACCCGCTTCCACAAGCACTAATATTAACAGCAATTGTTATTGCTTTCGGTGTTAC
This sequence comes from Sutcliffiella halmapala, assembly GCF_002019665.1. Lineage (GTDB taxonomy): Bacteria > Bacillota > Bacilli > Bacillales > Bacillaceae_I > Sutcliffiella_A > Sutcliffiella_A halmapala. Next base: position 987,145 of record NZ_KV917375.1, on the reverse strand, counting down.
CTCCTTTTTACTCGTACTGGCTTATCGTGCATATCAAGAACTGAAGACAGACGATATGGATCAATTAAGGGGAAATGATAATCATGAATAACTTAGTAATTTTACCCATACTAATCCCTTTAATTACAGGGACACTTCTTTTGCTTTTCCCTAAAAAGCTAAAGCTACAAAAAGTGATTAGTGTGATTGCGTTATCTTTAACAACAATTGCCTCATTCGTATTAGTTCAAACAGTATTTACAAATGGGATACAAACTTTAGAGGTAGGAAGTTGGCGACCTCCATTCGGAATTGTACTAGTAGCTGATATGTTTTCTTCTCTATTAGTTTTAACAGGTGTTATCGTTAGTTTCACTTGTGTATTGTTTGCATTCCGTTCCATCGGAAAAGAACGAGAGAACTATTTCTACTATGCCTTTACACAATTCTTAATTACTGGTGTAATGGGTGCATTTTTAACCGGTGATATCTTCAACTTATTTGTATTCTTTGAGGTAATGTTAATATCATCCTACGCATTAATAGTGATAGGTGGTACTCGCATTCAGCTTCGAGAGTCTCTTAAATACCTACTTGTGAACATTATCTCATCTGCTTTATTCGTTATAGCGCTTGCTTACCTATATGGAGTCATAGGCACGTTAAATATGGCTGATATTTCAAGCAGAGTAGCAGAATCTGGTCAAACAGGCTTACTGACTGTCATCGCCATTTTATTTTTAATAGTATTTGGGCTAAAAGGCGGGATTTTCCCACTTTATTTCTGGCTACCAGGTTCTTACCAAGCTCCTCCTTACCCGATAACCGCACTTTTTGGAGCATTATTAACTAAGGTAGGGGTTTACGCTATTTTCCGCATCTTTACGCTAATTTTCTATCACGAACCAGAAATTACCCATCTGATTATCGCTGTATTAGCGGGAATCACCATTTTGGTTGGAGCGATTGGCGCAATGGCTTATTGGGATGTAAAAAAAATATTGATATACAATATTGTGACAGCAATAGGAGTCATCATTTACGGACTAGCGATGGCAACTGAAACTGGATATGCCGGTGCCATTTATTATCTAATTCACGACATGGTAATAAAAGGCGCGTTATTCTTGTTAGCTGGAGCAATGTTCGTTGTCACTGGTACAGATAAGATTAAACAAATGGGCGGGATGATTAAACGCCATCCTTTATTAGGCTGGCTGTTTTTCACCGCATCCCTAGCACTCGCTGGTATTCCTCCATTGAGTGGATTTGTAGGGAAAGTGATGTTAGTGGATGGTGGACTAAGTGGCGGACATTATGTATTTGTAGCGATCATGTTGCTATCTAGTTTACTAGTACTTTTATCCGTCATGAAAATTTTTATGAATTGCTTCTTCAAAGAGGAAGTACTCTCTGAAGCAGAGGAAAAAGGTTCAACTAAAGGACTCATTTATCCATCTGTCATACTTATCGCAATTTCTGCCTTCCTTGGTTTAGGAGCCGAATTTGTTTATCCATATGTATGGCAGGCAGCAGAAACACTGATGGATCCTTCCATCTATATCCAAGCAGTTTTAAAGGAGTAGTTTCTAATGGCTTTTCAAATTTTAATTAATATAATTATTGCACTCACCTGGATGTTTCTAAAAAATGATTGGAGCTTCCCCTCTTTCTTTGTCGGTTATTTCTGGGGGGTAGTGATCATTTTTATGATGCGCCGCTTCATTCCTGGCCGATTTTATTTTGAAAGAATAATAGCAATAGGAAAGCTATTTTATCTTTTCTTAAGAGAATTACTTTTAGCTAACATTCAAGTTATTCGAGATATATTACGTCCGAAATTAGATATTAAACCCGGCATTTTTGCGATGCCCACCGAGTTAAAAAGCGACTGGGAAATTACTTTACTTTCCCTTTTGATTACCTTAACCCCTGGAACGGTAGTGATGGATATCTCCGATGATAATAAAGTACTATACATCCATGCCATCAATATTCCAGATGTCGATCAAGCTGTGATGGATATAAAAAATAGCTTTGAAAAGGCGATTATGGAGGTGACAAGATAAATGTTTGAGACTCCTTTAGATACTTTACTTACTATTAGTTTATTGTTTTTTTCTATCTCTTCATTAGGTCTTGTCTATCGAGTCATCAAGGGGCCATCCATTCCGGATCGTGTATTAGCGCTTGATTCAATTGGGATAAATTTGATTGCTATTACAGCCATCACATCTATTATGCTTAGAACTGATGCTTTCCTTGAAGTCATCCTTCTCATTGGGGTTATTGCATTTGTAGGAACAGTTGCATTTTCTAAGTTTTTACAGAAAGGAGAGATAATCGAATATGACCGAAACAATTAGTATTTTTATCGGGTTGATTGTCTTATTAGGTTCTCTCCTAAGCTTAGTTACAACATTAGGGCTATTACGCCTTCCAGATATTTATTGTCGCAGCCATGCAGCCTCCAAAAGCGCCACGCTTGGTGTTCTCTTAGTACTATTAGCTACTTTGTTATATTTTTGGTTTGCCGATAACTATTTTAGTGCAAGAGTCGTGTTAGGAATCGTTTTCGTATTTATTACTGGACCTGTAGCAGGACACTTAGTAACGAGAGCTGCTTACTATTCCAAAGTTCCTCTTTGGAAGAACTCAGTTCAAGATGATTTAAAAACAAAAGAAAAACCAAAGACGGTTCAAGAAATGAAAAACAGCTAACGCGAAATTCGTTAGCTGTTTTTTTATATGCCTCTTTTCATAAGCCTTTTATAATGATGCTATCAAAATAGCTTTTACATCTTCATAAGATAGTGATTTAAAATTCCCTACAGGACCTCTAGACATGACATGTTCAGCCATTTTTTCAATATGGGTGTCATCTATTGTATAATCAGCTAAACGCGTAGGTGCCCCTAGGCTGGTCCAAAACTCGCGAAGCCTTCTTATACCTTCAAGCGCTACTTCACGATCCTCAGTACCTGTGTCTTGCACGCCAAACACGCGAACGGCTAACTGCTTAAAGCGTTCGACATTCTCATCTAATGCATGCATCATCCAGTTCGGGAAGAGAATAGCTAAACCACCAGCATGAGGAATGTCATAAATTGCAGAGACTGCATGCTCAATACCATGTGTTGCCCAATCTCCTCGATAACCCATTTGAAGCATTCCATTTAAAGCAATCGTTCCATTGTAAAGAATGGTTTCGCGATGCTCGTAACTTTCAAGGTCTTCTAACAATTTAGGCGCTGCCTCCATCACTGTTAGTAATACGGACTCACACATTCTATCTTGCAATGGTGCATTAGTGGGTTGATGAAAGTATTGTTCAAGCACATGGGACATCATGTCAACAATACCGTATACGGTGTGGTCTAACGGAACCGTAAATGTGTTCTTAGGATCCAGGATAGAAAATTGCGGAAATGTAACTGGACTACCCCATCCATACTTTTCTTGTGTTTCCCAGTTTGTAATAACGGATCCTGAATTCATCTCCGACCCTGTAGCTGCTAAAGTTAAGACCGTTCCAAATGGAATTGCCTCCGTTGCAATATGCTTTCTAAGCACAATATCCCAAACATCCCCTGAATATTTCGCGCCTGCAGCAATCGCCTTCGTGCAATCAATAACACTTCCTCCACCAACCGCTAAGATGAAATCAATGCTATTTTCACGGCATAATTGAACCCCTTTTTTTACTGTAGTTAGACGGGGATTCGGTTCTACGCCCGATAGTTCTGTAATTGTCGCTCCAGCTTTATGTAAAACATCTACCACTTCCGTATAAAGACCACTCTTTTTGATGCTTCCTCCACCATATACAAGCAGTACATTCTTCCCGTACTTCTCCATTTCTTGTGGAAGCACCCCAAGTTGCCCTGTTCCAAAAATCAATTTAGTTGGATTATAAAACGTGAAATTTTCCATGATTAAACCCCTCCCTTTTTCACTGATTATGGCTGATTTATCCATCCCTTGCAAAGAATTAGCTTGATATCTATGCTAGCTTCTAACATTTTTACATCGTTTATGAATATTTTTTTCATACTTACAAATTATATAAAGGAAGCACTTATATTCTCAAGGAGGGAATGTTATGAGCACAATTCAACGTATTGCTTTAGTATTAACCATTATTGGTGCAATAAATTGGGGGCTAATCGGCTTCTTCCAATTCGACTTAGTAGCAGCGATCTTTGGTGGACAAGGTGCAGCCCTATCTCGGATTATATACGGTCTAGTAGGAATCGCAGGCCTCATCAACCTTGGTCTACTCTTCATACCATCAGAACAACACGAGAGAGAAATAGAGCCAAGAACAACCAGATAACAAAACCTCACGCCGCCTCTTCCCAATACAAAAGAGGCGGTTTCTTTATGAAAACAACATCCCCCAAATAACATCCAAAGAACCAACCCCAAAACCACACAAAAAAAACACCCACAAAATGTAGGTGTCTCATTTAAATCTTTATTATTTTTTAATTAGATCTTCGCGGTTAGATTGCTCAATCCACTCTTCTAATTTGTCTTTTAAAGTGTTAAAGCCGCCTACTGGTGTTTCTGTATGGTTTTTCACTACAGTCGCTTGGCGCTTTTTAGGTTTTCTTGGTGCAGCTGCTGCTGGAGCTTCTGCAGGTGCTTCTTGAGTAGCTTTGATAGATAAGCTGATTTTTCCAGACTTAGCGTCAACAGAAAGAACCTTTACTTGAACTTCATCGCCCATTTTTAAATGTTCGTTAACATCTTTCACATAACCGTGAGTAATTTCGGAAATATGAACAAGTCCTTGCGTTTCTTCGTCAAGTGCTACGAACGCACCGTAAGGTTGAATACCTGTTACTTTTCCTGTTAAAACACTACCTAATGCAAATTTATCAGACATGAAAACACTCCTAAATAGTTTAATTTTTATACACATTGAACGCAATAAAAAATTATACCACACTTTTTACTTTTTTTCAAAAAATACTTTTTCATTTTTCTTTCCGTCATTTTATTATTCGTGGATTTCTTCGTATATATCCAAAATCAACACAACTATATTCTTTTTTATGTGTATATATTAGAGAAATACTTAAAATTAAATGTCGTGAAAAAAACAATAATTGTTCAAACTTTTACCAATAAAAGAGTGCTATGATGAAGATATAAAACAGGAAAATAAGGAGCGATTAAGATGAAAAATATTGGAGAAAATATTCGTCAATATCGTGAACGTGCAAATCTGACAACAAATGAGCTAGCATTAAAATTGCGAGTAGGGACGGCAACAATTGAGAAGTATGAAAGCGGCCAACATGTACCCGATGTACAAACAATTTTAAAGATTTCAACAGTACTTGACGTTCCAGCTTCGGAATTATTAGAATCAATCAACCAAACTAATACACATGGATTGGACCATGAACTAGAACAATTAATTCAAGAAGTTGGGATAAAACGAGCAAAATTAATCCTTCGTAAAGCAAAGGAATTCTCTGATGAAGATTTCTTAAAGGTTATGCAAGTTCTTTATGAAAAAAAATACAAGTAATAAACTTTTAACTGATAATATAAAAGAATTTTCAAAATATGTTTATCTTATTAACTTTCGGGAATAATAAAAGTATCAAGGCTTTCTAGTATTCCCCCTTTTTAAGGGCCAAATCCACGGTGGATTTGGCCCTCTTTTTTTCTGTTTAAATCAACTATACTTAGCGATATTTTTTCACAAAGCGTTCCATTCTTTTAATTGCTTCTTGAAGATGCTCCATACTTGATGCATAGGAGCATCTGACGTATCCTTCACCACTCGCACCAAATACATCTCCAGGTACAACCGCAACCTTTTCTTCCATTAAAAGTTGTTCCGCAAATTCTTGAGAACTTAAGCCCGTAAGTTGGATGGAAGGAAATGCATAGAATGCTCCACCCGGAAGATGACAAGGTAAGCCGATTTCATTTAAAGATGAAACAAAATAATTTCTTCTTCTACGATAACTCTTTTTCATTTCTTCAATATCATTTCGGCCATTTTTCAATGCTTCTATTGCCCCGTATTGAGCCATTGTAGAGGCACACATCATCGCATATTGATGGATTTTCAACATCGCCTCGATAATATCCGTCGGACCTGCTACAAAGCCTAATCGCCAACCTGTCATAGCAAAACCTTTTGAGAAGCCCGAGATTAGAATTGTTCGCTCTTTCATCATTGGCAAAGTAGGAAAGCTTGTGAAACTTGTGTCAAAGCAAAGCTCTGCATAAATTTCATCAGACAATACAAGCAAATCATACTTTTCCACTAAATAACTAATTTCTAATAATTGTTCTTTGCTTAACATCGTACCTGTTGGATTATTAGGGAAGCAAAGGAGAATGGCTTTTGTTCTATCTGTTATAGCACTTTCCAAATCATCCATAAGTATCGAAAAACCATTTTGGGCATCAGCTCCAACGCGAACGGCTCTCCCTCCAACTAATTCAATTAACGGAGCATAAGAAACAAAGCTAGGTTCAATCACAATTACTTCATCACCTGGGTCAACAATTGCGCGAATAGCTAAATCTAAAGCTTGGCTCGCTCCAACCGTTACAATAATATCTGTGGTTGCACTATATGTAACGTCGAATTGTTGCTTTAAGTATTTACTAATCCCTACTCGAAGCTCCAGTAAACCAGCATTGGCCGTATAAGAGGTATAACCATTTTGTAAGGAAGTAATACATGCTTCTCGTACACCCCACGATGTAACGAAGTCTGGTTCTCCTACACCTAATGAAATAACTCCCTCCATATTGGCCGCTAAATCAAAAAAACGTCGGATACCAGATGGTTGTAAATTTTCCACATGAACCGCTACTCTGTTTTTCATGGTGACACCACAATTCGGCGATCATCTTCTCCTTGATCAAAGATCGTTCCATCATGTTTATATTTTTTCATAATAAAATGTGTAGTAGTAGAAATTACAGAATCTAATGTCGAGAGCCTTTCCGAAACGAAATTCGCAACTTGAGTCAGAGATTTACCTTCCACCACAACTGATAAATCATAGGCACCTGACATTAAATATACCGCTTTCACCTCTGGGAAACGATATATATTTTTAGCTATTTCATCAAATCCAACATCCCTTTTTGGAGTTACTTTTACATCAATCATTGCTGTTACTCCCTCAAAGTTATCTACTTTGCGCCAATCTATAATGGCACCATATTCGACAATAACTTTTTGTTCCTCTAATTGTTGAAGAATTTTCGTGGTATCCTCTTCTGTTAAACTCACCATTTTTGCAAGGACTTCCACACTTATTCTTCCGTTATCTTCAATAATTTGTAGCAAATCTAATTCTTTTTCTGTAAGTTGCATTGTTTTAACTCCAGCTCCTTCTAAAGACAATGTCTCATTATAACAAATAATCCTTTGGCTATTGTTACTGTTATTTTACAAAAATTATTAACATAATTACACATGTTTGAAAAAAATTTGAGAGGTTAAAATACCAGTATTAAATATTGTTGGAGTGTTGGAAGATGAGAAGCAATTATTTCACAGAAAATATAAACGGAATTAATGTATTCTACGAGTTTTATCATGACTCTAATACGAACATTACCACGAAACCGACACTTGTCATGATACATGGATTTCTGTCTTCTTCCTTTAGCTTTAGAAGGCTTATTCCCTTGCTCACAAAGGAATATACTATTCTTGCGATTGACTTGCCACCGTTTGGTAAAAGTGAAAAGTCGAAGAAATTTGTTTATTCTTACGAAAACCTAGCAAAAGTGGTAATAGCATTGTTGAAAAAACTAGAAATTCGCAGGACTGTGCTCATTGGGCATTCGATGGGTGGGCAAATTGCACTAAATGTCAGCAATCAAAAGCCTGAACTAGTAGAAAAAGTCGTTTTACTTTGTAGTTCTGGTTATTTAAAAAGATTGCCGCCATCTATTATTTATTCTTCCAAAATGCCTTATTTTTATCTATATCTTAAATATAAGTTAGCTAAACAAGGGCCGCTTCATAATTTGCTCAATGTGGTGTATGATCATTCTCTCATTGACGACGAGATGATTGAAGGCTATACCAAACCATTTTATGATGATCAAATTTTCCATGCCCTAACGAGAATGATCAGAGACCGTGAAGGCGACTTAGCTACTGATATTTTGAAAAAAATTGAAACGCCAAGTCTTCTTATTTGGGGCGAAGAAGATAAGGTAGTACCAGTAGCAATAGGACGAAGGTTAAACAAGGATTTACCAAATTCAGATTTAATTACCTATAAAAAAACTGGACACCTCTTACCAGAAGAAAAACCTGAGCATGTTCGTGATAATATTTTAAATTTTGTACAGACATCTTATTAAAATTAATGGCTACCTTGAAAATAGAGTGTCGCCTTTGAACACCCTCTGATTTCCGTACCAGATGTTTGCTTTTCGCGGACTATCGGTGAGTCTCTTCGGAAAAAAATAAAAGAGAGAAGCATGATGCTTTTCTCTTTTACAAGGAACAGGAAGAGTCCTCATTCTTGATTTCTAATAATTCTAGCGCTTTTTCTTTACATTGAGAAAGAGGAATGTTTTCTTCGAATGAAAACTCATAAATTGCTTGTATTTTTTTCGCTAAATTAGTTATATCATCCAGTTCGTAAACAGCTTGTACAACATCTACACATTCTGTATCATATGCGTCTACGCCATATCCTAATGGATCCCATTGCAATAGGTTCTCCATCAACCTTACATTGATGCTTGGTTTCATTTCCATCCACCTTGCTTTCTTACTTCTCATTGATTTTTTTATTATAACTCTTTTGCAAATAAATGTTGAGTGTTTGTCATTTTAACGTGGTAAACCGATTTTTACACTATCTTTATGTGTATTGGACAAGTTTAAACATATTTTCTAAGATATAAGAAGTAAAGGGGGATATAAGCATATGAATACATATAATTTAGATCAACTTATAAAAAGAACCGGGACTTCTAGTATAAAATGGGATGAAACGAATAAATTTTTCGGGTGTAAGGACGTACTTCCGATGTGGATTGCTGATATGGATTTTACAGCTCCTCAAGTAGTTAACGATGCATTAATTGAAAAGATAAAACACGGAATTTATGGATACACTAGTGTCCCCTCCTCCAATTCGGAAGCAGTACAAGCATGGATAAAAAGACGTCATAAATGGGACGTACTCCCTGAGTGGTTCACTTATATTTCAGGTGTCGTTCCGGCCTTGAGTGTTGCCATACAAGCTTTAACCCAACCAAATGATAAAGTAATGATTTTTTCACCTGTTTACTATCCGTTCTTTGACATGATTAATTGGAATGATAGAAGATTGGTGACTAGTCCTTTACATTTTGAAAACGGTCGTTATCATATGGATTGGGCTAATTTTGAAAGCCAGATTGATGAGGATGTGAAGCTGCTCCTTCTTTGTAACCCTCATAACCCTGGTGGAACTGTATGGACGAAGGAAGAGCTAAAGAAGCTAGGAGATATTTGCGTGAAGCATAACATAAAGGTTGTATCCGATGAAATTCATGGCGATCATGTACTCACGGGACATAACTATACCCCTTACGCTTCAATCTCTGATACATTCGCACAAATGAGTATTACATGTATGGCACCTACTAAAACTTTTAATATCGCTGGATTACAAGCCGCTGTAATGCTTATTCCAAATAAGGAGATTCGTGAAAAGATAAACTTATTCCAAATGAAGCAAGGGCATTTTACACTAAACGCCTTTGCCATTGTCGCAATGGAAGCTGCTTATCGTTTTGGAGAACCATGGTTAGATCAAGTATTATCTTATATAGAAGTTAACATGGACACAGCCATTGCATTTATTCAAGAAGAACTTCCCGCTTTATGCGTCAGCAAGCCTGAAGGAAGTTATTTACTATGGATAGACTGTAGGCACCTAGGGATTAGTGATAATGAACTAAAAGAGTTACTATTAAAGAAGGGAAAACTTGCCCTTGATTTCGGAAAGAAATTCGGACCTGAAGGCGATGGATTTGTCCGTATGAACGTTGCTTGCCCTAGAGAAACACTAATAGAGGGATTAAAGCGTTTGAAAATCGCCTTTTCATAAGAAAAGATAAGTCAGCTCGTTCAACTTCCAAGTTTTTAATCGTAATACCTTCTTACTTCATAAGGAAAAATGGGTTATGCTATGATTGCACAACCCATTTTTACACCTTAATTAGATGTTCCGTATTGTTCATGGAAACTAGGACATGCTTTTCCCCATTCTTTCTTAACAAATGCATGCCAGTATCACCTGTATAAAAGCTAACATTTGCTGTTACTGGTAATTGTAAAAACGCCTTTAAAAGGTTTGAAATCATTCCTCCATGAGATACGATTGCTATTCTGGCAACACAATAGCTTTCTGCCAAAATCTTAGAGAAAACAATTTCAGCCCTCATCCGAAATTCAAGTTCCGATTCACCATTCTGCACTCGTTCATGCGGCTTTCTACCTTCAGCTGGGTTTGAGTACTTACTTGCAACAGTTTCTTTCGGCGTACCAGCCAACACGCCATTGTTATATTCCATTAAATTCGGCTCGTTCATTAACATACAGCCAACTTCATCAGCTAAAATAGTTGCCGTTTCTGAAGCTCTTTTTAATGTACTCGTCCAAATGATGTCGGGAGGACAGTGTTCGTTTAATCGACAGGCTAACCTCTTGGCTTGCTCTTTACCAAGTTCAGTTAATGGATAATCAGCTCTACCTTCATGCACATTTATAAGGTCTGCTTCCGACTGACCATGTCGTATTAGTAGTATCTCCAAAGATGTTACCCCCTTTTAATCTACAGCTCGTTGTAAACTAACCCCGCTTTACTTTGTAAGTAGAAAAAAAACAAATTACTTAAGCAAAAAATATTACGTGCTTCCCTATCTTAACAAAACACTTTACCATAATGAAGTTTATCTATAAATTTAAAATTATCCCAAAAGTACAAACTATGTCAATAACATTACGAATATTTCTTTAATAATACAACAAGAAAAGTGGAAGCGGCTCGTTCAGCTCCGACAAGCATAAAAGGATTACTACAGCAAAAATACTGTAATCTTCAAGGTTTTTTATATATACAAAAAAGCACACAGAATTATACCTGTGTGCCTTAGTCAAATAGAATCATTTATTTTCCCGTTATTCTTTTTCTGCTTCATCCACTGGTTCTTCTACCGCTTCTTTCTTTTCAGCGACCTCTTTCGAGATAACACCACACGCAATCCTCTCTCCGGATTCCCCAGAAGGTTGGGTCATTCCATCGTCAGGATTTTCTGAAATAATAATGGCAGTTCCGTCTTTTCCAAAAAGAGAAGTCTTCCCCTCTTTCAATGTAGCAGCAGGTGCCATAAGCTCTGCGACTACAGTTCCATCTTCATCTACAATAATATTCGGTAGATCTCCCACATGTGCCCCTTCTGGATGAAGCAGTCCATGCTCTTTATCATCTGGGTTAAAGTGATTCCCCGCCGTTTTAAAGTCCGGTGCTTCACAAAGTCCTGCTTCATGTATATGTACTCCATGCTCCCCAGGCGGTAGCCCCTCTAAATTGAGCTCCACTTTAACGCCATTAGGATCCTCCGAAACCTTCGCTACTCCTAAACTATCACCTGTTGCATTAAATATTTCCACATCTAAAGCCGTTATATTCTCTTCCATACAGCCGCTTAAGACGAATATTAGAAGTAAACTTAAGCTCAATGTTAGTCTGCGCATACGATCCTCCTTTATTTCCTTTATACTCAGTTTCTCCGTAGAGGAGGAAAAGTATTTATCTTGTTTCAAAAAAAAGAGGTCAATCCGATTGGATTCACCTCTACATATACTTATTCTTTTATTATTTTATCTCGTTTTAATCGATCCTCTAGTTCCTTCGCTTCTTGTGATTCTTTATTCGATACTTTAATGATCACTCGAAATAAGACAATGGCAGCAATTAAAAACACCGCAAAACTAAAAACTGCTGGAATATATTCAGTTTTATCCTCTGGAAAATAGAGAAACAACTGTAACACAAATGACGTTAACATGATTGCAACACAACCTTTCTAAATGTAACCATGTTAATTATAGCAAAATCTATTTCTCAGATGAAATAAAGCGACTATTATTGGTTAACCTTCATACTTTCGATTACGATGTCTTCTGCTGGTTTCGCTGATTCGTCTACCTCTACTTCAGCAATAGCATTTACAATTTCCATGCCCTCAATAACTTGTCCAAACACAGTATGTTTATAGTCAAGCCATGGGGTTCCACCATGTTCTTTATATAAATCAATGGTTTCTTGAGGAAACTTCGCTTGTTCCATCTGAGAAATCATATCCTCTGTAACCTCAGAGGCTTGTACAATGAAAAATTGACTACCATTTGTATTAGGTCCTGAATTAGCCATTGAAAGTGCACCATTTATGTGAAGAGCAGTTGGATCAAACTCATCCTCGAAAGGCTCGCCCCAGATGCTCTCTCCCCCTATACCTGTACCTTGGGGATCACCAGTTTGAATCATAAAATCCTGAATGACTCGGTGAAAGATTAAGCCATCATAATAGCCGTTCTCTGCATGGGTAACAAAGTTTTCTACTGCTTTAGGTGCAGCTTCTGGAAATAACTTCACTACAATTTTCCCTTTTGACGTTTCAATTTCTACTTCGCTTGCTAATTCATCCTGATTTGTAACTTGACCAGAACCTTCTTGATCCTCTTCTACTGCATCATTGTTAGTTGTTCCTTGGCCACAACCTGATACAATAAGTAGGAGAGCCACCATTAAAAGCCATATCTTCTTCAAAGTTCTTCACACTCCATATTCTATTCTTTAAAGAAGATATTACTAGAAACAAAAGGAAAAATCATCTTTTTACACGAGAAAGGGGACTATCGATGGATGAAATAATTGTAGGAACGATTGTAACAGGTATCTATAAAACTGGAAAATACATTGGAGAGGTGACAGATGTTCGTCCGATGCACTATTTAGTAAAGGTAAAAGCAGTTTTAAAACACCCACAACAAGGAGACTTACATGCACCAAAGGAAGTAGATGTGCCATTGTTCCACGAAAGACGCGCACTGGCTTTTCGCGAACAAACTAATATTCCCAAAAATATGGCCAAAATATATGAGGGGGAAGTAATGGATTATAAAGAATCCTTAAGAATTGCATTAGAAAATTCTAAGCAATCCCTTCAGGATGATTCAAGTGTTTGGGCGAAGAAGTGCCTAGAAAATCTCGAGATATTAGAGAAAGAATACAAAATTTAAGTGGACACACAAAAGCCAAATCACTTTGTAGGTGATTTGGCTTGTTATAAGGCGAACTTATTCATTATTTTGGATAAATCGATTCTGTCACCTATCGTTGTTGGTTTAGGTCTTGCTAAATAGCTTTTATCCTTTTCCACTAAACGAAAAATATTATAGGTGGTAAGTGCATCGTCTAAAGCCCGATGATGTTTCCCAGTTCCTTCTTTCCCATATTCTTGTACCGCTTTCCATAATCCCGTTTGATTCTGATCACCAAAGAATCGTTTATATTCCATAGATAGATCGATTTGCTTACATGGTAGCGGAAAAGATAATCCGTGGTAATCACAGTTATTCTTTAACACTCTCATGTCCATATTACCCCACGTTATGACTGAGCCTCTTTGATGCGCTTCAAATGACTCCAAAACGTTGATTAGTTCAAAAAAACTGACTCCTTCATCCACATTCTTCTGACTGATACTTAAAAAGGATCTGCAACGATCTGTTAAAGTAGGAAATGCTTTGGGTTGTATATAAGCAGAGTATTGCTGAATAATCTGGTCATGTTCGACCGCTACAATTCCTGCCTCAATTATTTCAGGAAAAAAGTTTCGGGGATAATGCTTGTTTTCAGGCATCGTAAATTCAAAATCAATAAATAAAAATAATGGAGGAAGACTCATATATACCCTCCCTTCTCTTAATTTTCAGAATTTTATTACTTTATTATATCACGATGGTTACTGTTTTAAGTACTCTAATTGATTTAATTTTCAAAAATATGCGTTTGTATTGATGCCTGCCTGTTGATTTTTTCACCTATTGCGTTATTATTTAGTTATACGAAATATTTATAAATCGAAATTTCTAAAGAAGGTGAGTATAATTTCAAAGTCAGGACGAAACATGTTCATCATGTGGTTTGCGAACTTTTTCGTTGCTGCGAGTGCGACAATGATTCTCCCCTTTCTATCTTTATTCATCGATACGTTCGGGAATTACTCCGATTCCTACGTTCAACGCTGGTCTGGTTTTATTTTTGGTATTACCTTTCTTACAGCATTTCTCGTTTCACCAATCTGGGGACGAATTGGGGATAAGTATGGCTATAAACCAATTTTGATACTAACTGGCACAGGAATAGCAACTAGTATCCTACTAATGAGCTTTGTTAGCAGCGTCCATGAACTCTTTATCTTAAGAATGTTTATGGGACTTGCAACTGGTTTCATTCCAACTTCAATGGCGTTAATTTCCGCCCAAACATCAAAAGAAATCGCTGGAAAAACGCTGGGCACCTTACAAACCGGGACCGTTACCGGAGGTTTATTAGGTCCTTTGCTTGGTGGAATGTTAGCAGACTCCTTTGGTTTTACCTATACCTTTTTTATTACAGCAGGGATTATTTACTTTGCCGTTATACTCGTAGCATTCGGAATCAAGGAAAAGAAAGTAGAACCATTAGATAGCAAGGAAAAGCACTATACGCGAAAAGAAGTAATAGCATATATTGTTCATAAGCCAATGCTTTTAAAAATAATGTTTTTATCGTTACTTATTCAAGCCGCCAATTTTAGTATCCAACCTCTACTAGCACTCTATGTAAATGAATTAACCGGAGCAGCTAATCTAGCTTTACTTGCAGGATTTGCCTTTTCGGCAACAGGGTTTGGTAATTTACTAGTCTCGCGAAATTGGGGAAAACTTGGGGATAAGATTGGGCACGAAAAAGTAATTGTCCTCTTAATGTTCTTAAGTTCCTTACTCTTCATTCCACAAGCACTTGCTACATCCTTATGGCAACTTGTACTGTTTCGTTTTCTTTTTGGGATGGTAGTAGGGGGATTAATTCCATGTATGACAGCCTACATTCGAACAGCGGCACCTCTTTCCATGCAAGGAGAGGTCCATGGCTACAATGTAAGCTTCCGCTTTCTTGGTAATGTTATTGGACCTGCGATGGGTGGAATTATTTCTAGTTTTTATGGTATATCGACTGTATTCTATGTGACTAGCTTTATCTTCTTATGTTCTGGGTTATTGTTGCTATATAGCATCACACATCAAGAAGGAACGAAGAAAACGGTCGAAACTTAGTATATCTCGATTGTCAGGGGCAAGAATAAATTAGCACCACTTAGTGAAAGAGAAAGCTTAAAGCATTTGCACTCAAAAAACAAAATAATTCTTTAATAAAGGCTGTTTTCGCATACTTTGTTGCTTTTCGTAAATAGAATCAACCCGTCATTATTGTTGCAATCGTGCTCTTTTCCATTATGTAATCGAGAGCCTTCTTCTATTTTCTAAGCAAAATGACGGTAAAAAGTCCAAATGCCGACTTTTCACCAGCTTAAAGCAACAATCTTTACGAAAATAGCCTTAATAAAAGATAAAACAAAACGCTAGGAAAGCCAATTAAGCTTTCCTAGCGTTTTGTTGAATTTATCGCTTCTTTAAAATTGCCATCGTACAGCGTGAAACACATATGAGTGTTGCATTTTCATCCACTATTTTTATGTCCCAGACCATCGTGGTCTTCCCTCTATGGAGAACCGTTCCAATCGCTGTTACCAAACCATCCCTTTTCCCCTTCAGATGGTTGGCGTTAATTTCTAGCCCTACACAAATTTCAGTTTCTTTATCAATTAAGTTAAAGGTTCCTATACTTGCTATCGTTTCAGCTAAGGCAACAGATGCTCCCCCATGCAGTAAACCAAAAGGTTGATGTGTACGCTTGTCAACTGGCATCGTTGCAACGGCTCTCTCTTCTGATAATTCCACAATTTCTATTCCTAATGCATCAATTAGTGTATCTTTAAGCTCCACCTTTTTCTCCTCCTAATTCTAGTTCTTCCTTAATAATACTACTGCAGCCATGAAGTATACAGAAAAGAATAATAATATTGAAAATACGTATGCCCAATCCCACTCCATTTCTTCCTCCTCCTTAGATGACAACATGTAGTTCGAACCATCGCGAAATAAATTACAAGATTTTATTGTGATATTAGTTGAGCCAATCTCTAGATATCACCTATAATAGGAATAATCATTTACGTTCGATTAGCGGAAAAACAGACCGCCCTTTCATGTCCATAACATGAAAAAGGATACGGTCTGTTTTACATGTTAGTACATATACTCCAAATTCACCGTTGCGGTTATTGTAATTTCTTTGGGCTCAATAGGAGTGCTTGCTTTTTCCTGCATCGCAAAGGTCGTGTATCTCGGTCCAAAAAACGTTTGTTGTGTTACTTCCTCCACTTTTATAGGAACTGGGTGCAAATGCACTTGAAGTGTACCCGCAATAGCACATGCCTTCTGGTAGCCATTTAGAACAGCAAGCTGTAGCACATGACGGTATATTTTGTCATAGGTAGAAACTTCAAAAGACAGACTTTCAGTAATATTCGCTCCATTTTCGAAAGCCGCATCTATGACAGAACCCACTTCGGTGATATCCCTTATTGTAATCCGAAATATGTGACGCACCTCATAAGAGGTTAAAACAGGACTACCTGCTTGATCTGTGTATCTTGGGAAGGATGTATAAGAGGCGGTTTCTACATCGTTTTGCGGAATCCCCATTTGCAATAAGGCTTGAACCAATTGATTCGCCTTTACTCTATTTTCTTCTTGCGCTTCCTGGACATTAGGACTAGACGTAACAACGCCTAATTGAATATATGCAATATCTGGCTGCACATCTTTTTTCGCTGTTCCTTGGACAAGCATTTTTCGATTTTGTATGACCATACGCCCCCCATCTTTTCATTATTTCTAGTTGTTCTACTCTATGAGAGTCGTACAAGATTTAATACTATAACGTTTTTGGGTGGGCCAAATTTACAGTCTAGTTACATATAATAGACACTCTATTTTGATTGAAAGGGGAAAAGTGTATGACCCATAAAACAGTTCTCATCACAGGTGCATCTGGAGGGTTTGGTAAAGCTTTTACAAAAAGATTTTTGCAAGAAGGGTATCAAGTAATCGCCACAGTTAGGAATGAAGACAAAAAAAGTATTGTGCTAGACGGTTTATCTGAAGAACAACTAAAGAGACTATCTTTTGTATTATTGGATGTGACAGATGAGCAATCAATCGTGCAATTTCAAGTCTTTTTAAGGAAAATCAATCGTATCGATATCCTCATAAACAATGCAGGTTTTGCGGTAGCTGGCTTTACGGAAGAGCTCACTATCTCTGAGTATAAAATGCAGTTTGACACGAACTTTTTCGGAGTTATTCGTGTCACTAATGCGGTCCTTCCTTTAATGAGAAGTCAGGGTTTTGGAAGAATCATTAATATAAGTTCAATCAGTGGTTTAATAGGATTTCCTGCCCTTTCCCCTTATGCTTCCTCTAAGCATGCATTAGAAGGTTATAGTGAAAGTTTACGACTAGAGGTTAAATCCTTTGGTATAGATGTCATCCTTATCGAACCAGGTTCGTTTCAGACAAATATTTGGTCCAGTGGTACTTATCTATCGAAAAAGGCGGGTCATCCAAATTCGCCATACAAGTCTTTGTTTTCAAGTATGAACGAGAGAATGCTAGCTGAAAGCCAGCGTTATGGTGATCCATTTCTAGTTGCTAATCTAGTAGTTTCTATTGCAACTTCTAACAAAACTCCCTCGCTTCGTTATACTGTTGGAAAAGGGGTAAAACTTTCTCTATTTGTGAAGCACCTACTCCCTTGGAAAATATGGGAGAGACTTGTATTAAGACAACTTAACGGTAAGGGGAAACGATAACTGTTTGAGTTTGACAACTCTCCAAATCGATTTTTTCACATATTGTAGTGTTATAGTGTCAGAAAAAAATCGATTATGGAGGGATTTCCATGTTTTATCATCAATACCCGCAACCACATTATTATCCAAGAAACAGCTACTTTCCTATTTATCCAGCTATGTATAGCCACCATGAACATATGTATCGTCCATATCCCCCAGTTGATTCTACGTTTTTTACAGAATCTGCCGGTGCCATGCAACAATTAATGAAAGAGGCTAGCGTCATTCTTCAAAAGCTTTCTCATTCTAAAGAGTTCGCAACAGAGGTAATGAGTGCTGCACAGGAAGGACAAAAGGATAAAGTTGAACAGCTATTGAAATCTACCGGTGTTCACTCTGGGGTCGAAGTGGATTACAACCCAGATGGCATAAATTTAAAGCTAGCATCATCTGTGGATGGAGCAGATTGCTGTCATTTAACGATTACGTTGAGGTGGAAGGCCTAAGTTGAAGTGTCAACTACCCCTTATTCAAAAAGAATAGCCACGATGCAACTAGTTGTACCTATTAACACAATTTTTCATCCTCCTCACCTTAAAATAATAGTAGACAAGTTTTGGCAGTAATCCCCTCGATACTTTTCCCTTTAAAAATTAAACCTTTTCTTATTCATTTCGTTATAATTATGAAAGCACACATGTTTTCAAGCAGAAAGAAGGATTCATCATGATTCAAATACAAAACCTTTCAAAAGAATATAAAGAATCCAAAGCCCTCCATGCCCTTAATCTAACTATTTCTAATGGGATCTTCGGACTACTTGGTCCTAACGGGGCTGGTAAAACTACGCTGATGCGAATACTCGCTACCTTATTAGAGCCTTCAAACGGTGACGTAGTGCTCAATTCTGTATCATTAGTTTCTAATCCAGAAAAAATTCGAAAGCATATTGGATACTTGCCTCAGCATTTCCATGTATATCCACAACTTACTCCAATAGAAGTGTTAGATTATGTTGCAGTGATGAAAGGGTTAAATAACAAAAATGCAAGAAAAGAAGAAATATCTCATTGGTTAGAGGAAGTAAACTTACAGCATAAAGCAAAAGATAAAATTAAAACATTTTCCCATGGAATGAAGCAGCGTCTTGGAATTGCTCAAGCGTTTATAGCCAAACCTTGTGTCGTTATTTTGGATGAGCCTACTGTTGGTCTTGATCCTGAAGAAAGATTACGCTTTCGAAATCTTCTTTCAAAAGAAGGAAGAGATAAATGTATTTTACTTTCCACCCATGTTGTAACCGATATTGAAAGCAGTTGTTATGAGATAGGGGTCCTAAAAGAGGGAAGGCTAATTTTGGATGGTACTGTAGAAGATTTAAAGGAAGAAGCAGAAGGTAAGGTTTGGCATGGAGAAGTGCCTGCCACTCATATTACTCATTTCAAAAATGAAATCATACTTAGCATCGAGCAGCATGGAGACTATGTGAAGGCTCGGATTTTGTCTGATGAAAAGCCATTTTATGGGGCAACATTAGACAAAGCTACATTGGAAGATGGATACCTTGCTCTTCTTGGAGGACTTTCATGATAAGATTTTTTAAACATTTGCAATTAGAATTAACTTTTATTTTTAAAAATTGGTTATTTATTATAGCTCCAATTATTTATTTAATTAGCATTTACATTTGGTTTACCAATCAGAGCTATTATCAGGGGATCCAATTTTTTTATCAAAATGCTTCTGAATTTCTTTCTGTCGGTCACACCCTATCATTAGGGGTCATTATTTTAGCAAGCGTGTTAGCTATCAGAAGAGAGAAACAAACAGTAATGTTAGACTGGACAAACTCATTGCCAACCTCTTCTCTAGCCATTATTTCGGCAAAATTTCTTGCGATAAATCTTTATAGTTTTTTATTTACCGCAATCTTTACTTTATCGTTTTTCACATTCGGACAATTAAAAGGGCATACTACCTCTTTTATATTTGACTATGGCATAAATTTCGCGATACAAAGCCAGTGCTCTTACTTTGTATCTACTGCGCTAGGAATGATTCTTGCCATTTGGATACCGAATAGAGTTGTGTATATTATTTCCTTTTGTGCGTGGATGTTTGGAACGTTTTTTATCGAAGGATTTATTATTCAACGATATCAATTGTACTATTTAAAAACCTTCCATTTAAATCAGTTTTTTCTGAATTCTGCTCACTCAGAAGGCTGGGCATTTTCCATGGAGCAACAAGAAGTGTGGCTATCTCGACTATTCGTTGTTTTTTTCAGCTTACTTCTTATTTGTTTTACGATCTTGAAAACAACAACAAGCCGGCTTTCTTCGCACACTAAAAAAGCATGGATCAGTGTTATTGCTATCCTTCTTCTTACGGTATCATCTATCATCCCTTATAGTAACTTATGGATAAATAGGATGACGCACTATGAAAAATTAAAAGAGGCTTCTTTCGTGCACTTTCCAGACGAAACCACATTCTATCATTTAGATGTAAAAAAACACCGTATTGAAATGGAACGCACTGGGAATTCTACTATTTCGGTCCACTCCTCTCTTGAAATACCAGCATTTGAGAAGGATGAATTAACATTTATACTGTATCCAACATTTGAGATTGATACTATAACATGGAATGGAAAAGCAGTAGATTTTCGAAGAGAGCAGCATAAAATTTTTCTGCAACGTTTGGAACAAGAGCCAATAAATACTTTACAAGTTAGTTACAAAGGGTTACTCAACGAATGGGGATACGTATATTCATCTGAACGCAACTTTGCTTTTATAGATAATGATAATATATTTCTCCCCTCATACATTGCTTGGTATCCAGTAATCGGAAATATACCGATATTTGATCAATATATTCAAGCGTATGATGATTATATTTTTTTCAATCATATTCAACGATCTTCTTATTGGCAAGAACTCATTCCTAAAACTGAATTTTCGATTACGCTAAAAGGGTTTGACCAGCAAATTTTCGGAACACATGATACAACGAATCAATTACATGATGGGACACAAGTGTTAGAAAGTACTCATACACAAGGAATCACATTGTTTTCACTACCAGATTTAGTGGAGGTAAAAGATGATCTTCCCTTTAGTCTAATTAGTCGAGGGCCCTATGTTGAAAATCTACAAGCAGAGATGGCGAACTTACAAGACGTTTTTCAATATTTAAATACATGGGTTCCACTGACAAATGATTTTACTAATAAGCTCGTGTTTCTTCCTTCTCTTCAATATACTAATTTAGAAATGTACGACTTTACTAGGGTGGACAATTCGATTTTTATCGATGAGAAGTTCAGTCGTATTATCAATTCGAACAATGAATTTATAGATAATGCTTTTATTAACATTAAAGCCGAGATTATTAAAGATGCCATTTTGGGTTCAAACTTAGAGACTTATTATCATTATAATAATTCTGTCCTACATTCGATTACACAAGCTTTTTTACTCATAACGTATATAGAGTTTTTCCAATATGATTGGGAAGATTTCGCAAATTTCAACGGAACTAATTATTGGAATTTAGCGACTTTAAGTTATAATGACTGTTCCGCTCAAAACACGACAGCAGTTGAAGATATTGACTGTTTTCTAGAGAGAGCAGATTTGCCAATGGATGAAAAAATTGTCTATATGGTGGCAAAAGAAATCGCTAAGGGCAATATCGAACAAATGAAACTACTTTTGCATGATGTATTAAATGATATAAACACGAATAAAAAGACATCCTATCATTATTGGGAATGGCTAGAAAAATGGAACAACTCAATAGAGAATCAGGAAGAAACACTTTAAGGGGGGGACAACTTTGATAAGCGATGAACAGCTACTCGAACAAATGGCCAATGGAGATCAAGCGGCATTCGAAGCCTTTATACATCGGTACCACGCGCCCATTCATCAATACATTGAAAGACTATTGAAAGATCAAAAAAAGGCAGAAGATATTGTGCAAGAAACCTTTATCAGACTGCTAAAACAACTACAGCAAAAAAAAATCCCTACTTATCCAAAGGCTTGGCTATATCGGGTTGCTTCAAATTTATGTCGGGATTATTGGCGCAGCGCTCAATATCGCTCAGAAGGAACTGCAAAAGATGAAATGCCAGTTACCGTGGATCAACAATCATCCGTTATTGAAATATATGAAAGACAAGAAACAAGAAAAGAAGTGCTAGCTTCCCTTAACACACTATCAGAATCACAACAGCAAATCGTAACACTCAGATTTTATCAGGACATGAAGCTTAAGGAAATAGCCGAGATTCTAGATATTCCATTAGGAACTGTGAAATCTAACTTATTCCATGCCTTAAAGAAATTAAAAGGGGTATTGTCTAAAGAATTGGAAAAGGAGGCGGATAATCATGAAGGAACAACAGAACGACCAAGAGCTTTATCAACTAGAAGATGAGATGAAGGACATGTTCTCTTCCTATGTAGTCAAAACGCCATCTAGTCAGGACACGAAAGCTTTAATTGCAGCACTGCAGCCTGCTTTTAGCCAAATCTCAGAAGACGAGGAACTGGAAATCAATTATGAGTCGCTTAAACACCCTTCACTAATCTCACAATTTAAGTCTCAGATTTCTTTTTATCAATGGCATTTCTGGATTGCAAGTTCCATTATTTTTATCATGCTCACTTTATATACTTCTAACGTACATGTATCTAATGCACCGATTTTCTATTTGTTTGCTATTCCTTTATCCATGTTGGTTGGAATATTCTATACGTACCAGTCTTGGAACAAGCAAATGCGTACAATAGAGGGCATTACACCATTCCCACCTGCGTTGTTAATTTTAAGTAGAATGATTATCATCTTTGCGATGAATATCATTTTTGGTGTAGTGAGCTCCGTTTATCTTAGCTTTACAATGGATCAGTTTTATTTACTACCATTTCTGTTACATTGGATTGCACCTGCCTTGTTTATCTTTGGATTGTTTGCTTTTTGCATGATGAACAAAGGAGTTAAAATTGGGCTAAGCATGGGAATTGTAACTTGGATTGCAATTATTATAGCGGAAGCGTTATATATGGATATTAGTCATCATTTTACTATTTCGTATATTCATATAGCTGGAATACAAGGGGCTTTCTTTATTCTTGGTGCTCTGCTTTTATACCAGGCATTTAGAAAAAGCTTCGTGCTACAATCGATCCACCAATAAAGGGGTAAGACAAAATGATTACCGTAAAAGACGTGCATTGGAACTACAAGAAATTTTCCCTTTCAATAGAGGAACTAACGTTGGATAAAGGAATTACCATTTTAGTAGGTAACAATGGATCTGGGAAGTCTACCTTGCTTCATTTATTATCTACAGCCAAGAAGCCTCTTAGTGGAGGTATCTATTATGATAATGATACAATAGATACAAACCTTGCTCTAGTTAGAAGTAAGATAGGCTTTGTTCCTACGGGCTTAGAGTTGTATCAAGACTTTACACCCTTAAAATTAATGATGTATATGTCCCAGCTTAAAGGCATAGCTAAAAGCTTTGCCCAACTGCAAACCAAGAAATTATTTAAAATTTTTCATCTAAATGATGTTTCGAACCAAAAGATTAAAAAGCTTTCACAAGGTATGCAACAAAGACTAGCCTTAGCTCAGGCTTTCTTGGGGAAACCACAGTATATCTTTTTAGATGAACCACTCAATTACTTAGATATTCATGAACGTAAATGTTTGTTAAACTATGTATCATCACTCTCTTCTCAATGTGTAATTCTAGTTGCAACACATGAGCTTAATGAATGGGAGAATGTCTGCAACTCTGTGCTTTGGATGTATCAAGGAAAGATACTTTTTCACAAGAGAAAAGAATGGTGGAAACAAAACCTACCTACTAATGTGTGGACCGGCGAGATACAGGATGAGAAGTATGATGACTTCTCCAACAAACATCTTATCGTTTATGCAGGGCGTATGCGGAATAAGTTAATAGTGAGATGCGCCTCACACGAGCAACCAGCGCCACATTTCACACTCACTCTACCTACAATGGAAGATACCTTTTTTATTCGTAAACATTATCATCTAAGAAGCTAACGGATATTAGCTTCTTTTTTTGTTTAAGAGGGAGGCGGCTCCGATTATCGGGGGGCTAGTTCTGCCGGTTCCACATTTCGGGGGGTCTAGCTCCACCGGCTAGCTCCTCGAGTCATAAGTCATTTTCCTCCAGAGGTCCAAGTTCATGACCTCCTGCGGAAACTGTCTTATGCTTGTCGGAGCTGAACGAGCCGGTTCCACATTTCAAGTTGTAATATACTTTTCACATATTCCCAATATCTTTGTAATGGGCTTGTATTGTATAATTATTTTGGGAGATTCTTTTTGTTTTTAAAGGAGTTAATAAAATGATTACACATTTTAAGAAGTTAGATTGGGTTTTGATAACGGCTATTGTGTTGTTATGCATTTATGGATTAGTTATGATTTATAGTGCGGGTATGCTGTTGGGGATAGATGAATACGGCGATTCTGCTTATTTTTTCAAAAGACAGCTAACTTGGATTTATTTAGGAATCCCTATTTTTATCGCAGCCATCATAACTCCTTACAAACTATATGATAAATTAACACCTTTAATGGTTGGTGGCATTATTTTTCTGTTATTTTTAGTAATGATCCCTTTTATTGGAGAAGTTGTAAATGGATCGAGAAGATGGATTAAATTGGGTGGTTTTCTCTTTCAGCCTTCAGAAATAGCAAAATTAGTAATGATTATTTATTTTGCAAGAGTCTATGCAAGAAAACAACCTTATATAAATCAGTTTGTAAAAGGAGTCCTACCTCCTTTAGGTGTATTAGCATTTATATTTTTCTTAATTATGATGCAGCCAGACCTCGGCACAGCAACTTCTATTCTGGTTGCTTGTGGAGCAATTCTTATCTGCTCAGGTGCTAAGTTTAAACATATTCTATTGTTAGGATCGGCTGCAGCTATTATCGTAGGGACATTAGCAACAACCGCTAGCTACCGTTTAGAACGAATCACTTCGTTTATTGATCCCTTTGCAGACGCACAGGATACAGGCTTTCAATTAGTCAATTCCTTTATTGCGATTGGCGATGCAGGCCTACTTGGTAGAGGCTTGGGGCAAGGGATTCATAAACTTGGATATTTACCAGAAGCTCAAACTGATTTTATCCTTGCAGTCATTTCAGAAGAGCTTGGAATACTTGGAGTTTTATTTTTATTTTTACTCTATTCTATTGTACTAATTCGAGGCGTTCAAATTGGGGTTGCGATAAAAGAGCCTTTTGGTAAGCTCCTTGCTTTTGGAATTACCTTTCAAATTTGTAGCCAAGTGTTTTTTAACGCAGGAGCAGTTAGTGGAGTTTTACCAATAACAGGGATTACTTTACCTTTCATTAGTTATGGTGGCTCATCATTACTCATAACAATCTTTGCTACGGGAATCTTGGTTCATTTATCGAAACATGCGAATTTAGCTAGAGAAGCTCGAGAGGAGACACAAACATCATGGGGACAGAAAATAACAAGTTAGAGTATAATCGTGTTGATTATACATTGTTATTTCTGCTGTTTTTACTATTTATTATTAGTTTAGTAGCAGTATATAGTGCATCTGGTCAGTATTTTGCCAATGACCCTTATTATTTTGTAAAACGGCAGATTATATGGTACATACTTGGAATTGGAATCATGATTGCAATCATGTTTTTTGATTATGAGTTGTTAGAAAACTTAGCACTTCCTTTTTATTCGGTCGGCCTCCTTCTATTGGTTGCTGTTGAATTTTTCGGAACTGTACGAAATGGATCACAGCGTTGGATTAATCTTGGTGGTTTCTTGCTACAACCTTCCGAGTTTATGAAAATATTCTTACTGTTAGTTCTTGCAGGAGTAATTTATAAATGGACGAAAGAGAAGCATGAGTTAGAAAATAAACCACCACTCACGGTCGTGATTAAAATTATTGCCTACTCACTTCCCCCATTTTTATTAATCTTAAAACAACCTGACCTTGGGACGGCACTTGTAATTGGTGCAATTATGGTCACTATGATCTTTATTAGTGGGACATCTTGGAAGGTGCTCTCAGTTATGATAGGCGGCATAATCTCCGGATTAGCGACGTTGGTTTATTTGCATAACCACCAGTTCGAGCTATTCTCTAAGTTTATTAAACCCCATCAATTAGAACGGATATACGGTTGGCTTAGTAGAGAAGAATACGCCTCCTCCTATGGGTTTCAATTAACGGAAGCCTTAAAAGGAATTGGTGCTGGACAAGTTTCAGGTCGTGGACTATTAGAGGGTGTTCAGTCTCAAAGTGGACGAATCCCTGAAGTACAAACAGACTTTATCTTTGCACTAATTGGAGAAGAATTTGGTTTTGTAGGAGCTACCCTAGTTATTTCCATCTATTTCATCATGATTTATCGATTAATCATTATTGCAATCAGTTGTGATAATCCTTTTGGAACCTACTTAGTTACTGGAGTAGTTGGTCTATTAGCATTCCAAATTTTCCAAAATATTGGTATGACGCTCGGTCTTATGCCAATCACAGGATTAGCGCTTCCTTTTATGAGTTACGGTGGTAGTGCCTTGCTCACTAATATGATTGCGATGGGCATAGTCATGAATGTAAAATTTCGTACGAAGCAATTTATGTTTAATTAATAGTTGTTTTTATAGTGTGGAAGCGAGTTTCAATGGTGAAACTCGCTTTTTTTACTATCTTCTATAGAGTACCTCTACCTTCTAAATCCTCCTTCTGAATGAATCACCTGGCCTGTAATCCAATCCGCCTGTTCACTTACTAAAAACGCAATTGTCTTCGCCACATCTCGCGGTTCTCCTACTCGTCCAAAAGGAAACATAGGTTGTAGTTTTTTCTTGATAGCATCTGTCATCCATCCAGTATCAGTGGGTCCTGGATTAATTGCATTGACCGTTATCCCGAGCGGTGCTAGCTCAGCTGAGAGCGTAAGCGTAAAAGCGTCAACCGCCCCTTTAGTCGTTGCATAAGCTAATTCACCAGGCATCGGTCCTTGAGACTGCCCTGATGTTAAATTGACAATTCTTCCACCTGATTGCTTGTTGAAAATGCGCGCAAAATGAATACTTAATAGTGTCGTTGCTCGAATATTCACCATATAATGTTTATCTAACTCTTCAGCCGTTAAATCTGAAAAATCGTTCGTAGTGGAATAAGCTGCATTATTTATTAAGATATCAGGAGTACCTAGTTGTGATTGAACTGCCAGCATCAACTGTTCGGCTGCATCACTACGGGACAAGTCTAGTTCCATACTTGCTACACTAACACCCTTCTTCAACAATTCACTTTTCAACTGCAAGGGTTCGTCTTGTTCGATCTTCCAAGGCATTTCTCGATCATATTCCGTCCAAAAGGTGAAAAATATATGATAGCCCGCGTCCGCTAGTTCTCTACAAATCGCCGCTCCTATTCCTTCTAAGCGACTTGCTCCGGTAACGATTACTAGTTTATTTTTTAAATGTGGCATCCCTAATCCCTCCCTATTTTTACATTAGCAACAAAAGAATTTTTGTACAAGAAGAAAAACATCCTTCGCAGCTTAAGCGAAGGATGTCCTTTTACATTTCTCGTACCCACTGCACAAGTTTTAACGCTAAATGCTGGGCTTTTTCTTCTTCTCCTTCTAAAGAAAACTGAAACTCCTCTTCTAATCGTACAGTAAGTGGTATGTTCTCCTCTTCATAAGGAATGATGGTCGACCATTTAATTGCGGGAATAGCAACAAGCGTTTGTTCTTCCTTCTTGTTTTCATGTATATAAACACTGTATGTAGCGCTTTCTAAATGAGCTTTTCTAATTTTCACAGTTAAGCTAGCCTCCTATTATAATGTCCTTCTTATTTTATACAGGATAAAGGCAGGATTCAACTGTTGTATTGTTAACCATACATAAAATTATGTTGACAGACAAGAGGTTCATAGATTATCATTTCATTGTTAACTACATCACGCAAAGGGGTTTACATTATGAAGCGTTCACTTAAGACACTCGACATTACATATGCAGCGATGTTCGTTGCACTAATGGCAATTGGAGCAAATATTACTTCTTGGCTTCCATTTCTCGAAGTAGCAGGTATTCCTTTATCTATGCAACCATTTTTCTGCGTTTTAGCGGGGATTCTACTAGGGTCACGGCTTGGCGCTATATCTATGTTCGTTTACTTATTAGTTGGAGTAGCAGGAGCTCCTGTGTTTGCTCAATTCGGATCAGGGATGGGCTCTGTACTTGGGGCTTCAGGTGGTTTTCTTCTTTCTTATATTGTTACCGCATTTGTGGTCGGATTAATCGTAGAGCGACAAGCAAATCCTGGGCTAAAAACCTTTATGTCTGCTTCTTTTGTTGGAATTATTCTTATTTATTTTATTGGAACAACTTATATGTATTTCATCGTTAATTATGTATTAGAAGGAACTATGAGCTACCTAGCTGCTTGGGGTATTATGGCTTGGTTCTCAGTGAAGGATCTTGTCTTCACTATCCTTTGCGCATTGATTGCCCCTAGACTATACCATACCCTCAACAAAACTACTAAACTAGCTAATACACGCAGAATAGCATAGAAAAAAGAGCCAGATACTACCGAAAATTAAGGTACCTGGCTCTTATTATTTTAGACTCAGTTTAGTGCGTTGTTGGTTTTTAGGTAACCAGCTGTTGATTGGAGCACGAGGCGAAGACTCCTGCCGGGAAGGTAGCGCTTTGTGGAGACCCCACAGGCGCATAGCCGAGGATGCTCCACAAGCGCCCCGCGGAAAGCGCAGCCTCGTGCGGAAATCAACAGCGTAGTTGTTTAACTCACCCTTATTTTATAACACCATTGCAGCAATGCAACCGAAGATAATAAGTGGAATATTGTAGTGAATAAAGGTTGGTACACACGTATCCCAGATGTGATTGTGTTGACCATCTGCATTTAAACCTGCAGTAGGACCAAGTGTACTATCAGAAGCAGGTGACCCAGCATCTCCAATGGCAGCAGCTGTGCCAATAATAGAAATGGTTGCTAATGGGCTAAAGCCAAGCTCCAAACAGAGTGGAACAAATATTGCTGTAATGATAGGCACAGTGGAAAATGAAGATCCTATTCCCATTGTAATTAGTAACCCAACCATAAGCATCGCAAATGCACCAAGGAGTTGGTTAGAACCAATCCAATGTGATGAAGAAGCAACGAGTGTTTCAATGTGACCAGTTTCTCTTAATACACTAGCAAAACCAGAAGCCGCAATCAT
The DNA here is from genome assembly GCF_002019665.1 of Sutcliffiella halmapala. Taxonomy (GTDB): domain Bacteria; phylum Bacillota; class Bacilli; order Bacillales; family Bacillaceae_I; genus Sutcliffiella_A; species Sutcliffiella_A halmapala. The sequence continues at coordinate 957,822 of NZ_KV917375.1, read as the reverse complement.
CACGAACCCGATGAATGCCATTAATCTCATCCCAGAAGTTAAGATAATGTCTGACTCACTATATTTCATAGCTCCACCAGCATACAAAACAATAATTCCGACTAAGGAGCCGTAAATCATCCCTTGCACACCAACAACTTCCGTTAAGTATAATTGAGAACCTAGAGAAGACACGACCGCAATTATTGCCAAGATTAGCGATTTTTTTGTATAGCTAGCAGTTACTTGCCCCGCTATATCTTGTTGTTTATAAATGCGTGGTTTACGATAACTAAAAAATATTGCCACTAGTAAACCAACGACCATTCCAGAGGTTGGGATGAGCATTGCGAAAGGAATAGATTCTGTTCCAACTTCAAGACCACTCTCTGCCATATTTGTTTTAAGAATATCATGAAATATCCCCCCAAACCCTACCGGTAATAACATATAAGGGGCAGTTAATCCAAACGTAATAATTGTTGCAGTAAGCCTACGATCAATTTCTAACTCATTTAATACCTTTAATAGAGGTGGTATTAAAATCGGTATAAATGCAATATGAACAGGTATGACGTTTTGGGACATAATAGAAACAGTTAAGATAATGAATAAAATAAGTACTTTAGAGAATCCTTTTTTAAGAGAATCTCCCTTAGATCCAACTACTTTCAACGCACCTTCTACTAAAGCATCAGGTAAGCCTGTTTTGGATAAAGCGACGGCGAACGCCCCGAGCAATGCGTAACTTAAAGCAACAGCAGCATTTCCACCCAAACCTGCAGTAAAAGCATTAATCGTTGTCTCGACCCCTAAGCCTCCTACAATTCCACCAGCAAAGGCTCCTATAACCAAAGACAATACAACATTTATTCTAAGTAAACTTAATAAAAGCATAACTAACACAGCAATAATAACGGCATTCATGACAATTTCCTACCTTTCTTCTACAATACTACCAAAAACACTTTACTATATTAAACTATTAGAGAGTTAGAGTAAAAAAGCATGTCATAAAAATAGCATAGACTCGCAGTATTTGTCAATGCAAAACCAAAATCCCCAAAAATACACGCCAAAACAAAACATGAAATTACCAACACCCTCCCAACATTGAAAAAATCACCCTCCACAGACAAAAAAAATAACGCACCCAACTAGGCACGTTATTCTTCAAAATTTCTTATACTTCTTCTGTCTCACCGAATCGTAAAACAAAGGTTACAAGCGTACGAACCATTACGCCCGTACCACCAGCTGGCCCTAAGTCATAATTTGATTTAGCAGTAGCAGTTCCCGCAATATCTAAATGTACCCATGGTGTATCCTCAGCAAATTCACCAATAAATGCAGCAGCAAAGATAGCATGACCATCTCGACCAGGTGAATTATTTAAATCGGCAACTTTACTATTTCGGACTCTCTCTTTTGCATGTTCAAAAATAGGAAGTCTCCACATTTCTTCACCAGCTTCATGGGAAGCTTCTAATATTTGTTCAAATAAAGCTTCATTGTTTGTCAAAGCTCCTGTTGTATGGTTACCTAATGCAATAATTACACCACCAGTTAAGGTTGCCACATCTACTAAATAGTTTGCGCCATGATGTTTTGCATACGTAATAGCATCAGCTAAAACTAAACGTCCCTCTGCATCTGTGTTCAGAATTTCAATCGTCTTGCCACTCATTGATGTGATAACATCATCTGGTTTAAAGGCATTTCCATTTATCATATTGTCCGTTGAAGCAATGACGGCCACGACGTTTTGTTCAGGCTTTAATTCACCGATTACTTCCATCGCACCAAGAACTGATGCCGCTCCACCCATATCTGACTTCATGCCTACAATTCCATATTTTGGTTTAATAGAATAACCACCAGTATCAAATGTAATCCCTTTCCCTACTAATCCAATGACATCGGTCCATTCTTCTTTTCCCTGATACTTAAGGACAATCATCTTTGGAGGTTCCACTGAGCCTTTATTAACAGCTAACAATGCACCCATCCCAAGCTTTTCCATATCCTCTTTTTCTAAGATTTCCAGCTCAAAACCATATTTAGAAGCTAATTCAGCAGCATAGTTTGCCATATCAGTAGCAGTTAGCATATTACCTGGCAAATTCACGAGAGTACGTGCTGAGTTTGTTCCAGTACCGAATTGAAATCCAACTTGTAGACTTGCTTGTACCTCTTCTATGTCTGTGTCAGTAATAACCGTTACTTCTTCTAACTTAATCTCAGGCTCATTTGATTTCTTTTTATACCCGTCATAGATATATGTAGCTAAAGGAATCGCTTCTCCTAAAGCATGAGCGACATCTAACACATCTGTGGAATCTGTCACAAAAGTATCTAAAGCAACTGCTATACTACTTAGTTTTGATTCTTGGATTGTTTTACTCACTCTTCCAAAAACCTTGCGTATTTCTTCAAAATTCAGCTTCTCTTCTCTGCCTAAGCCCACGACAAAAATTCTTTTAAAAGAAGTTTTTCCAAACGTATGTATTTTGACAATTTTATTTTTCTTTGGGGATATATCCCCCTCTTTCAATAATTCAGTAATTTGTCCTGCTAATTGTTCATCAAGTTCCCCTAATAAACCTTCTACTTTTTTATTTTTTTCAGATATTCCTATAATAATTGCTGCTTGTTGCTCAGTGAAATCCTTATGATTTTGAACTTTGAACATTCTAAAGCACCTCCAACATATTCTAATTCTATTATATCGAATAACAAAATATATTTCGAGTTTCTAATCATCTTCTAGTAGAAGAATTAATGTAGGTAAATTGGGCAATTGAGGAACTTCTTCGTATGGGACACGATCTATCTCTTTTGGCAAGATAACTAAACATCTCTCGATAAACTCATTCACCATTTCTAGATTTACACCCCAAAATTTAGGACGGTATTTTTGAATGTAAACATATCCAGCCTGCATCATCAATCTCGCACCCTTTACATTTCCATATTCATAGTGATAAATAGCAACTGTCATTTGCAATAAGCCTTTCAAAAAATAATTTTCTTTGTCTGTCATCCAGATCTCTTCCAACAAATCATGACAAGTATAATAATCTCCCTCATTAAAAGAAACAAAGAATTCATAGTATTCTTCTGGGTATATTACCATTATTTATCCCCTTTTATAAATTTGTCCTTTTTTTATCTTAACAAACAAATTAAAATGATTCATAATAATAAGAATAGTAGAAACTGCTCATTCAACAAAATACCTTAAGCAAGAATCTACTTACTTAAACAATTAATGATTTCTCACCGTAAATTTATGTAAGAAACCCTCCTAACAAAAGTGCTACATCATGTTAGAAAGGGGTATAGTAATAGGATAAGAATTTTCAAAAAAGCAATGATAAAGTACAACATAGAAAGGGCGTTTAAGAAACATGGAATTATTTTCAAATTTCCCTCTATGGGCCGCACTAGCTGCAATTGGTTTTGCACAATTTGTGAAAGTCCCCATTCAGTTTATTGCCACAAGAAGAATTGATTGGTCACTCCTTACAAGTACAGGTGGGATGCCTAGTTCTCACTCTGCTGCTGTTACAGCACTTGCTACTGCTGTTGCGCTTGAAGTCGGATTAGCATCTCCTATTTTCTCCGTTGCTGCCGTTTTTGCTATTATTGTTATGTTTGATGCAACGGGTGTAAGAAGGCATGCTGGTGAGCAGGCGACCGTATTAAACAAATTAGTCGGTGACTTCAACCGATTTGTCGAAGAAACAAAGAAATGGCCACAAATGAATGAGCAAGAGAAGGCAAAGGACTTGAAAGAACTGTTAGGTCATAAACCAATAGAAGTATTCTTTGGTGGCTTAACTGGGATTTTACTAACACTAGCCCTTCATTATTTCACAGAAATTTGGTAGGTAGGTGATTCAATATGCGGCTTATTTCATTATGTCCAAGTAACACAGAACTTCTCCACTACCTCCAACTGACCGATGAGCTTGTAGGTGTGGATGATTTTTCCGATTGGCCAGAAGAGATCGGTCACTTACCTAAACTAGGTCCAGATCTCCAGATAGATATGGATAAAGTAGCGACTTTAAATCCTGATCTAGTCCTAGCAAGCTTGAGCGTACCTGGTATGGAGCGAAATATAGAAGCTTTACAAGAAAGAAAAATTCCCCATATTGTGCTAAATCCACAATCTTTACAAGACATTCAAGATGACCTTCTCAAACTTGGTAAGTTAACCAATACAAACGAGCGTGCAAGACAAGTTGCATCCTCTATGAGAACCATGATAAATAGCTATAGTGAATTAGCAGCTACCATCACTTCCGTCCCTCAAATCTATTGGGAATGGTGGCCAAAGCCTGTATTTACACCAGGCAATATAAATTGGTTAACTGAAATAAGTGTACTTGCAGGAGCGACTAATATTTTCTCTGATAAACAAGTCGCAAACTATCAAACCGATTGGCAAGAAGTAAAGGAAAGAAACCCTGATGTTATTTGTATGATTTGGGTAGGGGTAAAAGAAGCTAAGATGAAACCAAAGCACATTAAAAAACGGCCAGATTGGGCAGACGTTACAGCTGTTCAATCGGATAATATATTGGTATTAGAAGAGAACTTATTTTGCAGACCTTCTCCTAGATTATTAGCAGGCTTACAAAAAATTGCCCACCAATTGCATCCTGAGGTTTATCCGCAAGCCATTTCCACTGATCCTTTATTAACATAGTGAAAAGGTCGATATTATCGCTATTAAGTGATAGTATCGACCTTTTATTAAAATTGAAATAGTAGTTATTAGAAATTAGCCATCTTCTTCAAGCTGCTTTACTGCTTTCCTTAACCTGTTATCTCTTATTATCCTTGATAAATTGTTGACGAAATACTTGCATACCCTCTTCTTCATTTAATGACGTTAACTCTTCTTCCGTTATCTTTCCATTACCTTTTTTGACGATATATACTTCCAAGTTTTTCTTGCCCCATTGGGTGAATACATCTTCTACTGTTTCATAATATAAATCTATTTTATTCCCTTTAATTGCGCCACCTATATCAGCCACTACTCCATACCCATAACCAGGGATAAACAGAATAGTTCCTATAGGGAAAACATTTATATCGGCTGCAATTGTAGAATAAAGATCTCTCCGTACTTTTAACCCTGAATATGTAATCCCATACCCCGGATCGTTAGAGGCTTTTCCTGTTGATTCATAGCCTGCTGTATATCCGGTTGCCAATACAGAATGGGTTTGATACTGATTCCAGTCGACAGAATCCTCTAATGTTGCAGGTGTTTCCACTGCTTCTTCCGATGACACAATTGTTGGAGTTGCAGAAGCAAAATTCAACTTTTTCCAACCAAGACCAATCTTTTTAAAAAAGTTATTATTATCGTCGAGTGAATCCTCTTCTCCTAAGGCATATACCTCATTGTCTTTGAGCCATTTCTGTAATGTCGTAGCTTCTACCCCAGACAAAGATTGAAAGGTTACTAATAAGGCTAACGTAAATAAAATTCCAGTAACCATCCTTCGGCATATCGTTTTCGCCGTCTTCATGTGATACAATCACTCCTCTCACAAGATATTTCTTCCCTATTTTGCAAAGAAATATTCCTTTTGAGAGTGATTTATCTAGTAAACACGTTATTTTTCCATTAAATGTTAATAAACTATTAAATTTTTCCACAAAAAAAATCGACATATGCCGATTTTGATTAGAACATTTGATATCCATTTTTCCTAAGCATTCTTATAACAATTCCAGAACAAATTGCTCCTGTAAAACCGCTAATTAAAATAGTTATATCCGCTACTTGTAAGGAAGCTATCTCTGATCCTAACGTTGAAAATGCTACTCCTGGTTTCGTGAAAAAATCCATAAGCTTCACATCATCTTGTCCGATAATCCAAACACAAACAATTGGATAAATAATAGCCATTATCCATGACATACGTAATAACATATTTAGAAGGAATCCAATTCCAAAAAATAACACAAAAAATAGTACTACGGAAATAAGTAAAATTGGTATATTCATACCAAACACCTCCAATACACATCTTTTCTAAGTGTACTGAATGGGGTGTTTCGAGTCAATTAATTTTGAAGAACAGATAAAAAAATTTGTCCACTTTTGTCAGGATTATGTCGCTCTTCGTGAGGAATTACCTCCTTTGTTCCTAAGCAAAGGAGAGTAGCCTGTTGGAATTACTTCCTACAGGCTACTTGCCATCTTTATTTTAGGCTCTTTTCGTAAAGATTGTTGCTTTAAGCTGGTGAAAAGTCGGCATTTGGACTTTTTACCGTCATTTTGCTTAGAAAATAGAAGAAGGCTCTCGATTACATAATGGAAAAGAGCACGATTGCAACGATAATGACGGGTTGATTCTATTTACGAAAAGCAACAAAGTATGCGAAAACAGCCTTCTTTTAAGATTTTCTACCACTACCTCCACAGCATGAGCAAGTTTCTGATCCGCCTAATAAAAGCTGAAAATACCCTTTACCTGAACAATAAACACAATCCCTGTTCTCTGTTTGCAGTTGTTTTTTCATTCCTTATCCCTCCAGATGTTTTGTCTTTAACAGAAAGCTTAATTTAATTTAATTTTCTGATAATATAACATCGTTCAAGAATTATGAAAAGGGACGAAATAGGCGAAATTAGGTTATGTAAGCGAATACATCATATTAAATCTATAATTTACTCTTTTTCTCTTAAATTTTCGGAATTATTAGAAAAATAATTTATACGAGCTATATCCAAAAATATCTCCAGGATTCATAGGGCTGGATCCCTTTAATAGAGAATATTCCGCTTGTTTCATACAGTAATGGATAAGCAAAGAAGTATCTGGATCCTGCTCGAGTTCTTCCACTGTTTTAAATGCAGCATCGGAAAGCTCACTTTGTTGAAAAACAACCTCTGAATGTAATGGTTTACAAAGAAAAATAATCATATTATCACTGATTTTTTCTTTAATAACTCCTGTACGAACCCCCATTATCCCTTCTACACTAACCTCAATCCCTGTCTCTTCAAGAATCTCTCGTTTAACTGCTTCGTCTACTGTTTCGTTTGCATCTACAAACCCAGCTGGAAACGACCATTTCCCTTTTAATCCCCCATATCGCTTTTTGACCACCAACCAGTTTCCTTCTTCAGATATAACCACTCCCGCAACTCCAAGCCAAACATTTCCTCTTTTTGTCATAGAATATCCCCCTTGGTTCTCTACTACCTTCTATGTTATCAGCAAATTTGTGCAAGAAAAAGAAAAGCTACCCTTTTTTTATAAAAGAGTAGCTTTTCATAACTTATATCTTAAAGAACATTAAATTTTCCTTTTTTCATTACAAGACCTGCTCCACCAATCATGTATAAAGCACGGTTATCAACCATCTTCTTCATGAAAGAAGCTTTTGAGCCTACGATTTTACGACCAAATACTACGCCAATCGCATCATCTTCTCCTAAAGAACAAACTGTTCCTTTTAAGTCAGGAGTGAAGGTTTGTAATTCACCTTGGCCACGAACTAGAACAGCCAAGTTTTTCGCACATACTTCCCCTTGCTGCATCGCAATTTGTGCAGTTGGTGGGTATGGACGGTTAATTTCTTCGTTAATGATTAAAGAACAGTCTCCAACGATGAATACATCTTCATGACCTGGTGCGCGTAAGTAAGGATCTACTTTCACACGTCCACGCATGTTTTCGAATCCAGAATCTTCTACTAAGTGGTTTCCACGAACACCAGCAGCCCAAACTACTGTGCCAGCCTTAATTTCTTCCACTTGCTCGTCTTTTGCAACGATGATTCCTTCTTCTGTTGCTTCTTTAATTGCCGTACCAATTTTGAACTCGACACCTTTACGCTCTAAAGTACCTACTGCATACTCTACAAGCTCAGGGTCAAAACCAGGAAGCACAGTTGGAGCAGCCTCTACACAAACTACGCGGACTTTTTCATGTGGTACATCAAACTCACTGCAAAGCTCAGGGACACGATTTACTAATTCACCCAAGAATTCAATTCCAGTAAATCCTGCTCCACCAACAACGATTGTTAAGCGGTCATCACGACGTTTTAACTCAGTGTTGTACGTAGCAAACTGATATTCGATATGCTCTCTAATTTTACGCGCAACATTTAAGTTAGCAATCGTGAAAGCATGTTCTTTTAATCCTTTAATTCCAAATGTTTCTGCTTCATAACCAAGACCAACGACTAAATAATCGTAAGAGATTTCGCCACCTTTAGTTAAGGAAACCGTCTTTGCTTCTCTGTTGATTCCTGTTACAGTATCATGTAAGAAGTGTACTTTGCTCTTATCAATAACATCAGAAACTTTGTAACGTGTACGATCTGCTGCTAAAGTACCTGCTGATGCTTCATGTAACCATGTTGACTCATAATGGTAATCATTTTTATTGATAAGTGTAATCTCTGCTTCATTTACACCTACTAATTTTTGAAGACGTACTGCCGTCATTAATCCACCATATCCTGCACCTAAAATAACTATACTTGGCTTTTTCAAACGAATCACATCCACCTTTATACATAATTTTTTATAAAATATAAGAAAAAAATGAAGACGCTGACAAATTTCACTATACCTATTCTTACTATCCACTTAAAGGATTACTTTTATTTGAAAAATAAGAAGAAAATCTTTGTGAAACACTTCACGAATAAGAACGGCGAAAAAGTGCGTAATTTGTCACATAAAATATAATTGCCTATTTAACATCATATTCTTTTTCTTGACTTTTTTCAAGACTAAATGATTGTTTTGAAACCTTTAGAAAATTTAAATAAGTATAGTTACTTCATATTCTTATAAACAACCTTCTTAATAGTATATTACAGCATTTTTCCATGACTGTGACAGCTATTATCATTATGAGAAAAGATATTATTTGAAAATTGTGCTATGATAAAGGAAGAAAGTTATATCAATGTTTAGGGGGATAGACAGCGATGACTGAAGAACAAAAAGTATATGATATCACCATTATTGGTGGAGGACCAACAGGCTTATTCACTGCTTTCTACGGAGGAATGAGGCAAGCAAGTGTCAAAATTATTGAAAGTCTACCACAACTTGGCGGACAACTATCTGCTTTATATCCGGAAAAGTACATATATGATATTGCTGGTTTTCCGAAAATTCGTGCACAAGAGCTAATAAACAATCTAAAAGAGCAAATGGCTAAGTTCGAACCAACGATTAGCTTAGAACAATCTGTTCAAACTTTAGAAAAAATGGGCGACGGAACCTTCAAAATTACGACGGATAAAGAAACTCACTATTCCAAAGCAATCATCATCACTGCTGGAAACGGTGCTTTCCAACCACGACGCCTAGAGCTTGAAAAAGCCGTAGAATACGAAAATAAAAACATCCACTACTTCGTAGATGATATGAACAAATTTGCTGGCAAAAAAGTCGTTGTATTTGGCGGCGGGGATTCCGCAGTAGACTGGGCACTAATGCTTGAGCCTATCGCTGAAAAAGTCACGCTCGTTCACCGTCGAGACAAGTTCCGCGCACATGAGCACAGTGTCGAAAACTTAATGAACTCAAAAGTAGAAGTAAAAACACCATACGTACCTTATGAATTAGTGGGAGATGCTAATGCCATTAATCAAGTTATCTTAGAAAAGGTAAAAACAGAAGAAAGAGAAGTTCTTGATGTCGATGATGTCATCGTCAACTATGGCTTCGTCTCTTCTCTTGGACCAATTAAAGACTGGGGCCTTGAAATCGAGAAAAACTCCATCGTCGTAAATTCCAAAATGGAAACAAATATCCCAGGCATCTACGCTGCTGGCGACATTTGTACCTACGACGGAAAAGTAAAACTAATTGCGTGTGGCTTTGGCGAAGCTCCAACTGCCGTAAACAACGCAAAATCCTACATCGATCCAAAAGCTAAAGTACAACCGCTTCATAGCACTAGTTTGTTCTAATTAATTGGATAAAAGCCAACCCTAGATAGTATCAGGGTTGGCTTTTTGTATGCATTAGTCCCTACTATGAAGGTGCTGAGGGGGATTATGGTCATGCTTTTCCCTTCTTCCAAAATCCATGTACCCTAACTCCACTTTGGGGGCATGCTTTTCCCTTCTTCCAAAATCCATGTAACCTAACGCCACTTTGGGGGCATGCTTTTCTTTTCTTCCAAAATCCATGTAACCTAACGCCACTTTGGGGGCATGCTTTTCTTTTCTTCCAAAATCCATGTATCCTAACTCCACTTTGGGGGCATGCTTTTCCCTTCTTCCAAAATCCATGTATCCTAACGCCACTTTGGGAGCATGCTTTTCTCTTCTTCCAAAATCCATGTATCCTAACGCCACTTTGGGGGCATGCTTTTCCCTTCTTCCAAAATCCATGTATCCTAACGCCACTTTGGGAGCATGCTTTTCTCTTCTTCCAAAATCCATGTATCCTAACGCCACTTTGGGGGCATGCTTTTCCTTTCTTCCAAAATCCGTGTCCCCTAACTCCACTTTGGGGGCATGCTTTTCCCTTCTTCCAAAATCCATGTATCCTAACGCCACTTTGGGGGCATGCTTTTCCCTTCTTCCAAAATCCATGTATCCTAACGCCACTTTTGGGGCATGCTTTTCCTTTCTTCCAAAATCCATGTACCCTAACGCCACTTTGGGAGCATGCTTTTCCCTTCTTCCAAAATCCATGTAACCTAACGCCACTTTGGAGGCATGCTTTTCCCTTCTTCCAAAATCCGTGTACCCTAACTCCACTTTGGGGGCATGCGATAAAGTCCATATAATTGTGTAAATAGAAAGGTCACCATCATGACCCGTGGTGTTACAATGTTTTCGACCAAGAAAACTACACGCACGGAGGACATGATGATGACCCAAATCAATATTACTATAAATTTAGAAGATCTCAAAGAGAAAATCGAAAAAAGCGCTTTAGAATCACCTGTAAAAGCATCCCTTTCCCTTATTTTAAATTCTTTGATGGAAAAAGAAAGAGATGAGTACATCAACGCACTCTCTCATGAGAGAACTGAAGAACGCCGATCCTATCGGAATGGGTATTATGAGCGTGAGTTGATTACGGGAGCTGGTTCTCTAAAACTTAGAGTTCCTCGTACACGAGATGGGGAATTTTCTACCACTGTCTTTCAAAAATATGCACGCTGCGAACAGGCTCTTATTCTTTCCATGATTGAAATGGTGGTAAATGGGGTTTCTACACGAAAGGTAACGAAAATTGTAGAAGAGCTGTGTGGGAAAAGTGTGTCTAAATCTCTCGTTTCCAATTTAACCAAAACACTTGATCCTATCATCAACGAATGGAGAAACCGTCCATTAAACACGTTTTACTACCCTTATGTTTACGTGGACGCTCTATATATCAAGGTTCGGGAAAACCAAAAGGTGGTGTCTAAAAGTGTTCATATTGCTTGTGGGGTGAACCAAAACGGGCATAGAGAAATCATTGGCTTGAAAGTTAATCACTCGGAATCCACTGAAAGCTGGTCTAATTTCTTTGAGTACCTAAAATCTAGAGGACTTCAATCTCCTAAAATGGTGATCTCTGATGCCCATGCTGGTTTGGTTTCTTCCATTCAAACATCATTCTTAGGAACCTCTTGGCAGAGATGTGTGGTCCATTTCTTAAGGAACATCATGGACACCCTCCCTAAAAAGACAACAGAAGCTCGACAAGAGCTTAAAGACATGTTTCAGAACTCGGATATCAAACTTGTAAGAGAGATGAAAGCCCGTTTTGTGGAAAAGTACCAAGACACAAAGGGCTTCAGTAAAGCTATTAATAAACTAGAGGATGGGTTTGAGGACGCTATTCAATTTCATTCACAACCAGTTCAACACCATAAGAACCTACGTACCACTAACATGTTAGAACGTGTTAACAGAGAAATACGTAGAAGAGAACGAGTCATTCAGATTTTCCCTAATGAACAATCTGCCAATCGAATCATTGGAGCCGTTTTAATGAATATAGAAGCAGACTGGAATAAGCATAACATCCCCTATCTAAAAGATATCAAGCCTAATTAACCCTAAAAGATAGTGGTTAAGCCTAATTTCAAATTGACATCGAGCCTCTGTGGGCATGATGAAAAGCCAGGAAGCCAGGTTTCTTAAACCTGGCCTGCCCACGCAGGCTATCATGCCCACCTCTCGATGTAAATTCGAAATACGTATCGCTCACCTAATCTTATTTATTGTCTTGTCGAAACTCATTGTTGACACTTTTACACAATAATATGGACTTGACTGGGCATGCTTTTCCCTTCTTCCAAAATCCATGTATCCTAACGCCACTTTGGGGGCATGCTTTTCTCTTCTTCCAAAATCCATGTAACCTAACGCCACTTTGGGGGCATGCTTTTCCCTTCTTCCAAAATCCATGTAACCTAACGCCACTTTTGGGGCATGCTTTTCTTTTCTTCCAAAATCCATGTCCTCAGTCTTCTCGCAAACACCTGCAACAGAAATCAACAGGGAGTCTAACAAGTACCCCACACCCCACCTATTTTCAAAATAAGTCGTTAACAAAAATATACTCCCCATTCCTGTAACTTCCATCCCCTCCACTACGTCAAAGAGATTGACCGAAAAAATAAATGAGGTGACAAATAATGAAAAGCATAAAAGTGCTCATCTTATTCTTCCTCCTTACTCTTTTCTCGCTTCCATTCGCTTCAACTAGTTTCGCTTGTTCCTGCCTACCACCTGGTTCACCTTCTCAGGAATTAGACAAATCTGATGCTGTTTTTACAGGAGAAGTCACAGGAATTAAAGGAAAATATAATAGCACGGTAGAAGCAAAGATTAATGTGAAAGAGTCATGGAAAGGAATTGATGCAACGGAAGTCACAGTCTACACTGCTAACGATTCAGCCAGCTGTGGCATTGACTTTGAGGTAGGAAAAGAATACATCATTTATGCCTATCTAGAAGACGGAAACTATACTACGTATCTTTGCACAAGAACTGCAGAGTTATCATACGCCCAAGAGGATATAAAGGAGCTAGGTGAAGGAAGCACCCCTACTAAAAAGGGAGATACCTCAGCCAACTCTCCATCCACTCAAAACCTAGTCGTTGGATCTGTCGGACTAGTGCTAGTACTTGGTGGCTGTTTCTTTTACCGCTGGAAATCAATGAAAGTAGAATGATAAACAAAAGCACGCTTCCATATTGTGGAGGCGTACTTTTTTCTTTTATATTTTATTTGTTAACAATCTTCCGGCTTTCCTGCTTCTGTTGCCGTACGGAAAGACGATCCACAGCCACAATTCGCAATCGCGTTCGGGTTGTCGATGGTGAAGCCGCCGCCCATCATGGATTGTTTGAAATCAATTTTCACATCTTGTAGGATTGGCTTGCTTTCCTCGTCGATAAGGATTGGAATACCGTGCTGAACTAGCTCGATATCTTTTTCGCCTTTTTCTTCTTCAAAGCCCATTCCATAGGAAAGCCCGCTACAGCCTCCGCCTTTTACTCCAACACGGAGAAATACGGATTCCCCGCCATGTTCTTTCATCATATCTTTTATTTGAAAAGCCGCTGCTTCTGTAATTGTAATAATTTCGCTCATTATTATACACCTCCTAAAGAATTTCCATCCTTCTTCTTTCTATTATACCTATTAAATGAGCAGCTCTCAATATTACTGCTTTTTACTAGTATATGCGCGAGATTATATCTTACGTGTTAGTTGTAATAAAAAGTACCGGCACAAATTGTTTCAGCTGGTCCTCGCATTTTCACAGAGCCTTGATCCGTCCATGTTATAAATAAATCGCCGCCAGCTAAATGGACGATTGTTTCTTTGTTCCGAGCAGTTTTATTGTTTAATACGGAAGCAACTACAGCCGCACATGCTCCTGTTCCACATGCTTGCGTGATGCCTGAGCCTCGCTCCCATACTCGAAAATGCAGTTCATCATCAGATACTACTTCAACGAACTCAACATTTACTCCTTCTGGAAAACGTGGATCTTTTTCTACAATAGGACCGAGTGTTGTAAGTGGTGCTTCTTTTATATCATCTAGATAAAAAATAACATGGGGATTTCCCATCGATACAGTCGTTATATGATAAGTCGTTTCCCCAACTTGAAATGGCTCATCCACCAATTGATTTTTTTGCTCGACAAGAATTGGAATTTCTTCCGTACTTAAGCGTGGTAACCCCATATCAACTGTAACAGTATTTACTTTGCCATCTTCTACATCAACGGCCGCTTCTACTAAGCCAGATAATGTTTCAATAAGAAAGGTTTCTTCCTTTACTATTTCATGCTCATAAGCATATTTCGCGACACAACGCAGTCCGTTGCCACAGTTTTTCCCTTCCGAGCCATCATTATTAAAGATCCTCATCTTTACAGGGGCAACTTCGGATGGGCATATTAAAATTAAGCCATCAGACCCAATGCCTGTATAAACATTGGCCACTTTTATCGCAATATCTGAAAGTTCATTTTCTGGAATCTTTTCTTCAAACATATTCACATATATATAATTATTTCCTAATCCATGCATCTTCGTAAATAGAAAGGAGCGCATCTTTTACATATCCCCCAGCAAAATTATTATTTCTTTCAAGTATAATTACATAAAGAATAGAACACAATAGAAACATCCCCCGTTTTATATGAAAAACTCAAGTATCATTTGTTTCCCGGAAGGAACATGATAACTTGAGTTTTTCTTGGTTTATAAGGATATTTTTCAGCAAGAAGAAATCGAAAAAAAAAGAAGCGCATCTGCCGTATGGCAAGTGCGCTTCTTTTTCTAATTCTTATAATAAAAACATACCAGCAATTGCTGCACTTAAGAAGTTCGATAATGTACCTGCTATGATAGCACGGAATCCTAATCTTGCAATATCCGGACGGCGGCTTGGTGCTAAGCTTCCAAGTCCACCTAACAGGATAGCCAAAGATGAAAGGTTTGCGAATCCACATAGTGCGAAGGAAATAATTGCAATTGACTTGTTGCTAAACATGTCAATTTGTCCAGCGAAAGTTGTGTATGCAACAAATTCATTTAACACTAGCTTTTGACCAATAAGATTCCCGGCAGCAACTGCTTCACTCCAAGGAATACCCATTATAAATGCAATTGGAGCAAATAAGTAACCTAAGACGAAATCAAGTGAGAAGTTTTCAGCTCCAAACCAACCACCAATTCCACCTAACATTCCGTTAAGAAGAGAGATCAACGCGATAAATGCCAATAACATCGCACCAACATTTAACGCAAGTTTTAATCCATCAGAAGCACCACGAGCAGCAGCATCGATAACATTCGTTGGCTTTTCATCATCGCCGGCATCGATTTCAGCTTTTGTCATTACTTTTGGTTCTTCCGTTTCAGGTATCATCATTTTAGCCATGATTAATCCACCTGGTGCTGCCATGAAGCTCGCAGCTAAAAGATATTCTAAAGGAATGCCGAGTGCTGCATAACCGAATAATACAGAACCAGCAACTGAAGCTAGTCCACCTGTCATGACTGCGAAAAGCTCTGATTTTGTCATGTTAGCAATATAAGGACGAATAACAAGTGGTGCTTCTGTTTGTCCTACGAAAATGTTCGCCGAAGCAGACAAAGATTCTGCTTTACTTGTACCTAAAAGCTTCGCCAAACCACCACCAATAAATTGAATAACGATTTGCATAATACCTAAATAATATAAAACGGATATTAATGCTGAGAAGAAGATAATGATTGTTAACACATGGAAAGCAAATATGAAACCTGTCGTTTCTCCACCAGGTGTCCCTAAAACAGGCCCGAACAAGAAGCCAATCCCTTCATTTGCATAGCCAATTATATTTTGAACTTTATTTGTCAGCCAAAGAAAGCCCTGTCGACCAGCTTCCCATTTAAGTACAATAAACGCAAAAAGTAATTGGATAGCAAGTCCACCTAAAATTGTACGAATTTTGATCTTACGTTTGTTCTCTGAAAGTAGAAATGCAATGGCAAAGATCACTGCAATCCCCATTAATCCCCAAAGGATATTATTCATAAATTTCACCTCTATTAGTAATTTCTTCAAGTTGTTCGTCGTCAGACATCTAACTATTACTTAAACACTTTACTACGAAATGAAAGCGTTTAAAAGAACTTTTTTTTGTAAATAAGTTACAACATGCTGAAAACGTCCATTTCTATTGACTCTACCTTAATAAAATACCCTCTATTAATAAAATAATGTATAGAGATATCACTCAATTATCTCTCTGCATTAGGTATAAAGTTTCATTTTTGATTCAGTTTTCTTCCTCTTGTAGTGCTTTTGTATTATAATTGCAATATCTTTTCAAAAGGATGTGTTCGTAATGGAGCGATTTTTTGATCGTAAACAAACATGTACAATTTGTGAACAGGACTATACAACTAAAAAGATTAAATCACGCTTCGTTCGACCTTTAACACATGATACTGATTTTTGTTCTACATATTTATCAATTGATACAAATCCATTGCTTTACTATGTTAGTGTTTGTCCTCATTGTGGATATTCCACCACCGATGAATTTAGTGATTATTTTCCAGCTGATACAAAAGCAACAATCAAATCAAAAATCCAAAAACATTGGCAAAAGAAAAATTACGGACAATTAAGATCTGTTGATACTGCTATTAACACATATAAATTAGGAATTTATTCTGGAATAATAAAAAAAGAAGCTTCTATTGTGATGTCGGGATTATATTTGAGACTAGCATGGATTTATCGTACGGTTGAAATAAATGAAGTACAGGAAAAACGTTTTCTAAAACTTGCGGCTGACGAGTTAGAACGTTCTTATTCTAATGGGGATTTTGAACGGACTAGCATGACAGAAATCAAGTTGCTCTATTTAATAGGTGATCTTCACTCGCGCTTAGACAACAGTCGTCAAGCTATTCGGTTTTTGCAACTTGTTATACAGCATAAGGATAAAGAAACCACCAAAATACTTGTTGAGAAAGCTAAAGATCGCTGGTACGACATTAGAAACAATCAAAAGAAAATGCAAATTTCTTCATAAAAAAATCAGCACATTGAGTTTGTGCTGATTTTTTAAAACATTGGATTCTCATCTAAATATTGATAGATGTTTTCTACCAATTGTTCAGGCGTGCTGCCGTTGACCACATCTCCATTTACTAATGCAAATAAAGAGTCGAAACATTTTCCACAATACCCCAAACAACCATATTCTACTATATCTAAGTTAGGATCCTTTTCAAGTACTTCTCTCGCTTTTTGAGATCCACTCGCTAAATTACTTATACAAAACTCTATGATTGGCTTCAACTTTTTCACCCCTCTATTGCACCTTCATGCTACCTTTTTTTTCTCTTATCGTCAATTATTTGCTATTAGGTAATGTTTACAAAAATGCAAAGTGATTAAAGTGTTTTTTCAGAAGTATACCTACGGGGGCACTATAATTCATACCTTCTCTACTTTGTTATAATAGCACGCTATATTCCCGTATTTTCGTCACTAACTCACCCTAAGTATTTTATGAAAGAATGTTGTTATTTTGTCATAATTCCGATATACTTTTAATGATATTTTAATTAAACGTGTTATACGCATTCAGGTATGAAAGCGCAATTGGGTTATCCTATGTGCTTTTTTTCACATATTTTTTCTATATTACTAGAAATTACAAATTTTCAATAGATATCTTCATTAAAAATGATATTTTTTACTAGCTTAAAAAGGAGTTTGGCTGCTATGAAAAAACTTGTTGTACTTGGCGGAGGATATGGAGGAATGCGTGTCCTACAGCGCCTTCTTCCAAACCAGTTACCAGAAGATACGGAAATTGTATTAGTCGACAGAGTTCCGTATCACAGTTTAAAAACAGAATTTTACGCACTCGCTGCTGGAACAATCTCGGATCATCATGTACGCGTAACATTCCCAGAACATCACAAACTTTCAGTAAAGTATGGTGAAGTCACAAATGTAGATATGGAAGGTAAGACGATTCATTTTATGGATCAAAGCACACTTTCCTTTGATGATCTAATTATCGGACTTGGCTGTGAAGATAAATATCACAATGTTCCTGGTGCAAAAGAGCACACATTTAGTATTCAGTCCATCAATAATTCAAGAAAAGCTTACCAGGCTTTAAATGACTTAGCAGCGAATAAAGTTGTCGCCATTGTTGGTGGTGGTTTGAGCGGAGTGGAAATTGCTAGTGAGCTTCATGAAAGTCGTCCTGACTTAACGATTAAACTATTTGATCGTGGAAATATTATTCTATCAAGCTTTCCAGAAAGATTGAGCAAGTACGTTCAAAACTGGTTTGAAACGCACGGTGTAGAAGTAATAAATGGCTCCAACATTACTCAGGTAGAAGCAAATACGCTCTATAATCATGACGAACCTGTTCACTGTGATGTTATTGTTTGGACAGCCGGTATCCAACCAAACAAAGTTGTACGTGATTTAGATGTGGAAAAAGATAATCAAGGTCGTGTCATACTAACGAAACAGCATAACATTCCAGGCTACGACCATATTTACGTAGTTGGAGACTGTGCTAGCTTACCTCATGCTCCTAGTGCACAACTGGCTGAGGGACAAGCTGAACAAATTGTACAGGTTTTAGTAAAGCGTTGGAATGGTGAAGCCCCACCAGAAAGCTTCCCTCCAATCAAACTAAAAGGGGTGCTTGGATCCCTTGGGAAGAAGCATGGCTTCGGATTAGTTAATGATCGCCCGCTAACTGGTAGAGTGGCTCGATTATTAAAATCAGGGATTCTTTGGATGTATAAGTATCATAATGGGTAATCTTCCCTTTACTTATCCACAATTTCATAAAATACTTATATGACAACATTCATAGAAGTATTTTTTACTCAAAAGTGCATTCATTTTTATTGAAATGCACTTTTTTTGTTGGGTTTTCGTTGGGTTTCAAAGAGCCTGTTGTAATTTCCCCCAAGGTCTCCCATAAATCCTGGCGTGAAGTTTGGTAATAATTTAAATCGCATTCCCAATCTCCTTTAATACCATTAATAACATAGGCATAATTTGAATAAGCACATAACCTAATCCAGCGTTTTGAATTCCTGACCACCCTCTCTCGCTTTTTCCCAACATGAAGAAAAAGCAAGAACCTACTATTATAACCGAACACACAGGGAAACTAAGTGCTACCATTAAATCCACAAGTGGATCCAGAGCATGAGCAATTACTTCTAATGTTTTCTCACCTATAAATTGTGTAGCTCCAACTGGTATAGCTTCGGGAGCAGAAGCAAAAACTGGCTTAGCAGCGATTAACGGAATCGCTATGGAAGTAGCTACCTTTTGTACGACCTTGCCATACTTTCTTTTTTTCTTTTCCTTATAGCTGCCAGACATAAATTCGTTAATCGACATAGTTTGAGTTCTCATCTTAAATCCTCCCAAAGATAGACTTTGCCTTGCAAACCTTCGCATAGCTTCTCCAGTTTTTTCATTCTAAAGGCAGTTGTGGTCACCCATACCAATGAGAATTGTGGATTGTATGTGGATAACTTTCTGTATTTTTTGATTTTTTTAATATTTTTCGCCATGGACTGCTTATAATCAATCTCAATAAATTGGTGGAGTTTGTTGTAGATATATACGGCATCTGATATGAGGGAGATGTTGTTTACGGATATTTTGACTTCATTTTTCCATGTGGATGGTCGCCCAAGGCAAATGTATAAATCGTTACGCATTAAATAATGATTCACCTGTGGTGTTTTTTTTCGGACTTTTTCAGCTTGAACCATTTCCCGGCCAGCAGCATTCAAATAGTATATTTTCTTTTTGTGTTCATGGAAATGAGCTATATACTCAGCCATATTACTTAACACTCGCTGGGCGTTACGGTCTTGCCCTAATCGGTGCATTCGTTGCAGTTGCTCTCTCGATAGGTAATCACATTTCTTCAAGCTTAAAAGTATTTCTTCTAGTCTCTTCTGATTTTTCAATTGTAGATTCCTCCTTTCGTGGTTTGATCACTATGTGAGGAGTCAACAATTTTTCAATTTGTTTATTATGAATAAAAGGCGTTTGTACAATCTGTACTCCATCAGGAGTTTTATAAATTGCACGGCCAACCACACTTAGTTTTTCTGCTCCCGCCTCATCTAGCACCACTCTTGAGGCTATAGCATCCCTTAACTTATAAGTGATTACCGTATCGCAATTTTGCTTAATCTGTTTATTCATGACATCAGCAGTAGGATATTGACTACAATACACTAGTCTATAACCTAATCCAGCACCGATTCTTGCTATTTCCGAGAGCGCTTCTTCACACTTACGGGCTTTTTCCTTCTCTTCTTTGCCGGTGAGGATTTGTGGCGAGATTTGTGCTGCTTCATCAATAATAACGAAATGTCGAGTATCAACCCCAGCTTCTTTAATGTCTTCGCATCCATTTTTGTCCATCCACTCCTTCATATTTTCCATTTCTTTTTTTACATTCAACAGAGCAAGTAAAGCTTCATCTAAGTTTGTGGCCACATTCTCTACTTGTTTTACATTCTTAAATCGTGTAAATGCTAAGCCCCCTTTTAAATCGATAAGGGTAAGCCTTGTATTTTCTGGTTGATTATTAAGTAAATTGGTGATTAAAAGCTTCAAGTAAACTGTTTTTCCTTTCCTAGTTGCCCCAGCTAAAGTTATATGTCCACGTTCCATGTCGTGATTAATAAATCCGTACCTTGTTTCTCCTAAAATTACTTCCCATTCCTTGCATTGATCTAGCATTGTCTCTTCAAAGTTGATTCTAGTAGGCATATTTCGATCTAAAACCTTAATGTGTAGCATCCCATCAAAATGGAGCACAATATCTTTATCAGAAATGTATCTATTCTCAAATAATCCCTTTATCTGATTAATCAACCCTTCCTTAAAATTAAGATTCTGAAGCGCCTGTAAGTCAATAACTCCCTTTCGATTGTTTAATCCATCCCTTAAATGATCAATCTTCTTTTCGAAATCATTAAAAGACAATCCTAACGGTATGCGATAGACATACTCCTTTCCCCAGTCATGCTTTTTCTTTCTATATAGCTGAATAGATTTGATTTCGCTCCCTTCCTTTACGCAGAGTCCACAATTCAAAGTAATTTTTTTAATCTTCTCTCCATCATCTAGTTCAGAAGTTTTCAAATAACTTAATCCGACTAACCCAGCAGCGAAAGATGTTGTGATGATTTCAAACAGCATTTCTTCACCCCTTTTTATTATTTAGTAATAAATAGTTGCATGATAAACGACAACAATACAGAGGGTTTGCATGTTGATATAACTGGATTTTCATCTGTCGTATCACTATACATATACAGTCATTTCAAGCGACCTCTGTATACGTATACTGCAGCGAATATTTTGCTGAATAGTAAAGGGTATGAAAAGTGAGGTTTGTCCTAATACAAAAAAGTTTAGAGGACAAACATTATTTTTATAGAACTTTAAAATGTGAGGTGATAATGAATGGAAACTAAATTAAAGAAGATCCACAATGAGACAGGTATCAAACAATCTTTTGTTGCTGAAAAAGCCAAGCTTACAAAAGGAGCATATAGTCAAATTGTTAGGGGGGAATCTATGCCTTCTTTGCCATCGGCTATTCGGATTGCGAGGGTGTTAAGCGAAACTGTGGAGAATTTATGGGGAAATCAAATCGAATAGGGATATCTAAAAAAAACAGATTAACATTGGATAAACCTAAGGTCTAAAACTATTTTCAATTCGTCATATTTTAATTTCATAAAAAAAATCAAGTAATACTTTCTACCTATTTTGTAATTTTTTTAAAATATTTGTAATATTTCGTGTTAATATCAAAAAGTGCTATTTTTGCAAAATAATAATTTAGTAGGGGGAAATTAAGTTGTTTTTCAAGAAAATGAGGTTTATTGTAGTATTTAGCTTTATCACATTTACCTTTATCAGTTTTTTTCCAAATGTATCTTTGGCAGCTGCCACTTTTATCGTTCCTGCAGAGGGTACACTTACTCAAGGATTCAATCCTCCAGCTCATAGAGGAATTGATATTTATAAAGAACCAATTCGTTCAACTATCAAGGCAAGTGCATCTGGTATAGTAACTAGAGCTTCTGGAGGTTGTGGACCAAGAACAGATTATTGTAACGGCGGGTTAGGAAATGTCGTATATATCCAACACGAAATAAATGGACAAGCTTATGAATCCGTATATGCTCATCTCTATGATTCTATTAATGTTACAGTAGGTCAACGTGTAACACAGGGGCAAAAAATCGGCGAGATGGGGAATTCCGGAAGAGTTACTGGAGCTACCGGAATCCATTTACACTTTGAATTATTTAAAGGAAATAGAAATAGTGGAGTTGCAATAAATCCTTATGATTACTTTGGAAAAGATTTATCACCTACTCCTCCCAAAAATACTAATCCTGAGTCTATATATCATGTAATTCAAGTTACAAACCCACAATGGGGGCTTTACAGAGAAGCAGGAAACGATTCAAGTAAATATATTGAGTCTTTAAAAAATTATGACCAATGGTACATGGTTGTTAATAAACAACAATGGGTTAACGGTACTTTGTTTTATCATATAATTAGAGGTACAACTGACTATGGATGGACTGCGGCTAGTCAAGTAAGTACTATTACTCCTGTCTGGCATACTGTACAGCACGAATCACAAGGATATGATAGAGCAATTGTAGATGATAGATATAAAGTTCATACTATACCAGCTGATGCAGAAGTTAGAATAATAAGAGAAAACAGCACTATGTATTTAGTTAACTATAATAACTTCCCACAATGGATTTTAAAGAACCCTCCACCTAAAAATACGGGGGTAGAACCTATTTACCATGCAATTCACGTAACAAACCCACAATGGGGGCTTTACAGAGAAGCAGGTAATGACCCAGCAAAATATATCGAAGCATTAAATAAATACGATCAATGGTATATGGTTGTCAATAAGCAACAATGGGTTAATGGAACATTATATTTTCATATAAAAAGAGGAACTACTGATTACGGATGGACTGCTGCTAACCAAGTAAATACTATTTCACCTGTAAATATTACAATAACAAAAGATACACAAGGCTATCATAGATCCACAGTAGATAATGCGTATAAAGCACATCTTATTCCAAAAGGAACTAGTGTGAGGAAATTAGGGGAGACTAGCAACGGAATGTGGATAGTTCTTTATCAAGATTTCCCACAATATATAGTACCAAATTAAATACACAAGTAAGAGCTTCCTTAATGGAGGCTCTTTATTTTATAGGAGGATAACGTGGATTTTATTATGTATTACTAACGGTGAGGAATGGCGTACAATGGGTGATAAACCGTGGGAGTATAAAAAGACTTAGGTGTTATATAGGAAAACCCTTCTCACGTGAGAGGCGTTACTTATTTTAGTATATCCCCAGCAAATAACATAACAGACAAATTATAATAAAACAAAAAGACCCTCTTGTTAAAGAGCGTCTTTTGTTACGCTGATTACGGGTTCAGCGATAGAAACCTTTGTAGATCCTAGACTGTAAGTAAAGGACAATGTTATTATATGCATAATATAAACTTAAAATTACCTTTTGTCAACCATTATTACCTTTTAGTTAAGTTTTATAACACCCATAACGGACTACTTTTAATTTTTCTTTCTACATCGGGATCATCTATTAGATATGCCGTAACAAAACTCGCAGTCATTGCTTGTCTGCTTTTAATACGAAGCACAACAACATAATTATCCGGTGTAATGAGTGTTACTCTTCTATCTTGATCATATTTTCTCTTTTTCGAATCCCATCCAGCGTAATAAGTTAATGATGCATCTGACAATACTTTTTTTATCCATAATATTCTTTTCGATCTATCAGCGCAAAAAATACTTTTATCTTTTTTTCTTCTAGATTGATTCTTAAAAAAAGCATGATCAAATTGATTCGGAGGAAAACTCACTTTAAATCCATCGTGAGTATAAATATCTACATTACAATATTCTTTATGGTAAATTCCTCTATAATCCGATTCCCCACCCAAAATTAATAATTCGGAATATAGAGAAACATTAGCGTTAATAGTCATAATAAATTTATCTCAAAAATATTAAATTTTCTTTCAGATTGATAAGTCCCTTGTATTGGATGTCCAATATATGATTCAACCCTACTAATTACAGATAACTTTGATTCGCTAGTACAATAACCGTGGAATTGATATCCAACCGCACCTATTAATACATCTGCAACTTGTATTAATAAAGAATTATTAGAATCAATAGCCTGTACATTTTCGATGTAAGCACTACTATTTCTAATAAGACTTCTTTTTAATGCAGGCAATCTATCCATATCCTTATTTCTTTTATAGTCTAAAAATATTTTATAATTACTGCCTGGCTCTAACCAATGAAGTAATAATTGATAATAAAATTTATAGAACCCTAATTCATTATCATTGTTATGATATTTTTCAAAATTAACCTTTCGGCTGTCGACTACAATACATCTAAATCGAATAGAATAATTATCGAAAAATAAATCGATAAGTTCTAAATAAAACTCCAATTTAGAAGGTGATACATTTTTCCATTTTATCTCGCCGTTTACATCATGTTTCTTCTTTAATTTTTTTATCAGTTTTTTAAATCTCTCTCTATCTTCATCTGGCAACCAAACGCCACCTATTAGCATATATTTATCTTGATTTATATCCATATTTCTATTTTGAGCCCTCGCAAAAGCTTCCGGCCTACTTTCATCACAATAAATTTCCAAAATATATCTCCTTCCTCTAGGTTTTTATCAATATCTAATCTATAAAAATCGTTTTTAGTCCAATTTATCTATGTAATTATATAACATTAATACCATTTTACCAATAGAAGAATTTGAATCAATTCCACAATAGATTAAGATAGACAAATACCCCTCTCGATCAAGAAGGGCTTATTTGTACCAACGTAACTTTTTTAGTAATTGGGTGTTTTGTGCTGCTGTACCATTGTAGTTATCTATGAAATGTTGGATACCCAGCATTACGTAAATCTTAAACTAGAACATGTTCATTCTGTCCATTTGCTCGGGCATTCAAATGAAATGGAGGGAAATGCAACACTGATACTGCCTTACTTTTGCTGTACGTTGATTATTTTTAATAATAGTTCAAAATAATTATATTCTTCTAGGAATATTCAATGCTAAAGTATTCAATTATATGGTAGTCTACTAATTGTTAATTAACAAATAAGGAATAAAATGTTATAAAAAAGAGCTTTTTGCCTAGGTTAAATTAACTATTTTAAGGAGGAAGAAACTTTATAAAGGGATTTGTACTTATACTTTAAATAAATATACTAATATTTTCCTAAAGTTACATAATCAATAAATAATAGTATATTTCCAAAGCGAAGATAATTCGGATTAAAAAAACAATTATAGAGAGGAATAATAATATGAAAAACAAACTTGCACCAAAAATAATTATTTTTACTATTTTTATCTTTCTATTTTCTACAATTGGACAACCCTTTTTTGCTCTTGCAAATTCATCTAATCCTACAGAAGATTTTGATTCTCATTTCTTTGGTGGGGAATCTCAGTTAGACGGAATTACTATTACAGAGTTTGAAAGATTGACCGAAAGTGAACTTATAGAATTAGGAATTAATGTAGAAGAGGGTTTCGATGAGTTTAATGAAGAAATATTACGTGATGACTTTGATTTCGAAGCTGCTGTAGAAAATTTGGATATTTTCAATATGGATGATGATGAAAAAGAAACTTTTTTAAAGATTATTCAAGAAGTAGCAGCCACTTCCGGTACTGAAGAGGTTGAATTATTAGAAGAATCCCTAATAAACTTGTTTGATAGTTCATCAGAAACATTCAGCGATCTTGAAGCTGCCCAAGAGGAATTAATTGAGAATTATATAGAAAAAGTTGAATCAGAAAGCAGCGTTGTATTTACAAGTATTAACAAATTTGTTTTTGGGGCAGAAAAAGTACATGCTTCTAACCAGAAAAAAGGGAAAGTTAGAGTTGGTGTTTATTTTACTGCTGCCGCAATTAATACTCTTGTTGGTGGAGTTGTTGGTGGCGGATTTTCTGCTATTAAGAATTTTATAAAAAAGAAAGGAAAAAATGTAGCACATAAAGAATTATCAAGAGTAGCTACAGCAGCCGCCTTAAAATTACAAATTAAACAAGTAAGAGGTGTAGCTATTGCTACTGTTATGAGCAGTGCTGTAACTTTCGCCCTTAATTACCTTGATTTTGGTTATGGTATTGCTCATTCTATTGACTTACTAGATTGGTACCCGAATAATGATTGGATAGATATAACTAAATAATGAAGGGGAAATCAAGTTGAAGTATCTAAGGTATCTTATTTATTTTGCAATCGCAACTACCGTAGTCTATATTCTTTCTAAATACGTAGCCACTGACAAAAATATTTTAGGACATATAATTAGTTTCGTAATATTCGTACTAATGGTTTTTCCTATGCTGTATTTGGAAGTCTTCAAATTCCAAAAAAGGTCAAATAGTTAAATTAAAACAACTAAAAGATAACCATGATAATGTAATAACTATTAATAAGCCCTCATATTTTGAGGGCTCTTTTTTTATAAATCATTTAAAAAATAATACTTATTTTTCAAATACCAAAATGGACCTTTATCTTTTATCGCTAAAATCCCAGTGTAACAGCTTACGTGTTTTAATCCATTGAAAGTGTCCATAACCAGATAATCTGTCTCTTGCAATGGTTTGTGACAATATCCGCATTGAATCTTCATTTACTCACTCCTCTAATTAGATTTTATAAGGAAATACTTCTACTAATCAGAGGAAAAACCTTCCTACAAATTACAATTTTCTACATTTCTTACCCTAAATAATTTTTAACATTGGCTGCAGTCTCGAAGCGATCTCTTCCAGACAAAACTACAAATTTATCTGCCTTTAAATCATCGGTTGTTCCTCCGACTACAAATAATTCTTTGGCTACTTGCTTGCCCCATGCTACGTTACGAGTGAAGATTGGACAATTTAAACGGTTGGCTAATGCTTCTGCATTTGGGTAATCAGCAAATGAGTTGATTACAATAGCTTGATTTAACATAAATGGTTCCTCCTTTGGTGGTACAGGTTTAGGTGGTACCGGTATTGTAATTGGTTTCTTTTTTAAATTACCGTAAGCAACTATGCCAGCCACAATAGCACGAGCGCATGTTCTTCGGTATGCATCTGACTTTAGTAATGCTAGATCCTCCTGATTTGTCATGAAGCCACATTCGACCAAGGCTGCTGCGCGATTAAATTCCCGAAGCATGTGGAAATCAGCTCTTTTGTGACCTCTGTTTTTAGGATGTTTGGTAAAAGACATCATTTGTTTCTGGATCTCTGCTGCAAGTCTATCCCCATTTGGTGAGTTACCGTTCCAGCTAAACGTCTCAATCCCTCTTACGTTATTAAACCCACCACTGCCATAGGCGTTCGCGTGGATGGAAACTAACACATCAGCGTTCCAGGCATTAGCCTTATTCGTACGCTCCGTTAATGGAACGTCACGATTACTCTCATGCGTATGCAGCACTTGCACATTTTCATAGGTCAATAACTCTTGGGTAACATAACTAGCTACTACACTATTAAAATGAAATTCGAGCATGGTGTTATCTGGAGACCTTTTCCCGGCTGTTTGTGGACCATGCCCTGCATCAATGACTATCTTCATAAGTCTTGTCCACCTTTCTATTTTAGGCTCTTACTTTTAGTTTTTAATAAGCCTTGTGCTTGTAGAGCTTCCTTCTGCTGATCGCCTTTTGATGTAATATAGTTATTTTTAAACCAGGCGATCAATGCAGTAACAATAGTAAAGAGTAGGGACACTATATAGTATGCGGCTTCTATAAGGCTTGTGACTTGTCCATCCTCAATTGGGAGCACAGGCTTGCCTACCATGATTAATGTTTGGTTAATTAGCGCAATAAAAAGAAGCACCGTCCGAATGACAGTACCTTTGTCAAAGTTTTTCATATTTTTTCCTCCTTTATTGTTGTAAAACGGCATAAAAAATAGCGATTGCCCCACCGATTATTCCGGTGCAAATCGCTGTAATAAGAGCTCCTGTGATGGTCCGTCTAATCCATCTCGTATTGTCTTCTATCTTATCTAGAGAACGATTAATGGAGTTGATTTGCTCATCATGTATAAAACCTTTGCTTTTCACTTCAACCATTTCTTTTTGAAGGGTTTTAATATCACCCTTCATTTCAACAATGTCTTTATCATAGTGATTCATGTTCGTCGCCTCCAATGGCTTTGACCCCCTAACAATGAGAGCCCACAGAATAATCTGTGGGCTCTCATTTTATCTTTTAGTGTTTTTCAAGTTCTTACTTCTTAACTTGAGATAGATGCTACAGAAAATCTATTTCTTTCTCTACATAATCGGTCATTTCAACTTCGTCAAGAGAATATGTTATGTCTCCAGTTAGATAAATTTGTGCATTGCTACTTTCCGAGATCATTCCATCTCCAATATCACCTCTTTCGAAAGTTGGATCTATTGTCTCTATACTAAAACTAACATCTAATTCTACACCAAATGAAATTAGCAATTCGTTCTCTTCTATATCCAAAGTTACTTCAAGTATCTCGAAGTCCATCCCATTAATATAACCGTCGGTTCCCCACCCGCTAAAATATTCTCCTTCAAACTGGGAATTCATTAGAAGGTCATTAATCGTATAATACAATGAAGAATTTCCGTCAAAATAGTTTATTAATTCTTTTTCTAACAGGTTTTTATCGTATTCATAATTATCAATGAAGTATTCATGTAGATTATCTTCTTCATGTTCAAGAAATGACCCAACTGAATTGTAAAAAAGAAGTCCGCTAATATCATCTACTAGGTCTTCATGAATTTTTTGTTTACTCATATCGGCAAAATCTTTAGTATTATTTGAAATGAATACTATTGTCTCTGGATTTTCTTTTTCGCAATATTCAACAATACTTTGCCAAAATATAGCATCTTGAAAAGATAATTTATTCTCTCCAAAAGGTTTAATTCCATTGAAGTATTTCTCTGAAATATGGCTTACAACATTTTCTCCAGTTGGATAGCCAACTATTTGTATGAGATTATCTTCGATAGTCTTATCTAAGAATTGTCTATATCTTTCAACATGCTTTTCAGCTCTTAACATCTCCAAGTTAAGATCAAGTGTGTTTTCTATCCCTAATTCTTCTATTTTTTTGCTTACGCTGTTCCTAACTGCTCTGATTTCTTTTAGAACCGGCCGGACGTTATCTCTATATTTTTTTAAAATTTCGTGATAGTTAAATTCAGTAATGCAAAGTGTAATTGGCTCGTGGTTAGTAAACTTCAATAATTTCTTTATAGCACTACTTTTAAAGAAAAAATCGTTATGCACAACATTCGTATCAATAAAAATTAAGTAACTCATATTGCTCCCCCTCTTTTCACCCTCAGTCTTAATGTTATTCGACAAATAGGAGGAAATTCCTACAAATAATTCTATATTTATCTAATTAAATTTTTTGCTACTTCGCAGGTTCTTCCTCCCCATAATAAAAGCCCACAGCCATTGACTGTGAGCTCCTTCTATTTATTCTGCAGTTAATCTATCTGCTAGATTTTCTTTTACAATTGTGCCAAGTGCAGTTAAAGATTCGTTCCCCTGGTACTCTTCAGGTGACAAAGGTAGGTATCCATTAATGTTGATAGTCCTGGAATCATCATGGCTAATAAAGTGTACTTGGACGTTTTCTAGCTCTCCCTCTGGCGTATATCTCGGATTAACAGATGTGATTTGGATTTTTAGTTTCATAAGATTACTCCCCTTCCTTTTCATTTGCATTTTCAAAAGCTTCGTATAGATGGTCATACACTACAGCTTGTCTGCCGCTAATTTCTTCGTCGTAATCAAAGATAATCTCTTTTACGGTCTTGAGCATTCCGTGGTGATCACCACCTTCAATCACAAATTCTTCTCTAAATAATTCCTCTTGTTGCTTTTTGAATTCCTTCACATTTTTGATGTCGAGATTTCCATTCTCTTTACGTTTCGGCTCTCCGTCTTTATCCGTTCCAGCAAACTCTTTGATGATAGCCATTTCTTCCTCTGCAATTTGTTTATGCTTATCTAGCAAAAGGTTAACTAAGCGTGTGCGATGACGAGATTTCTTTCCTTTCAAAGATAAATTAAATAAAAAGTCGGTTAATTCTCCAACGTATTCATACTTGATTTTTACTATCATGTTCTTTTCCTCCCATAATAAAAGCAGACCAGGTATCTCCTAGTCTGCTAAGCTGATTTTAGTAATTCAATTTCTTCTTCTAATTGTTTAATCTTTGCATTTTGTTGCTCTACATGCTGCTGGAATGCTCTCCACAGCAAGGAAGTCATTCCGTATAAATCTATTCCCTTTCCCTGTATATCCACTATATCTACTGGCGCATATTGTACTGCAATACCGACCTTTTTACGGTCCAGACCATCAACATCATTCAGGTAATTGTATTTAAATACCGGGGTTGTTAATACCTCATGCAGAGCATCCTCTTGGTAATGCTCTACATTTTTCTTTAGTTCTAAATTAGACATTGGAGTAAAGGATAAGGCTTTTATCTCTGTCCATCCGTTATCCGCGTTGTTACGCACCTCTAACACTTGTGCTGATGTGGAAGGGTCTGAACCTTTTAGGAATACACGACCGACTTTAAATCGTGACCAACCAGCAGCGACGTTTCGGTCGGCATAGATTGCTTGAGTGCCCTCGATGCTAATAGAGAATTGGTTTGGTACTAAGAATTGTAGATTGTTAGACGCTGCATCCACTTGTACATTTCCAGTACCTAGATTAAATCTATCCGCTACGGAACGTCCTTGTACTCTATCACTCTTTGATGTAAATGTTTCAACATTGTTCGATTCTAAAGTACCGCTATATAGCTTCAGGGTGATTGGCAACAGATTGCCGAATGTAGTATTTGTTTTCCACATGTTAAGACCTGTGCCGTCATTAGTCGGTTGTATGACAATATTACTGTCATGCGTTGTATTTACACCCGATTGAAAGCGTAATTGTGGTGCGCCAGTTTGACTGAAATTAGGATTACGGACATCTATATATCTTGATTCCAAAGAACCACTAAAAGTTCCTGTTGCTGCATCAAGAGTCACAGTACGTAAAGTCCCTGCTGTTATGGTCCCAAGGTTTGCGCTAATTGCTGCAAGGTTAGTTACGCTAATATGCGTACTCGTAATCGTATTGGCAGCGATTCTGGCAGCATTAAGTGTGCCAGTTGATATATTACTAGCATTAAGGTTTGTAATGGTAACTTGTGACGCATTAATCGTACCTGCAGTTACTGTACCTAGATTGGCGCTGATTGATGCTAGATTACTAACAGTAATATGGGTGCTTGTAATGGAATTAGCCGCAAGTCTATCTGCGCTTAACGTCCCAGTTGATATATTACTTGCATTTAGGTTTGTGATGGTGACTTGAGACGCATTGATCGTACCTGCAGTAACGGTTCCGAGATTGGCGCTAATAGCAGCCAAGTTTGTGACATTAATGTGGGTACTTGTTATGGTATTTGCTCCAATTCTAGCCGCATTAAGCGTTCCGCTAGTGATATTAGTAGCATTTAGATTGTTAATAGTAACAGTAGCTGCGTTAATCGTTCCTGCTGTAATCGTCCCTAAATTTGCAGAAATAGAAGCTAAATTAGTGACATTAATATGAGTAGTCGTAATGGAGTTAGCCGCAAGCCTGTCCGCACTTAAAGTACCTGTCGTAATGTTACTCGCATTAAGCTTATTTACCGTAACTAGTGAAGCATCGAGTATACCTGTTTGGATAATGCTCGCTGATAGATTGTTTATCGAGACTTTAGAAGCGTCAATAGTACCTGCCGTAATAGAGCCTAGATTAGCTGATATAGCTGCGAGATTAGCTACGTTGATTGCATTAGCTGTAACGGTATTTGCGTAGATGTTACCGCCGTCTATTAGCGTGGTGTTACCGTAT
This sequence comes from Sutcliffiella halmapala, assembly GCF_002019665.1. Lineage (GTDB taxonomy): Bacteria > Bacillota > Bacilli > Bacillales > Bacillaceae_I > Sutcliffiella_A > Sutcliffiella_A halmapala. The sequence continues at coordinate 925,716 of NZ_KV917375.1, read as the reverse complement.
TTCCAACCGGTGACTAAATTATTTGCGTTACTTGCTAATGCATACGAGTTTATAGTTTTGGCGCCAAATGCCACTTCGCCGTTACTTATTATTAGTTGTTCTTCTATAACTCCAACGGACGCTTCTACGAATACTTCTTTCCCCGAACCTTCACCCATACCCGGAATACCTACTAGAATGTAGCAGGGTTGTCCTGTCCAGTTCGTGTCCTCGAAAATTTCCTTAGAACCTCCACATCTATAGATTGCTTCTGGAAGTCCGTTTGTTGTTCTGTTTTCTCTAGGCGCATGTGCTCCTATTAATATTACTAGTTTAGTTCTATCTAACGCATTAAGCGCTTCTGCTAAAGCCGTTGCGTTGGCTGGTGATGTGTACACATCATAACGAGTAGAACTTATCCAGTTGCGTGTATTTCTATCGTAAACCGCAAGCGTGTAAGACCTATCATTACCCGTATGTCCATTTAGTCCCGTTATGTCTACTCCATTTTCATTAATAATTCCAGTAGGTTTAGTGTCGGGTGTATTTCTTTGAGAATAAGCGCGAGCACGTAAGGAATATACTTCTATTTTAGACGGGTCGTACCCATTATCGAAAGTAGTACCTGCACCTATACGAACTCTTGCCGCGCTTAACGTACCCGTCGTAATATTACTCGCATTTAAATTAGTAATTGTGACTTGAGATGCGTTAATCGTCCCTGCCGTTACCGTACCCAAGTTCGCGCTGATCGCCGCAAGATTAGTAACGTTAATATGTGTGGAAGTAATTGTGTTGGCGCCGATTCTAGAAGCGCTCAATGTACCAGATGTAATATTACTTGCATTCAGGTTTGTGATGGTGACTTGAGACGCATTGATAGTTCCAGCCGTTACAGTTCCAAGATTGGCGCTAATAGCAGCCAAGTTAGTTACATTAATGTGAGTAGACGTAATGCTATTAGCTGCAATACGAGAAGCATTGAGCGTCCCAGTTGTAATGTTACTTGCATTAAGATTTATAACAGAAACTAAAGAAGCATTAAGCGTCCCCGTATTAACATTACCTGCGTTGACGTTGATAATATTCGCTTGATTTCCATCAATCGTAGTCCCGTATAAACGCTCCGCTGCAAGAATACCTTTAATGAGATTAGAGGCGTCGCTTGCGTATTCTTGGACGTCTTCTGGTGCTTCGTCGTAGTCCGTTGCTTTCGTCCCTTTTTCTAGTTTAACGTTCTTAACCGTCACGCTTGTACCTGTCATTCCTACATTTATCGTAGAATTACTTCGGACGCTAAAAGTTAAGGGGTTGAGGTTTTTGGTGTTAGGTAGGGTGAACGTAAAGGTTACTAACTCGTATACCCCACCTATTAAAAATCGTCCAGATTGAGTACCACTAATTGCCGCACTGTCTCGTAAGTAAAAGTCTACGTTACGACTTCCGTTATTGGCTTTAACAAGGAAAGAGATAGTAAACTGTGAGCCAACAAACTGTTCCATCTCACCCCTGTTTATCTCGTAATGTAATAAATTATTTGTGGACTTTTCTTCTTTTGATTGAAGTAAATAGTTCCGTACACCGATTTCCAATTCACCCACGCTAGCCTGCGCCTGTTGTTCCGCGTAAGCTTTCGCCGTTGCTTCGACTGTAGCTGAAACACTGTCAGTATGAGTCTTAGCCGCCGCCTCTGCTGCTGATTTCGCCGCATTAGCTAAGGCTTGGGCTTCCGTCTTTGCCGTTGCTATCGCTTCTGCCTTTGCAATATTTGCTTTATTTAAAGCATCAATAGCTGCTGTACTGATAGCCGATGCTGCAACTGCATCTGCATGTGCCTTTGCTGCCGCTTCTACGATAGAAGATACGTTATTAGAGTGAGTCTTAGCTGCTTGCTCTGCGCTAGATGCAACACTATCCGCGTGAGTTTTAGCATCTGCGAATGCTTTATTTGCTTTTGCTAAGGCATCCGCTGCTGCTGCACTAATAGCATTTGCTTGGGCAGTATTAGCCTTTGTCTGTGCACCTGTTGGCGTTTCTGCCCCTACCTCACTTGCTGCAGTAGGAGTTGCCTTTTTCCATGAACCACTTACGTATTTTTTCAATACGGCTACGGTTGTAGAAGTATCTAGCCAAAATTTAGTGGTATCGGGTGGTGCAGAATTTCCTACGTGCATAGCTTTTTCAGCATAAGATTCTGTAAAAACTTGTGCTGCGACTTTAGCCGCCTGTGCTTGGCTCTCTGCATGTGCCTTAGCATTATTCTCTGCATTTGTTATTTGGGAAGCTGCAAAGTTCTTTGCTGCAAGTTCAGCCGCATCCGCTTTTTGTTTAGCATCCAAAGCCGCTGCATTTATGGCAACTTGCTTTGCTTCGTTTGCTTTTAACTCCGCTTGAGTGGTGGCAAAGGCTTTTGCTACAAATTCAGCAGCTTCCTTAGCTGCCAATGCTTCTGTTATAGCTACCGCGTTCGCGTGTGCCTTCACTTCAATCTCCAATTGCGTTGCTAAACCTTCTGTAAATTCCTTTGCATCTCTTTCGGCTTGAGCAATAGCTACCTCGGTTAATTCGGCAGTAATTCGTAATTCCTCTTCTATCCTTTGCTTAATTGACTCTGTAAACTCTTGGGCAGTCTGGATAGCTTCTTCCTTAGCATTTTCAGATACCTGGTCCGCATAGATCGTGGAGTCCTGGTAAACACTCTCATCCTTTTGATCCACGGTCTCTTTATCATAAGCACCAACTTCTTCAGCAGACGTTGGAGTATTTTTCTCCCAACTTTTTGTGGCAGAATTCCATGTGTACATGACATTTAGTGGTCCGCTAGTATCAATCCATATCATGCCTTGTTTTGGATTGGATGGTTCCGTGGGACTTTTAATGACTCTGGTACCGTAAAGAATCTGCAACTGCTTAAACGTCTTCATGATGTCTTCTTCCGAATACTCGATAAAGTCACCTAAGACATAATTGCGCTTAGTTTTATCCGAGATGGACCTACGTAACTCTATGATCCTAGCATCCAAATAAAGTGGAGGACTAAAGGACGTATCTTTTACTCGATTGTTATCTCCAAGCCTTACCTTTTCGTGAGAAAGACCAAAAATGTGCTCAAGAGCCACAACTGTAACGATATACTCAACTGCAGTGTTAATCATCTTGTCGAGTTGTTGTCTACCTAATTGAGTAAGGCGCTCTATGGTAATATCCTCTTCTTCCGTTTGTGGTTCGTAGTAAGCCCACAGATGTTTTCCTTTTCTACCCCAACGTTGGCGAGCATCTTCATCTTCCACAGTGACGGTTAATCTGGTACCATCATCTCTTTCTGGTCCCAATACAATAAGAGCAGTAACGATATCTTGTTGCTCGATACGTTCTACTCCTATGAGATCCTTACCTAATTCAATTTCCTTTTTGGTGTCCTCACCGCGCTTTTTTACCATGTCCACATAACGGCCAATAATTTGATTACCGTCGTGCTCCACTCTAAAACGAAGCTCTAAATCAAATAAACTAGCTAATTGCTTTAAGACCTGAAAAGCATCTTTGTGTGTATCGATATTTACCTTTCGAATACCAGCGTATTCGGTGATACCTCTTTGCCACTCAGTACCGTCTAATCCCCAATCCATGGATGTGTTTACGGTTTGTGAATCTAGGACAGTTGGCACAATTAGCTTTTGCTTTCGTAATTCTGTGTAAGAAGCTATCGTTTTTACTTTCTTTGTTCTATTGCTAAATTGATGAGATTGTAAAATAATAAACTCTCTTAAAAGACCATCGTCATCTGGGATAATCACTCGATTTCGTTTGGATGCATGAGCAGCTGCAGACACATCAGCAGACATGGTAAAATCAAATGTTTCCTCATTCTTTATGCTCTCTTTGTGATCATCATGCCAAAAGGTGGGGGCTCCAATTTTGTTCTCGAGTACATCTAATATCTCGTCTGTTTGATGGTCTAAAAAATGTATCTGACTAATGGTAAGCCCCCCTTACTTTTGAATTTATATCTACTGCATCACCTGGCGATATCACAAGCGCATTATCACCTGGCTTTAAAGGAAAGAATCTCCCTCCAAAATCCTTGCGCTTTTTCATGTCCTCGCCGTTGATTCTTATCTCGTTTGTCTTATGATTAATGGTTATCTCGTCTCCAGCATTAGCGATGATTGGCACAACGTTTTCCGTTATGACGTTTCGCTTAAAAACTTTTAATTTATGAATCTTCATGACGGACGGACTTGCAGTACCATTCACTCCAATGTGGACTTGTAACGCAGCTAAATCCGTATTAATCAACGTATCAATGTGAGTAGCCTGCATAGGTCCTACATGTTTACCATCAATCTTAGCGACATAAGCACTCCACACACCATCAATCCTTGTAAGACGTAAAAGCCCATAAAAAGAACGCCAGAGATTATCCTCAGGCGTTCCGTTTAATAGATATGTTCCAGTTACTAATTGTCCAATTCTAACCTCAGTGTCGTTCCTAATATCACCTTGTAACACATCTTTCATCGATAGTTTTCCAATATGATTACCGCTTGGATCTACTAGATACAACTCGATTCTTCCTACATCTCTTACGCTATTGGAATAGATAGAGCAAACCATCTCTACTTGAAAGTTTTTTAGTGTTTGAGAAATAGATTTTTGTAGAGAAGGACCATGCCAGTTCGAGCCAGAGCCGAAGCTACTAACACTAAAACCTTCGCTGTTAGCCTGAAAACTACCAGCTCTAACCCCTCCATCTATTTGTGATGCAGTGGTCCATCCTACTAAAGTGCTCATGGAATCCTCTAGAATCAACTCTGCAGGGTTAACAATTGTCTCCTCCACAGATACAGGACGACCAATCCTCATGTAAGCATCCTCAGCTATAATATCCAAAAAGGTCATTTGCTTCTTAGCGATAAAAGTAAACTCTGGATAAGATTCAACCGTGCCTGGATTACGCATCACTAGTGTATTGACATCGCCGGTTGTTGCTGGCTTTTCGTAATTATTGGTAGTCCCATACTTATAAGGATCCGTACAAATAAAAGTAAGGATACCTTTTCCTCGCTCCAAAATTTCTTCTAGGTTTAATTCTCCAGTTACCTCAGCAAAATATACTCGATCCGGTTCATCTGGAAAAACTAAAGGGCATGGATTGTCCTTAATCAGCCAAGCAGCCAAGTCCTCCTTAGCTTTTTGTAGATTAAAAGAATCTACTCCTCTTACCTCGATTGGTACATAAATAACTCTTACTAATTTCTTTTTAGCAGTAGTAATACCACCACTTCGACCAGTAACTTCTATAATTTCATGTTCAATAGGGGCCCAGGAAGGTCTTTCAATGCCCCTTAACGCACGGACATAACTTTTTGTTACCCCATTAAAATAAATTCTCAAATAATCACCCCCTAAAACAAGTCCTTCCTCGCCTGTTTAAATTGTAATGCAGTCTCAAATCCATCAATTGTTGCATCGATAAATTCATGTCCATCAATTCCAACTTTTATTGGCCTTGAAGCTAGTCTTTCAATTGCATTTACTAGTTTACTTATCGATGAATCTTGTTCGCTTGTTTGTCGTTTAAAGTTAGTGTTGGAATGACCCTTTACCGCACTATCTGGAACAACATGTTTGAAAGATGGACCTCTTCCTTTAATGCTTTCCACAAACTTACTTACAACAGGAATCTTCGGTTTCATCCATTCGGTGGCTTCTTCTGATTTATCGAGGATTGATGATTTTTCACGATCAATACCGATTGTCCAGCCGTCCATCATCATTTTTCCGACCTGATCCCTCATCCATTGTGAGGGTGATTTAATTTGTAAAATGCTCTTGATTTTACCTGTAATGGCACCAGTTACTTCTTTTATCGCATCCGATACTGCTTTAACCTTGCTGACAATTCCAGTTATTAATCCTTGTATAATGTCTTTCCCAATTTGTTTTAAATCGATATCTCCGAGTGGATCAACGATAAAACCTGCCACTTGTAGAATGATTTCTTTTGTTTTGTTTTTCAAGGAATTCCAATTGTTGATAGCATCAGTTATTAAATTCTTTATGACGTTTATCACAGATGTTTTTAAGTTGTTCCAGGTCGTAACTGCCCAAATGGCAAGACTTGAAATAATTGATACAATGCTACTTTTTAAACCCTGCCAAATACTAGACAAGGTTTTACTGATAGTGGTCGTTACAATTACAAAATGGTTCTTTAACCCATTCCACAAGTTAACTGCAACACTTATAAATCCTGTGATTAATGCCTTTATGATATTAACCAAAGAGTCCCATATTTTCTTTCCGGCCTCTTTAATATTTGTCCAGATCTGAGACAAGTGAATAGCGAATCCCTTAAAATCTCCTGTTACCAAATCTATTATTAGTAGAACAGCTCCAAGAATGACGTTCTTTAGCAAGTCCCAATAGGCACTACCAATCGTAACTAAGTTTTCCCATATTGTTGATACCATGGTAATAAAGTTATTCCAAATATTCATGGCTGTTTGGGATATGTTGGTCCACACACTCATAAAAAATTCAATTAATGGTGCAAAGATTTCTTTGATTCTAGCAATAAAGAAGTTCCATATCGACACGATTGAAATCCACAAATCGGAAAAGAAAACAGCAACGGTTTGCCACAATCCCTTAAACCACTCTACCGTTGCAGCCCACGCTATTTTCAGCGCTTCCCAGACCGCTAATGATGCTACTTTGATGATTTCCCAGGTATCGATAAAGAACGCTTTTATCTCATCCCAGTACTTATAAATTAAAAAAGCCGCTGCTGCTATAGCTGCGACAATTAACCCGATTATAAGTACTATTGGATTTGCAAGAAAAGACATGTTTAGAGCTATCATTGCGGCTCTTAATCCTTTAATTACGGTAGTTGCTGATTTAAATGCTAGTAATGCAGCTTTTACAGTATTTATCACGGCAATTGTTTTACCTAGAAGGTAAATTGTACTCACTGCCGCCATAATTCCAACCACCAGGGCTTGTAGCAGTGTAGTGTTTTCTTTCGCAAAATCACCAACTACTTTAAACGCAGGAGCCACTACGTTAACGATTATTTCACCTAAAGCTTTAAATGCTAGGACTATCGCTGCTATTACGGGTTCTACTATTGGAATCATATTCTTTATAGCTGGAATAATAGTTTGAGAGATTGCAGTTCCCACTTCTTTAAATACAGGAAGCAATTGATCAAATGCAGGCTTAAGCATTTTTACCGTCCCGTTAATTACATCGGGAAGCTTTTTGAATTGATCTCCAAACCAACCCATAAACTTTCGAATATGAGGCATTGCTGGCTCCATGATTGTCGCCATAGTCGAACTGATAGATGACTTTAAACTATCCACAGATCCGCGCCAGGAGTCTTTCATCTCCTCCATCACGCCGACCATTTTCTTGGTTTCTCCTGCTATCCCATTGGTCCCGTTTTGGATACCGTCAACTAGCATGTCGATTGCTTCTTTAGAGTCAATCGCACCAGAGGAAATAGCTTTTCTCATGTCATCAATAGACATCTCTGACTTGTTGGCCAAGATAGCTAGAGCGTTAACACCATTGGCTGTAAGGCGGTTTACTTGGTCTAACGAGAGCTTTCCGGATAACTGCATATCACCAAACGCTGCGGTGATTTGGTCTAATCCTTCTGCTCCTTTACCACTTGCTGCAGCTGCATCCCCAATCGCTTGGAGAGTCGGTATTACCTTTTCCGTATCCATCCCAAAGGCGACCATATTTTTAGCTGCAGTTGCTAACTGCGGAAAAGCAAATGGAGTTGTCTTTGCAAATGCAAGCACATCCTCCATAAACTTGTCTACTTTAGTAATATCACCTAACATGACTTTCAGGGCTATTCTCGCATCTTCGATAGCTGATAAACGATTGATACCTGAACTAATTAAAGACGCCCCGCTAAGGATACCTATTAATGTTCCATATTGTTGCACCACTCCAATAGCAGACTGAAAGGGTGCCGTTATCCCTCTTTGGACAGAACTTCCAATGGTATCTGATACTTTAATCACTGTAGGACTGATACCCTGCAGTGCTCTGTTTACATTACCTGCAGAGGTCATAGCTGCAGTAGCAAAACTGCTAGCTCCACCAGCTAAACGCGAGTAGCCATCCAATATCCGGCCAGACATTGTTTTACCCATATTCCCCATGTTTTTAAAGGCAGTAGTGCTTTCTAAGCTTGCTCTTACTATGGGTTGGGAGATTCCTTGGCCAGTCCGTTGAAACTCTTTAATAATCGCTTCACTTGAACGTCCTAGTGGTACAGTCAAGTTTCTACCGAAGTTCGTCGCACTCTTTAGAGCATCATTCTCAGACTTTGCCAAAACGTTTCTAACATCCCCGGTCATTACACGGGTTCGTTTTTGAACTTCTTTTGCGCTCTTATCAAAGCTTTTAGGCATGGTTTTGCCTAATTTATTAAAATCCTTATCTAACTTATCAACTTGCTTTTTAACGTCCTTATCATTCAAATGGACGTCTATCTCAACTCTGCCATCTGACATTTAACATCACCTACTTCCTGCTACTAAGGCGTTAAACATGGCATCGAGCTCTGCTTCTTGCTCGTTATGAGATTTCTTCAAAGCATAAATTCGTTGTAACTCACGGATCCGTTTACGTTCATCTTCCATACCTTTTCCGGAAGGTAACTCTGTCGCACGAATACCGACAACTTCTTTAAACTTGGTCTTGTCTCTTAGTCCGGAAAGGAGGGCTTTGAATTTCTCCCAACGTAAAATACCTTGCTGATCTAGCAGGTCAATTCCATACTCTTGCATAAACGAAGCGTAGATATACTCAGCGTCCTGTTTTAGGTCATATAGCTTTTTACCGGAACCTACATTATTTGAGTCTTCGTCTTCTTTAGGCTGAATGAAGGTGGTAACAATCGCTTGTACGGAATGAAACATCGTCTCGAAATCAAACTCTTCTTCCGTATCCACGAACATTTCAAACGCTATTTCAATTTTTTCCTCATCAACTAGTTCCTCATCATCCATGAGGTCATAAAAACGTAAAACGACATCAAAAAAGAGACTAAGAGGATAGATTTCTCCATCAATCTCAATCTCTTCTTCTAATCTCTCAGTTAACGTGAACACCTCACCACCTACTTACGGTGGTTGTGACGATTTTTTTGCTTCGTATATTGTTGTTTCTTTTCAGCCTTTAAAGATGTGTATTTGATGTTAACGACATCCATCATCTGCTTTAAAATATCAATCATTAACCAGCTTGATTTGCCGGTTGCATTAAAGATTTTTTCAAAGGAGCCTTGTCCCAAAAATAGATCGTATACTTGTATAAATAACTCTTTTGCCTTTTGTTCTGCTGCTTCATCATTTGGAAGCTTTTCTAATGCCGCAACTTGTAGGTTAAATGTTTCCCATTCTTTGCGGTATTTTTTTAAAGCCTCATCGCTCATATCCATTTCATAGATAGTTCCTGCTATATCAAATTCTTCTACCGATTTATTAATCTGAATTTTAATCGCCATATAAGGTTTATCCCTCCAAAGTATTATTAATCCTCTTCTTCCTCGTCTCCCTCACCGTCAGGGTCTTCGGGAACATTAGGGCGTTGGTGTTACTGTTGGCTTACCATTAAACGTGGCTGTGAATTCGAATGTTCCCTTAGTATTAGCATCTCCACCAGTGGTTTTGATATTAGAGATAGTCACTGATCCAGTAATAGTTTTTCCACCTGGTTGCTCCCATTTCAGTTGCGTTTTTCTTCCTTCTCCTACCTTAAAAACAAGTCCGGCAATATAATCCTGTGCTGCATCACCTAACTTACGATGACCTGAAACCGACAAGGAGGCTTTAAGTCCAGTCACATCCTCATTCGAAAACCCTTCGCCATCGAAATATGCTGTGTCATCCGTTTCATCTGCAAAATCTGGTTCGACATTATTAATACCAGCTGCTAAGGGAGCCCATACCGGCGACTCCGAACCTCCAGTAGTATCAATGGAATATTTATTCTTATAGTTCATTAAAAAGCCTGTTTCTTCTGGCATCTAAATCACTCCTTATTTTCAATAAATAAAGCCGCACTGAATTGTGCGGCGAAAAGATGGTGCTTATCGTCTTTTCCAAGTCCATTAGGACTGGTTGAGATTTTCATTTCTTCAAATTGATAACTGCCATTATTGCTAGCAATATCAGGTACCTTCTTCAAAAAATTGGTGATACTCAAAAGCGCGTGATATGCCGTAAGCTGATGTTCGTGCTTTGTTAGTACCTGGAAGGCAAAACCTTGCCTATAAGACCCATCAAAATAATGATCATAATCGTTACTAGGCATGGTCATTACTGCAATACTATTCCCACTTGCTAAAACAGGAGAGACAACTTTCGCATAATACCCCTGACTATCCAACGTATTAACTAGATTCTCTAAAAAATCCATATTCTCAGCACTCATAGACCTGCTTTCACCGCCTTCTGAGCTACCTGCTCCCACTCTTTGCCGTGAACGGCCTGTGCCTTATGAAACCAAGCAGCCTGAGCATTAGGGTTTTTATCTTTGGAAAATCCTCTTATAGGACTGCTATAATACCACCTTCTAGCATAAGGTGTTTTCCAAATGATACGACCTTTTCCAATTAGAGATGAGCGAACTGCGCTGTTTTTTAATTCAGTTGTATCCTCTGGTGCATAGAAATTACTATCGTTTAACACTTGTTGATCGATAATAGGTTGTGCTGCCACTGTAGCAGTTGCGACAGTAGGTGCGACTTTTGATAGATCAACCTTTACTTTTACGCTCATTAAACAACACTCACTTCATAATGATGTGGTACATCAGGATTCAATGCATAAAGTGCTTCGCAAGCAATAACGCGGTAATCCGTGCCTTTAAATCTTATCTTCGACTTTTCCTTTAAAGGTTTAAATTTTGGCGTGTTCACTGCATCCAAAAAGATAGTCCCTTTTGTTTGCACCTCTTCACCATTGGAATCTCGCTTTAATTCAGACTTAGGCTGCACCAACACAAAAGAGATGGTCTCCACTGGTGCGTGTTCATCACCAAACGAGCCATCTCTTACAAATTCCTCGTATTCGATTGTATGAATCAATAAGCGCTTGGGAATTGGGCGAATAATCAACTTTGAATCACGTCCACTCCTCCATACAGTAAACCTGTCGGAGCAAGATACGTCCAAAGAGAAGGAGAAATCCTATCAGCTTGAATATTCCGTGACCTTCCACCTTTACTGTACTGAAACTTACCTAGACTAAAATTCGAAAAATCAGCCCCAGCATTTATTTCTGCATCCCCACCGTTAATCACATAAAATTCAATTTGCGCTGCGGTTGCTTTTTTAACTTGATCCTGAATAAATTGAGCTAGTCTCTCGAACTCAATATTTTTCAGTACATACCTAGTGACTTGATCAACAACATCACTCGCTCGCTCTGCAAATCTTTCAAACTGGTCCACTTCTACTAACGTCCCTTTGTAATTGGCAGAATAGTATTCATAGTCGATATAGGCCATGATTACTCACTCTTCTTTTCATCCAGTGACTTTTTCAACTTTGTATTCTCTGATTTTAAGGCTTTGATTTCTTTCTTAGCTTCTTCCAGCTCTTTATCAGCAGGGTTATTCTCTAATTCTTTAATTCTTTCAAGAGCTTTATTGTACTCAGGTAATGATACAGAGCGCCCACCTGTTGCTCGTTTAACAATGTTTCCTTTTTCATCAACTTGATCATACCCCTGTGCTAAAAGCACTTTAGCACGTCCCTGTTCCACATATAAAATCCGATTGTTCTTCTTCATTTTCAATCCATTCGACATACTTCTTTACCTCCCATATCCGAAAAGAGAAAAACTCTTTTCGGGTGATTAATCTTCTTCGACTCCATCAGGCATAACGCAAATTTGGATACCAGGTACTTTCTTTTCAATTGCAAATACATCCCAATATTTGCGCTCATAATACAACCATTTTCCACCACTACCTGCAGAAGGTGCATCCAAGCTAACAAAGTCATATTTCTGAGGCGATAATAATGCATCAGGATGGATTAAAAGCATGCTGATTTGTTTAGCAGACGAATCTGCGATTGCTCCATCAGTAAAGTTGTAGACTGTTTTCATTCGGCTAGAAGGTACAGTAACAATAGTTACCTCTTCTAGAGATCGTACATTTCGGTTAATAGCTGCATCTGCTCCGCGAGCTTCTAATGTACGTTGAATTTTATCAGCATTCTTAAGGATTTTCTTAACTGCTGGAGTAGCGTAAAGGATACGGTCTTCTTGTGGCACTTCTGCTTCATCCATTTGTTCCATCATGTCATCATACACACTAAGGACATTTTCCTCGGTTAATTGCACTTCTACTGGATCTCCTCCATACTCCAGGTATTCGGAATACAACTTAGAAGCCATATACTTGTCCATTTCAGGAATCTTTTCTTCGTCATTAAATACACGAGTGATATTCGCGATTGTAAGAGCAAGGTTCGATTCATCTACATCCTGCGGATCAATTAGAGTCCTGAATTCACGATCATGTTGTAAAGTTTTAGTCTCCCAATCGTTGTCAGCACGTCGGGTAAAGTTACCCACAACATCACGATTAACGTCGACAAATCCTCCTACAGAGATAAGTGGAATTTGAATCGTTTTAGCATTAACCCATTTGATGTTTTTGTTGTTAGGTGAGTTGTATAATACGTTAAAACTTAGTCCTTTTGTAAAACGTTGTTGTAAAGCTTGTAAATACTGTTGAGCATAGTTTACTGATGCCATGGTTTATTCTCTCCTTTTTGGTCATAATAAAAAGCCCGTCACTTGAGGGGCTTAGGGGTTGACTAGTTTTTAAATGCTTCCATCCAAGCATCTAGCTCAGACGTTTGTTGCTTTTGATGTTGTCCAGTAGAAAAAGAAGGTTTCTTCACTTCTCCTGGTTCTTCTTCCTGCTTCATTTGTGCAAAATGAGGATACTTTTCTACTACCTTCGCGATGGCAGCATCCATATCCAAATCTTCACTAACCATTGTTTTAGCAAGTGTTACAACGTCCTCAATAGATTCAGCTAAAACGCCAACCTTCATAGCACTGATTTGTGCTTTTAGCATGCCGTTTTCCTCGCTGGTAGACGAAAAGTTAGTCTCTAACTCTTTTAATCTCTCAGCCTGCTTTTGCGCTTCTGTTTTCTGTGATTCCTGCCATTCTTTAAACTTGGCCATTCCATCCTTTGCGTTGGCGAAGTCATCAACACCTAGTTGCTTAAGTAGCTTTTCTTGTGCCTTTTTTGCTTCCTTTGCCGCGATATTGTTTAATTCATCCTGCGTAAAAGTCTTTGGTGGGTCAGTTGGCGGAGGGTCGTTACCTGGTGGTTCATTTCCTCCCGGTGGATCTACAGGTGGCGGATCACCTTCTCCACCCCCAGCGAAAAACTGCAATTGTAACGGTAATAACTTTCCTTCAGTTCTTTTAGGCGACTGATCGACCTTTTGACCAAACATTAAATTCCAAAGTAAAACAACCTGCATCATCAATTTGTTAATCACAATAATTCCTCCCTACTGGGTGATTTCTTTCGTTTCTTTAACGCCTATCCGAATAAAAGGCAAAAGAAAAAGCACCCTTTAAGGATGCTAGATTTTAATTAAATTATTATAGTAGCGCTGGATATAATGCTTTACCTTTAACAGAATTGAATTAATAGTATTGTAGCTGTTTAACGTCACTCTATTCACACCTAGTTCTCTCAAAAAACCATGGGCAATACTTAAAGCTGGGAGCAAATAGTCTTGTGTATATTCATTTGTATCATTTTTAGTAAACAATTTAACAGCCAGAACAATATCTGATTTATAGTTCCTTAGCTTTTCTTTTATCAATCTTATTTGTTCATAAGGGTTAACCGAGGATTCTTTAAGGCCCTTAAATAATTCTAGAATTTCATTAAGTTTGTCATTAAAGGAACCTAATATTTCTACAGCGTCATAATACCCAATGTGGTTCATTACTCATCTTCCTCTTATCGTTTAATACGACTATTTTACTATACAGAGACGGAGCAAAGTCACATTATTCCTATAAGAATAATGAATATACAAGCCTCTCACTTTATTTTCCTCCACCACCATTAATATTCCCCATTACCACTTACTTTCGTAAACCTATCCATAGGGTTTCCTATAGGTTTTACTTTGCTACTGTTCGAGCTATTTTGATTTGTCGGAAGCTTTCCTCCACCTACATTCGGATTATTAATTGCTAGCTGCTCGCGATCACGACGTCTGGTTCTTCCAGTATCTTTAATGAACTTCCTTAGATTAGCTTGCTTTTCTTTCACTTTATATTTAGCAAGCTCAATTCCCTCTTTATCCCCTATCGCACCCATCATATTTAACTCTCGCTTTGATTTACGTATTTCTCGTTCCAAATATCTCTGCTGTTGACTTTGTTTATAGATGAGTTTGTTCTCTTCTGCGTCATAAGGAAAATTACGCTGGATAGAAACTCCCTCAACAAACGGATATTTAATGTGAGAGCAATTAACACCAAATAATCCATCTGCTTCACCATAACTGGTCTCTTCTATCGATGGATAATCAGGATGATTTCCACTTAAACTATAAATCTTGCCTTGGTCTTCAAAGCATTTAGGACGAGCACCCGGATAACTAGAAACTTCAAACAAGTCCACACCATGTTCTTCCATTCTGGCATCCTGCATTTCGTTGGAGACATCATTACTTATAGAACGAGTAACCATGTTTACATAAGCTTCAGTAGACCATTGCCTTCCTGCTTTATCAACTAATGCAGGAATTCCTTTATCAGCTAGTTTACTAGCAGCTTCTCTCAAAGCTTGCTGTGGTGTAATTGTTCCAGTCAACACCTTGCCAGTGGTCTGATTTAATATGTCTATATATGATTGTTGTGATTGTTTCAACATTGTAGTACCAATTAAATTAAAACTATTTCTTGCTCGCCTTTGATACGCGGATAAAATTTTATTTATACTTCCCGTAGAAGGTTGCGGAGGTTTAATTACAGCTCCTTGCCGTATCGCTTCTTGTAACGACCTGTCCACTCCTGATACTGCAGAATAACCTACTTCTTCAAGCATCTTCGTTACTTCATCAATTGCTAGTCCACTTCTTTTAGCAATTGTTATTATATTGTTTTGAGTTATACTCCCCAATTCCTGTAGCTGTAAAGTCTGCCAAGATTGAATACCCTCTGCCACAAACAAACTATTATGTCTTTTAAGCTGCTTGGCGATATTTATGAGCATTTGATCTTCAATAGCTAGGAAAACCTCTACAGTGGCCATGGAGAGTTGTTGGCTTTTTAGTGGGTTCAATCATCATCATCTCGATTACCAAAGCCGAAAAGATCCACTGCTTCTGCAGTTGCTGTTTGATTTTCCTGTACAATCTCCTCGAGTAAAAGAATTGCCTCTTCTTCAGACAATCCATGTATTCTCATGATTGCTTTCTTCCTAGATTGAAGACGATTAGAAACTAATTGAATTTGTTTGTTTATCTCGGCAGTCTGATCTTCAGCAATGGAATCGTCAAACGTGACTGTCGTTTCCCATTCATTTGGACCACTAAACAATTCATATAGTTCTGCCAGCTGCACAATCACTTCAATGAGTTCGGTTAAACCAGCTTCAATAACATTTTCATGCGATTGCTTTGTGCGGAAGGTCTTACTGTTCTCGGAAACTACTTCCGTGGCGGTTTTCATACTCTTGCCGTCAAATGCAAAAGCACCACTGCTAAACCCTGTCTGCATGGCTAATAGATTAAGCAGAGAGTTAATGGCAGATATGTGTTCCTCCACTCGTAGCTCTACAGTATTGTCCTGGATTTTATTATCATCCATATCGCCAGAACCCATTGCCTGATACACTTCATCATCTGCGTCAAAGTAACGTTGGGGAAGACCGTTTTCGTCAATTACCATTCGAATAGCTGAAGCAGGCACGATAATTCTTCTCTTACCTAAAGCAAACTCTCTTTGAAAGCTATCATAAGCAATGTCGAGTGTCTTAAGGGTGTCTAGTGCTGAAGAAAATATTGATACACCCAACGGACTCTGCATATCAATGTGGTTAGCTAGGTTCGGTTTGAAGTACACAAAGCCAGAGCGTTTAAACCCATTGATTCGTACCTCTTCCTCTAAGTCAGGAAACAACGTTGCAAGAGGAACTTTCTGGCCGAGATCAGTAGTTGTTTTTTCAGCCATATATAGCTCATTTTTAATGATGTATTCCTTACCTTCCCACAAATGCCATTCCAAGTGAGTGTATTTCTTATCACCCTTGCGGATCTCATTAGGGAAAACCGCTTCATGAACACCTTGATTGTCCCAACCGACTGGAATAAAGCAATCTGCTGTAACGTAAGAAAGTTTGATTTTTCCATCTGCTACATACGGCTTAATAACCATTCCTCCAAGAGCAAACTGGAATTCCAGATAGTCCTGAAACTTCGAAATGAATTTATTGTGTTTGACAATACTTTGGATATTTTCCGATAGGGCCTTATCTGAAATGTTAATCTCACAACGCTCATTAAAGATTAAAGTCGCCATCTCTTGCGACAACACTTTCGGCATGTTTAACGTGGCTCTGCGACGTTTTTTCTTTCCGTTGATAGTTTGGTAGTGAACATCATGAAACTCGCTGAAATAGCCCTGATAGAGCGCCTTCCATTGGTCAATATCCTTATAGAATTGGTCATCAATAGGAATGCTCTTAACATCAGATACTGATTTGATATTCTTAATCAGCCCCATTTTCTGCAACACCCCCTTTATCTTGCTAATGAGTGATTGAAACATTTCATCACCGCCTAATCAACCTTTTCGTAAGTAGCTTCAAATATTTCTGGCTTACATGGGTAAATCTCTCCTTGTACACCCTTAATAACAAAATCACCACGGCTCGCGTACATAGTGCCTTCTAACGTTTCGATAGCTAAAAGTCGTCTATTTGGCTCATTATTAATAAAGTAAACGTTACCTTTTTCAATAGCATCAACAATCCATTGGGGATCTTCCTTTTGCTCTATCCACTGAAAAGCCTCAATCACCACTGGTTTTTTTCGATATTTAGCCATTTAGTAACCTCCTAGAATTTCAATCTAAGCTTTTGTAAATTGTCATTCACGTAATACTGAAAAGCATCACATGTATGATCGTCTACCTTAATCACTTTTGGATCATCCGTTTTCAACGAATCTTTATCCCACTGATACTTTCTGTGCTCTTGAATAAATATCTGATTGTTAGGTGTGTCCAAATAAAAAAACCTACCCTGAGCGAGTAAGTCGTGGACGTTATCAATCATGTCTACTTTCTTTTTCTTAGCTACCGGATGTAGCACTAGATGATGGTCTTTATAAATTTGATTTCGTAAAGCACCCTCCGCACTATCAATGGTCATCATATCAATTGGCCTTCTGTACTCTTTTCGTGTTTTCTCTAGCCAGTCCTTATATTCTTTCGAAAGCTCACTAGGAGCCTTCTTAATAACCTTGTTTTCAGGACTGTAGTACCAGGTATCCAATAAGATAACATCCCTCTTTTTAGTAAAAGCAAGCGCCAAGTGAGTCGTTGCAGAGACCTGATGCCCTGTATCTGTAGCAGTATCAACCATCAAAATGTCATCATTATAAGGTAAGCTATCCAACTTCTGGAAATGGTTCATGTTGTAAACCATGTCTCCAAGCCCAATGACCTTACCGCCATACATCCAATCGTGATAATCTGGATCCGTCTCTTTGTACTTGTGAATCTTCCTAACCATTTGCTCAGAAAGGAAGCCTTTTTCGTCATCCATGTAAGTAGAGTGATGAATGAAATAATCATCATCCCCTGCTTTGCCATCCAACCATTCATTAATCCAGCTGTAAGGGTTTCTTGGAGGGTTGTAGGAAAAATAGACTTTAACCTCTTTTCCTTCAATCTCCTGACGAATGAATGTATCCTCTACAATATCTATATCCTCGACTCCAGCAAACTCTGCTGCTTCCTCAAACCAAAGAGCCATTACATATCCTTTGGCAATTTTGGCTGACTTAAGCTTCATCGGATCGTCACAACCATAGAAGTAGAAAGCAGTGTTAGTAGCCTTATGCTTAATTATTAAAGGACTCTTTCCGAAAGTGAATTCATCCTCTACCTTCAACATATAGATGGCCCATTTAATTTGCTCATAAATGGACGTAGATAAATATTTACCGACTTTTCTAAGGCAGACAACATTGCCGTTAGGATCATTAAGAAAGTCTGTTACTAGTCTCAAACTAATAACAGAGGACTTCATAGAAGAACGGCCGCCTTTCGCAACAATGTGCGATTCTTCTGCTAGCCACAAATCATAGAAGTTAACATTAATCATGTCCAGAACGTTGACGATGTTGAAATCAATCGTCTTCATTACGTTCACGCTTCTTTCTTTCAGCTAGCACACGGCGCATTTCATCTTCGTTTGTAACGATGACGGTTTTTCCACCTGTGTTTTCATTAGTGGTATCTGCTTTTACCTTGTCGATATCGGCTTTCGTTTTCTCAATACCAAGCCTCATACCTTCCAGCTTCAACCTGCGCTCATCATCAATATGTGCCATTTCGTCAAACTGTTTAATTAAACTTCGTAGTTCGCTCATTGCTCTTGATTGAGCATTAAGGAATGTAGCTTGGCGGTCCCAGGCGAACTGGAACTCGTATTCTTCCTCAGTAACATTCTTTTCCACGCCGCCACCTTGAGCTTTAGGGATTTCATGATACTCAAACTTTGCTTTCTTGAGCTCTTTAATCATTTCGTTTTTGCTTGTCACAAACATAACCTTCTGAGCTCGAATAATAGCAGCATACTGTATTAGTATCTGGTCCCATATTAAATCAGCAGGAGAGCGTTCATTCATTTGCTCCATGATCTCGAGCGTTTCAGGAGGAAGGAATTTCGAGAAGAAGCCATGGGTTACTGCGTTGGAGTTTCCTTTCGGTGCTGCTCCTCCACGATTGCCTTTTGCGTTGATATTCCCCTTAGGTGCGCCCCTCTTTTTTGTGTGCACACCTTTTTCTTTGGGTGCACCCCTATCTCGGTTCCAACCATATCGTTTCTTCCATGACTTTACCGTGTTAATGGACACTTCATATTTTTCTGCGATGTCCTTGTATTTCATCCCTTTGACATAATCCTTCTCAGCCAACACATACTTTTCAGCCATCTTACATCACCTGCCACCTCCAGTATTTTGTGTTTGTTTTGGGCATAGAAAAAAGCACCCCGAAGGATGCTCAATTTTTTTTATATGAAAAACCCACTACTGTATATTTTTGTTTCTCATTAAAGGCCCAAAACCAAGTTGCTATATATTCAATTAGCTTAAAACCATTTGCTTTATTAATTGCATCTCGGACAAAAGGCAGACCACCTATAATTTGAATCTTCTGTAGGTCTTTAATCAATTTCTCGTTCTTCATATAAGCAATACTTATAATTTCTAGACTCCCATAATTTTTTAAAAAATACTCACTGTTATTTTGGTTAAATTCAAATGTATCAGAAGAAATTGCCACGACTCCCCCTTTATTCAATGCAGAATGAATTGTTCTAAATAGTGAAATTAGCAAACGTTGGTTAGTGGTTTTACCGATGTGATTAATTTTATTTATATATTCATCTTTAATTTCATCAGTAGAAAATACACCAATCATAAAAACAGGCATAAATAACTGCGTTGTAATACTATTCACAAAAACAAAATCATACTTTGAATCCTTTGGTACTTGAAGACTTTTCGAATTCTTAAACTTGGTTGGAATCCCATCCCTAAACTTTTCAACTTCTTTACATAGCTTTTCTACGCCCATTTCAACGAATACATTTCTTAGTTCATTAATTTTTGTTTCAACTATCCCTGTTATATCATCTTCTACAATTAATATCTTACCCCGTTGTTCTTCAGTTAACTCTTCGACCGCTTCTTTCATAGACTTTTTATCCAAATCTACTAATGTAACACTTTGGAATTTATCAACAAAATCACCTAGAGAAAAATCCAAGCAACCTCCTGCACCAATTATCAATGCCCTTTCATTACTTTTTACATTTTCGTTAATTGTTGTAGTTAACCATTTGTCACATGCCATTCGAGCATTCTTCCATCTCGACTTTATCTCGTCTCTGTCTCTTTTGTTAAATTCAATAAATATATCTCTTGTCTGCATTATTTATCCCCTTTTAGAAATAGCTTTTTATATAATATCGGTTATATATTAAACATCTTAAGGGAAAAAATTATTTCCTAAAACTATCAGGTCTTGTGCAATTCTTAATCCGTTAAAGTTTGTAATATTATCTAACTAAATAGAGCGAAACCTCTCTTCTACTAATGTAACCTTCGTACGTCAAAACGTACGTCATGAAACTCTTTGCTCCACTTTTTTTCTCGCTCGCTCAATGTACTGCTGCACTGTTCGCTTCTTCAATCCGAACTCATCTGCTATCTCTTGCATGCTCATCCCTTGAGCAACATGGAGTATATAACATTGCCTTTCCCTTAGAGAAAAAGACGAAAGAATACTTATCAACGCTTTCTTTTGTTCTTGAGGAATATATAGCTTTCTGTCATTTATATCGTCTAATTGATCTGTAATGTCAGGAAGAATATCCATGCTTTCTAAATACCTTTTCTGGTAAATTGAGCGTTTATCTACACCTCTCATTAAACCTGGCTGACGGCCTGTCTCAAGCCACTGGATTACAAATTCAGTGTCGTCGATCATATCACTAATTAACTTCCTATCGGTCTCACTCTCTGGATTATTATTGTATAATTTATTCCTTAAATTTTTTAAATCCTTTTTACCATCTGAGTATTCTTGAATTAATTTGTCGGCCCAGTTCGGCATAGATATTCTCCTCCTATCGTTGTGTGTATGCCCCGCCTCTTTTTCTTACATACCTTGGACCATTAGCCCCCATAAGCTCCCACAAATCCCTGTCAGACAGTTTCTCTTTCGTTGGTGGTTTAATTCCTCTCTTCTGTTCTCCGTGCTGCTTCTCCCATTTCTTTAATTGATCCCTCAAACTCCGATTCATCCCCATATCCCCTTTGTATTAAAGATAGAAAACAAAAAGAGGGCACTAGACAAACAGTAAAAACTGCTTGTCCAGTGCCCTCCAGATCTTGGTTAGGCTTAACATATAAATATCTTAATTTAGATTATTGATACATCAAATTAATCTTTTCATCTAATTGTTCCTGTAGGTTTCTTTGATTATAATTAGTAATCTTTTCTCTGACATCTTTAGGAAAAAGACCATCTATATCACTATTAAATTTTGTGCCATCTCTAGGAGCTTTATGCTCTTTAACAATTATATTTCCGTTTTCTTCCATTATTAATACTAAAGGTTGGGATAACCCTGACGTTCGCTTAACACTCTCACCCTTAATATAGGCTTCTTCTATTATTGTCCATATATAGATTTCGTTACGGTTCCTATCACTACCCAAAACATCATATACACTTATAATTTTTCCTTCTTTTATCGGATTAACTAAGTTTGATTCTAAATATGAATTAATAATTTCCTTGTCTTTATTTGATAAAGTATAAGGTTCACTCTTCGTTACACTACTGCATGCTGATAATAACACCAATATGATAATAAAAGTGATAATATTTTTCATAATTCTCCTTCTTGAAACCATATTTTTTTCTAAATAATATCATAAAATTTAACCTCTGTGGGAGATTGCATTTTTTGTCGAATAAAAATACTACAATTTTTACCTTTTATTATATATATTGTATTTAAAGGAGGTATTTTGTATTTTTTTGTATTTACTTGCAAAATATAAATTGCAAGATTAATAGATAAATAGATTAATAGGAGTGAGCACGCATATGAAGAAATTTTGTACTTATTTTTTATCTATTGTTTTATTATTATCATCTCTTTCTATAATACCAACCCATGAAGTAAATGCCGAAAGTAATATTACTAACAATCCTTATATCAAAGCCCTTTATGATGAAAGAACAAGTTCTAAGGCTTTATCAACATCTTCACCATTATCACTCAATGAGTCTGAACCGCTAGTGGATCCTGAAGTTGAGGAAAATATTCTTATTCATACCTTAGAACATTACTATCAAGAAGATATTAAAGTTGCTGATTTTCTAAGCGATATTACTACAGATGAAAAAGTAAAAGATAAAGTTCTATCCATTGATAGATCAGATAAAATATTAGTAATGTATTTAATCAAAGATATTTATCATACAATACAAGAAGATAGCAATAGGGAATTACTATATGGATACTTGAATAGATATGTTTTAGGCCCAGATGAAAATGAAGAAGTAATTCAAGAATTCATTAATGAAATAGCAGAAGTAGATACAAATGCTGGAGAATTTAGCGTTGCATCTACTTATAATGGTACCGGGGCTGGAAATTGGGCATACAACAATTACAATAAATATAGTACAAACTACCCTAAATTCACTGGGAAGTTTGGAACCGACTGCACAAATTTTGTATCTCAAGCTATGCATGTAGGAGGTGGTAAAGCAAAGGCTGGAAATTGGACTATTTCTAAAAAAAATTCTACATATTGGGTAATTGATAGTGCAGCTCAATTAAACCATAGTTGGAGTTTAACTGATCCAAGCCCATGGATAAGCGTTCAACAGTTTAGTAATTATTGGAGACCTAAATCTAATGTTCATAGATTCAGTAGTGAGTACTATAGAGCTAATCACAAAACCATTTATAATAAAAATATTTATAAGGGTGATGTCGTAGTCCTTTATAAAGGTGTAGCAGGATTAGCTGTCGTACCTACTCATTTAATGATTGTTTCAGCATATGATACTACAAATAAAGACTTTCTATTAGCAGGACATTCTAATGAAAGACAAGCCTATCCTTTATTATCTGCAAGAAGTGGATATAGTCAGATCGAAATTCTAGAAATACCACATTAAAAAACAACGCTTTTGATTTCCGTATTAGGCTTCGCCTTTGAGGTCAAAAAGGAGAGCGTTATCGAAATATGTCGATTTATATTCAGTGTAATTAAACTTGTCTATACAAATACTTAGCTTAAGAACAAGGTCAGCATACATCCAAGTCCTACCACACTAAGCGAGCTGCCTTGTTCCGTTTCTTGTTTAACCCGAAGCAGCCACCTTGTATCTGTTATTTTCGTTTGAACACATTTCAGGAAGATTTGCTCTTACCAATGCATCTGCGAATGGTGGAGGTACTGAATTTCCGCATCGTGCAACTTGTTCCGTTTTCGGGTAGCTCTTACCTTTATAATCACGATTGATAATGTATGTTATCGGGAACCCTTGCCCCTTGAACAATTCATGAGGTTGCAGCATCCTTATTCCAACGTCTGCTATTGCATGACCTTTCCCGCTTACCGTCACAAGACCAAACCGATCTTTTGTTGTGATGGTATGAAGAGGAACATTCAAACTCTGACCCACATCTGAACCATAATATTTGGTCAAAAAGGCATATACCTTTTCATCCTGGTTATCTAACTTCAAATCCTCTTTTAGGGTTGCTTTGACTAACCCAAATCGATTAGCAGTCGGGATTGTGGGGATCGGTTCTCTTAAACTACTACCTCGTACCTCTTCTCCTTGATGCGTGTAATAGTGACTCAGAAAGTAGGCACTATCTTTCACGATATACGGATTGTTCGTATCAATAACAAACTTTTTAATACCTCGCCCAATACGAATTAGGCTATTTTCTTTAAGTGGGATTTTTCTTGTAAAGATACTCGGAACATCTAATTTCCAATCAATAATTTCTGCTGCAGTTCTATATGGTTGTTTTCCTGTACCATGTGTTGGTTCTGGCCATACAATCGGACGACTATCGCATCTAGCAACCAAGAAAAATCGTTTTCTACTAGTTGGGGTACCGTAATCGCACGCCTTCAGCTCTTTATAATCCACGTTGTAGCCAAGCGCTTCGAACGATTTAACGAATGATTGAAAGGTCATCCCTTTTTTATCTGGATCTGGTACCCACTCACCTTTTTTGTTTAGCATTAATGGACCCCAGGTTTTAAACTCTTCCACGTTTTCTAGCATGATGACTCTCGGCCTTACTTTAATCGCCCAATTTATAGCTATCCAAGCTAGACCTCTTACCATTTTATTTACCGGCTTTCCACCCTTAGCTTTTGAAAAATGCTTGCAATCGGGAGATAACCAACATAGACCTACTTTTCTGCCTTTGACCACTTCTTTTGGATCAACATCCCACACAGACTCACAATAATGCTCTGTATCTGGATGATTCACCTTGTGCATAGCGATAGCAGCTGGGTCATGGTTGATAGCAATATCAACCGATAATCCAGTAGCCATTTCAATCCCTGTAGAAGCTCCACCACCGCCAGCAAAATTATCGACTATTATTTCTCGAAATAAATCTAACTGCATCAAGCTCCCTCTTCCCTTAAAAGTGATGACGAAAAATGTCGATTTTTATTCAGTGTAATTAAACTTGTCTAAACAAATACTTTAAAGTAAGAACAAGGTCAGCATACATCCAAGTCCTACGCCTACCGAGCTGCCTTGTTCGATTGAATATACATAATTACAGCTTTGTTTTCACAGTAGTCTCCAGGCGATCAACCTTCCCACCGAGAACAACAACTGAAATCTCACCATAATCAGGAAGGTCGTGCTCTATTAATCTACCGTCTTTAATCACATATAACTTTTTGTTGTTGGTAAGATCTATTACTGCGTTTGTTTTAACCACCAGAACCCCTCCTATGTGATATAATTACCTTGTCGAGGCTGGAAGAGATTCTGGCTATAACCTCTGAATTTATTCGGAGGTTTTTTATTTTGGCTCTATGTCATCCAGTAGCTTAATTACTTCTTCTATCTTTTCGCCTAGTTGCAACGGGTCTCTCTGGCATTCGCCAGATTGAATATCCATCACCACATCGATTAGCTTTTGTTTCATTCTTATAACTTCACTTTTTAGGATTAGATTCATCCTTATCACCTCAAACGCAGTATCTACTATAAGCAGGATAATATCCTTTATGTGCTAATTCGGAACAAAACCTGTGGATGTTCTCTTAATCCCAATGATTGGGCCAGTATATCCAGCCAATACTAATTGTCTTTGTGCTTTTCTGAACACATAATCAAGATCTTCGCCTTCCTTTATCGTTCCATCTTCCATAAGATGTTTGTTTGGAATCCATACGTTTTGATTGGTTCCCCCTAGGGTGTAGCGTTTTGCCTTTTGTTTTCTGTATCCACCCCTATTAATTAGCTGGAGCTTAATCCCTTTATAGTGCTGAAATTCTAGATTGTATCTTGTTTTCATCTAATAGATCCTCAATCGTATTCTGGGTTTGTGAAGCTTGTTTCATATCTATCAATAACTAATTTGGCTTTGCGAGTCCACATCTTGAATAGGGTAGCATCTGCTCCGTACAATCCGCCCATTATTACTTTGTTTTCGAAGCTTTTATCTCCTATCTCAACTCTACGTACTGTTGAATCTTCTTTATCAAGAGTAATTTGATATTTACATGCGTACCAATCCTTATCTGCCTCTGGATCAATATACACATATTTTGAACCGTATTTATCCTCTACGATTACTGTTATTTCTTGATATTCGTCATAACTTAATTCGTTTAATTCGCAATCATCTTTTACGATTTCCATTATCAATTTTGATAAGTTGTATTCCTCTTCTGAAGTACCCAAAATTTCTTGGATGCTTTCTTGTATACGTTTGACTCCCTCTTCGTGAACAGCTTTCTCTAACTCGGTTTTTATGACGTTTAGAATGACTTGGTTATAAGAAGGTATGTCCAATCGATCTAAATTGAATTTCATTTGATCTTGAACCTGCTGCTTTAATCCCTTTCCAAAATCACTCCAACTTTTAAATGAATCCTTAACGATATCCTGTATGGTTTCTTCAATTTGTTTCTTAACGATTTTTTCTACATAACCATCTTGTTTCAACTCTGATAAAGTGTTGTTTACGATTAAATTTAAGTCCATTTTTTCTCCTCTTTTCTTTTTTATTCGTGCATAATGTTTCACTTTCTACCAAAACTAGCGCTAATCACATTCCCCTGAACTTCGTACCCTGGATCCCTTTCCTTAGCAGTGCTATAAAGCTTCTGCGCCTTCTTATCGCGCTTAAACGATTCAAAGTATCCGTTGCAGATGGCTGTTATTTCTGTTTTCGAAAGCCCTTCATTTTGGTACATACCGACTGCCATAGCCATATACTGTTCTGCTTTTAGCTGCATTGTTTGCTTCACCAGCCAACCAACTCCTTTGGCAACATATCCGTTAATTCTTGAAACCACTCTTTATCGTTCGTGTCGAGCGCCATATCGATTAGAGCGTGTAGATCTTCTTCTTCCAAAGTTGGAGGAACTATAGACAATTCCTCAAGATACATCCATTCCAGTCTTTTAATAGATTTTCCGCTACCATGTTTTAAGAACATGACACTTGCTTCTTCATCCTCGATATTTACATCAGTTATAAACCCAATGGTTCCTATAGCTTTAGGATTGGTATCTCCTATAGCCTGTGAGATACGAACCCAATCACCTTTTCGAAATTTCTTTTGATCGATAAAAACTGATACTTCTACGTTCATTGCTCCACCCTCCCCATATTAGGAAAATCGGCTAACCACCGTCTTTTCCATTCTTCCAGCGCTTCTTCGTTTTCTTCGTGGCATAGTTTGATTAATTCGATCAGTGATATTTTTTCTAAGCTCATTGAAAGTCTCCGATTCTAGCATTTCTTCTCTTAACACACGTTTCTGCCAATCTAGTTGTGAGTTATCCTGTGACATACACTCACGTCCTCTCAAAATAGGCTTAATTGCTCAAATTCCGTTGATTCTGGTTCAATTGGTATCTCTTCAAGGTCGATACTCGTAAGCTCTTCTACGGCTTCGTTATCCGCCTCTGAATCAACCTCTACGATATCTGTGAACCACTTTTGAGGGAACGACCCTCGAAAACTAGTACATTCCACATCGTCGTAGAAGAAACAAAGTGTAACGTTGAGCTTTAAATAATAATGTTTGAATTCCACTTGGCTATATCCAGTACCTCGATAGATCAGTTTCGCTCGATAGAGCTTGTCCTTATGTAGTTCAACCTCGTTGTCTATAACTTCAAAGCTTTCAGCAAGGAAGCATCCTCTGTGAGCACCTGGATTAGGAAATTTAGAAACGTAGTAATGATCGGGTCCGTTAGGAAAGAGGAAGTACTTCTCTCCCTTATTGATGACCTCCGTGTTTACTGGATTGACGCAGATTCCTTGTAGCATTACCTCGCCTTCTTTCTTGGCGTATCTTGGGTATTTCAGTGCCACCTAACTTCTTGCAGTCTGTTCCGAAGCGACTAGAGCACTGTTTATAACGGGAGCAACGTGTCTGGCACGCCATCTCCCTGTCTTCTTTCTTCATCCACTCGGGGCGATCGTCAGCGATTATGACGTTTGACAAACTGCCAACTCCTTTATCATAATTTCGATGCCAGGAACCTCTCCGTATAATTTAATTGCCGTTACCTTGGCTACTTGGTTATCATCGTGCCAGGCTATTTTGTTAAGGGAGTCGAAAACACCCTTTACTAAATTATCAGCATCAGGCTTTTTGATATGGTACTCTCCAACTACTGCAGCTTGCTTTTTCTTACTCCAACTTTTCGGGATTGGCATGATAAACCATATCTCTACTGCGATTGGACCACCAAGGAGTTTCTTTTCCTTCAGCTGTTGTTTTGCGTGCCACTGAAGAACGCTTTTGTAGTAAAGGTATCGCTGGGCATTAGGCTTAACAAACTTCCCTCTACCAGTCATTCTGACAGCTCCCATTGGCTCCACTGAAATCGTTAGTTTAATAGCCATTATCTTGGCGCTCGTGATTCGTTTTGTTTTTAACGAAGTACGCTTCCTCGATTTGCTTGAAGGTGAAATCATACTCAACCAAACCTATTGAGATAAAGATGTACCACGCGGTCCTAAAGTTAAACTGATGTTTACTCCAATCTAAGAAAGGAACATATTTTTTTTCATCATGCTCTACCCCAAGCACACCCAGACGATTTTTTAATTCTAGATACACCATGTTCAATCCACCATCGAATGCATTTTCACGAAAATCCTCTAGAGCTTCTTCAGCGAAGTATAGCAACTCGCTCCACCCTTTTTGATTAGCAAGCGAGAGAAAGAAATGTACTACATCAACAAATTCTTCTAGGAGAGGTCTTTTTTGTATGCCTGTTCCACTGCAATAAGTGCAAATATCAACTCGGTCATCTACATGCTCGTTGCCAGAAAAGACTTGATGATGAAACTCTCCTAATCCTTTGCAAGCATGACACTCAACTTCTAATCTTGGCTCTTGATCATCGCTCCAAACTTTAAACCAACGTCCCTCGTTCGCGAATTCTGATAGTTCCACATCCAAGGCTACTAATGTGTTGCGGAAACGTTCTTCCTCCGTCCAGACGATTCCTTTTTCTGCGATAATGCGGTCATCCAACTGCTTTTGCATTTCTAGCATTTTGTCTAGACTCATAGTTTCTACCTCTCTCAAATTATTTGATTACTAGGACCGTTTCTTCTGTAAAAGATAACTGCCCCTCAGGAGGCTCATTTTCTCGCTCCTGCTCCTTCTTAGCACAAACTGGACCAATACCCCTCTCGATACTCTTCTTGCTCTTTAGCGGTCTGTTACAAATCGGACAAATCACTTGTATTCCTCCCTCGTTAGCTCTCTACCAATCTCGCATTTTACTCTGATATGAATCCGTTCCAAATCTGATAGATTTAATTCATAGAGTTGCTTCCCCTTGTTGGTTTTGAAGTATCCATATTTCATAAGCTGGTCGATTAAGTATTTCTTCCGTTCTTCTCTTTTCTGCCTTAGCAATGTACTCATGTTGCTCTCCTTTCTAGCTTGGTGCTCCTACTAATCTATGATTTAGCTGCTTGCGATCTCCTTTGATGACTACTGTATAGTCCTGGCACATTTGATAGATTCGTGTGCCTAGTGCTTCATCGATGTCGCAGAGCTCGTCTACCGTTTTTTCCGATGACATCATGATTGGCCGGTGATTAAGGTAGCGATAATTAATTACCGCAAACATCTGCTCCAACTGAAACGGTGTTGGATAATCGCGACCTTTGAATAAGTCATCTATGAAGAGCACGCCCACTCTTTTCATTTTCGTGAGCTTTTCTTCTAACAGGTTGAAATCGTCCTTCAGGTCATTGAATCCTTCGACGAAGGGGAAATACAAGACACTGACTTGCTTTTTCTGAATTAGGTTGTTAGCAAGTGCAGTTAGTAAATGCGTCTTTCCTGAACCTGGTTGCCCCAGTAAGCTAATGCTGTTACATCTTGCCTTACGGATCCTATCGAAATCTTTGTAGTAATCGATGGCGCATTGATAAGCGTCTTGGACCAATTCATGCTTGTCCGCTACGTTAAAGCTAGAGAAGGTCATGCTTTTAAACTCATTGGTTATTTCACTGAATTTCATGAGGTGATCCGATTGTCTTTTCTTAGCGCAAACACAATCGATTAACGTTTCTATCTTCTTCGGCAGTCCGGACGCCCATAACTTAGGGGTACCATCACCTTCTAATTCAGGAACGCTTTTTAGGATAAAGCCCTTATCTTTACAAGAAGGGCAATCATATTGACTTTCTCTTCCCAAGTCTTCCGACCTGACCTCCTGTGATCGAATCATTGCTTTTTTCTGTAGATCGGACATCACCTCTGCGATACTGGTGAACTTTTGCTCCATTGTTGGCCCCTCCATTAGCTAATTTTTCATCAAACTTTTTGTTATAAGCTTTTACTGCTTCCAAGCTATAGAGCTCCAAGTTGTGTAAGTCATTAAGAATTTTTGCTATATACTTTGCAGGGTTTTTAGGGATTTGTTTTTTTGCCCTGTGAATCACCTCGATGATGATTTCCTCCGGTTCCGTGAATTGACTTTCGTCACTATCAATCCAGTGAGTAAAATCAGCTATCAATAAAGCAGGAGGATAACCAAAAGCTTTTTCATATTCAATGAAATAATTTTGTGGCATCTTATCATCATCCTTATCATCATCTATCTCTTTTATCTTTAAATAAATATCTTTAATACTATCTTTAAGGACCTCTTCGCTCTTACTCTCCCAAGTGTTTCCGAGGTCTTGCAGTAAGTGTTTTACTAACTCCGAAGTTAGTAATTTACTAACTTTTACCCCTAAATTAGTTAGTGTTTTACTAACTAGGTTTTCTAAGTCAGTTAGTGTTTTACTAACTTCTCCACCTTGATTAGTTAGTGTTTCACTAACTTTTTTTCTCAAATTTTGGTGGATTATTTGGTCAAATCTGTCCTTGTCAAATCCCTTTGAAGGAGTAATTTGCCACTTATCATAATCCTTATTTATGGAAAAAATCATGTCTTTTTCATCCCAATTTATGACTCCGCATTCCCTCAAAAACTTTAATTCTTTCTTAATATCAACCTTGTTGATTCCGGCAGTTTCAAAGAAATTATATTTTTCTATGAAACAATCTTTTCGGTGGCAGCCATACGAAAGACGGATGATGAAATGCAGGACAGCCAGCTGCCTCTTTGAAAAATCTCTCCTAATGATTTCGTTCATCAGCTCTGTTGCAAGCCTTAAATAGCCTTTCTCTAGTTGTACATCAGCCATCCATCATCATCCCTCCTCTTGTGGATTATTAACTATCTATCGGTTTAATAATTGCTTGCATTCCATTGATCTTCACTAGCTCGTAACCATAAAAATAGACAGTTACATAGCCTTTTACATATCGTTTAAATAACTCTGCTCTATTCGGCATACCCTCCGTCATCCAGACATAGCATTGAGGGATAGAGACTTGCATTTGCATGTTATGGGACATAGACTCTACGACCAGTTAATGCCATGATTTCCTCTTTAAAGAGCTCTGCGTTGCTGTTACTGTCGCTCAAATGTAGCAACCAGATCTCTTGCACCTTCGATAAATCATTTGCCTTTAAGAACTCTTTTACGTTTTCTAGGCTAAAATGGGAACGTATTAGACGCTTCTTCATAACAGCTGGCACGAATCCTTCCAGTATGTTTTGATTAAGTATCTCCATGGAGTAGTTACACTCCACAGCGAGTATGTTTACGCCCTCAAACTTGTATTTAACGTAATACGTGTCAGTAACGAAAAGTAATTTTTCATCATCCTCATTTGCCAACAAGAAGCCAAGAGGATCCTCTGTATCATGTTGAATATCAAAAGGTAAAATAGTCCAGGTACCGATTCGAAATTGTTCCAGAGCCTTTATTTCTTTGAATCGATGGCTAGCGACCTTTAACGCATTCATGGTTCCGAGGGATGTATAAACATCGATTCCTGCCTTCATGATATCCTTAACTCCCCTTGCGTGGTCGCCGTGATTGTGACTGAGTAAGCACCCTTCTATCTCTGAAATTTTAAAGTTAAGGGCACGTTGAATTTCTTTGTAGGAAAGGCCGCACTCTATCATTAGCTTAGTTTTACCATCAGTAACGGTATAAAGATTTCCTTTGCTACTGCTAGCATGTGTCTTGAATTCAATCATCAACTTTCACCGCATGGATCCGCTTATTCTTTGCTTGCTCTGCTTTAGGAATCCACTCACAATTAGCTGGTTCATAATTCCCAAAAGGGTCTTTTCTTTCAATTGTCAAATGCTCCTCATAGCCGTTGTTGATTGCCCATACATAGAAAGTTTCAAAATCATGCCATTCATCACAAACTCTTACCCCTTTTGCACCATAATCTTTGTAAGATTTTCTGTTCTTGTTGTAACAGCGTCCCTTCATACCGTTCCAGATACCGTGTAATCTTGTTCCGGTTAATCCGTGTGTTTTTCTGTGTTTAATCAAAGCTTTAACAGATGCGCAACCACAAGATTTTGTGTGTTCATTTCTTAGATATTCAAGGCGAACTGTTGTTTCTTGCCCACATTCACATTTGCATAAAATCATTCGTTTTTTTCGTTTTTTGTAAATAACAGAATCAACTTCTTTAATGACTGTTAATAAGCCAAAGTTTTGTCCAAAGGATATCTCTATTTTTCTTAAAGCCAATATTCAACACTCCTTTTGTTTTCAAGGGGAAGATTGTCTCCCCCCAATCACCAGCTAGGACCTGCAGAATCCTGGTTTTGCGTCCCCTGATGAACTTCTTCCTTGTCTTTCGGAACGTCAATGATTTCTGGTTGCTTTTTCAAATGTTCACTTCTTTCAATATCAATTACTTCTTGATTAGCCTTTTCTTCAATTTCCTTTTGTGCAGCGTACTCTGGATTAATCTCTTTTCGCTCATCTTCATACTCATTTTCTGTCGATTTATTGATTGCATCGACTAGTAGATCACTATCATCTGATGTGTTAATGAAAGCTTTTGCAGCACGATTGATAACCGTACGTTTCGCCATTTCCTGAGGGAATTTCTTGTGTACCGACTGTTGTGTTTTCGATTGCCCCCATGCTGCATTAATCTCTTTCTTGGTCATAACTGTCAGTAGTTCCTCATCTTCGCTGGTTTTGACCACTGCATAAGCTCCTAAAATATCGTTATCTCGATTCGGAAATTTTGTTTCATGCTTTAATAATTTTTCACGACCACCTGCAACTTCGTAATCGAACACATCACCATCAAATATCACATTTGCCCAGATATCCTTAACATTAGTAAGGCGTTTAAGTACTGCCTGTGTACCAAAATAAGAACGATTAAGTTGTAGTTGGTTCCCATAAACGATGAAATAGCACTGCGTTTTAGCTGGGCTTAAACCTTGGACAACCATATCTAGTAGAGAGTTAGCAATCGATTCTCTGGTACAAACTTCTACCGCAGGCTTACCAGCCTTATCTTTCACTTCCCGCAGTTTGAAAAAAGCACTCTTTAAAGCGTTGCTCGCATTGTAATTAGGAGGCAGGACTAAACCGTCGTCCTGCAACCTTGTTAAGCTCCTGTTTACATCGTCCGTAATATCTTTCTGGATGATGGATAATTGATTTTGATTACTCATTTAATCTCCTCCGTATCTCTCAACTTATAAAGCTTCTTGACTTGTGCAATGGGATAAATATAGTCATCTGCGTACTGATCATAGATACGTCCCTGCGGAAACATATCCCTAATAGCTTGTTCAATTTGTTTCTCCGTTGGGTAGGAATCATAGAATTTCCTAGTCGGAAGCCCATTAATTTCGATAGTGAAGGAGATGTCTAGTGGCACAAGATAGCCTCCCTATTTGGATACTCCACTCTTAACCTACTGTTCTTTTCATTCCATGCTTTCGCTGCCGTTTCATAGCTACCACTCTCTTTAATAAGTGCGTCCTGCGCTGACTTATCCAGCTCTTCGAAACTTGGTGGCTTAATCAGTTGAATGATTTGGCTATCCATTTTAGGAAGACTTGCTTCTGTGATCGACTCGGCGTTATCGATAAAGATGACTGGCGAGATTCCATAGTGTTCGGATAACGTTGAAATGATATCTAATCCGACTACAATACGATGACCGTTGTTTAATCCAGTTGAATACGGAACACCGTTGTACAAAGTCTCACATGTTTCTAAAAGGCCACCGTTGATTTGTTGATCAAATAATTTAAAGCGAGCATATTTGAATTTGGAGTTAATCTTCTCTTCTAGAAGGTTCACTTTAGTACGAATGAACTCTTCTGTTAGATAGAGCTCCTGCTCCAGCTTTTCAAACTCGGCAGCTAGGTGCTTCTCTTGATCCATTAGTTCTTCAATACGTTTTTCCGATTGATCTACTACCGAAAACTTCGCTATATCTGCCTGTAGATTTACTCGAGTGATTTTAAGTTGTCGAATCTCTTCTTCTACTTCTTGAATTTCAGTTCGCGCAGATAGTCGAAATTTGTCTAATTCGCTTGTTTTATCGAATTTTTCTTGAAGTTTTGTCGCATAGGATGGATTATCCATGATGTCTATAACAGTACTTTCAATGACTTTCAGCTGTTCATTCAGCTTCTCTAAACGTTCTTGCTTTTCAACGATTTGTTTGCCAATCAACTCGTACTCTTTTGCTAGCTTTTCATTTTTTTCTAGCAACTCTTCCTTGCTTCCTTTTTCTCTTTTTCCAGCAGTATCGATGTTTTCTAGCATTCTACTTTTACTTAAATTGAATTGAGCTAAAGCCTTTTCTCTGGTAGCAGATACTTGTTCTTTTGGGAGCTCCTGACCGCATGTAGGGCACTCGCATTCGTCGTTGTGTACAAACTCCTGGTCATTAACCTCAGCCCATTCAACGCGTAATTTTTGTAGCCTCTTATCTAAAGAGTCAATATTGTCATCGTTAAATCGCTTCTGCTGTCTTAGGTTCGACTGCTTGGATTCGAGCAAAGATATATTAGAAGTCTCCTCCTGAATTTGCGCCTTCAACATATACAGATCATCCTTAGAACCAGCTTCGTGAGCTTGTTTAATCTCTAGAAGCTCCAGTTCTATTTCTTGGATTTCTCGTTGTTTTAGAGAAATGGCATTGCCGTTACGGATGTTGCTAATAAGATCCTGTTTCTCATCAATCTCAGAGGTTAATTTTGCAATTTGAGCCTCTAACTCTTGTTTATTTAACCCCTCCAAGTCAGGAAGGTTACGCTTAACTTCATCGATTCTAATGGGGATATCTTCCCTCTTTTCGTTAATCTCAGAACGTTTAGCAGCGATTACTTTGCGGTGATTTTCGATTGTACGTCCCTGTAAGATGACAGGGAGCTTTGCTAATTCCTTATTGGATGCAATCACTTCTTCTTCCGTTATGTCTCCGCAGATTTCCAACAAAGTCGCTCTACGCTTCTGCCAATGGATTTGCTCGTTAAAATACGTGGGACTCGTAAGTAATTTGAATAACTCCTCATCAACAAGACTTACTACCTTGTCGGTATATTCTTTCTTTTTAGATGGAACCTCATCGATGTAATAATCCGTAGTGTGGCCTGAAAAAAGTTTCTCTGCACTTCCACGTTTTTTTGTCCATTTCTCAGAATAGATTTTACGAAGGGTTAACTCTACGTCATCCACTAGGAAGGTTGCCTCTACCTCATGTTCTAGACCATGTAGCACTTTGCCATCCTTTATGGTTTTAATAGAAAAATCCTTTTTGTTTTGACTATCTTTATCAAAAAGCAACCAATCAAAAGCATCTTTTAAGGTTGTTTTACCAGTTCCGTTATCACCGAACGCTTTTGCGTTTTCTCCTCGAAGGTCAAAGGAGAAAGATTCAACACCTTTGAAATTTTTCAACTTTAATCCCAACAATAAGATTCTTTTCATCAAGCAGTAGCTCCCTTCTTGCCCAGTTCAAAATATTTATTGAATTGATCCTTAGATTTGAATTGAAATACTGGGAGCCCATTAGGCTTAATTAAGATTTGACCACCAGACTTTGCTAAGCGTTGTTGGTCGAATTTGTTACCGCTAAATACTAGTTCGATCATGAATATCTCTCCTCCTAATTGAAATATTGAGGTGATTACGGTAATATAAAGACAAGTTAATTTATGTAATCACCAGTTATGGCTCGTGTTCCAGCACGCGCCATTTTTATTTAGATTTAACATAGCGACTCCTTTCTAGTGCTTTGTCGCACTGTCTTGACCAGGAAGGAAGGTCGTATCGAGGGGGATCTCTACATTCAACCCTCCTAGCCAAGACGGCAAGACAAAACATTGCCGAACATACGTGTGTATGTTAAAATTAAGTTGTTCGTATTAGTAGTTGAGCAGTGAGCTAACCCTATTAGCTTGCTGCTTTTTTTGTTTCGATTTTTAATAAAACCTGCTTTTCGAAATTTGTAAGTGCTAACCAATGCTTTACTTGAATTTTCAATGCTTGTCCCTCCCTCTCTATGAAATGCATCTTGTTACCATCGCTATATCAATTCCACGACTAGTCAACTCTTCAACTGTTCGTTCTAGGCGATCGTAGTTCTCTTTCCTACTTTGTAACCTTTCGAGTTCCGTTAATGAATTTAAGTAATCTACTGCAGTAAGCTTTGCTTCTTTTAAATCTCCAGCAGTTAATTTTTCTTCCATCCTACATATACAAGCTTTGGCTGCTTTATATTCGAGCAAAGCGTTCTGCACATCTTTTTGGAGAAACTCCCCTGTTTTTATGGCCATGTAATTATCCCCCCTGCCAACATAGATAAAGCTTGAATTAATGTATTTACATCTACCCCGCATAACATTGCTGCTACTGCCTCTGGTGCTCTTGTGGCTTGAAACCATCTAATGGCATCTGCTAATTTCAATTCTAAGTTGTCGTTTTCAAGTCTTGATACAGCACTTCGAGATAAGAATATCTGCTCTGCTAACTCTTCTTGACTGAATCCCGCTTTAACTCTCAATTGGCGGAGGATTTTTCCGAATGACATCGAAATCACCTCCTCCCTGTGCAATAACTGCACATGTGCAAATATTGGTCAGATTTTCCACTAAAGAACTATTAAAATTTATATATGAAGGAACTAGGTTGTTTCGGCGCTACCTATGAAACTTTCCGAGGGATCCAGTTTTCTATGTATCTCAACGCTGACTGGAGCTCTTTTCGTTTTACGTCTTTATAGCTTGCAACTCCGAATCTATCTTTTATTTCTCGATAGAGTTCTTTAAACAATCTAGCAGCTTCTTTTTTATCAGCAGTACATTGATAGACTTTGTGAGCCACACCTTTTTGTAATCGACGTTGCTCTCCGTGATCTAGCGTGATTTGCTGTTCGACTTTGTGATTAACATGCGTGATAAGCTTTTTAAGTTCTTCCTGTTCTTTGACAATGGACTCATGACCTTCTACCAGGTCTGCAGTGGTCCTCAATACTGTGACAAGGGCTTTGTCTTTTGACAGAGGAACGACTTTGTTTTCCCTAATGTGGTAGTATTCATCTACTAACATTTCGTAAGCATCCCAAGCTAAATCAGTATTTAATGACTTGGCGTGCAACCAAGCGCCTTTTTCAGTCCAAAGGTACAAAACAGATGTGAATTTTAGGCTGTCGTCAATTTGACGTGACCCTTTAAATGCCTTTAACTCTTCCCCAGTTAAAGCATAGTAGTGTTTACCTTGAATGTATCTTTCTGCATTTCTTTGAAAGTTTCTATTAATGATTTTGGTGTCCGTTCCAAATGATTCTGCAAGGTGCGCTGTGTTCAGTAAACGTTGACCATTAATTTCAATAGGTTGTAGATGTTTCATCCTTATTCCTCCCTTAGGGCTTGTCTCTCTAAAAAAGGTGAAGCAATTACATGTAGCGTAATTTAATTGCTTCTAAACAAAGCTTTTTATTAGAATCATCCAGATAGTCCATGTCGCCTAAATTAACTTTGTGACGCTCGTTGAATAAGTGAAGTGCTAGTTTCAACGCGAATTTCTCACTTTGTGACCAAGGACCAGCTATTTTTCTTAAGGATCCGACCTTTATCGTTCCTTCTTTTAAATCGAAATATTTCGTGTTAAATACCTGATTAAGCTTATAGTGATTCTGAAACAAATGAATGGTACCGCGCCAATAGCGATCGTTAAGTAAATAGGCTGGGATTTTGCTCAATTAGATAACCTCCCTATTAAAGTAATTTGTATTTTTATCCACCCACGTTGAATTACTAGATATCCAACTAAATACTTGCTCTCTGGGGTATCTCGCGCGAACATCCTTCAATTTAGGAAACGTGGGAATGGCAATAATTTTATTTACTGTAGATTTCTCAACTTGAAAAACCTTTACAAGATGGTCTTTCGTTAGAACTTCTGGATAACTAAACGTTTTTCTAGCATCTTCTACTCCTTGTTCATAAGCAGACTTAATTAATTTCTCTAGTCGCCCCTTAAGAAACTCGGATTCTAATTGATCGAAAGTTATCGTGGTTTCCGGCAAGAGAAACACCTCCTATGCGGTGCTTGATTTTTGTAAACCTTGTATAACATCACTAGTAAAAAAAATATCTCTAGGATCCTTATTCAACGCTGAAGCAATATCAAGTAACAAAACCCCGGATGGCTCCTGGCCATGTAACTCTATATTGGTAATTGTTTGACGGGTAGTTTTAGCTCTACGGGCTAACTCTGATACAGACATCCCGACAGCTGATCTTATATCTCTTAGTCTGTTATTCATGTATAACACCTCCTTGAATATAATGTAACACATGGATAACACAACCGTCAAGCATGATTTACAACAAATTTATTTATTTTTGATTTACAATAATGTAAAGTATGTATTACAGGTGATGAAAAATGGAGAAATTAGGAGATTTAATTAAAAATCTTAGAGGTAAAGAGTCTTTAAGAGACGCCTCTAAAAAAATTGGTATTAGCCATACATATTTAGACACCATAGAAAAGGGATTTGATAAGAGATCTGGTAAACCGGTAAAACCAACACCGGAAACTTTGGAGCTTATATCTAATGCCTATAGTTATCCTTATGACGAGTTAATGAAGAATGCTGGATATCTTAAGGAAGATATTACACTCTACAAAGTTACAGACAAAGTGTTACTCTCTCCTGAAGATTTAAAAGTACTCGATGAAATAAAAAAGCATCCTGTATTGTTCCATGAACTAGCAAATGCACCCGAGAAAAAAATTAAACAGCTTATCAAAATGTGGGAAGTCATCAAAATGGATATGAATGAAGACGACGAGCATAATGATATTATCGAAGATTAATAATTACTGCCTATTTACTGGCGGTTTTTATTTAACCAAGGACTGTGAAAATTATGCATCTAAGTAAATTACTTCAATCCTCAATTTCTGATTGCTGGGAAGAACGAGCTAATAAAGTTCTGTCCAACTTTAATTTTTCCAATCCAGATGAAATTGACATGTACCAGATATGTTGGAAATACGGTGTAAAGATAAAGCCTTTGGACATGCATTTTTTTGACGGAGAAATCAATGGTGGAATAAAAGCTATGTCTTTTCCAAAAGAAAAAGGTCGACGTGGTGTAATATATCTACTTCCTAATCTAGACCCGTTAGAAAAAAAGGTAATTCTTGCTGAGGAGTTTTGTCATTGTTATTCACATCACATTTCACAAATCTCTTCTAATGATAGTTTAATAGCAAAAACTGAAGCACAAGCTAAACGAATGGCCGCCTATTTACTTATGCCTAACAAGTTTCTAAAAAACGCTTATTCTGCAGCTGAAGAAGAAGCTGTAATGATTTCGGATATCGCAGACTACTTTGTAGTATCGGAAGAATTTGCTCATTACAGGTTACGACTTATATTTGACCGTCAAGTAGATGGATTTGGAATGGTCAAAGGAAAATTAGGAAGTATTGAGTGGATTTATTAAATCCCATTTTTTTATTTTATTAATAGTACTTTTTACACATTACATTATTACTAATAAGGAGGAATAAGAACATGGGTTTTAAAAGGTGGTTAAAAGAAGGGTTTAATGACCTATTAAAAAAACAAGTAAAACTATCTGTTATAAGTGGAGCTAATCAAATTTTTGCCATTAATGCAAAAAACATTACGATGAAGGAAGTTAATGAGGAAGGCGAAGTTACTTTTGGAACTGATAAAACTTATTACTTTATGGGAGTGGATTGGGGAGAGTCTTCTACACGAAACGTAGGTAAGGCTGCTGCTGGCGCAATAGTAGGTGGGGTTCTAACTGGAGGAGTAGGTGCTGTAGTCGGAGCTGCTGTTGGGGGTAAAAAGAAAGACAACTCCAAAGCAATCATTACATTACTAGAAAAAGAGACTAAAAGAAAAATATTATTACATATCCACTGTGATCAAGATAAATTACAAGAAATCAGCGCTTTTCCCATTGCAAATATAGAATCTACAAATGATATTCTTACTCAAAGTGTAGCAGACGAAATATCCAAATTCAAAAAACTCCTAGATGAGGGGGTGATTACGCAGGAAGAGTTTGAAAAGAAAAAACAAGAATTGTTAGGTTTGTAAAAATTCAACCTATTGGGGGCAATTATTAATGTTTGACTTGGGTGTTCTATTACTTCTCGTTTCATTTATTTATCTAGCTTTTCATTTCATTAACAAGATTAAAAATAAAGAAAGAAAATTTTCAAATAAGATTTACTTTTCATTATTAATTGGAAGCTTGACGCTGCTTTTCATGTTCACTCCTCCTGATGACGTTTCCCAAGAACAGCTTAAAACAGCAACAGTTGAAAATGAAGAGTTGAAAACTGAGAATACTGAACTACATACTAAGAACAAAGAAATCTCATCTCAAGTAGAGGCTCTAAAGAAGACAAACGACAAGCTAACCACTGACATCGAGACGTTAACTGCTGAGAAAGAGAATAACGAAAAAGCAATGGCGGATATGAAAAATCAATCCACCAATTTCGAAACAGAAAAAGAGACACTACATAAACAAATTTCTGAATTAGAAGAGAAGAATAAATCGTTAGAAGAAAAAATCAGTAGCTTAGAAAGTCAACTTGCAAGTAAAGCTGCTCCTCCAGCTACAGCATCAACTAATAATACAACATCAAGTTCATCTAATACGAGTTCAAATACTAGCAGCAATAGTTCTGGCTCTTCCGGTACCACAAATACTTCCAATGAAACTACCTCTTCTGGAGGGACAGAATACTTCCAGAACTGTACCGAACTAAGAAAAACATATCCAGCCGGTGTACCTAGTTCTCATCCAGCTTATCAAAAGAAAATGGATAGAGATAAAGATGGTTGGGCTTGTGAGTAACTAATTTCAACAAGAACATGTACATATAATGTCTAATTAATATGAAAAGCGCACATTTGTGGGCTTTTCTTAAACACTAAAAACCGAACGTATATTCTATTTTATTGTTGATATCTTCGAAAAAAACAAAATATCGGGAGTGGTAATTGAATGCACTTCAGGGAAGTTAAATTAAAAAAAGGGAAGACAATAGAGGCCTTATCAGACACATTGAAGGATCCTGTGAGTGGAAGAAGACGCCAAGTGTCTGCCCGAGGGAAAACAAAAAAAGAAGCAAAGGCCAATTTAGAAAAGAAGTTGAATGAAATAGAAGATTATGGCCTTCTTACTGGAAAAACCTCAAAAATAACATTTGCGGAACTCGCTTCTTTTTGGCTCGAAGCAAATAAAAGGAATTTAAAAATAAGTGCCCATAGATCGCAAGTTTACCATGTGAAGCGTTTTGGAAAATACATTGCTCACATCGGAGTAAGTAAAATATCTAGAGCAATGTATCAAAAAGTAATTATCAGCATGCAAAACGATGGATACTCAAGAAATACCATCGTTAATGCTCACACTTGCGCCAAAAAAATATTCTTGCACGCCATTATTAACAACATAATTAAAGAATCACCTGCCGATTTTGCAGTTATTCCAAAAAAGATACTTACTATAGAAGAAATTGAGAATAATGAGGTAGAAGAAAAATATCTGGAACACAGTGAATTAAAAGAATTCCTAACTATGGTAGAAGAACGTGGTTTATTTAATGACCTTGAAATGTTCTACCTCTTATCTTTCAGTGGTATGAGGATAGGAGAAGTATGCGCGTTAAAAGAAAGTGATATTATTTTCTTTAGCAATGAGATTTCCATATCTAAAACTATCTATAATATAGATGGAAAAATGGACGAATATCAATTATTAACTCCAAAAACTGAAAAATCCATTAGAACTATTTCTATTGATCCAAAGATAATAGATATGTTAAAAAAACTGAGTAAACGACAAAAAGAAAGAAAAATGGCGATGAGAGATCAATGGCATGATGCTGGTTTTGTATTTACCAGAGATAATGGATTTCCTCTATCGCCAAGATTTGTGCATTACAGATTGAAAAGGTATGAAAAATGGGTTACTTTTAATAAGAAGTTACACCCACACATTTTCAGGCATACGCATACATCGATGCTAGCCGAAGCTAAAGCATCTCTGCCGGCGATCATGAAGCGACTGGGACATGCCGATGGAAAAATCACTACACAAATTTATACCCATGTAACAAAAAAGATGCAATCACAAGTTGATGATGGATTATCGAAAATCCTCAATAATATGCTTTAAAAATAGAAAAGCTTTTAAAGTGTTGGGTTAATGTTGGGTTTTATTAAGAATTAACTTAGAAACAGGGTGTTAAACCTTGGTATCGAAGGGTTTTGATAATATTTTATGAGGTATAAGTATCATAATGGGTAACTAAATAGAAAAGTATATAGAGGAGGCTGTCCAAATGTGGACAGCCTCCTTTCTACTTATCATTTCTTTTTTCATCCCCATGGTACGGATTTATGAAGCTACATATCCGTACTTTTCCATTTCTGCATATACTGCTTTTAGTTTAGGGTTTCCCTCTCCAACAATTTCACCATTAATGACGACAACTGGATAAAACATGTCTTCTTCCACTACTCGAATTGCAAATTCCTTTTTTTTCTCCTCACAATTTTCAGGATTGAAAA
Source organism: Sutcliffiella halmapala (assembly GCF_002019665.1). Taxonomy (GTDB): domain Bacteria; phylum Bacillota; class Bacilli; order Bacillales; family Bacillaceae_I; genus Sutcliffiella_A; species Sutcliffiella_A halmapala. The sequence continues at coordinate 883,149 of NZ_KV917375.1, read as the reverse complement.
TATCTATATAAGAGATAGTAAATGGCTGGTTTGGATATTTTCTAGAAACCGCTGCTTGTAACCACTCATATGTTTCCTTTGATGAAGGCAGGTTTACACAGCTTGGACAAAGCACCTCAGTACCGTAGATTGTTATTTCCACCGGATTTGTTGACATAGTTGCACCTCTATTTCTCGCATTTTCTTTTATTTTATCGTAAAACGCTTTCTTTTTCATAATTTAATTTATAATTTCCTAAAAACACCCAAAGCAAGGCAATAGATTTTTTATAAATTTCCCTTTATAATATAAGTATGTAAGGAAAGGAGCTAAAAAAATGTCTAACCCAGAAATTAATGAGCAAGTACAGGAAGTTTTAGATAAATTACGTCCATTTCTGCTTCGTGACGGTGGAGATTGTGAGCTTGTAGATGTTGAGGATGGAATTGTAAAGCTACGTCTATTAGGCGCTTGTGGTTCTTGCCCAAGTTCTACTATTACGCTAAAAGCTGGAATTGAGCGTGCATTATTAGAAGAAGTACCAGGTATTATCGAAGTAGAACAAGTATTTTAATTAGAAATGTGGAGCCTGGCATTGTCAGCTCCAATTAGAAAAACCGGGAAAGGCGAAAAGCCAATCCCGTTTTTTTATATACTTATACACAACAATAAATATTGGAATGAACTTCACTACCGACCTGACTAATTTCTAAGAGCTCGACCTTGTATTCTGGAAATTCTGAGCTTAACTCATTCTGTACCGTTCTTCCTTTTCCTCGCTCACAAAAGCAAATAACAGTGGGACCTGCACCACTTATAGTTACGCCAAACGATCCAGCTCTCTTGGCAGCTTCACGTAACTGAGGAAGTTTGGGAAATAACTTTTGGCGATAAGGCTCATGAAAGACATCACTTTCCATCATTTTTCCTACTAGCTTCCAATCCTTCATAAACAACCCACCTAGTAATACATTTGCATGGCTACTGCCTAATACCGCTTCTTTAAAAGAAAGTTTATCAGGCAACAGCTGTCTAGCGTCCTTTGTTTTTCCTTCAAAATCAGGAACTACCACTACCATTTCCAGATCTGTGACTGGCAATTTCACATATTCCCATTGACCATTTTTGTAGGTTGAAACAACTAGTCCTCCATATAGAGAGGCGGCTACATTATCTGCATGGCCTTCAAAACGTGCTGCTAGTTGAAGTTTCTCGTCTGGAGAAAGTTTCTTATCACAAAGGATATTCATGATTTCAATAGCTCCAACAATCGCAGCGGCACTACTTCCGAGGCCACGAGCAAGCGGGATTTCACTCATAATATGCACATGTGCTGGGGGAGCTTCTACATTCCAAAGCTTTTGCAATTCAGAGCAAACCGTAAGTAAAATATTATCCTCCTCACTAATTAAAAGCGGAGGTACGCTCGTAAATCTCCAATTTTCGGCATATTGCACAAATAGGGTGACATATTTCGTTACAGCAAGACCAATAGAATCAAAGCCTGGTCCTAAGTTAGCTGAACTACCAGGTACCTTAATCACATAACCACTTTTATACTCCTTCATATCGATACTCCATCGAAGGATTGCATTAATTGGTTATAACCCGCAATGTACCGAACCTCAACATTTGCATGTTCTGTCGCAGTGACTGGATCCTTTAGACCATTTCCCGTTAGAACAGCAACTACTCTTTTTCCCTTCGCTATTTCCCCACTTTGTAAGTGTTTTAGGACACCAGCAATCGATGCACAAGAGGCTGGCTCTGCAAAAACTCCTTCTGTTTTAGCTAGCAATTGATAAGCATTTACCATTTCATCATCTGTTACGAAATCTATTTTTCCCTTCGATTCTTTTTCCGCACGAACCGCATGCTCCCAGCTTGCTGGGTTGCCAATTCGAATCGCAGTTGCTATCGTTTCGGGGTTAGAAATTACGCGATTCTGAACGATCGCCGCCGCTCCTTCGGCTTCAAAGCCTCGCATTTGTGGTAATCCAGTTTGAAAATGCTTATGATACTCCTGAAACCCTCGCCAATATGCTGTAATATTACCAGCATTTCCAACAGGTAAAGCGAGCACATCTGGTGCTCTTCCTAGCTGGTCACACACTTCGAATGCAGCCGTTTTTTGTCCTTCAATACGGTAAGGATTAAGAGAATTCACTAATGTGATTGGGAGTTCTTCTGAGAGTCTTCGAACTAAGCTCAACGCTTCGTCAAAATTTCCCTCTAAAGAATAAATTTCCGCTCCATACATAACTGCTTGTGCTAATTTGCCCTGAGCAATTTTTCCTTCTGGAATTACTACGATACATTTCAAGCCAGCTCTAGCAGCATAAGCAGCCGCAGAGGCCGAGGTATTTCCAGTTGATGCACAGACAATTGTTGTACTTCCTTCTTCCTTTGCTTTTGCTACTGCTAATGCCATTCCTCTATCTTTAAAGGAACCTGTTGGATTGGCACCTTCTACTTTCGCATGCAGTTCTATGCCTAATTGGTTAGAGAGATTTTCTAAAAACAAAAGAGGTGTATGCCCCTCTTGAAGTGTCACATTCGGTGTTTTTTCACTGACAGGAAGAAATTTGCTATACTTTTCTACTAAACCGTTCCATCTCATACTGCCACTTCTCCCTCCACACGGTAGCTGCTTTTAATTTCTTTGACCATTGACATGCTTGCTAGTTCTTCTAGAAGATTTTCATATTTTTGTAAGGATGCATGATGGGTAACTACTACAACCTCTGCTAATGCTTCTTCCCTTAATGGCAGTTGTAAGATTTTTTCGAAGCTCACTCCCTTGTTAGAAAAGAGATTCGTAATATGAGAGAGTACACCTACCTCATCCTTTACATGAACTCTGAGAAAATGCTTTGCGAATATTTCATCCTTTTCTTTTAGCGTCTTGCTAAATTGAGGAGTAACCATGCTTTTACCATTTACTCCAAGCCTCATATTTTTCATAACCCCAACAAGGTCAGATACTACCGCAGTAGCTGTCGGAAGACTACCTGCCCCAGGCCCATAAAACATCGTTTCTCCTACAGCCTCACCATAGACATATACTGCATTATATTCATTCTGTACACTAGCTAATGGGTGTGCCTGTGGCAATAAAGTAGGTCCTACACTGACTTCTACTTTTTCTTTATCGCGATCAGCAATACCAATTAGTTTCATTGTATATCCGAGCTTTTTGCTATATTCCAAATCTTCTTCCGTAATAGAAGAGATGCCCCTTACCTGTACATCTTTTAATTCTATATTCATAGAAAAGCCAAGTGTAGCAAGGATTGCCATCTTTCTAGCAGCATCAATTCCCTCTACGTCTGATGTGGGATCTGCTTCTGCAAAGCCAAGAGCTTGTGCTTTTTGTAAAACCTCCTCATAAGATGAACCCTCATTGTTCATTTTTGTAAGGATGAAATTGGTTGTACCGTTAACAATCCCCATCATTTTGGTAATTCGATCTGAAGCAAGACCATCTACTAAGCTCCTTAAAATTGGAATTCCTCCTGCGACACTTGCCTCGTAAAATAAATCACAATTATATTCTGCAGCAGTTGCGAGGAGCTCCGAACCATGAACCGCCATTAAATCTTTATTAGCCGTTACTACATGCTTCCGATTCTTCAAGGCCCGTAAAATATAATGTCTGGCCTCCTCCACTCCTCCCATCACCTCGATGACAACATCTATCGCCGGATCATCTAGTACCTCTTCTGCATGTAGGGTTAATAGCTCTGGGTTTATATCCACCATCCGCTCCTTATGTAAATCTTTCACTAACGCCTTTCTTACCTCTACCGGACAGCCTACTTGATGCATCAACTTATCTTGATGGTTCTCTACAATCTTCACTACACCACAACCAACAGTCCCCAAACCAAGTAGCCCAACGGAAATCACCTTCACAAACAATCACTCCTTATTTTGGGTTCCAGCCCCACTGTATTCTCTAAAAATACATTTGTTCTTCTATAATGGACATTATAGGTTGGTTTGAAGCTCATGACAAGAGGTTTTTTTCTTGTGTTTCAGTTGTAAGCGTTTACTATATTGGCGCTGTAAGAAATAATTTTTTGGGGAATTCTAAAGAGAAGGTGATTATTGAAACTTTTTTGCTAAGGTTTCGTATTACATAGTAGAAAGAGGTGTTTTGTATGAAGTTAAAATGGTTTATTCCTACGTTACTATTGACGTTATTCTTTCTGCTTCCCACTCAAGCTTCGGCAGTAGAATTCTCTATTACAAATGTGCATATTAACGCTTACTTACAAGAAAATGGGAATGTTAAAATCGAAGAAACTCATACCTATCAATTTAATGGCGAGTTTAATGGAATTACAAGGGAGTTAATTCCCAAAACTGGAACGGAAATTATTCAATTGGAAGCTTCAGAAAACGAGAATATATTAAAAATAGAAAAAGATAAAACGCTCTACCGCATTTATCGTTCAGGAGAAGATGAAACAATCACAGTAACCATTCGATATACTATCGTTAACGGTGTCGATGTTTATCCAGATGTCTCCGAATTCTACTGGCCGTTTTTTGATAAAAGTAATAAATCGGACTATGAAAATCTGTCCATAACGATTCATCCTCCACAAGCATCCGATAAGGTAATTGCTTTTGGTTATGATGAAGCCTTCGGAAAGGAAACTATAGCTTCCGAGGGAATTGTTCATTTTGACTTTGGCTATGTCTCCAAAAAAGAAAATGGAGATATTCGAGTTGTCTATCCTTCCCAGCTTTTTAGCTCTGCGCCACTAGCCTCTGAGAAACTAATGGAGAAGGCAATTTTACAAGAGCAGGAAAAGGGTATCGCAACGGCTTTGAATAGAGAAGAAAATCGTGAATTGCTTTCTACTATTTCCAGTATATTATTACCTGTGTTTGCAATTATTTTAGGGATTCTTATGACTTTTACATGGATCAAAGCTAGAAGTTTAAAGCGGAGGATACTTCAAGAACTTGCAGGTGTCACTGGTACTCCTAAGCAATACATGAGTTTACCTGCAACCATTTTATTTACCAATTACCACCTTCCACCCCAAGCTATTGCGGCTGCATTGCTTGATTTAGTTAGGCTAGGTTATGTAAAAAAACTTTCTAACAATAGTTTTCAACTAATCAATCGCAACGTCACAGAAACACATCAAGATATCTTAATTAAGTGGTTGTTCGATGAAATAGGTGCGGATAATGAATTTAGCTTTAAAAATTTGGACGAATATATGAAGAATAAGAAAAATCATACCAAATTTACAAAGTATCAATCTATGTGGGTTCAAGCAATTACAAAAGAAGTAAACGAACGTGAGCTTTATGAAAAGAAAACGACCTATCGAATGTTAATAGGCTTCTCTAGCTTAATTCTTATCCCGTTTCTTTTCTTTTTCCCAGTATACGGATTATTTGTATCATTCTTCTTTACAATTGTTCTATTCTTAACAGTTATCATTTACGCCATTTCGTATAGGCCTCGAACAGAAACAGGAGCAAGGGTTTTTCTTGAATGGTCTTTACTTAAAAAGAACTTTCCTTCCCTTTCTCAGGATGATTGGGACTTGTGGACAGAAGATGAAAAAATGCGTGCCTTCATCTATGCGTTAGGTTTAAACGAGAAAAAGATGCAAAAGAAAAATGAAAAGCTGGTTTCAATTTTCCAAAAGCCGGTAGATCATGCTCAATCGACTTCCTTTTCTGGTATCAATATAACGACACTTATCCTATTAGCTAGCATTGCTTCCCCTGGCTTTTCCACTGCAAGCAATACAGCCACTCAAAGTGGATCTAGCTCCTTCTCAGGAGGAGGAGCCGGTGCTGGTGGAGGCGGCGGTGGTTCTGGCGCATTTTAAAGATTGGCTTTGTTTAAGGACGGTGTTTAAACATAGCCTATAGATTAATAACATTTGAAAAGCCATGAAACTCTTGTTGAAGAGATTCATGGCTTTTCGTATACTAAGCTTTATTCTTAATGCGGGCTAGATAATTTCAGTTAGTACAACTGTATAGAGTTATCTTCCCCACTCCCGATTCACTAAAGTCTTGGGTCTTTTATCATTTAGCACCGCAATAATATTATCGCGACACAGTTCCATCATTATCGTTCTCGTCTCCACGCTTGCACTACCGATATGTGGTAGAGCAACTACTTGAGGCAATTTTAACAGTGGATGATCAGCTCCAATTGGTTCTTGATAAAACACATCTAATCCTGCTCCAGCAATTTCTTTCTTGGAGAGCGCATCTATCAATGCCGTTTCATCCACTACCTGCCCTCTTCCGACATTGACAAAGATGCTAGAGGGCTTCATACGCTTAAAGGCATCAGCATCAAAAAGGTGCTTCGTTTCCTCCGTTAATGGAGTCAGGCAAACAACATAATCTGCTTCCGTCAATAGCTCGTCAAATGAGCAATACATTGCTCCTAGTTCATTTTCCGCAACATCATTCCTACTTCTATTATGGTAAAGTATCTCCATTCCAAAGCCTTTCGCACGTCTTGCAACGGCTTGACCGATCTTCCCCATACCAACAATTCCAATCGTTTTATGGTGAACGTCTGATCCTGCTAAAAGGTAAGGACTCCAACTTTGCCAATTTCCTTCTTTTACATAGGTTTCCGCTTCCGTTAATCTTCTCGCAGTAGCTAACATTAATCCGAATGTAAGATCTGCAGTCGTTTCTGTCAGAACATCTGGTGTATTACATACTGCTATTCCTTGTTCAGTAGCAACCTTTACATCGATATTATCAAATCCAACCGCTAAATTTGCGATTACCTTTAAATTCGGCGCTTGTGTTAGTAATGCTTGATCCACGGAATCTGATAACATTGTTAATAAAGCATCTGCTTTATTTGCTTCTTTTAATAATACTTCACGGGGGACTGCTTCGCTTTCGCTATTCCAACTATGAACTTCTGCTATTTCCATTAAAGGGGCTAGAACTTCCTCGGAAATCTTTCTAGTAATAAATACATATGGCTTGGACATTTGCTACACTCCTTGCAGTAAGTAAGGGTTATCTATTGCTACGATTACTAGATATTTTATCACTGTTTCCCCTTTTCTTACATACCTATATAGAGAATTACCCATAAAATATCTTTATTTCTTAACCCATTCCAATATAGGAATTCCATAAGTTTTAGCTGGTACTCCGACAAGATCATAGAAGTTTCCTAAGATTTGTTCGTATGTCGTGGAGGCATTCAAGATACCTCGTAATCGTTCTTCATGCCATTTTTTATCAGCAATTGGACCGCTTGTGTAATAATCTTCCACACACTCAAAATAATGAACTGGAAATACAAGTCGGGCATATAACAATCTCCAGGAAAAACTAGATAGAGGAGATACTTCTTCATAATCCTTCATAAAAGTTTGGATTTGTATCGTATTCATATCTTTTCCTTTCCTACATTCTGCTCGAATCCATTCTGAAATATCTCTCGAAGCATGATCGAAAATCCAATCTGTTGGCAGCTTCATCCACTGTGATTGTTGCCAAGTTAAATTGGTGAATCGATGATGACAAAGTGTAGCAGCATCATTGACCATTGGGCTATCGTCTAATTCGGTATCCACTAAATATTGAATAGCGTTTTCTGTTAATCCTAAATAATAAGGAAAAGATTCTACAAATAATGTATCAAACATATCCACTGGATTACTTCTTATTTTTTCTCGAAAAAAGTGTTCCATTTGGTCTATTCTTTTTACCCATAAACTTTTCCACTGACCAATGCGGTTGATGGAGGTTACCTTTGCGGGAAAGCCTCTCCCGTTACTATGAAACAAAGCCAATTCCTTACCGACCACTAATTTCCTTGAGCTATAATCATAGGGCATGCGAAAAAGTGCCATTTTTCTTCCTTCTATTTCGGTTGTGTAAGATTCACTTTTATTTTTCACAAAAGAACTAACATAAATATCTTGATGAGCGCGTATCATATAGTCACTTAACTTTTGTAACTCTTCTATCTCCGCTTCCTCAAAATGACCAACCGGTACTAATATGTACAGCACTCGGTTTGCCCAAAAAGCATCATAATGTCGAACCTTTTGCTTTCTTTCCACCCTTAACTCATATTGTTCATAGATTATCTGTTTCAATTTTGCTCCTCCTTCCCTCTAGTACCAAATATATGAGTAGAGGAAAGAAAACTTGTTAAGATGTTGCATTTAACAATAAGAAAGCCATTTCGCTCCCAACAACAAGAATGAGTTCCATGTATTAACTAATTATGTATATAAATTAAGAAAATGTGGGCACTGTAAAGATGTATTTATTATTTATCTTTAGTATTGGTTCTGTTAAACACCGCTGTTGATTTCCGCAGGAGTCTTTGCCTCGTGCTCCAATCAACAGCTAGAGTAACCTAAAAATTATCACTATAACTTTAACAGAGCCTATGTATTAATAAGACTATTTAATGGGAAAAATTCGTTACAACATTTGCGACTATATTATAAAAGACGGGTGAGCTCATGAAAAATTTCAAGGATATGGATGAAGTCGAAAGAAAAGCAAGAACACTCTTAGAAGAGCGAGGGGTGACAATGGATGACATTGCAGACTTAGTGTATTTTCTGCAATCAAAATATCACCCAGCATTAGAGAAATCCGAGTGCTTAGAAAACATCGATCGTGTACTTTCCAAGCGTGAAGTACAAAATACCATTCTTACTGGGATAGAGCTTGATATTTTGGCAGAACAAGGACAAATACAAGAGCCGCTTTTACGTATCCTTCGTAAAGATGAGGGATTGTATGGAGTTGATGAAGTTCTAGCCTTATCCATTGTAAACGTCTATGGATCAATCGGTTTCACAAATTACGGATATATAGACAAGCAAAAACCTGGCATTTTAGGGACCCTTAACGATAAAAATTCAGGTAAAGTTCATACCTTCCTCGATGACATAGTGGGAGCAATTGCCGCTGCAGCCTCAAGCCGCTTAGCACATAGGGCGGCTAATACAGAATAAAAAAAAGTGCCAGGCACAAAAAGCCTGGCACTTTTTCTTAAAGATATTGAATCCATTCCTCTAAAGAATTCACTGTATACGTTGGTTGCTCCGGATATGTTTCTAAATGAGCTCTTGTTGTAACACCTGTGTGGACAAGAAGGGTATCCATTCCAGCATTCATACCTGCTTTAATATCGGTATGATAATTATCTCCAACCATCAGGGTTTCTTCTCTCGGTACACCTAACACTTTTAAAGCTTGTTCCATAATTACTTTTTCTGGTTTACCAATGAAGGTTGGTTGCGTTTCCGTCGAAACAGTCAGCACGGAGGTCAATGAGCCATTTCCAGGTAATAATCCTCGTTCAGTTGGAATAGCAATATCACCATTTGTTGAGATAAATCTTGCGCCATTACGAATGTTAATCGCCCCGAGTGCCAGCTTCTCGTATGAAATCGCTCGATCGATGCCACTTACCACAACATCTGCATGTTCCTCGACTATTTCGAAGCCTTTTTCGGTAAGGGCCGTGCGAATTCCCTCTTCTCCAATCACATAAATCTTTGCGTCTGGTTTATAATCATATATATAATTCGCTGTAGCATTACTTGTTGTAAAAACTTGTTCATCCGTCGAAGGTATTCCAAAATCTCTAAGCTTTTGCGCTACCTGCTGCGGAGTTCTTGAGGAATTATTCGTAACAAATAAGTAAGGAATCTTTTTCTCAAAAAGATGCTTTACAAACTCACTTGCCTCTTCAATTTTCTCTTTTCCACGATACATAGTTCCATCTAAATCAATTAAATAACCTTGATACTTCTTCATCTATTTCTCACTCCACCTATAATCCCGTTTAATTTGTTAATATTAGCATATTTCCTTTTTCATGTAAAAGCGTTCAATGGGGGCACCTTATATTTTCAAAGTTGACACCCATGCAATGCAAAGAAAAATTGCACCATGGTTGATGAAAAAAAGAGACTAAGTTCCGTTAAACGTTATGTTTAAACCCGTCCCCCCTGTTGATCGGAGTGCAAGGTGTGAGACTCCTGCGGGAGGAAGGGACAAGGGAGACCCCGCAGGCCGCTAGGCCGAGGAGGCTCCCGGACCGCCCTCTGGATAAGCGAACAACCTGGCACGGAGATCAACAGGATGTTTAATGTGAGTGCTAATCTTATCAGGGTAGCCTAATTTTTAAATGCAGATACTGGACCTAATTCATTTTCTAAATAATGTCGCACAGAAACACAGAACACAGAAACAGCTACCTTCGTTTCATCTAAGTTTCCTTTCAACTCATTATGCTGAAGATCTAAGTACTCCTGAACTAACGTTTTCCGAAGACGAATTAATCGCTTTAATTGCTCCGCTATGTCAGATGTAACCACTTTTTCATCCTCTAATATATCAATAATGTCTTCATAACTCCCAGGATCTCGCATTATAAATCCATCAATCATAGCATTCCCAACATCCAATATTCCTTCAATAGTTGATTGAACAATACGCTCAAGTGCTTTACGTTCTACAACAGTATTCCAAGATGAGTGATCTTGGTAACACTTCAAATTCTCTTCAATATAAACTAAGATTTGCTCAATTTTCTCACGATCCACAAAGTACATACCTAAAAATCCCCTTTAGCTACAAAATATTATGTGAATGGATGTAAAATCCACTTTATTCTTCGATCATATGTAAACGTGTTTTACATCTTTAGAGTTCCTATATTTTAAAAGTTATTTTACTTTATTTTATCACAGAAATGTAATTTGTCCCATTTTCCAGGGAGGTTTGCCATATCTTCTAACAAGAAAGCTTTTGTATTTGTTATACTAGAAAAAGTACATTCAATAGCTATATTTTAGGAGGAAATACAAATGGGAGAGAGATTTTTTCTTTATGATGATACAGTAGAAACGAAAACGCGTTTTATCAGTTTCATGGGGGAACATACTCGTTTTGATTTAGCCATTGTTAAATCGGATCGTTACTATGGTAAAAGCCTTGTTCTCAACATTCAAAGTAATCGCTTTGCTATTATCGGTAGTGACGACTTAGATGAACCAGGCTATATTGAACATGCTTATCAACTGCCGGAAGACGAAGCAGAGGAATTACGCTCGTTCCTGTATGAAGTCGTTTAAACACAACAGAAATAAATAATCCCCGATATGTAGGAAAAGCTAAGGAAAACTGCATAAGAAGGGGTTGAATAATGTTGAGTGAAAAGGATAAGGAGCAATATAGTGATTTCACTAATGTAGAAAACATGCAAAATCATTTATTTCCCGAGACGTTACCAGAAGGTCCTTACGGTTCACCACGAGGGAAAGACACTCCTGTTGAAAATAAGAGTACACCTTGGAAAGAGGGACAGCATTATTATAGTGCATTTAACTATGAAAACAAGGCTCTTCATAATGATCTTCCGAGACAATTTCCTGGAGCAGATCCCACACACGAAAATAAAGATGAGTAAGGTAACAAAACGCAATAAAGCCCACTAACAGAGAACCTTTACTGCTAGTAGGGCTTTTTGCATCAAGCTTTTTTCACCTTTTTTAAGACAAAGAATGCACAACCAAAATTACAATATTCATAAATGTAATCGGGTAATGTACTTATTTTTGTATCGTGCGTTGATTTTTGATTCTGATCCTCAAAAAACCCACGTAAGCGTAATTGATTATAGCCCCAATCTCCCACGATGTAATCGTACTTATTTAACACATCAATGTATCGGCTTTTGAAAGCTTCTTCATTAAAACCGTCTCTTCCTTCCTCAATTAACTCATAGCAATGATTACCTATACAAATCATGTTCCGATCCTCCATTTCATCTCTTACTTACATTATAGACCATTCTCCATCAATTTCTAAGACAAAAATAATTCTTAAAGGTCATCCTATAGATAAGGGGGTGTTACCATTGAAGAAAACTTTAGCTATAATCGGTATTTTGGGGTTATCCGCTTCATTTACAACAGCTTGCCAATTTGATACAACTCCAAATGAACGTCAGGCACGTAGTGAAATCGTCGATAGGCAAGGTCGAGCGTTAAACACGAAAACAGATAACAATCTGTACAACATGTATGATGAGCGAGATGGCCAGAACCATGGACAAGGTAAATTTGGCTATGTGCGAGAGCAAGCTTCACCTGTAAAGAATTCACAGCGACATAACGAAAATATTGCTGCTGTGGACTATGATGAAGTAGCGAACGTTATTTCAAAAATGCTTGTGCAAATGCCGAATGTAGAGGATGTTGCTACGCTAGTTACTGATGAAGAAGTACTTATTGCTTATAAAACAAGTAGTGAGAACCGTAAAGAAGTAGCAAACCAAGTTAGCAAATCTGCATTATCCGTTGTCCCTAGATTCTATCATGTTTATGTTTCTGATAATCCACGAATGATTGCAGAAATTGAACGTTTCAGAATGTTAACAGTTTCAAGTCCAAATGTGGATGAAATTCTAGAAAACACTATTGACGAAATGCTACAGTCTCCACAAGGAAATGACCTAACCAAAGGTGAAAACGGAAACGGTGAAGGAAAAGGCGAAAAAAACGAAGATCTGGAGAATGAATATAGTGAACACAGAAAAAATATGAGAAAGAACTAAAAAAAATGGAAAAAGGGGCAAGACCCCTTTTTCCATTTTTTACGCTTGAGCTTGTCTTGCTTTTGCTGCTTCGTTTACTTGTTCATCTGCATGATAAGAAGAGCGCACTAATGGACCTGCTTCGACATGATTGAATCCTTTTGTCATTGCGATTTTACGTAATTCCTCGAACTCATCTGGATGGTAATATTTCTGCACTTTAATATGCTTTTTAGATGGCTGTAAATACTGGCCAATTGTCATGATATTAACATCGTGAGCACGAAGATCGTCCATTGTTTCAATGATTTCTTCTTTTGTTTCACCAAGTCCAATCATCAAGCTGGATTTAGTTGGGATCTCTGGTTGCATTTCTTTCGCACGTTTTAAGAACTCTAAAGAACGATCGTACGTAGCTCTAGCACGCACGCGTGGTGTTAATGAGCGTACGGTCTCAATATTGTGATTTAAAATATCTGGTTTCGCATCCATTAACATTTTTAAATTCTCATATACTCCTCCCATATCAGAAGGAAGGACTTCAATCGTTGTGAAAGGGTTTTCGCGGCGAACAGCTCTAACTGTTTCAGCAAATATAGCTGCACCACCGTCTTTTAAGTCATCACGAGCTACTGCAGTAATAACAGCATGCTTTAAATTCATTAATTTAACAGATTCTGCAACACGTTCTGGTTCTTGGTGATCTAACTCCGTAGGCAAACCAGTTTTCACCGCACAGAAACGACATGCACGTGTACAGATCGCACCTAAAATCATAAACGTCGCTGTACGTCTTACAGCCCAACATTCATGAATGTTTGGACATTTCGCTTCTTCACATACTGTATTTAAATTACGTTCTCTCATTAATTTTTTTAAACCAGTGTAATTTTCGTTTGTGTTTAACTTAATCTTCAGCCAATCCGGTTTTCTTATGTAGTCCTCTTTTTTCACCATATGATCAACTCCAACTTGTCTTTTTTCAAAAGTCGCTATTAATAAATTCTTATTAAACCCATAGGGGAAATGACATGTTTCTCACATGTCACTTTACCAAACATCCTCTAAAGAAACAAGTCCAAAAACTTCGACTTCACTACTTCCATGAATTAGTAATTATTAAATATGGAAAATACACCAAACTAACACTAGGCAAAGAATTCTAACTGCAACGTTCTTACTAAGTTCGGAAAGGAGAAAAAAGAGTGATTAGACTACTACTATGCGTTATTTTAATTATAAGTTATCTCCCTGATACGACATCTGCAGCTCCTATTGATAATTTAACAAACGAGCAAATTTACGAAAAAAGAAATGAGTTATATACGAAAATGCAATCTGTTACACAGATACCTTGGTACTATTTTGCTGCGGTGGATCAGTATGAACGAAATGTAAGAAGAGTCCGACGAGATATACCAAAAGCAACTGGTGTTATTGGGATCTATTACAAACCAGAAACATGGGCTGGTCCATTAAATCCTAATCCAAAAGATACAAATCCAACTAGCATTCAATTCTTTAGTGGTATCGGATTGGATGGTGATGGGGACGGGATCGCTGATTCCACGAATGATGAAGACGTATTATACACATTTGCTACCTATCTTCAATCTTATGGAACAGATAAAGAAAATTTAAAAATTGCGCTGTGGGATTATTATCAACGTGATAAAACAGTTGGCCTTATTATGGGGCACTTAAAATTATATAAAACATACAAGACACTCCAACTAGATAAACATGCATTTCCATTACCAATTCGCTCTAACTTCAGCTATAAAAATACATGGGGAGATGCTAGAGGTTGGGGCGGCAGAAGAATGCATGAAGGTACAGACATTTTTGCAAGCTACGGTGTTCCTGTCCGTTCTACTTGCTACGGAATTATCGAAATTAAAGGTTGGAATAAGTTCGGTGGCTGGCGTTTAGGCATTCGTGATATTAATAACACCTATCACTATTTTGCTCACCTTAACGGTTTTGCGAAAGATTTAGAGGTTGGGCAAGTAGTAGAGCCTGGACAGTTAATTGGCTCCGTTGGTAGTTCTGGTTATGGCCCTCCTGGTACCGCTGGGAAATTCCCCCCCCACTTACATTACGGAATGTATAAGGACAATGGATATACAGAATGGTCGTTCGATCCATTTCCTCATTTGAAATCATGGGAACGAGGAGATCGGAGGCAACGGTAAAATAAGGTATCTTTCTCTAGGAGGTAGTTTCTCCTTCGCAAGAAAGATATTATAGTAAAAAAGAAAGCTGTCGGCGAAATTATATCGCTAACAGCTTTCTTTTTTATATAACTAAGCTTGTTGCTTACTCTTTTTAACCGCCCACCATATGCTTGCAGCAAGGCCACCCCATATGATACCAATACCAAGAATCATCATTACTAATGCACTAGAATCCATTATTTATTGACCTCCTTTGCTGAGGATGAAGGTATTTCTAAAACATCTTTCTTCCACTTAATTAAGGAGAATACTATTCCAAATACAAGTGCTAAGACTGCAACAATAACGCCATATTGAATCGTGAATAATCTAGAATATCCGTCTCCAGCTCCGTAAACTTCAAGAATATTTAAACGGATTAAGTCGAACATCATATAACCTAATACTAGCGGTGTAATAAATGCTAGAGACACTTTCCACCAAGCCCCAAGAATACCTGTTAACTTTATATCAGATACAGCATTCGTATGGTCTTGAAGTGTTTTCAAGTTTTTCGTTAACCATACTACCACCACAATTTGCACTAATCCTGCAAGGGCAATTCCGAAATGGTTAATGAAGTAATCTGCTACGTCTAGTAAGTTTAAACCACCTTGAGTTGCAAATACTAAAGATAATAGAGCAGAAAGTCCACCACCCAATGCAACCGCCTTTGTACGGGATACATTGAATTTATCTTGAATACCAGCTACATAAGTTTCTACAATCGAAATTAAAGAAGATAAACCTGCTAGCACTAAAGAGCCGAAGAATAAAAATCCAAACAACTGATTAAACGCTGGAAATTCATTAATAATTTGTGGGAAAACCATGAAAGCTAATGCAACCCCACCCTTTACTACTTCATCGACACCTACTCCTTGTTGAGCAGCCATAAATCCTAAAATACTAAATACACCGATACCAGCAAGTAATTCAAAACCAGAGTTACTAAAGCCAGTAATAAATGCATTGTTAGTAATATCTGACTTTTTCGGCAAGTAACTTGAATACGTTACCATAATTGCAAACGCTATCGATAAACTGAAGAAAATTTGACCGTAAGCAGCTACCCATACTTTTCCGCTTGAAATTGCGCTCCAATCTGGTTTAAAGAAAGCATTTAATCCATCTACTGCGCCATCTAAAGTTAAGGCGCGTACCACAATGATTAAGAAGATAATAACTAGGGCTGGAATAAAAATTTTGTTTGCAACTTCAATTCCCTTTTTAATACCTTTAAATAAAACTCCTAATGTAATAACCCAAACAAGTACTAGTGGAATTAGTACTGATGGCACTAAACTACCAAATTCGCCTGGAGCTGCAAGTTGTAAATAATCAGTGACTAAGAAACCAACTGTATCTTCGCCCCAACTTAAATTAAATGAGAATACAGAGTAAGACATGGCCCAAGCTATAATAACCGAATAATATGTAGAAATAATAAATGCAATACCAACTTGCCACCAACCAAGCCACTCATACTTTTTGCTTAATCTTGCATAAGTCAGCGGAGCAGATCCACGATACTTATGTCCTAATGTAAATTCAAGAATTAATAGCGGTATACCAGCTGTTAGAAGGGCGAATAAGTATGGTAAGAAGAATGCTCCTCCTCCATTCTCATATGCAACTGCAGGAAATCGCCATATGTTTCCTAAACCAATGGCCGATCCACACGCCGCTAAAATAAACCCTGCTCTTGTCCCCCATTGCGGTCGATTTTCCATTCTAAATATCCTCCCTAGTTGAACTCATTAAATTACCAATCAATAGTTAAAAGAGTCCAAATGTTTTATTTTTTCTGACTATTTATGATAATTTATACATAGTATAACTAGACTTTATGACTATGTCAAAACAATATTTTCCTTTATACTTTAGAACTAACTTTTACAAATCTTAATATTGAATATTTATACACAATATAAGAAAAACACATTTAAAAACTTTATTAAATAAGCATTCTATCATGCATAAATATTAGTTTTATTATTTTTTAAAATTACAAAAAAACACATTTCCCTAGCTACATTAATAGAATGCAGGTTCAGGAAATGTGTTTTTACTTTATTTAAAAAGTATTATTCAAGGTAATAAATGATAACTTATGCTGTTTTAATAGCCTTAGAACTAAATGCAATAATAATAAATGCTACTAGAACAACTAGTAATCCAAGTACAGTGCTTCCAGTTAAACCTAGTACAATATACCCGATAATCGTTACACCTGCACTAATAAGGGCATACGGTAACTGTGTAATTACATGGTCAATATGATTACAACCAGCTCCTGTAGAGGACAGGATAGTTGTATCAGAAATCGGTGAACAATGATCACCAAATACTGCACCCGCTAGAACTGCTGCTAATGCTGGTAAGAGGATTGTAACATCTGTTGCTACAGCAATCTGGCCAGCAATAGGAAGTAAGAGTCCAAACGTCCCCCACGAAGTACCAGTAGCAAACGCCGTTAATCCAGCAATGATAAAGATAATTACTGGCAAATATGCCACGTTCAAATTAGCTGCTGTAACGATACTAGCTAGATAGTCTCCAGTTCCCAATTCACCGATTAATCCTCCGATTGTCCAAGCAAAAAATAAAATATAAATGGCAGGAAGCATCGATTTCGCTCCAGCTGCAACACCTTTTCCTACGACGTTTCCTTTAATACCACCAAGAGAAATCTGACGGTATAAGAAGAAGAAAGAAACCAATAATGCAAAGACACCACCGTAGAATAACGATGCAGAAGGATCTGTGTTTTCGAATATAGCTAACAATGTTACTTCACCATCGATAGCTGTGTAACCTGTCCAGAACATCGCACCAATCACACCAGCAAATAGAGAAACAATTGGCCATATAAGATTTCCGATTTTCCCCTTTGAGCTTGTAGGAAGATCCTCAGAAAGCTCACCAGGTACTTCTTTTTCAGGATCATACAATTGCCCCGTTTTCATCGCACGATCCTCATGTTTTTTCATTGGTCCAATATTGAAATTGAAATAACTCACTAAAAACACCATGAGTAATGCGGAAAACACATATAAGTTCATCGGAATAATTTGCATAAAAGCACTAAAAGCAGAGATGTTTGCAATACCTTGCTTTAACAATACTTCCGTACCAATTGTTCCTATAATGACTGCTCCCCAACTTGAAATAGGTGAAATGACACAGATTGGAGCAGAAGTTGAATCTATTAAGTACGCCAATTTCGCACGAGAAACTTTATGTCTGTCTGTGAGTGGTCTACTCACTTGTCCCACTGCTAAAGCGTTAAAATAATCATCTATAAAGATAATAATACCTAAGAATGCAGTCAAGAGTTTAGAGCCCCTTCTTGATTTCACTCTTTTTTGTGCCCATTCTCCAAATGCACCGCTACCACCAGTAATAGAAATGAAAGCAGTGATAATTCCTAATATGATTAAAAATAGCAAAATATAAATGTTCCATAAGTTCAATTCTTTATCTTCTATTGAATAAAGGTTTGCTACTACAGTATCCCATACTAACACAAGCATCGTTAAAGGGTTAAAGTCCGCTAATAATAATGCAGCTGCTAGAATACCTACTCCAAGTGAAAGCAATACTCTTCTAGTTAAAATAACCATTAGAATTGCAAGCACTGGAGGAATCAATGAATAAATTGTTCCTTCCATACAAAAAAACCCCCAAGAAAATTGTAATATGTTTGACCAATTCAAACGGCTACAATAAGGAGGGCTCTGAAAGAAAACATAATAAAAAGTAATGATAGAAAATAACTATCATTACTTTTGTATGCGTAATGTATGTTATCCTCCATCCGATCAGTAGCCCTCCATTACAAACCCGTCCGTACCGGTCATAATGGCAGTGTTATCCTTATTCAAGATAACCCCAGCAAAATAAGCTTGACGACTCATTTCGCTTCGGCACAGCATCCTTTCTCCTACTATCAATGGTGTCACCCTCCAGTAGTATTACTCTTATGCTATGCATCCTCTACCTCATCGTATGATAAGGGAAGTATATAATTTTATTGTTTCACTATAACATACTTATTACTCTAGGACAAAAGAAATATTTGTAAACTTCGAATCTAGCTAACCGCTGACATACTATCCTGCTTTTCACAATCCACAATACTTATATCTAGGTAGTCCTTTAAATTCACATCATATGGGGTCTCTATCTCACTACCTTCTACTTCTATGATTCGTATAATTGGACGTTCTGTTAAGTCTTTATTTTGCCCAACAACTAGCCCCTTTCTCCCATCATTAAGCGTTACGGTTAAGCCAAACGGATATATAGCCACAGATTTTCTAAATGCTTCAATAATAGCAGGCTCATAAAGTGATTCTGAGCCTGCATAGAGTAATTCTAGCCCTTCATGGGGCAACATCGCATTTCGATAGATTCGATGTGAGGTTACAGCATCAAATACATCAGCCACAGCAAGAATTTTCGCAAAAATATGAATATCATCTTTTTTGACCCCTCTAGGATACCCACTACCATTCAGTCTCTCATGATGCTGAAAGGCACAATGAGCTACTAACAATGGAATAGTATGCATGTTACGCAAAACATCGTAACCATAGGTGGTATGCTTTTTCATCTCAATAAACTCTTCGCTTGTCAGCTTTCCAGGCTTATGCAAAATCTCTGCCGGAATTTGCATCTTGCCAATATCATGAAGCATACCTCCTAACCCTAGAATTTCTAGGTCTTTTTGAGGTAGTCCTAATTTCAGTCCAATAGAAAGGGCATATAATGTCACATTTAAAGAGTGTGTAAATACATAATTATCATGGATATAAACATCTGTTAAAAGAGTTGCTACTTCCTCACTCGACTTCATATCTGTTAAAAGATGGTTGATCAATCGTTTCAACTCTTTAGATGATTGATCCATCACAAACCATTTACTAAGTTTTTTCTCACTCTCAAGTAGTTTAAAAGTATCTGTAATGGTTGAGATTGCCTTCTTCCTCACTTTATCTGAAATCAAAGTCGGAACATAGATATCTTTTGTTCGTGCGTCCTCTATATAAACATAGGTAACGTTTAATTGCTGCAAGCGCGAAATCATTCTTGCTGTTACAGGTATTCCTTCACTTATTAAGGGTCTGCCTTGATCATTATAGATAGTTTTAGCTAGCTTCATTCCCGGCTTCATTGACTTCGTGGGTAATAATCTCATAGTGTCTCCTATCTTCATATTTCGACAAAATCTATATATTTCCTATTATAGTAAAAAGAAAGAAAGAAAACTTCAATAATAATGAAATTTTTATAAAAATTTATCAATGAATGATTGGAAGTAAGAATTTCTATCCACTTAAGTGTGTTTTGGGGAACGCCAAAAGAGACCCCATTAAGAGGTCTCCTTTATTGAGAGTCTAACAGCCCTTAAACTGTTAGTCGTTTTTATATCATTTTTAACAAGGCATCCTTGCCAGCCATCCCGACAGTTATACCTAGACTTTCCGCTTCATACGTAACCGACTCTAAAGGGGCCTCTATTAATTGCTCAATCGTACGAACACCGACCGCTCGCCCAGCAATGATTCGACGATCTCTCAGCTTTTCATTTAATAAGGCAACATCAAGGGCTCCACACATGATATACCCTTTATCACTAGTTACAGCTAGAAAATTAGTCTTTGGCAATCTAACTGTGACAGCAGTAAAATTAACTCCATTAATGGTTATAGGCGTCATTTCAATCATAGATATTTGTCACGCTCCCTTCCTCTATCAATTTATGTCAAGGAAAGAAAAGCGTGTAAAAAATGGGTTTATTACTTAATGTTATAAGCGAGCAATTTTTCCCGCCAAAACATCTCGAAGAAGCTCAGGCATATAAAACTTCTTATCTTTAGCCCGCATAATACTCGGATACATACCTCCAAAAGTAAACATATCGATCGTTCCAATTGAAATGATTTCATGTGGCAAAATATCACGTCCATTAACGAAGACCGTTACGACCTGAACACTTCCATCCGAGTGGACTTCTGTTTCGAGCCCCAATCCACTAAATGCCATTTTCCCCATCACCTTTCCTCGGAACCCAATACCTTTTATACGCAACTTTTCCATTTCTGGCTGAACTGCTTGCTGAATGACTTCTTTAAGCTCTTCTCCAGTTAACGAAACACGACATGGATTAATCGGATGTGGACAAATTCGATGCAAATCTTCTTTCGTTACCTCTCCCGCTTCAATAGACTCTAATAATACACCTGCATTAACCATACCAATATCAGCATCACACCATTCCTTTAACGCCTCTGCTAAAAGATCTGGGAATGGAGAATCCTCAAACCAGCTTACCTTCAGAGGCCTATTTATGATTGCTACATTATTTCGCAATACAGCCGATGCTTCATGCTGGATTTCTTCTATCTTGCTTTGTAGTGATGGACAAGCTTTTATCGGCCGTAAAGAATGTAAGCTTGCAGATTTTTGTAGAATTTTCTTCTCCTGATTAAAAGAAAGATCTACCTGTCCGATATACTCCCCATACTTACCGGCCCCACATAAAAGCGTATTCCCTATCCATTTCCCTTCTGGCAAAACATGATGGGTATGACCACCTAGAATAACATCGATAGCAGGAAACCTTCTTGCCATCTCTTCATCATCCGTAATCCCAAGATGGGAGAGAACTACTACAGCATCTGCTTCCTTTACAATTTCAGGTAAAATTTCTTCTAGCACCTGAAAAGGTTCTTCTAGCTTCCAGCCTAATAATTGATAAAATTTTTGATAAAAAACAGTAACCCCTATGAAGCATACCTTTAAACCTTCTATTTCTTTGTATGCATAGGGTTTAATCCATTCTGGGTAATTCCCATTCTGTTCGAACAAATTTGCAACGAGAACCGAAAATTCTGCTTCCTGATAAAGCTCTGTCAATTCCTGATAAGCCAACGTAATCCCTTCATTATTGCCAATCGTTGCAAAATCGTACTGTAAATAATTAAGAAGCGCTGTATTCGCCCTTCCATTAGTTGCCTCCGTAATTGAGTGAAATCGGTCCATATTATCCCCAATATCTACTAATACAGAAGGAACATTTTTATCACTGTCTTTTAAAAATGTTGCTAGTTTCGGGTACGTCTCAAAATGGCTATGTATATCATTAGTATGTAAAATTCGAATATGCACGCGCTCTTTCTCTCCTCTTTTTCTAAAATAGGTCTAGTTGTTTTGGCGCTAAGCCACCGTATTCTAAACCTAGCATTTCTATCATACGCTTAGCGTTACCTGCAGCATGTCCACCAGAATTATTGTTAAATAAAAAGTAAATATCCTTTGTCTCGTGTTTCAGCTTCTCTAAATTTCGCTTCCACTCGATTAATTCTTGCTCGTTGTAATCATACAAATAACGGACTTCTCTCCAATCCTTCCCAAAAACAGGCTGTGACCAGGCATGGACATTGCGCCCATGTAAACGAACTAAAGTACTTTCTTTATTTGTTGGATGCAAAACGGTCGGAATCGATCCAGTGCGCGTTTGCGGCTCATCACAAATACAATGTATCCAGCCTTCCTGCTCCATAAACATGAGTGTTTTTTCTCGTAAATTTTTAGAAAACCAGGTTTGATTGCGAAACTCTAAAGCTACCGGGGTATTTGCCATTCTCTCTTTACACCAGCGTAAATAGCTTACATTTCCTTTCGTGCAATCAAACCATGGCGGAAATTGAAATAGAACCATCGCTAGCTTATTAGACTCTTCAAAAGGTTCGATAGAATGCTTAAACGCAGCAAACATCGCTTCTTTGGATTCATAAGGAATTTCTCCACGTTGATGCCCTGTCATCCCTTGATAGGCCTTTACAATAAATTTAAAAGAAGAGGGCGTATCGGCGACCCACTTTTCTATATGTTGTCTATTTGGAATTGCATAGAAAGAAGAATCTACCTCTACGATCGGAAAATTTGCCGCATATTCTTTCAACTTATTTCTAGCAGCAACACCAGTAGTATAAAGCGAATCATGATCTCCCCATCCAGTTACACCAATATATATCATCCGTTTCACCTCATTTTTTTTATTTTATCATAATCGGCATAATCGTTTAAAATTTAACGTGTTTTACTTGGGAGTAATTGGTACAATTAAAGTAGCTTACTTTTGTATTTATGTGTAGTCAGAGGGGCTTTTAGGTGCCTACTTTTTGCCTTTTTGGTGTTTTCGTGTTCACAAACGGGCTTTTGGCGCTTTCCTTTTCCTATTTTTCGATATTCGTGTTCACAAACGAGCTTTTGGCGCTTTCCTTTTCCTGTTTTTCGCTTTTCGTGTTCACAAACGGGCTTTAGAGGCTTTCCTTTTCCTGTTTTTCGCTTTTCGTGTTCACAAACGGGCTTTTGGCGCTTTCCTTTTCCTGCATTTCGATTTTCGTGTTCACAAACGAGCTTTTGGCGCTTTCCTTTTCCTATTTTTCGATTTTCGTGTTCACAAACGGGCTTTAGAGGCTTTCCTTTTCCTATTTTTCGATTTTCGTGTTCACAAACGGGCTTTTGGAGCTTTTCTTTTCCTATTTTTCGATTTTCGTGTTCACAAACGGGCTTTAGAGGCTTTCCTTTTTCTGTTTTTCGATTTTCGTGTTCACAAACGGGCTTTAGAGAGTCAAGTCCATATTATTGTGTAAAAGTGTCAACAATGAGTTTCGACAAGACAATAAATAAGATTAGGTGAGCGATACGTATTTCGAATTTACATCGAGAGGTGGGCATGATAGCCTGCGTGGGCAGGCCAGGTTTAAGAAACCTGGCTTCCTGGCTTTTCATCATGCCCACAGAGGCTCGATGTCAATTTGAAATTAGGCTTAACCACTATCTTTTAGGGTTAATTAGGCTTGATATCTTTTAGATAGGGGATGTTATGCTTATTCCAGTCTGCTTCTATATTCATTAAAACGGCTCCAATGATTCGATTGGCAGATTGTTCATTAGGGAAAATCTGAATGACTCGTTCTCTTCTACGTATTTCTCTGTTAACACGTTCTAACATGTTAGTGGTACGTAGGTTCTTATGGTGTTGAACTGGTTGTGAATGAAATTGAATAGCGTCCTCAAACCCATCCTCTAGTTTATTAATAGCTTTACTGAAGCCCTTTGTGTCTTGGTACTTTTCCACAAAACGGGCTTTCATCTCTCTTACAAGTTTGATATCCGAGTTCTGAAACATGTCTTTAAGCTCTTGTCGAGCTTCTGTTGTCTTTTTAGGGAGGGTGTCCATGATGTTCCTTAAGAAATGGACCACACATCTCTGCCAAGAGGTTCCTAAGAATGATGTTTGAATGGAAGAAACCAAACCAGCATGGGCATCAGAGATCACCATTTTAGGAGATTGAAGTCCTCTAGATTTTAGGTACTCAAAGAAATTAGACCAGCTTTCAGTGGATTCCGAGTGATTAACTTTCAAGCCAATGATTTCTCTATGCCCGTTTTGGTTCACCCCACAAGCAATATGAACACTTTTAGACACCACCTTTTGGTTTTCCCGAACCTTGATATATAGAGCGTCCACGTAAACATAAGGGTAGTAAAACGTGTTTAATGGACGGTTTCTCCATTCGTTGATGATAGGATCAAGTGTTTTGGTTAAATTGGAAACGAGAGATTTAGACACACTTTTCCCACACAGCTCTTCTACAATTTTCGTTACCTTTCGTGTAGAAACCCCATTTACCACCATTTCAATCATGGAAAGAATAAGAGCCTGTTCGCAGCGTGCATATTTTTGAAAGACAGTGGTAGAAAATTCCCCATCTCGTGTACGAGGAACTCTAAGTTTTAGAGAACCAGCTCCCGTAATCAACTCACGCTCATAATACCCATTCCGATAGGATCGGCGTTCTTCAGTTCTCTCATGAGAGAGTGCGTTGATGTACTCATCTCTTTCTTTTTCCATCAAAGAATTTAAAATAAGGGAAAGGGATGCTTTTACAGGTGATTCTAAAGCGCTTTTTTCGATTTTCTCTTTGAGATCTTCTAAATTTATAGTAATATTGATTTGGGTCATCATCATGTCCTCCGTGCGTGTAGTTTTCTTGGTCGAAAACATTGTAACACCACGGGTCATGATGGTGACCTTTCTATTTACACAATTATATGGACTTTATCCTTTAGAGGCTTTCCTTTTTCTGTTTTTCGATTTTCGTGTTCACAAACGGGCTTTTGGCGCTTTCCTTTTCCTGTTTTTCGATTTTCGTGTTCACAAACGAGCTTTTGGCGCTTTCCTTTTCCTGTTTTTCGATTTTCGTGTTCACAAACGGGCTTTTGGCGCTTTCCTTTTCCTGTTTTTCGATATTCGTGTTCTCAAACGGGCTTTAGAGGCTTTCCTTTTCCTGCATTTCGATTTTCGTGTTCTCAAAAGAAATACTTGAGATGATGCTTATTCTTTAAAATGTACTTTTTCTGAGCCTACCTCTTTTTATTATAGCGGGCGCCCGTAACCCACAATCGCTGCCACCTGCAACAGAGATCAACAGAGTGTTCAACAAATACCCATGTATTTTCAGTTTGGAAATTATAAAAAAAGTGGAGGAAAATAAATGAAAAACAAAATTGTCTTATTTGATTTATTATTTTACTTAGTGATGCCTTATGTCATTTGGAAATATGGACAAGCACCCTTAGGAGACTATTATGCCATTCTCCTATCCACTGCTCCTGGATTTCTCTATACGATTGTACGATTTGGGCTAGAAAAACAATTTAATATAACGGGGATGTTTCTATTGTCGACCCTTTTAATTAGTACAGTTGTCGATATTTTATCAGGCTCCGCATTTACGATGCTCCAAAATTCTGTTTACGTCGGAATGGTTTTTGGTTCATTTTTTATAGTTACGATGATAATCAGAAAACCAATTGCACTCTACTTCGCGGTTGATATCGCCTATCTCCAAGGGCATAAACGAGAAAATAGCTTACGTTTGTACCAGCAAAAAGCGTTATTACCAGCATTTTATATTGTAACGGCCATATTCGCTGTACGCAGTTTTTTCTCTGCTGGTTTAAAGCAATATTTAATCGGCGTGTATGGTGTTCAAGGCTACGATAGAATCCTATTCTTTATGAAAGTAAACGGCTGGGTCTTTTCGGCATTCATCGCAGCAGGCTTTATTTATACTAGCTTGAAGGTGAGTGATTATTTGGAAAAACAGAAGGAGAATACCGGAGAGGTCGAGGAAAACGTGGTGTAATTGCACTATTCTCCCCCCAAAAAAACATACAAAAAAGGTAGCAAACATATTTACACCGTTTGCTACCTTTTTTAATTCAAGGTCTATATTAACCGATAGACCCTTCCATTTCGAACTTGATCAATCTATTCATCTCAACCGCATATTCCATCGGAAGTTCTTTCGTGAATGGCTCGATGAAGCCCATTACGATCATTTCTGTTGCTTCTTCTTCTGAAAGACCACGGCTCATTAGATAGAACAATTGCTCTTCAGATACTTTCGATACCTTTGCTTCATGCTCAAGGGATACATTATCGTTGAACACTTCGTTGTAAGGAATTGTATCAGAAGTAGATTGGTTATCCATGATTAGTGTGTCACACTCGATGTTAGAACGAGCACCTGTAGCTCTTTTACCAAAATGAACGATTCCACGGTATGTTACTTTTCCACCTTGTTTAGAGATAGACTTAGAAACAATCGTAGAAGATGTGTTTGGTGCTAAGTGAATCATTTTCGCACCTGCATCTTGATGTTGACCTTTTCCAGCTAATGCGATGGAAAGTGTCATACCACGAGCGCCTTCTCCTTTAAGGATAACAGCTGGGTATTTCATCGTTAATTTGGAACCGATGTTACCATCAATCCATTCCATCGTTGCATTCGCTTCACACACTGCACGCTTTGTAACTAGATTGTAAACGTTGTTTGCCCAGTTTTGAATCGTCGTGTAACGGCAGTAAGCATCCTTCTTAATGATGATTTCTACTACCGCACTGTGTAAGGAGTTCGTTGTGTAAACAGGTGCTGTACAGCCTTCTACATAGTGTACATGTGCGCCTTCGTCTACAATGATTAGCGTACGTTCGAATTGACCCATGTTTTCTGAGTTAATACGGAAGTATGCTTGAAGTGGAGTTTCCACTTTAATACCTTTAGGAACATAGATGAAAGAACCACCAGACCATACTGCAGAGTTCAATGCTGAGAACTTGTTGTCAGTAGGCGGGATAACTTTCGCGAAGTGCTCACGGAAGATATCTTCATTTTCTTTTAACGCTGTGTCTGTATCCTTAAAAACAACACCTAAGTCTTCTAAGTCTTCTTGCATGTTGTGGTAAACAACCTCAGACTCATACTGTGCAGATACACCAGCTAAATATTTTTGTTCTGCTTCAGGAATACCTAATTTATCAAATGTTTGTTTGATTTCTTCAGGTACTTCATCCCAAGAACGCTCTGACTTTTCAGATGGTTTTACGTAGTACGTAATCTCATCAAAGTTTAAGCTATTTAAGTCGCCACCCCATTGAGGCATAGGCATGTTATAGAATTGCTCTAACGATTTAAGACGGAAATCTAACATCCATTGAGGCTCTGATTTCATACGAGAAATTTCTTCTACGATTTCTTTCGTAAGTCCACGACCAGAACGGAAAATAGAAACATCCTTATCCTTAAAGCCATACTTGTAATCGCCGATTTCAGGCATTTTTTTTGCCATTTTCTTATTCCCTCCATTCAAGAGGTGAGCTTTAGAAATCATTTACTATTCCTAAAGCTCCCTAATCCTTTATAGCTTATTCAGATTTAACTCCCTTTTCCATTGCTTTCCAAGCGAGGGTCGCACATTTTATACGAGCCGGGAATTTAGCAACTCCTTGAAGTGCTTCAATATCCCCTAAATCTAAATTCTCATCATCATATTCTTTACCAAGCATCATATCATAAAAAATTTGTGAAAGCTCTAATGCTTTTTCCACTTCTAATCCTTTTACTGCCTGTGTCATCATTGAAGCTGATGCCATTGAAATAGAGCAGCCCTCGCCATCAAATTTCGCAGCAGCAACTTTTCCATCCTCTAGCTTCAAGGTTAGATGGATACGGTCTCCACAGGTTGGATTATTCATATCAATCGTAATACTTTCTTCTTCAAGCTGGCCCTTATTACGAGGGTTTTTATAATGGTCCATAATCACTTGACGATAAAGAGTATCTAAATTATTAAAAGACATTGCTAAAGTACTCCTTTGTTTTCACTAATGATGCTACTAGCTTATCAATTTCTTCTTCCGTATTATACAGGTAAAAACTTGCACGAGCGGTAGAAGATACATTTAGATACTTCATTAAAGGCTGTGCACAATGGTGTCCTGCACGAACAGCAATACCTTCTGCATCTAGCACCGTAGCGACATCATGTGGATGTACATCATCTATATTAAATGTTACAACTCCTGCACGCTTCTTCGGACCATAAATCGTAATACCTTCAATTTCAGACATGCGGTCTATTGCATAGGTGGCAAGCTTGTGCTCATGAGCTAAAATATTTTCCATCCCAATTTGCTCTAGAAAATCAATCGCAGCCCCAAGTCCAATCGCACCTGCAATAATAGGAGTGCCGCCCTCAAATTTCCAAGGAAGTTCCTTCCATGTGGAATCCTGCAGGCCAACAAAATCAATCATTTCTCCACCAAATTCAATTGGTTCCATGTTCTCTAACAGATGCTTCTTCCCGTAAAGAGCACCAATTCCAGTTGGGGCACCCATTTTATGACCAGATAATGCAAAGAAGTCGCAATCTAAGTCCTGTACATCCACCTTCATATGTGGCGTACTTTGAGCGCCATCCACCACCATAATTGCGCCATTTTTATGAGCAATTGCAGCGATTTCTTTAATTGGATTGATGGCACCTAATACATTGGAAACTTGCATCACGGAAACAATTTTCGTGTTTGAAGTAACCGTTTCTTCTACATCTTTTAAAGAAATAGAGCCATCTTCTGTCAGTGGAATATATTTCAATGTTGCTCCTGTAGCTTTTGCCGCTTGCTGCCATGGAATGATATTACTATGATGCTCCATGTAGGTGATAACTATTTCGTCGCCCTCATTTAGATTGGCACGTGCATAGCTAGATGCTACAAGATTAAGCGCAGTTGTAGTACCGCGAGTGAAAATAATTTCTTCTCTGAACGAAGCATTAATAAAGTTTTTCACTTTATCTCTTGCTCCCTCATATCCATCCGTCGCTCTTGTTCCAAGGGTATGTACTCCTCGGTGAACATTAGAGTTGTAGCCTTTATAATACTTTTCTAACGCCTCAATAACCGCTAACGGTTTTTGAGAAGTAGCAGCACTATCTAGGTATACAAGCGGATGCCCATTAACCTCTTGGTGTAAAATAGGAAACTGCTGACGAATCTCCTGGATATTCATTATTTTACTTTCCTTTCAATTACATCAATCAAGAGGTTTTTCACCTTTTCGATCGGTAATTGATTAACAACTGGAGCTAAGAACCCGTGAATAACTAAGCGCTCTGCTTCCTTCTTAGAGATACCACGACTCATTATATAATAAAGCTGTAGTGGATCCACACGGCCTGCAGATGCAGCGTGTCCTGCAGTTACATCATCCTCATCGATTAAAAGAATTGGATTCGCATCTCCACGAGCTTTTTCGCTAAGCATTAACACACGGGATTCTTGTTCTGCATTAGATTTTGAAGCTCCATGCTCAATCTTCCCAATTCCGTTAAATACTGAACTTGCACTATCCTTCATAACACCATGCTTTAAGATTTGACCCTCAGAGTTTTTACCATGATGAACAACCATTGTCGTGAAATTTTGCTTTTGTACTCCACGACCTACTACTACCGATTTTGTATCTCCAGTAGAACCGTCACCGATTAAATGAGTAATATTCTCTGAAATCGTATCGCCATCGTTCATCAGTCCAAGTGCCCACTCAAGTGTTGCATCGCGTCCAACAACTCCGCGACGATTTACATAAGTTGTTACACCTTTACCTAGATGATCTACTGTCCCGTATAGTACCTTTGAGTTAGCATTAGCGATAACTTCGGTAACGATGTTGAAAATAGAACCTTCTCCGTCTGTAGTAGAAAGATAATTCTCCACATACGTAACAGCACTATTATCTTCCGCTACTATTAATACGTGATTAAAAATAGCTTCAGCTTTATCGTGAACATAAATAGCTTGAATTGGATCTTCAATCACTACATTTTTAGGAATATACAAAAATGCTCCGCCATTCATTAATGCAGCGTGTAACGCCGTTAATTTGTGCTCATCTACTTTTACTCCATCTTTCATGAAGTACTTTTGTACAAGATCACTATGGTCTTTTGCAGCAGTTAAAATATCCGTGAAAATAACACCTTGTGCAGTTAATTCTTCTTTTAATGAAGCAACTACAGGTGTGTTGTCTACTTGAACGTATATATTCTCAACATCTACTAGCGCTTTTACCTCTTCCGGTAATTGCTCTACTGAAGTAATAGAAGTCTCTACAGTATGTTTTTGGAATTGAGTGAAATTCCATTTCGTAATCTTCGTTTTATCAGGCTTTGGTAAAGGCAGTTCTTCTGCCAATGCAAGAGCTTGTAAGCGAAGATCCGACAACCACTGAGGCTCCCCTAATTCTTTAGAGTAGTTGCTGAGGTAGTCTTGATCAAACGGTAATTTTGTCTCTAACGTCATGATTATCCTCCTTGCTTACGCTTCTTGCCCGACTGTTTCGTCTTCAATACCTAATTCTTGCTTAATCCAATCATAACCTTCTGCTTCAAGGCGTTGTGCTAATTCTTTTCCACCAGATTTTACAATACGACCTTGCATCATTACGTGAACATGGTCAGGTGTGATGTAGTTTAATAGACGTTGGTAGTGAGTGATAATTAAGCAACCAAAGTCATCGCTACGCATTTCATTGATTCCTTTAGAAACAACCTTTAAAGCATCTATATCTAAACCAGAATCAATTTCGTCTAAGATAGCAATCTTAGGCTCGATCATCATTAATTGTAAAATTTCATTACGCTTTTTCTCTCCACCGGAGAAACCTTCGTTTAAATAACGTTGTGCCATAGCTTGATCCATTTCTAAGAAGTCCATGCTTTTGTCCATTTTACGGATAAACTTCATTAAAGAAATTTCATCGCCTTCTTCGCGACGAGCATTGATAGCAGAACGTAGGAAATCAGCATTTGTTACGCCACTAATCTCACTTGGATATTGCATTGCAAGAAATAAACCAACCTTTGCACGCTCGTCTACTTCCATTTCTAACACATCTTCACCATCAAATGAGATGCTACCACTTGTTACTTCATATTTCGGGTGACCCATGATTGCAGCT
Source organism: Sutcliffiella halmapala (assembly GCF_002019665.1). Classification (GTDB taxonomy): domain Bacteria; phylum Bacillota; class Bacilli; order Bacillales; family Bacillaceae_I; genus Sutcliffiella_A; species Sutcliffiella_A halmapala. Next base: position 851,973 of record NZ_KV917375.1, on the reverse strand, counting down.
GAAAGCGTTGACTTCCCTGTTCCGTTAGGACCCATGATCGCGTGAATCTCTCCGCCTTTTACTTCAAGATTTACACCCTTTAAAATCTCTTTATCATTAATAGAAACATGTAAATCTTTAATTGTTAAAGTTGAACCCATTCCTCAATACCTCCAATGTACTTGTGCTCATGTATGAAAACACATTCTTGTTATAATTCTCACTTTATTCTCATTACAATCTTATAACAAATAGAAAGTGTTAGCAACCTTTTCCGATTTGTCTGACACACCCTCAAATTATATCGAACTTATTGTTAAAAAGTCTAATTTTCTGGGAATTATTTTATAATGCCCTTTTATTGAACAACATTAGGATAAAAAATAAGGCTATCCTGAAAAAGATAGGTTGCTTTTTAAACTCCCTGTAGATTTCCGTTGCAGGTGTTCGCTTTCCGCGGGGCGCTTATGGAGCCTCCTCGGCTTTGCCTGCGGGGTCTCCACAAAACGCTACTTCCCGCAGGAGTCTCACGCCTTCCACTTCAATCACCAGGGGTGGCCAGTTTAGATGTAACGTTTAACTGATCTATTTACATACTTCATGGTGTAATAATTTCTTTGTATGAGTGTCTATGCAACACCGTTGTACTTTAACAGATCCAAAAATAAAAAGAGGCTTGCAGCATTCTCATCTTAATGAGTCTGGTGCTAGCCCCTTTTTATTAGTAATCAATGGCTATTATAAGTAAGTTCTAAAAAGCAAATTTGTTAGTAAGTTTTTAAGTGTGGAATCTACGGTCTAATTCTGCAACTAAATCCAAGCTTTTTTGGTATTCCTCTTCTCGAAGCTTTTCAACCTCTAGACGTTTTGAAAGTTGTCTTGTGTATTCCTCATACCCGAACCCATAAGCTTGAAACATTGCCTTTTCCATGTTACCAGTGTACTTCACCTGTACTTGATGATGGATAATAAACCATTCCCTTCCTATTTATATGTGTTTAATTCTGTATCTAGTTATACAGATACCCTTTAGAGTATTTACTTTAAACACACTAATAATCATAACAACATTGGGTAATATACCCAACCTTCAAAAGGAGCCATTTGAAAGGGTCAGCTCTCGTAATTGGGCATCTGCCTAAGGTGATAAATACTAAACAGCAAATACCTACTATATGCTTCTGCATCGTGGTGTCCTTTATGTTTGGAAGAACAAAGCACAGACTAGATGCTGGGGGATTAGAAGAAAAGTCGGGAAATACTTGAGGGAAATACAAAATGTCAAAAGGTTTTCTAAAATTGTCAGAAGCTCACGGAATTTTATCAAAAGCTGCTCCAAATTTGTCAGAAGCTTACGGAAATTTATCAAAAGCTTCCCCAAAATTGTCAGAAGCTCCGCAAAACCATTCATCGCTCTTCCAGAACCTATGAAAAAGTGGCAAACAAAAATAAAAAGCGCCCCATAATAGGACGCTTTACTTCTATAATTACTCACCAGCAGCTGGGATAACTGTACCTTGATATTTTTCTTCAATAAATGCTCTGATTTCTTCTGATTGAAGAACTTCTACTAATGCTTTAATTTGCTCATTTCCTTTATCCTCTGAACGAATAACAACTAAGTTTACATAAGGGTTATTCTCTGGTGATTCTAACTCAATCGCTTCCTTGGCAGGATCGATATCTGCTCCAAGTGCATAGTTACCATTAATTAAAACTGCATCTCCATCACCATTTAGATAAGCTTGTGGTAAAAATGCTGCTTCAAACTGAGTGTTGAACTGTAAGTCTTTCGGGTTCTCTTCAATATCATTAACTGTAGCTGCGATAGGCTCGACGCCCTCTTTCAACGTGATTAAACCTTTTTCTTGAAGCATGGATAAAATACGTCCGTGATCGGCAATTGAATTACTCATTAAAATTTCTGCTTTTTCTGGAAGCTCTTCTAAGCTAGCATATTTTTGAGAGTACACACCGATTGGCTCGATATGAACACCACCAGCACTTTCAAAATCATAGTCATTATCCGCGATTTGAGATTCTAAATAAGGTTGATGTTGAAAATAGTTTGCATCTAAATCTTTGTCTCTTAAAGCCTGGTTCGGAATGATATAGTCCGAAAACCTTTGAATTTCTAGCTCAATACCTTTTTCCTTTAATAGAGCAGCTGCTTCTTCTAAAATTTCTGCATGTGGAACATTGGAAGCTCCTACTACTAATTTACCTTCTTTAATGCCTTTACCATCTGACCCATTTCCACTTGAACCGCAAGCTGCTAGAACAAGCACTAATAAAGAAATAACTGCAAAGCTGACTAATTTTTTCATCTGTAATCCCTCTCCCTTATCTTTTGTCTAATTTAGCTGTTATATAGTCACCAATAAATTGGATAACAAACACGATAATTAAAATTACGATGGTACATACAAAGGTTACTTCCCAATTATTTCGTTGAAAACCATCTAAGAAAGCAAGGTTTCCTAATCCACCTGCGCCAACAAAACCGGCCATTGCTGTATAACTCACAATTGCGATTGCTGTCACTGTAATTCCAGATACTAACGCTGGCATCGATTCCGGAAGTAAAACCTTCCAGATGATTTCAGACGTTTTCGCCCCCATTGACCGGGCTGCCTCGATGACACCTTTATCAATTTCTCGCAATGCAATTTCAACCATCCGTGCATAGAATGGTGCTGCACCGATGATTAGTGCTGGCAATGCTGCATCTGCACCGATAATCGTGCCTAGAAGTGTTCTTGTAAAAGGAATTAATAATACAATTAAAATGACAAATGGTATGGAACGAAAGATATTAACGACCGCTGCTACAATTCCATTAATCAGTTTGTTTTCCCAGATATTCCCTTTAGCAGTTAAGAATAATAAAAGACCTAAAATAATTCCTAAAATAAACGTAATAACGACAGAGATGCTACTCATGTAAAGTGTTTCTTCGGTTGCTTTCCAAACATTATCCCAATTAACGCGCTCAAACATTCGTCATCACCTCCAACTCCACTTGCTGCTCACGAATGTATGCTAGCGCTTGTTCAATTTCTAAGTCTTCACCATCTAAGTGCAGAAATAATGATCCATATGCACCATTTTGGGTTTGCGAAATTTTCCCCTGTAGAATATTCACGTCAATCGCAAATTTGCGAATTAAGTTCATAATAATTGGTTGCTCCGCAGATGCTCCAACGAATGTAAGCTGTATCACTCGCCCCTTTGGAAAATCCGCTAAAAGATGTTCGATTGTTTCCAGTGTTTCTTCTGGCACCGTTACTTGTTTCACAAAACGCTTCGTAATGGGTTGTTCTGGTTTACGGAAAACCTCTAACACATTACCTTGCTCCACAATTTTCCCGTCTTCCATGACAGCAACACGGTGACAAATTTTACGAATAACATGCATTTCATGTGTAATGAGCACAATCGTTAGTTTCAAGCGTTTATTTATATCAACAAGAAGTTCTAGAATGGAGTCTGTCGTTTGTGGATCAAGTGCCGATGTCGCTTCATCACATAATAAAACTTTCGGATTATTTGCTAATGCTCTTGCAATCCCGACTCTCTGCTTTTGACCACCACTTAATTGTGCCGGATAAGAATCTTCGCGACCTTCTAATCCTACAAGCTTGACTAATTCTGCCACTCTCTTATTTCTTTCTTCCTGTTTAATACCAGCAATTTCTAAGGGGAACGCAATATTTTCTTTAACCGTTCTCGACCAAAGCAAATTAAAATGCTGAAAAATCATGCTAATTTCTTGACGCGCCGCTCGTAATTCTTTTCCTTTAATTGTAGCAAGATTGCGACCTGCTACATCAACATCACCGCTTGATGGTGTTTCAAGTCCATTAAGCATTCGAATTAACGTACTTTTTCCCGCACCACTATATCCTATAATTCCAAAGATCTCTCCTTGGTTAATGGACAAATCTATATCATCTACAGCTGTAACTTTTCCATTTTTCGTTTGGAAAACTTTTTTTACACCTTGTAAAGAGATCATACGTACACCTTCCTTCTCTCAATCCTAACCCTTAGCTTACCCAACAATCGAAAAAACGATTGACTATTCCAACCTCTATTTACCAGAAAAACTGAGAATAATTAAAACTTTATAGCAAACAAAAAATCCTTCCTGCGCAAATGAGCAGAAAGGATTATATAGATAAAAGTCCTTCCTCTCATCTATCAAAGCAATTATTATGCTTTGTGTGAATTGGCACCATTTCAACAATTACTTGTTGACGGTTGCCGGGTTTCATCGGGCACGTCCCTCCACCTCTCTCGATAAGAGATAAACATATAAAGTTAAGTATTTGGGTAAATCAGATTATTTATTATTAACGAATGTAATCGTATCATGGTCCTTGGTACCTGTCAAACAAAAAAATTATAATATAAATAATGCCTTTTCTTCTATCGTTAAAGCAATCCTCTGCTGTTTGATAATCTCGCCATCACACTGAATGGTTAATTCATCGTAAGGCTCCAATATGATGTCTTTGCCTTTTTGTATCGTGACATTTCTATGGGTAATATGACTCCCTGAAAAAGCTCTAGGAAAGACCAACAATAACTCCCATCTGCCTACACCATGTACAATACACAAGTCTAACAACCCGTCATCTGCTTTTGCATCCGGACAAATCTTTATTCCTCCCCCATAAAAGGGTAGATTTGCTACTGAGATCATCCAAACATCATGATAGATTTTCTCTACTCTATCTATCTTTAGTTTGACGGTTGTTGGTTTATATGTAAATAACACCTTAATTAAACTATACACATATGCTAGACTTCCTAAATTAAGTTTATTAAGTAGCTTCTTGGACTTTGATTCGTTTGTCACTTGCGCTACCTTCCCATCGAATCCAATACCAGCAATGGTAATATAGTATTCTTCACCAACTTTACCAATGTCTATCTCTTTAATAGAACCTACTAAAATTCTTTCTAATGCTTCCACATAATTCATAGGGATTTGTAAACTCCTTGCAAAATCATTGCCAGAGCCAGCTGGAATTATTCCCAACGGAATTTTCTTGTGCACTAAGCTATTAGCTACTCCGTGAATAGTACCGTCTCCCCCAACCACAATAATTGCTTTCAATTCAAATGGTGATATACTTTCTACTAAATCTGCATCCCGATCTGATCCCTCTGTAAAAACTACCTTATAGGAAATGCTTCTCTTCTTCAAAAGATTTTCAACATTCCCCCAAACCCTCCACCCTTTTCCGTTACCTGAGGTTTTGTTCACTATAAAATAATACATGCTTACCACTCCGCTCGTTGACTGCTAATACTTTAGTTATTTTTGCTGTACTTCTCCATATATCGGCGATTTCCCTTTCTAGTATTAGAATCGTATTATGACGCTTTTTTCATTAATGTTAAAAGAGAATCCACTAGTAACCATTGACGAAAACTCCCACGAAACACTATTTTTTCATGAGTAAGTTTTGTTGAACCAGTTAAAAGATCTGAAATTAGATGAGCAGGCCCTTCAATTTTGATATCCATCGAATCGACACTCTCAACCATTTCAATTCTACCCCGACTTAATACAAAAAAAGAGCTTTCTTCCTCACTTTTTAAGCAACATTTAATCGTATATGCAGGCAATATTTCCAAAACATGCGACTTGTCTTTCACTCTATCCAGAAATCCTTCTAGAATAGTTTTCATCACGGTTAGCCCCCCTTTATCTACTTAACACATTCATGCAAAAAAGGAGAAATCCTGCTTGTATGAAGAAACAAAAATCGCGAAATTTTGCTGATTGTCTTCATTTCCCGAGAAATATGTCATTCTATGATGATTCAGCAATTGATTTTTGATAACTTGTCGTCGATTTTTCTCTAAATGCGAAATAAAAATAAACAGAACTTGTCAAATAAAGCACTGCTGTTAACGAAAATACAATACCATACCCCCAATATTCTCCATAAAGTAACACAATAGACATCGAAACTGGTCCCATGCTAGCCCATCCTAATGAAAAGACCATCTGACTAATTGAGTTTGCAAACCCCTTCAACGAATCATCAACTTTTTCCATCATCATTGAAGAAATTATAGGATTTGCTGCATTCATTAATGCTTGACGAAATAAAAATCCAAGAGCAGCTAACCAAAAACTATGCGTAAATGCGGTAATAAACATAAATGGAAGGGATAGTAGTTGCAGAATCACTACAGCACGAACTTCTCCCACTCTTCTTACCACTGCTGGTCCAACAATCATCGCAACCGCTGTAACAGCTTGCCCAAGAGACAAAACTATTCCAATGCTTGAGTTTGAGATATGAAAACGATCAGCAAAGTAGAGATTAAGATAAGGAATCACTAATCCCGAACCAAAACCTATCAATATTTGGGCAACTCCAAATATGATAATTAACTTTAATTGTCCTGATGGCATTGCTCGGAATAACCCTTTCAAAGAGAAGGTTTCTTTCTCTTTCTTTCGCGGTGTTTCTACCGTTTTCAAAAGTGGGAAAACGCCCAAAACGAAAATAAAACTTCCGATTATTAAAGTTAACCTAACACTCCAAACGGGACTTAATCCTACCAAGTATAAAAATGCATCTGTTAAGGTTCCACCTAGTAAATTACCGATAACATTAGCACCCATCATCACCGCAAAATGATAGCTAAAAAGTTTAACACGTTGGGATTGAGTAGAGTTTTCTGCTAGCCAAGGAACTGCTGTGACTTGTAAAAACGCCATCGATATACCTGAAATAAACGAACTAATCAAGAGTAAGGAGTGAAGTTCAAGCGTACTACGAAGAAGCATAAATACCCCTGTAAATACTACTCCATAAATCATCATTTTCCTTCTACCCAATTTATCACTAAGAATTCCAGCTGGAATTAAAATAATAGCAGCAGCTAAAGAAGCCATCGCAATCATGCTTCCATTTACTGTTTCCGCATAGCCTAATTCTCTAATATAAAAGTTGTAAACTATCATAAAAATTCCTAACCCGATTTGAGTTAAGATATTAACTAGAAAAAGCAGTTTAATATTACGATTATAGTGTCTAAATGACCTGAGCCATTTTAAGTTTTTCATAAAATTCCCCTTATTTTTGTTTCGTATCCCTAAATAAATTTACTCTTTTTTCAGAAAAATGACAAGAGAAAAATTATTCTTCAAATATGTTTAGTATGATTAGTCCGTTTGCAGCTGTATTTTAAGAAGGGAGATTCAATACAATAAAAATAATTCCAACAAAAAAACACCTTTTTAAGGTGTTTTAGTTGTCTGACTTTGTATATGATGAAACAGTTGAAAAAGGTGCTCGACAGAGTGAAAAGCATATATTTTTTCGAGAATTTGTCCGCTTTGAAAAATCATCAAACACGGAACACTTTCTATTTCCCACTTCATAGCAATCTCCTGAATATAGTTAACATCAAGCATCCCGTAATGAAACTTTGGATACAGTTCTTTTGTTACTTCGAGCATCCTTTTTGCAACTTGGCACGTTCCACACATTGGCGTATAAAAATAGATAACAGATATTTGATTTTTATCTATTTCCTCTAATAATTGATTCTTGGTCCAATCCTTCATTTCCTCATCCTCAGGATTCGTATCCTATTGTAGGTATTCTGTATTTATATCAATATTCGCACTTAATAATACCGTTGCGATATGGTGATATGGTGCGGATGCAACTTCACGATACATTCGATCGATATAGAGATGCTCCGCTTCAGGAAATTCACGCTTGAATAATCTTCGTAATTTGTCCCCCGAGTCATCCGCGTCTACTAATATATACACTTCTTTATCAAAAATGTCTTCCATTAATTCATCTAATCTTGTCACACTAATTGTTCCATTCGTACAAATGATATGAACGGGCTCGTTGATAATTTGTTGAATTCTTTTCTTATCCGATTTTCCCTCGACAATGATGATTTTATCCACATCGATTATTTCCATACCCATCACCTGTTCTTAAAAAGTGTATAAAGCATAATATCTTTATACTATTCATATTCTACATAGCGCCAAAGTTCACCTTTTAATATGACTATTTTCAAAAAAAGAGTTGTGTAAATAGAAAAAAGGGGCGGAACTTTTAAAAGTCCCAACCCCACCGATGGCTAACACCATCCATTTTCATCGTCGCAATCTACATATTTAGCATCTTTTTCAGATGGAACCTGAACTTGTTGAAAAATACGACTTCCCTGAGATTCATAACCTGACTTTAGTGTATACTGATTACCTTGTTCAGAAAAAGTCACTTGTCCAATTGGTTCTTTTTCAACATACAAATTAAAGCCTTGATCAGCAAGTTTACCTACTACTCTGTCAGTTATATCTAAACGTTTATTTTCTAAAGTCATTAGAAATCACCCTTTATAAGCGTTTGTTTTATCTATAGTTAGGGTGTCCTAAATGTCTAATTGTTATTAGTCTTCTTTTGTCATTTCCACATACTGATCAGCAGTCATTAACTTGTCCACTTCACCAGCATCTGAAAGTTCAACAACGATCATCCATGCTTTTTCGTATGGAGATTCGTTTACAAATTCAGGGCTATCACTTAAATCTTCATTTACTTCGACAACTTTTCCACTAATTGGTGCGTAAAGTTCAGATACCGTTTTTACAGATTCGACGCTTCCAAATGGCTCATCTGCTGAAATTTCATCTCCAACTTCAGGTAGTTCAACGAATACGATATCTCCTAGCTCAGATTGTGCAAAATCTGTGATACCAATTCGTACTTTTTCGCCTTCTACTTTTACCCATTCATGTTCTTCGGAATAGCGTAATTCTTTTGGTGTGTTCATCATTCATTACCTCCATTAAAGTGAAATTATTTTGAAGCTCCGAGCGCTATTTGCGTTTGATAAGGAGCTTTTCTTATTTCCAAGTTTCTTCAAAAAGGCTTTCATTAAATCCTACTGTTACTTTGTTGCCATCGGTTGTAATCGGGCGCTTAATGAGCATTCCATCCGTTGCTAATATATCTAGCAACTCTTCTTCCGAGGCGGTTTTGATTTTATCCTTTAATCCAAGCTCACGATATTTCATACCACTTGTGTTAAAGAATTTCTTGAGTTCGAGTCCGCTTTTCTTATACAGTTCTTCTAGTTCTGTGCGTGATGGCGGATTGTCGACAATATGTACTGCTTCTAGCGCTACATCATGAGTTTCTAACCATTTTTTTGCATTCCTGCAAGTGCCGCATTTCGGATACCAGTAAAATGTCACATTCATTACGTTTTGCACCACCTTACATACAAGAATTTACTCATATATTGTAGCACAATTAGAAGACTTACTCCTAATTTTCAACACAATATTTTTTATTATTCGACGTTATTTGATTATTTCTTTTTTAATATGAAGAGAGGTGTATAAAGATATGACCGTTGCCTAGTAGTGTTCGTCGAAAATAATTTTTCAGAGTATCCTACTTATTTCCCAAAGCGCTACATAGCCTGCATACGAGAATTTCCACTACGAAATAGTTTCATTATCAGACTCACTTATAGCCTCCTACCATAGCTTTTTTTACCTTTAATAGTTACAATAAGGGAATCTATCCATAAAGAAAAAGCATTCATTTAAATAGTAATATTCACTTGTTGCTATTGATTAAAGGGGGAACTCTTGTGACAGATAAGATAGAAAAAGAACTGAAAGATTTTTTGTTCTCTTCCTTTAAAACAAAGTTAGAAGTCAAAAAAGGTTCCTATTTATACCAGGAGGGATCCGAAGCAACTGCGCTTTTTGTCATAATAACTGGAAAAATTCAGATGAGTAAAATTACCCCTGATGGTCAAGAGTTAACATTAAGACTTTGTAGTAAAGATGATATTATCGGAGAGTTAAGTTTGTTTTGTGCTGGAGCTCTTTATATGCAAAATGCTAAAGTGGTTGAAAACGCCCAAGTACTCGTTATTGAGAAAGAACTCCTCGAACAAAGGCTTTCCGAAAACAGTCAACTTGCTTTAGTTTTTATGAAATGGATGGGTCTGCAATTTCGAAGAACACAAACTAAGTTTCGAGACCTTGTGTTAAATGGAAAAAAAGGAGCACTTTATTCTACACTAATTCGAATGACCAACAGCTATGGAGTAATGAAAGAGAACGGCATATTGATTAACACCCCATTAACTAACCAAGATTTAGCAAACTATTGCGGATCTTCTCGTGAAGTAGTGAACCGCATGTTAAGCGACTTAAAGAAACGTAATATTTTAACGATAGCAAAAGGGAAAATAACGATTCACAATCTTGAATTCTTAAAACTAGAAATCAATTGTGAAAATTGTCCGATTGATTTGTGTCGAATTGATTAAAGAGCAGGACCAATCGCGTTCTGCTTTTTAATTTGTCCTCATTTAGAACTCTTTTTTATTAAATCATTTCTATAGCTCTTAATCTGTGACATAAATCACAGATTAAGCGCTCCACTTTTTGCTACTGTGTAAGTAGAATTTTTTTGAAAAGAGGTTTTATTTATTTTACCAACTAATCAATTCACTCAAATACGCTTTGCTGTATTAGCTGTAAGTGACAACGGGACAGATAAATCAGAGTCAAGTGGGAGGACAATCATAAATATCCTGCAAGCCAATGACCATATTATTACAGATTTCAAGAGTGTAAAATGCAACGAAGAAGAGATTGTGGAACAAATTGAAACTTGGTGCACAAACCCAACTATCCAAGCTATTATATTAACGGGAGGAACAGGCTTTACCTCAAGAGATGTTGCATACGAAGCTGTGACAAGTATTCTTGAAAAAGAAATGACTGGTTTTGGAGAGCTTTTACGTTTTTTAAGCTATGGAGAATTAAGAACAAGTACAATGTTTAGTAGAGCCACCGCTGGATGTAAAGAAGCACGCGCAATTTACGCACTTCCATCCTCTACCAATGCTGTAAAACTAAGTGTCGAGAAATTAATCCTTCCTTCTATTTCAGACTTTCTGGAAGAGTTATTACAAAAATAATCTCTCAATGAGCTAGCAGGCAAAGAGGCCAAGCTAGATAATTATAATACAAAAAATAATTCTTTAAACAAAAACCAGACTCCTAGTTGCTAGAAGTCTGGTTTTTATTTCTATCTATCCTTATACCACATACTTTTGTGCATCTAAGACTGCTGCCGCAATTTCACGCTTTTTCGCAATAACATTGATTGGCGTATGACGCGTGAACTTGCGTAAGGCAGAGATCATCATGCGAAGTGTATCGCCATGCTCAGCCGCAACAAGCGTTTCTTTTGCATCTGCTTCAATTTGATTAAAGGCTTCTTGGCAAAATACTTGTGTGTAAAGAACCTTTAACTTGTTTTTCTCTTCTCCAGATTTGGCAATTGCTTTTTCCGCACGAAGTACAGCTGATTCCATGGAGTAGACATTGCTAATAATATCCGCGATGTTTACAAGGAGCTCCTGCTCTCTTTCTAGTGCTTTTCCGTACTTTTGCGCAACTAATCCTGTCATAAGAATCGCGATTTTCTTCGCATTCTTTACTAAATATTTCTCTTGCTCTAATACTCCATCGCCCACTTCTTCAGGCATTAGCATCATTAATTCTTCCTGGAGGCTTTGTGCCTTTTGAATTAATGGCAGCTCTCCTTTTAGTGCTTTTCGTAAAAAAGTGCCAGGCACTAATAAGCGATTGATTTCATTTGTTCCTTCGAAAATACGATTAATACGGGAGTCACGGTACATTCTTTCCACTTCGTATTCCGCCATAAAGCCGTATCCACCATGGATTTGAACTGCTTCATCCACGACATAATCTAATGTTTCGGAACCAAATACTTTGTTTAAAGAACACTCAATCGCATATTCTGCCACAGCCTTAGCGACGGCGTTTGGATCATTCTCTTCCTCTTTCGTAAGGCGTCCCATACTATCTTCAAATAGGCCAACTGTGCGATAAACGGAGCTTTCTGTCGCATAGGTTTTTGTCGCCATATTCGCAAGCTTCTCTTGAATAAGGGAGAACTTCGCAATTGGTGTTTTGAACTGCTGACGTTGGTTGGCATATTGTGCCGCTAGCTCAATGCCACGTTTCGATCCGCCAACTGTTCCCACAGCTAGCTTATAACGACCAATATTTAAAATATTAAAGGCAATAACGTGACCGCGCCCAATCTCACCTAGCAAGTTCGCTTTCGGAACCTTTGCATCTTCTAATACTAGTGTACGAGTGGAAGAGCCTTTAATCCCCATTTTCTTTTCTTCTGGACCTGTGGATACTCCCTCATAATCGCGCTCTACGATAAAGGCAGAAAAATGCTCTCCATCAACTTTTGCATAAACAACAAATACATCAGCAAAGCCTGCGTTTGTAATCCATTGTTTTTCCCCGTTTAAAATATAGTGCGTGCCTTCGTTATTTAATTTTGCCGTCGTTTTTGCTCCAAGTGCATCGGAACCCGAACCAGGCTCAGTTAGAGCATATGCAGCTAATAATTCACCAGATGCAAGCTTTGGTAAGTATGTTTGCTTTTGGTCTTCATTTCCGAATAACACAATTGGTAAGGAGCCGATCCCTACATGTGCACCGTAAGATAAGGAGAAGCCACCTGCTCTAGAAAATTTCTCTGTAATAAGAGAGGAACTTATTTTATCTAAGCCTAATCCGCCGTACTCCTCTTGCACATCTGCTCCTAGAAGTCCTAATTCCCCAGCTTCTTTTAAAAGTTTTACTGAGATATCGAAATTATGATGTTCAATCTCCTCAAGATTTGGAACTACTTCGTTTACAACAAAATCCTCGGTCGTTTTGGCAATTAATTTATGCTCATCCGTAAAATCCTCTGGCGTAAATACTTTTTCAGCCAGTACATCGTCAATAAGAAAGCTACCACCCTTGATAATATTTTCTAACCCTTTTGACATTTTATTTTCCTCCTTTTTTAGTTCTCATTATTTTGGCTACCCTGAAAATAGATTGGTTACTTGGTAAACACCCTGACAATCTCCGCTGCAGGTGTTCGCTTTCCGCGGGGCGCTTGTGGAGCCTCACACCTTCCACTACGATCATCAGGGGCGACAAATAATACAATACGTCCACTTTTCATCATCCAGGGTGTAATTTTATGCTAATAACTCAAATACTCCGGCTGCTCCCATTCCGCCGCCGATACACATGCTGACAACCCCAAATTGTTCATTGCGTCGTTTCATTTCATGAAGCAGTGTAAGTGTTAATTTAGATCCTGTACAACCTAGCGGGTGACCTAGAGCGATCGCTCCACCATTCACATTGACTTTATTTTCATCGAGTCCAAGCTCTCGCATAACTTGAATTGCTTGTGAAGCAAATGCCTCATTGAGTTCTAAAAGTCCGATATCTGAAAGCTCTAGACCAGCCAATTTTAAGGCTTTTGGTATCGCTACAACTGGGCCAATTCCCATTACTTCTGGTGGAACTCCTCCTACAGCAAAGGAGCGGAATTTCGCGATTGGTTTTAAACCCAATGCTTCTGCTCGTTCTCTTTCCATCACTAAGACTGACGCTGCTCCATCACTTGTTTGTGAGGAATTCCCTGCTGTTACAGAGCCTTTTACATTAAATGCAGGACGTAGCTTTCCTAAAACGTCAAGCGTTGTACCTGGACGGACCCCTTCATCTTGGCTAAAGGTAAAGCTCGATTCTTCTATTTTGTTATTCGCTCCTACTCTTCTAACAGCCACATCTACAGGAACAATTTCATCAGAAAATTTACCCTCTTGAATCGCTCTTGCTGCTCGCTCATGACTTCTGACAGCAAACGCATCTTGATCCTCACGACTTATTCCATACTTGGAAGCAACCTGTTCTGCTGTATGTCCCATCCCCATATAGTATTCTGGCGCGGAATCGACAAGCCTTGCATTCGGACGTACCGTATGTCCTGTCATCGGCACCATACTCATCGATTCAGCTCCACCAGCAATAATGGATTCTGAGTGCCCAAGCATAATCCGTTCTGCTGCATAGGCAATCGTTTGAAGACCTGATGAACAATATCTATTAATCGTGATCGCAGGTACACTAGAAGGAAGTCCTGCTAAGCCACCGATATTTCTTGCCATGTTCAATCCTTGCTCTGCTTCTGGCATCGCACAACCAAAAATAAGGTCATCAATCGGGCCATCATAATTGCCAGCTCTTCTTAAGGTTTCTTTTACCACTAATGCTCCCAGATCGTCTGGTCGAACTGTAGCTAATGATCCTTTTTTCGCTCTCCCTACTGGTGTTCTTGCACCAGCAACAATAACTGCTTCTTTCAAAGTGCTCCCCTCGCTTTTCTAGGATTTTATTATTCTAGTAAAATTAATTACGTAAAGGCTTACCCTTAACAAGCATATGCTGCATCCGTTGTTGGGATTTCGCTTCCCCTACTAGACTTAAAAATGCTTCGCGTTCTAAATCTAACAAGTACTGCTCATCTACTTCCGTTCCAAATGGCACATTTCCACCTGCAATAACATGGGCTAACTTTTTAGCGATTTTCATATCATGCTCGGAGATAAAGCCAGAGTAAAGCATGTTATATGCACCTAACATGAGCGTTGCATAGCCTGTTTCCCCAACCACTGGAACCTTCTTACGAACAGGTGCTGTGTATCCACTTTCAAATAAATGAAGTGCCGCTTGCTTCGCGTCATGAATAAGATGATCTCCATTAAAGCTAATTTGGTCCCTATTGTTCAGTAAGTGTAAATCTTTTGCTTCGGCTGCAGAGGTTGATACTTTTGCTGTTGCAATTTGCTCAAACACTTTGTTCGCAACCTTCTGAAGGTCATAATCTAATCCTTCTGGCATACTATTTAAATGCTTGATGTAAAGCTCTTTATTTCCTCCACCACCAGGTATAAGCCCAACTCCAACTTCCACTAAGCCCATATATGTTTCGCTAGAAGCTTGAAGCTGACTAGTAGGTAAACATATTTCGGTTCCGCCACCTAATGTCATGCCAAAAGGAGCAGCAACGACCGGCTTCGAACTATATTTGATTTTCATCATCGCTTGTTGGAAATGCTTTACTACCATATCAATTTCAAAATAATTATCGTCTTGAGCTTCCATCAAAATCATCGCAAGGTTTGCACCAACACAGAAGTTCTTTCCTTGATTTCCGATGACTAGACCCTTATAATTTTTATCCACTTCTTCAATTGCGTAATTTACCATTTGAATAATATCTAAGCCAATTGCATTGTTAGGTGAGTTGAATTCTAACAGTGCAATGTCATCTCCAAGGTCGATAAGGCTTGCACCTGAATTCTTTTTAATTACACCGGTTGATTCTTTTAACGTTTTCAAATGAATGACTTTTTCGTTCACTTCAAGTGCTTGATAACTTCCATTGCTATAGAACGATGTGATGCTGTTTTCTTTTTGGTAGAAAGAGCGCTGTCCAGAAGCAAGTAGCTCATCCACCCATTTCGGAACTAGGATTCCATCTTCCTTCATTTTCATCACAGACTCTTCTAAACCGATTGCATCCCAAGTTTCAAATGGCCCATACTCCCAGCCAAAGCCCCATTTCATCGCTTGATCGATTGCAACGATGTCATCCGCAATTTCTCCAAGAAGTTCCGCTGAATAGCTAAGTACTGGCGCTAGAATACTCCACAATAAATTCCCTGCACGATCATCTGCATATACAAGCGCTTTCATTTTGTTGCTATAACCTTTTGCTTGCTTGCTTAGTTCAAGCGCTTGGGTTTTCAGCTTCTTTCTAGGCTCGTATTCAAATGTTTCGGCATTAAGCTCAAGGATCTCTTTTCCTTGTTTAAGATAGAAGCCTTGACCTGACTTGCTACCAAGCCAGCCGTTAGCCTGCATTTTTCTCATAAAATCAGGTACTTGGAAAACATCCTTTTCCGCACCTTCTACTTTTTCAAATACATTGTTGGCAACATGAATAAATGTATCTAGTCCTACTACATCTAATGTACGGAATGTCGCACTTTTTGGGCGACCAATTGCAGGTCCTGTAACAGAATCTACTTCTCCGACACTGTATCCACCCTCAAGCATTTGCTTTAGCGTTACTAATAAGCCGTATGTTCCAATTCTATTAGCGATGAAGTTTGGCGTATCTTTAGCAAGTACGATTCCTTTCCCAAGAACATCCTCGCCAAATTGTTTGATAAAATTAACCACATTATAATCTGTATCTTTAGTAGGAATTACTTCCAATAGTTTTAAATAGCGTGGTGGATTGAAAAAATGTGTACCAAGAAAATTCTTTTTAAAATCTTCCGAACGTCCCTCTGCCATCGCCTCAATGGAGATACCAGAAGTGTTTGAACTAATAATACTTCCCGGCTTGCGGTGTGCATCTACTTTTTCAAACAATTGCTTTTTAATTTCAAGATTTTCTACAATTACTTCAATAACCCAATCACATTCCGCAATACGCGCTATGTCATCCTCTAAATTCCCTGCTTCAATTAGTCCAAGGTTTGACTTTGTTGTAAGCGGAGCTGGCTTTTGCTTCAACAGCTTTTGTAATGCTGAGTTAGTAAACTTATTTCTTATCGCTTTATCAGAGAGTGATAAGCCTTTCTTTTCTTCTTCACTCGATAATTTGTTAGGAACTATATCTAACAAGATTGTAGGAATTCCAACGTTTGCTAAATGTGCTGCAATTCCAGACCCCATTACACCAGATCCAATTACAGCAGCCTTTTTAATACTTTGTTTCATTCTTCCTCCCCCTTGATAGTAGAATTTAAAATATAACTCTTGGTTTTTGAATGAATACTCATTCATTTTTATCGCAAAAAAATATCTCCTTTTCAAGAGTTCTCTTAATTTTAACTATAAAGTATTTAAAGAATTTTCGCAATATATAAATAAGAAATTCCACTTTATTTTCCATACATACACTGTATTTCATTTACTTTACAGGTAAAAATAACACAAGTGAACGGAGGTGAAAAGTAATGGCAAAAATGAAAAAACAACCTTCTCAAGCAGCGAAAAGTGCTGCAAGCGTAAAGGGTAACGCTGGTCCAACAGTTGAAATGGACTATAGCGGAAAAAAGACTAGCAACAATCAGCAATACGGCAAACACAATATGCAAGATTAATTCTTAAATATAGGGTGGCGCAACGACCAACAGCCACCCTACCAAAAATAAAAAAGAACCACTCTAACCATTATCAAACCCCAAAAATCCAGCAACAAAAAAAGAGCAAACGCAAAGCGCTCCCTCTTTTTCCATTTAAACTTCATCCATTTATCAAATGGTTTATTTCTTAAGCATCCCTTTTAAAACAAAAGCCACGTTTGCCGGGCGTTCTGCTAAACGGCGCATAAAATATCCGTACCAGTCCGTACCGTATGGGACGTAGACACGCATTTTATAACCTTCTTTAACAAGCTCTAATTGACGCTCCGTGCGGATTCCGTAAAGCATCTGGAATTCAAATTGGTCATTAGGAATATTATGCTTTTTTACAAGTTCTTTTGTATATTCAATCATTGCATCATCATGTGTCGCTACCGCTGTATAGTTCCCGTTTAAAAGATGCATTTCGATGATTTTTTTAAAGTTATCATCTACATCTTTTTTCTCTGGAAACGCTACTTCAGGTGACTCTTTATACGCACCTTTAACAAGACGTAGATTTGGACTGTATTGGTTTAAGTCTTCAATATCTGAAATTGTACGATATAGATAGGCTTGAATAACAGTTCCTACATTATCATATTCTTCTCTTAAACGCTTGAAGATTTCAATTGTTTTCTCACAACGAGTATAGTCTTCCATGTCAATTGTAACAAAGACACCATATTCTTTGGCAGCATCTAAAATTCTACGCATATTGTTCATAACGATTTCATCCGAAATATCTAGACCCATTGATGTCATCTTTAGAGAAAGTTGAGAATCTAATTTCTCTGTTCCAATAGCACGAATCGCTTCGATGGAGTTGTCCGCCATTTCATTTGCTTCACGCTCTGTATCAATAAATTCTCCTAAATAATCGATCGTTACACATAAGTTCTTTGCATTTAGCTCATGTATACTTTTAACGGCTTGATCAATACGCTCCCCTGCTACAAAACGTCCTGCACCAAAACGCAATCCATATCTTCGCGCCATTTTCGTCAACGTTTTATTTTTTGATAAAAACAAGAAAGTATTTTTCATTACTTGTTCCATGATGTTGTTCCTCCCACGCTTCTAGATGTTCTCTCTATATAAAGTAACTTAGCTGCCCGCTTTTTATTATTTTCTGAAAATATTTAAACGCTTTCACGTTAGATAAATCAAAATCTCAAACCTAATTTTATCACCTTTTCAAATATTTGAATACAAGTTATTTGTCGTTAAATCATTAAATTTGTCGTTTTTTAATTTTCATGCATTCTGGCTGAACTACAACCTTCTTTCGGATACATAGTTTGTACCATTTAGGACATTCTACAATTGAGATTTTAAATTCAGGAGGTCGTTGTATGCAACAACAACAGCAACAGCAGCAAAACACGGCGCAGCAATCAGGCTATTATCCACAGCCTCCAAAGGTTGTGACAACAAAAGACTCATTATATTTTGCAGATATGCTTTCTTGGAATTTGCTCGCGATGAAAAAAGCACATTTCTTTGCCGGACAATGTCAGGATCAAGAAGTTATTCAAGCTATCGAAAAAGCTGGACAAATGCATCAACGCCATTATCAAAAAGTGTTATCGCATGTTCAGGGCCAAAATCAAATGCAACAGCAACCACCGCTTCAATAAAGGAGGGATAGTTAAATGAATCAATCAAAAATCCAAAATCCAGAGTCACCTGTTGCTAAAACACCACAAATGAATGATCGTGATTTTATAAACGATATGTTAGCAACTGAAAAATACATGACAGCATCCTACAGCACGGCATTAAATGAAGCAAGTAATCAATATATCTACACCGATTTACTGGCCATATTTAATGAAACACAGAATTGTCAGCGTGAGCTCTACAATTTAATGTTCCAAAAAGGTTGGTATAGCTTAGAACAAGCTGATCAACAAAAACTGCAACAGGAATACCAACAATTTCAAGGCTATACCGCTCAATTCCCATACGGTAATAACGGTATGATGCAGTAGTTGGTGCTTTTCTCTGGAAAGTAGCGGTATGAGGACGATTCCGCTACTTTTTTATATTGTTATGAGCAGGTTCCCTTCTTTCTAAGCCACTTCGTACTGGTTATGAGTCGATTCCCTTCTTTTCTGAGCCGGTTTCTTCTGGTTATGAGCCGATTCCTCTCTTTTCTGAGCAACCTCACTCTTTCTAAGCCACACAAAGCTATCCCCACACGCAAAGTCCACAAAAAAAAAGACCTTCCTCTTTTAGAAAGCCTCTCCTACCTTATTTTTTTTGCCCTATGTTCTTGGCACGGTGTGCATTATTCAATTCTTTAATTTCCTTAATTAAGGTCATCATGTCTTGCTTGGCATCTGGATATTGCTCGTTCCAATGTTTGACTAGCGGTGGCATTGATTTGGCGATATACGTATATAGGATCCAGGCCTTTACTTTGTCCTTTTGCGTTTCTGGTCCATCACCTAATAGAAGTTCGGTATATTTTTCTAACAAGCCATCTAGTTGTTGCTCTAATTTTTCATTCAACGAAGATCCGCCCCTTTACAACTTATTTGCAATCAAGTGGACAGGTAGAGCAATGTGCCCCTGCATCATTGGCCCGATAATAGAAACAACAGGTCGTTCGGACTCTAATTTCCGCTTGGTGCTTTTGAACGAATGTCTTTTCCTTATAAAACTGGCTAGCAGGGTTGCGCTTCATCTCAAACATATGCGGGGATGCCTTAAGAAGCGATTGAAAGTCCTCTTCCAAATATGTAGATTGCTCCAATTTTGGAAGAACCGTTTCATATAACCAATAAATATATAGCATTACGTTTTCCCATAATGTTTGTCTAGAAACCTTCGCGTCTTTCTTTAATTGTTCAATTAAAGGAGCATAAACTTCTTGAAAAAGTTGAACAAAAATCTCTTTCCTCCACGCCTCACGATTTTCTGAAGGTGCTTCTACAACTTTCAGCTCCTTAAAACGAATTTTAGGCAGCCAAATGTCATTATTTACAGTTGAATCGATCCAAATGTTTTCCGGTTTCACATCTATTGCCTTATTAAAAGCCGTCATACTAAATAAACAATTCACAGCAAGAAAAGCTAGTCTCTTCATTAACAAAGAGCCTGTCACATCGTTTTTCTCGGCATGCAGAGCAGCTTGAATACTCTTCAAATAATCTAGAGTTCCGTTTTCAATTAAGGCTGAAAGTTGAACAGTCTCTCCCTTGAAATCCGCTCCAACGGCAAAACGTCCGTTTTCCTGCAAAAAACTTAATTCATCCTTCGTTAATACTGAACTTACACTCATGCCCTCAACCCTTCAATATTAGGTACGATACATCTTCCTCTACCATGAGGAATACATAATGGAGTACCAAAGAGTGGATCTGTCGTTACTTGGCAGTTCATATCAAACACGTTTTTTACCAGGGAACAGTTTATAACTTCTTCTGGCTTACCTTGTGCATAAATTTGTTTGTCACGTATTGCTACAATATGATGCGCGTAGCGACACGCTAGATTTAAATCATGCAACACCATAATAATCGTGCGATTTTCTTTTTCATTTAATTCAAAAAGTAAATCTAGAATTTCAATTTGATGGGTTAAATCTAGGTAAGTAGTTGGCTCATCTAATAAAATGACATCCGTTTCTTGTGCAAGGGTCATCGCAATCCAGGCACGTTGGCGCTGACCACCAGAAAGGGAATCAACTGTTCTTTCTGCCAATTCTTCCATTCCTGTAGCTTTTAAAGAATCCCTCACTACTTTTTCGTCATGCTTTGACCACTGCTTTAACCAAGATTGATAAGGATATCTGCCTTGCTTTACTAATTGAAGAACAGATAAGCCTTCCGGTGCAGTTGGTCCCTGTGGTAAAATTGCGAGTTGCTTCGCGATTTCTTTAGTCGATTGTTCAGAGATTGCTTTTCCTTCTAAAAGTACATTGCCATCTTTAGGCTTTAATAAACGAGCTAACGAACGAAGTAGGGTGGATTTTCCGCAACCATTTCCTCCGATGAAAACGGTAATTTCCCCTTTTGGGATCTTTAAATCTAATTCCTCAATTATAATGGAATCACCATAGGATAGTGTTAAAGATTGAGTTTCTAATGCGTTCATTTTACTTCCACCTTTCGTCAAGTGTTTCTCGTTTTATAAAGCAGATATATAAAGTATGGTGCGCCAATTGAAGCTGTAAATACGCCTGCTGGTATTTCTAATGGAGAGAATAATGTTCGACCAATTAAGTCCGCAAGCATAACGAGAAATGCTCCAATAAATGCTGAGGTTGGTATCAGCACTCCGAATGAGGAGCCTACAAGCCGTCTCGCAATATGGGGAGCCATTAATCCAACAAACCCAATTCCTCCAGCAAAAGCAACCGCTCCACCAGTTAAGGCAGTACTTAAGAATAACAGACCAACTCGATGCTTATGAACAGCTCCCCCTACACCTGTAGCTATTTCGTCCCCAAGCTCTTGAATGTTAAGATGACGCACTACCATGAAGCTGACAATTAGTAGGATCAAGGTCCAAGGTAATAATATTTTCACATGACTCCAGTTGGAGCCGTATACTGTTCCAGTAATCCAAATATTTGCTTGGCTTGCTCGGTAAATTGGACCAAGCACCATGAATAAAGTGGTTAAAGCTTGCATCAAAGTTGATATCCCAATCCCAATTAAAACAAGGCGCACAGGAGACAAGCCGTTTTTCCAAGATAAAGTATAAACAATAATTGCGATGGCTGTTGCACCAATAAATGCGCTCAATGGTAGCCACTGAATACTAACTGTTAAAGAATTATTGCTATCGCTAAAAAGCGCTAAAAATAAAACAACCGCAGTAGAAGCCCCACCCGTTAATCCTATAATATCAGGAGATGCCAGTGGGTTACGAATTATGCCTTGCAATATCGCACCAGCAACTGCAAGTGACATCCCAACTAATAGTGCAATAATTATTCGCGGTAGACGGAAGGATTGAACCACTAATGTTTCCATTTGATCGCCATTTCCCATGAATACCTTAACGACATTCCATGGAGAGATTTTCATATCCCCCATACCAGTGCTTAAAATGAATAAAGTAACAACTGATAATGCTAACCCGATGATAGTAAGTATTGATTTTTTTTCTACAAAAAAGGAAATAGTTTCTTTCCCTAGTCGGAGCGTTCTATATTTTCTCATTTCCCATGGAACCCCCTACGTGCAATATAAATGAAGAATGGAGTCCCAATGATTGCCGTCATTACACCAACAGGTACTTCCTGTGGCATGATTACATAACGCGCTCCAATATCTGCAACCAGTAAGAGCATTGCGCCTAAAATACTACAGTATGGTGCCAACCAGCGATGATCGGTTCCTACAAAGAATCTAGCTAAATGGGGAATGACAATCCCTATGAATACAATTGGACCTGCAATCGCAACTGCTCCACCTGCTAATAGGATGATAATGATAGCGGCAGTCAGTTTTAATAGCCCTGTTTTTACACCTAAACTAGTCGCAACATCGTCTCCCATTGCGAGCAGGTTCATTTTTCTTCCTATAAATAAGGATCCTATTCCAGCAACTGCAATATAAGGAAGTACCGCATATACGATATCAAGCTTACGACCTTGTACGGATCCTGCTAGCCAAAATAACACTTGATCCAATGCAGTTTCGTTTACTACTAAAAACCCTTGTGTAAGCGAGGAAAACATTGCTGCAAAAGCAGCCCCTGCAAGGGTAAGTTTCATTGGAGTCAAACCCTCTCGACCAATAGAACCAATAAAATATACGGCGAAAGCTGCAACCGCTGCTCCTAAAAATGCTAACCATGTATATGTTTGTAAGGAAGTAACGGAAAAAAAGGAAACAGCTATTACGACGAAAAAGCTTGCTCCTGCGTTGATTCCGAATATCCCAGGTGAAGCGAGTGGATTCTTTGTTAATGCTTGCATCCACAATCCTGACACTGCCAAGCTTGCTCCCACAATCGCAGCAACTACTGCACGTGGTAAACGAACAGATTGCACGATGATATGTTCGTTCGATCCATCGAAGTTTCGAAATGCATCGATTGCTAATGAGAGGCTAGTATCGGTATAACCATATATAATGCTTGCAACGAAGCAAAGAAATAATAGAAAGAATCCTATTAATAAACCTACTGCTTTTTGGCTTGTTGTACGTAGTAACATATCTGTGTACCTTCTATCTATATATCCTTTTTTTTTACCCAATTTAAGTTTAGGAGAATAGACGCATTGTGTCAATGACTTTGAAAATCATTCTCAGAAAAATATTGACAATAATAATCAAGAACAGTACTATCAAATGTGTAAATGAAAATCATTATCAAGATTTGACGGGGGCTACATATTATGTTGAAAAATAAAAAGCTATTTACATTATTTCTATTAAGCATCATCACATCCTTAGTTTTAGCAGCATGTTCTAGCAATAATGGGAACAATAATGCAAGCAAGGATGAAGATGGCGCTGGAGATGCTCCAACGGAAGAAACTTCTTATACGGTAGAACACGCAATGGGTACAGCTACAATTGAAGGTACTCCTAAGAAAGTAGTTATTTTAACAAATGAAGGAACTGAAGCACTTCTTGCAATGGGAATTACTCCTGTTGGAGCGGTTCAATCTTGGTTAGGTGATCCATGGTACGAGCATATCGCTGATCAGATGGAAGGCGTAGAAGTTGTTGGTACAGAAAGTGCCGTTAACTTAGAAGTAATCGCTGCTCTACAACCAGATCTAATTATCGGAAATAAGATCCGTCAAGAAGATGTGTACGAGCAATTAAACGCAATCGCACCTACGGTTTTTGCTGAAGCGTTAAGAGGAAACTGGAAAGAAAACTTTGAATTATATGCAAAAGCTTTAAATAAAGTAGAAGAAGGCGAGAAAGTAATCGCTGAATATGATGCACGTATTAAAGGTATTAGCGAAGAGCTAGGAGATAAGTTGGAACAAGAGGTTTCTATGGTACGCTTCACTGCTGGTGATGTTCGTATTTACCATAAAGATTCCTTCTCAGGTGTTATTCTTGAACAACTAGGATTTGCTAGACCTGAATCACAAGACGTAGATGATTTTGCTGAAATGAATACAACTAAAGAAAGAATCCCTGCAATGGATGGAGATATCTTATTCCATTTCTCTTATGAAACTGGTGATGGGGAAGCAAGCAAAGTGAAGGAAGAATGGCTAAAAGATCCTTTATTCCAAAACTTAGAAGTGGTTAAAGCTGGAAATGTTCACGAAGTAAGTGACCCTATATGGAACACTGCAGGTGGCGTACTTGCAGCAAACATGATGCTAGACGATATCGAGAAATTCTTTTTAGATTGATTAAATAGTTCTTACTCCAAAAGAGATAGCTGCGGCTATCTCTTTTTTCTATTATTTTATGAAATAGATTCAAAAATGTCTGCCTATTCTTTCTTTAAATAAACTCTTTAATATCATACACTCTACCATTTTCAATTTGATCAGATAGTATTAAACCTAGCATTTTATCTGCGACAAAAGAAGGCGAACGCAGCTCTCCTTTTTCATGATAGTTTTTGAATACATCTACACTTGTAAAGTCCTCTTTATTCGTTTGTCGAATGATTCCTTGCATGTCCGTATCCATTATTCCCGGTGAAAAAGCAAGAAGTGTCGTAGGATATGTTGCAAATTGCTGCTCAAGTCCCACGGATTTTGTAAACATATCAAGCCCTGCCTTTGTTGTTCCATAGGTATTCCATCCAAAAACAGGCCGATTCGCTGCTCCAGAGCTAATATTCACCATTACCTTTTTACATGGCCAGGATTCTGTGATCCGCAGGAATTCATTCGTTACGAGCATCGGTGTTAATAGGTTTAAATGAATACTCTTGGTAACAAGAGATTCTTCTGCTTTACCAGCAGGTTTTATTGGATCTACCATTCCTGCATTATTAATAAAATAGATTTCTTCTACATCTTCCATTTCAATAGAATGTAAAACATCTCGAACCATTTCCGTTACTCTGTCATACTTACTCAAGTCCTCATGAATAAATCGTAATTCTACTCCACTTTCATGAGCTTCTTGCACAAGCTGCTCATTTTCAGTTCTAGCGATACAAATCAAATGATGATTTTCCTGTAATAAATGCTGAACAGTTGCTTCTCCAAGTCCCTTCGAAGCACCTGTTATAATAAAATATTTCATTCATGTATCCTCCTAAACTAATTTAGATTTGGCTAGATTATATAAGGAAGTTATTACTTGCCAACCATCTGATTTCTTTTCACCAATTTTAAAAGGGATTAAATTAACGAATCCTATCCAACAGCTAAAGAAGAAGAACATATTCACCATTATAAGCGGTTGATTAGCTAAAAATGGAAGCATCAATATAATAGACACAATGTTGAAAAGTGGGCCACCTAAAGAAATGAAAGCTACTTTTCCAGCCGATAATTCCTCGTCCTTCTCGTTAGTAGTAGTAGAATAACCGCCTAGAAACACTATGTAATTCACGTTAAGATTGATTCCAAAAAGGGTGAAACGAAATAATTCAGGACCCATTCCTAGCACAATTTTCGGTTGTGTAACGTTATATATTTTTGCAACAAGAACATGTCCCAATTCGTGAATAAGATGAACCACGGGCACAACCACAAATAAAAACAAAAAAATATCCCACATAAATGCTACCTCTTTTTCACTCTCCATAATCACTACTACCATTATACATGAGTAAACCATCGCAAATAAGAGATTCGCACAAAACAATCACCTTAATTTTCCATGCGATAAATAATTTACAATGGGGCCAGGCACCAGCAGGGATTTTGATTTACATGTAGAAGGGTTTTTGTTATTTTGTATTAAGATGTGTATGTTGATTTTTTATGGAGGCTTCGATATGAAGTATAAGCGTAATGAGCCCTTTCGGTATGAGTTTGGGGTTCCAGTTGATATGAATTTTTTTATTAGCCGAATAGATGGCAAGAGTGCTTCTTCTTCTGAAGGGGAAGGGAAGATGTTGGATATTAGTCCAAGCGGCTTGAGAATGCAAAGTTCTTTAAATATCCCATCTAACAAAGATATTGAGTTGACCTTACAGATTACAATTGGAAATCAAGAGCTTTCATTAATCGGAAAAATTGTTTGGCAGAAAAAAGTGTATCCTTCTTATCAATATGGCGTGGAGTTGATCTCAGAAGCTTTTGAAGAACAAATTATTTCCGCCTTGAAGGAATTTCAAAAACAACATAGAGACTCTCCATCTAAATAAAAGATAAAGGAACTCTTACTTTCACAATTCCTAGTTTTCGTAATTGCGAGTTTCTAACTTTTCTCACTGTGGTTTTGAATTTTCCGGCCATCCTTCTGACTTTTTTCAGAAAGGGTCTGTTAAAGACAGCTGTTGATTTCCGCACAAGGCTTCGCTTTCCGCGGGGCGCTTGTGGAGCCTCCTCGTCGCTGGCGCTCCTGCGGGGTCTCCACAAAACGCTATCTCCCGCAGGAGTCTTCGCCTTGTGCTCCAATCAACAGCTATGTACCTAAAAATCAACACTGGACTTTAACAGAGCCTTCAGAAAAAAAAGGCAGAATCCACATTCTTGGAATTCTGACTTACTATTAATACTACCGTTCTATTAACCCAGGTACACTCTCTAGATATTGCTTGGCAATTAATAAGCCCTGCTTCGTTTTCACCAAGTCACCACCCCATACCGGATCTTCATGTTCAATGCTAATAACCCCGCTATAGCCGACTTCCCTTAATTCTGAAATGAATTTAGTCCAATTAAGCTCTCCAAGACCGGGCAGGCGATACCTCCACCAACTATAATCAGTAAGGAATCCGACTCTCTTCAATCGTTCTATATTTATCTCTGTATCCTTTGCATGCACATGAAAAATGCGATTTCCGAATTCTTTTATAGGTAGATATGGATCAATAAATTGCCACATCAGATGCGACGGATCATAGGCCAAACCGACCTTTTCCGAACCAAGCCGTTCAAATAAAACATGCCACAGTTCAGGTGAAATCGCAATATTTCCCATCAAGGGACAATTCTCAAATGCAATCTTCACATTTGCCTCCTCAGCTACGACAATTACCTCTTCAAAAAAGGAAACAACTCGATCTAGGCTATATTCAGGCTTGGAACGAATGGCGTCATAGCCATCGTATTTATCACCTGTCGCATTTGGCGATATTCCTGTTGAAGTGACAACAGTCGGTATCCCGAGCTCCCCCGCCTTTTGGATGCGAGTCATTAATTCTTTTCGATGTTCTTGAGCAATTCTTTCATCCTCACTCAAAAAATTGCGACAATAAGTTAAAGCTGCAATCTCTATTTGTCCTTCACGAATGACTCTTTCTAGATGATCAAAAGGAATATTTGGTCCAATTTCTAGGGAACCAAATCCTTGCTCCAATGACCACTCTACTATTTTATCGATATCTGTTACGCCATGGTGAACAAGCGAATTGGTTAAATAACCGAGTCTCATCTATTCATCACTCATTTTCGCATAGATTCTTGTTATACATCGTATTTGAATCACAAATGAATTTAGTAAAAGCAACCTTATTTTTCATTATTTAGTGGCAGTGAACACTCCATCTAATAACGCTACACTTGCTGCGCCAATGATTCCTTGCTGCTCCCCTAAGACAGTTGTTACTACTTCTACTTTTCTTTTTTTAGCCAAAAAGGAACGTGAATTAGCGACCTCTCTAATTTCATTCAAAAGCGGTAGGTCTTGATGCGCAAGCTCCCCACCAATCACAATTTTTTGGACATGAAACATATTAAGGAAGGAAGCAAGGACAATAGCAATTCTTTTTCCTGCTGTACGGAGGGTTTGAATGGCCTCTTTCTCACCATTTTGACAAGCTTCGATTACCTTCAACGTGGAATCTACCTTCAATTCATTCTTGATGGCTCCTTCAGACGCGTAGCGCTCTAAGCACCCCTTATTTCCACACCAGCAGTCCACACCTTCAGGTTGAAAAGTCATATGACCGAGCTCACCTGCACCTGTCATTTCACTGCGGTAAAGCTGGTCTTTCAAAAATAGTCCCGCACCTATTCCTTGACCAATATAGACACTTAAAAAGTCAGATTGATTTTTACATGAGCCGAACATCTTCTCTGCTAATGTCATACCACGTACATGATGATCTAAAAATACCGGAAGCTGAAAAGTGGTAGATAACTCTGCAACTAGGTCAACATTTTCCCAACCTAAATGCTCTGCTTCTAAAATTCTTCCATTCTCATAGTCCACAAGTCCAACTGATCCGACTCCTATGCAAGAAATAGGAATGGTTTTATTTTGTTGCAAAAAGCTTTGTAACTTCGTTTTTAATAGTTGAAGAAAATCATCTTGCTTTATCTTTGGTGGGATAGGAAAGCTTGTCGACTTTAACACTGTTCCTCTTAACGTCACAATTCCTATTTCCACTCGGTCGCTCCGAATATGGACTCCAGCAATCTTACTTGAATTTTCATTTAATCCAAGCACAACTGTTTTGCGGCCAGCCCTTTTTTGTTCACTCACACCGTTTCCTAGCTCTACGACAAAACCTTCTTCTATTAACTCGCTAATGATATTCGTAATGGTTGCTGGCGTTAGCTTAGTAAAAGAGGCTATTTCCTGTCTTGTTGGCGCCTCTAATCGTAACAAGGTTTGAAAAACTAACGTTCTATTTAGTTGCTTTGTTCTTAATGTATTTTGACCAATAAATGACATTCTTCTTATCTCCTTTTTAATTGTAGCCCAGGCGCCTTCACTCGTCAGACTAGTGTAAGCAAGATACGGCACCCATAAAAAAAATTGGATGTAATGGCTAGGTGAACACTCCCTTCACCTGAGCTACTTTGGAGTTAGAAAAAGCCTAACTTGCCAAGTATATTGCCTTTTATAATCCTACTTTACATAAACGAAGCTCGTGCGCTCCATCTTCTCTTGTATATTCATAATAATACCATATTTGCCCCTCGTGAATAATCGCATCAACATAACGTACTGCCTTCTTCAAAACAGTTTCCAAGACTGGGCCTTCTATATTGATTTTGGCAAAGGTCTTTAAGTCAAACGTTATAGCCAATGCTAACTTCTCTTCATAATTCTGCTCCACGCCTACACTTCCATCCCATAAAACCGTGTACGCTCCTTCAAAAGGTATAATGGAAGTTAGGCGAGATTGATACTGATCCCATCCAGACTCACTCACTGGTAATACTGTATCTGTCCATTCAAACTTGATACCATCTTTACTTATAGCTAGACCAGTTGGTGCAACAGCTAAACCTGTGTTATGAACATCACCAGTTTCATGCATTCCTTCTGCTTCTGCCTGCTTAATCCCTTTTGCATAAACAAAATACATATAATACAAGTCACCATGCTTCACCACGTAAGGATCCTTCACACCTTCTACTCCAGCCTGGTCAGATGCCTTTAATACCTTTTGGCGTTTAGTAACATCAAATGAAGTAGGGGAATTGGCTTCTATCACATCAATTCTCCAGCGATTATCTGCAGAATCTACATAACTAATATATAGGCGATACAGATTATCGTTTACTTTCACAAGCGCAGAACGCTCAATCGAACTAGAATTCAATTGCTTTTTATGCATGCTCCACACATCAATAAAGTTTTCGCCGTCCTTACTGCTCGCAATTCTAACCTCAAAACCACGTTCATTTTCACCATGGCCACGAGGATTTCTCAAACGATAGTATAAATAAAAGGTTTGATCCTTCTCATCGAATAAAACAGTGGGAGCACCTGCCCAATAGCCCGTTTCTTTTCCAAGTGGGGAAATGACGACCTTCCCTTCCTCTGGATGGAACAGTGGTGCCAGTTTTATATGGTTGTCAGTTACTAATGGTTTCTCCATTTTCATTCTCCTCGCAATTTGTTTTTTCTAGATCTCTGAAATACTCACCCTTTTACCTATTCCACTGGATAAGACTGCTGCTTCGATAACCTTTGCTGCTTTTGCTCCATATTCGAAAGATAGTTCGTAAGGTGCTCCTTGTACAATTGCTTCATAAAATTCGGTATATTGCTTGCCTCTTGCTAAGCCAGAAAATCGATGTCTTTCTTGAATTTTCAGTTGCGTACATTCAGAGGCCCAAGCTCCACCCTCTACTCTTTTTCTAAAAAAGATCTCGCCGTGAGAATTCATAGAAACGGCACCTTTTGTACCAACAATCTCAAGTCCATCTCCTTCTGATGGTAGTAAACGAGAATTATTCAACGTACAAAGCGCTCCGTTCTCTAGTCTCAAAATAATAACAGCGAGATCATCATTGGTTACTGCTCCAATGTCATGCTCTGTTTGGCGATACGGAATAAAAGTCCCTAATTCTGCTTGAACATTTTTGATTTCTCCACAAATTTCTTGCAGAAAATAGGAAATGAGGTCCACTTGATGAATGCCAAAATCTGCTACCGCTCCAGGTCCTGACGTTTCTTTTTTCATTCGCCATTCCAACCCTACATTTGGATTCCCGATTCTAGACCCGCCGAGCTTATGACGATATGAAAAGACTTCTCCAAGCTCATCTGCTTGAATTAATTCCTTGATTACTTGAGCATAGGGGTGATAGCGATACTGCATTCCCATATAATTCACGATTCCTGCTGCTTCTGCTTCATCGGCTAATAGTTTTGATTCGTAATAATTAATCGAAAGTGGTTTCTCACAGAGTACTGGCAATTTTCGCTTAAAAGCTTCTCTTGCAATCATTCCATGGGATAAATTGTCGGTACAAATCGATACGGCATCTACCTTATCAAAAAGGTCAGTTAAACTTAGACAGATAATATCCTTCGAGAGATTATTTTTTTCGACCCAACGTTCTGCATGCTCCTGAACAATATCATAAATAGCTGTTAACTCCCATTGTGGGACTGCTTGAATACCTTTAAGATGATCTGTCGCCACACCAATTGTTCGCCCAGTTCCTACGATTCCTATTCGTAAACTCATCTAATTTTCACCTCTAATCTCTCTTGATTATAATTGATTAATTCATTAAATTTATTTATAAAACAATAGTATCATTTTTTATTATCTATTTTCAACTTTTTTACACAAAAAAGCACCGGGAGAACATACCCGATGCTTTTATTTTGAATCTGTCACTGCTAGTAATGGTTCACAGCATTTCTTGAATTTCTTGGTACTGCCACATATACAGGTACCATTTCTGTTGGGCATCTTTAAGCCGGCACCTATATATTCTTGCAACCAGCGTGCTTTCACATTTTGCGCTACAATCTCCATTTTCTTATGTGCGTACTCATAAATTTGCATGTAACTATCACAGAAATAGTCCACATCCACTAGTGTTTCATCTTCCCCTTGACTCCATGTTCGATTACGTGGACAGCCTCCATGACATAAATCGATATAGCGGCAGCTTTGACATTTGTCCGGTAAATTTGGTTTGAGGCTAAGAAATTCAGTATAAACAGGACTATTTAAAATTTCCTCTAAACTGTTTGTTCCAACATTTCCTAACTTATAGCGATCATCGATAAAAAAATCGCAAGGATAGGCATCCCCGTTTTGCTCAAGGATTAATGTTTTCGGACAGGATTTGCAATGAATACATAACTCCGCTTCACGATGAACATAAACATTTAACATATTATCAAAAAAACGAACAGATGTGGTAGGGTTCCCATCGTTATACCATGCATCAAACGCCTGACAAAGGAATTCCCCATATTCTTCAGGACTAATTAAGTACACCCCTGATTTATCTGTTTCCTGCGCACGAAAATCCATACATGGAATAAACTGAACAAATTTAAAATTCTCTTGCTCATAAAACGCCATAAGCTCTTTTGCTTTGTTCACATTACTCTCGTGTATCACTGTAAGAATATTAAAATCCACTTCAGCTTTTCTTAGATGATTAATTCCTCGCATGACTCGATCAAAGCTCCCAGCACCTGAGCCTGTTACACGTCTGCCATCATTTATTTCTTTCGACCCATCGAGACTTACTCCTATAAGAAAATTATATTCTTTAAAAAATTGTGCCCACTCCTCATTCACAAGCGTTGCATTCGTTTGTAAAGAATTACTTATCATCGTATTTGGTGGTGCGTATTTAGCTTGGAGTTCCACGACTCTTTTGAAAAAGTCTAAACCAGCAAGTAAAGGTTCGCCGCCCTGCCATGCAAATTTAGCTACACCATTTGAAATGGCCATATATTCCTTAATAAATTTTTCGAGTACCTCATCCTCAATCCGCTCTATTTTTCCTGGCATTCCACCGCATCTACTGTAATAGCAATAATCACATGCTAGATTACAAGCTTCTGATACTGTTTTCCACATCACGCCAATATTTCCATAATCAGAAGTTAAACATACTCCAGCCATCACTTGACCTCCTTTTATTAATAATATTTTTCATTCTCTATATGATAAATTCCAATAAAAACGTTTCAACAATAATTCAATTATGATACTATTACTCTGTAATTATCTATCTGAATACTTTATTTATTAGGGAGTTAATTGTTATTTACTATATCATTAAATAACGAAACGTTTCAACGCCATTTTTGAAAGCGCTATTTTATAAGTGATGTTTTACTTTTAAAAGGGCTAAGGCCCTGTAGATTTCCGTGCCAGGCGTTCACTTTCCGCGGGCGGTCTTGGGAGCCTCCTCGGCGCACTATGCGCCTGTGGGGTCTCCCTTCGACTCGCATTCCCGCAGGAGTCTCACGCCTTGCACTACAATCTACAGGGGAGACGGGTTAAACATAACGTTTAACCAATTTAGGTCTCTTTTTCATCCCGCATACGGCAATTTTTTTCATGGGTGGCTTCTCTGAAAATAAGTAGGTACCTGTTAAACACCATGTTAATTTTGAGATTTTCTATAAATAAAGCAAAAAAATAGTAAGGGGATGGCGAAATTATGATTGAGATTAAAAATAAACAAATTGTGATTGATGGCAAACCTATGTTAATTATGTGTGGAGAAATCCATTATTACCGCTTAGAACGCAAAGATTGGCAAGATCGTATTGATAAACTAAAAGATGCTGGCTGTAATGCAGTTGCTACTTATGTTCCGTGGTTATGCCATGAGCCTATAGAGGGGCAAATTGATTTAGATGGACATACTCGTCCGGAGTTAGATCTAGGCGGTTTTATTGATTTGTGTGAGGAAAATGGTCTTTACTTCTTCGTACGACCTGGTCCATTCATAATGGCAGAGATGAAAAACGAAGGTATTCCCTATTGGGTGTACGAAAAGCATCCTGAAATTATTCCAGTTGGCTGGGATGGCAACGATGCGACAACACCAACGATCGATTACTTAGCACCAGGATTTTTAGCAGAAACGAAAAAATGGTATCAAGCAATTATGGGCGTTGTTGCACCACGCTTGCATACTAATAAAGGGAATATCATTGGCGTTCAGCTAGATAATGAGATTGGGATGCTTTCATGGGTAAGTAATTGCCCTGATTTAACTGAAAATGTTATCGAGGATTTTGCAGGCTGGCTTGTTGAAAAATATGATTCTAGTACATTGGCTACTCGCTATCCATTTGATTTAACTGACCCAGAGGTTCGTGTCGCTAGCTTCCGTTCTCCATCTGAGGAATATGCAGCAGAGTTATTACGAGATCTTGGCCATTACATGAGAAATCGCTTTGCTCGTTATGTTGCAGTGTTACGTGATTATGCAGAAGAATATGGAGTAAAGGACATCCCATTCATTGTTAATATCCACGGTACAGGTGGGGGACGCGGCTTAACTTACCCTATTGGAATTAGTCAACTTTATGAATCCTATACGCAAGATGAAGGATATCTTTCAGGTTCCGATATTTATTTTGGTGATTTAGATGTCGCTACCTTCCAAGACTTATATTTGATTAACGGATTTATGGATGCCGTGCATAATCCTGATCAACCTTTAACTTCCGTTGAATTTAACTGTGGAGATGGCAATTTTGGCGAAACATATGGTGGACGATATGATGTTTCAGCAGCGGATTTCAAAACCCGTATGTGTGTAGCACAAGGTAATCGCCTTATCAATTATTACTTGTTTACAGGCGGCTATAACTATCATATCGATGAAGCTCGCGGAGACGGAAATGGTCGAATTGCTTCGACTGGAGAACGCCATGGATTTGCTGCTCCAGTAAATCCTGAAGGGAAATTAAACTACACATTCCCTAGAATGGCTCGCTCCATTAAAACGATGATGGCTGTGTCGGACAAGCTTGCTTCAATGGATGAAGAACGCGATGCTGTATCATTTGCTTTCATTCCAGATTACTATATGACTGAATACCGCTACCCTTCTAGCACGAAAATGAAGGAGATTATCGATAATATTACGATGCATCGTGGCGCTGGTGCTTGGGAGATCATGGCAAGAGCCATTCTTCTAGCAAGCTATCGTTTTGGGTCTGTCGATATTCAAAATAAAGAACTGGATCCGAAAACGACTCCTTCTATTATCATACCTTCTGCTAGATACATGGACAGGGGCGTTCAGAAGAAATTAGTAACCTATTTGCAAAATGGTGGAGGCATCTTACTTTACGGAGAAGTTCCTACTTTTGATATGGAAGGCAAGCCATTCCAAGCACTTGCAGATGCACTAAATGTAACACCTGGTGAGGTTAAATTTAATAAACACGGTCACCACATGTCTTTAACTGCTGATGGTTGGGCAGCACCACGTCCAGAAATCCGCACTTACTTCACGCAAAGCTTTGAGATTGGGGAAAATGTAGATGCAATCATGCGTGTGACAGAAACGGAAGATGTATGTGGATTTGATGTGAAGGTTGGCAAAGGAAGAGCGATCGTCTTGGCAACTGCCTATCGCTGCGATCTTGAGTTGTTCCAAAAAGCACTCGAAAATCTAGGAGCTAAACCTGGCCTAACTCATGATTGTGAATACCATGGTATTTTCTCTACATCGGTTTCCGCTGGTGATGAGCGCTTTATTCATTTATTGAACTTAGATGGTTTTGATAAAGACATTCACCTCTCTCATAACGGAGCAGCTCTATTGGAAGGCCGTCGCCTTACATTACAAAGTAAGGATGGCGTGATGTTACCTGTTAATGTGACATACCATGAGGTTAAGATCGTTTATTCAACAGCTGAAATAATGCAAGTAGCAAAAGATGCGTTTGAGTTTAGATTAACGCAAAACGCGGATACTATTTCTCTGGAAACGGAGCGTAATGTACTAGAAAGTGACGATTACGTATTGGAAAAGCATGGGGTTAAAACCATTGTCACCTCTAAAAAGCATGCGAAGGTTGATGACAAGCTAGTTGTACGATTTGCTTAATAGTTGTAGTTTTGAGGCCAGCCGCTATAAAAAGCGGTTTGGTCCTTTTTTTGATAAAAATGGTCATCAACTATTGGGAAATGAAGATTTTTCAGTTGAAAAAGCCCTCCAAAAGTCCAACAAACTTTTAGAGGGCATTACCTCATCTTACTTTATTACATATTATCAATTATTTTATGCAGATTCGTAATACTCACTCTCAAGCTATCTAGCGGGTTTCCTGGGCACACATCCTGTTCCACTGCATACCATTCAATTCCGTTTTGTTCACCCCATCGCAAAATAGGTGAAAAATCAATCGAGCCAGTTCCAACCTCTGCAAAGGATTTTTCCTCGTTGTTAGCCATGTCCTTTAAATGAATAATCGGCATTCTATTCGCGTATGGCTCTAAGAAGCTAATAATCTCTTTGTCACCCTTTTTTACCCAGTACACGTCTAATTCGGCTAATAGTAAGTTATCCTCTGTTGGTTCCAGTAAATAATCTAAAGCATTTTGTCCATCAATCTCTGTTTCAAATTCAAAGTCATGATTATGATAGCTAATTCGGTAGCCATCTTCTTGAAGCTTGCTAGCAATCTCATTAAGCTCTGCTTTTAAGGCAATATAGCTCTCTGCATTTCGATCTTCTTCTACTAAATAAGGTAAAATTAAGTCTTTCGTTTGAAAGATTTCTGCTTCTTCTAGAACTCTAGGAAGCTCGTTACGGAAGCTATCAAGATCGATATGCATTCCTGCTGTTCCAAGTCCTAACTCCGTCATAACGGCAGCAATTTCTTTTGGGTCATTGCCAAACAGACCAGAAATTTGCACTCCTGCATAGCCCATTTCCTTTAACTCTTTCAGTACACCTGGAAAGTCTTTCTCTAATAAATCACGAACCGTATATAGTTGTGCTGCAATTTTATGCTTCATTGAAAGCGAACCTCCCATTTTATAATCTTACTTCATGTCCTGTTTCAGCAGACTTATAGATAGCATCTAGAATTTTGA
Organism: Sutcliffiella halmapala; assembly: GCF_002019665.1. Taxonomy (GTDB): domain Bacteria; phylum Bacillota; class Bacilli; order Bacillales; family Bacillaceae_I; genus Sutcliffiella_A; species Sutcliffiella_A halmapala. The sequence continues at coordinate 815,514 of NZ_KV917375.1, read as the reverse complement.
TCATATCAACGCCTTGATCTGGTGTGAAAATTGCCTCGGCTCTACCTTGAACAACATCAACAAAGTGATTGATATTGTTTGCATGATCACCTGTCTCGTGATTACGAATTTCAGGGTCTACATTCCAAAGCTTTTCTTCTACCTCTGTAAAGATTTTTAGCTTGCCATTTTTAAAGCTTGCTCCCGCTTTTGTTCCGCGTAACTCATAGAAGTTCACTTCTTCTTCAATATTAGAAGCCCAGCTAAATTCAATTTGAAGGCTTGCTCCATTATCAAAGCGGATAAAGCCTGTTGCTAAATCCTCCACATCAAAGGTTCCGCCTGCTTGCTTTGTACCAAATTGACTGTGAACAGAATCTGCAAGGTCGGTATCTGCAAATTTCGTGTAGGTAGAACCAACTACTGAGACAGGTTTAGGGTTACCCATAATCCAGATTGCTAGATCAATAAAGTGAACACCAAGATCAATTAGTGGGCCACCACCAGATAATTCTTTTGTCGTGAACCAGCCACCTTTACCTGGAATACCTCTTCTACGAATCCAGCCACAACGACCAGTGTATACTTCACCCATATGCCCGTTTGCAACAACTTTCTTCATGTATTGTGCTGGTGCGCTGAAACGATTATTTCGCATCACCATTAACGTCTTGCCGGTGCGCTCCGCTGTGTCAGCCATTCTTTGTGCTTCTTCTGGACTAACTGCATCTGGTTTTTCACATAAAACATGCTTTCCAGCCTCTAATGCAGCAACGGAATACTCTGAATGATAAAGATTAGGTGTACAAATATCCACAATGTTAATTTCCTCATGAGCTAGTACATCTTTATAGTCTGTATACACATGTGGAATATTAAATTCCTTTGCAACAGCCTCTGCTTTTTCACGGTCAACATCACAAACCGCAACAATTTCTACATCTTTATTTTCAACCCATGCCGGTGCATGTACATATCTAAAAATATTTCCTGCTCCAATAATGCCAAGCTTTAATTCTGCCATTTCTTCTTCCTCCCCCTAGTCATCACTCTTTAATTAATTAAGTATTTTAATCAATTGAAACTTAGTATTTATTTTACCTTATATTCAATAAAATGTTAACCAAAAGGAGCAGTATTTTACTAACTCCTTTCAGTTAACACTTATACTCTTACACCCACCACATCTCAGATGGCTGTTCTTTAATTAGTACGGATTGTAAGTTAGTTACCGCACGTGCAAACCCTTCTTCAATCGACATGATTGGATCTTCATGTTCAATACTCACCACGTAATCATAGCCGTATGTACGAAGAGCACTCATCATATCAGACCATTCCTGCACACTGTGTCCACACCCAACGGAACGGAAACTCCATGCTCGCTTTTGAATTTCTCCATATGGTTGCATATCTGTCAGACCATACATATTAACATTGTCTTGGTCAATGTATGTATCCTTTGCATGGAAATGGTGAATCGCACCTTTTGATCCTAGAATTTTGATCGCTGCTACTGGATCAATTCCTTGCCACCAAAGATGACTTGGATCTAAGTTTGCTCCAATTGCATCAGAGGTTAATTCTCTTAGCTTTAATAATGTGTGAGGAGTGTGAACGAGAAATCCGCCATGAAGCTCTAAGCCTATTTTCACGTTACGCTCTTCCGCATATTTCCCTACCTCTTTCCAGTAAGGGACAAGCTTTTCTTCCCATTGCCATTTTAAAACATCCGCGAATTCATTTGGCCACGGAGCAACTGGCCAGTTCGGCGCTTTTGCCTCTTCATGATCTCCAGGTACTCCTGAAAAACAGTTTACAACTGGAACACCAGTTAAATGCGCAAGATCAATTGTTTTTAAAAGGGTTTCATGTGATTCTTGTGCAAACTTCTTATCTGGAGAAATCGGATTACCATGACAACTAAAAGCACTTACTTGTAAGCCACGAGAATGGATTTCCTCCATATAAACATTTCGATCACTTTCGTCTTCTAGCAACGTATCTAATGGACAGTGATTGTTACCCGGATAGCATCCTGTACCTATTTCTACTGCGTCCAGCCCTGCATTTTTTACATAATCAAGCATTTCAGTAAATGATTTATTTGCAAAAAGAACGGTAAATACACCAAGTTTCATTCTTACTCACTCTCCTGTATGAATAGTTCTAGTTTAGCTCTTCTTTAAGATTAACAATCTGCTTTGTCTCGTTGGACTCCAGAGCACCTAATATTACTAACAAAGAGTTCTTCCCTTCGTTACCATCTACTAGTACTTCTGTATTTTCGATAATACTAGCGACAAAATGGTCAATAACTTGTGAACCTGTTTGGCCGCCGCTATCGTTGCTTTGAATTTTCCCTAGTTCATAACGAACTGTTTCTCCAGTTGTATATTGCACTACTAAAGAATGCGTTGGGTCATCTTCTAAACGAAGTACTGCTTTTTCTGCGTAGATGATCGTAGAGTTATCCTCTCTCTTATAAGACCAGCTTGCAGCAAGTGTTCCAACAATACCACTTTCGGTTTTTAACACACAAACAGCTGTATCATCAACATCTGTGTTTTCTTTCGCAGATGTTTCAATAAATGCCCCAACCTCGACAATTTCTTCTCCTAGTAAGTAACGTAGAAGGTCCGATTTATGAACACCTAAATCGCCCATTGCGCCAATAAATGCTTCTTCTTTACGGAAGAACCAGCTATCTTTTCCATCGACACTCCAGCCTTCAGGTCCAGGGTGGCCAAATGCTGTTCTAAAGCTGTAAATTTTTCCGACCTCTCCACTTTCAATAAGCTTTCTTGCTTTTTGATGGGAAGGAACGAAACGTTGATTGTGTGCAATCATCAGTTTTTTGCCAGCTGCCTTTGCTGCCGCAATCATCTCATCCGCTTCTTCCTTAGAAGTCGCCATCGGCTTTTCACAAAGGACATTTACTCCAGCATTTGATGCATAAATGGAAACAGGTGCGTGTAAATAGTTTGGTGTGCAAACACTAACAATATCTAACTCTTCACTGTCTATCATTTCTTTATAACTCTCATATGTCTTTCCGCCGTACTGCTCAGAAGCTTGATCCGCCCGCTCCTTTACCACGTCACATAAAGCCACAATTTCGACGTTTTTATTTGCATGGTATTCTGGTAAATGACGGTATTTCGCGATGCTGCCACATCCTACAACCCCAACACGTAACTTTTTCATTCGTAAATCCCCCTAAATTACTTGCTCTTAATTTCTTCTAATGGTTTTGCGTTTCCGTAATAAACATGTCCACTTTCTGTTGGTTTGGCCCAATTTACTGCATTGCTAATAACTCGCTGAACTTTTTCATGGTAATATGTTGGATACGTTTCATGTCCTGGTCGGAAGTAAAAGATCTTTCCTTTTCCGCGTTTATATGTACATCCACTACGGAACACTTCTCCACCCTCAAACCAACTAATTAAAACAAGCTCATCTGGATCTGGAATATCAAAATGCTCGCCATACATTTCTTCTCTTTCAATATCGATATGCTCGCCAATTCCCTCAACGATCGGGTGGCCAGGAGATACAACCCAAAGACGTTCCTTCTCGTCTGCCTCTCTCCACTTCAAGTCACAAGTAGTACCCATTAATGTTTTAAAGATTTTAGAGAAATGACCGGAATGCAACACGATTAATCCCATGCCATCTAATACTCTATTTTTTACACGAGTAACAATCTCATCACTAACTTCATCATGTGCTACATGTCCCCACCAAACAAGAACATCTGTATTATCTAACACTTCTTCAGTTAAGCCATGCTCTGCTTCATCTAATGTAGCAGTTCCTACTTCATGTCCATTTTCTTGTAAAAAAGCAGCAATCGCTCCGTGAATTCCTTCAGGATAAACCTCTCTTACTTTTTCATTCGTTTTCTCATGACGATTCTCATTCCAAACAGTAACTTTTATCATGTCTCATCTGCCCCTTTCAAATTAAAAACTGACTCTATTTTTTCAAAACGATTAAATTGCTATTAAATATGGGAACGTTTCCACATCGCTTTCCATGAAACGTTTCAGTACTTCTACTACCTCTACATTATAATTGGATATTAAAGCGTTTTCAATGTTTAACTCCGAACTAAACATAAAAATTCCGACTTTTTCTTCCGCCAAAATAAAACCTCAAAAAGAACACCTAACACAAAATCAAAAAGCAAACACAAAAAAGGCTCCCTTCCCCCTCCGTCTACCTTGAAAGCAAACAAAAAAGAAAGAAAACCTTCTACTTTTAATATTTCACTGAATTTCGTTCGATTAATTCTGTCGATAGTTTAAAGGACTTCTCCACTTTTTCCTTCGATAGCACTTGAAACACAACATGAACAGCTAAAGCTCCTGCTTCATACTTTGGTTGTCTTATAGTAGTCAAGGAAGGTGTCACATATTCAGAAAGCTGAATATCATCGTATCCAATAATGGAGATATCATCTGGAACACTGATTTTGTTCTCTTTAAACGCCTGTAATCCACCTAAAGCCATTTCATCATTTGCATAAAATATTGCTTGAGGTAATTCTCGCTGCGCAATTAACATTTTGGTTGCACGATATCCACTTTCACGAGTGAAATCACCAAACACTTTCCATTTGGATTGATAGGTAATATTATGTTCTTTTAATGCATCCATATAGCCTATATATCTCATTTCATTATCATAAGAATTAAAAGGCCCACTTACAAACGCTATCTCACGATGTCCCTTATTAATTAAATATTCTGTAGCCAAGTAGCCGCCATGAATATTATCTACTTCAACTTGGTATACAAACTCGTTTTCTATTTTTCGGTCTAGCACGACGATTGGAAATCCTTCTCTTGCTGATTCTAAAATAATATCATCAGTGATGTTATGAGCTAAAATAATTGCGCCATCCACTCTTTTTTCCTTTAAAAATTTCACAGCGGTTGATTGTGCACCACCTACTGAACTACATGCAATAAGGTCATATCCATTCGTCATGGTTACTTCTTGTACCCCTTTAATTAATTCTGAATAAAAGGGACCAGATAGATCACTTAAAATTAAAGCTATTGTATTGGTTTTTGTTCGTTTTAAATCAGATGCAAAACCATTCTTTAGATAGTTTAGTTCACGGGCAGCCTCTTGCACTTTTTTCATCGTTGCTGGGCTAACTTTATTCACATTATTAAGTGCATATGAAGCTGTCGAAACTGCCACACCTGCAAGTTTTGCAACGTCCTTTATAGTTGGTGCCATCTTTTTCACATCTCCATTGTTCTAATTAAGCCTGTTTCATTGATAAACCCACAGCTAGTAGAAAATCGTAGTTCCACACTAATCGGAACTAGTGTGGAACTACGAAAGTTTTTCTTCCTTTATTCTACACCATTAAAGGTAATTTGAAACGTTTCACGGCACTAATTCTAGCATAATGTAAACACTTTCAAGAATCAACAATTATGCTTACAAATTCCAATTTTTCCTTTTTTTGAGTTAATTATTTAGAAGGTCTTGTCTTTCTTTTGAAAAACCAATTGGAAAAGCTTCTGGACGGGTGCATGCATTTTCAATAGAAATATGTTTTCCTTCAATGGAAGAACGGTGGATGGCGTGCATTGTTTCAAGAACCTGTAAAGCTAACTCTCCACTAGCACGATGTGGACGATTGTTTCTAATTGCATAAGCCATATCTGCTACACCTATTCCACGGCTATTTTCACTATATCCATATGCTAATGGAACTGTTGTAAACTCTGCATCTCCTGCTCTTCTAATGGAAATAGTTCCTCCAAAATAATTTGGGTCTGGAACACTAAGTGTCCCAAGAGTTCCATAAATCTCCATACTAGGAAGCTGAGTTCCCCCCATTACATCAAAGCTCGTTATGAGTGTTGCAACCGCTCCGTTTTCAAAATCAAGAATCCCAGTAACATGGGTAGGAGTTTCAACTGAAATCATTCGACCGAAATCTTCTGCTCTTGTAACCATTCTTTCTGGAGAAGGAATAATAGCAGAACCTGAAACCTTTTTGATTGGACCCATTAAATGAATGAATGCTGTGAGATAATATGGTCCCATATCAAACATAGGTCCTCCACCTTTTTGATAATAAAAATCAGGGTTCGGATGCCAAGCCTCGGGACCTGCTCCTAACATAAAACCAGTTGCGGCAATCGGTTGCCCAATCCAGCCGTCATCAATAAGCTTACGGCAAGTTTGGAGAGCACCACCTAGAAATGTGTCCGGCGCACAACCGACTCTTAGACCCTTTTCCCGCGCTTTTTCAAGGATTCTTTTTCCCTCTTCCACTTCAATCGTTAATGGCTTTTCTACAAATACATGTTTGCCAGCTTCCAACGCAGCAAGTGTTACTTCAGCATGAGCTTTGGGAATCGTTAAGTTTATAACAATTTCAATCTCTGGATCTTGTAGCATTTCTTCAACAGTATACACCTTATCAATTTTGTACTGCACAGCTTTTTCGTGAGCTTTTTCTTTATCAATATCTGCTACTGCTACGATATCTAAAATAGAAAATTTCTCCGGTGCTTCTAAATAGATCCCACTAATTGTTCCTGTTCCGATTATTCCTACTTTTACTTTTTCCATCGCTTATAACACCTCTACCTATTAATAAATGCGACGACCAAATCGATCGCCGCACTTACTTTTTTTATATAAAAATTTCGATTACATTTTTCCCTTCGTTTAACACGCTCTCCAGCTGCTGTTTACTAATAGTAAAACCACCTTGACGATATCTATTAGTAAGCGGCGTCCCCTCTACAGCTTGACCATTAATCTCTACCTTTTTATCTGCTTGATTTAAGTGATAAACAAAGCTGATGTCATGGCCATTAAAATTAAACTCAAACGTTAGCCCATTTAATTTTTCTGGAAGGACTGGATCAATGACTAGATCGCCTCCATGTTTGCGAATACCTAAGCAATTAGATATCAGTTGGTTCATGTAGATTCCAGGACCGCTTGAATAGATTCTCCATCCGCCTTTAACCTGCACTGTTCCTTGACGAAGCTCATCGAAACGCTCTTGCGCTTCGTAGCGGGTATTGAATTTCCCGTCCGAGCTACTAAAATAGGCATTGCTTTGGCGTCTTTCTGCATTTGGTACTGCTTGTTGGATGCCAATTGGATTAATCACATTTAAACCATTCCATACTTCATCTGTTTTGCCGATTTTCGCCATTGCTTCAACGAAACGGATATGTGCATGCACGTATTGTAAACCAATTTCACGACCAAAGTTAGCTGCTTGTTCTGCACGTTTGAAATGAGTGCTAACACCACCAGCGTAATTTGCTGGACGGTTCATCAGTCTTACTCCATCTGGGCAAAATAGCTTTTCTTTAATGACATTATAATGTGATTCTGCTTGCTCAGGTGTTAAAAGTTCGCTGATCATACTTCTTGTCATTGGAAGTAAGCGATAATGAATACCAGTTTTCGTGTCCTCAGGATGAACCATTAATTCTGGTTTACCTGGCTCCTCCATGTAAACAAATCCAGGGATTACTTCAGAACCTAACATATATTGATTAAAGTCTTTCTCAATTCCTTCTGCTAAGCCGCGTAATTCTTCCGCTTCCTTTGTATCAACCTCTTCTAATGCTTTCGATAGAGTGTTCAACACTTGATACGTTAAGGAAACCGTCCAACTACTTACCATGTACTGCTTTAACTGTGCATTTGCAGGCTGAAGCGTATCGTCCCAATCTCCATCACCATAAGAAGAAAGGTGCGTATCGTGTAAGAAATGATCTTTAATAAATTGGATTTCTTTTTTCGCATGCTCGTAAACAGTTGCTGTGTTTTCGGTAAGCTGGTAAGCCCCACGAATAGTGTAGGGTACTTTTTCTTGTAAAATACTATAGTCATTCGTAATAGTTAAATAATCACCTAATACTTTTAATGGCCAAACGATAATATCACCATGGCTCTCATCATGTTGGATACGGAAATATTTATCAAACATGAACCATTGCGGCCAGTTCCCGGTATCCTCGTATTGGTGAGAATAAACCTTCTTAATAATTTCTTTTACACTATCATATTTTTGAGTTGCCATGAAATATTCCGTTGGTCCCTGACATACATCACGCGTTCCCCATGCTGCTCCACCATATTGCTCTAAGCCGTGTGGTACGGAATAGTGAACAAGCATATTGTGTGTGTACCACCATGCTAATGCATTTACTTTCTCTAGCTCTTCGGTGCTTTCATTGTTTTGCGTAAGCTTGAAGCCATTCATTACATTTTGGAAAAATGCGCGATAGCTCTCTATTTCGGTAGCAGCGTCACGTTTTACAAGAGGAATCTCTTCTCCATAAAGCAATCCTTGTATCGTCATTGTCCACTCGCTAGTTGCACCCATTTCTAACACGACTAACGAAGCAGAATTTGGTGTAGCATTTGCAACGAGTTTTGTTTCGTTATCTACGGTAAAGGACGTACCTTCAACAGCGACTTTATAAGAAAGGTCTGGATACGTGTTCGCACTATCAGAACTTTTGTCTGCAAAAAATGATAGCGTATTACCTTCATTTTTCATCACAAAAGGAACTTCTAGTTCATTATTGTTCATGGAAACTTGGTTTGTTACAAGATAACGATATTGTTTTCCTTTATCAGAACGAACATGCAATTGTACCTCTGGAGAGTTCACTACCGTATAATTCGTAATGACGATCATATCATCTGCTGTCTTGTAGAACCAACGTGCATAATTGAAGCCAATTTCAAATAGAGATGGCATCGTTAGCAATTGATAAGTCCCGTCTACTTCTAAGTAAATCCGTTGACCGGATGTTTTCATGACATTTAAGGCATTACGTGCATTCGTTATCATTTTATTGAAAGACGTGTTACCAACAACAAGCTGACAATTGAAAATTCCATACATATAGGAAGTTGATGTTAAGACATTTTCTGTCATCTTGTCATTGTTACCTGTCATAATAATATGACCATGCGGACGTTCTACATGCTGCTCTTTTTCTTTTAACACAACATGCTCATGCGTTTGGGTAAAGAAGGAAAGCAATGTATCACCATCCCACTCTTCTTGATGACGGTTAGGAAAATAGGAATCAAGCTCCTCTTTCGTCATCGATGTTCCAGCAAGTGTTCCTTTGAAAGAAGGATGCATGCTTACTTTTTCTAAAGAGAGTAATGCAGTTGCTGTATGCGGCATCTCTTGTTCCCATGCTTGCTGCACTTCTTCTGTATGTTCTAAAGTAGTAACGGCAGTCGCTTGATTTTCTTTAAATAAACCGTAAAAGACAAATTGATGTTTGCCAGTTAACTCTACACGTTCTGATTGTAATGCAGTGTAGGCAAATTCGTATTGGTAGATTTCATTAGCTAGTGTTTCCTTCGTTAATACTTCAGGTTGGTTTGTTTCTTTATAAGATAAACCAAAGAATTGGTACCCATCTGTAGAATAACCTACTGATTTTGTTAGAGAACCTTGTTGTAAATATGGAAATCCTCCTGGTTGTGGTTGGTTTTGACGAGAACATACAATATATCCATTCTTCTCATCTTCAAATACAGTGTGATCAATGTATTGAGCTAAGTAAGACTCGTTGGAACGAATTAACCCTTTACTCCCAATTCCTACATCTTGACCATAAACAAGATCCACTACTTCACCTTGTCCATCAACCGTAACATCCCAGAACCAGATACCCTTTTCTGACAATGTAAATACAACCTCGTAGGAAACGTTCTCAACAGTTCCTTCCCACACCATATGAGAATCAGAATGGCTTACATTGCTAGTTGAATGCACTCCTAAAAGAGGAAATACCTTTATTCCATCCTGACGATGTAAGCGCAAATATAGATTATTAAGTGCGCCATCTACGGGATTAGACATCCACTGATTAATCATGATTTCTTTATGTGTAGCTTCAAAAATATCTCCGCTGTTTAGGAAGGTAAAACGAAAATTTCCTGCTTGTATATTTATTTTAGCTGTACTTGTTGTTTGAGTTTGCATGGTTTTCCTCCTAGGTTTCTCTATTTTGCTAATTCAAATGTAAGCGCTGATAGCTCCTTACTGTTTGGCCCTATCATTACATGGAATTCTCCGTTGTCACTTGTAAATTGCAAATCCGAATGATAGTAACGTAGCTGTTCTTCTGTTATCGTAAAGAATATTTCTTTTGTTTCCCCAGGCTGTAACCAAACCTTACTATATCCTTTAAGTTCTTTTAGAGGGCGAACAATTTCACCTGAAATATCATGAATATATAGCTGTACAATCTCTTCTCCTGCCGTGTCACCAGCATTGGTAACCTTCACTGATACTGTAATTGGCTCGTTTGGCGTTATAATTGTTTGAGTTAAAGTCATCTCACTATAGGTGAAATTTGTATAGCTTAGTCCAAAGCCAAATGGCAATAGTGGTTCATTTGGGATATCCAAGTATTTAGATACATAATGGTTCGGTGCATCAGGTCGGTTTGGTCTTCCGGTATTAAAGCTATTGTAATAAACAGGTATTTGTCCTACTGAAAATGGGAAGGACATTGTTAACTTTCCAGAAGGATTAACATCCCCGAATAATAAATCTGCGACAGCTGCTCCACCTTCAGTTCCTGGATACCAAGCTTCTAAAACAGCGTCAACCTGATCAATAACACCATGTAAATCAAGTGGTCTACCATTAAATAAAACAGCGACCATTGGCTTTTGTAACTCTTTTAATTTGCTGATTAATTGGATTTGCGCTTCTGGTAATCGAATGTCAGCGCGACAACACGCTTCCCCGCTCATACTCGATCTCTCACCTAAAGCTAAAACGATAACGTCCGCTTCTTTTGCAGCCTTCATTGCTTCCTGCACTTGTTCTTCTGTTACTGTTTCAATATCTGAGCCTTCCGCAATGGTTAAGTTCGTAGCATCCATTTTCATTTTGAAGCCTTCATGAAGCTGGACAGCTTCCTCTTTAGAGCCGTGCCAAGACCATGGACCTAAAATATCTCCACTCTTTGCAAATGGACCAACAAGTGCCACCTTTTGTTCTTTTTGAAGCGGCAAGACACCCTCATTTTTTAAAAGTACACAAGATTTTGCAGCTAACTCACGAGATGCTTTTCGGTGCTCTTCTGACATAATGACTTGATTTTCTAATTCCTCATCAGCTCCGCGATAAGGATTTTCAAATAGTCCAAGCTTCTCTTTTAACGCTAAGATGCGGAGTACGGACTCATCAATAATCTCCTCGGAAACTTCTCCACTTTCCACAAGCTCCTTTAAGTGCTTCGGATAGCAAGATGTCATCATTTCAATGTCGACTCCAGCTACTATCGATTTTAATGCCGATTCTCTCTCGTCTGCAGCTACACCATGAAAGATTTGCTCCTTGACCGCTCCCCAATCAGAAATTAAAACGCCGTCAAAGCCCCACTCATCTCTTAAAAGATCTCTCATTAGCTTTTTATTTCCAGTTGCAGGAATACCATCAACTGTATTAAAGGCAGTCATCACCATTTCGCAACCTTCATCAAGAGCCGCTTTATAGGCTGGCAAATACGATTCTCTAAGCTGTCTTTCTGACATATTGACCGTGTTATAATCTCTTCCGCCTTCTGGAGCACCATATGCGGCAAAATGCTTTACACAAGCAGCAACACGGTGTTGATCATTTGTTAGATCATTTCCTTGAAAACCACGAACAAATGCTCTCGCAAAAAGACTGTTTAAATATGGATCTTCCCCCGTAGACTCCATCACTCTTCCCCAACGTGGGTCTCTTACTAAGTCCACCATTGGAGCGAAAGATACATGAACACCAGAAACTGCTGCTTCTTTTGCAGCTATTTCTGCACTTTTTTCCGCTAGCTCCATATCCCATGAGCAACCGATTGCTAAAGGAACAGGGAAAATGGTTTTAAAACCGTGAACTATATCAGCCATAATGAGCAAAGGAATACCTAATCGATTTTCTGCTAAATGCTCTTTTTGGATATTTCGAACTTCATTCGCACCGGATGCACCGAGTACAGAACCACTATTGATGACTACATCCTGGTCAATTCCAAGATCCGCCATCGGGCCAGTTATTTCACCGTCTCCTGCTGCACCTTTATAGAAAAAAGTAGCTAATTGAACCAATTGCGCAATCTTTTCATCTAAAGTCATTTGTTCTAATAGCGCATTCATATTTTTCTCCATTATGATTCCCTCCTTGATTTACACCACTTGAAACGTTTTTATGGATTAATTCCTTTGTTTGTTAATCATTATGTGTAATTTTATCATACTTTATCGAAACGTTTCTATATATTTTAAACAGATACCCTATCCATACAGAAATAGGGCATCGTGTAACCTCTCTGTTACTCTCCGGCAATACCGGATCGATCTACACCTTCAACAAACCAACGTTGAGTGATTAAATAGACAAGGAGCAATGGTAGAATCGTCATAACAGTCCCTGCCATTTTAATCCCTTCGTTAATTTCCCCTCCATCCGTATTCTGAGGGAACATTTGCTGATACGTTGCCACAAACTTCTGCAACTCCAACGGCAATGTAGTGAGAGAATTTCCAAAATAAATAGCTGCTAAATACGTTTCATTCCAATACCACACGAATGAGAAAAGGAACGAAATAATAATCGCTGGGGCTGCCATTGGAAGGGCAATCGTTAGAAAGATGCGTAAATAACCAGCTCCATCTAATTGTGCTGCTTCCTCTAGTGCCTTGGGTAACATTTTGAAGAATTGATAAAAGATTAAAATGAATATCGCACTATTGATCCCTTGACCTAGTAATGCTGGGAACAAAAACGACTGGATGCTACCTAGTATCCCCAACTCGTTAAAAAATACATAACGAGGGATGACCGTTACTTGTGGCGGTATGATAAAGGTTGATAACACTAGGACAAACATCGTTCTTTTAAATGGAAAATCAAACCGAGCAAAACCGTAACCAATTACTGCACAGACCGCTGTTTGTACAACAGCCGGTAATGCTGTCACATAAAAGGTTTGCAGCAAGGTCGGGAAAAACTTGAGCACTGAATAGGCTGATTCATAGTTATCAAGATACAGTTGCGTTGGAATCCAATTCACTAAAGGGTTTAAAATATCGTCTAAGCTTTTTAAACTATAGGACACCATATATAACAACGGATACAGGTAAACGAAGCCGATACCAATAAGCAAACCATAGATAAATAGCTTATATAAGAAGCCATCATTTCCTTTTACTCCAAAAGCCATTTTTTTGAGCCGTGTTGCGTAAGGATTTCCTCTTTTTTTTCGATTCGTAAACAACCAGCTAGCCATTATCTAACCTCCTCTACGCATAATTTTTCTTACCTCTAAACGTTAGAAAACCAACCGTTATTGCGAGTGCTACAGCAATAAGTAAGAAATAAATCCATGATAGGGCAGAGGCATAGCCAAAGCCAGTATCGATTTGAAACATATTACTCTGGATATGTCCAATAACTGGATTTAACGAAAAGATTGAGAACATTACAATTGTATATACGGTATTTACCACAATCATTGGGAAAATACTTGGTAATGTTACTTTCCAGAAGCACTCCCAGTTTGATGCTCCATCAATTTTTGCAGCCTCATATACTTGTTGATCAATTTTTTGTAAGGCTGCTAAAAAGATTAGGAATTGTACACCAGAAAACCAAAGGATAATAATGAGATTATCCATGAGATAAAGTAAAATCGTACTGAAAAATCCATCGGATGAAAGCATTGATTCAAAAATCGCGTATTCTTTAATAGAAGGAATAGTCGTTACACCCTGAGCGATCAATTCATTAATTACTGGACCACTCGCAATGATAACCGGAAGAAAGAATATCATTCTAAAAAAGTTTCTGAATTTAATTGGTTGGTTCAGTAATATCGCAATAATTAACGAGAATACAATGATGATTGGGACCGATAAGACTAGTTCCTGTACAAATGTCATAAGCTTTTGAGTGAAAAGTGCATCCACTGCAAACGCATATTCAAAGTTATCAAACTTAACAAATTTTGTTTGAATCCCTTGTGTCGTAATTTTGACTTGTTGAAAGCTCAAGTATAAAGAATAGAACAGGGGGTATGCTGTGAAAATCAGAAATCCGACAATCCATGGTGAGACAAACATTAAGCCTGTAAGTGTATTCTTTGATTTCATGGATAGCTGCTTCATGCTTATCTCCCCCCTTCTAATACTTCAAATGATGTTGCTTGTACTTCCACACCTTTAACAGTGTATGGGGATTCAGTGTAATTCACTAAGATCGAAACGCCGTTTTCATACAACACTTCGACAACCCCTTTTGCATGAACAATGCGATCTTCTATTGTCATGCCCTCTACTTGGCCAAGCCCTTCTTTTACGGACTGATAATGTCCTGCTATTGCATCCTTCCACACATCAAACTCCGAAGTATACAACCCTCTTGATGGTGTCTTAAGTAACAGCTGAGCAGGCTCTGTTGTTAAATAGAACGAAGGATAAGCACCGAATTCGATCATTCGTAGCACTTCTTCTTTCGGGTTATGAGAGAAATTAGAAAAGCTCGCATAATATGGCGTGTATCCTTTTAACACAATTTGCAGAAACGGCACTGTGTCTGTTACAAACATATAGTTAGAAGAGTACATCGGCATATCAAGATAACGATCCATGTATTCCCAAGCGTAATTATTAGGACGATAGAAGGATAAACCTCCTACTTCGTCTTGATATAGCTGGAAGATCTCTTTATATGTTTCTGTCATTTCATTTCTAGAGGAAGACATCCCTCTATTAAAATCAGAGAATAACTTATAACCCGTCGTATCTAAAGCGATATTAGAAATTCCGTGTTTAATAAAGTCCTTACTATCCTTTTTAGCAAATTCTAACGATTTTTGTGGGCTTAAATAATAGCTCATTTTTCCGTATTCGTTTCTAGTCATCGGCTGCGCATTTATCTTCTTCGCAACGTCTTTACTACCAGAGAACCCTGATGCTCCATCATAAGCCTTCGTAAAATCAGAGTAGAAGTAAAATGGGATATCCTTTTCCTCTAGCTGATTCATCGTATCCTCATAATCAGCTTTACTACCTAATTTCCTTTCGAGCGGAAATTTTTGCGGTAACGTGCCTGTTAATCCACCTTTTGTGTAACCTCGGTAAACAACATGCATGTTTTCTACATCGTTCTTTTGTAATTCTTCTACATACCCTGGAATTTGGCTAACCTCTGTCATTGGAAGCACAGAATCCCAAAACAATCCCTTTTTTGTTTCTCCACCAAGGAATTCCAAGCGAACATCTACGGAATCTTCTGTTTTCGTAAGCTCGCCATTATCGACTAGCAATTGTTGATAACGCTTTGCCATTCCAACATAATCCGCTTCCTCATCCGCTAAGAACATGACGCGCTGCTTAATGTCAAAGGAGTTCTTTTCCTCTTGGTAAACATTAAAGCCACCCATGGTTTTACTTGTTGGCTGATAATAATTAAAGCGATATTGGTATTCAGAGGTAACCCAGAAGAAATCTGTCGATGCCCCTGAAGGATAAGCAAGAATCGTTCCATAGCTTTGCCCTTCTTCAATAGCGGTGATAAAACCATTCTCTTTTACACCATGAACGGCTCCATACACTGGTACAGAAATGGCTTGTGTTGGATACGTAAAGCTATCTTCATTGTTCACATTACGAGTGAACCCTTCATCCGTGCCATATATAGCTCCGATAAAAGGAGTATCCGAAACAAACGGATTTTTTTCAAATCTCATTAAGGCTCCGCTTCCATCCGGGATAAATAAATAGCCGCTAATATCCGCTTCATTTACTGCACCAAGGAATGGATATACCTTCATCGAGACAATTTTATTGAACGTCCCATCTTCGACACCAGCTTCTGGAACGTGAATGATAACATCATCTTCTTCTAACGTTACTGTTAACTGTACGTCAATACTTGAATTCTTAAACGCAATATTCGCAGTAAAGCCGTTTTCCTCAAGCTTTATGTCTGGTGTAGAGTTTGCCGTCAGAATGCTTTCTGTTTTAGGATTACCTCGTCGATCTAAATATTCAATCGTAATGGCAGATTGCACCATCTCTACCCATGAGTTATTAAGTCGATAATTTTCTGGCTCGTCAATCCCTGAATTCCACACATAACCTGTGTGTTTATTAAGAATTTTTAACGCAAGTGACTCTCTATCTACATAAAGAGCTAATTCCGCGTTTTCTGTTACCTTTTCAAATCCATCAAACGACCCCTCTGGTAAAGGCTTGTTTGCTTTTTCAGTTTCCGTAAATTGATTGGAATCAAAGCGAAGCGTTTCCTCTCCAAGTTCTGACTCTATTTCAATGTCGGCAAGCTCGTCTCTATCTGTTAATGAGTCCGCGATAACATGAATCGGGAGCAGAGCAATAAGTAACAATAAAAATATCTTCTTATACACGGAGAATCACCTCCTGAATGATCGCTGTGATAAAGTCAACCACTTGATCTAATAACACGTAAATGATAAAGCAAACTAGTACGATAATAATCATACAGAAAATCGTAACTAATACATTTCGAACCGTTTCAAAAAATCCGAATGCATGGATTTCTTTTACCATGATGAACAAAATAATGAGCGACCAACCAACCATTACTTGCATGGAGAAGGTGTAAAGAAATGCTTCATTTAACGTTAACACATTGGACAATAACGTAATCGGTATAATAAACACTAAGAAAGGTGCTAACGAGTAAATAGTACCAATGTAAATATCCTGAAACTTACCTTCCCCGTCATTGATCGTACTAACTAAATAGTTCGCAATGATAAAGAGTAAAATTGGTAAAAATAGTGTCGCTAGTTCTAGTGCTATATTTATCTGATCTGCATTAAACCCTCTAAAAATAAAGCCTGTAAAGTATTTCATGATGATATATTCGACGAACAACACCAAATACAGGATGGTTGCCGAAAGAACCGATACCTTCTTGATTCGCTTTACATAATAGAAGCTATCTACTGGTTGTTTCAAAAATTTAAATAAAAATAGCAGCTCGCTTATTAGTTGACGTCCCTTAATGGCCTTCCAACGGTTTCTAGCTGGTTGTAAGATGCCTTTCTTTTTATCGACGTACAACACAGAAGCGCGAATCGCAAACAGACCAATCAGAATGGCAAATACATAGCTTAAGTTTTCTTGCATCCAAACATTTCGGATTTCCCAGAACGAGTTAGAGTACCCATACGTATCTCCTACATGTTCAAAGGAATTAAGTGCCTTTTCATATTCCTGTTGTTTGTAGTACGATTCTCCCATTGCATAATGAGCAAGTCCAATCGACGAATTCAACCGAAGGACTTCACTCCAATACTTCCCACTTTCCACATAATGACCATCGGCAAATAAGGAAAGCCCACCGTGCATCATTTCCGCAAAAGCAGTCGGTTCTAGTAATTGAATCGTACCTCGTTCCCTGTCTGAAACAAAGATACGCCCTAAATTATCGACACTAATACCGGATGGATCCCGAAATAAACCTAAGCGGTTCGTTCCATCATCCCTACCACCGAATACGAAGATTAAGTTACCGTAGTTATCATACTCATAAATACGACCATTGTTTTCGATAACAAAGAAATTTCCAAGTGGCCCAATAGTGATATCACGTAAATTAGTAGAATCGGATATACCGGAATATAAAATATTGCTTCCAGCAATATTTAACTTTCTAATTACTTCAAACTTTGTTCCTGCAGTAATCGTATACACTAACCCTTTATTATCAATAGCAATATTTGTAGGGGCTGGTGGCACCTTTAAAAACATGCTAGCTCGTTGTCTGTCAGTCGTAAGGGCATCTTGGATGACGGACATTAGTGAGGATTGTGTGCGATTCGAACCAAAGAATCCTAAGAATGTGCCATCTTGACCTATTTGAATAATTCCGTTTGTTGAGCCTTCTCCAATAATATAAAGATTCCCACGCTTATCTACCGTTAGTTTTTGTGGTTTATAAGGAGATCTTGTCCCAAACAATGGAGATTCTGGTCGGCCATATTCTTGGATTTTTTCCCCTGTTGGAGAAAAGCGAAAAACCTTTTCACTTGCATAATCCGCTACATATATTTCTTGATTATGATCGACAAATACTCCCGTAGGCTGCTGTAGGTCTCCAGCTCCTACTTCTAAAAGCTTCTTCCCATTTTCATCGAATTTCGTGACTTTTTTCGTTCCTGAATCCGCTACATACACATTGTTATTTTCATCAATGTAAATATCTTCTGGGTTTACGATCTCACTGTTACTTCCAAAGAGACCAACTGGGATATAAGCAGTTTGCGTTTCAATAATATCCCAATCTGATGATAACGTCTCTGTTTTGTAAGGAACAGAAAGCGAAGCAGAGGATTGTGCTGGAAATAGTATCAGTAACCAAACACATATTAAGCCGATGAAGAGTCGCTTCATTTTCTTTCCTCCCTCTTTTACTTAGGCTCTTTTCGTTAAAATTGTTTCTTTAAGCTGGTAAAAAGTCGGCATTTGGACTTTTTATCGTCATTTTGCTTACGAAATAGAAGAAAGGCCGTCGATTACATGCTGGAAAAGAACACGATTGCAACGATTATGACGGGCAGATTTTATTTGCGAAAAGCAATAAAGTATGCGAAAACAACTCTTACTTGATACCGGAATGAGCCATCGTATTCATAACTTGACTTTGTAAGATAATAAAGATAATTAAGTTTGGAATAAACATAATTAAGGATGCAGCCGCTGCCATCCCTTGTCCGGCTACTGTATTGCCAGTTGTAGCAGTCAACGTGGACATATAGAATGCGAACGTTTTTAAGTTCTCATCATTAACAAATAAGGTCGATGTTTCGGTATTATTCCACACAAGCTGGAAGGACAGAATCGCAATCGTCGCTATCGCTGGCTTTACTAATGGAATAATGATTTTTCCGAAAATCTGATAGTCTGTTGCGCCATCCATTTGTGCTGCTTCAATCAATTCATTCGGTATTTGATCAATAAACTGCTTAACGAGGAATAACCCAATTGGCATCGCAATCAAAGGGAATATGTGTACGACAAATGTATCAAGTAGTCCCACCTTCTCAATAAGTAAATACCTTGGAATTACTACTGCTGCTGACACAAACATTAAGGCAAGCGTATTGATTTCAAAAATTGTTTTCTTTAATCGGAATCGTTTCTTTGATAGTGCATATCCAGCCATCGTACTAATAAGTACTGTTAACAACACCACAAGTAACGTTATCGCAATACTGTTAAATAAGTAGCGAGACATCGGTACACCCGAGGCACTCGTATTATTCATCAAATCAATAAAGTTCTGAAATGTTGGCTTTTGCACGAAGAAGCGAGGTGGATAGGCAAAGAGCTCATCTATTGGCTTAAAGGCATGAGAAAAGACAAATACTATGGGCATTGCCATAAAGACAGCTAACGGAATGAGAAAAAGATAAAACTTTATCTGGCTCCGGTGAAATCGATCTGGATTTATTTTCGATCCATGAAATGCCGACACGTCGTTCACTCCTTACATCTGAAGATTAGTAGAGGCTTTTTTCGTTTAGATATTTGCTTCATCAGATTTTTAAAAATGGCTAACCTGAAAAAAGATAGAGCACTGTTGAACTCCCTTTCAATTTCTGCTCCTGGCACAAGATTCCCCGGGGCGCTTGTGGAGCCTCCTCGACGAGAAGCGCTCCTGCGGGGTCTCCACAAAACGCTATCTCCCGCAGAGGAGTCAAGTGCCATCCGCTCCAATCTACAGGGGGGACGGGTTCGGCATAGCCTTAAAATTCTACTTATACATGGAATACACAGCATCTTTTGCGAAAAAAGCCTTGGTAAGTTTGGCAATCTAGTCCTTCTCTCCGAATAAACGCCAAGCAATCTTCGAGAAAATATAGACAAAAAGTAATAATAGAACAGAAATTGCAGCTGCATATCCCATTTCATAACGGATAAAACCATAGTCTTCTAAATGGTTGACCATTAATTGTCCAGCGTATTGAGGTGTAGGGTTGGCACCTGAAAGTGCTACCCCGATGGCCCCCGCCTGAAACGTACCAACAACCGCCATTACTGCTCCAAATAACATTTGTGGCTTCATTGAAGGAATCGTAATATAGATAATCTCTTGGAATCTATTTTTTATTCCATCGATATAACCTGCTTCATATATTTCTTTATTAATATTGAGTACACCAGATAACATCGCTAAAAATCCAACACCCATACTTCCCCAAAGGGTAACGACAATCATGATAGCCATTAAGTGATCTGGGGACTGCAGAAACTGAATTGGTTCAAAAAGAACACCCATCGTAATGAGAAGACTGTTTAAATATCCGGTTTGATCTCCACTAAAGATGATCGTCCAAACAACCGCCATCGCGATTCCTGCTGTCATCGATGGTGAATAGATGATAAGGGCTAAAACAGTTCGTGGCACTCTGGAAATTTGCGCTAGCATCCATGCTAGTAAAAAGGATAGAATATAGCCTCCTGGTCCAACAATTACAGCGAAGGTTAAGGTGTTCGGTAGTACTTTCTGCATGAATACCTCATCTTGCGTCAGGACACTAACATAGTTAGCTAATCCGATAAAGGTCGGCATTTCGATCGCGTTAAAATAAGTAAAGGATAGAAAAATCGCAACGACTACTGGAATGATAATAAACGTAAAGAAAAAGATAATATATGGCGCAAGGAACACGGATGTACTTGCATGCTTTTGAAGTCTACTCATCATTTTCTTCAACCCAACTTTCCACTTGTTCGATTGTAGGAATTCGATACGGTTTCACCATGACTCCATCCTTCATGTAACCGAACTCCTCCATTTTCCGTCGCATTTCGCGATCTATCGTAATAACGGCATCGTCAATTGCTGAACGTGTATTATCCCCGCCAAATACCACACGGTTCCACACATTACTAATCTCCCTCTCTACCATATAGGTATAAGGTGTTTTCGGAACCTCTCTTAACTGTTCCCATTGCTCTAAAATAATTGCTTTATGCTCTTCTGGCCAAGGTAAATTGGCAAAAGAATCCAAATTCGCCGTATTCCACATATACGATGGACCATACATAATTTGTAAAGTAGTGGCAAAATCAGTTTGTGTTTCCGTAGACATCCACCACTTTAATACTTCCCATGCCTCATCTTTATTTTGGCTACCATTAAAAATCATTCCTGATTGTCCAGAACCAGTTGCCCATCTTGAGATAGAACCATCCTCTTGTCGGACACCAGGATGTAGCGCAATGTCCCACCAGCCTGAAATTTCAGGTGCTGCCGCTGTCAACTCAACATACGTTTGGAAGCTGGAAATACCAATTGGCAATGTGGAGTATCTAAAATGGTTATAAAAGTTTGGCACTTGAAGCGGTGTGCTATAAATCGTATTGAGATCCGTCATAAACTGAATTCCTTTTACTGCCTCATCGCTATCAATAACCGTTCCCATTCCATCCTCTTTATATAAATCACCTTGATGTTGATAAATATATGGAGAGGTTGCTTGGAATGGTTTAAAGGCGACGGCTCCAGCAATTGGTGTATAGTAGTTCAGTCCAAATCGCTGTAATTCAGGTAAAATATTTACTATATCATCCCAAGTATCTGGAACTGGAATATCTAGTGCGCCTAGAATATCTTTACGATAATATTGAACAAAGAAATCTTGCGTCTCAGGTAGCGCATAAACCTCATCATCAATCATTAAAGGTAAAAATGCTCCTGGAGAAAAATGCTTTATTTGCTCATTGAAATCATCAAACTGTCTTAAATCATAAGCAGCTCCTCGAATCGCAAGCTCATATGGAAGCCAGTTACTAATACCAAGTGAAAGATCTGGCTGACTATTTGCCGCATTCGCAAGGATTAGCTTTTGCTCGGATGGCATAATAGAAAACCTTACTTCAATTCCTGTTTTCGGAGTGAAGTTTTGATCGACCATGTTTTGCATCAGTTCTACATATTGTCGTGGTCTGTTTACCCATACATCCACTACATCGTCATCTACACCTGTGGTTGCAAGTGTGTTCGATTTAAAGGAGTGGAAGAATTTCAGGACAGACTCTTTTGTTTTGGCGAAAATGCCAAGCTCTGCATCTGGTAGCTCAACGTCACCGTGAATATATATTCGATCCATAAATAATGGCTGTTTTTTCAATTCTAATGTTGCATTTCCAAGTAACTGCGCGACCGAACTTGAACCTTCCGATAATTGCGTTAAACGAGATGGTATTTCATCAGGAGACTCTGCTAAGCTTCGAAGCCTTTCTACGGCAATCTGCAAGGAAACTACTTCGACCGCTTCCTGCCCATCACTTAACTCTAGTAAATAATCACTTTCTTTCTCTAGAGTAGTAGCCCAATTTAATAATCGTTCTTCAATATCTGGTAAGTATTCAGTGATTCTCCAACCGCGAGAACGATCTTGGCTATTTCCAGTTAATTGCTTAATCGATAAAGAAAGCTGTTCGATGCCTTTCATTACTTCGTTTATTTCAAAAAGCACTCGATTAACTGGGGAAGCATCCACCTTAAGTGTAAGAATGTTACTGCCTTTATTTAAGTAGAATAAATATGGTTCTCCACTTTCATCACTGAACGTTTCGTTTTTCCATTTCTTTTCTTGTTGAAATGTATACGTCTCAACTTCTTCAAAGGGAACAGCACCATTTACCATAATCGTTCTAAATACTGGAAAACTAGTTTGCTTTTGTTGTAGGACTTTTGAGGAGATTTGATAATAACCCTCTTCTTCTACCTCTATTTCCCAGCTAGCACTTTGACCACTTGTTTCCCAAGATTCTCCACCAATTACATTCAAAAGGCGTTGATCTCTTTTGTATGGGACAACAGAGGCATTTTGCTGGTTAACAGGTCGTATAAAGGAGCTGTTTTTCTTTAGCGGATGCTCTGCTTCCACCGTTACTAGTGCATCCTCGATTTTTTTACCTTTGTTTAATTCTAAGTATTCTTCATAAGAAGGTATCGTTCCCACACTGTTTACATAAATGTTTCCAAGAAGCATTTCTCCTCTTATATTGGAAAGCGTAATGGTGTTTGTTCCTTTTTCTAAATGGAACTTTAACGGACGACTGTGTAGATAACTAGAATCTTCTGCTTTCACATAATGCCATTCTTCAATTGGAATCTGATCTGGGATAATTTCATCCCCAAAACGATCCTGGTCGAAGGTCGTAGTAGCACTTCTCCAGTCTTTTGGAAAAATAATGCGACGACTTTCAAAATATTGATAACTTCCATTTACTTCAACAGAGCCTTCAATAGGCACAATTCCTTCTCCCAAAGGAAAATAATCAAACCCAAGTTCATAGAGCCCTTCTTCTTCTACATCCACTTCAATAGTGATAGATTTTTGATCTTTCCAAACGAATACTTGATCTCCATACCCTTTACTTTCATTTAAAGGGAGTAAATCATTTTCAGGAACGGACAAAAAATCAGTGGGATTAACAGCACGCTCAAATAGAGACGTGCTGTTAATGCCCACTTCTTTCCACTGTTTTAGGATATAAAGATAGCTTGGTTCAATGACTTGTTCGGCCACTTGCTCAGGAGAATTCTCTTTATCAGCAAAAGCGATAGAGGTTGGAATCAATAGAAATAGTAATAACGGCCAGAACAAAATCTTACGTTTCATATCATTTATCCCCCTCAACAGTTTCTAGTATTATTGACCAATCGCTTCTTTACCTTCTTGATACTTTTGGTTTGCTAATTCATTGATTTGAGAAATATAATCTTCAATCTTGATTTCGCCTCTAATACTTGCACCAAGTAATTCAGAGATGTTTGCATTTGGAGATTCTCCAACTGCCACTCCAGTAGGCGCTTCCCATCTAGATTGTACATAACCAGGAACTGTTTTAACTGGCTCGATAATACCATTTTCTAAGTTTTCATACGCGATACGTAATCCTGGTAAATCTTGAATTTCAAAGTAAGCATCTAATACTTCTGGATCAGCAGATGCTGGTAAACCGTTTACAACTTTATCTTCTTCTACTGCAACTTCTAAACGTCTCATATAACCTTCTTTACCAAAGGACATATATTTTGCAAAAAGATATGCTTCTTCTGCGTGTTTCGTAGATTTAGAGATTCCCATGTAATCATTAACAATAACCGTTCTTCCACCAGGAATTCCGATAAAGTCCCAATCGAATTCTAGATTTTCCGTATAGTTCGGGATTGCCCATGTTCCATCCCATCTTAAACCAGTTCCACCAGCTGCCCAAACTTCGCCGTCATTTTCACCGTTGAAGCTAGCTTGTTGATCATCCGTTAAAGAGTCAAAGGAATAGTTGTTCGAAACAATATTATTCGCTAAGTTAATTCCATTAATAAATTCGTTGCTGTCTAAGTGATATTCTTCATCACTGAATGTAAACCATCCAATGTTTTCATTTGCTGCTGCTGGGTACCAATCTGGAATAGAGTGAGGATTACTGATACCAACTACTCCATTATTAAGGTTTGTAATTTGTCTAACTGAGTTAACAAACTCTTCAATTGCAAAACCATGCTCAGGAACATTTAAGTTCGCTTGGTTGTATAAGTCTTTATTTACGAAGTAACCTAAGAAGTTTTGTCCTTTAGGTAAAGCAACCACAGTGTCTTCAAAGGTTGCAGAATCGCGAACAACCTCAGGAATTTGAGCGAAATCTTCGTCATTCTCCGTTAATTCATTAAGGTCTAATAACCAATCATTCGCTAAACCAGTAGGAATTTGAGCTAGCATAAATACGTCTGGCATTGCATTCGCACTTGCTGCTGCGGATAACGCATCATTCCAGTCACCTGAGATAGACTCATCAATCTCAACCGTAATGTGTGGGTATTGAGCTTGGAATTCTTCGATCATGATTCTTTCTAGGTTTCTCTCTTCTTCTGTACCTAGAGCCCAACTTGCGAAAGTAATCGTTACAGCGTCTTTATTTCCTTCTTCTTTCACTTCATCTTTTGAAGTATTTGTTGCAGTATCCTTGCTACAACCGATTAGAAACACAATAATTGTTAAAATAGCTAACCAAGGCTTTAACATTTTCATAAAAAACACCCCTTATTTTTTTGTATAGATTAAAACTCTTTTAGAGAGCCTTAGACCTTATAACTCACGAAGCTTGTCCAAAAACACCAGCAAACTACCTTGACTCGAGCAATTATTCACAAATAAATGAGGAGAATCACCCCTTTAACGAATTAAATCGAAACGTTTCAATTTTTCTTCAAAAAATAAAAAACACTTTCGTTCTTTTATGAGATTACTATATTTTCAATACTATTATTTCATTGATACGTTTCAATAAATTTATTATACTTCAGCGTGAAACCGATTACAATTTAATTTTTCAAATAAAATATATTTATAGCCAATTTGTCAGATAATTCAATTCAACCTCTATAATATAGGAAATATACATGATAAATATGGAAAACTCTATATAGGATAAGTAAAATAATGCATTTCCATTTTATAGAACCGATTCGATTTTTGTAAGAATATCTTCCATCAATCTAGTTGATATAGATAATATTACCGGTTGTCGAGGATTCGTAAATTGCTAAAATAATTTCTAGCGCATTTCTCCCATCCTGAAGAGAAATAGCTGGTGATTTGTCTTCTTTAATAGCACTAACCATGTCTTGTATTATAGGATAATGACCTTCTCCATGAATCATTTCTGATTGGGAATCGTTAGTTTTGTTTGTCTCTTTGAATGGTGCTTCTTCCTCATGTCTGAACTGCCATTCCTTTAATTCATTTACGTACTTCCCACCAACAATAGCAGTGCCTTTTTCTCCAAAAATACTGATAGAGGCTTCTAAATCAATAGGATATATGGCTGTAGATCCTTCTATCACTCCCAATGCTCCACTTTCAAATTCAAGAATGGAAACACCTACATCCTCCATTTCGATTTGATGACGCCTTGTAGTAGTAAATCCCACTATCTTTTTGACTGGCCCCATCATCCACCTAAGTAAATCAATGTTATGAATGCACTGATTCATCAAGGCACCCCCATCCATCGAGGCAGTACCTCTCCATTGATCCTGATTATAATAGCTTTGATCGCGGTACCAGCGAACTGTTGTATTGGCATGTATCATTTTCCCAAAGCTTCCATTGTCCACTTTCTGTTTTGTTTGAATAACTGCTGGATTGAAACGCTTTTGAAAAGCAACAGTTGCTTTAACACCATATTTTTCGGCAGCATTAATCACTCTATCTGCCTCCTCTAATGTTAAGGCAATAGGTTTCTCAATGATTATATGCTTTCCGGCTTTTATTGCTTCGATCGCCATCTCTGCATGCATACCGCTTGGTGTACAAATACAGAGTACATCGATGGATGAGTCTTGTAGCAAATCTTGATAGTTTTGATAATACTTCTGCACACTATTTGTTTTGACAAAGCCATCTTTCACCTTTGGATTATTATCACAAACAGCGGCCAAAGTGGTCTCCTTATGAAGGCGAATAGCTTCTGCATAATTAGGAGCAATACTACCTGCTCCTACTATGGCGAAATTCAACATTGATTAGCCCCCTCCTTATAACGAAACAGACTTTCCAGTTCGTGCAGATTCATAGATAGCTAAAATAACTTCTAATGGTTTAAGGCCTTCCTCACCATTTACAAGTGGTTCTCTATTTTCTAGTACCGCCTGTATCATATCTTCTATTTGTATGCGATGTGCACCACCAAATATTGCGGTTGGATCGCTTGAACCCGTTCCATTTGAAGCCTCTTCAGATTGGCTAGCCAAATTCTCTACCTTACCTCCGCCATACCATTCACCTTTACTATCTGTTGTTTTTTCATAGTGATGAGTTAATTGATCATTTTCGATGACCGCAGAGCCTTTTGTTCCAAACACCTCAAGCCTAGAACTTAATCCAGGAAAAGCACTTGTTGTTCCAACGATTGTTCCTAATGCACCATTTTTAAAAGATACGGTAGCAACTGCAACATCTTCCACTTCCATTCGTTCATGTGCTAAAGTGGCCTTTCTTGCAAATACACTTTCTACTGGTCCCATTAAATATTGCAGTAAATCGATTGTATGAATGGATTGGTTCATTAATGCTCCGCCTCCATCAAGCGCCCACGTTCCACGCCATTCTCCACTATCATAGTATTCCTGCGTACGGTACCAATTTACAGCACATTCCCCAAGAATCATGTTCCCGAACTTCCCGCTTTCTACTTTCTCTTTCACTTTCACAGTAGAAGTATCAAATCGGTGTTGTGAAATAACAGCGAGCTTCACCCCTGCATCCTTACACACTTGAATCATTTCATGTGCTTTATCTAAAGAAACATCCATCGGCTTTTCAGTAATTACATGCTTACCAGCTTGAGCAGCTGCAATTGCCATATCCGCATGCATCCCACTCGGTGTAAGAATATTAATGATATCGATATCCTCTCTTTTTAGCATTTCGTGATAATCGGCATACCAATCCGCTTCATATCGCTCCGCTAAACTTTTCGCTCTATCCTCCTCAACATCTGCAACCGCTACCAATTTCGCCCCATTTATTAAACCGATTTGTTCTGCATGTGTATGACTAATGGAACCACAACCGATAATGCCAAAACGCAACTCATTTATCATAACTAATCTCCTCCTTTGATTATCGTTACTTAACTTTTATTTCCAATTCTGAAAGTAACTCTTTAAAACTTCTTGAAGCTAGGCCGAAAAGGTCTGGTCCACTAAATCCAGAAAAAGGACCCGCAGCGGCCAAATGAGGTTCCAGTGACGCAAACCCTTTGTATTCTTTCAGGCGTAACGCTTGATAAGTTTCTTTCATTTCTCCATCCCCATTACCCGCTGGAACAACTTCTCCATCAGTAAAGAGTGCATCTTTTACATGCATGTATTCAATATATTTTTCAAGTAACGGATAAGCCTCTGTAAATGGTTTTACCCCACATTGCACAAAATTTGCTGGGTCAAAAGCTGCTCGTAGATTTGGAGAATCACAGTATTCTAATATTTCTACACAACGCTCTGCATTGTCTCCATAGATATCCTTTTCATTTTCATGTAAGAGAACAACCTTTTCTACTTCCGCTACCTTAACTAGCTCCTTCATTCTGCTCAATACTTCTTCTCTGTAATCCGTTGGGTTCTCACCTTCTGGAATAAAGAAAGAAAAAATCCTAATATAAGAAGTATTAAGATAATGAGCCGTCTTAATAACCCGCTCAAAATCTAACTTATGTTTCTCAAAATCATCAAGAATTCCAATTTTTCCAATTGGTGAACCAATGGCTGATACCGAGAAGCCTCTAGCATCTAAGGTTTCTTTTATAAGCTTTAGTTCCTCCTTATTAAAATGAGCAACATTTTTCCCCCACACACTACGTAACTCCAAATGCTTCATACCAAGTGATTCAAGGACATCTAATTGAACGTCTAACTCTGGAGAGATTTCATCCGCAAATCCAGTCAATGTAATCATTAAAACTGCCTCCTAATCTAAATGAAAAATAGATTGATTAATTCATTAAATTTATTTTGTCTACATATTATCCGCTAAAAAGTTTACTGTCAATTAGTTTTAAATGAGTAAAAGATTATAATTTACAGCAGGTTGGACTAACTAGATTATTTTTCTTAATTGTTTTTGGCTTGACTGATCAAGAGATTGAATATCTTCAATTTCACAACGCTTGCCTTCCATATCTGTGATTATTATTCTATTCGAATCGATTAATTGAATATGTTCATGGATGTTTCTCATGAGAAGTTCAAGCTCCCCACGATCTGTTTTTACTTTAATGGACCAAATTCCTGGCTCTTCTTTAATGGAATGAATATGCGTAACAATTGGAATGACATAGCGTAGCTTTAGCTCAACTGCTATTTCATGTTTACTACTTTCATCAAGTTCATCCAAATGTCGAATTACTCCTAGCTCTTTATCATCTTTCGTCCATACTGATAAATACTCATAGGGCCTAGACATCGGATACGTACGGCGAATGATGACCTCTGGATAACTTACCTGCGCCATTTCTACTACCAGCATGCCGCCCTCGGTACGATAAAAGAATGCTTCTTTTGGATTGATATACGTAATCTCAAAAATATCACTCACCCTACATCTACTCCTTTTATTTGCGACATCTCTTTTTGGGCCTCTACCAATTTATAATAAATACCTTTTTGAACGAGTAATTCTTCATGAGTTCCGATTTCAGCAATTTGCCCTTTATCCACAACTACTAATCTATTAGCATTACGCAAGGTTGATAGTCGATGTGCAATCGCGAAAGTCGTTCTTCCTTGAACAAGTCTACTAACGGCTTCCTGAATTTTTTGCTCCGTTTCCGTATCCACAGATGCAGTAGCTTCATCTAAAATTAAAATCCGAGGATCATGGAGAATCGCACGTGCAATGGCAATCCGTTGTTTTTGCCCCCCAGACAATCGTTGACCTCTCTCTCCTACCTGTGTTTCATAGCCATCTACCATTTTGACAATAAATTCATGAGCATTTGCAATCTTAGCTGCTCTCATAATTTCGTCAGGAGTAGCATCTTGATTGGAATACGCAATATTTTCCGAGATCGTTCCATCAAATAAAAATGTTTCCTGCAACACCACTCCAATCTGTTTATGAAGGTCCTCCTGCTTAAGATTCCGCAAATCTATTCCATCTATGGAAATCGTACCTTCTGTTGGATCATAAAAACGGCTTATTAGATTAATCAAGGTTGATTTTCCAGCGCCAGAATGCCCAACTAGTCCAATCATCTCACCTGATTCCACCACAAGGTTCATATCCTTAATAACGGGACTATGTTTTTCATATCCAAACGTGACATTCTTTAACTCTACTTTTCCTTTTATATCTTTAATAGTTACCGCCTTGCTGCTAGTTGGAACTTCTGATGGAGTATCCATTATTTCAAAAATACGATTTGCTGAACCAATCGCGCGGCTCACCCAAGTAATCATTTGGTTATACCACTGCAACGGTCCAAAGAACATACCTAAATATGCAATAAACGCCATAAGTGTACCTAAGCTCAGATCATCACTAATTACCGACATTCCTCCAAAATACCAAACAAGCAGTAGACCAGCGCCTGTTATAAAAGAAAAAATCGGGAAAACACCTTGCCACATTCCATCTGTCCGAATGGTTTGCTTCATGACCGTTTGATTGCCCTTCATGTAACGGGACTGTTCCTGCTTTTCCTGTCCAAAAGCCTTCACAACCCTAATTCCCTGAAGCGTATCTCCTACCGTCATATTTAATCGATTAATAGCCTGCCATTGCTTATACCACATTTGATGAATCCTTGGCCAAATTATCACAGAAAATAATAAGATGAAAGGAGTCGGCAAAAGAGCAAGCAATGTTAACTTCCAATCAAGACTAAACATCATCACCATAATGGCAAGAAGCATCATCGCTTGACCTACCACCCATAAAACGCCATCCGTCAAAAACTGCCTCGTATCTTCCACATCGCTATTAACCCTACCAATAAATTGTGAAGTCTGACGACGATCAAAATAACTTAACGAAAGCCGCATCAAAGATTGATACGTTTCTCTTCGAATATCCGCCATGATTTTACTTCCAATCCAAACTCCAAGAACACCTCTTACAATCTGCATCAACGCTAGTACAATACTGGTTGCCCCCAAAGCAGCAACTAAAATCAAAAGCGCTCCCCCAACATCCTTTGGTCCTAACACATCATCAACAATAATCTTCGTTATGTATGGCGGTGCAAGCTCTAACAAAGTAGCAAAAATTAACATTACCATTGCAAGAACCATTTTCATCCGATATGGACGTGTATAAGATAACAAACGTCCCACTACCTTTTTCTTATCCACGCAAATAGAGCAAGTATTAGTCCCCTCCTGAAGTGGTCTTTGGCAGCTCGGGCACTGTCTTGGCAAATCATTCTTAGACAAGACGGGCAATTCCTCATTTTTCACTAGATTTTCAATCACCTTCACAGCAATAGAAAATTTACTCGTTAACGCAGCAGAAAAACGAACAAGCACAACCCCACCATCCACCGTATCTACAAGTAAAGAACCGCCCCCGACATAAGAATCAATCCTAGCACCAGTTATCCCATAAAGAAACAATTCATGCACAAGCACACCACTATCCCCATAAACCAATACTCGATCCTCTACCACCGCAAGCCACCTTTCAGAAAAATTACCACCCTCATCGATATCCGCCTTGGCAAAAAATAAAAACGTTTCACTTTTATCGATGCACTTCGGTACCGTTTCAATAATCGGCATCTACTTCCCTCATCCCCTATTAAAATATTCCCCTACCAAACCATTCAATTTGATTAATTAATTGAATTTATCTAACATTATAATTTATTCCCTCTACAACACAAGAATTATTTTTCTACATAACTACATATAGGAAACATCAAAAGATATCAACTCCAAAACTAAAAAATTAATTACCAAAACAACTCTCAACTTAAACCTATAAAACCAACACCATCCTAAAAACAGCACGCCCCCACTACTTTTCCTAGCCTAACCAACACTCCGCAAGGGTCAGGCTCCAATCTTGAGCGCTCCCACCCTCACACCTTCCTCCTAAATTATCATTGAATCCAGCCAAATATACATATATAATTAATTAAAACATTAAATTAATATAAAAACCCAATTACCTTCACTAAGAAAGGCAGGCTAGTAAGATGAAAATTTTATATATTGATATCGATTCTTTACGTCCAGATCACTTAGGCTGTTATGGATACCATCGCGAAACATCCCCAAATATTGATGGCTTGGCAGAGCGCGGTGTTCGCTTTACTAACTACTACGCGTCTGATGCTCCATGTGCTCCTTCTCGAACTGCTTTATTTAGTTCAAAATACGGAATTCATACCGGTGTAGTTAACCACGGAGGAGTGCAAGCAGACATGCGTCCAATAGGAGCAGATCGTCCTTTCAACTTTCACCACACAGAATATCAAGCTTGGGTGGATAAGCTACGATTTAAAGGATTACATACAGCCATGATTAGCCCCTTCCCAGGTCGTCATGCTGCATGGCATGTTCAACAAGGCTTTTTAGAAACATATGATACAGGAAAACACGCGGGTGAAACTGCAGGTGATGTATCAGTAGAAGCTTTACGTTGGATTAAAGATCGTGGAAAAGAAAAAGAAGACTGGTTCTTATATCTGAATTTCTGGGATCCTCATACACCTTACCGAACTCCTGAGGAATATGGTAATCCTTTCAAGAACGATCCAGCTCCAGAATGGTTAACGAAGGAAATTATTGCCCAGCAGCGAGAAAGCTATGGACCGATGAGTATCCGTGACCTTCCTAGAGGTAATCAATGGGCCGGCCTTCCTCATGAGATTGCGAGTCGAGCGGATTTTAAAGATTGGATTGATGGCTATGACACGGCGATTCGTCATGTTGATGATCATGTCGGAAAGATCATTCAAACATTGGAAGAGCAAGGAATCCTAGATGAGACGATTATTATCATTTCGGCAGATCACGGCGAAAACCAAGGTGAACTCAATGTTTACGGTGACCATCAAACAGCAGATCATATAACAAGTCGAATTCCATGTATTATTGCTGGTCCTGGAATCAAACAAGGACATGTAGATGAAGATTTCCACTACCAAATTGATTTTGGTCCTACTTTTACAGAATTAGTAGGCAGTCAACCGAGCAACAAATGGGATGGAAAGAGCTTCCTACCAGCCTTAACCGAAGGTAAATCTGCCGGTCGTCCTTATCTAGTTGTAAGCCAAAACGCCTGGAGTTGTCAGCGCTCCGCTCGTTTTGATAATTGGATGTTAATTCGCACCTATCATGATGGACTGAAAGAATACCCTGAACTCATGCTTTTTGATATTGAAAACGATCCACACGAAACGACTAACCTTGCAGAGGACCGACCAGAAATAGTTGCGAAAGGCTTACTTTTATTGGATCAATGGGTAGCCGAGCAGATGATTTCCTCCGATTCACCAATAGATCCAATGTGGGCAGTTATCCATGAAGGCGGACCATTCCACACACGTGGCGACGCCTTAGATAATTACCTAACAAAGCTGCGCAAACAAGAACGCCATGCTGCAGCCGATCGATTAGAACGCCGCTATCGCCCTGAAAAATTTCAAGCTTAATATTAACTTAATTAAGCCATGATTGCCTTGCTCCCGCTTTTGATTGGATCGGGGTGCAAGGTTTGAGACTCCTGTCGGAGGAAAGGTGGGGCATGGGGGTGGGGGTTCCTTAATTTTCCTAAATAGAGGTTTTGAAGGCTTCTACACTCACTCTGAGGGCATAGATTTCGTTTCTTTCAGATTATAGATACCATCTCGAGCTTTCAAACCGAAAAAAGAGGAATGCTCCGTTTTACTAGAGCATTCCTCTCTTTCTTTTATCGTTGATGCAAAAACTTCAATACCGGTTGAATATGCTGATCCCAATAACCCCATTCATGGGCACCCGGCCCCTCCTCAAAGGTACTATCTAAAGATAGTTTCGCAAGGTGATCTCTGAAACGAATATTTGCGTTATAATTATGATCCTCAGTTCCGCAACACTGATAGAGCCGCGGCTTTGGCCCCTCACTCTTCGCTAGCTTTTCTGCTAAATAAAATAGGTCATCATCACTGTCCTTAATTGGTCTATCGCCAAAGATATGCTGGAAATCTCGTGGAAAGGCAGAAATCCTATCTACAATATCAACAGAACCTGAAAGACTAGCTCCTGCTGCAAATTTTTCGGGATTCCTCATGGCGACCTTCAAAGCTCCGTAACCTCCCATAGATAAACCTGCTACATAATTATCCTCTCTTTTATCGGATAATTGGAAAAATGAACGAGCAATCTGCGGTAGCTCCTCGCTCACATATGTATAATAATCATAGCCATTTTCCATATCTGTATAGAAGCTTCTTCCTGCTGATGGCATCACAACCGCAAGCCCTAAAGGAGCCACATACCTTTCGATAGAAGTAAAACGTGTCCAAATAGTATGATCATCGGAAAGTCCATGTAATAAATACAAGGTCGGATGCTTTTGTTGTTCGAAGGACTTTGACTCAACTCCAATATGTGTGGTCGTTTGTGGCAGAATTACGGTCATGGATGTCGAACACTGTAGCGCCTCTGAGAAAAAGTTACATTGTATAAGTGCCAATTATAAACTCCCCTTTTTATTTTTTACTTATTACAGTACAAAATCAAAGTAGGTGCCTCCATTTGAACTCGGAGACACCTAAATATAAGCCTACTTTAACCCAGACATCGTAAATCCTTCGACAATATATTTCTGGAATAGTGAAAAGATAATGATGATTGGTACAACCATAAATGCAGCCCCTGCCATTTGTAAGGCAAAGTTATTCGCATATTGTCCTTGTAAGAGCGCTAGTCCTACCGACAACGTATAAAGACTTTCGTCATTTGCGATGATTAATGGCCAGAGGAAGCTATTCCATGCCCCAATAAAGGTAAGTATTCCTTGAACCGCAAAGATTGGCTTCGCAATGGGAATAATTAAGCGGAAGAAGATATAAAATTCTCCTGCTCCATCAAGTCTTGCTGCTTCAATCAAATCAGTTGGTATAGTCGTCATAAACTGCCTAAACAAAAAGATACTGAAGGCAGCTGCAAGTCCTGGAAGCACAATCCCAGCCATCGTATTCGTTAATCCCATCTCATTAAGCAATAAATAAACTGGGATCATCGTTACTTGTCCTGGAATCATCATCGTAGCTAAAATAACGTAGAAAAATTTCTCTCTTCCCTTAAATTGAAATTTCGCAAACCCATAGCCTGCCATCGCATTTAACAAAAGACCTACAAAAGACAATAAAACAATAATGATTGTGTTTCGTAAGTAAATGCCAAAATTCATGCTTTCAAAAAGCTTAACAAAGTTGGCTAAGGTTGGATTTTCAGGAAATAGAGTAGGTGGTACCATTAATACTTCACTCTCTGGCTTAAAAGAACTTGAAATCATCCAGATAAATGGAATGGAAATAATTATTCCACCTACTATCAATAATAGAGTCACAATAGATCGCTCTATTTTGGCTTTAGCCGTATTTGTTGCCATCTTTATCAACTCCGATACCTCTTAAATTAGGTCACAATTAGTATTCTGTATCAGATTTTCTTAGCTTAAATTGAATCAACGTTACAGTAATAATGATCAAAAATAATACAAACGATCCTGCTGCTGCATAGCCAAACTGACTATTCTGGAATCCATTTTTATAAATAAATAAAGCCATCGAAATAGTCCCATCTAATGGACCACCATTCGTCATAACAAACGGCTCCTCGAAGAACTGAAGCCAACCAATCAAGGTTGTGACTGTTACGAAAAATGTTGCATATCTAAGCAACGGTATCGTGATATTGAAAAGGACGTGCCACCTATTTGCT
This sequence comes from Sutcliffiella halmapala, assembly GCF_002019665.1. Taxonomy (GTDB): domain Bacteria; phylum Bacillota; class Bacilli; order Bacillales; family Bacillaceae_I; genus Sutcliffiella_A; species Sutcliffiella_A halmapala. The sequence continues at coordinate 779,999 of NZ_KV917375.1, read as the reverse complement.
CCATCCATTTCTGCTGCCTCATAATATGATTTCGGAATCCCTTGCAGAGCCGCTAAGAAAATAATCATATTGATACCGATTCCCTTCCAAACAGCAAGCACCACTAATGAGATCTTCGCCAAGGTTGGTTCCTCTAGCCATGGTACTTTATCCATCGATAACAGAGATAAAAGATAATTAAATAAACCGTATTCCGTATTGTATAAATAGCCCCAAACAACTGCAACCGCAATAATATTAGTTATGGATGGCATATAATAAACAGCACGAAAGACTGTGAAAATCTTATTTTTCCCATAATTTAAAAGGAGCGCAATACCAAGGGAAAAGAAGATTACAAGCGGTACACCCAACACTACATAAAAAAGTGTATTAAATAAGGACTTGTGAAATAATGTATCACTCAACAATTTACTATAATTATCTAAGCCAATAAAATTAATAGAAGACCAGTCTGCCAATCCCTTTAGATTTAAATTAGTAAAGCTTATCCCAAAAGCAATAAAGATAGGAATAATACTAAAAACAATTAGAATAAGCAAAGCAGGTGCTATAAACATATATGGATGTCTGTTTTTTAATGCACTTCTCAATACATTGCCCACAATATCCCACCTAACTATAATCGCATCACATCAATTTTTAAAAAAAGAGTACAAGTATAACGAATATGGGAACCAAATTGTTCTTCCTAAGGCCCTAGTTCACTATACTTGGCACTCCATTCTAAACTTGTGTGAAATTAAATTTACTGTTCCATAATGCCTTTTACTTTCTCTCTAAATGCCGCTAATTCTTCATCAACATCTGCTCCACCAACATTAATTCTTTCAAGTGAATTGATTAATTCTTGGCCAATTGCTTCCCATTCAGGAATTTGCGGTGAACCCTTAGTATTCTCCAACTGCTCACCAAAAGTAGCTAACATAGGATTATCTTTTAACACTGGGTCTTCCCACGCTTCTACACGAGAAGGCAGTGTGTTAGAAAGCTCTAACCATTCTAATTGTGTATCTACTTCATTTATATAGGAGATAAATTCAAGTGCTTCGTCCACTTTACTTGAATTGTGGAAAATAGAGAAAGTTGCTCCACCAATACTAGATGTATTCGTTTCTTTCCCTGGTAAAACAGCCACAGACCATTGACCATCTAAGTCAGGTGCTTGATCATTTAGAATATTTATCATCCATGGTCCACTTAAAAACATTGGCTTTACACCGTCTTTAAACGTTTGAACAATGTCCATTCCCTTACGTGTAGTACTTAAACCATCTCTGAAAAAGCTATGATAATACTCAATTGCCTCCGTAAATTCTGGACTATCAAGATTAAGCTCTCCAGTCTCTTCATTTACGTCAAACCCGTTTTGCCATGCAAAAATAAATGGAACAATTTTATCATTTTGATCAATATCAAGACCAAAATACTCATCGCCACGATTAGATAATTTTGTCGCAGCATCCGTTAACTCTTCCCACGTTGCAGGTGGTTCACTATATCCAACTTCCTCAAGTAAATCTGTACGATAGTATAACAACCTAGTTTCTACATACCAAGGAATACCAACAATTTTATCTTCAAATTGCATGGTATCGGCAGCTCCACTAAAGTAATTCTCAGGAGCAAAATCAGGATATTCTTCTAAATGTGGTGTTAAATCTAGCAATGCTCCTGCGTCAGCAAACTCAGACACCCAAGTTGTCCCAAGTTGCAATACATCAGGACCTTTTTTAGATGCTACAGCAGTTAATAGCTTATCATGTGCTTGATCCCAAGGAATCGCTTGAACGCTTACTTTAATATCAGGATTTTCTTCCTCAAACTTCTTTGTTAGTTCAGCTAGCCGCTTTCCTTCTTCTCCCATTGCCCATACTGTTAGAGTGTCCTTGTCACTTCCACCACACCCAGCTAATAGTAAAGAAAATGATAATACTGAAATGATAAGAAATACTAAAGATGTTTTCTTCATAATAACAATCTCCCCCTTAATTTTTTTGAACTACTGTTCTTTTGAATTGTCTACTATTATCCTTTACCAAAAAACATAGAAAAATCACTTGGATAATAAACACTATAAAAAGATTAACGCCAATTGAAACGTTTCGATGATTTGATTATAGTCCTTTTTGTATACGGTTGCAACTTCTATTAATTAAATATTTAAACCAATAAGAAAACATTAATAAAAAAAGAAGCTACCTTTTACTACCTCGGTAAGCTTCTTTTCCACATGCTATTCCTCATATATCATTTTTCTCGTCATCCCACCATCTACCACTAGATTAATTCCTGTAACAAAATCATTATCACTATCCGTTAAATACAAGCAGGCTTTCGCGATATCTGCAGGTTTTCCCACTCTATTTGCGAGATGTTGTTTATGATCCTGCTCTCTTAATTCTGAGTAATCCCCGGTTTCAATCCAGCCTGGGGAGATTGCATTAACCTTTATTTCATCCTCACTTAGAGACGCTGCAAGTGCATGGGTAAGTGCGACAATACCACCTTTTGAAGCAGCATACGCTTCTGAGTTAGGTTCTGACATCGCTGCACGAGTCGAAGCAATATTGACAATAGAGCCACCATTTTTATTTTGCCTCATATGCTTCGCCGCTTCCCTTGCACACAAAAACACACTTCTAAGATTTGTTTGAATTACATCATCCCAGTCTTCTAAAGTTAGTTCATAAAGAGAAGTGAATTTAGTTTTCCCAGCATTATTAATTAACACATCGATCTTTTGAAATTGGTGAATCGTTTCGTTAATCAGATTTACAATATCTAATTCTTTCCTTACATCGGTTTGAATGAAAAGAGCTTTGCCGCCCATTGCTTCAATTTCTTTCTCAACTGCTATTCCCGTTAATTTCTCTAAATCTGCTAGGACTACCTTCGCCCCTCTTCTTGCATATTCCATTGCAATACCTTTTCCAATTCCATTAGCTGCACCAGTAACAATTACCACTTTATTATTAAATTTCATATAACTCTCCTCTTATATTAGTAAAGTAAAACCCTTAAGCTACAATCTTACTTCAAACCTTTATAAGCAAGGGCTTTACGGAATCCTCTATAAATTTCTATTACCGCAAATAATAAGAAAGTAAAGACAGCCACAGCGTATACCCAACCAAGCCATGCGTCAGATGTGGTATTAAACAATTCATTTTGGAACCTAATAAATGATTCGTTGATTAACTGATCATTACTAATAATGACAATAAAAACAATCGATGATACTACTTGCAGGACAGCATTAAGAATCGCTATTCCCATCGTCCATTGAGCTTTTACCTGCTTACAAATCGCAGTGATTACCTCAAGCCCAATTACTATTACCACCAAGAGCCAATAAGAATGCAACACCTCTTGATTAAAGGTTGGAGTTACAAATTCTAGTCCTCCTTGTCCCTTTTGATACACACCAATTAAATGTGCCGCATTAAAATAAACCGTAGCCCATATCGCTGTCCATATAAGGCTAAAAAATACTTCGCCTTTAGGAATTGCCTTTTCCTTTGGAATATATTTAATTTCTTTCAAATCATCTGGAGTCCATTCCTTTAAACCAAGTAATGGCGAAAAATGATTTTTAGATTGATCCGTTCGTTCTAAAATAGCGAAAGTCACGGTTATCCAAAATAAAACTTGAATCATCGTACTCAACATCCACCATATTCCTCCACCAATTGCGTGCAAGATAACATTGAGGATCGCTACACCATCATAAGTAATAATGGCATCTGCTACTATAGAAATAAAAGCGATGATCATAGCTATTGGCAAAATCATTTTTATTAGACTAACATACACATCAAAATATTGAGGGCCGATGAGGTATCTTGGTTTATCTAGATATCCACTTGCAAGACTAGCGGGATTCCCTAGTTGCACAAGTGCAGTTTTTACATCTTGCTCCGAATAATCATCTGGTAGCATATCTTCAATAGTCGAACGAAGCTCAAGTGCTATATCTTCACGATTTTTTTCTGGAAGCCTTCTTGTTACTTCTTGAATATATAACTCAATTAGGTTCATTACTATCTCCTCCTTTTAATAAAAAACTAAGTTCTTGGGAAGTTTTTTCCCATTCTTCTTTCAAACTCTCGAAAATTTCTTTACCGTAATCACTCAATATATAATATTTCCGCGGCCTACTCTCTGTTGTATCCCAACTACTCGTTACTAGCTCTTGTTTTTCCAACCGACGAAGTAATGGATATAAGGTGCTTTGTTCAATCGTAATGCCACTGCTTTCTAATCGCTGGACAAGGGAATAACCGTATTGTGGAGATTGTAATTGGCTTAGTACAGCTAAGGTCAAGGTTCCTCTTCTTAACTCTGTCGTTAAGGAATTTAGTAAATTACTCATTCTTTCACCTCATTTACTACAAAATTGGCTTTGTTTTTTACTATATGTTGTATACTATGTATCATACAGTATTATGTTCTTAACATCAATATTTTTTTCATAACATTACATTTCCCTTTATATCGAAACAAAGGACATGCCGATTTATATTGGCATGTCCTTTGTTAGTATTAGTTCTTTCATTCACGGAAAATACTTATCTTTTACTTGGCAGTATTAAAAGGCGATGGATTCTGTAAGAGGACTTGTAAAGGTAGGCTGTAATCTGTGCAGAGGCTTAAAAACTTCACGAAGAGGGACACAGTATTCTTTCCATCCATAGGCACTAAGCTATTTGTCTATCCACTTTACCCCGCTATCGACATCACCTTTTTCAAATACTTAGAATTTAGTTGCTGAAATCGATTACGAATAGCTTTATTTTTTGAATGAACCACTTCCTGCATTTTGCCTTGATTGCTTAAGAAAGAATCAAGCTGCCCTTCATAGATTAAACGAAATTCCTCACATTCAATTAATTCAGTAGGTTTTACTAGACTAGCTGGCTTCCTATTCACTTTAATCCCACCATTATTTAAAACTGTCGCAACAAATTCCGAGCAGAAAAAAGCGTTCTTTCGTTCAATCTGCCTATTAAAAACGAAGCCGAACAATCCAATGAAATTGTATTTATAAGTATGCTGCTGGCTTTCAATAGCTTGGACTAGTGCTAGCATACGTTCGTACTCATTCGCTGAAACCTTTCGGCTATAAATCGCACATGGTGCTTGCTGAAAGATCCTGTCTGTTAAATTTTCTTTTACAAACCCTCCGATAAATGGATTGTTCATTTTTTTTCTACCAAAACTATAAGGTGAGTCTAATTCTTTGTTAAAAGCGATTGATGCATGATTATAAGAATCCTTTGTAAACATTTTAATCATCCTTGTAAGCATGGATCCCGTATCAGTAAGAATAATATATACTTCCATTTATAATTCTCCTCTCCAAAAAAAACAACGTACTCTCTCTATTGAGCATCCAACTAACATCTGTCTCTATCATCACATAAAACAAGTTAAATTTGGATAGTCGTGGGATATATTTTTCACTAAGCCTCAAGTTGTATTGTTTTTATGACCCTGTTAAAGTGTAGGATTAATATTTAGGTTCCTAGCTGTTGATTGGAGCACGAGGAGAAGACTCGTACTCCAATCAACGGCGGTGTTTAAAAGGGCTAACAACCACAAAAAAGAAGCTGCACCTAATTCTTCAGGTACAACTTCCATCAAATTCACTATTCGTCCGGAGACTTATACTTACATTTATTTTTTATAGGATTTCAGAAGAAACCTTTGGCTTACGAACAAAACTCATGATTCCAGCAATTAAGAAAAGAATAGCTGGAAGAAAACCGAATCCAATTGTTCCTACTCCGATAACTAGAGCTGCAAGAATAAACATGATTCCAGCTAAGACTGGTTTTTTATTCCCTTTAATAGTAAAAATCCCAACTAGTCCTAATACAACGGTAATAATTCCTAGTATTATTAGGAATGGTCCTACGGATTCTATTAATCCCAGAATTGCACCAGCATCAATATCTGCCATATTAGGATCATTTATTAATTCTTGACCTAATTCCTCTTGAATTTCTGGATCACTCATAAATACATTAACGATTACTCCACCAATTGCAAAGAACCCACTTAATACAACACCTATAATTGCTAAAGCTATCTCCCCAGTACGTTTCAAACTATTTCCTCCTCGTATTATATGTTTATGCCACAGAATAAAATCTTAAGTATTCCTATCAAAATATGAATGGCAAACTCTCATACAATTCAAAATTTTAGCATACCCCTCTTTGGAAAAACAAGAGATTTTTCTTAATATAATACTTAAATGGAAAAAATAACAATACAAATCACTCTATAACAATTATGCTAGATTTACTCATTTATTCCCCTAATAATAAAGTACTTCGATTTTATGGCATTTTGTACATTTTACAAAGTAGGAGTCCCCACAAAAATGGTGGTCACATGTTTGTTGTAGTTCTTCAATGTGTTGTTGTAGTATCTTCACACGTGCATGAAGTTCATTTATTTCTTGCTGAAGTTGTTCAATCATTGGTATCACTCCTCTATTATCGATAAAGGTTACTACCGCCATCTTGAAACTGTCTTGCTTTCTCTTTCATCCCTTGTTCAATGGCACCTTTTGTATCAAGTTTATGCTCTTTTGCATAGTCTCGAATATCTTGAGAAATCCTCATGCTACAAAACTTCGGACCACACATCGAGCAAAAGTGAGCAGTCTTCGCTCCCTCAGCAGGAAGGGTTTCATCATGGTAAGCAATCGCTCGTTCAGGATCAAGTGATAAATTGAATTGATCCCTCCAACGAAATTCAAACCGAGCCTTTGAGAGTGCATCATCTCTTTTTTGTGCCCCCGGATGTCCTTTTGCCAAGTCCGCTGCATGAGCAGCAATTTTGTACGTAATAACTCCAGTTCGTACATCCTCTTTATTAGGTAAGCCAAGATGCTCTTTAGGCGTGACATAGCAAAGCATTGCTGTTCCATACCAGCCAATCATCGCTGCCCCGATGGCAGAGGTGATATGATCATAGCCAGGTGCAATATCGGTTGTTAATGGCCCAAGTGTATAGAAAGGGGCTTCCTTACATAACTCGAGTTGTTTATCCATGTTCTCTTTAATTAAATGCATTGGTACATGCCCGGGTCCCTCCACCATCACTTGTACATCATGCGCCCATGCGACTTGTGTTAATTCACCTAATGTTTCTAGTTCAGCAAACTGAGCCTCATCATTAGCATCAGCAATTGAACCTGGTCTCAGTCCATCGCCTAACGAAAAAGAAATATCGTACGTTTTCATAATCTCGCATATATCCTCAAAATGTGTATAGAGAAAATTTTCCTGATGATGATATAAGCACCACTGTGCCATAATAGAGCCACCCCGAGATACAATACCAGTTACACGCTTAGCTGTTAACGGAACATAACGCATGAGAACTCCAGCATGGATCGTGAAATAATCAACTCCTTGTTCTGCCTGCTCTATCAACGTATCCCGGTAAACTTCCCAGGTTAAATCTTCCGCTATTCCATTTACTTTTTCAAGAGCCTGATAGATTGGTACTGTTCCTACAGGGACTGGGGAGTTGCGAATAATCCATTCACGTGTTTTATGAATATCTTTTCCAGTAGAGAGGTCCATAATATTATCGGCACCCCAGCGTATGGCCCAAGTCATCTTCTCCACTTCATCCTCAATCGATGAAGTGACTGCAGAATTCCCAATATTCGCATTAATTTTCACATGGAAATTGCGTCCGATAATCATGGGTTCTGTCTCCGGGTGGTTGATATTGCTAGGAATAATTGCTCGTCCACTAGCAATTTCATTACGAACAAACTCAGGATCAACCTGCTCTCTGATCGCGACAAATTCCATTTCAGGAGTAATAATTCCTTTTCTTGCATAATGCAGCTGTGTTACGTTTTTTCCTTTTTTCGCACGAATCGGTTGATGATTTAAATAGGGGAATTCATTATACTTAACGCGTGGATCCAAATCATCTTTATAACCATTATCCTCGACTTTTATTTTACGACCAACATATGTCTCTACATCATTCCGCTCCATAATCCATTTTTCTCGAATTGATGGAAGACCTTTTGTTAAGTCGACTGAGTAATTAGGGTCTGTATAGGGGCCACTCGTATCATAAACACGGACGGGAGCGTTTTCTTCTTCTCCAAATACACCAGTGGTTTTAGATAAGTTAATTTCTCGCATTGGAACTTGTAGATCCTTGCGAGATCCTTTCATATAGACTTTCTTACTACCTGAAAAGCTTGACATAATTGATAGGTTTTTCTGAATTGTTGAAGTCATCATTCTCTCTCCTTTAATTTTTATAGATAAAGGACGAGATCAAGGTACATGAAAAGTATAGGGGAGTACAAATAAAAGCCGAGTCCAAATAAAATGGGCCCGGCTTATACTATGTAGAAGTAGTCAAAATAGACTTTGCTTAAGAGTCAACTTCCCTACGCTGGTATGAGCCAGATCAGGTCCGAAGGGTTAAAAGACTTCATCGCGTCTTTCTCTCAGCCCAACTTATTGGACACCCCTAGTTAATGCTATTGAATTGTCTTACTATTTAAATCCTATCACGTTCGAGATTGAATAATCAAGACATGATTTTTTTCTCTGCTTCCTCAATATTTCTAATACAAAGTTAGATTCATAATCTTTGTATTAGAAGTTAGAAATAGTCAACGATTTCTATCAAGATAGCAACCTGGGACATTTGGTCTAATCTGATAAAAAATTTTTCCATATTTACTTGACTTTAATAATGAAAATCATTATCATTTAATATGATATTGATATTCATTATCATTTAGTTTGTTGGTGAATTAGGGGGATTTATGAAGAAAATACTACTTACAATATTTGCAATATTATTATTAATTACAGGCTGTAGTGAATCATCCTCTGATGTAGAGAATATTGGTAAACAGCAAGGTGAGAATCACTATTCCATTACTGACTTAGCTGATCAAATAATTACGTTTCCGAGCGTTCCAGAACGAATTGCTGCCTTAAGTAATGGGGATATGGATATTATTTATGCATTAGGTGGAGAGCTTGTTGGTCGACCAAACTCAACAGATGAAATTGCTATTCCAGAAGCCAAAGATGTGGAGCAAATTGGTACAACTCACGAGATAGATTTAGAGAAGCTTACATTAGTGAGACCTGATGTTGTGCTAGGTAATGTACAAATGAATAGTAAAGATGTACCAACGATTCAAAGTCTTGGATCTCAAATGGTTTTAACACATGCTCAATCCGTTGAGGATATTAAAGCACAGGTTGAACTCTTTGGTAACATGCTGCAAAAGCAAGATAAAGCTATTGAAATTATCTCAACAATTGACCAAAAAATTACAGATGTAAAAAATACTGCTTCTAAGGAAAAAGTCCGTGTACTTCTCGTCTACGGAGCACCAGGTACTTATATGGCTGCCTTACCAAATTCTTTAAGTGGAAATCTTTTAGAACTGGCTGGGGCTGAAAACATAGCTAGCAATTTTCCTAGTTTAGAAGCTTACCCACAATATGCACAAATGAACACAGAACGTATCGTGGAAGCCAATCCACAATACATATTACTCATGAGCCATGGTAACCCTGAAGAAGTAAAAGTCGGATTTATGAAGGAAATGGAACAAAATGCAGCTTGGAATCAATTGGATGCAGTGAAAGAAGGGCGTGTGGAAGTCCTACCATCTAATTTATTTGGAACGAACCCTGGAACAAAAGTAATAGAAGCCCTTGATTTATTGGTTGAATTGTTTCAAGCGGTGAATGAGGAATCATGAATATAGAGCAACGATCAATAAGAAGAAAGCTGATAATAATTTTGTCACCAATCCTTCTTCTACTTGTAATTTTTTTCGGAATTACTTACGGATCTGTTCCCATTACCTTTAAAGAAATTTGGAAAGTTCTTTTTGGCCATGACCAATCCGTCTATCAAACAATCATTTTAGATTTACGACTCCCACGTGTCCTGATCGGCTTATTAGTCGGTGCTTGCTTAGCTGTTGCTGGGGGATTATTACAGGGTGTTATGAAAAATCCATTAGCAGATCCAGCTATTATAGGGGTCACTGCTGGTGGGGGATTAATGGCCAGTGCAACAATGCTCATCCTCCCTCAGTTTAGTTATTTACTTCCGATTTCCGCATTTATCGGTGCTTTTTTAACAGCAATGATCATTTATATACTTGCATGGGATAAAGGAGCTTCCCCACTGAAAATTATTTTAGCTGGAGTCGCGATTAATGCCCTGCTAGGTGCTATACAAAGTGGGATTATGGTCATTTACAGTGATCGTGTTCAGTCTATAATCCCTTGGCTTGCTGGCGGACTAAACGGAAGAAGTTGGTATCACCTAGAATTTATGGCGCCATATGCCATAGCAGGGTTACTACTCTCTCTATTTGCCATAAAACCTGCTAATCTCCTTCTATTAGGAGATGATTCTGCTAAACTACTAGGTCAAAGAGTTGAGCTTCAACGTTTTTTACTTATTTCACTCGCCGCTTTTTTAGCTGGTACAGCAGTGAGTGTCGCGGGATTAATCGGCTTTGTAGGACTTGTTGTCCCACATGCGATACGAATTTTAATCGGGGAAGATTATCGGTACCTATTGCCATTATCCGCAATTGGGGGGGCGATTCTAGTTGTTCTCGCTGATACAATTGCACGCTCATGGTTTGACCCTATTGAGCTACCAGTTGGTATTTTACTTGCCGTACTCGGTGCACCATTCTTTCTCTACTTGATAAAAAAACGGGGGTTGATGTGATGGTAAATGCAATCGAAACCGAACAACTCAGCTTACATGTTGGCTCCTTTCATTTAAATAATGTAGGAGTTGATATCCCAAAAGGTAAAATAACAGCCATTGTCGGGCCAAATGGATCAGGAAAATCTACCCTACTTAAGATCATTTCGCGTTTAGTCCAACAAGACGAAGGTGACGTTCGTATAGAAAACAAATCAACTAAGGAGTATAAGCCAAAAGAAATTGCTAAAACATTAGCAATGATGCCGCAATCCAAACAAGCTCTTCCCAACTTGACGATTCATGAACTTATATCCTATGGTCGTGCACCTTATAAAAAAATATTTGATCCACGTTCAAATATGGACGACAAAGAAGTGATTGACTGGGCAATGAGCATAACAGGAACGAAAAAACATGAAAATCGAATGTTTTATACTTTGTCAGGAGGTGAACAACAAAAAGTTCGAATTGCCTTAGCCCTTGCACAAAAATCAACTATACTTCTTCTTGATGAACCAACTACTTATTTAGATATCGCCCATCAGCTCGATGTGATGGAGTTGCTTGAAGAGATTAATCAGCAGCACGACATAACCGTTGTAATGGTTCTACATGAACTACAACAAGCTGCTGCTTACTGTGATTATTTAATTGCAATGAAAAACGGGCAAATTGTCACAACCGGTTCTCCTAAAGAAGTACTCACTGCTTCATTTTTAAAAGAGATCTATCATATTGAAGCAAAAGTAATATACGAGGATGACTATCCCTTGATTGTACCCGCTAAACGCAGTCGATCTATCTCTAAGTATAAGCAAGCACTATAACCTATTTCACCACAGATACACTGTTTATTTATAAATTTTACTAACACAAACAAATTATAAGGGGGAAAAAATGATGGTAATCGTAACAAACACTTCTAAAATTACAAAAGGCAATGGGGAAAAATTAATTGAGCGTTTCAACAAAGTTGGAAAGGTTGAATTCATGGACGGCTTCCTAGGCCTAGAAGTAATGATTACACAAAACACCCGTGAATACGATGAAGTAACAGTCGTTACTCGCTGGAATTCAAAAGAAGACTTCACCAACTGGACAAAAAGCGACGCCTTCAAAGCATCACATTCCAAACGCGAAATACCTGAATATATCATCGACAACAAAATCGCCTTCTACGACGTACTAGTAACAAGAAACCCGCTACAAGCTGCAGAACAAGACCTTGAGGTGCAAGCGCAATAATATTAGGTACCTGGCCCCATTTGGTTATAATAACCAAATGGGGCCAGGTGCTTTTTTTAGTTTAATTACATGATTATAGGGTGGGGTGCTGCCATTTTGGACGAATGTTGGTGGATTTCGGTCGAATCCATCCCCTTTTCGGACGAATGTTACTGGATATTGGACGAATCCAGCTCCATTTTGGACGAATGTTAGCGGATTTTGGACGAATCCATCTCCTTTTCGGATGAGTGTTAGTGGATTTCGGTCATATCCATCTCCATTTCGTATGTGTGTTAGTTGATTTCAGACGAATCCAGCTCCTTTTCGGATGAGTGTTAGCGGATTTCAGACGAATGCACCTTCATTTTGGGCGAATTCCAGTCATTTAGCGACCGGGACACTTGCTGATTACAGCATTTACTCGCGAATAACCAATTTCCCCCCTCGTTTAACAGCAATTTGCTCTCGTAAAGCTGTATTCCCTACAACTATGAGCAATTCACCTCTCCCTCCCCAACAAAAAAAGCCGCTCCCACCAAATGTCTAAGTGGATACGGCTAGATAGGTTAAGAAGAGCGCGGCGTTAGTTTCCCGTGGACGACAAGGCGTCCTTTATTTCGATCTATTTGGTAGTCGCAGGTTGAGAGGGTAATGATTTGATCCTCTGCTGAAACCGACACTGGAGAATCGAATACCGAGCGTGCTTGTAGTTCTTTTATGAAGTTCGCATAGTCGTTATCATGTTCAAATTCAGTTTCTATATAATAGAAATCTGTGGTCGTTACATATACGGAAAAAATCTCTACTTCATAGCTTTTATAAAGGGTATCATAGGAGAAGGTTGGATGTTCCTCATAAAAGTCTTGGGTTAGATACTTGCGCAAATTTCCGAACATGGTGCCATCCTTCATGCGATGACCATAGAGTATCGTATGTCGATCACGGTTCAATATATCATTCCGAAAATCCATGAATATGGAGCCTGCGCGTGATTGTTCATGGAGATAGTTCAGAGTTAAGTAGTAATCATTATCTTCAGCCTGTAAAATGGGATAATCAATTCTAGTATCATCAATGGTAATCCATGCGACAATATCCTCATTAATAGCTAGCAATGGTTGAAAAGAATCTCTTACTTTCCCTGGATCGCTTTCGTCCATTACGTCTACTTCTGAAACGTATACCTCCTGAATTTCCTCCAATACTTTTCTATTTTCATAGTATTCGAAGAAAATGACACTTAACTTATAAGAGGAGTAGCTAAAGACAGCGATACAAATTATCGTCATAAAACGTTGAAAAACAAGATTTTTTCCCGCTTTTTTTCTATTATTCTCGTTTGTTGGTTTCATTCTACCAGATCCTATCCTCACAAATCATTTGCCGTTAAATCCCTACTGGAACGACATATAAGCCGCTTGCCTCTTCTTTTTTTACTAGGACATTGACACCATAGATCTCTTTTACCGACTTGTCATGGATGATGTCCTCTGGTCTTCCATCCATAATAAGCTCCCCCTGCTTCATTACTAGTAAATAATCACTATAGCGAATGGCTTGATTCAAGTCATGTAATACCATTACAATCGTCACATTATGCTGTTGATTTAAGCCTTTTACAAGCTCTAGAATCTCGAATTGATGATACATATCTAAATAAGTAGTGGGTTCATCTAAAAAGAGAATCGGCGTTTTTTGCGCTAGAGACATGGCAATCCACACTCGTTGTCGTTCCCCACCAGAAAGCTCGTCTAAAGTAGCATGCCGTTTATCGAGTAAATTCGTACAGGTAATGGCCCATTCAATTGCTGCCTCGTCCTCTGCACTTTTCCCTTTAAATATACGTTTATGTGGTATCCGCCCATAGCTAATTAGCTTTTCCACAGTCATGTCAGAAGGAGCCTCATTGTGCTGATGCACTACCGCAAGCTTTTTCGCGAACTCTTTTGCAGAATACATTTGAATCATTTTTCCATCGATAATAACTTCGCCACTTTGTGGAACCAAATTGTTTGACATGACATTTAATAAGGTGGATTTTCCAGACCCATTTGGTCCAATAATCGTCGTGATCTTTCCATTTTGAATGGTCGTGGAAACTTCCTTTAAATGCGTCTTCTTTTGATTATAAGAAAAAGTTACCTTACTAATTTCCATTCACTTTGTCACTCCTTCTTAACAAAAAGATGAGAAATGGCCCACCGATAATGGACATTATAATCGATGCTGGAATTTCATTTGGGGCAATAATCGACCTTCCTAGCGTATCAGCGAGCAATAGCAACAATGCACCCGATAATGCAGTGAATGGTAGTAGCACTTTATAATCGGAGCCAACGAGTTGCCGTGATATATGGGGAATAAGTAACCCGATAAAGGCAATCAATCCGGCAATTGCTGTTGAAACCGCCGCTAATAACACTGCTATTGCAGAGACGAATAAACGAGAGCGCGCTACGGAAACGCCTAAATTTCGTGCTGTTTTATCTTGTAAAACAAGGAGATTACAGGATGCAAAAAGCAAGAAGGCGAGAATTAAGCCGATAGAGCCAAATGTCGTCATGATTTCTACGTCTCGCCACGTTTTCATGGCTAACGTCGAGGTCGTTGTTGGACTAATACTTGTCACCGTATAACTTCCTCTATAATTAAATGTATCACTCAAACCACTGAATACAGCATTAATGGCCACACCAACTAATATTAAACGAATCGGACTTAACCCAGATCTCCAAGATAAGCTATACACAAGAAAACAAGCTATTGCGCCCCCAATAAACGCAAATAACGGCGACCAAAAATATAATGTCGGGAAGAAACTAACAGCCAGAATTGATGTAAAGCCAGCACCGGATGAAATTCCTATAATCCCAGCATCAGCCAATGGATTTCGCATAACGGCTTGCAATAGGGCACCAGAGACAGCAAGCGCAGCTCCAGCAAACATTGCAATAATGATGCGGGGTAAACGTAAGTCTTTTACAACCTGAACTTCCTCATTTGTTCCACTTATGAGCCCTTGAATTAGCTCGCCAATACTTACTTTTATACTACCTGTTACAGCTGAATACCCTGCAACAAAGATTAACAAAAGAATGACAACGGTAAAACTAATCACTTTCTTTTTCATCGTATGAACCTTTCCTTCAGTTAATAGTGGTATTACGGATACAGCATTTTCACCAATTCATCCATTGCTTCCACAACAGACAGATTTCCGGTAGTGGGGAATAGTTCTTCCTCTAAATCGTACACACGATCATTTTTAACTGCATTAAAATGCTTCCAAATATCATTTGTTTGGAACTTTTCGTCGAACATTTTAATAACGTCCTCAGGCATCCCATGGGCAGCTCTTAAAATGACATCTGGATTTGCTTGCTGTAAATATTCTGTATTAGAAGCTAAATATTCGACCTCTTCACCTTGGACAATATTGATTCCTCCGGCACGCTTCACCAGATCTCCAATATAGGAATGCTCTGTCGCAACAAGATAGCTTCCCGGCACACCGAGCAAAATTAAAACAGTAGGTGCTCCCCTTTCAGCAACGTCTGATTCTATCTTCTCCAGCTGTGATTGTATCGAATGAACAAGCTCATTTGCGAGCTTTTCTCGATCATAGTTTTCTCCTAATCTACGAATCTCTTCTAACATACTATCTAAGCTTTGAAAATTAAGAAACGTAGCATCAAGGTTAACTCTCTCAAACACTTCCTCTAAATCGGTCTGTAGGGTAGTAACTGAGAAAACATCAGTTGGTGCTAGTGATTTTACGAGCTCCATATCAGGACTCATTGGATTCCCAACCTCCTGTACTCCTTCATAACGCTTCGGAATATCCTTATAGCTTGTCGGAATCCCAACAAGGTCAAGTTCTAGCGCATCAAAAATTTCCGTTGCGGCAACCGTTGTCGACACAAGCCTTAGCTCTTCTTCCACAGCTACTTCATTTTGCTCAGCAGCTTCTTTCTTTTCACTTTTTGTTTCATTTGCTGAACATCCGACTAAAAGAATAAATAGGATTGCCATAATATGTGTACTAATTAATTTTTTCATGGAGCTTGAAAACGCCTCCTTCCGATCTATTAACAGCTATACTAATCTAACATTCTATTTTTCCAAAAAGTAAAGGAAGTCTTGATACACCACCTATAAAGCGTGTATCAAGACTATTTAATCAAGCTATTCTTTACAATGTTCCAAAACGGTACTTACGAATTAACCATAATGAGGATCCCATTAACAATGCTAATAAAAGACCTATCATCGCCGTATCGGCAGTATTAGCGTTCTTTACTTCATTTTTCTTAGGCGTAGATGACTTGTCATTTTCATTCTTGTCAGAATCACGGTCATAGTTTAAGTCATCTTCTTTATCTGTTGGCTTTTCATTCTCATTTTTATCAGAGTCGTTATCTTTATCTGATCCATTATCTGGTTGCTCTGTTCCCGGATTTGGATTTGGATTTGGATTCGGATTTGGGATCTCATTTCCATCTTGATCCTTAATACTATCTAAATCAAATTGGAATTGAACATCATAGTAGTTGTCGTAATTGATTGCTGGTATCACCACATGAGTATAAGCATTCAGCTTCGTTGCTAAATCAGCCATTTCAAAACGTACAACTCGTTTGTTTGCAGATTCGTCAACTGAAACGACTTCCGCATTCATCAGCGTTCCATTTTGTTCCACTTGGAACTGCTTAATCCAATCGCTATTTTTCAGTGTCAAATCAATGTAGTGTTTTCCGTTTTCTACAACTAATGTTGCTGGTTTTTCTGTATAGTCGTCCATCACTGATAACTCGTTTGTCTTATTTTTCAAGACAGAAAAATCAATGGTGTACGTACCATCTGCTAAACCATTTTCTGGAGTTTCTTCCTCTGCTTCGATTTCAAACACACCATACACACTAAAATGCGAAACATCGGCTGTTACTGTACCTTTATCTTGATTAATGTTGCCCGGTTTAATAACTTCTGCTTTCTCACCGGACTCATTAACATAAATAACCTTTACATTCTTCCAGTTTTTCACTAGCTGTGTATCAACTGCAAACACCAAAGTTACCGGTTGAGCAAATTCAGTTATTTCTTGTTCACCAATTTTCACAGTAAAATCGTAAAGTTTACTTATTGCACCAGCCATTGCCTTTTCTTCATCGAATGTAAATGTAATAGTTTCTCCACTTTTTACTTTATCTTTAAATAGAGTAACTGGGAAAATAGCTGTTACATTTTCACCAATGGAAAGCGACAATTTCGCATCAGTATGAAGCTGTTTAATTATATCTGAGTTAATTTCGAATGCTGATACACCAGAGTAGACTAACTCATACGTTTTCTTTGCTTCATTGTACGTAAAGTTCTTTACATCCTGAATCACAAGCGATTTCTTACCGTCTTTCTCTACTACTGTTGGTGGAGTTACTTCTGGTTCGGTTGGTTGTTCTGGTTGCTCCTCCAACTCTGAAATGCTGTCCACATCAAAGGCGATACGGAATTTTTGCGTATTTCTGTAGTTCGCAGCTGGAACATACATATCTACTTCAGCATTAATAATTGAAGCAATATTAGACACCTCGTATTTCACGACACGAGTTAGGGTTGCTTCATCTTCACTAATAACCTCACCACTATGGAGTTCACCGTCGTTTTCTAGACGAACATCAGTTAAAAATTGGCCTGCTTTCTCTTTTATTGTTAGAGAAACAGATGTTTTGCCTTCTTTTACTTCTAATAATGCAGGATTTCCTAAGTAGCCTTGCATAGTAGAAGCTTTGTCTTCTGTAGCATGTAACGCATTAAATTCGATGTTATACATCCCATCCACTAATTCTGGTGATGTCGGTTCTTCCGTCTCCTCTTCCACCGCTTTTAAGCTTGAAGCATCGAATGAAAGCTGAACTGTATAATAATTGTTATAGTTTAATGCAGGAATTACTACATGTGTATACGCATCAAGCTTAGCTTCGATATTTTCTACTGGGAAACGTACCACTTTCGTGTTTGTTTCTGCATCTTCTGAAACAACCTCTGCATCAATAAATGCTCCATTTTGTTTCGTTTGGAAAAGTTGAATCCAATCGCTGTTTTTTAATGTAAGATCCACATATTTTACAGCTTCTTCTACAGTTAAAAGTGCTGGCTTTGCTGTATACCCATCCATTACGGACGTATCTGCTGAGCCATCTTTTAAGACATTGAAATCAATGGTGTATGTACCAATTGCGATTTCAGGGTCTTCCCCAGGTTCTGTTGGCTCTTCTGGATCAACGGGCACTTCTGGTTCTGTTGGTTCTTCCTCTTCCTCAACTGCAGTAATACTTTCAATATCAAATGCGATACGGAATTTCTGCGTATTGCTATAGTTTGCTGCTGGGACATACATATCTACCTCTGCTTTAATAACAGAAGTAATATCCGATAATTCATATTTCACGACACGGGTTAGGGCAGCTTCATCTTCGCTGATGACTTCACCACTATCAAACTCGCCGTTGTTTTCTAAGCGTACATCCGTGATAAACTGGCCTGCCTTCTCTTTAATTGTTAAAGAGACATTTGTTTTGCCATCCTTCACTTCTAATGTTGCCGGATTTCCTAAATAGCCTTGCATAGATGATGCTTTGTCTTCTGTTGCATGTAGGGCATTCAATTCAATTGTATATAGTCCATCTTCTAGTTCTAATACTGGAGTTTCTGGCTCGGTTGGTTCTGTTGGCTCTTCCTCAACAGCAGTAATACTTTCGATATCAAATGCGATACGGAACTTTTGCGTGTTGCGGTAATTAGCTGCTGGGACATACATATCTACTTCTGCATTTATCACAGATACAATATCCGATACTTGATACTTCACGACACGAGTTAGGGTAGCCTCATCTTCACTGATGACTTCTCCACTTTCAAACTCGCCGTTGTTTTTTAAGCGTAAATCCGTAATAAACTGGCCTGCCTTCTCTTTAATTGTTAAAGAGACATTTGTTTTGCCATCCTTCACTTCTAATGTTGCCGGATTTCCTAAATAGCCTTGCATAGATGATGCTTTATCTTCAGTTGCATGAAGGGCATTCAATTCAATTGTATATAAGCCATCTTCTAGTTCTAATACTGGAGTTTCTGGCTCGGTTGGTTCTGTTGGCTCTTCCTCAACCGCTGTAATACTTTCTACGTCAAATGCGATACGGAATTTTTGCGTGTTTCGGTAGTTAGCCGCAGGTACATACATATCTACTTCTGCATTGATCACAGAAGCAATATTAGATACTTCATATTTCACGACACGAGTTAAAGCCGCTTCGTCTTCACTGATGACTTCTCCACTATGGAATTCTCCGTTGTCTTGTAAGCGAATATCCGTGATAAAGTTTCCTGGCTTTTCAACTATTGGCAAGAGTACATACGTTTTACCAGCTTTCACTTCTAATGTTGCTGGATTTCCTAAGTAACTCTGCATAGATGATGCCTTATCCTCTGTTGCATGAAGCGCGTTCAAACCAATGGTGTATGTACCATCTCCTAATACAGGTGCTTCTGGTTCTGTTGGCTCTTCTGGATTTACCGGTTCTTCTGGCTCTGTTGGTTCCTCAATAGGTTCTTCTACGTTAACCTCTGTCAGACTTTCTGGATGAAATTTAAATTGAACCGTATATTTGCTGTCATAATTCAACATAGGAATGACAACATGTGTATACGCATCCAGTTTTCCAGATAAATCTTCCACTGGAAAACGAACGACGCGTTTATCAGCAGCGGTATCCTCTGATACAACCGTTGCATCTACAAAAGCTCCATTTTGCTTCGTTTGAAAAGTTTTTATCCAATCACTATTTTTCAACGTTAATTCCACAAAAAGCTTCTCATTTTCAACAAAAAGCTTTGCTGGCTTTTCTGTATAATCATCCATAACGGATTTATCTTCCGTTCCATCCTTTAACACAGTAAAACCAATCGTATATTCTCCATTTGCTAAACTACTATTCTCGTTTGCAGCAGCAATAGATGGTAGAAAAGTAGATAACAAGATCATCCATATTGATAAAATCGTTAGTGCTTTTGGCCATTTCTTTTTCACAAATTTCTTTCCCCTTTCGGATTTTGCTAGAAGCTTATTCACCTTGTACCTTCATTCTTTTCACTAAAAAGGCACCAGAAACGACAAGTAATAAAACAAATACAGAGATCATTGCAGTATCACTTGTTTCTGGATTCTCCGTAGTAGTTGTTTTGGAAGAATTTCCACTTGTTTGTTGGTCTGATGATGAATTGGAACCATTTGATGATGTAGCATTCGATGAATTTTCATTAGAAGAATTAGTTGTACCCCCAGCAAGACTTACTGTTTTAATGCTGTTGGTATCAAAAGAAAAACGAATCGTATAACCATGATCGTAATTAATATCCGCTACTGTTACATGAATCTTTGAAACTAGTGGGCTAGCTAAATTACTAACAGGGAATTGAACAACTCGTTTATCAGCTGCACTATCAGTACTAATCACGCTAACATCTGAAAATCCACCATTATTCGCTACTTTAAATTCTTTCACCCAAGAGCTATGATTGATTGTCATTTGCATCGTCATTTTCCCATTATTTACAGTAATCTTTGCAGGTTTTTCCCAATAATCATTTGCAATCGAAGCTGAATCATTATCTGAATGCAACACTGTATAATTAATGGTATATGTACCATCCGCAAGTTCTGTTGATCCATATGCTTCACTTGGAGTAATGGTCAAACTAAACAAACTCACCAATAAGACTCCAAGTAATAAATAGGTTCCTAGCTTTTTTTTCACTTACACTTCCTCCCTCATAACGATACTGATTATTATTATCAATTAAAAAAGTCAAAAAAATATAATGATAATAACAAACTAAATAAATAACGATTATCATTCTCAATTAAAGTCAAAATAAAAACATTCATTAAATATGAATGTGATTATCATTCTCAATTGAATGATAAAAAAATAATCTTCCATTACAGAAAATTTGCGACGTCAACCTGAATTTGGATAAAACGCTACACACCTTATCCCCCTCTCGACACTTGTAAAGCTTTTCCTTTAATACGGTTTAATCTTACCCCAAATCGAGAATCATTGTCAATTAGAATTAGGTAAAATGATTCATGTTTTTAATAGATTTAAATCATATCTCTTCATAAAGAAAGTTTTTCTGTTAATAAATAATTATTTCAAAAAAACAAAAACTTAGTTTGTTCACTGTACTAACTAAGTTTTTGGGTGTATAATGTCAATAAAGCGTTTTCAAATAGGGGAAGGAGAGTGAAAAGAGAGGGATAAAGTCTCTACTCTAAAATAATGATGAATAATAAAGCTTACATTTTGTTAATTACATTAGTGGCAACTCTAGGAGGTTTATTATTTGGCTATGATACAGCAGTTATATCAGGAGCTGAAGGCGCACTCCAGGCTTATTTTGCAGATAATTTAAACCTTTCATCTCTCGTACATGGATTAACCGTTTCAAGTGCTTTGATTGGTTGTATTATAGGTGGTCTATTATCAGGATATTGTTCTAACAGATTCGGAAGAAAACCAACGCTTATAATTGCAGCGCTTCTTTTCTTCGTTTCATCTCTCGGTTCCGCTTATCCTGAATTTTTATTCTTCACTAAAGGGGATCCAACCATTGCATTATTAATTACATTTAACCTATACAGAATTATCGGCGGTATTGGCGTCGGATTGGCCTCTGCCGTTTCCCCTATGTATATTGGAGAGATTGCACCTCCTTCAATAAGAGGACGTTTAGTCTCCCTCAATCAATTTGCTATTATCTTTGGAATGCTGGTCGTTTATTTTGTAAACTGGGGGATTTCAAAAGGACAAGCAGTCGAATGGATCAATGATATT
The DNA here is from genome assembly GCF_002019665.1 of Sutcliffiella halmapala. Taxonomy (GTDB): domain Bacteria; phylum Bacillota; class Bacilli; order Bacillales; family Bacillaceae_I; genus Sutcliffiella_A; species Sutcliffiella_A halmapala. Next base: position 758,124 of record NZ_KV917375.1, on the reverse strand, counting down.
GGCTGGCGCTATATGTTCCTATCAGAAGCGATTCCAGCACTTCTATTCTTAATTTTATTATTTGCGGTACCTGAAACACCAAGGTATCTTTTATCAACGAACCAAGATAAGAAAGCGCTTCATATACTTTCGAAGCTTTATGATAAAAAACTCGCTAAAGCTACCATGCTTGAAATAAAAAAATCCTATCAAGGTAAACACGGACAAGGAACTGGGAAACTATTTTCATTTGGCAAAAAAATCATCTTTATTGGTATTCTCTTGTCTATTTTCCAGCAATTTGTCGGAATCAACGTCGCACTCTATTATGCACCACGTATATTTGAAAGCTTAGGTGCAGCAAGAGATGCTTCTATGTTCCAAACGATAATTATGGGATTAGTAAATGTTATCTTCACTGTTATTGCCATCCTCACTGTTGATAAATTTGGCCGAAAGCCTTTATTAATCATTGGTTCCCTAGGAATGGCAATTGGAATGTTTGGTGTAGCAGGCATGGCTTTTTCAAATGTGATTGGTGTCGGTACATTAATTTTCATTATTATCTATACCGCTTCCTTTATGATGTCATGGGGACCAGTTGTTTGGGTCTTACTTTCAGAGATCTTTCCAAATAAAATTCGGGGACAGGCTATAGCAATTGCAGTTGCAGCGCAATGGACAGCTAACTATTTCATTTCATCAACCTATCCTATGATGATGGAGTATAGCGGAGGAGTAACCTATTCCTTTTATGCAATCATGAGTATTCTCTCCGCACTGTTTGTCTGGAAATTCATTCCTGAAACAAAAGGCAGATCGCTGGAGGAATTAGAAACTCTATGGACTAAATCAGAAAAAAAAAGCTATGAGTTGCCAATGGCGAAGTAAAAGCTTTGCTTAGAAAAATAACGCTCAGCTACGAGCGTTATTTTTGTATTTTAGGAGGAATTTTTCAACTAAATGCAAAAAAGACCACAAAATGTGGTCTTTTAAAGGAATACAATATGGAGACGGTGGGACGTGCAATTCCATGCTTTCGTCATGGCACTGACTATATCTTGAACCTTACAATAAGGTCCTCTGGCGTATTATGCGAAACATTATTTTACCGCCGAATAGGCAGGAATTCCGCATCCTAGTATTACCGCAAAGTCACGGCAACCTATGAGTCGATACACGGCTGTTGGATTACTCCACATACCGCTCGGCATTGCCTTATCGCAATATTATGCGACTTAGGTTTCACCGATAAAGCCAGATTTTCACTTGTATGTTACCACACAAGGCGACTAATAATTAATCGAACCCACGTCCAGAAACATCGCCACTTAAGCGTCTACGAGTGTAGTTGATATATTAGTGGTTCGCTAACTATTCCGCCTATCAACTGGCATCATAGCAGCTAGTCTGATTATTCTCTTCCATTGACCTCAGACGGTGATCTCCAGCGTAGCCCACTTAGAGTGAGTCCCTGATCCTACCACATGGGCGATGGAGGGAGGAACCGCTATAGTCTGTTGTTAAGCAGCTAAAGCGAAGTTGTTGTTTTCTTTGCCAGTTATAATTGGCTTTGACGTTTTAACGAGGACGATCCCCTCGACTCGCAACCCAAGCTCGAACTATCCCTGTCGAATCCGTAACGTCCCCTCGGTGAATGAGGTCAAATGATAAGCGTTGAATCTCTTCGCTTCTCCTTTGCCAAAATCATAACCTTGTTGAAGTTTAAATCAACAAAGTATCGAGGTGTTAACGGGAAAGATAATGAGCTAAACAAGTTAGCTATTCAATTATCAAAGTGTCACTAACTTTCAGCGACAACCTTATTATAGCATATCCACACAACTTTGCAATTGTAAGGTATTGTAAATTACTCTAAACTATTCCTTCTGACGCTCGCGGAAAGCTCGTTCAATATCACGTTTTGCTTCTTTCTTTTTCAAATCTTCTCGTTTATCATACTTCTTTTTCCCTTTACCTAGTCCGATTAAAAGCTTCGCATATCCATTTTTAAGGTAGATTTTGAGTGGAACTAACGTATACCCTTCTTCTTTCGTTAAGCCGATTAATTGATTAATTTGCTTACGATGAAGTAATAGCTTTCGTGTACGTAAGGGTTCATGGTTATAGCGGTTTCCTTGTTCATAGGGACTGATATGCAAGTTATGAAGAAATACCTCTCCATTTTGGACTCGTGCAAAAGAATCCTTTAAATTCGCGCGTCCTGCTCGCAATGATTTAATTTCTGTACCTTGCAAGACCATTCCAGTTTCATAGGTTTGTTCAATAGAATAGTCATGATTGGCTTTTTTATTTTGGCTGATTACTTTGCCTTCCCCTTTTGGCATTGCGTTCTCCCCCTTTTAGCGGTAGTGAATATTTTACCAAATCTACGTGACTTCTACAAGAAAAGAGAGCTTATGTGGTAGCTCTCTTTCTCGTGCAGTTATTTCTTTTTCTTCTTTGTTCGTTTCTGTTTTGGTGCATTCTCAAAAAATTGCTTCGGTTTCTTCTTTTTCTTATCTGTACCTGCACCTGTACTTGCACCCTCACCTTTACTTTTACCTTGAGTGCTCCAACCGATTTCAAATGTATAGTCATTAATATCGCTTTCTTGCTTACGCTTCTGGCTACGACCTTTGGCTGGTCTTTTTCGATCACTTTGAATTACACGAGGAGCTGTTTTCGTGTCTGGACGGCGAGTACCTTTCATCCCTACAACTTCAAAATCAATCGATCGTTCATCTTTATTAACGTTAACGACACGGACCGTAATTTCATCGCCAATACGGTAGACTTTCGCGGTTCTTTCTCCAATCATTGCGTAGTTCCGCTCATCATAACGATAATAATCATCTGTTAGATAGCTGACATGCACAAGTCCTTCAATCGTATTTGGCAACTCGACAAACATCCCAAAGTTAGTAACAGAACTAATAATCCCATCATATTCTTCGCCAATTTTATCAAGCATGTATTCAGACTTTTTCAGATCATCTGTTTCTCGTTCAGCATCTACCGCCCGACGCTCCATATTCGAGGAATGCTCCGCTATTTCAGGAAGCTTTTCACTCCATTTTTCCTGTGTCACATTGTCAATCTTCTTTTGAATCAAATACGTTCGAATGAGTCGATGGACAATTAAATCCGGATAACGACGAATTGGTGAAGTGAAATGCGTATAGAACTCTGTAGAAAGTCCAAAGTGCCCTAAGCTCTCTTCATCATATTTCGCTTGCTTCATCGAACGAAGCATGACAGTAGAAACAACCATTTCCTCTGGCTTACCTTGAACCGCCTCAATTACTTCTTGCAGGGCGCGTGGATGAATCTCATTCCCTTTCCCTTTTACAACATATCCAAAGTTAGTGATGAATTCAAAGAACCGCTGTAACTTCTCTTCCTTTGGATCCTCATGGACGCGGTAAATGAAGGGTACGTTCATCCAGTGGAAATGCTCAGCAACTGTTTCGTTGGCAACTAACATGAATTCTTCAATTAGTTTCTCGGCAACGGAACGTTCTCTCAATACAACATCAGTAGGCTTCCCGTCTTCATCTACTAAAACCTTGGACTCTTTAAAATCAAAATCAATCGCTCCACGTGTCATCCGCTTTTTACGAAGGATGGCTGCAAGTTCTTCCATTAACTGAAACATTGGAACTAAAGGTTCATATCGGTTTAGGAGTTCCTCTTCCTTATCAACCAAAATTTTATTTACATCAGTATACGTCATGCGTTCCGTCGTTTTAATTACACTATGGAATATTTCGTGTTTCACAACTTCACCAGTGTTATTTAACTCCATCTCACATGACATCGTTAACCGATTAACCTTTGGATTTAAGGAACAGATCCCATTGGATAAACGATGTGGCAGCATCGGAATAACTCGATCTACTAAATACACACTTGTCCCACGATCCTGTGCTTCATTATCAAGTGGTGATCCCTCTGTAACATAATGAGTTACATCTGCAATATGAACTCCAAGCTTATAGTTCCCGTTATCTAGCTTCGTAACCGTTACAGCATCATCAAGGTCCTTTGCATCTGCTCCATCAATCGTAACAATTACTTGATCTCGAAGATCGCGCCTTCCAACAAGGTCTTTTTCATCAATTTCATCTGGCGCAGCATTTGCTTGGTCCAGCACTTCCTTTGGAAACTCTTGTGGAAGTCCATGCTTATGAATAACAGAGAGAATGTCGACACCTGGATCATTTTTATGTCCAAGAATGCGAATAACTTCTCCCTCCGCACTTAGACGACCTTCAGGATACGTTACTAACTTCACGACTACTTTATGTCCCTCTACTGCTCCGTTCGTTGCACTTTTCGGGATGAAAATGTCGTTCGCTACTTTTTTATCATCTGGGATAACAAAGCCAAAGTTTTTGCTCTCGGTATATGTACCTACAATTTCCTTCACTCCGCGCTCGACAATCCGAATAATAGTTCCTTCTTGACGAGATCCCCCTTCAGCACTTCGGTTGATCCGCACTAGCACGATATCTCCATGCATCGCATTATTTAACTCAGTAGGTGGAATGAAAACATCATCCATATCCGCTTCCTCAGGCATAACAAAGGCAAATCCCTTGGAATGACCAATCACCTTACCCTTAATTAAATTCATTTTCTCAGGAAGGCCATAGCGATTACTACGAGTGCGAACTACTAACCCTTGATCCTCCATGGAGACTAACGCCTTCACAAAGTCTTTAAACTCCTCTGAATCCTTGATACCGAAAGCCGCCTCTAACTCTTGAGTAGTCAACGGCTTATACGCTTCTTCCTTCATATAAGACAATAGCTTGTCTATATGCTGTTGAATTATTTCTTCCATATATATACCTCCTCTATTTCATTTTTTCTTAGTATGTTACCAATCCAACGACTCCAAAAACTCAAGGACGTCTTCATGTAGCTGGTCCCGCTCTTTATCCAGTGTAATCACATGACCAGACTCTTCATACCACTTAATTTCTTTCTGATCCGATTCGACTTCATTATAGATAATGTTCGCACTATCTGTGTTAATCATATTGTCATGTCTAGCTTGTACCACAAACGTTGGGGAATAAATCATATCGACATTATTACGTACGTCAGCGATTAATCCTTGCAGAGCCTTCAACGTTCCCATTGGTGATTTTTCGAACTCTTTCATCTCTTGTTCGATTTGATCAGGCGATTTCCCTTCACGCTTCTTCCATTCTCTTGCATACTCCAACACACCACGGTACATAATTTCTTCACTCTTGATATACATAGGCGCACACATAGGCACAATACCCTTGACAGGAACAGTGTAACCCAATTTCAGAGAAAATACGCCTCCAAGCGAAAGCCCAACAACCGCAATGCTTTCATGACCACGATCCTTCAAGAATTGGTAAGCCTCCATCACATCTTTCCACCAATCTTCAGGACCCGTATGTACTAATTCTTCTGGCGGAACACCATGTCCTTTATATTGTGGTGCATGGCAAGTATAACCTCTCTTCTCTAAATAACGTCCCATCATCCGCACATCCGCAGAATTCCCTGTAAATCCATGTAACATCAGAACCGCACGCTCTCCCCCTTCAAACGTAAACGGCTTTGGCAATTTCACATTCATAAGAACATCCTTTCCTTCTATTATTATCTATAGTATGCATCCCTTATTAAAAAAACAGTTACAATTGGTCTAGAAAGAACATTTTACCATAATGGGAGGGAGAAAAGCTTGTTTGTCCTCTTATTCCTGCGATTGAATGGCCTGAATCAAAATATTTCAATCTTTTTCATTAAATAACGATGTTTTATTTTTATTAAATATGCTTCTTTAAGGAAAACTCGACAAAAATAGTTATTTCTCACAAAAAAAATACAGTATTTTTTTTCGCATTTTATTATTTCAATTATATCAATTCAAAGTACTCTTCCTTTTAATACTAGGTAATTATTCCTTAAAAAATTTTATAAAAATAATTTTATACGTTCGACATTTATCTGCAACATTTCATTAATAGTTAAATTATAATAAATTATGTAATAATAAGGTCAATGGTAGCAATACCAAAGTTGTATAGAACAACAGTCAAAGGCAAACTTGTTGAAAAACAAGGACGCAAAGTCAACAGATCTAAAATAATGAAGGAAACTTTTCACTATTATGATGGCTGGGCTGCCTGAAATACCGAAGTATTTTAGGAGGGAAAAGGATGGAGAAAGTATCAGTTAATTTAACAGAAAATTTAGACAAAGAGTGGGTCGAACTAATTAGTGATGCCTTAAACATGGGGATTAGTTCAGAAGAAATTAGAGAATTTCTACATAGTTTTACACCGCCCATACATCAAAATCTCTAATTTATAGAATAATCATGTAATTTTGTTCTAAATATCAAACAAACCCTTCGTTATATGCTATAATAATGCATGATAGGAAGGTGAAAACCATGATTGGTGAACGAATTAAAAAATATAGAGAACAACGAAAATTATCCATGTCAGAACTAGCAGAGCGGGCCGGAGTCGCAAAATCCTACCTAAGCTCCATCGAACGCAACCTTCAATCCAATCCATCAGTACAGTTTTTAGAGAAAATTTCTACTGTATTAGGTGTATCGGTGAATACCCTTCTGCATGATGAAGACGAAAATACAAACAATGAAAATATGGATAGAGAATGGGCTACACTAGTAACAGAAGCAATGAATTCTGGAGTAACAAAAGATCAATTCCGAGAATTCCTTGAGTTTAATAAGTGGAAGATAAATCAAGATAATAAAAAATAAGCGCTGGGCTACAGCGCTTATTTTTTATGCTTGTTGGTTTATTTTATAACCTTTTAGGAACATAGAAAGTTGCCTTTTTGCAGGATACTCTTTTGCAATATGTCTATGTTGTAATATGCTAGCATTCTGAAAAGACAAATCCGCCGTACATACTGGACATTCCCAGTCATATCTCTCACAACTACTAAAAGATTTTTGACTGCATGTTGGACATATTTTCTTATACATTGATTATCCCTCCAAAGACACTATTAGCAATTTATCCTGATTAAAATGAGAAACAAGACAGATAACTACTCCTGAGGTAAATACCGTTACAAAGATTAGAAGCGTGAATTCATCAAACGCGCACTTCTGAAGAAAATAAATTACACAAGCTTTCTTAACAATCATTCCGTTCTTGGTAATTAATTGTATTTTGTTTTCAAAAAAATAGATCCCACAGAAAATGAATTTCATGAATCTGGATCTATTCAAACACTTAATCAATTCCTGCTCTTTTCTTCCTGAAAATGAACACCACTATAATTCCAATCATGAGCAAAATCCCGCCAATAATAATAAAATTCAGAGTATCAGTTGCGGTATTAGGTAATTTAATTCCATTTTCAGCTGGAATAAGTCCTCCTAAGGTTCCCTCGGCATAAAATTTAAATTCTACTTCACTTGCTAAGCCTTGAAAATCATTACCTAATTCAGGAGGGAATGTCACAGTAAAGATTAGCTCCTCTTGAGCTGAAGTTTTTATTTCCCTCGGCGCAAGCTTATTAAAGCCAGCTAGTTTACCATTAAATATTTCTCCGTCTTTATCGGAAATTGAGAGTGATAGTTCATTATATAGCTTTTTAGAACCTGAAGTAAGCTTTGCAGATGTAAGATAACTAATATCTTTCTTTCCTTTATTCGTTATGACTAACGTTCGCTCCGCCCAATCCCCAGGCTTCATATTGGTTACATCAAACAAGATGCTCTCTGGTGTCGTCATAATATCGATTTCTTTCGTAGTTTCGGTGGATGCTACAGCGCTATTAAGAGAAACAAAGAATACCGAGTAAAATACTAGTGTCACAATGGTGATCGATAAAAAAAGCTTGTTATACCTCATGTTATCCCTCCTTCCTAAGAAGGTAAAAGTAAAGAGTTAATCCTTACTTCACTTTATTTTATTTTATTTTATTGGAGTAGTTGTTTCATCAATAGTAGGTGAAGAGGTCTTTATATTTTTTTCAATATCTGCTAAAGCTCTCCATATTGTAAACCCTGAATAAATTAATAGTAATATACCTGGTAAGATTAACAATAGTAGACTTCCATTTTTTGATGTAGCGAAATCAGTGAAGTATCCAGCATATGGTACGGTAAAACCAGTATATTGAGCAACTACATTTTCAGACAATACTGGACTCGAGTCTGCGGAAGCATTATTATCCCCTTTTGTTGCATACATGACATGCTCCCCACTGTTAATTATTTCAACAATTCTATGTGTGATTAATTTTTCTTTCGTTTCTTGAAAGGTAATGACATCCCCCTCTTTAAAACGAGTCATATCTCCACCAGGTTTCACGGCTATAATGGATCCTGTTTTAATATCGGGCTCCATTGATCCAGAGAGAACGGTCTTTAATTGATAACCGAATACTTGCGGTTCTCCACCTGATGCTTTTGAAGATATAACAATGACCACCATGAAAATAAGTGCTAAAAATAGAGTAAACGTAATAACCCCACTAGCTATCTTTCCAATTGTTTTAAATGTTTTTTTCATCACTTACTCTCCTCCTTGAGAACTTTCAACCTCATCAGTTTCTGATTCTGTTTCATCCTCTTTTTTAGTTTTAATACTTGAGTTAATTTCATTCGTTTCAGCATTCTCATCTTCTTTATCTTCTTCTATAGGTTCTTCATCTGATGGAGGTTCTGACTCAATTGGTTGCTCTTCAACTTCATCCTCCTCTTTTACTTCTTCATCGACTTCACCTTGGTCTTTATCTGTATCCTCTTCTATCACTTCTACTTCCTCTTCAATACCTTTAACTTCTTCCTCTACTTTTTTATCTTCTTTACATTGTACTTTTACCTTCTCACTCCAAATCTCTTTTCGATCTTCATAGTCATTCTCAAAACCCGGTCGTTGTAAAGCTTTAAATACATACCAGCCTTCTTCTTCTGCACTAAAAGTAAGAGTAGAGGTTTTTCCTTCTTTAATAGGATAAATCTGGTCTTCTGCAATTTTATCCCCATACTTACTTGGATTTCCATTTGTAGTTAATTTAGCATAAAACACTTCATATTCCGTAGGTTGGGACATGGACAAGCCTTCATTTTTTATTCCTACCGATATTTCAATTGGTGGGCAACTAAGCACTACCTGTGTCCCTTTATCAGGAAAGACGAGTTTACTTTTATCCCACCAATCTGGCGCTGTTGAAATAACAGTATTCGCTTTACTAGAATCACTAAAATAAGCTAAGGTACCAGAAGTTAGTAATGATAAAGAAATTAAAGAAACATAATAAATCACACAAATCTGTAGAACAATTACTAAGCTCTTATGTTTTTCTCTGAATTTATTTAGACGAGAATATCTCAATTTTGTACCTCCTTAATTGAAGCTTTTATTTCTTATCATGAATATACAATTGACTTTATAGATTCATGATAAGAAATAAAAAATGGTAAGAAAGGTGAGGTATACTCACCTTTCCCGTAAAAGCTAGCTTATCTTTCTTCACCATCAGTTTGGAATCCTTCGAATGTCCAAGTAAGATCTAAATCTAAATCTTGAAGGTCGTTTTGAGCTGAACCAGTGTCGTTGAATCGGAATTGGACAGCAAAGTCAGCAGTTTCACCAGCTTTAATACCTGTAATTTCTTCTGGTACTTCACCAAATACTGGATCTACCGTTACCCAATAGCCAAATAGTGGCCAAATAATCCACTGCCAGTCCCTATACCCTTCTTGTAACATGATTTCTTCAATATTTACTTTAGTAGCTAAATCTTCTGGAGTTAAATCACGTAAATCCTTTAATGACACTTCAAACAATACTTCGTAATCTTCATCCCCAGTTGTGTTCTTTAAGAACTGAACATAAAGTTGTTCTGCATATTTGTTAGCTAAAGCATTACTAACATTTTCACCATTCTTTGTTACAGTATAGCTTGTAGTTAGATCCACATATTTCATATCCAAAGTTCCATTATTTTGAAGCTCGAATGATCTTGGCATCCAATCTCCGGGCTTTAAGTTCTCCATAGGAACTTGTACGGTTGGGTCAACATCTAAAATAATTGTCCCAGATGCAAACGTATTTGCTTGTGTTGCCGTGTCACTAAAGTACGCATATGTACCTCCTGCGACTAGTGATATTCCTAGTGCAGCTGATGCAATTCCTAAACCTAATTTCTTTTTAAGACTCATTTCTGATTCCTCCCCGTTTTCCTTTAGTTTTCTGAGTGTTCTTTTTAACGAACTCTACAATACGTAGTATAAAACACCTAGTGCGCTTTGAAAAACGGCAAATTAGTCCGAATTATCTCAATTAAGAACAGTTATGTTGAATAACCTTCCATTTGCTCCAATTTTCTTAATATTTCGTTTTTTATAAAGAATTAATTGTGCTATATAATGAACGTATGTCATATTAAAAGAAGGGGTAGATGATGCTTGGTGAGCGGCTGAAGAAATTACGTTTGAATAAGGGGTATTCTTTAAGTGAGTTGGCTGATTTAGCTGGAGTTTCTAAGTCCTACTTAAGTTACCTTGAGAGAAATCTTCAGACCAATCCCTCTTTACAGTTTTTAAACAAGATCTCCACTACACTTGAAACAGATTTGGAGTACATATTGAATGGAGTTTCCGCTGCAGAATTAAAAAAACAGCAGAAACATACACTTGATGATGAGTGGAAGAGACTAGTACAAAAGGCTATTGCAGAGGGAATGAGTAAGGAAGATTTCATTCATTTTAAGGAGTACATGGAATTTCAGAAATGGCAAGGTCAGAAAAAACAGGCGATGAAAAATAAGGAGGAAGCAGAACTTGAACAATGAACTAGACCAAGAATGGGTAGAATTGATGGAACAAGCCAGAGAGTATGGAATATCTGTTAGTGAAATTAGGAACTTCCTCCAAGAAACAAAACAATCCGAGAACGAATTAGCCTTGGTCAACAAATGACCAAGGCTTTTTTATGTGTATTCAAATAGACTTCTATTCAAAGAAAATTGCAATAAGGATAATGTAAAAGTGAACATAGTATATTCCCCGCCGCCCCTGTAGATTGAAGTGGAAGGTATGAGATTCCTGCGGGATATAGCGTTTTGTGGAGACCCCGCAGGAGCGTCAGCGACGAGGAGGCTCCACAAGCGCCCCGCGGAAAGCGAACACCTGCAACGGAGATCTACAGGGAGTTCAACAAGTAACCTATATTATTTTCAAGGTAGTATTGGAAAAAGAATAGATTACTATCTTCCCTAATATTTAGTATTATATACATATAATTTATTTTCGAGGATGTTTGTTTAATGAAAAGTGATTTACCAGATATAAAACTTTATCGCATTGTAACGAGTGCCGGTATCTTATTAATGTTCTTAGGATTGCTTTATTCGTTCATAGACCAAGAACAACTAACGCTTTCCATCTATATACACGCAGTAAATTTTGTAATTATTGCTGTATTAATATGGATTTATCCTAATAAGAAGACTGCTTTCATTCGAACTACTTTAACGATTATGTTGGCATTCTATTTTTATCTAATGTTTATGTTATACCCATTTTCCTTATCTCCATTATTGATTATTTGTTTCATTCCTGGCATTGCGATTCTATTCTTCAATAAACGACTGTTCTATTTTTCATTATACGGAAATATTACAGTGGTTTTATCCTTTATGGGCTATGTAGCTTTCGTTGATAAAGGAGCGCAGTTTTATTTGTTATATAAAGACCTTCCTGGGTATGCGGTTAACTTTTTAGCCTGCCAGGTTATGCTCTTATTTATTTTTCTACAACTTCAAAAACGAATTGAGAATCAAAAGTTGTATTACAAGCAAATCCAGGAGAGCGAACGTTTGAAGACTACCGGACAGCTTGCGGCGGCAGTTGCACATGAAATTAGAAACCCTATAACCGTAGTCAAAGGATTTTTGCAACTTTACAGTGAGGATCAGCCTATTGAGAAAAGAAAACATTATCATTTAATGTTAGAAGAATTAAATACTGCTGAAAGAGTAATTTCTGATTTTTTAATGTTAGCAAAACCAAGTGAGGTTGAACATGAAGTAGTAAATGTAAAAGAAGCACTCCATACTGTCATGGACTTGCTAAATACGTATGCACTGATGGATAGGATTCAGATCAGTTTAGTGGTGGAAGAAGATTGTACCGTAACATGCAGCTTACTTGAATTCAAACAACTTTTCGTAAATATTTTCAAAAATGCTATTGAATCATCCAAGCATGGAGACACCATTGAAGTTAAAGTGAAGAAGGATCAACACAATGTAAAGATAATAGTTAAGGATCACGGTTTAGGAATGACAGAGGAGCAATTACAAACAATTGGTACACCTTTCTACTCCTTAAAAAGTAAAGGCACAGGTCTAGGACTAATGATTTGCTTTAATATTGTGAAAAAATACGAGGGAACGATTTCGTTCAAAAGTAAAGAAGGAATCGGAACAGATGTGACAGTATCTTTTCCAATCATAAAATAAGTATAGTGGAAGGCAGCTTTGGTTAGTGAGTAACCAAGGCTTTTTTCGTATGGTCTTTTAAAGTCAATTAATTTTCAAGTCCTTAGCTGTTGATTGGAGCAATAGGCGCAGACTCCTGCGGGAGATAGCGTTTTGTGGAGACCCCCACAGGCAAAGCCGAGGAGGCTCCACAAGCGCCCCGCGGAAAGCGAAGCCTAATGCGGAAATCAACAGCGGGCTTTAACGAGGGCTTTCGTATGCTACACTATTTTTTATTTTCATTAAGTGAACAGTGCTGCTATTACGACATAAACTTAATTAATTAACGAAGCATTTTGTTGAAGATGAGTTTTGACCTAGCGGGGATCGTACACTATAAATGAGGGGAGTAAACTCAAATTGGTAAAGGCTTGTATTGGTTGCCAAGTCGGAATTCCAACGATTTTAAGGCGGGGATTTGAAATTATTCGGACGGATAGTAATGATATTTTCACTCAAGATATCTTAAAGAAATACGGTCATCCTTTTTTAGGTAGTGGGGCGATTTGCAATAGCTGTCTAAAAGAAATGGCAAAAGAAGATGAATATCTTGTTCCAGCACTATTATCTCCGTTAATGAAGGATAAATTTTAATATTAAGCTTGTAAAGATAAGGAAATCAACAAAAAACAGTGCTAATTCATTGACGAATTGCACTGTTTTTTCGTACACCTTCATAGATACGAAACTAAGAAAGTGGGTTTATTTAATTAAGCAAAATACGCAATAGTCAGTGTTAGGATGAAGAATAACACGGAAAGAACAACTGTTGTACGGTGTAGAATTAGGTCTAGACCACGCGCTTTTTGTTTTCCGAAAAGTGTTTCTGCTCCACCGGAGATTGCTCCTGAAAGACCTGCACTTTTACCTGATTGAAGTAAAACAACTGTAATAAGAGCTAGTGCTACGATAATTAGTAGAATAGTTAAAAATAATGTCATGTAACTACACCTCCTGCGAAACGCACATATGTGATTATATTAAATGTACCACAAAATGACAAGGTGGACAAGAGGAAAAGCAAGGGAGTGTGGTGGGTTTTTGAGGGGGTGGAAGTAGGTTTTTGGGGGTTGTTTTTTGGTATTTTAGAAAAAAAGAACCCGCCGAAATTAATCGGTTAGGTTCTTTTGATAAATTATTTTTTCAGGTTGTAGAATGAACGTAAGCCGTCGTAGCGAGCTGTATCACCAAGTTGGTCTTCGATGCGAAGAAGTTGGTTGTATTTCGCTACACGGTCTGTACGGGATGGTGCACCTGTTTTGATTTGGCCAGCGTTTGTTGCTACAGCTAGGTCAGCGATTGTGCTGTCTTCTGTTTCACCAGAACGATGAGAGATTACTGCTGTGTAACCTGCACGTTTTGCCATTTCGATTGCTTCGAAGGTTTCTGTAAGTGTACCGATTTGGTTTACTTTGATTAGGATGGAGTTACCGATTTTGCGTTCGATACCTTCCGCTAATTTTTTCGTGTTTGTTACGAAAAGATCGTCTCCTACTAGTTGAACCTTGCCTCCGATACGCTCTGTTAATAGCTTGTGGCCATCCCAGTCGTTTTCGTCTAATCCATCTTCAATAGAGATGATTGGGTATTTAGATACAAGCTCTTCGTAGAAAGATACCATTTCTTCAGAAGTTAATACTTTACCTTCTCCAGAAAGGTGGTACTTGCCGTCTTCTTTATTGAAAAGCTCAGATGCTGCAACGTCCATTGCAAGCATTACTTGCTCACCAGGAGTGTAGCCAGCTTTTTCGATTGCTTCGATAATTGTTTGAAGTGCTTCTTCGTTAGATCCTAGGTTAGGAGCGAATCCGCCTTCGTCACCTACAGCTGTGTTTAAGCCTTTTGCACTTAATACTGATTTTAACGCGTGGAAAATTTCAGCTCCCATACGCAGTGCTTCTTTGAAGTCTTCTGCTCCAACAGGCATAACCATGAATTCTTGAACGTCTACGTTGTTGTCCGCGTGCTCTCCACCGTTGATGATGTTCATCATTGGTACTGGAAGAGTTTTTGCGTTGAATCCGCCTAAGTATTGGTATAAAGGAACTTCTAGGAAGTCAGCTGCTGCACGAGCTACTGCCATGGATACACCAAGGATTGCGTTTGCTCCTAGTTTCCCTTTGTTTTCTGTACCGTCAAGGTCGATTAAAGCTTCGTCGATTGCTACTTGCTCAAGTACATCGAATAAACCTACTAATTCAGGTGCAATGATTTCGTTTACGTTGTCAACTGCTGTAAGAACACCTTTTCCTAAGTAACGAGATTTGTCACCGTCACGTAGTTCAACTGCTTCGTATTCACCAGTAGATGCGCCACTTGGAACTAAAGCGCGTCCGAAAGCACCGGATTCTGTGTAAACTTCTACTTCGATTGTTGGGTTACCGCGGGAGTCTAAGACTTCGCGTGCATAAATATCAGAGATAATTGGCATGGTTATTTCGCTCCTTTTAATTTAAAAAATTTATTTTTCGGCACTGTTATACGCCGCTGTTGATTTCCGCACAAGGCTTCGCTTTCCGCGGGGCGCTTGTGGAGCCTCCTCGTCGCTGGCGCTCCTGTGGTGTGGGGTCTCCACAAAACGCTATCTCCCGCAGGAGTCTTCGCCTTGTGCTCCAATCACCAGCTAGGGTTAGTTAAATATCAATAATGCGCTCTAACTTAGCCCTTTATTAAAGATGTACCTGTCATTTCAATTGGTTTGTCCACTCCAAGTAAGTCTAACACTGTTGGGGCAAGATCACCAAGTATTCCATCTTGACGAAGCTCTGCACCTTTGCGCGTTACGATCACTGGTACAGGGTTTGTTGTATGGGCAGTCATTGGGTTACCTTCTGTCGTGACGACTTCATCGGCATTTCCGTGATCTGCTGTAATGATGGCTACTCCACCTTTTGCAAGAATCGCATTTACTACTTTTCCTAAGCATTCGTCTGTTACTTCTACAGCCTTAATTGTTGGTTCGAGCATTCCGGAGTGCCCTACCATATCAGGGTTTGCGAAGTTTAAGATAATTGCATCATGTTTTTCTGCTTCAATTTCAGCAACTAGTGCACTTGTTACTTCATAAGCGCTCATTTCTGGTTGAAGGTCATAGGTTGCCACTTTAGGGGAATTGATTAAAATTCTTTCCTCACCTGGATAGGCTTCCTCACGACCGCCACTCATAAAGAAGGTAACATGTGGATATTTTTCTGTTTCGGCAATACGTAATTGCCTTAAGCCGTTTTGAGATAGTACTTCACCTAAAGTATTATCCATTCCAACAGGTTTAAATGCAACATATCCGTCGACTGTTTCACTAAAGTGTGTAAAACAGACAAATTGTAGATTGTTCGGGTGTTTTGGTCCACGGTCAAAGGAACGGAAATCCTTGTTTGTGAACGTATTAGATATTTGAATCGCTCGGTCTGGGCGGAAATTATAGAAAATAACCGCATCTTCATCTTGGATAGTGGCTACAGGACTTCCATCTTCTTTTGTCATGACAGATGGAAGAACAAACTCATCAAAGATTCCGTTGTTATAAGAATCATTTACACATTCCACGGCATTAGAGTAAGTAGGCCCTTCTCCATACACCATCGCACGGTATGATTTTTCAACACGGTCCCAACGCTTGTCACGATCCATTGAATAGTAACGACCAGAAATCGTTGCAATTTCACCAATACCAAGTGTTTGTAATTCTTCATTTAATTGTTCCACATACTTAGGTGCAGTTTGTGGTCCAACATCACGACCATCTAGGAAGCCATGAATATATACTCGATCTAGCCCTTCTTTTTTTGCTAGTCTTAATAGCGCAAAAAGATGTTGAATATGGCTATGAACGCCACCGTCTGAAAGAAGACCAAAAATATGAAGATTCGTACCTTTTTCTTTTGCATGATGGATTGCATTTAAAAAGGTTTCATTTTCAAAGAATTCGCCTTCACGAATAGCAACATTGACACGAGTTAAGCTTTGATACACGACACGACCTGCTCCGATGTTCAAATGGCCAACCTCTGAGTTACCCATTTGTCCTTCAGGTAGACCAACCTGCTCCCCACTAGCAACTAGTTGCGCATGAGGGTAAGAATTCCAAAAATGATCAAAGTTTGGTTTTTTTGCTTGCGCAACGGCATTACCCATTGTTTCTCCACGTAATGCAAAACCGTCTAAGATGATTAATGCTACTGGCTTTTTACTCATTCTTACCTGCCTCCAAAAGCTGTAGGAAAGATTGTGCTTCTAGACTTGCACCGCCAACAAGCGCTCCATCAATATCTGATTGAGCCATGTATTCTGCGATGTTTGTCGGTTTTACGCTACCACCATATTGAATACGAACAGCGTCTGCTGATGCTTGATCAAATTCAGATGCGATAACAGTACGAATGTACGCGCATGTCTCATTTGCATCCTCTGCTGTCGAGGATTTACCTGTACCGATTGCCCAGATTGGCTCATATGCTACAACAACTGTTTTCACTTGGTCTGCAGTTAAGCCTGTTAAAGCTTTTTTCACTTGCTCGCCAACGATATCATTAGTACTTCCTGCTTCACGCTCTTCTAACGTTTCCCCGCAACAAACAATTGGAAGTAAACCATGTTTGAAGGAAGCTAATACTTTCTTGTTTACTGTTTCGTCTGTTTCAGCAAACATTTCACGACGCTCAGAGTGACCTAATACGACATATGTCACACCTAAGTCTTTTAGCGCTTCAGGGCTTGTTTCACCTGTAAAAGCTCCGCTATCTTCAAAGTGCATGTTTTGTGCACCGATTTTTAAATCTTTGCCTTCCACATTTGTTACAAGTCGCTCTAAAAATAGGGCAGGTGCACATACTACTGCATCTACTTTGTCTGTTGATGGAACAAGTCCTTTTACTTCCTCTACAAAGCTCGTTGCTTCAGAAAGTACTTTGTGCATTTTCCAGTTACCTGCAATAATTGGTTTACGCATGGTATCCTTCCTTTCAAGTTAGGATTGGTCGATATATTCAAGTTCCAGCGCCTAATTAGATGGAATGTAATTAGACACTGCCACTTTCATTTTTACTTATCGTTTAACGCCACTACTCCTGGAAGCTCTTTGCCTTCCATGAATTCTAGCGACGCGCCACCACCAGTTGAGATATGGCTCATTTTGTCTGCCAGATTGAACTTTTCAACCGCAGCCGCTGAGTCTCCTCCACCAATGACAGAGTATGTATCGGTTGCTTCTGCTAATGCTTGTCCTACTGCTTTTGTTCCACCAGCAAATGCATCTAATTCAAATACTCCCATTGGGCCATTCCAAATAACAAGCTTGGAGTTTTTAATAACGTCCGCATAGATCTCGCGTGATTTTGGTCCAGCATCTAAGCCTTCCCAGTCACTTGGAATTTCTTCAATAGGTACAACCTTTGTATTTGCATCGTTCGAGAAGTCATCCGCAACGACTACGTCCACAGGAACATAGAAGTTTACGCCTTTTTCTTTTGCTTGTTCCATAAACGATTTAGCTAAGTCAATTTTATCCTCTTCAAGAAGGGACTTTCCAACGTCGTAGCCTTTTGCCTTGATGAATGTGTAAGCAAGTCCACCACCGATGATAATGTTATCTACTTTATTTAATAGATTTTCAATCACACCGATTTTATCTTTTACCTTTGCTCCACCAATGATTGCTGTGAATGGACGATCAGGGTTAGAAAGTGCTTTGCCTAATACTTCTAATTCCTTTTCCATTAAAAGACCTGCAACAGCTGGAATGTGCTGAGCAATTCCTTCCGTTGAAGCATGTGCACGGTGAGCAGCACCAAAAGCGTCGTTCACATACACATCTGCAAGTTCAGCAAATGCTTTCGCAAGCTCTGGATCGTTCTTTTCTTCACCAGGGTAGAAGCGAACATTTTCTAGTAAAAGAACATCGCCTTCAGCTAGTTCTGCAACAGCTGTTTTTACTGTATCTCCGTAAGCTTCATCTACTTTTGTAACAGTTTTTCCTAAAAGCTCTTGTAAGCGAGTTGCCACTGCATTTAAACGTAGCTCTTCTACTACTTGGCCTTTTGGTCGACCTAAATGGCTAGCAAGTAACACCTTGGCACCTTGATCTACTAAATGCTGAATCGTAGGTAATGCAGCACGAATACGAGTGTCGTCCGTTACTGCGCCATCTTTCATTGGTACGTTGAAGTCGACACGGCAAAACACGCGCTTTCCTTTTACGTCGATGTCACGAATACTTTTTTTGTTCATCTTAAAACGGCCTCCTTTATTAGGAAAAACTAATCCTTTTGTAAAACATGAGAAAAGAGGGAGGGGTATGTTCCCCTATCCCCCTCTACTTCACATTCCTTATTATAAATTGCTTGTCAGTTTAATGAAAGTAATATTGTAAGGTGGGTTAAATCCTACAAGCTATCCCTTGGATTTGAACCTTATTGAATGATAGTTATTATAGCCCTTTAGAAGCGATGAATTTCGCTAGGTCTACTACACGGTGAGAGTAGCCGCTCTCGTTATCGTACCAAGAGATTACTTTTACCATGCTGCCTTCCATTACCATTGTAGAAAGCGCATCGATTGTAGAAGATTCAGGGTTACCATTATAGTCACCCGATACTAGTGGCTCTTCAGAGTATCCAAGAATTCCTTTTAAGTCACCTTCAGCAGCTGCTTTGAATGCTGCATTTACTTCTTCAGCCGTTACGTCTTTGTCAAGCTCAGCAACTAAGTCTACTAATGAAACGTTTGGAGTTGGAACACGCATTGCTCCACCGTTCAATTTACCTTTTAATTCAGGTAATACTAGAGATACTGCTTTTGCAGCTCCAGTAGTAGTTGGGATGATGTTTTCAGCTGCCGCACGAGCACGACGGTAATCTTTATGTGGTAAGTCTAAGATTTGTTGGTCATTTGTGTAAGAGTGAACAGTTGTCATCATTCCACGTTTGATACCAAAGTTGTCGTTTAATACTTTTGCAAATGGAGCTAAACAGTTTGTTGTACAAGATGCGTTAGAGATAACGTTGTGGTTAGCTGCATCGTACTTGTCTTCGTTAACACCCATTACGATTGTGATATCTTCATCAGATGCAGGTGCAGAGATGATTACTTTTTTCGCTCCAGCTTCTAAGTGTTTCGCAGCGTCAGAACGTTTTGTGAAGAAACCAGTAGACTCAACTACTATTTCTGCTCCAAGCTCACCCCAAGATAATTTCGCTGGGTCACGCTCAGCTGTTACTTTGATTGTTTTGCCGTCAACAACTAGGTTGTCACCGTCTACTTTCACGTCTGCATTTAATTTGCCGTGAATGCTGTCATACTTTAAAAGGTGAGCTAACATGTTAGCGTCTGTTAAGTCGTTAACTGCTACTACTTCTACCTCAGAGTTATTTAAAGCTGCACGAAATACGTTACGTCCAATACGACCAAATCCGTTAATACCAATTTTTACTGCCATTGTTTTTTCCTCCTTAGTATATAAAAGAACTTTGTTTATATTATATTGGCTCTGTTAAACGTCGCTGTTGATTTCCGCACTAGGCTTCGCTTTCCGCGGGGCGCTTGTGGAGCCTCCTCGTCGCTGACGCTCCTGCGGGGTCTCCACAAAACGCTATCTCCCGCAGGAGTCTTCGCCTATTGCTCCAATTAACAGCTTGGGGTAGTTAAATATCTACCATAAGCTTTAACATAGCCTTTTATTAAGGGGTTTTACTCCCTAATTAACTCTTTTGCTGCCCCTTCATCTGTGATGAGGATGGTATGGGGGGCTTTCTTTAGATACGCTCGAATAGCTTTCGCTTTTGATGCACCACCAGCTACTGCAATCACAGATTCTATTTTTTCCAGATCTGCGAGTTGCATTCCGACGGTTTGTACTTTATGTACGACATCTCCAGCTTGATTAAAATAGTAACCAAACGCTTCTGCAACGGCATTTGCATTCTCAATTTTCAACATATCTTCATGCGCAGTTTTACGGCGCTCTGCCATTGTTTTAGCGTCTCCAATCCCATGAATAACCATACTAGAATTTTTGATTAGCGAGATCACTTCTTTTATAGAGGGTTCTTCAATCATTGATTGGTACGACTCATGGCTAAGCTGATCCGGGATATGCAGCAATCGATAGTTGCCTGTTGCCTTCTCGGCCATTGTGGCACAGATGGAGTTTGCCTGGTTTTGAACCTTTTCTCCAAGCCCACCTCGAGCAGGGACAAATAATAACTTGCGGTTTTTCGCGTCCGGTTTCATCATTTCAGCAACCGAGGAAATAGTTGTTCCGCCAGCAACTGCAATGATATTTTCGTCATGGAATCGTTCTCTCATGGTAGTAACACAAGCTCGACCCATTTCTTTTTTTACCCAAGGGGATAGGTCACTGTCACCTGGAACGACGACAACCTTTGTTATTCCTAACTTTTCTTCTATTCCCGCTTCTAGTAGCTTTAAACCTGAAACTTCTTTCATGATTTCTTCAAGGCTTTTTATAAGACTGGAACCTTCTTGGGTTAATGTCATGCCGGCAACACTAACATTTATCAGGTTCTGAACTTTAAGAAAGTCTACTTCACTTCTTAGCACTCGTTCACTTAAACCAAGACTACCTGACAAGCTTCTTCTTCCAATTGGCTGCATCAACCTTATGTATCTCAATATTTCATATCGTTTCTGCATAATGGAGAGAACATCAGGTAACAATTTCTTTTGTACTTCAATAATCTGCTTCATTATAGCTTCCCCTTCAAGGTGTATTCTACCTAATTGGACTAAATACGTCCCGCTAAGACATATTATGTCCCAGTAGCGGTAAAAAAAATCACCCCTGCTACAATTTGATTGTAACAAAGGTGAAACCCTTATGCAACTAGGCTTTAGCGGATTTTTTTAAGTAAGCGTTTTCTTATCTCTTCTTTGTGTATGATTCCATATCCAAGCATTTCTTCCTCAAGTTCCACTACCGGAATCATAATCTGATATTTCTCTAAAAGTACATCGTCCTGGTAAATATCCACTTCTTCTATGGTAAAATCCATCTCATTTTGTAGATCGTTTAAGACTTTTTTTGCCTTCTCACAAAGGGAACAATCCACTTTTGTGTAAAATACTAGCTTCACTTTACATCTACCTTTCTAGTCATAGCGCTTTCTCATTGCAGAACTTGGAATATTCAATAAATCTCGATACTTCGCAACAGTTCTTCTTGAGATAGCAATATGATACTGCTTTTGTAACAGGTTTGTCAGCTGCTGATCAGATAAAGGTTTTTGTTTATCCTCC
Organism: Sutcliffiella halmapala; assembly: GCF_002019665.1. Classification (GTDB taxonomy): domain Bacteria; phylum Bacillota; class Bacilli; order Bacillales; family Bacillaceae_I; genus Sutcliffiella_A; species Sutcliffiella_A halmapala. The sequence continues at coordinate 736,362 of NZ_KV917375.1, read as the reverse complement.
GCTTTAATTAATTCTTCTACTAGCTGTTGTACTTGCTTGGTCGATTTTTCCTCGTCATATGCTCCTGACAAGCTTTGACTAAAAAAGTATTTTAATTCAAATAGCCCGTATGGTGTTTGAACGTATTTTTCTTTTGTTGCACGGCTCACAGTTGACTCGTGAACGTTTAGACGATCTGCAATGTCCCTTAGTGTTAACGGTTTCAAAAATGAGGCACCATTAAAGAAAAAGCTTTGCTGAGCAGCAACGATTTCCTCCATCACCTTCACAAGCGTATGTTTTCGGTGCTCCATGCTTTTTACTATCCATTCGCATTGCTGGAATTTGTCCTGAAGATAGGCTGCTACTTCGTTTTTTTGTTGCAACTTTAACTTATACTCTTTGTTTATCGAGATTTGTGGCACAATATCTTCATTTAAGGAAACGACAAATTGATTGTGTAATTGTTGCACGATTAAATCCGGAATAATATATTTTGGTTTTTCACTCGTCTCATATTTACTCCCTGGTCGTGGGTTTAATTTCACAATCTCATTATGGACAGCTTGAATATCCTGTAAGCTTATTTCATGCTTTTTCGCTAAAGTTTTCCACGCTTTTTCTGCAAAGAGTATAAAGTCCTCAGTCAATATTTTCTCTGCTAAAGGCATGCGTTCTGGAAGTCGCTTCAATTGTAGCAACAAACATTCCTTTAAATTTCTTGCACCGAGTCCTGCTGGTTCTAAGCTTTGGATAGTATTCAGGGCATTTTCTACTCTCTGGGTAGATGCCTTTAGCTGCTCAGAAATAACGGATAGATCTTCTTGGATATAACCATTTTCATCCACAAAATCAACGACACGCTTAACTAACTGCTGCTCCTTTAAAGGTAAAGAACTGTCTACTAATTGTTGATTAATATGATTGTGAAGTGTTTCTCCGTATTTACTAAAATTTTCGATCGAAATAGCTTGCTTAGATCCATTTTTCCTTTGTTTCAAACGGCGAACACGAGAGGAAGCAAGCTCTCTCGGCGTTTCCCATTCTTTCAGCTCCAAAAGAGGATTTTCTAACGATTGTTCTTGTAAAAAATCGACTAATTCCAGTGAAGAATACTGTAATAATGTAATTGCTTGCTTTAACTCTTGCGTCATAGCTAGCTTGAGCGTCTGCTCTTGATACAAACCAACAGTTTGCTTCATAATTCATTCTCCCTCCGGTCATTTATCCGAGTGCAACCGTCCGTAATCCCACCTATCCTTGTCAGATACCGGACGCTAACACCCAAATACATACAAATAATATTCGCTGGCCAACCGAAATCACCCTCATGTAAGCGCATCCTTATTGTACATGAGAATCTTGATTTATTAAATCGAAAAATGTTGGAAGAGGTGCCTCCCCCTACATATATACTCCCGCTTTAAGGCGGCAATGCAAAAAAATGACGAAAAAATGTTACAAAAGTATTACGTTTTCAAAAATCAACTTTTTAAATAAAAAAAGACCCCAATCTCAATTGAGAAAGAGGCCTATTATGTATATTAGTAAAACTATCATTTAAATTTGGCGCGCTCGGAGGGAATCGAACCCCCGCATGACGCGGTACCGGAAACCACCGCTCTATCCGCTGAGCTACGAGCGCAAATCGAAAAATTATTGTGTCCATACGCTATTATAGCTTGTTGTAATTATACAAGCAAGCCAAAAAACAAGTAATATACGAAACGATGCATACTTTCATTTTATTCCACGATTCTATAATACTAACCAATCGTTGTGTTAATATTAGATTAAACTAATAGAATTCATAAGTGGGTGGAAGCCTTTTTCTATTTAATCAATGTACTAATCTTCCTTACCTTTATTAGCGTCTTGTTCTATTTTTCAATATCCATCATTCGTGGGAAAAAACATTTATTTTCTTGGTTTATATTAGCGATAATTTTAGTTTTTCTTATTTTTACAATTGGGCAAGTTTTAGATTATTTAGTTTAGCAGTAACATTTTTATGCAATTAGAAAGAACTCCCGAATATGTCAGGAGTTCTTTCTTTAATTTCATTTAATACGGGTCTGCGTCATGTCCCTTTTCTTCTGCTTCTTGCACTGCATCCGCTGCCTTAGCGCTTCCCATCGGCGACCCACCACTTTGTGGAAATACACCTGAACTCGGTGCAACCTCGGCTGCAAATTCAGTATTACCTGCTCCTACAGTTATACCTAATCCCTCTGCAACACGACGCCCATACTCCTCATCACATTTTGTAAAATGCTCCACCATTTTTTGCTGAATTCTGGAATCCGCTGGCTTTAAGGTTGCCACAAGATTACGGATTAGCTCATCGCGCTCCCAATCTTCAAAAATTCGGTATCTTTCTCCAGCCTGTTGGTAATCATTTTTCCGGTCAATCGCTTCACGAGTTACTTCTCCCTCTACACGCGGTCGATGCTCTTTCCCTTGAGGCTTAGCTTCCTTCAGGCCTCCAAGGGTCGATGGCTCATAATTAACATGTGGGTTTTGTCCTGGCGCTAAATCGACATGCATCGTCATTTGTCCGTCACGCTGGTTCGTCGCTACATGCTTTTTCGGGGCATTAATCGGAAGTTGCAAATAATTGGTACCTACTCGATGGCGTTGTGTATCAGAATAGGAAAACGTTCTTCCTTGTAACAGCTTGTCATCCGAAAAATCTAAGCCGTCCACCAGCACGCCCGTTCCGAAAGCAGCCTGTTCTACCTCTGCAAAATAGTTCTCTGGATTTTTATTCAATACCATTTTACCTACTGGTAGGAACGGAAATTGCTCCTCAGGCCACAATTTTGTCGGATCTAAAGGATCGAAATCTAGCTCTGGGTGCTCCCCGTCCTCCATCAACTGAACACAGAATTCCCACTCTGGATAATTTTCTTTTTCGATCGCCTCATACAAATCCTGAGTTGCATGATTAAAGTTCTTCCCTTGAATTTCTTCTGCATCTGCCTGGGTTAAATTTTTGATACCTTGTTTCGGCTCCCAATGATATTTAACCAACCATGCTTTCCCATCCTTGTTCACCCATTTATACGTATTAACGCCAGATCCTTGCATTTCACGGTAGTTGGCAGGAATACCCCAAGGCGAAAATAAAAAAGTGATCATATGCATGGCCTCTGGAGTATTCGAGATAAAATCAAAGATTCTTTCTCCATCTTGCCGATTAGTTACAGGATCAGGCTTAAAAGCATGGACAAGGTCTGGAAACTTTAAAGGATCTCGAATAAAAAAAATCTTTAAGTTATTCCCAACCAAATCCCAATTTCCATCTTCCGTATAAAATTTAACCGCAAACCCACGTGGATCACGTAAAGTTTCAGGAGAATGCCCCCCATGAATCACAGAAGAAAAGCGTACAAAAACAGGAGTTTGTTTCCCTGCTCCTGACAGTACCTTAGCTCTAGTATATTTTTCAACCGGTTCATCCCCAGCTTTCCCATAGGCCTCAAAATATCCATGCGCCCCAGCACCCCTAGCATGAACCACCCGCTCCGGCACTCTCTCCCTATCAAAATGAGTAATTTTTTCTAGAAAATCATAGTTCTCTAATACAGTTGGTCCCCGATTGCCTACTGTTCTCGTATTCTGATTATCAGTTACCGGATGCCCCTGTCTAGTTGTTAATGTTTCTTCCGTTTCCCCTGCAGCAAAACGCCGATCAAAAGCCCCACCAGCACCCTCCACAGAAGTACCTACATGCATTTCATTCTGTTCTTGATTCTGCTCCATCCAACACAACACCCTTCTTTGGTAAAAATTAACTCCCGTTACTTTGCGCCAAAGTTTTCCAAAATATACAAAGTGAATTTAATTTTTGACCTTTCATGCAAAGAATAATTGCACCATGGATAATGAAAAAGTTGAACGCTATGTTAAACTCGTCTCCCCTGTAGATTGGAGTGCAGGGTGTGAGACTCCTGCGGGAGAAGCGTGTTTCGGGAGACCCCGCAGGAGCGCCAGCGACGAGGAGGCTCCACAAGCGCTCCGCGGAAAGCGAACGCCTGGCACGGAAATCTACAGGGTGTTCAATGTACTACCCTTCTTTTAAAGCTAGCCTCTTTTTTATACAAGAAAGAACAAAAAAACAAGTTTAATTTTCACAGGAGTGGATATGATTATTACATGGAGAAAAATAGGGTTATTTGCGATAGTTTTTATTTGACCATTATTGACCTTATATGTATGATAAAAGTACATAAAGATTTTGAAATACTTATTAATGGATGATAGGTCTATAATGAAACTTGTAACACATTAGTAGTTACAGAATCTAATACATAAAACCTATCTTCATTTATTACCTAATCATAAGGAGGAAAAGTGAGATGAACTTAATTCCTACAGTTATTGAACAAACTAGCCGCGGAGAGCGTGCGTATGACATTTATTCCCGATTATTAAAAGACCGCATTATTTTGCTTGGTAGTGCAATTGATGATAATGTGGCAAACTCAATTGTCGCTCAGCTACTATTCTTAGCTGCCGAAGACCCAGAGAAGGATATCTCGCTTTACATTAATAGCCCAGGTGGTTCTATTACAGCAGGTATGGCAATCTACGATACAATGAATTTCATTAAGCCAAACGTAAGTACAATGTGTGTTGGAATGGCAGCTTCCATGGGAGCATTCCTATTATCTGCAGGTGCAAAAGGCAAACGCTTTGCTTTACCTAGCAGTGAAGTCATGATTCACCAACCACTTGGTGGAGCGCAAGGACAAGCGACAGAAATCGAGATCGCAGCAAAACGCATCCTATTCTTACGCGATAAGCTAAACACAATCCTTTCTGAAAACACTGGTCAGCCAATCGAAGTAATCGCACGCGACACAGACCGCGACAACTTCATGACAGCAGAAAGAGCACTAGAATATGGATTAATTGATAAAGTAATTAAAAATAGCTAAGAACACTTATAAAATCCCGCCTGACTAATAGTCAGGCGGGATTTTTGTGTTTTCAGCTGAGAGTTGGTTTAAGTGATTTTATATCTAGATATAGTATTTTTTAAACAAACGTTTGATTAACGTATTTTCATAATTCAGGTGTACCTTGGCTTTGCGAAGTTTGATTTTGGATTAACTTTTAAAATTGTTATTTCAATATAAACAAAAAAAAGGATACCGGCTCTGTAAGCGTGGCATCCCCTCTCCTTAGTTTTCTTGTTGGACGTATGTGGTTAGTGCTGCGATTGCGTCGTTTTCGTCGTGGCCATCTGCGATTAAGGTGATGGTTGTGCCAGATCCGATCGCTAAGCTCATGAGACCCATGATACTTTTAGCATTTACCTTTTTGCCGTCTTTTTCTAGAAAAACATCGGCTGAGAAGCGGTTTGCTTCTTGTACGAATAGTGCTGCAGGGCGTGCTTGTAATCCTGTTTTCAATCGAACATCTACTTGTTTTTGTACCATTACAATTCCTCCTCTATTTCTCTATATTATTATTGAACTGTTTCTCCTGCACGCAGCTTATCGGCAATCTCATCAATTTTGCGAAGGCGATGATTAATTCCTGACTTACTGATGGTGCCGCTTGAAACCATTTCCCCAAGCTCCTTTAAGGTGACGTCTTGGTAGTTAACGCGAAGCTCAGCAATTTCTCTTAATTTATCTGGTAATATATGAAGCCCCACTGTACGATCGATAAAACGAATATTATCGACCTGTCTAATTGCAGCACCGATTGTTTTGTTTAAGTTCGCTGTTTCACAATTGACAAGGCGATTAACGGAATTTCTCATGTCTCGTACGATGCGGATATCTTCGAATTTCAATAATGCTTGATGGGCACCAATAATGCTTAAAAATTCGGCAATCTTTTCAGCCTCTTTTAAATAAGTGATAAACCCTTTCTTACGTTCAAGCGTTTTACTGTTTAGGTGAAACATATTCATTAGTTCACATAAAGATTCGTTGTGTTCATGGTAGAGCGAAAAAATTTCTAAATGATAGGATGACGTTTCTGGATTGTTTACAGACCCACCTGCTAGAAAGGCACCTCTTAAATAGGAGCGTTTACAACATTTTTTAGCAATTAGTTCAGGTGAAATGTCCCGCACAAATGTGAAGCCATCCTTTAAAATCTTTAACTCGTCTAAAATATAATGTGCTTGCTCGGCATATCGAACAATGTACACGTTATTTTTTTTCAAACGCATTTTCTTTCGTACTAAAAGCTCTACTCGAACATCATAGATTTTCTTCGTTAACGTATAGATTCTTCTTGCTATGGCAGCGTTTTCCGTTTGAATGTCGAGAATCAATTTTCGATTGGAAAAGGATAAGGTACCGTTCATTCGAATGAGTGCTGCAAGTTCAGCTTTGACACAACAATCTTTTATCTCAATCGTTGTTAACTCTTTTTTGGTTTCGGAAGCATAGGACACGATTGATCACCCCCCAGTGAATAGAAATGTTATGGGGAAGCGATGAGAAGTTTTTAATAAAGCCTCATCTCTAACCACCTGAAATTTGCATCCGTTTGCATTTTTTCTAGTCTTTAATATTTATCATAGAGTACAACAATGCTGCAACTTTTTGCGTGTCATGTCTAATATACCCATCTTCATATCGGATAATTTTGTCATGGACAATCTCTAATCCTAAATCGGACAAAGCAGCAATATCGTATACAACAGGAGTAGCGTATTCTTTTTTGTAACGGACCTTTATCTCTTCCGGAATGTCCTCTTCATTGACTAAGATCGTGTCCATAAAGCGACAATCCAGATGATCATACAAGGCTCTTACATGGTCACTTGCGGTGTAATGCAAGGTTTCGCCAGCCTGTGTCATGACATTACAAATATATACTTTTTTCGCTTTGGATTGACAAACAGCTTCTCCAATTTTCGGTACTAACAGATTGGGTAGAATGCTGGTATATAAGCTTCCCGGCCCTACAATAATTAAATCAGCCTTTTTGATTTCTTCTACTGATTCCTGCAAAGGCTCCACGTTTTCTGGAGAAAGAAAAACTCGCTTTATTTTCTTTCCGTAAATAGGGATTTTCGATTCACCAGAGATGATGGTGCTATCCTCCATTTCAGCATGCAAGACAACACTTTGATTCGCTGCTGGCAATACCTTCCCTCTCACATTTAGCACCTTGCTCATTTCACGAATCGCATGAACAAAGTCGCCCGTTATCGTTGTCATCGCAGCTAATAATAGATTCCCAAGCGAATGACCAGATAAGCCATTTCCTGATTTAAAGCGATGCTGAAAAAGATCTTCTATTAAAGGCTCGACATCAGATAAAGCAGCTAATACATTGCGAACATCTCCTGGAGGTGGAATGTGCAACTCATCACGTAATCTTCCGGAGCTACCGCCATCATCCGCTACTGTTACAATAGCAGTTATATCCACATCATAATGTTTTAGGCCTCGGAGTAAGACAGGAAGTCCTGTTCCCCCACCGAGAATGACGATTTTCGGAAGTTTTTGACGTTTCATCAGCGCTTATCCTTTCGTCTTTCAATATCTCGATGTGTAATGAGCGTGTCATATTCATCCTTATAATGCTTTGCAAAGTACTCTGCCAAAGTGACCGAGCGATGTTGGCCACCTGTACAACCTATCGCAATAACTAGCTGGCTTTTCCCTTCTCGCTTATAATAAGGAAGCATGAAGCTTAATAAGTCAGTCAATTTTTCAACAAATTTCTGTGTTTCGGACCATTTTAACACATAAGATGAAACTTCTTCATCTAAACCAGTCATCGGTCTCATATGATCTATATAATGCGGGTTTGGTAAAAAGCGTACATCAAAAACTAAATCTGCATCAATTGGAATCCCATACTTAAATCCGAAGGAAAGAACGTTCACCTTGAAAGTTTGTTTGGAGTGCGTTGCAAATTGTTTGAGGATTTTCTCTCTTAGCTCTCGCGGCTTTAAGTTGGAAGTATCAAGAATTAGTTGCGCACGTCCTTTTAGCTCTTCTAACAACTCACGCTCATGCTCAATACCCTCAAGTGGTAAGCCTGTCTTTGCTAATGGATGAGATCTTCTTGTTTCTTTATAACGACTAACGAGAACAGTATCTTTAGCATCTAAAAATAAAATTTGCGGCGTAACCCAAGATAACTCAGATATGTCGTCAAGCGCCTCAAATAAACTGTCAAAGAACTCGCGACCTCTTAAATCCATCACTAGCGCTACTTTATTCATCTTGTTCCCTGATTCTTCCATCAACTCTAAAAACTTAGGAAGTAGCGTCGGAGGAAGATTGTCCACACAGAAAAAGCCCAAATCCTCTAAACTTTGAATGGCAACTGTTTTACCAGCTCCACTCATTCCAGTAATAATGACTAATTCCACATCACTGCCAGTACCTGTACTCATGTCGCTTCTTCTCCTTTGCTAATTAGGATCAAGACGGTAAGATAATAACTCAAAATCAGGAGTATACGTAAACGTACCGAATATCATTCCAGATCCTTTTATTAAGTAATCTAATATATGAAAATCTCCCGGAGCCATTGGCAATCCTGCAATGTCTTCGGTTTTATGCCATTCAATTGTTCCTTCTTCAGACTCCTTCACATTTTGACCATCATACTCTGTAGCCAAAAATGTGAACATCATCCATTCTGAAACAATCTCATTTCCTTCTTTTATCACAAATGTAAAAACACCCTTGAGGGTAGGATTTTTTAAATATATGCCTGTTTCTTCGCGATATTCTCGGATTACTGAATCTTTAACTGATTCCCCGTGCTCCATTTTACCGCCAGGTGCTACCCACCAGCCACGTCTAGGTTTTTGTAATAAAAGCACCTTATTATCACGTACTACCACACAATTCGTTACCCTTTGCATGACTATTACCACCTCAATCTCTTAGCTGTCTTGCAACTATCCGAAAAATAAAACTAGCCAAGTGTATCATTTCTATTCTACTGTAAAAAGCTTGAATAAGACACAGTAAAGTTCTACAAATTACTGAACTTATCTAGAAAACTTTGTCTAAGGTGCAAAATGTAATCTAAAATAAAACAGGTATCGATTCCACAATCCATATGTAAACGCTTTACTAATTGTAGTATAGCATATCATGATAACGTTATAGAACAAGCATGTAAGAATTCCTGCCAAACAGTTAAAAAAGAGCATAAAAAAAGGACACGGGAAAAAGGGAACCCGTGCCGTCAACTATATTTATAAAAGGGGGTCAATTACTACTTTTATAATAACTGATTATTATTTCAATGCTGTTACAACAACGTTAAAGCATAGTTACGATTTGATTAAGAGGATGTTTCGACAAAATAAGTCAAAATACCCACAAGCTCAACAAGTCTCTTAGATTTTTTCCGCTTCTTGAACCTTTAACTCTTCCATTAGCTCTTCCACATAATGCTGAGCACTTTGTGCAGCAATACTTCCGTCTCCTGTAGCTGTGACAATTTGACGTAATGTTTTCTCGCGAATATCACCAGCTGCAAAGATTCCAGGTACACGTGTTTCCATAAGTTCGTTTGTTTCAATATACCCCATATCATTAGTAATACCTAAGCTTAAGAATGGTTTTGTAAGAGGAAGCATTCCCACATAAATGAAGACACCATCTGCTTGGAATTCTTTTTCTTCTCCATCCTTCGTGTTAACTAGCGTAACACTTCCCACTTTCCCGTCCTTTTCATTAACTTCTTTTACAGTATGGCTCCAAATGAAATCAATTTTTTCATTGTCAAATGCACGTTGTTGAAGGATTTTTTGCGCACGAAGTTCATCACGGCGATGCACAATTGTTACTTTAGAAGCGAAGCGAGTTAAGTATACTCCTTCTTCTACTGCAGAATCTCCTCCACCTACGACCACTAACTCTTTCCCTTTAAAGAATGCTCCATCACATACCGCACAGTAAGAAACACCACGTCCGCCAAGTTCTTTCTCACCAGGTACACCAATCTTCTTATATTCTGCTCCACTTGAAATAATCACAGTACGTGCTTTATAAGACTTACTTCCAGCGTTCACTGTTTTATATTCTTTGCCATCAACTATTTCTTTAACATCTCCGTATGCATATTCTGCACCGAATTTTTTCGCGTGATCAAACATTTTAGTTGATAGTTCTGGCCCTAAGATGTGATCGAACCCAGGATAGTTCTCAACTTCCTCCGTGTTCGCCATTTGTCCACCTGGCATTCCACGCTCAATCATTAACGTACTTAAATTTGCACGAGAGGTGTACACCGCTGCCGTCATTCCAGCCGGTCCTGCTCCGATAATTACAACATCATAAATTTTCTCTTCTGTCATGTTGTCCACTCCTTTAAAGACTTTCCGTCGCTATTTTAATGAAAGGACATTATATCTTCGTCCTGTTTTAAGATTTTTGATTTGTGTATGATGGAATCCATCTAGTAAAAGTATTCCCAGTTACTATCCTATATAACAGACCAGTTATTCGTCCAACATTTTGCTCAAATGGATGGAATTATTGCTTGGTTGAGGACAGCGATTTGAATAGTTACGAAATCCATGTTCTCAAAGTGAGTGTTGCAGCCTTCGCAATCTTAAATTAGGAAAATCAATAACTTCGCCTTCCACGGACAGTCTTAAGAAAGTAAAAAAACCATAACAAAAAAGCCAAGACAGGTTTTTGTCTTAGCTTCTTGTTATGGTTTAGCCACAGCTACCATAAGTTCTTCTACTTGTTTCACATATTTTCGCAGCGTACTCATCGAGATATTGTATTGTTCTGCTATGGTCTTTTGTGTAACTGCGTAGCCATTGTTTTTGCTCCAGACATAGCCAAAAGCGCCTGCCCAAGCCAATGCATTTGAAAACATGTGCGATTCCTTCAGTGCTTTTGAGAAAAGGACAAACCACTCTTTAACCGCTTGATCTGTAGCTTTTTCTTTCAGTTGGAACGCAATATCGTAGCCAGTTGAAATGTTAAGTGGAACCTCTTTTTTCTTTAACAAGGTGAACATCGCAAACTCTCGAACATTTGAACTAGCATATGGCTGATCCAACACATTTTTGATGGTCGTCTTTTTCGAGAAACTTAGACCAAAGATTTTATAAAGCTGGTCTGCCTCTTCCAATTCAGCGTCCACTTCATTTGCATGGTTCCATGGCTCCGTTCCCGCTTTTTCAGGACTCATTTCCAGCACTTTCGCCCAAGCCTGTTCCGCAACTGTCAGACGATCTGTCCGATAAGCCGCATTCGCTAACCAGAAAAAGAAAGTACCATCACCTTGAAAACCGTTCCGTTGCAAGGAGCGTAACCATTTATAAGCTAGATCATGACGACCAATCAAACCAAATGTTGCACCTAACTTATAGCGGTGTTCAACGAGGATTGGTGTTACTTTTTCCAACCTTGCTGCAAGCACAGCCATATCAGCTTGATTATTTTCATAGTAGTAAAACACCAGCAGATTACATAACGCGTGAAGATTGCCAGGATTTTTATCGAGCACTTCTTCAAGAACATCACGAGCTTTTATAAGATTACCTTTATAGAAATAAGCAAGAGCTAAATTATTGTAAGCAGACCAAAATTGTGGATACTCCTCAATAATTTCTTCCAAGAGCTCTAATGCTTCATCTAATTGGCCACCCTCAAGAAAATTCCGTGCCTGTTCCTGCATTACAATCAAATGATCCTGTCCTAAGGCATAATCCTCAGAATCATCTGTTTCTATTTCAAGTAAATCTAATAGATCCTCTGTATCCTCTACAAATTCTCCATCAGGCTCCATGGTTAAATATTCTTCAGCATGCTTTCTTGACTCCTGAAACAGCCCGAGATAGGCAAAGTTATTCGCCAAAAAATAATGACAATCATTCATATCTGGCTCAAGCGTCTCAACGATTTCTTTCAATAACTCATTCGAACGTTGATAATCCCCAAGCTCTGTTAATACAATCGCAAGCTGGCACATGATCGAAGCATCACTCGGCTTCATCTCCTCGGCACGCTGCAACCATCTTCTTGCTTTATATAAATCCCGCTTGCGATAAGCGCGGATTCCCTTTTGATAAAAATAATCCCCATTCTGCGCAAATGGGATCACCTTAGTAACTTCCTTCTTTAAATTCGGATTCTTTCCCATTATAGCCTCCATCAAATCATACTTACCGTTCGTAGTATAACACAACTCAACTTGCCACGAACAGATGGGAAATAAAAACCCCTAAAAACATAATTACCAAAAACCAAATTACCCAATTCCACAAAAAAAAGTGCCTCCCTAGCACAACTACCCCACTAGAAAAACACTCACCTCTTATTCTTCCCTCTGCCTCGTATGCCGCACCGCTAAAACAGCAAGCACTTCCTCCAAACTCACACCTTGCTCTCGCAAAAGTACCAGCACATGAAAATATAAATCCGCAACTTCCCACGTAAGTTCTTCTTTATCACGGTTCTTCGCTGCAATAATAACCTCGGAAGCCTCTTCCCCAATCTTCTTCAAAATCTTATCCACACCCTTCTCAAACAGGTATGTTGTATAAGATCCTTCTGGCATTTCTATTTGTCTTGCTTCTATCAAACGTTCTAACTTACTCAAAATCTCCAAAGGCGACTCACTTAAATTACTTGTGCCTGAACTTTCAAGCACGACCTCATGAAAACAGGTATCTTCTCCTTTATGACAAGCAGGACCACTCGGCTCAACAAGGACCAGTAATGCATCCTGGTCACAGTCATAGCGCAATTCCACAACCTTTTGGGTATTTCCAGACGTCGCCCCTTTATGCCAAAGCTCTGCACGCGATCGGCTCCAAAACCACGTTTCACGGGTTTCCACCGTTTTAACGAGCGATTCCTCGTTCATATAGGCAAGCGTTAATACTTCTCGGCTCGCGACATCCTGTACAATACAAGGGACAAGCCCTTTCTCATCAAAACGAACGGACTCTATCTTAACCTCAACACTCATCGAACAAGGACCCCCTTTTCTTTTAAAAACGATTTAACTTCCCTTACCGATGTCTCTTTATAATGGAAAATCGATGCTGCAAGTGCCGCATCAGCCTTCCCCTCCTCAAAAGCATCCAAAAAGTGAGCTGCTTCTCCTGCTCCTCCTGATGCAATAACAGGAACGGTAACAGCAGCGCTAACTGCTTTCGTTAAAGCAAGATTAAAGCCCTTTTTCTCCCCGTCACTATCCATACTTGTTAACAGGATCTCGCCTGCTCCAAGGCGGACTGCTTCCTTCGCCCACGCTACTACTTCCCAATCCGTTTCACGCCGACCTCCATGAGTATAAACACGCCAACTTCCAAGCTCAGCATCAAACTTCGCATCAATGGCCACCACGATACATTGCGAGCCGAAATAATCTGCGCCAACCTTTACTAAATTAGGGTTTAGTAATGCTGCTGTATTTAACGACACCTTATCTGCACCTGCACGTAACAAACGTTTCATATCCTCAACTGTGTTAATTCCACCGCCCACGGTAAAAGGAATCGCGAGCTTTCCGGCAACCTGCTCGACCACCTCAACCATCGTTTCTCGACCTTCATGTGAGGCGGAAATATCAAGAAATACGAGCTCATCTGCTCCCTCTTCATCATAAAAAGCTGCTAATTCTACAGGATCCCCAGCATCTTTTAACTCAACAAACTGAACACCCTTCACCACTCTGCCCTCTTTTACATCTAAGCACGGAATAATTCGTTTAGTCAGCATCTTGTTAATTCACCTCTTTTAAAGCACTTGCCAGCGATATTTTATCCGTATAAATCGCCTTTCCAACTATCGCCCCGGATACTCCCTGACCTGCATACTCCTGTAACACCTGCAAATCCTCCATAGAGCTGACTCCTCCAGATGCAATGACCGCTGCTCCTGTCACACGAGCCAATTCCACCGTTGCCTGTACATTCGGACCTGACAACATCCCATCTGTAGCGATATCAGTAAAAATAAACGTCCTTGCTCCAGCCTCAGCAAGCTCACGACCTAATACCGTAGCTTCCACAGTAGAGGTTTCGACCCAACCCTCTGTTGCCACATACCCGTCCTTAGCATCTAGTCCGATCGCAATTTTTTCCCCATAACGCTTTAGCATCTCCCTCACAAACTCAGGATTGTTAATTGCTGCACTTCCCAAAATAACTCGATCCACACCTCGAGATAGATAGTAATCCACATCTTGAGCACTTCGGATCCCTCCGCCGATTTGCACTTTTACTGACAATTCTTGTGCAACCTGCAAAACGAACGAATCATTTACTGGAGCACCAGCTTTCGCCCCATCAAGGTCAACCATATGTATCCACTCTGCCCCCTGCTCGGCAAAGCTTTTTGCCATCTCAAAAGGGGAATTACCATACACCGTTTCTTTACTATAATCACCTTGCACCAATCGAACGCATTTGCCGTTCCGCATATCAATAGCTGGATAAATGGTAAATGCCATACTATCGCTCCCCTTCTTCTACTAAGCTGATAAAATTCTGTAAGATTGCGATGCCAACTTCACTGCTTTTTTCCGGATGAAATTGCGTTCCAAAAACATTTCCTCTTCCGACAACCGCAGGCACTTGTACATCATAGACACTACTAGCCAACAACTCTTCTTCTGTAAAAGACGTCACATAATAGGAATGAACAAAATAAACGAAATCCTCATCCAACCCCTCTACTAAGGAGGATTTCTGATGAAAGTTAAGCTTATTCCAGCCCATATGCGGCACTTTATAGCGTTCTCCCGACTCTTTAATACCAGAAAAACGCATCACTTTTCCTTTCAATAAAGCCAAACCTTCTGTTACCCCGTTCTCGTCACTTTCCTCGTACAATAGCTGCATCCCTAAACATATCCCAAGCAACGGCTTCCCTTGACTCACTTCTTCTTTTATAAAAACGTCCAGCTCAGTTTCTTTTAAAATAGCCATTGCATCTCGGAATGAACCGACTCCTGGAAGAATCAAACCATCACACCCAACTAAAACCTCACGACTATTAGAAACGATGTACGATACACCCATTCGTTCTAACGCTTTACTCACACTATATAAATTCCCCATCCCATAATCGATGATGCCAATCATTCTATAACAGTCCTTTCGTGGATGGCACTCCTTTTACACGCTGATCAATCGTTGTCGCTTCGTCTAAGGCGCGGCCTAATGCTTTAAAAATCGCTTCAATAATGTGGTGCGTATTGCTTCCGTAATGGACAATAACATGTAAATTCATTCGAGCTTCGAGTGCCAGTTTCCATAAAAACTCATGTACTAACTCCGTATCAAACGTTCCAACCTTTTGACTCGGAAACTCAGCTCTCATTTCTAAATGTGGACGATTGCTCAAATCCACAACCACTTGTGCAAGTGCCTCATCCATGGGGACAAACGCACTTCCATAACGTTTTATCCCCATTTTATCCCCAAGGGCATCTTTTAGAGCTTGACCAAGACAGATTCCAATGTCTTCAGTTGTGTGATGGTCATCGATATCCACATCCCCATTTGCTTGCAAATCAAGATTGAATTGACCATGCTTTGTGAATAAATCAAGCATATGTGTCATAAAAGGTACCGGTGTTTCAAGTGTCACCGCTCCCTCGCCATCTATCGTAAAAGCTAACTGTATTTGCGTTTCCTTTGTATTCCGTTCAATACTTGCTGTTCTCGTCATTGGAATTCTCCTCTACTTTAAATCTAGCTTCTACGGCTCGAGCATGTGCTTCTAACCCTTCTAATCTTGCAAACGCTGCAATCTTATCCACATTTTCTTGCAATGCCTGTTGACTATACATGATAATACTTGACTTTTTCACAAATTCATCCACAGATAATCCACTGGAGAAGCGTGCAGTCCCATTTGTGGGTAACACATGATTAGGTCCCGCAAAATAATCCCCAACAGGTTCGGAACTATATCTACCTAAGAAAATAGCCCCTGCATGCTTTATAAAAGGTAAAAGACTCATCGGCTCCTTCGTTAGTACCTCCAAATGTTCTGGAGCAAGCTCATTGACGACACGTAACGCTTCCTCGATAGAATCTGCTACATAAATGGCACCATACTCTTGAATAGAAGCCCGCGCAATTCCTTCTCGCGGTAAGTCTGTTAGCTGTTTTTCCACTTCAATCGCTACCGCTTCTGCTAGCTCATTCGATGTCGTGACCAAGATGCTTGAAGCACGCTCATCATGCTCGGCTTGTGACAATAAATCAGCTGCAACTTCACTTGCAATTGCGGTTTCATCCGCCAATACCACGATTTCACTTGGTCCAGCAATACTATCGATATCCACAAGTCCATACACATCTTTTTTCGCAAGTGCGACATAAATATTTCCTGGCCCCACGATCTTATCCACAGGCTGAATCGTTTCCGTACCATAAGCTAGTGCACCAACTGCCTGCGCTCCACCTACTTTATAGATTTCATTCACGCCAAGAATATCTGCTGCTACAAGCACACCTGCTGGCAATGTACCATCCTTCGCAGGTGGCGATACCATCGCAATACGCTCCACACCAGCCACCTGAGCCGGGATAACATTCATCAGAACAGAGGACGGATAGGCAGCTTTTCCACCAGGAACATAGACACCAACTGCTTCAAGAGCCGTTACTTTTTGTCCTAGAATCGTGCCATCCTCCCTTGTGGATAACCATGATTGCTTTACTTGCTTTTCATGATAGTCTCGAATATTCGCCGCTGCTTCTTGGATAATCGTAATCATTGAAACAGGTAACTCTTCATAAGCCTCGATGATTTCTTCTTTCGTTACACGTAAATTCGCAATTTTTGCACCATCCCACTTTTCTGTATAACTAAATAGCGCTTGATCTCCTTGTTTTTTTACAGCCGCCAGCACCTCACCCACTGCTACTCGTTGGGCTTCGGTCCCTTGATCAAGCGATCTCAGCAATGATACTGTGTTCTCTACCTTCATTATTTTCAACACCCTACAACTCCTCTACAACTGCCGCCAATCTATCCACAAGTTCATCAATTTGTTGGTCCTTCAAACGATAACTCACAGGATTCACAATTAAACGAGACGTGATATCCACAATTCGCTCAAATTCTACTAGTCCGTTCTCCTTTAGCGTTCTACCTGTGGATACAATATCCACAATACGGTCTGATAAGCCAATTAAAGGAGCAAGCTCAATCGAGCCGTTCAATTTCACAATTTCCACTTGCTCCCCTTGCTCACGAAAATACCGCGAGGCAATCCCTGGATATTTCGTGGCTATCTTTGGAGATACATCCTTCATTACAGAACCTGGTATTCCTGCAACCGCTAAGTAACAATGACTTATCTTTAAATCGAGCACTTCATATACATCACGTTCTTCTTCTAACATCACGTCCTTGCCGGCAATCCCGACATCCGCCACACCATGCTCCACATAAGTTGTCACATCCATCGGTTTTGCTAAAATAAAGCGCATGTTTTCTGAAGGCACATCGATAATCAGTTTTCTCGTATCGTCTAAATCTGCTGGAATATCGTACCCGGCTTTCACTAAAAGAGCTGCTGCCTCTTCAAAGATTCTTCCTTTTGGCATCGCAATGGTTAACACATTCATGAACCGTTCTCCTTTCTAGCCATTCCAAGAAAAAACGTTACTTCATTAAAGGAGCCTGTACATGCATCAAGATTTTCGACACCACTTATGTCCTGCAACACAACTCTTGCCCCGTCTTTTCTTTTTAACCTCGCAAAACTAATGGCTTCTTCCTTACGCTCCTGGCTAAAAAGAACGCCATGTATCGGAACGGTTAGCTTTTTTATTTCCTTAGCCTCCAACAGTCGATCTAGATGAATACCAAATCCTGTCGCTGACTTATCTCGATTAAATTTTTGAAATAACTGATCATAGCGCCCTCCATTTCCAATCGGAAACCCAATATTCCCGGCATATGCTTCAAAAACAATCCCTGTATAATAGCTCATATGACTTACGATGTTGAAATCAACTTTCACAAAATCCTCTACTCCGTATGCCTCAAGCATCGTCCAAAGCTGCTCAAGCTCCTCAATTGCCTTTTTCCCAGCATCCCCATCCAGTACCTCTTTCGCAAGTTGAATCCGAGAAGCATCTCCACGTAACGTTAAAATAGTGAGCAAACGCTTCTTATCAATCGAGGATAACGACAAACTTTTGACATGCTCTCTGTAACCAACATAATTTTTTTCATATAAATATCGACGCAAGATCGCGGCACGTTCTGTATTACCAACAATATCGAGGAAAACTTTTTCCAGAAAACCTACATGACCAATCGCAATGGTAAAGGTGGATAGACCAACCTCTTTCAAAAGTGAGACCATCAGTGCGATCATCTCAGCATCAGCACTTATCGAACGATCGCCAATGCACTCGACACCTATTTGCTCAAACTCCGCCGGCCGTCCGGCTTCATTTTGCTGTGCACGAAATACATTTGCAGAGTAAGCGAGACGCCTCGGATAGCCATCATCGACTAAGCTTGAAGCCGCAACCCTTGCAATTGGTGCTGTCATATCTGGTCGTAATACAAGCGTATGCCCTTGCTGATCCAGAAGTTTAAAAAGCTGTTGATCTAAAATTGCTGACGCATCGCCCACCGTTTCGTAATATTCTAATGTTGGCGTCTCCATAAACTGATAGCCCCATTGGTTAATTTCCGACGTCATTGTATTTTTTACTTGTTTCTTTGCTTCATATAAGGAAGGAAGCGTATCCCGCATCCCTAATGGTTTTTCAAACATAAAAAGTTTTGCCATATAGTAGCCCGCCTTTTTGCTGAAATTAATGAACAAAAATTCCGAATCCTTTAGTTCGCTAATATGGTAATATGTTAACAAATTGAGTAGGGATGGTCAAGTAGAAGTTAAATGAGCAAACGTGTTTTCATTAAAATTAATCAGGTATCAGTGGGGGATTTGGGCGAGATTCTAGCCGATTTCTCACTTTTCTAGACTCGGGGCAATTTTCTGAGTCCTGTTTCCACTTTTCTGAGCCCCAGCCACTTTCCTAAATCATTTACCCCATGGCTAGAAGCCATTGAACCTTCAATGACTCCCTACATCAATTTACTTCAACTAAAAAAGACACCCTATCCATTCAGATAAGGTGTCCCTTGCTTACATTTTCATTCGCTCTTGCATTTCTTCTTTCGTGTAGATAACACGCATCGGATTCCCACCGACAAATACACCCGGTGGAACGTCTTTGTGGACAAGTGTACCGGCTGAAACAATGGCACCATCGCCAATGATGACCCCTGGAAGAATCGTGGTGTTCGCACCGATCATAACCTCGCTACCAATCTCCACATCGCCTAAACGGTATTCTTTCACTAAATATTCATGGGCAAGGATCGTGGTGTTGTAGCCGATAACCGTATTACGACCGACGCTTATTTTTTCTGGGAACATCACATCTAGCATTACCATCAAAGCAAAGGATGTTTGATCCCCTATCTTCATTCGTAGGAAAGTTCGATATAACCAATTTTTCATTCCCAGAAATGGTGTGTATCTTGCCACTTGGATGACAGCAAAATTCTTCACAACTTTTAGAAAAGGCACTGTCTTATACACATGCCAAAGGGAGTTGGCCCCTTCTACAGGAAAGCGGGTCGTCCTCCTACTCACCCTTGCTCACTCCAACTAACGGAAGGAGGTCTTCCATATGGGTAAGCACATAATCCGGATTAAACTGTTGAAGGTACTCCACCCCTTTTATCGTCCAGCTCACTGCTGCTGTTTTCGTGCCAGCATTTTTCCCAGACAAAATATCGTGGTAATTATCCCCCACCATAATTGCTTCCTCAGGGGATGAGCCTAGCTGTTGAAGGGCTAGCTGAACTGGTTCAGGATCTGGCTTCGCATTTTTCACATCATCTAAGCAAACCACCACATCAAAAAATTTATCTAACCCCGTTAAACGCAGACCCATGATAACAGTTTGACGCATTTTAGTCGTAACGATCCCTAGCTTTACTCCCTTTTCATGAAGGAGCTTTACCGTGTCATACACACCTTCAAACTCCCTAACCAATTCATCATGCTTCGACATATTAAAGGCACGATAATGGGTCACCATTTCTTCCACTCGGTCCTTATCCAGCTTTACAAATGAATCATAAAGTGGCGGACCAATGAATGTTAAGACATCATCTCGTTTATATTGCTCAGGGTAGTAATAATTAAGCGTGTGTAAAAAGGATTCAATAATTAAATCATTCGTATCTATTAATGTTCCATCTAAATCAAACAATAAAGTATTAATGCTCATAAGATGCTTCCTTTCTCTTTGAAACTTCGATTCGTTTCCATACGAAGGCAACTACAATCGTTAACAATATGGCGGTAAAGAGTCGTATCAAAAGCAATGGCCACACCGGAATTCCTAATGGGATAAAGATGAGGGTGTCCTCTACGACTGCGTGACAAGCAACTAAAAAGATAAAGGCCAATGTTAAATCCTTCTTACTAACATTATCCTCTTTTACTGCTTGAATCATAACACCCGCCCCATATGCAAGGCCAAATAATAACCCGGCTGCCATCGTCGTTGAAGTATTTTCCTTCATTCCAAGTACTTTAGTAAATGGAGCCATCCATTTTGAAAAGACTGCAAGCCAACCAAGCTCCTTTAAAAACTGCACGACCACCATTAACGGGATAACAATGATTGCGAGTTGTACAATCCCCATAAGTCCACGTTGAACAGCATCAAGTAGGATTGGGAAAAAGCCTTCCACGATCGTATCTGACTTTGTTATCAGGCCATATTGTGCACTTTCCTGACCGCCGCTCCACGCTAAGTTAATGATAATTCCAGATATAAATGCCAGTCCTAACCGCACAAGGAGGATAATCCAAATTTTCAATCCTACTTTTGCCGCAACCGTCGATTCCACTAATAAATTATGCGAAAACGACAGCATCACCGCTAAAATAAATACTTCTTTGACTGTTAAATCTAGCGTTAGTATCGCACCAATTGCGGCGTATAGATTTAAAAAATTCCCAATGACAAGCGGAATGGCTGCTTCGCCTGAAAGTCCGAATATCCCCATTAACGGAGCAATAGCCTGAATGATGTACTGTAAAATAGGTGTGTGCTGCAAAATTCCAACAATAAGTGTTACCGGAAAAATTACTTTCCCTAAAGTCCAGGTCGTTTGTAGACCTACCATCAAACCTCGTTTTAGTATTTGGAGCAAGGCTCTCCTCTCCTCTTGTCAAGCCCTTCCGTTCCTTATGCGGAGGCAAGTTTTTCTTCTCTATTTTTATGAAGCTGTGTCTAAATACCGTTTGTCAGCAAGCCCCTTCATTCGACGTACGACAATTAATACAATTGCTAAAAGTACTAGCACGATGGAGATAACCTGAGCTACTCGAAATAAATCAGCTATCATTAAACTATCTGTTCGTAAGCCTTCGATAAAGTAACGACCTACTGAATACCAGATGACATAGCTTAAGAAAAGCTCGCCTCGACGTAAATTCACGCGACGCAGTAATAATAGAAGACCAAAGCCAACTAAATTCCAAATCGATTCATAAAGGAAGGTTGGATGATAATACGCTCCATTTATGTACATCTGATCAATGATAAACTGTGGTAAGTACAGACCTTCTAGAAACGACCTCGTCACTTCTCCACCATGTGCTTCTTGGTTCATAAAATTACCCCAGCGTCCAATCGCCTGACCTAAAATAATACTTGGGGCACCAATATCTGCAAGCTTCCAGAATGAAATTCCTCGTATTTTCGCAAATACTACTCCAGTAGTAATGGCTCCAATTAAGCCACCGTGAATTGCCAGTCCACCTTCCCAGATTTTTATGATTTCTCCAGGGTTAGCACCATAGTAATCCCATTGAAAGATTACGTAGTAGAGTCGTGCGCAAATGATGGCAATTGGAATCGCAAATAACACTAAATCAACAAATATATCTTTATTCAATCCTCGTCTTTCGGATTCTCTCATGGCAATCCAAAGACCAAGCAAAGCACCTGTACCAATAATTGCGCCATACCAGTAAATGGTGATTGGCCAATCGATTAGTATTGGGCTTAACGGCTGAATGTTACCTATCAACATGTTTTCCACACTCCCGCACTATTAAATATCTTCATGTTCCCCTTCATCAATGACACCCGACAAACGATTAGAAAACTGCTCGGCCGCATTCATTCCCATTCTTTTCAAGCGGTAATTCATGGCTGCTACTTCAATAATAACGGCTAAGTTTCGCCCTGGACGAACCGGAACGGTTAACTTTGTCACTTCCGTATCGATAATTTTCATTTTCTCTTCCTCAAGGCCTAGTCGATCATATTGCTTGTTTTTGTCCCAAAGCTCTAAATTGATTACGAGGGTAATGCGCTTATAGCTTCTTACTGCACCGGCTCCGAATAGTGTCATAACATTGATAATCCCTAGCCCGCGAATTTCTAATAAATGCTCAATTAATTCCGGAGAATTTCCGATAAGTGTATCAGTATCTTCTTGGCGAATTTCCACACAATCATCCGCAACGAGACGATGTCCTCTTTTTACAAGTTCAAGCGCTGTTTCACTTTTTCCGACACCACTTTTCCCAGTGATTAATACACCCAATCCATAAATATCCACAAGTACACCATGAACCGCTGTTGTCGGAGCAAGCTTTCCTTCTAAATAATTCGTTAAGCGACTGGAAAGCCTCGTCGTTTTCATGGAGGAGCGCATAAGTGGCACACTTTCTCGTTCTGCTGCTTCCATTAACTCCTGTGGAACCTCCATTTCACGTGAAATAAGAATTCCTGGGGTAATATCCGTACAAAGCTGATCCATTCGTTCCTTTTTCTCAGCTGGAGTAAGTCGCTCAAGAAAAGACAGTTCTGTTTTTCCTAGTAATTGAATTCTTTCTGCAGGATAATAAGTAAAATATCCGGCAATTTCTATTCCTGGTCGGGATATATCACTTGTTGCGATGGGACGATTTACGCCTTCCTCGCCTGCGATTAACTCAAAATTAAACTTCTCTATTAAATCTTTCGTCCGAACTTTTGGCATTGCCAAAACCTCCTTAAATAAGTAAACAACCCAAACTTTTCATATGTAATAAACAACCTGTACTCATTTTAGCACTTTTTAACTGTTTTATTAAGTATGGAGAATTATCACACGAAAGCAAATAAAAAAGCACGGAATAGAGAATCCCGCGCTTTCGTTATTTTCATTATTTTTTTTGTTGCAACGGTTCCACAATGGCCTTCTGAATAAGAAGGTTTAGCAACGATATCACGATTGCTGCTAGAATCGCAGTCCCAAAACCATCTATATTAAAGGCATCTCCCATTAAATATGCAGTAAGCTGTAAGGTTATAGCATTAATGACGAACAAAAACAGCCCTAACGACAATAAAGTGACTGGCAAGGTTAACAGAACGAGAATAGGTTTTACGATAACATTAAGCACGGAAAGAATGAGACTTGCGATAATTGCCGCTCCGACTCCACTAAGCTGAAAGGAGTCGAAGTAACCAGCAACTACAATTAAAACAAGTGCATTTACTAATATGCTTGCTGCCCATCTCATGATCGGATTTCGTTCTCATCATTCGGCATTACAAATACAAGAACAAAGTACGTAATGATCAGTGGAACAAAGCCTGTTGGGAACAAAAGAATAATGAAGATAACACGCAATAAAGTCGCGTCAATCCCCATGTAACTCGCTAGCCCTGCAAGGACCCCTGCAAGTTTACGATCATTTTTTGAACGGATTAATTTTTTCAATTTATTTCACCTCGTACGGTTTAATTAGAATAGATCCTGTTGTCGTTTCTGCGAAGATATGCGTTAGTGGTGCATCTTCTTTTTTCGCTTTAAAATGTAGCGATTTTTGTACTACTTCATTTTTTTCTTCTACCACATCCATACCCGGCAACTCACAAGTAAAGCTACCTAAGTTGGTTTTTAATTCCGCCTCAACGGAGTTCGTAGTTGGTAAAAATAGATCCACACTTCCCGTTTTGGTTTTCGCCATAACAGAACGTACCGAATCTCCGGTTAGTTCTCCAATAACATTCCCGTTAAAGCTTTGGATATCCAACTTTTCAATATCGCCTTTAACTGTTACCATTCCATTGATTGTTTCAGCTTCTAACTCTCTGCTATTGCAATCATGTAGCTTAATATGGCCATTTGCTGTTTCTACTTCTACATGGGAGCTCGATGTATTTTGTAACGTGATGGAGCCATTTGCCGATTTCATATACATCGTCGTTACATGTAACCCTTCCCCTTCAATACGTCCGTTAAACATGCGAACATTCAGGTTATTGTATTCCGCCTCTGGAATGAAAACTGTGGCATTCACTTTGATTTGTTTCTTTTGTACAGAAAAACGTAGCTTTCCAGAATCAATCGAGAATAACACCTCGTTCAAAAATGCTCTTCTTGCCTCATCTTGTGAGTTTACTTCATACACCTTTGCTTCACATTCAATTCTCACATCATTTTCTTTCCAAGGAAGGATCTTCACGTTACCATTGGCGACATCTAAATCAATATCCTTCATATACACATCCGATTGTTGAAAAATATGATTAATGGAAGTGGATGGTCCAAAGTTAAAGTCCAAATCTAAATCCTTAATCTTTTGGAGCGCACTCCCCACAAAGTCTAAAATATTATTTTTAAAGGAGGAAGCCTGTTTGCTATAGGAATGCGAATGGTCTTTTTTCCACTTATCCTGCTCTTGGTTATTTGACTTCGAAAGAACTTTTGTCGACAGGGCAGCAAAGATATTATCTTCCGCCTCTTGAGACGCCTTCGCATCTTTTGTTAGTTCTGAAACAATTTCATCTTTTTGAAGATCACTTGCTGGATTATTCTTCTCTAAACTCTCCAATAAAATAATAGCTTCTTCTGCAGTAAGTTTGCCTTCTTCCACTAACTTTAAAATTCTTTTACGCTCTACCATTGCACTTCCCCCTTATTATTTATCCATATTAATTTGCTGTTTTGGATAGTTTTCCAATGCAAACATTATGATTCCCTTAATAACTGAATTCCTCTAACAATATTCCAAATAATTGTGCCTATGACAAGAATAACTCCTACAATGATACTAGCAATTAACCATGGTAGCGAAGCATTGAAAAATACAAGTCCGATGGCAAAAACGGGTGCGACAATCGCCGGAATAAGATGCGATATAAACGAAGCTGCTGCATGGCGCTTCACTTCCTCCTCATCTACAATAAAATAGACAACAAGCGGCAGTAGAAACGGCGCAAAAAACAAACTAAGATAACAAATCGCCGAAATCAACTTACTATTCTTTCCCATAACCACAACCACCTTCCTCTTCCAACAACCCACCTACCAAAAACGATCTACCTACTACTACGTATACCCCACCCAAAAAGTTTCACCTATGTTGGAATAAATACTCAAACTTAACTCTACATCTATTGTGACATAAAAGTTTATTTTTGAAGTCAGACCCCAGCATGATTTCTATAATCCATGTCATACGTCTTGAGGCTTATGTTGGCTAAGACAAGTATGGTGGTCTTTGGGGTCTGACCTTTGGCGTGGTATAATAGGGGTAGTTTGTAGGATGGAAGGAGCGTGCAGAATGTTAGATTTTTTGATGGATCATTTGCTGACCATTATTATTGTGTTGGTTGTGCTATTTGTGGTGATTCCCTTCTTGAAAAGTGTAATTTCCAAGCTTGTAATTGTAGGGATTATTTTAGTAGGATTAGTGTATTTTGGCATACTCAGTCCTGATTTCACTGAATCCTCTACTAGCTATGTCGAAAATACAATTAGACCTGTAGTCACAAAAGAGATAGATAAAGCTGATTTTCATTATGACGAGACAACAAAGGAATATATTATAGAGAGTGCTTCTTTTCATTTGAAAGGGAAGCTTAATGAAAATACTGGGGAGATACGCTTTAAAGAGAAGACGTATGAAATGGATGTACGGTTTTTACAGGGTATAATTAAGAAGAAGGTAGAGGAAGAGCAGGCGAAGGAATAGTTTTATGTCCCTACTTTTCTACTTGTCCAATTGCATTTGAAATAAATAGAAAGGGCTGGAAGCTACGGGATTACGGTTATATCCTAAAGCTTCCAGCCCTTTTATTATTTTTAATCTGGCTTTATACATAAGTTGACCCCTTTGAACGCCCTGTAGATTTCCGTACCAGGCGTTCGCTTTCCGCGGGGCGCTTGTGGAGCCTCCTCGGCAGGCCTGCGGGGTCTCCACAAAACGCTACTTCCCGCAGGAGTCTCACGCCTTGCACTACAATCTACAGGGGAGACGGGATTATTTGACGCTCCACTTTTTCATCATCTTATGATGCGATTTTCTTTACATTGCATGAGTGTCTACCCTTTGCTTACTGTTTCTACTTCACGCACTCGTTGATCCATTCGGTCGCGATCACGGAGAAGTACCGGTCGTAGGTATTGTCCTGTATAGGATGCTTCTACTTCGATAACCTCTTCAGGTGTTCCAGTTGCAATAATGGATCCGCCTTTATCGCCACCCTCTGGTCCTAAATCAATCATATAATCGACAGCTTTAATGACATCAAGATTATGTTCAATAACAAGAACGGTATCTCCGTTTTCTTCAACTAAGCGCTGTAAGACTTTGAGCAGTCTTGCAATATCGTCTACATGTAAGCCTGTTGTTGGCTCATCAAGGATATAGAGTGATCGGCCGGTTGAGCGACGATGTAACTCAGAAGCTAGCTTTACACGTTGCGCCTCTCCACCTGACAGGGTTGTAGCTGGTTGCCCTAATGTGATGTAACCAAGCCCCACATCAAACACCGTTTGAAGTTTACGCTTAATTTTAGGAATATTTTCAAAGAAGCTTACTGCATCTTCAACCGTCATTCCCAAAATATCTGCAATGTTTTTCCCTTTATACTGAATCTCTAATGTTTCACGGTTATAGCGCTTCCCATGACAAATCTCACAAGGGACATATACATCGGGTAGAAAATGCATCTCAATTTTAATAATTCCATCTCCGCGACAAGCTTCACAACGTCCGCCCTTCACATTAAAGCTGAAACGTCCCTTCTTATACCCACGTACTTTTGCCTCATTAGTAGAGGCGAATACATCACGAATATCATCAAACACCCCTGTATAGGTTGCCGGATTAGATCGCGGTGTTCTACCTATTGGCGACTGATCTATATCAATTACCTTATCAAGATGCTCGATTCCTTTAATTTGTTTGTGCTCTCCTGGCTTTGTTTTGGCATTATGTAATCGCTGTGCCAAAGCTTTATGGAGAATTTCATTTATTAACGTACTTTTCCCAGATCCAGATACACCTGTTACTGCCACAAAACAACCAAGCGGGATTTTTACTGATACATTGCTCAAGTTGTTTTCATTGGCACCGATTATTTCTAGAAAACGGTCCTTCACAATTTTTCTTTCCGATGGCAATGGGATGAACTTTTTCCCAGAAAGATATTGTCCTGTTAGGGATCCTGGGTCGTTCATCACTTCTTCAGGCGTACCAGCTGAAACGATTTCTCCTCCATGCACACCTGCACCAGGACCAATATCAATTAAATAATCTGCCGCCATCATCGTGTCTTCATCATGCTCTACGACTATTAGTGTATTCCCAATCTCCCGCATGTTTTTTAACGTCTGAATAAGACGATCATTGTCACGTTGGTGCAGACCGATGGAAGGTTCATCTAGGATATAAAGGACACCGGTCAGACGAGAACCTATTTGCGTGGCAAGACGAATACGTTGTGCCTCTCCTCCAGAGAGAGTTCCGGCCGCACGACTAAGTGTTAGATAATCTAGACCAACATTATTTAAGAACCCTAATCGCTCAATGATTTCACGTAAAATCATCTTGGCGATTTTCGTTTCTTTTTCTGTTAGGTCAATATTTTCAAAGAATTGTAATGCCTCTACAATAGAGAAATTCGTGATAATACCAATATGACGATTATTGATTAGAACGGATAAGCTCTCTATTCTTAAGCGATTCCCTTTACAAGCTGGACATGGCTGCTGAGCCATATATTTTTCCATTTGCTCTCGAATGTAGTCAGAACTCGTTTCTTTATAGCGACGCTCTACATTAGGAATAACACCTTCGAAGCGAATATTACTTTCACGAACCTGCCCAAAGTCATTTTCATAACGGAAGTAAATTTCATCCTTGCCGCTTCCATAAAGGATTTTGTCTAATAAAGATGGCGAAATCTCACTTACTGGTAGATCCATATCGATTCCATAATGGTTACAAACCGCTTTAAGCATCTGTGGATAATATTGTGAACTCGAAGGCTCCCAAGGCGCAAGTGCATGCTGATTTAAAGAAAGCTGTCTGTTCGGTATGACCAGATCAATATCCACCTCTAGCTTTGTTCCTAACCCATCACATTTTTGGCAGGCACCGTAGGGACTATTAAACGAAAACATTTTCGGCTCTAGTTCCCCAATGGAAAATCCACATTGTGGACAAGCATGATGCTCACTAAAAAGTAATTCCTCTTCTCCCATTACATCAACAATTACCTTACCGTCTCCTAATCTTAATGCACTTTCCAATGAATCAGATAGGCGCGTTGCAACTCCATCCTTAACGACGATTCGATCGATTACTACCTCAATGGAATGCTTTTTATTTTTTTCTAGTTCAATCTCATCTGTAATTTCTAACATCTCGCCATTCACTCGAACACGGACATAGCCTTGCTTCTTAATGTCCTCTAATGTTTTCACATGTGTCCCTTTACGTCCTTGTACAACTGGTGCTAGAATCTGTAGCTTCGTGCGCTCTGGGTACTCTAAGATTCTATCCACCATTTGCTCAATGGTTTGTGATGAAATTTCAATGCCATGCTTTGGACATGTTGGTCGACCAACGCGAGCAAATAGTAACCGAAGATAATCATAAATTTCAGTCACTGTTCCAACGGTAGAACGCGGATTACGGCTTGTTGTTTTTTGGTCAATGGAGATAGCAGGCGAGAGGCCCTCTATCGCATCTACATCCGGTTTATCCATTTGTCCTAAAAATTGACGTGCATATGCAGATAACGATTCGACATATCTGCGTTGTCCTTCTGCATAAATCGTATCAAAAGCAAGGGACGACTTCCCCGATCCTGATAATCCTGTTAAGACAACCAATTTATCACGAGGAATCGTCACATCAATATTTTTTAAATTATGGGCTCTGGCCCCTTTCACTACAATCTTGTCCATTGCCATTCTTTCGTCATCCTTCCGCTTTTAGCTCTAAGATGAGATCACGAAGCTCGGCTGCTCTCTCGAAATCGAGTCCCTTTGCCGCATCCCTCATCTCCTGCTCCATGCCTTCTATGAGCTTTTCTCGTTCTTTTTTTGTTTTTGGTCTTACAATTGTTTTTGTCTCATATTCCCCTTGATCTTCCGCAGCAAAAGTAGCACGAATAACGTCTCGAACCTTCTTTTGGATGGTAGTTGGTGTGATTCCATGTTGGAGATTATGCGCTTCTTGAATTTCACGGCGACGTTTCGTCTCATTTATGGCAATATCCATTGATTTTGTTATTTTATCCGCATACATAATAACTTTTCCGTTGGAGTTACGCGCTGCACGACCAATCGTTTGAATTAAAGCGCGCTCTGAACGAAGAAAGCCTTCCTTGTCTGCGTCTAAAATCGTGACGAGCGACACTTCTGGGATATCTAATCCTTCTCTTAAAAGGTTAATCCCAATTAAGACATCATGCTTTCCTAGACGAAGCTCCCGAATAATTTCAATTCGCTCTAGTGTTTTAATTTCAGAATGCAAGTAAGCTACTTTAATGCCGAGTTCTTTTAAATAATCCGTTAAATCCTCAGACATTTTTTTCGTTAGCGTCGTTACTAATACTCTTTCATTTACCTCTACTCGTTTATGAATCTCGTCAATTAAGTCATCGATTTGCCCTTTAATTGGACGAACCTCAATCGTTGGATCTAGAAGACCCGTCGGACGGATAATCTGCTCGATCATTTTCGGTGTACGTTCGATTTCATAAGGTCCAGGGGTTGCAGAAACATAGACAATTTGACTTGTTTTTTCTTCAAACTCTTCAAATCTTAACGGACGATTGTCCTTGGATGATGGCAAACGGAAGCCGTGATCCACAAGCACTTGCTTTCTTGCTTGGTCGCCATTGAACATCCCCCTTACTTGCGGGAGTGTAACATGGGACTCATCGACTACAAGTAAAAAATCCTTTGGAAAGAAATCTATTAATGTGTATGGAGTTGAGCCAGAAGGCCTTAGCGTTAAATGGCGGGAGTAGTTTTCAATACCTGAGCAAAAGCCCATTTCTGCCATCATTTCCAGGTCATAGCGTGTACGTTGTTCTAATCGCTGTGCCTCTAGTAACTTTCCATTTTCACGAAGTTCTACTAGTCTCTCTTCCAATTCTGCTTCTATGTTTACGATTGCTTTTTTCATCTTTTCTTCACGGGTAACGAAGTGGGAAGCTGGGAAAATGGAAACATGATTACGATCGCGAAGGATTTCACCAGTTAGCGCATCTACTTCTCGGATACGATCAATTTCATCACCAAAGAACTCCACGCGGATACAATGCTCATCACGAGAGGCAGGGAAAATTTCCACGACATCTCCACGAACTCGGAACGTTCCACGACGGAAATCAATATCATTACGTGCATATTGAACGTCAACAAGATTACGTAATAATTCATTACGCTCTTTTTCCATTCCAGTACGGAGGGAAACGACCAAGTCTCGGTATTCTTCTGGAGAACCTAATCCATAGATACATGAAACACTGGCGATGATAATAACATCTTCTCGCTCAAAAAGGGATGCTGTTGCCGAGTGACGAAGCTTATCAATTTCATCGTTTATGCTGGAATCCTTTTCTATGAACGTATCAGTAGAAGGAACATAGGCCTCTGGTTGATAGTAATCATAGTAACTAACAAAGTATTCAACAGCATTGTTCGGAAAGAATTCTTTAAACTCACTATATAATTGCCCTGCTAATGTTTTGTTATGGGCGATAATTAATGTTGGTTTTTTAACTTGTTGAATAACATTAGAAATAGTAAAGGTTTTTCCTGTTCCTGTTGCCCCAAGCAGTGTTTGATGCCTTTTTCCTGCATTCAACCCTTCCACTATCTGGCGAATTGCCTCCGGCTGGTCCCCGCCAGGCTTATAACCTGACACTAACTCAAACTGTTCCATTCCCTAAAGCCTCCATTTCCGTTCATCTCTATCTAACAATATTCTACCACAAACAACACCTAAAACAACAAAAATACGAACTTACATTCGACTTTTTTGTAATATAATATAGTTGTTACAGCAAAATTAAATTACGCTTTGGGGACAGGCACCAGAAGGATTTTCTGCCCCCATGTAATAGGGTATACCCGCTCTTGTTGGTTTCTAGTATTTCTCCTCGGATTTCGTCTTTTAGTGTCCTCGATTGGTCAGTTATTGCGCTAATTGGTTTGTTCTATTATGTTATTGTTATCATGTAGTTTGTTTTGGAAACCTGTTTGAGGGAGATTATGATGAATAAATTTGCAGTAATATCTATTATTTTGGGGGTATGTCTCTTAGTGGGATGTAATTCTAGTACTATTCCGACAGAGCAGCTCTCCTTAGATTATCTAGATGAAGAAGCGCTTACCAAGCCTGATCAAGAACTAACATACAGTGAAATAAATGGGGTATATGTCCATGACTTTATTAAGGAAAACAAAGACAAGGCTGTTCGCTGGACTGCGACCGTCGTTCGAATCGAGGATGATAAAACGTACGAGTTACAAGAACCGCTCCTTCCGACTATCCTCTTGACCTTCATTGAAGGACCTTCCGAACCGATTAAGGTAGGAGATACGATTACTTTCTCAGGTATCTTAATAGGATATGGAGAAACCTTTGGTAAGGATCCACTATGGGTTGTGCGTCCGGGTCATTTAGAAGAAACAACAGCAGAGGAAAAAGCAGCGGTTGAAACATACCGTAAAGCAGTCAAAACTGCCAAAAAGGAGGTAAACTCTAACTAGAGCCTACCTCCTCTTCTTTTAATACTTTATTAGTCTTAACGAAATTTCCTCACCATTCTTCTCGCATATAAAAAACCTATCCCGATCGAAATAGCATCTATTAAAATAATGTACCATTCTTCGGTATACCCTTTTATGATAGAGCCAATGAACAACGCAATAGTCAAGCCTGTTCCCACATACAAGCTATACGTCACTCGGGTGAACAGTACCACAAGTAGTGCAGGTAGAAATATCGCTAATAATAGCTTCACCAACAATCTTAAAACCTCTTTCCTATCTAAACACAATTCTCTCGATATACTTTTAGTATAGCAGTTTTTTTAGTGGTTAATCTACTGGATCTATTTCTGTCCCATTTTCAGGTACTTGCTGAATACTTTTCCCCGAATCTCTTCATTCTCCACACACAAAAAAGAACCACCCGCTTAAGGTGGCATTAGCTTCTCAGCCTATTCAATCTCAATAGCAATCTGAGTAACATTCCTCAATTTCTTCTGCTTATTTGCCAACTGAATTTTATTCACAAATGAGAGTATATTCACTCGCTTTTCCTCATTATCAATGTCGAATTCTACAAGATAGGTATATTGCTTCTTTTTTTCATTTGAGATCACACCGACTATATGCGCCTTGAATTCCATTAGATTCTCAGTAATAGAAAAGCGTAATCCTAGCAATATTTCCTTATCTTTTGGTAAAAGAACTCTACTAACAAATCGAAGCTTTTCTCCATTTAGCTGCTCCAAGTAAATCGGTGTTCTACCAGTTTTTACATCTTTACCACTAAGCTTTAATAGGGTCATGCTGCCTACAACATAGTGTCTAATTTGATATAAACCTTCCCATTTTGCTTTTTCTCCCATAGATGTATAATTAATCACTTGATTGCCCCCCCAACTGTCACCCCTTTTTATTTTCTATCGGTAATTTCCAGATAATTTTAAGGTAAATGAGCAATTTGTCTACAGTTTTTTATGCCAAAAAGCCCATGCATTGCTGCATGGGCTCAGAATGTTACGTTTATTCCTCGTTCGCCATAATATCAATTAAGCCGATTTTCGGATTTTTATCTTGGAACCAACGTAAAGAGAAATCATTATCGAATAAAGCAACATAGTTATTGTTACGATCTTTTACTAACATATTACGAGAGTCGAATAGATTGGTGTCCACTTGCTGGCTTTCTAACCAACGTGGGATTTTCGAGCCAATCATATTGTAGACTACTTCCACGTTGTATTCACCTTTCATACGGTATTCGAATACGTCTAGTTGAAGTTGACCTACTGCTCCTAGAATGTAGGCGTCTGTGCCATATTGGCGGAATAACTGGATCGCACCTTCTTGTACAAGCTGAGTGATTCCTTTTCCGAACTGCTTACCTTTCATAACGTTCTTGGCCTCAACTTTTACAAAAAGTTCTGGCGCAAACGTTGGAATTTCATCAAACTCTACCTTTTGGTTGCCATCATATAAGGAATCCCCAATTTGATAGACACCTGGATCATATATCCCAATGATATCTCCAGGATATGCATGGTCTACTGTTTCACGATCAGAAGCAAGAAATTGTTGGGATTGAGTTAGCTTAATCGCTTTGTTCGTACGACTCACTGTTACCGTCATTCCACGCTCAAACACACCTGAACAAATGCGTAAGAAAGCTAAGCGATCTCGGTGTGCAGGATTCATATTAGCTTGAATCTTGAAAATAAATCCAGAGAATTTTGCATCCTGTGGTTCGATTTTTTCTTCAACAGTTTGCCTTGGCTGTGGTTCACTCGCTAAATCTAAGAAAGTACGGAAGAACATTTCAACGCCAAAATTGGAGATGGCACTTCCGAAGAAAACAGGAGTTTGTAAACCATTTTTTACTTTTTCAATCGAAAAATCATTTCCAGCTTCTTCTAAAAGCTCGAAGTCTTCCTTCGCTTGAATAAAAGTAGGATGGGTCGCAATCTCTTCTACTCCTTCTAACTCTTTAAAAGGTATGCGGTCCTCTTCATCCTTCCCTTGATAGCGGATAAACACTTCATTATAACGGTCATATACACCTAAGAAGCGTTTTCCCATACCAACAGGCCAGTTCATCGCATACGATTCAATGCCAAGCACTTCTTCAATTTCCTCAAGCAACGCCAATGGCTCTTTTCCTTCACGATCTAGCTTATTGATAAATGTGAAAATCGGAATGCCTCTCATACGACAGACTTTAAATAATTTTATTGTCTGAGGCTCTACCCCTTTTGTACAGTCAATAATCATCACAGCGCTATCTACAGCTGTTAAGGTACGATACGTATCTTCACTGAAATCTTCATGCCCGGGCGTATCGAGAATATTAATATGTCTATCCATGTATTCAAAGCTCATGACACTGGAAGTAACGGAAATTCCACGCTTTTTCTCAATTTCCATCCAATCCGATGTCGCGAATTTTCCGGATTTTTTTCCTTTAACTGTACCGGCAGAACGGATAACATTACCGAATAAAAGTAGCTTCTCCGTTAAGGTTGTTTTCCCGGCATCGGGATGCGAAATAATCGCAAACGTTCTTCTACGGTCTATTTCTTTATTTAAAAGTTCATTTTTCAATGTTTTGGACCCTACCTCTCAAAAATTACACAATAACGATATTATAGCAGAAAGACGTACGAATAAAACATAGCAATCCACCGAAAACCTATTTCCAATTGGCGATAAATCATGTATACTCTTTGTAAATATATGTTAGGAGTGATAATAATGGCAAAGAGTAAGGCAAAAAAGTTACGTGAAAAGCTTGCAAGAGAAGGAAAAAGAAACCCTGAAAACGGGCGTGGCACATACGCATTAGCTAATTTAACAACAAAAGTTACGAAGACAAAGAAAGAAAAATTAAATCAATTACACAAAAAAGAACGACAATCTCACTACTGTATGGATAGAGAGAATGTCGTTTTTTTATTTGGAGCCTGTTAAATGCCGCGGTTAATATCCAATCCTTGTGCTCGCTAGCAACGTTTATCTTTGCTGAAACTTCACGATTTCGTCGTATTCTTGTTGGAATAGACGACTTAATCGAATGTAGATAGGAGTAAGCTCTCTGTATACCTCGACTTCATCGCTTTCAGGGGCATAGCTCTTAGTCGAACCAACCATATCTGCCATAACGTCAAAGGAATCAATTTCTCCTAAGGCATATAAACCCAAAACTGCCGCTCCTAAACAAGAACTTTCCACACTCTCAGGAATACTTACCTTTTGATTGAAAATATTGGATAACATTTGACACCAAATTTCCGAGCGTGCGAATCCGCCTGTTGCGTGGATTTTTTCTGGAATCCCAATGATTTCTTCTAATGCTAAGAGAACCGTATAAAGATTTAAGTTAATTCCCTCTAAAACAGCGCGCATCATATGTTCTTTTTTATGATGAATTCCGAGACCGAAGAAGGATCCTCGTGCGTTGCCGTTCCAGATAGGAGCACGTTCCCCAGTTAAATAAGGATGGAAAATCACGCCTTCTGCACCTGGTTTCACCTGCGAAATTTTGTTCGTGATAACATCATACGGATCTAAACTAGTTAGCCCTGCTTCTTCGACCTCTTCTTGACAAAGCTCGTCGCGGAGCCAGCGCATGATCATTCCACCATTGTTCACCGGTCCACCAATTACCCAATGGTTTTCTGTCAACGCATAACAGAACGTTCGACCTTTCGGATCGGTAACAGGTTTGTCAATCACCGTTCTAATTGCGCCGCTTGTGCCAATCGTTAAAGCGACAACTCCAGGTTGAACTGCATTTACTCCTAGGTTCGAAAGCACGCCATCATTCGCACCAATGACAAATGGAACGTCTGTTGGAATACCGAGTTTCTGCGCCCATTCCTCCTTCAAGCCTGTTAAAATTTCAGTCGTTGGAACGATTCTTGAAAGTTTATCCGGGGAAACGCCCGCGATCGTTAGTGCTTCTTCATCCCATGTTAGTTTTTCCAGATTAAGCAACCCTGTTGCCGAAGCAATTGAGTAATCTACCACATATTCTCCAAAAAGCTTGTGGAACACATACTCTTTAATAGAAATAAACTTCGATGCTTTCTCAAAAACGTCTGGATTTTCATTTCTTAACCAAATGAGCTTTGCAAGTGGGGACATCGGATGGATAGGAGTTCCGGTACGTAAATAAATCTCATGACCATTCCACTCTTCCTTTAATTTCTTTGCCCATTTTTCACTGCGCTGATCAGCCCATGTAATGCTTTTAGTTAACGGAGCTCCTGTTTCATCAATCGCAATTACACTATGCATCGCTGCACTAAAGCTCACTAACGACAGATCCTTCACCTCAATATTACCAAGCTGAACGGCTTCACGTATCGAAGTCACAACCGCCTGAAAAATCTCCTCTGGATCCTGTTCCGCTGCCCCTAATACCGGTGTAAGCAGAGGGTATTCTACCATAAATTGGCTGTGCACCTGGCCCCTTTTGGTAAATAAAACCGCTTTTGTACTTGTTGTTCCTATGTCAACGCCTAGCATGTATGTAGTCAATATGTTTTCCTCCTTTATGCCACTGAAACCAAGGAAAGAGCGCCTGTGATAGGCACTCTAATTCATTTAACCGATAATTAATGCAAGTATAAGAGCTGTGGTGAAACCAACTAGCCCAATAATTGTTTCCATTACTGTCCATGATTTTAATGTGTCTTTTACGTCTAAACCGAAATATCTGTTCACTAACCAGAAACCAGAATCGTTCACGTGAGAAAGAACCGTTGCCCCTGAGGCAATTGAAATAACGATTAATCCAAGTATCGGACCTTCTAAATCCATAATTCCGATTACTGGGGTAATAAGTCCTGCTGCAGTTACCATTGCAACTGTTGCAGATCCTTGAGCAACGCGAACTATTGCAGCTATTAAAAAGGCAAGCACGATTGGAGGTAGTGGAGATGTAGCCATCATATCACCTAATACTTCTCCAACACCAGAATCCATTAGTACTTGTTTAAACACTCCACCTGCACCCGTTACTAGAATAATAATCCCAGCTGGCTCTAAAGCTTTTGTTGCGATGTCATGTACTTCTTGCTTCGAATAACCACGTTTTGTTCCTAAGAAGAAGAAGGTCAATAATGTTGCAATCGTTAATGCGACAAATGGATGCCCGACAAACGTTGTAATTGCTCGAATCCAGCTATCTTCGGGAAGTAGTACTGTCGAGAGCGTATTCATCAAAATTAACACTAATGGTACTAAAATAATTGCAGAAATCAAACCAAAACCAGGTAAATCTTTATCATATTCTTTTTCTTCAAATTCCATATAAGCTGGTACTGTTACATGAATTTTTTTGGCGATGTATTTACCGAAAATTGGCCCAGCAATAATCATGGCCGGAATACCTGCAATAACACCAAATAGGATAACCCAACCAAGATCCGCCCCAATCAACTCTGCAACAGCAATTGGTCCTGGTGTTGGCGGTATGAAGCTATGAGTTACCGCTAATCCTGCAAGCAATGGAATCCCATAATGCAGTAAGGATTTCCCTGTTTTCTTTGCTAATCCATAAATAATTGGAACTAAAATAATAAACCCAACATCAAAGAAGACGGGAATAGCTACTAAAAACCCTGTAATACCAAGAGCCCATTGAGAGCGGTCTTCGCCGAATCTTTTCATAAGCGTTTGAGCAAGACGCTCTGCTCCGCCAGAAACCTCTAACATTTTACCAAACATAGCACCTAATCCAACTACTACTGCTACGAAGCCAAGAGTTCCACCCATTCCATTTTGAACAGATTGCAGAACATCATTTAAAGGCATCCCTGCGGCAATTCCCACAAGTAAACTTACAAGTAAAAGTGCGACAAATGCATGAAGCTTAGAGCGAATAACTAAATATAATAGTGTAAATATCCCTGCAATCGCAACAATTATTAATGTTGAAGCTGACATAATGTTTTCCTCCTAATTCTAGACCTTCTTAGTTTTTCTCGACAGCATGGCCACCGAATTCATTTCGTAATGCCGCAACAACTTTTCCAGAAAACGTATCAGCCTCTAAAGAACGATAGCGCATCATAAGTGATAATGCGATAACAGGTGCAGCTGCTTGTACATCCAACGCCGTCTCCACTGTCCATTTACCTTCTCCAGACGAATGCATCACGCCTTTAATTGCTTCAAGATTTGCATCTTTACTAAAAGCACTCTCTGTTAACTCCATTAACCACGAGCGAACAACTGAACCATTATTCCATACCTTAGCAACTTTTTCGTAGTCAAAATCAAAATCACTTTTATCTAAAATATCAAAGCCTTCTGCAATAGATTGCATCATACCGTATTCCACGCCATTATGTACCATCTTTAAGAAATGACCGCTTCCAGATTTTCCAGCATAGTGGTAACCGTTTTCCACACAAATATCTTGGAAAAGTTGCTCTACATGGTTAAATGCTTCTGGATTGCCACCGATCATCGTACATGCACCGTTTCTCGCGCCATCCATTCCACCACTTGTTCCAACATCAAGGTAGGATACACCTTTAACTTCTAATGATTTAGCACGTTTAAGCGTATCTTTATAATTAGAATTCCCACCATCAATGACAATGTCACCTTCTGTGACGTATCTACTAATCTCGCTTAAAACCTGCTCTGTAATCTCTCCAGCTGGTACCATCATCCAAATAACCTTTGGAGATTCTAATTTTGAAATAGCCTCTTCAATCGAATAGGCAGGTATTGCACCATACTGCTCACTTTTGTGTACGTTTTCATCATTTACATCAAAAGCTACGACCTCATGTTTATTATCTATCAGATTAAGTGTAAGATTATATCCCATCTTCCCTAAACCTATCATTGCTAGTTTCATAGTAAGTCCTCCAAGAAAAAGAAAAATATTTTTTGTTATGTTCCTATTATGAAAAAATATTTCACATTTTGCAAGCGTTATCAAAAAATATTTTCATTTTTTTTCAAAACATATTATGATAGTTAAGAAGACTTATACTCGGAGGTCGCACCATGAACATTCAGGAAACACAATATTGCATGATGCGAATTCGTTCTCACTACCCACAGTTTAAAGGGAAAGAGAGCGTCATAGCAGACTATATCCTCAATAATCCACAAAAAATCGTGAATAGTACAATAAACCAAGTGGCCGATGATCTTGGAGTTGCTGATTCTACTGTTTTTCGTTTCTGTCAGCGCATTGGCTTTAAAGGCTACCAAGCCATGAAAATCGCACTTGCTAGGGAAATCGTCGAACCAATCCAAGATATCCACGAAAACATTTTAGAACATGATAATGAAAAAACCGTTGCAGAGAAAGTATTTCGTTCCAATATAAAAACATTAGAAGATACATTGAAGATCTTAGATGAGCCATCTTTTAAAAGAGGAATACAGACAATTTTAGGCGCTAGAAAAGTAGAGTTATTTGGCAGCGGCGGATCGAATGTCATCGCCCTTGATGCTTACCATAAATTAATTCGAACGGGGATTTCGGTAAGTGTTCAATCTGACACACATATGCAGCTAATGTCAGCTAGCCAATTAACCAAAGACGATGTAGCCATAATTATTTCGCACACTGGTGCATCAAAAGATATGATGCATATTTTAGAAGTAGTAAAAGAAAGCGATGTCACAACCATCGGGATTACGAACTTTGCAAAATCTCCATTAAGTCAACTGGTTGATATCCCTCTTTATACTGTCTCGGAAGAAACCGATTATCGTTCAGAAGCCTTAGCATCACGTATTGCACAGCTAGCCATGATTGACGCTATTTATGTAAATGTATTAATGGCAAAAAAGGAAACCGGAAAAGAAGCACTACAAAAAGTACGGGCGGCTATTTCAGTGAAAAGGATTTAAGGTAAAGAGAAAGTAGAAAAGTTGTTTTTCGAAGAGTAGTTTTTAGAGGTAAATATAAAAGCAAATCTTATAACTATCAAACATATTAGTTGAGCTAGTATAACATTTAGCACGAATAGACTTGAGGTACTCAATAATCTCTATTGAGTACCTCATTTTGTATTTTCGGGGCACCATCCTCGCTTTTTCGTGCCATCCTATCTGTTTTTCCAGTAATAAATCGCTAATTGGGTTCGGTCTCTCACCTCAAGTTTTTCTAAAATAATGGAAAGTGTATTACGTATTGTCCCCTCACTGAGAAATAATTGTTCAGCTATTTCACGGTTAGAACAGCCCTGGGCTACTAATTCCAATATATCTTTTTCTCGAGGTGTCAATTCACTGAGATCTTGTTTTTCAGGTTGGGTTAGTGTTTTTAAGACATTTGCATCCAATACGGAGGAACCTGCATTTAATGCTCGTAAATGTTCTGCCATCGTAGAGACTTGTGCAGATTTCAGTAAATAGCCTTTTGCTCCTGCCAAAAGAGCTAAGCGAATATTTTTTTCGTCCTCAAAAGTCGTTAGCATCATAATCCCGACATGGGGCCAGCGCTTTTTTATTTCGCGCGTTGCTTGGATTCCATCCATCACCGGCATACGAATATCCATCAGGATGGCGTCCGGAAGCTCCTGCTCGCACTTCTCTAAAGCCTCAGCTCCGTTCTTGGCCGTTCCAATGACGAGCATATCCTTTTCACGAGAGAGTAATACTTGAAGACTTTGACATATTAACGGATCATCATCAACAATTAGGATTTTCATCGTCCACTCACCTCTCTTATTCTCATACAATCATTCTAACCTATCACCTTGCATCTTCAATCGGCAGGACACAAACAAACTGGAAGCCGTCCTTTGTATGAAAGGCGACACTTCCTCCGACTGATTTTGCTCGTTGCCGTAAATTTCGTAAGCCGACTCCTCCACTGGTGAGCGTCCCGCTTGTTTCCCCATCATTATAAACAGCAAGTCGCACGATACTTTCGCTCACATCTAATGATACCTCTACTTTAGTCGCATTTGCATGCCTACTTACATTTGTAAGGGTTTCTTTCAGACATGGCTCTAAAATACTCCATAAATAAACAGGGATTTTTTCGGTATTTCCGTACACCTTGAAATCAATCGGATAGGCTGTAAAGGCACGACAAACCTCTTCTAGTACATCAATTCCCAACGGCTTCACTGGCTTCATATTATGCACGGTCTCCCGCAAGTCCTGGGTACTTTTAAAAAGCCGTTCCTTTAATTGCCCGAAGAAGTCTTTTGCCTGAGGATCGTTTTCTTCCCATAATTGTTCAAAAGCCTGGAGTGCAAGCGTTGCCCCGGTTAATTCATGGCCCACATGGTCGTGTAATTCCTGAGAGATGCGATTCCGTTCCGTTAGCTCTGCTGTACGTGCCGCTTTTGCGTTAGCCAACAACAACTCCCTTTTTAATACCTCCAGCTCATAACGAGTTCGCCGTTCACGATCTACTTCTAATCGATATTGCTCCATCTGCTGTTCCCAACTGCGAATGACTAATCCAGAAAAGGCCGCTAGAACGGAAAGGCTGATAAGGGCAATCGAGAGTTCTGCATAAAATAAAAGCGCGATAAGAGAGGGGATAAGATACCTTTTCTTGCCACTACGAAAGGCTTCAAAAATTGGGAGACTTAAGGCTAACCAAGCATCTTCCCAAGAAAACAGCATCATCAAGCATGCCGCTTGGTCAATTAGAACCGTCCATCCTGGCAAGGAAAAGCGCCAGCGCGCCAATGCCATCACTGCTAAAAATAGGAGAAGGATTACTCCAAACTCACTACTTTGACTAGTAAGCCAAAATAAGCTGAGTAGTAGTAATCCGAGGACCCGCCAAAGTAGTGTGCTTGTTTTAGGGTTCCATATTTCGTTCGAATGGTCCTTCATCGGCGCCTCCACCTCTCCCTTTCTTCCCTGTCTATACCTACCGTCTATTTTATCGTAACCTTTTCTTCTATACTAATCTTCTTTTGCTTCCTAATAATAAAAAAGCAATCGTGAACAAAAGGATAACACTTACTGGAAACAATAACGCCCTTGTCCCTTCTTCATAGATAATTGTACGTACTGCCTCTACTAGCCAATACGTTGGTAAAAGCATCGCAGTTCGTTGGAGAAATTCTGGCATAATCTCCATTGGCCACATCACTCCACCAAGCATCGCCATGAGAATAATGACATTCATTAAAAGAAGAAGAGCAGTTTCCTTATTACGATAGAGAGAATTCCACGCTAAGCAAAAAGCCACT
The DNA here is from genome assembly GCF_002019665.1 of Sutcliffiella halmapala. Taxonomy (GTDB): domain Bacteria; phylum Bacillota; class Bacilli; order Bacillales; family Bacillaceae_I; genus Sutcliffiella_A; species Sutcliffiella_A halmapala. Next base: position 694,121 of record NZ_KV917375.1, on the reverse strand, counting down.
GCCGTCAATGAAAAAATGGCATAGACAACAAATAATAACAACGGCTCCTTGATTACTTCACCATGCACGAGCCTTCCTCCAAAAACCACTAATGCACTTTGCCCAATTAAAATGAGGGAATAAGCGAGTAGACTTTGGAAAAGGTAGTGAAAATGCGTAACGGGAGACACGCCAATTCGGAGCAGAACACCTGTCGCACGGTCTTGCATAATCGACACGACAACTCTGGAAGCGCTAAACAAAAGGATGATCCCATAATATTGAAAACCTAATGGAAGGGGCTGCCACTCCTGAGTAGGCAATAAAATACAAATGATTGGAAGGAGAAGAAGAAAGATGAGATTGCTTTTACTTCGAAAACTACGCTTTAACGCAAAAGTAAAGATGGTCATGCTAGCTTTCTCCTTCCCACAAAAATTGCCCCGAAGGCTACTAGAAGTGTCGCAATCAGTAATATCCCTAGACTAAGAAAAGCTTTGTCCATCCCCTCGCCACTAATCATTCCAAAGATGGCATTTTGTCCAAGTGAGACTGGATTGCCATAGGTCGACATGAAATCGAAGAAGCCTGACTTAGGAAGGCTAAACATCATCCCTGCCAAAATAATAGAACCGATGCCATATACCTCTGATAGTCTTTCCGCTATTTTGTAATTTTTCACAGAAAGTACGAAAATGAGGCAAACTAGTTGAGATAAAATGGACACAACAATGATAATGAGCAACACCCAACCAAGATTCCCCCAGTTCACTCCATATACCAATTTTGTAAAAAACACGATAACCATCCCTTGTGCTGCATTAAATAACACACTCGCTACTAATATGGTAAAGGCATACGTGACTGGCTTGATTGGAAGAGAATACATTCGCCACTTCCGAGGTGTAAAAAAATCTTCTTTCATATATGCCATCGTATACGACCCACCAAAAAGCTGGAAGCTAATCATAAAGCTAACCGAAAGCCAAGTCATCCCCGATATCGCTTCTCCTCCTCCTTCACCTGGGACATGGCTTGATATCAATCCTAAAACGGAAATCAAACAAAGGGGCAGCACAAGCAAAAGAATAAGTCCTAAATAGCTGCGAAGCATTCGGAGCAACGGAAAGCGTAGCGCTCTAATCATACTAGCCCTCCTCCCCGTCACGAAGACTTTTTCCAGTAAGCGTTAAGAAAACATCCTCCAATGTAGGCTTTTCTGCACTAACAGAACGAACACCACCGGTATCTTTTACGATAGAAAGTACTCTGTCTAGGTTACCCGCTCCCGTGCTTGAAATAATTTGCAGTTTTAGTCCGTCCTGCACAACCTTTTTTACCCCATCAAGGTTACGTAGCTTCTCAAGAACCGCTTCTGTAGGCTCTGCTGCTACTTCTAACACAATCTTCTCCTCATGCTGGAGATTTTCAACAAGCTCATCAAGCGTCCCTTGGGCAATAACATGACCTTGATCCATAATAACCACACGCGAAGCAATGGACTGTACTTCCTCCATATAATGCGTCGTATAAAGAACGGTCGTTCCTTGGCGCTGTAATTCCCTTACTGATTCCAAAATATGATTCCTTGATTGAGGGTCTATCCCTACAGTTGGCTCATCCATAATAAGAAATTTCGGTTTATGGACGAGTGCACATGCAATATTCAAACGTCTCTTCATTCCACCTGAAAATTTCGTAGGTAGCTTTTTAGCTTGTTCTTTAAGTCCGACAAACTCCAGCGTTTCATCTACCCTTTGTTTCAGTAAAGCACCTTTCAACCCATAAATCCCGCCAAAGAACTCCAGGTTTTCTCTTGCAGTCAAATCCTCAAACACCGTAATATCTTGAGTAACTAATCCAATATTTTTCTTAATCTCCTGTATGTGATCTGTTAACTGCTGATTAAATAAAGTTATTTCCCCAGAATCGACACGTATTAGGCCAGCCAACGAATGGATCAGTGTCGTTTTCCCTGCACCATTCGGACCCAATAATCCTACAATTTCCCCTTGTTCAATCGTAAGATCAATATGATCTAAAACTCGTTGAGAACCGTATCGCTTCACTATATTTTCCATATGTGCAATGGTCATTTTTATTCCTCCCGATGTATCTTTCATTACTAGCATCTGCGTTTATTATGACACTGCACAACCTTGACTAGTAGTTACATTTGTAACGAAAAATAGGAAGGGTAATGCGTTCTGACTAATCGGGTTCTACTTAGATACAGCAAAAAGACGCACTTATATAATAAGTACGCCTGCTCGTTGTAATTAAAGTGCTTCCTTTTAAGTCTTACTTCATTTCTATCTGTACCATAAGATTACCCCGCCACCGTCCGCTTCCATTTCTTCCCGTCCTGAACGAATAACAGTCCTAATTCATGGTGATCACCTTCATAGATGGCGCATTGTGCGAAACGAGCTTCTCCATTATCATCTACCACCTGGAGTTTACAGAACGCACGATTGTGCTGAAGCGCCTCATAGAAGCCTTCTACTGTGGAGACAGATTGGCCATTTACTTTTACAATGATTTCTCCGATTAGAAGATTCATTTTTCCAGCTGGGCTTTCTGGAATAACACCTAAAATAATCAGACCTTCATCACGTTGAACGAAAATAGGTTGATTCTTGTCATCATGAACACGAACTAAGTAGTGGATCCATTCTCTTGCAAATACGGCGATGACAGCTGCGATAATCGCAATTACTTCCCACCAAACACTCGAGATTGCTAGGCAGAGAATCAATGCACCTAATGCAGAAAGCTGGCGCCCAGTAATGGCGACTGTTTCCCTTGGTAGGCTTGCTTTGATTCTTTGATAAAATCCCATTCCAAAGGGAACGAGCCATAAGGATAAAGATTGTTCTCCCATTTGGAGGACAGGCCACCATTCAAAAGTAGTGCTTAATCCTTCTCCTGGAACAAATAAAAATAATGGCAGCACCCAGACCCGCTGTGCTATATGGGATCCGACCGGTAAACCTCTTTTGCTTTTTGCTAGCTGAGGAGACGTTTGTATGGATGCTTGCTTAGAAACAAGTATCCCTTCCACGATCATTAATAATCCCATTAATATTGCCAAAGAAGGTAAATGAGTCTCTCCAATGCTACTAAATAAACTATCTACACTCTCTATGCCTGTTGTCCACTTTGGAAGTAGCACCGCTAGAAGGAGAGAAAAACCAACTATATACCCTGTCGAAAGCCAACGCGGCTTGATAAATAGTGCAAAGAAAACAGTCACTAAACTAATTAAAAATATCGTACCAAACGGAAGAATAAGTCCTAATCCTACCGTGACAAAAGACAATACTAGTCCTAAAACAAGCGTCTTACATGCTTTTTGAAACTCTGTAAGACCGTACTCTATTCGTATGTGAAAATCATGCCGTTCTCGTTTTACTCGAAAATATCCTAATACTACTGCAAGGGCTAAGGTTACATAAAAAACGGGATGAATAAATAATCGTCCTACACCCTTTAGTAACTCCAATAACCATGATTCTATCATCGAATCACCGCCTATCATCTAATAAAACATATTTCCTTTATTTTAACACAAAGGGGCCGACCCTCACCATATGAGAAGCCGACCCCGAAAAATTTATTTAAATAGGTTTTTCAATGCTTCTTGAAGTTGTACGTCGTTCTTTTCTGAGCGTACTGCCTCAAGTAGCTTGCTTTGGATAAGTTCTGCAGTGGATCCATCAATTTTACCTGTAGCAGATAAATCATTATCTGCTTGGAAAGACTTCACGGCATTTTCTGTTTCCTTACTATAGTAGCCATCCTCACGACCAGGATCAAAGCCTAATCCTTTTAGCATAAGCTGAACATTTTTTACTTTTTCACTATTCGTGTCAAAAGCGAGCTGTTCATTTTCCTCTAGGTTAATTGGATTGGCATAGAAGAAATCTGGTTGTTTCACTGGAATCGTAGGTTCTACTCCTTTTTCATGAATCCAATTTCCATCAGGAGTTAACCATTTATACAAGGTAAGCTTCAAGTTACTACCGTCACCCATCGGAACTGCCTGTTGCACGGTACCTTTACCGAACGACGCATCCCCGACAACTTCATAATTTCCTGCCTCTTTTAATGCTCCTGCCAAAATTTCTGAGGCAGATGCACTCCCCTTGTCAATCAATGTGATGATTGGATAAGGTTTTTTCTCCGATATAGAAGAGAAGAAACGTTGTTTTTCCCCATTACGCTCTTCAATTTGAACATATGGCTTTTCTTTCGTAATTAATTCTGAAGAAATCATTTGCACCTGCTCTAATAGTCCACCAGGATTGCCACGGACATCTATTACTAAACCTTCAATGTTCTGTTCTTCAAGCTCTGCTAATTGTTTCTTGAAGTCCTCACCGGTATCTTGTGAGAAAGATGTAATTTGAATATATCCGACTTTCTTATTTTCAAAATCATACGTTTCTGAATAAACCGTTTCAATCGGAATTGTGTCGCGGGTCACATCTACCATAAATGGCTCCTGTACCCCTGGTCTTTGGATTTGTAGCTTTACGACACTGCCTTTTTCACCGCGAATTTTCAAAACTGCTTGATATAAATCAAGTCCTTCAATATCTTCTTCATCCACTTTTAAAATTTGATCGTTTGGTTGCAAACCAGCTTTTTCTGCAGGTGATCCACGGAAAGGAGAAACAATCGTTACCTTACCATTTTGCATCCCAACCTCTGCACCAATTCCTTCAAATGAAGACTCTAAAGATTGATTAAATTGCTCTGCCGTTTCTTTATCCATATAAACTGAATAAGGATCCTCCAATGTATTGACCATACCTTGGATTGCACCTTCAATTAGCTTGTCTGATACCATTTCTTCTACATATCTAGAAGAGATTAACTCATATGCTTGTTGAATTTTGTCCATATGTGCTTGAATATCTTTTGCGCTTTCTTTCGGTGTTTCTTGTTGTTTGATAGCACCATTTTCCGTTTGCTGAGAAGGAACAGCGGCAGCCTGACTAGAACCGAACCATTGTATTCCCGCATACATGCCCCCTGCACCAACTAAAATTGAGACTATCATTAATAATGTGACGACTTTGCGATTCATGAAAGCTCCTCCTCATCCATCTACCCTATACCGAACGAATAATATATGACGCAATTGTATCACAGCCATGCATGGTTGGAAATAAAAACACTTATGTAAGTCGACTGTTATGAAGTAGTCATTCGCCTATAAGGTAAGCTACGTTGCAGTAAAAGGCATTACACTTTGAAAGTGTAATGCCTTTTGTTTAGTTACAGTATATGTGATGCTTGTACTTTTTATGTGCATTTTTTATCAAAGAATATACATAAATACTTTAGTCCATCCAAGCTACTTTAAAAATGATGGTTCAATTCTTAGTGAACGATGTATTTCGTGCTCTATATGAATTTCTTTTGGTAACTCCGATGGGGCATTAGGAACTACCTTTGGCTCATAATTGATGACATCAGAGGAATAAAGTTTCACTACCATCATGCCACCATATCGTTTGGCACGAATCAAAATCGGTTGATTGTATTGGTTTTGAAAACGAAAGTCAGGTCCATACCAGCTTACCGTAGCATCCCGTCTTGGTGGTACATATGGAACCTTCCTACTATGGGAGTAGCGCTCAACAATTTTCAGCCCTGCACGATCCACAGCATTAAACAATGTGGATGACACCTGACAAATCCCTCCGCCGACACCTTCCGCTAATTCCCCACTTACAATAATTGGAGCCCGCAGATAACCCCTTTCTGTCGTCCTTTTGCCAACAACTTTGTTGAACGAAAATGTCTCATTTGGGAAAACAACATGATTATCTACTGCTTGAGCAGCAAGAAAAATATTATGAGAACGACTTTTATTATAAGAATTAAAATAAGTGGCATATTGCCCGATTTGTTGTACGCGAATTTGAGAAAGCAGCTCACTATCAACCTTTGGATATATTTCCATCAGTGGTGCTTCCACCTCTGAAGGTCCATTACTAAAAAAATACTTATAAAAATATTCCCTAAACAACTGTCTATCTAATCTGTAACCTACTTGTTCTTTAGCGATTCCTCCTAAATCATTTATCATCGCATTTTGAGGTTCCTGGTACACTTTTGTATCTATTGTTTCAATAAATTGCTCATATTTTTCCTCATTAATCAACGGTGTCCCTGGAAGTGGCATCATGAAATCCTCACGGTTCATCGTGATAATCTTCTGCCCATGTTGAGTTATCGTTAAGTAATTGTCAGGCGACTCGACAGATTGAGGAGCCAATAATAATAGACTAGCTAACAAAATTTTTATCATATGTCACTCTTCCTCCCATCGTTAGTATGAGCAGGAGTTTGTTATTTGATGTAATTGTTCTTTTCTGGGGGAGAGTGGGTGTTTGATGGGATGGGGTTTATATTGTTGTGGATTTGGGAGGGGCGGAAATCGAGGGCTCCTTTCGTTCCCTAGTTTTTCGATTCAATAAAATTGGGCACTAGGAAAAACAAAACCTCCCCTAAATAGCACCATATCGTATAAAACCAAAAAGCAAAAAAACACAACCCCCTCACATATCTCGGAAAAGGTTGTGTATTAATATCCCATCATTATTATTTTAGAAATTAATATAAGAAGCTGGATTCACAGCGTTTGATTTAGAACCGTTCCAAGAACCTCTGTGTAGTTCAAAGTGTAAATGTGGTCCAGTAGAAAACCCAGTGTTACCCATGATTCCAATTTGTTGCCCTTTCGATACTGAAGTACCAGCTGGAACTCCAGCTCTCTCTAAATGAGCATAAACAGTAGTCCATGTTTGTCCATCCATATAGTGAGTGATAAACACTACGTTTCCATAAGAGCTAGAATAGAAAGATTGAAACACCGTTCCACTAGCAGCGGCTACAACAGGAACATCTCCTGTTCTGCCATTTTTACCAATATCAATACCAAAGTGGTTAGAACCCCAACGAGTTCCGAATCCAGATGTTACACTTCCAGTAGCTGGGCGTGTCCAGTTACCAGATGAAACTGGTGGTGGAGGTGAAGTTACATGAGTTGGCGGGGCAGGCTTTCCTGCGGCTTTTGCAGCCTCTGCTGCAGCTTTAGCTTCTGCTGCTCTACGACGCTCGTCTTCCTCACGTTGACGACGTTCCTCTTCTTCACGTTTCTTTCGTTCTTCTGCGGCCTTAATCTCCGCTTTTATTGCTTGTTCTTGAGCTGCTAATACTGTAGCTTCATTCTCAAGCTCATGAATTTCATGCATTGTTTCAGACTCTTTTTTCTTTAATTCTGCCATTAGTTTATCTTTTTCAGCAATTTGTTGCTTTAATTTGACTTCCATTCCTTCTAAATCTGTAAGCTGTTGCTCAAGAGAAGCTAGTTTTTCACGTAGCTCTAATTCTTTTTCTTCTAACAGCTGTAAGTCATCTTGATGAGCTTGTAAAATATCACGGTCTGCTTGTACAATCGTAGCAACCGCACCAACACGGTCTATGAAATCTCCAAAGCTTTGTGCTCCTAGCAATACATCTAGGTAGTTAACAGCTCCTCCACCTTGTTGGAAAGAGCGAGCGCGATCTTTTAGAAGCTCATTTCTTTTTTCAATACGTTCTTTTAATACCACTATTTCTTCTTGTAGCTTAGTGATATCTTGTCTTGTTCCATCAATTTCTTCTTTTTTAGCGCTGATTTTCGCTTTCGTTTCTGCTACTGCTAAGTCTAATTGCTTTACTTCTGCAGCTAATCTATTTTGTTCAGCTTGCAGATTATTCACTTCATTTTTTTTCTCATTTCTTGTTGATTCATTTGAAGATTTTTCATTTTGAACCTCATTTAGTTTTTCCTGCAAATTTGCGGAAGCTGTGTCTGAAAAACTAGTAGAGAAAAATCCTGAAAATCCTATAACCGCAGCAATAGCAACTGTACCAATCTTTCTTCTCATTCCCTGTTTCCCCCTAAATTCTTATGTACAGATAGGGACTTTTCTGTTTATCCCTATCATATTTTTCATTTTTTTGGGTAGATATTATATATATCGTACTCTATTAAACTCGTAAGAACTTACGAACAGACATCATGCTTCCCCACATTCCAATGAAAGCACCAATTGATATCAATATTCCAATAACCTGGAAAGCAAATGGATAGAAAGGAAGTAATTCATAAAAAGTTCCTTGAATCCTCGGTTGTACTAAATCTATTAGATAATAGTAGGACGTTAGAATTATTCCGATAGGCACGAGTGAACCTAACACGCCTAACCAAAGTCCTTCTAAGAAAAATGGCCAACGGACAAATCCGTTTGTTGCCCCAACTAACTTCATAATTTCAATTTCTTTTCTTCTGGCAAAAATAGTGATTTTAATGGTATTTGAAATAAGGAACATTGCTGTGAAGACTAAACCAAGTATTAAAGCAAGTCCGACGTTTCTAGCAATCTCAAACACTTTAAATAATCTCTCTACTAATTCTGCACCATAAATTACCTTATGTGCATTCCCTAGCTCTTCTATTGCTTTAGCCGTTTTAATCGTGTCAGTTGGATTCGCTGTTTTTACAATAAACACATCATAAAGTGGATTGTTTTGTTCAAACAGCTCAAATGCACCGCCATCCTCACCAAAGCTATCTACTAAACCTTTTAATTCTGCGTCTTTAGAGGAGAAGTCAATCGTTTGCACTTCTGGAATGCCTTCAATCTCTTTTCTAAGAACAGCTTGATCTTCTTCTGTCGCTGTCAAATCTATATGAACACGTATTTCGACATCATTTTCAATTTCTGATGCCACGTTGTTGAGGTTCATCATCAGGACAAGGAATACACCAACTAACAATAATGTTACGGTAACTGCACTAACAGATGCAAAGGTCATCCAACCGTTTCGTGCTAAGCTTTTAAAACTTTCTCTAAAATGGCGCAAAAGAGTTCTAGGCTTCATATCCATAATCCCCCTCTGCTTGGTCTCGCACAATCTTTCCATGCTCAATTGCAATTACTCTCTTTTTAATCGTATTTACAATTTCACGGTTATGCGTCGCCATCAAGATAGTTGTACCTTTTTCATTAATCGCTTCGAAAATACTCATAATCTCCCAAGATGTATCTGGGTCGAGATTCCCTGTTGGCTCATCAGCGATCATTACTTTCGGGTTGTTAACAATGGAACGTGCGATCGAGATTCGCTGTTGCTCTCCCCCAGAAAGTTCATTAGGAAGATGTCTTGCTTTATGTTTAAGTTTTACTAAATCTAAAACTTCCATGACTCTCTTTTTGATATTTTTAGGATTTTCTTCAATTACTTCTAAGGCAAATGCTACATTCTCATACACCGTTAGTTGCGGGAGAAGCTTAAAGTCTTGGAAAACGACTCCGATGTTTCTTCTTAAAATTGGAACCTTGCTTTCTTTTAACTTCGATAAATTTATACCATCTATAATAATCGAACCGCTTGTTGGTTTTTCTTCACGGTACATCATTTTAATAAACGTTGATTTACCAGCACCACTAGGTCCTACTACATATACGAATTCACCTGTTTTAATATTTATATTTATTCCATCAACGGCTTGAACACCGTTAGGATATTTTTTATAGACGTCTTGCATTTCTATCATTTAATCACCTGCGGGTTAGAATATTTGAATAAAGTGCCTTCCCATTATTCGAATATTGGCAAGGAAGAAATTTAAATAAATATAACTCCAATACGAGGGGAAACTTACTTCCACCATTAAATATGTATATTTATCATAAATTTCCGCATAAATTCACTTTTTCATTATACCATCTATTTCGACAAAATTAGAGTTTTAATTATTACAGTTTCTTTTCAATTGGAAGATACAGTTGGTAATGTAGTAATTTATTACCTTTTAATAGATTCCTTTCCTACGTTTGTCGAAAAAAATAAGTTCGATAAAGGAATTAAGGCTAGATGAAAAGAGAGACTTTTAAAAGCTTTTATACAAATTAACTTTTTAAAAAGTTATTGTGAAATGAGGAGATTTCGCTTAGGAGTTTTGACACTGAATTTGGAGTTGATAATTATTCGTTTTAGGAAGAAAAATAAAAGAACTCCCACATTTCCGCAGGAGCTCTCGTTTATTATTTATGTTCAGCCAACCAAGAAGCAACAGTTGATGCTTCTTCACCTTTTAATAGTCCGCCCTGCATCTTTCCTTGACCGTTCAAAATAATATCCTCAATTTCAGCTGCTGAGTATTTATTTCCGACTTGTTCAAGTTTCGGACCAAATCCGCCTTCTAGATTACCGCCATGACAGCTTGCACAGCTTTGTTTAAAAAGCTTTTCCGCTTCTGCTGTTGCACCTTGCTCGATTGGTGCATCCGTAGCTGTATTATTTTCTTCTCCACCACCACATGCAGCTAACATTAGTAGTGATAGTCCAAATAGACATGCAACTAAATACTTTTTCATTTTAAAGTCCCCCTAAAATAGAAGTAAAATATACCAACTTCCACCTTATTATAACCATTCTATTCTCTTTTAAAACCCTCACCGAGAACCTCTGATGCGTTCATTACAACCACAAATGCAGAGGCATCAATGCTTCGAACCACTTGTTTCAATTTTGTGAATTCAGTCTGATCGACCACACACATCAGGACCGGTCGTTCATCCTCCGTGTAACCACCTGTTGCGGAAAGCTTCGTTACGCCACGATCAATTTTTGTAAGAATTGCTTGCCTTACTTCTTCTTCTTTCTGGGTTATGACAATCGCCATTTTGGAATATCCAAGACCTACTTGCACATAATCAATCGTTTTGCTAGTTACAAATAAACCAATTAATGCATACATTCCAAGTTCAAAATCAAAAACGATTGCGGCTGCTAGCACGATTAATCCATCAATAAGTGCTACACATGTTCCTAATGAAAGACCGGTATATTTATGAATAATTTGCGCTGCTAAATCGGTTCCTCCGGTAGATGCTCGTCCACGGAACACTAATCCCAAACCTAATCCTACCCCGATTCCACCGAAGATACTTCCTAACATCGGATTAACAGTTGCCGGAGCAAAATCTCTTGTCCACAAAACAATTAACGGTAGCGTAATCGTCCCCACCAATGTTTTGAGCCCGAACTGTTTCCCCAAAAGAAATACTCCTAGAAAGAATAAGGGAATATTAAAGCATAGTTGCACAATTCCCGGTTCCCAACCAAGAACAGAGTCCAATATGGTACTGATTCCACTAACTCCACCTGACGCAACTCGGTTTGGTAGTAAAAATAGATTAAAAGCTAAGGCAACAATCGTTGACCCTAACACGACATATGTATATTCTTTTACTCGCTGATACACTGGATTTACTTGATAGCCATTCCTATGTTTATGTTTCAATGCTTGTCCCTCCAAGAATTTACCTATATAAAAATTTTACACAACGAGCAAGAGTATAGCATGTGCAAGTACCGGTGTAAATGGCGTTGGTATAACGTGGTAAAGCATTAAATAGATGGTTTTATATTGGTAGTGTTTGTAATTGGAGGGGATTCTATGAGGGGGTGTGATTTTGGACAATAGACACTATTTCTTTTTAGGGTGAAGTTAGAATCGAGGGGGCGTAGCGTTTGATTGACTGACGCATTCGCTAAGATGCGTCAGTCAATCAAACTTGGGAAATAAGAGGGGAAATCAAAAATTTCAGAAGGTTTGTGAAAAATGTCAGAAGCTCTCGGAAAAAAAACAGAAGGTTCTCGAAAAATGTCAGAAGCTCTCGAAAGTAACTCAAAAGGTCTGCCAAAAATTTCAGAAGTTCAAAATCCAAGAACAAGAGAGTGCCTACTTTCCCTGCAAAATCCGCCCTAGGAATAAAAATCAACCCTATTATGCTATGCAGCGATTCCCACCTAAGACTTCACAATTTAATAAAAAAGAGCAAACTTTTAAGACAATAAACACCGAAGGCCAGGCACCAATTGGACGAATTCTCCAATTGGTGCCTGGCCCCCTCTTCAACCAGTTCTTATAATCGTGATCGCAAATATGCATCAATGAATGGGTCTAGGTCGCCATCCATTACGGCTTGGGTGTTACCAACTTCTGTGTTGGTACGGTGATCTTTCACCATGGAGTATGGGTGGAATACGTAGGAACGTATTTGGCTTCCCCAACCGATTTCTTTTTGCTCGCCACGGATTTCGTCTAGTTCTGCTTGCTGCTCATCAAGTCTTCTTTGATAAAGCTTTGCTTGTAACATTTTCATGGCACGGTCACGGTTCTTGATTTGCGAACGTTCCGTTTGACATGTAACGACGACATTGGTTGGTAAATGTGTAATACGTACAGCGGAATCAGTCGTGTTAATATGCTGACCACCCGCTCCACTTGCACGGTACGTATCGACTTTCAAATCCTCTGTTCGAATGTCAATTTCAATCTCATCATCAAATTCTGGCATTATCTCACATGATACGAAAGACGTATGACGACGGCCGGATGAGTCGAATGGGGAAATACGAACAAGACGGTGCACGCCCTTTTCCGCTTTTAAGTACCCATAAGCATTGTGGCCTTTAATGAGCAAGGTAACACTTTTAATCCCAGCTTCATCTCCAGGTAAATAATCGAGCGTTTCTACTTTAAAGCCTTTTCGCTCAGCCCAGCGCGTGTACATTCTTAATAGCAAGGAACCCCAGTCCTGTGATTCCGTACCACCTGCACCTGGATGAAGCTCAAGGATCGCATTATTTTTATCGTGTTCACCACTAAGTAGTAGTTGAAGTTCAAAATTATTGAAATCATTTGTGACGCTTTTCACTTCACCAGCCAGCTCGGCTTGTAATTCAGCATCCGCTTCTTCTTTTAACAAATCGTATGTCAATTGTAGGTTTTCATAGTTCTCACTTAGTTCATGAAATTGACCTACAGGATCTTTCAGTGTATTCGCCTCATTGATAACAACTTGTGCCGCATTTTGGTCATTCCAAAATTCCGGGTTGGCCATTTCGTTATCTAATTCAGCAATACGTCTTTCTTTGGCCTCTAAGTCAAAGAGACCCCCTAAACTCAACTAATCGCTTAGCCATTTTTTCTAACTCGTGACGAATTTCTACTAATTCCATCTAGTTCACCTCATAATTTTTTCGCAACTAATAGTCTATTCTAGCTTATTTTATGAAAATAAAAAAGCAGGTGCAACCAGGATAACCCTAATCGCACAAAAAGTGGAGCCGAAATTCAGCTCCACCATTAACAAAATCGTACAGAAATTATTTTCCGCAGCAATTTTTATATTTTTTTCCACTACCGCAAATGCATGCATCATTACGGCCAACTTCCATTACTTTTTTGACTGGCTTTTTCTTTGGTGGCTCGCCGCCGCTTTCTTTTGGTACCACAGCTTGGCCTTTTGCTACCTCTTCACGTTGTAAGTTGTTGCGAATTTGCGCCTTCATCACGTATTTCGCTACATCATCCTCAATCGCAGCGATCATCGTTTCAAACATTGCAAATCCTTCAAATTGATACTCACGAAGCGGATCAATTTGACCATACGCGCGTAAATGGATTCCTTGACGCAATTGATCCATTGCATCGATATGATCCATCCACTTACTATCCACCGCACGTAGCACGACAACTTTCTCGAACTCACGCATTTGTTCAGGAGATAGCTCTTGCTCTTTCTCATCATAACGGACCTTCGCTTTTCCGATGATTAACTCGGCCATTTCCTCTGGTTCTTTCCCACGGAAGTCATTAACCGTTACAACGCCCTCATCAAGAAGATTCGCTTCGACATAGTCGACGATTCCTTGAAGATTCCATTCTTCTGGAAGGTCCTCTTTCGGTGTATATAACCCAACTTGACGATGAATAGCAGAAGTTAACATTCTCTCTACTACTTCACGTAGGTTCTCAGAATCCAATACTTCGAAACGTTGCGTGTAAATCACTTCACGCTGTTGACGAAGCACATCATCATACTGTAAGAGCTGTTTACGCGCATCAAAGTTATTACCCTCAACACGTTTTTGAGCAGATTCAACCGCACGAGATACCATTTTACTTTGGATCGGCTGGGTATCATCCATCCCAAGGCGCTCCATCATATTTTTCATATTATCAGAGCCGAAGCGACGCATTAATTCATCTTCCATGGATAGATAGAATTGCGTTACCCCTGGGTCTCCTTGACGACCAGAACGTCCACGAAGCTGATTATCAATACGACGAGATTCATGACGCTCCGTACCGATTACCGCAAGACCGCCGACCTCTTTAACGCCTTCGCCAAGTTTGATATCTGTACCACGACCAGCCATGTTTGTCGCAATCGTAACAGCACCTTTTTGACCAGCGTCTAAAATAATATCTGCTTCACGAGCATGGTTTTTCGCATTCAAGACATTATGCTTAATTCCACGCTTTGTTAAAAGACGGGAAATCACTTCAGAAGTTTCAATTGCAACCGTACCGACAAGCACAGGTTGGCCAATCTTATGGCGCTCTGTGATATCATCTGCAACGGCATTGAATTTACCTTCAATACTTTTATAAATAAGATCTGCACGGTCATCACGAACGATATCTTGGTTAGTTGGAATTGCAACAACACTCATATTATAGATGTTACGGAATTCCTCTTCCTCCGTTTTCGCCGTACCAGTCATCCCCGCAAGCTTTTCATACATCCGGAAATAGTTCTGGAACGTAATCGTCGCAAGGGTCATGCTTTCATTCTGAATATCAAGGCCTTCTTTTGCTTCAATAGCTTGGTGAAGTCCATCAGAGTAACGACGTCCTTTCATTAGACGACCGGTAAATTGGTCAACAATGACAACTTCGCCTTCTTCCACTACATAATCCACATCATTGTGCATCGTAACATGTGCTTTTAATGCCTGATTAATATGATGGTTTAATGAAACATGCGTAATATCAAAAAGGTTCTCAATCCCAAAAGCCTTCTCTGCTCTTGTAATCCCATCTTCCGTTAATTGAACACCCTTCGTTTTCACATCATAGGTATAATCGGTATCGAGCACAAGCGTGCGAGCAAAGGCATTTGCTTGAATATATAATGAAGCAGATTTCTGCGCACTTCCAGAAATAATAAGTGGTGTACGCGCCTCATCGATTAAAATGGAATCAACTTCATCGATTACCGCATAGTGAAGTGGACGTTGTGTCATTTGTTCTTTGTATAACACCATGTTGTCTCGTAGGTAGTCAAAACCAAATTCATTATTCGTTCCATATGTAATATCTGCTTTATACGCTTCTATTTTTTCTTCACGAGAAAGCCCATTTAAGTTAAGCCCCACCGTTAAACCAAGGAACTCATAAAGTTGTCCCATTTCGGTTGCATCACGAGTTACTAAGTATTCATTCACGGTTACAACGTGAACACCCTTACCAGTAATCGCATTTAAATAAACTGGAAGTGTGGAAGTTAATGTTTTACCTTCCCCAGTTTTCATCTCAGAAATATTCCCCTCATGTAAGGAAATACCACCCATTAATTGAACTTTATAAGGATAAAGACCTAACACGCGTTTCGCTGCTTCACGAACAACAGCAAAAGCTTCTGTCAGCATGCTATCAACACTTTCACCCTTTTGATAGCGAGCTTTGAATTCTTCCGTTTTCTCGCGTAGTTGCTCATCAGAAAGCTTTGCCATATCCGCGCTAAGGGAATCTATTTGATCCGCCATTTTGTCTAGACGTTTCAATTGACGCTTATTCATATCAAACACTTTATTTAGTAAACCAAGCATAAGAACGCTCCTCTGTACCTATAGTCTAATAGCACATAATAATAATTTAAATTTTAACACTTATTGGGTTGCGGTACAACTTATTACGGTATAAGTGAAGGGCGACTTTATCCCTACTATTATGATTGTCAATCCTTCACATTTTAAAAGGGACCCCATCATAGGGTCCCTTCAGTTCAATAAGATTCAATCAATCCATATTTTCCATCGTTACGCTTATACACGACATTTGTCTCGTTTGTCGCTGCGTTTAGGAATACGAAGAAGTTATGCCCTAATAGATTCATTTGAAGAATCGCTTCTTCACTGTCCATCGGCTTTAGATTATAGCGCTTTGTTCTGACTAAATCTTCTTCATCCTCTTCGTCCTCCACAGCTACATGGGAAGTGGCGACATTATCGATTACTTCATTAAATAAGTATTTTGGAGAGCCAGTATCACGTAATTTGCGGTTTACTTTTGTTTTATGTTTTCGAATTTGTCGCTCTAATTTATCTAAGACAAGGTCTATCGCTGCATATAGGTCATCATGACTTTCCTCTGCACGTAGGACTAGGCCTGTCATGGGAATGGTGACTTCAATTTTTTGTTGGTTGTTGTAGACTTTTAAATTCACTTTGCATTCTGCATTTTCTGTTGAGTCAAAATAGCGCTCAATCTTTCCGAGTTTATTTTCAACATAATCTCGAATTGCTGGAGTTACCTCAATGTTTTCACCGCGAACGTTGTACTTCATAAACGAACTCCTCCTTTTGTTACTGTTTGGATTACTAGCTTCCAAACAATGGTCTACAATCCCTTTCTATATTTTAGAAAGGTTAAGCTTATTTAAAAGCTATGTAAACATATTTCTACAATACCCAACACAATTCCTGCTTAAACGTAAAAGAAATGTTAAGAATTTGTGAACTACTTAAAACAGGCGTCGCAGTGGGGGTGAAACAAGTATATGCATGTCTTTGGTAAAACTTTCTTCCAATTAAAAAAACTCTCCGAAATTCCCAGAGAGTTAATGTGCCAGAAAAGGCATGAGCTGTTTTTGCATATTTATTTTCCATTCTTCAAATACTGGTAAGACATAAGTAGAGAATGTAACCTGTTCTGGTATATGACTCTTATCAAAATGACCCAGTACCTCTAATTCATCGATAATCCGTTCAAACTCTGCGATGATCTGTAGCGCTTCTTCCTTATCATGAAACCAATCAGCCAGCTTCACATGCGTTTCCACGAGCCTTGCAATCGCTAAATAACTGTCCTGCTTCACCTGTTGGCTTGTATCGATATGTACATCCGCCTTCTTACACAAGTAAGTGAAGGCTTCTTCTAACGTCTCTAACAAATCATTATATTGCTGTAACACCATAAACTCTTCTTCTTTTAAACGCAAGATACGAAACACCTAATTCCTTTTGTCATAATACATCCCATCAATCGAAACACCAGCATAAGCCTTTTCGTAGGCCTTCGCTGTCTTTTTCGAATGTTGCATATGACTCCATTCTTGTTTTAATTGCTTTTGAAATGCTTCAAGCTTCACTGGAATCAGTTGGCTTGCCTGCGCTACCTTTTTACCAAGCTCTATCTCCGCTTCCGTAAAAGGAGGAGCAAGCCTTTGCAGCAACGATTCGCGAATTTGCAGAAGCTTCTCGACTTCTTCAATAAAGGGATCGCGCTTGTCCTCAGCAGGAAACTCTTCCTCTAGCATAGTAAGTAGATGGGTCGTTACCCGATGCAAATCCTCAACAACTGCCATTACGCTTGACCACCTTGCGAAAATGTTTTCTGTCTATTCGTTTGGATAACCTGCTTCCATGTGTCGCGGAATTCTGTCATGTGGACTTCCACTTCTTCAATGATTGAGACATCGTTTTTTATATTCGCATCAATCAAACGACGGTTCATGTAGTCGTACATCGCTAACATTGACTTCGAAACGGCAAGATTCGTGTTTAACGTTACCATTAGCTCTTGAATGATCTTTTGTGCTTTAAGAAGATTTGTATTTTTCACTTCCACATTTTTCTCTTCGATTCCCTTTTTAGCAAGCCTCATAAACTTTAAGCATCCATTATAAAGCATTAATGTCAGCTCACCAGGAGAAGCGGTTGCAACCGAATTTTGCTGATAGGCTTGATAGGGGTTATAGATTGCCATGATGGGACACTCCTTTTATTGATAAACGTTAGTTATTATAAAATTGACTCATTATAGACACTGACTGTTGATTAGCGATGTTGATTGCCTTCTCCATTGCAGTAAATTGACGCCAGTAGCGCGCCTCTTTTTGCTGCAGACGCACCTCAAAGGTAGAGATTCGCTTATCCATATTCAGTAGCTCGCGACCTAAAGTAAATTGCTGATTCGTTCTTGTACTATTCCCTGCGCGTGCTTCTATTTGTTGAATCGTCGTCCCTATAGATTCACGTAATCTTCTTGCCAATCCTTGCGAAGATTTATCGTCACCATTAGCTGTAAATAAATTCATCACCGATGTAGGATCCTTTTCAATCGCATCTCTTAGTTTGTCCTCATCAATAATGAGCTTTCCTTTATCGAGATAGTTGGCTCCTGTCGAAATACCAATCTTGGCTAACTGATTAAACGCCCCACCACCGGATACAGGCTCATAAAAGTTCATCCGCATTTGACTTAATCCTGAGGAAAGGATGGAATCATTTCGAAGCAGCCCGCTTCTTGCCTTCTCTTCCCACTGCTCAATTTGCTTTTCTGAAAGGGATTCACGTTCTTCAACAGATAATGGTTTAAAGTCGCGATAAACCGGTTGAGCCGTTTTTTCATTAATTCGAGTAATGAGCTCGTTATATTTTTCTACATAATTTTTTATTGCGTCAAAAGTACTGTTCGTGTCGGCTCCAATGGATACTACTGCTGTTTGCCCTTCCATGTCACCGTTTAATGTGAAGTTTACACCGTTGACAGAGAAGCTATTTGTTGGACGCGTCGTTGTTACACCGTTGATCGTGAGCTCTGCTTGGGAACCACCTACTTCTTTCCCTTTGTCCAACTCCAGCACATCTGTTAAAAAAGGTCCTGTAAATTTAATTATAGCTCCGTCTTCACCTACTAATGATCCTGCTTCTTTTCTAGTAAGCATTAATTCGCCAGTGGTTTCATCATAAAACGCCGTGACACCTATATTCGACGAACTAATCTTCGACATTAGATCATTCATCGTTGTACTTGCATTAAGAGTAAACGTATCTTCGATTGGCTGACCACTTGCATTATAAGTTGTTATCGTAAATGTAGAATCCTCTGGTGTAGTACCCCATTTTTCAAAAAGGTCTTTTTGTTCCCATATACTTTTTGAAGGATCCAGTAAACTCTTCGGAGGATCTTGTTCGTCCGTTTTTGAAAATCCAATTGAAGATATAGAGTAAGCAGTAGCAACCTTCACATCTGAAATCGTATATGTGGCATTTGCCGCTGTAGAAGAGGCAGTCGCCGATACCATTGGATTAGTGGAACTAACCTTCTTCTGAGAGTATGTTCTCTGCAGAGTCATATCAAAAGAAAGATTTCGAAAATCAGTTAACAACCTATTTAAATCTCGATAATCATCGCGTTTCCACTCGAGCAATTGCTTCTGTTGCGTTAATTTATTCATCGGCATCCGTTCTGCCTTCATCAATTCCTTCACCATATTGTCTATATCCATACCACTTGCAAAACCACTTATCCGCAATTGATTCACCACCTAAATCTTTTTATCAACAAATAATCCCATATACTCTGTCATTGCTGCATACATATCTAAAAACTTTTTGGGAGGAACTTCGCGGATGACCTCGTCTGTTAAAGCGTCCACAACTTTGACGAAATACTCATTTAATTCCTCATGAAATTCAAATCTTACAGAGACATTGAGGGGAGTAATCAATTCATTCATCCCTTCTACAATACGTATAATGCTCTCTTTACTCTTAACAGGAGATAACTGCTTTGCTTCTTCAATAGAGTAATCAACTTTATTTGTTTCAGTGCTTTTCACTTTAATTCTAGCTGAATTGTCTATGTTGGTACCAACCTGGGAAATGTTCATGGGGTTCCCCTCCGACAAATGTATATTCTAGTATTATTATCGGAGGAAAAAAGGGAAAGTGAAGGAAAATTTGAGAAGTTTGTTCTAACTTAGAATAGTTGATAGTTTATGTAACTAAAAATAGTAAATGTCTCTACACTCTCTGATTGGCTCCGTTCCAGGCTATCAGTTCCGCGGTAGTCGCAACACCTTACACTCCAATCAACAGGGGGCCACCCTCAAACAAAGCTTTTAACGAAAAAAGTAGCCTCTACTTGGCTACTTCAGAATGTTTAACCTATAATTTAAAATCAACGCTCCCAATGAGGCTGCGCGCCGTACTGGATGGCTGATACATTCGTGGAAGCTAGTAGTTTATAAAGTGTTCCCCCTTTTTATTCCACATCCTCCCATATCTTACTTAGCGTTTAAAATGGAAGCTTGTTGCTTCAGTTGTCCTTGACTTAAGCTCATAGACAATAGTCACATTTGAATTGATTAAAGACTAGCACCTTAATAAATCAAAAATCCAAAGGAATTCTCATCAAAACGATTAATAAAACTAAATTAAATCCAGTGTCATTGGTGTTCCTGCACTTACTTTCACCTTCACCTTTTTACCAAGCAACTCTTCATAGTATTTAGGCTTCATACCGTATCCAGGTCGAATAACTCGCATGTTTTCTTCTGTCAACTCTTCCCCAGCTCTTAGATTCTTGGTTATATAGATTGATCTTCTAAACTTTATAGAAGCTTTCTCATTTTCAGTTGGTCCATACGTTATCCTGCCTATTGCTTGCCAAGCGCGCTCTGTCTCAATTACAAGAGAGCGCATTTCGTCTGGTTCCATCGAAAAGGAAGAATCTACACCACCATCTTCACGTGAAAGAGTGAAGTGTTTTTCAATTACTGTTGCTCCTAAGGCCACACTTGCTACAGCAACTCCAGTCCCCATTGTATGATCCGAAAGACCTACTTGTACATCAAAAAGCTCTCTCATATTTGGAATAGTTGAGATATTAGTATTTTCAGGATTAGCCGGATAAGTACTCGTACATTTTAATAGAATTAGATCATCACATCCTGCTTCTCTAGCAGTACGAACAAGTTCATCTAGTTCAGCAACTGTTGCCATCCCTGTAGAAATAATCATCGGTTTTCCAGTCGCAGCTACTTTCTTAATTAACGGAATATCAGTATTTTCAAATGAAGCAATTTTATAAAGAGGTACATCTAGCTCTTCTAAAAAATCCACAGCAGTTTCATCAAACGGTGTACTAAATGGAATCATACCAAGCTCTCGTGTTCTATCAAAAATTGGTTTATGCCATTCCCATGGAGTATATGCTTGTTGGTATAATTGGTATAGGTTTCTTCCATTCCATAAACTACTCCCGTCATTAATTTTAAAATCAGGGTTTTCAATATTTAGAGTCATTGTATCAGCAGTGTAGGTTTGAATTTTCAGTGCACTTGCACCTGTTTTAGCGACTGCTTCAACTATTTCTAATGCTCGAGTTAAAGATTGATTATGATTACCTGACATTTCAGCAATAATAAATGGTTTATTATACTGGCCAATTTTAACTCCTCCGATGTCAATTGTTTTCATATATACCTTCCTTCAATCCTCTTTTTAATTTTCTCCGAGTGTTCCTTCCATTCTTCTTCAAGCAAACCATATAATAAAACATCTATATATTCACCGTCTTTTATGATATTCTTACGAAGCTTTCCTTCTCGAACGAATCCTAACTTTTGGTGAAAGATAGCACTTTTTTTATTTATACTTAAAACTTCAGCTGACAATTTTCTAATTGATAATTCATTAAAAATATAATTTAAAGATACAAAACCCAAAATAGTACCCATCCCCTTTAAGGCATTATTCGGTCCAATATAAAAACCCCATTTACATTTATTGTTAATGTAATCAATTTCAATAATATTTAGAATACCACATGGGACTTGGTTATAATAAAAGATTTTAGATTGTGCAATTTTGCTATTTTTTATCTTTAAAAACCATTGTGTATGCTCGTCCATTGAAATGATATTACTATTATACATAAATTTTCTAATAGATTTCTGATTACGCCATTGTAATATTTTTTCTAAATCATTTTCTCTAATATCTCTTAACTCTGCCCGTTTAAAAACATTCATTTGAGTAACTCCATAATAGTCTTTACTACCATTCCTCTTTTTACTTCTTTTGGTCTAACTATATCCAAACAACTTCGGATCATTTTGTTAACATTTTTAGGGTTATCATATAAATCTTTAATCGCTTTATTAATTCTCTTAACTGTCACTTCCTCACTGGTACCTAAGTTAATCGCTGCACCTTTTGCTTCAATGGCATTTGTTACTTCTTTTTGATTAGGAGCTACACATATTATGATAGTTGGCAAGCCAAGGTAGCACCGTTCCCATGATGCTGTTCCTCCTGCTCCAATTGCAAGATCTGCTTTCACCATCAAATCGGCCATATTATTTACTTGGCAGTAAAAAAATGTATTTGGGATTTTTTTGCACATCTCCTGAATAAGCTCTTTATTGGGATTTGCTGATCCCACTACTATATTAAACTCTATATCAACAAGACCCAGTTCTTTAATGGACTGAATCGTTTTAATTGTTTCCCCCGTTGGATCCGTTCCACCGAAAAAAACCAGTATGGTAGATATGCTACCATCACGTTGAATCTTTCGTACATCAATGGTTAAAAATTCATCTCTCAAGAGGACATAGTTGAGTCCCAACAATTGAATGCAAGAATTTGGCACCAATAAGTTATAACGATCCTGTTTATTACTATTTTGATCGAGTATTAAATCACATTCATGAATACGGTCTGCTAGATCATCGATTACCATAATATTATCAACAAATGACCTTAACCGACTCTCCCACCTTACATCAATTCCGTAATGATCGACAATAAGTAAGTCAATTTTTTTATTTATTTTATTTAATAGCATTTCGGTTTCTTCGGCATCTTGATCCCAATTATCCTTTATCCATTGCAATTGATTTTGATTATCATGTGAAACTAGAGTATGGACATTAAAACCTTCGCTCTCAATAAATGCATGACTACTTCCTGGAAAATCCCTACATATAAACGTGATATCCGCATTTTCTCTTTTAAGTTGTTTTGCCAAAGTTATACAACGCATTACATGACCAGTTCCGATTTCAAGGGAAGAATCTGTCCTAATAATGATATTCATTTTGAACTCACACCTTACTGCTTCTTTTGTTCAATATGGGCATTAATTTTACTCCACTCTGGATGGTCGCTTAATATATCCACTATATCCTTTAATAAAAAATGCTTTTTTATATTATAAAGTTCACATAGAATGTTTCGAATCAATTGAAAATCTTCTTCCGTATCAACTGTCCATCGATAGCTTTGGTAGTCTTGATCGCTCTTGATCCCTCGAAGAATAAAAAAATTTGGGTTGTTGTAAAAGTAAGCTGTTACATGTTCCTTTTCCCAAGGGAGAATAGCTTCATTATAGGCTTTTTTTAAGGCTTTAAAAGAAAATACTTCTGTATCCATACCTCGCGGATATGTTCTTTCTAAAGTATTTGAAACGTAGTCAACCTCTTTTCGGTTGTCTATATAATAATTTACTACTTTATCAATTACTTCCGGATCTATGATCGGGCAATCCGAAGTTAATCTTACGATTACATCTACTCCAAATTTTTGTGCTGTTTCATAATAACGCGATAAGACATCCTCCTCTGAACCGCGATAGTATTCGATTTTCATTTCTTTACACAATTTAAGTATTGGTTCTTCGCTTTCTTTTACAGTCGTTGCAATAATAATTTGATTAATCGCTTTTGCCTGTCTTACCCTCTCTATCTGGTATTCAAGCAATGTTTTACCATTAATGGTTTTTAAAATTTTCCCCGGTAACCGTGAAGATCCCATACGCGCCTGAATAATAGCTGCTACTTTCAACGAATCACCTTCTTTTATTTTGCATATTTTTCTATAGTTCTTTTAACTATCGTTATGACATCCTTAACATCCTGCTCTGTCATCGCTGGAAATAATGGTAATGAAATAATCTCTTCGTAAAGTTGTTCTGCATTTGGCATTGAGCCTTTTTCATATCCGAGCTGTTGGTAATATGGCAACAAGTGAATTGGAATATAATGAACATTCACTCCAATATTTTGTTTCTGTAGAGATTCAAAAATCTCCTTTCTTCCAACATTTATTTCATCTAAGTGTAGTCGAATAATATATAAATGCCAACTTGATTGAACCTCTGGACTTTGAAAAGGAATTGTAATTTGATGTACACTCTTAAATGCTTCGTTGTATTTTGATACAATTTCATTACGTTTACCAACAAACATATCCAGCTTGTTCATTTGACTGCATCCAAGCGCTGCCTGAATATCTGTCAACCGATAATTATAACCAAGAAATTGCATTTCGTAATACCATGGACCATGATTTTCGTTTAGCTTACTAGGTTCACGTGTAATACCATGTGAACGGAATTGAATGAGTTTATCATAATATTCTTTATTATTAGTAGTAATTACCCCTCCCTCACCTGAAGTTATGTGCTTAACTGGATGGAAACTGAACATTGTCATATCACTTAATGAACCAATTTTCTTACCTTTATATTCTGCACCAATCGCATGAGCTGCATCTTCAATTACTATAAGGTTATATTTTTCAGCCACCTTAAAAATTCTATCTAAATCAACTGGCTGTCCTGTAAAATT
Organism: Sutcliffiella halmapala; assembly: GCF_002019665.1. Classification (GTDB taxonomy): domain Bacteria; phylum Bacillota; class Bacilli; order Bacillales; family Bacillaceae_I; genus Sutcliffiella_A; species Sutcliffiella_A halmapala. The sequence goes on along the minus strand of NZ_KV917375.1, from coordinate 669,573 downwards.
CACTGGAATAATTGCTTTTGTTTTATTTGTTATCTTTTTTTCTATTTCTACTGGATCAATATTATATGTTTGGTAATCAATATCTGCAAATACAACTTTCCCTCCTTGATATAAAACACAATTGGCGCTCGCTGCAAATGTCATTGGTGTGGTAATAACCTCATCACCTTTTCCAATCCCTGCTGCAAAGCACGCCCCATGAAGAGCTGCCGTTCCATTTGAAAACGATACAGCATATTGTGCACCAACATAGTCTGCAATTTTTTGCTCAAAAAGTTGAATATAAGGACCAGTTGTTAAATAATCCCCTTTTAAAGCTTTTATAACAGCTGCAATATCTTCTTCATCAATCCATTGTCTGCCATATGGTAAATAAGAACTTCTTATTTGTTCTATTGAATCTTCTTTCTTCATTTTGTCCTCCTAAAAAAAGAAATGCAATCAATGACTACATTTCTCCTGCTAATAAGCGCAATTCCTCGACTGTTAGCCACTCTTTATTCAAATCACTCGTATACTTAAATCCCTCTTCTAATTCTTTTCCTTCATGTTTAAGTTCATCCGACCACCATTGGAATTCTGGTTGGATTACATAATAAGAATCAAACTCCAATGTACGTCTAGCGTCATCTTCCGTAATCATCGCTTCATGCAGTTTTTCTCCCGGACGAATACCTACGTTTTCCATTTCACATTCTGGAGCAATAGCTACTGCTAAGTCTATAACTCTCATACTTGGAATTTTTGGTACAAAAATTTCTCCACCTTGCATTCTCTCTAAACTATCGAGTACAAACTTCACTCCTTGATCTAAAGTAATCCAAAATCTTGTCATTCTTTCATCTGTTATCGGTAATTTTCCGGTTGCACTCATCTTTTTAAAGAATGGTACTACACTTCCTCGGCTCCCAACAACGTTACCGTATCTTACGACTGAAAATCTTGTTTCTTTATCTCCTGCATACGAGTTAGCAGCAACAAAAAGCTTGTCAGAAGCAAGTTTTGTTGCACCATAAAGGTTGATTGGGCTTGCTGCTTTATCTGTGCTAAGAGCAATTACTCTTTTAACGTTACGATCAATTGCCGCTTCGATAATATTTTGCGCCCCATTAATATTTGTTTTAACTGCTTCAAACGGATTATATTCACATGCACCAACATGCTTCATAGCTGCAGCGTGAATGACTATATCTACACCATCAAACGCTCGATAAAGCCGATCTTTATCTCTGACATCTCCGATAAAAAATCTTACCCTTTTGTCAGTGTATTCTTGTGCCATTTCATATTGCTTAAGCTCATCACGGCTGAAAATGATAATTTTCTTTACTCCGTTTTCTAGAGCTCTTAATACGAATTTTTTCCCGAACGAACCTGTACCACCTGTAACTAATACTACTTTGCCTTGTAAATTCACTACATACCATCCCTATTATATAAGATTTTCCAAACGAATAATTTCATTTCTAAAATTCATTAAAAGGACGATGATTCCAGCCCTCTATATACGCCCCACCTTCAGTGCAATTCCAAAATTCAATACTATTCTTTCCAGCAACATATTTTTCAAACCAAGCTAAATAAACTGATAAATTCCTTGAGGTATAAACAGAGCCATTTTGATAATAATTTGGTATTTCCCTTAGAAACGCGGGTTGTGTAATATCTCTTAACGCATGAGTATGTTCTGCATGACTTTTTCCATCTGTAAAAGCTAAATCTTGACCAACTAACGCAATTTTGTTAGCTCCAAACACAATCATTAAGTCTAATAAACACGTTGCAACAGATCCGCCTGTTTTTACTAATGGCTCTCCTCTTTTAGCAGCCTCTTCTTCAGAAAGTTGAAACCCTTCTTGCCATACAATATAACGTGACCCTTTGAAACTTGAAACAGCATGTCGATTAGCTGTACTTAAATAAAATAAACTTGTAGACTCAGTCTCATACCCTTGGAATTGTTCAACTATTTCATCTTTAGGGTCGGAAATCATTACAAAATTGGGAACTATACCATAATTCATTAAAGGTTTAAATGCTGTACCAACTACACCAATTACATACCGTTTGCTTAAATATGCTTTCTTCAATGTTGGTAATTGCTTCGTTAAAGAAGGTCCGGCTGACACTAAAATCATTGAAGTTTTATTTATTCCTCTATATTTTGTTATACCTGGATCTTTTATCTTTAGATTTGAAACAAAGTTTTGAAAAAATTGATCTTTTTGATCTATAATAGTTCGTTCTTGAATAATATAATTCTCGATTTTATTTTTTATTACTTCAAACTCCACAGAAAATATTTTTAAAGCTGGCTCATAAACAATCATATTTTCATTTAAAGATAATGCAAATTCCCCCAAATCTTTAGGAGTTTTAATCGAATGATACTCAACCTTTTCACTTAAAATTAAATCATCTATAAGTCCAGATTTCTTTATCCAACTTGAAAAAACATCATTAAAATCATAAATATTAATTTTTTGCACCTGGACTTCATTTAATAAGGCCCTTATATGATGACCAGCTCCCATACCAATTATCATTAATTCAGCCTGTTTTTTTTTCTTATCTATTCCACTAGCCCATCTTTCTGCTTCAACTAACGGATTATATTTACTGTGTAAATAAAAAATTTCATTCCCTATCCTACCTTTAATAGTGGGTTTCGTTCGAGTGTTTACTAACTCAAAATTCAAATCAGATCACCATCGATACTTTCTATTTTCTTTAGCCAATTATCCAAAATTCTTGCAATTTCATATTGCAACAAATCTCCTAATAAAACATAGTCCTTTCTTCTAAAAGCTTGTTCCGTTTCAATAAGGAATTGATTCATTTCATCTATGTTCAAATTCTCAACATAACCAAGCTCCCTTAAACTACTGATAGATCTAATTGTCCAATCCAATCCTTCCATTAAACTTTGAAGTATTTTCAAAGACTGTGTCTCATTATTTGTTATCAGGTAACCAACTACCTCATCAATAGCATTCATTAGTTTCGGAATATAATTATTTAGAAATTCCACATTATCTATTATTAACTCTTTATTCATTTAATTCACCCTTTTGTTTTTCACTACTTATCTTTTCTAATAATTTTTCAAACCAAGCAATCGACTCATTGGAGACAAAATGAATCCCTTCATATAATGCACAAGATTTTAAATAGATTCTCTTTTGTAATTCCTCTTCTGTTTCATTCTCTTGCTCAAGATAATAATTATTTATATTAAAAGAAACTTCTCCGAATAAATAAAATAAGAATTCGTTTTTAAGAAGTACTTTAAGTTTTCTATCAAATTTATCTAGTTGTTTAATTATTTTAAAGTTAAAACTCGGTGTTTCTTTGTCTATTTTAGATAATACCTCCAATGATTCCTTACAAAGTATCATTACCTTTTTACTCTTTCTCTTTTCATCTGATATCACATTAAAAAGATTATCCCATTGTTCTTTTGTCTTTTCTATTCTAGTTTCATTCAATACCTTACCAACTTCTTTTGATAAATCTTTGTTACAATAATTATTCACAAAGTTTGAAAATAAGATATTTTCGATTCCTTCAATTTTCGCACCACCTTCGGTGCAATTAAAAATCTGATTGCTATCTTTTAAGGCATGCTTACAGTACTCCTCAAAAGCCTTCTTCATAGAAAATAAAGGATAATCAGTTAGTACATCTCCACCATCATAACCAGCTACTTTAAATAGCATTCGCTCTTCAATTGAATGTTCATTAATAACAGAATAGTTCTTGTTTCCTTCTGCATGTGTCGTATTATTTGTATAAGCTAAGTCCTGCCCAATCATACAAATAGGACCAGTCGTTAATTGAACAGCTATATCTAAACAATAATTAGCAACGGAAGGTCCTCCATAGACTTCGCCGATTTGATAATCAACAATTTCATCTATCAGTTTGTTATTGCGTGATTCTGCTTTATCAGTAAAAAGTATTTTCTTGCCTTTATATATCTTTAAGATATCTTTGTGTAATTTAGGGGAGAATAGTAGAGGAACCTCCAAGTAACTTAAGTTCTCAAAGTGTTTGTAATTTTCATACCCACCATCTATAGATACAATGGCATCTGGGATAATATTATTTGCTAGCAATGAATTAATTGTTGATCCTGCACAAAGTAAAAACATCTGGTTTCTACGTTCCTTAATTAATTGCATATGCTTAATCAAGGAAGGTCCCCCAGCAGTAATAACAACTGGACAATTCAACCTTTTCCTAAGATGTGAAAAAGGGTTAGCGGTAAAAACATGATAAAGATTTTCTATAAAATTTTCTTGCCAACTCCCAAAAAATCTTTTCATAGTATTCTTATTTACAACTTGTAATAGTAGTATATCTTTAGTTGTCATCAAAACTTGTTTAGAATAGGATGGATATATTTTTTCGTAATTAGGGGATACAATTAGTTGTAATCTATTATTGAATTTGACTACATTTACACTCAAATATTCTTCAAAATACTCAAAATTCAATCCTGTGATCACGGTTACCTTTTTATCATCGATTAAATATTGTAAATCTTGAACTTTAATCAACTTTTTAAATAGTTCGACATTAGGTTCAATAATTAACAAAACTTCATTTTCACTTAATTTCAAAAACAACTCTTTAGCTATATAACCAGCACCTATGCCTAATAAAACATGAATATGATTTTTTTTGAAATTTAATTGCGCTAGTTTTATCGCCTCATTAATAGGGTTATACTTACTATTAGTAATATATCCATCTATCTCGAATATTGGAAGATTATCTTTTGAAGATAGTATCTCAATCTTAGATACTATCTCTTGTTGTAATATATCTCGTGGTAAATTCACAATATCATCCCTTTATATAAAAAGAAGACAACTTAAAAGTTGCCTCTTTTTCTTTATTAAATTAACGAAGAAGTTGAAGAACTCCTTGAGGCTGTTGATTAGCTTGCGCGAGCATAGCTTGAGCAGCTTGAGATAGAATAGAATTTTTAGTTTGAGTCATCATCTCTTTTGCCATATCAACATCTCTTACACGAGATTCAGCAGCTGTTAAATTCTCTGATCCAGTGTTCAAGTTATTTATTGTATGTTCTAAACGATTTTGGTGCGCACCTAATTTAGAGCGTTCTGTCGAAACAGTTTCAATAGCATCATTGATTTTAGTAATAGCATTATTTGCTTCTGTAGTAGTACCTACTGCAAGATTTGTAGTTGTCAAACCTAAAGCAGTGGAAGTCATGGTTTTAATTTCCAAAGAAATTGTTTGACCTGAATTTGCACCTACTTGAAAATTGTAAGAAGCAGTCGCTTGAAGTAACTTCTGTGTATTGAATTCTGTTTCATCGGCAATCCGAGTAATTTCCGTTTGCAACTGTGTTAATTCAGCTGCAATTGCATCACGGTCTTTAGTAACATTAGTATCGTTTGATCCTTGTACTGCCAATTCACGCATACGTTGTAATATATCATGTGTTTCATTTAATGCGCCTTCAGCTGTTTGGATTAAAGAAATACCATCTTGAGCATTTCTAGAAGCTTGCTCTAAACCTCGAATTTGCCCACGCATTTTTTCAGAAATTGCTAATCCAGCAGCGTCATCTCCTGCTTTATTAATACGCATTCCTGAAGCCAATTTCTCCATAGATTTTGCTTGCCCAGTAGTAGCAGAATTTAATTGTCTGTGCGTGTTTAAAGCAGCAATATTGTGATTAATTCTCATTTTAATTTTCCTCCTTGAATTGTCACCGACTCCCACGTCCTTGTGTGGTCGGAATTAGATTTTACAAACAGGTCAAAAGTCGGCCGCCTTTTGTTTCTATTTGCTTACATTTTTTATATCGACCAGTCTCGACAAACGTTTAATAGGGGAAGGAGGAAATTTTATATTTTTTTTATTTTTTTAGTTGATTCGATAGTGCTTGAAGCAAATCGAACGAGGAGTGAGACGCTGCGTTGTTTTCTTCTTGGATGGAAAGATAGATTTCTTTGCGGTGGATTTCCACATGCTTTGGTGCTTCGATGCCTAGCTTAACTTGATCGCCACTGACTGCGATTACTTTAATTTCGATGTCGTCGCCAATTTTTATTGCTTCCTCTGTTTTACGCGTTAATACTAACATTCCGTCTCCTCCTTTCTATTTTGCTTCCACTTTATCGAATAGCTGATGCTTTGTTAAATAGCTTGTACCCGTTAAAATCAGTTGTTTCCCAAGTTTACTTGCTTTATTAATCACTATAGGGGCTTGGAGGTTTGCCGTTGTTTTGTTAAAGGGATCTTGAACCGTTAAGATTGAATACACTTCGACATCCTCTGGAGTATTTACTTTTAATACTTCGATAGCCTGATACTCCAATTCAAAATCATAATCTGGAAAAAAGGCGAATGGATTTGTCATGACAAATCCTAGCTGCGGAGTGTTGATGCTTTGCAATATTTGAAACATGCCTTCCTCTGAAAAGGGAATCACCACAAAATGTTTTTCCTCTTGAAATCCTGGCAAGCCATTTGGAAAGGAAATTACATCTTGGTCTGTTATCACTAGTGCTCCATGATATTTCGTTTCAATTTTCATCGTTTCACACCCTTATATTTTTTGTTCATATCCAACTCCGACATAACGGAGGTTTTCAAAGTCAATTTGTAGCGATTGATATTTTGCAAGCTGGACTTTTGCTGATCCAGGGGTATAGTCAAGAATAGGTTTATTTTGCTGAACGTGAATGACAGGCATATTTTCTTTCACATTAATATCGACTCTACCTGGTTCATAATCAATTTTCACACTAAAATGCGACGGAATCCATCCAATATTAAAGCTATCAGGTGGACCTTCACTATTGCGCTTTGCCTGTCTCGTAATTGCTCCGCCACCGTTTTCAATCCGCATCAGTTCGTTACCATCTTGCGCAACTCGAGCTAACCCTTCCAGCCAGTCTTGGTATCCACGCTGAGCTGCTTCCTCTATCCTACGAGAGATATGCTTTAAATCCATGTCCGCTCGAGCTTGCGTTTGATCGATTGTGAGACGTGCGGGAGTGCGTTGCATCGCCAGTTCTGCCTTTGGCTGCTGAATGTCTAAATCCGCTTTCGGTTGTTTAATTTCCTGTTTTGGTTTATTTATCGTTAATTCCGTCTGCGCAAAGGATGACTCCAATCTAATTTGAGGAAAAAGCATTGTTAAATCCTCTCCTTTTTCAGAAAAAAACTGTCTTAAAAGTCTGTTATACAGACAGCTCTAAGACAGTTTCTTTTAGCGTAAAAAGTCTAATAATGATGGTTGGATAATTCGTGCCCCTACTCCTAATGAAGCACGGTGGACACTTTCCTGGCTCGTTAGCTCCGTGATTACTCGCTCAATATCCGCGTCTTCGTTATCTGAAAGAATCCGTGTTGCCACAACCTCTTGATAAGCAATACGATCATCCACTAACTCTAAGCGATTATAACGGGCTCCAAGCTCTGAGCGTTCGGCTGAGATAATATCTCCCTGTTTCTCAAACCGCCCCATTAAATCCTTTAAGCTCTCTGTATCACTTGTTTCTAACGCAGTTTGAATACCGTTCCACATCTCCAGCATTTCTTTGCTAAAGACATTATCTGGATTAATATTGGACTGAAGCTTTATGCCACGTGATACTTCTATCTCAAATGGCAAGTTTTCCGTACTAACAGATTCAGGATTACTGGAGTCTGTTATTCTGGGCTTATCAATCGCTGTTCCATTAAAAATATACCGACCAGCAACTTGCGTATTGGCTACTTGAACAAAGTCTTCCTTGAGCTGTTCAATTTCCTTTGCAATAGCTTGACGGTCTGATGGGGAAGCAGTATCATTCGAGCCTTGAATCATCAATTCACTCGCCCGATGCATCAAGCTTTGTACGTGATCCAATGAGGCCTCTGAATTCTCCATCCAAGCATACGATTCGCTTAAATTCCGTTTATATTGCTCGAGCTCGGTTAGATTTGTACGATAGTACATTCCCTTCATCGCCACTACTGGGTCGTCAGATGGTCTGGAAATCTTTTTTCCAGTTGCCAGCTGGTCCATGAGTTTCCCCATTTTGCCGTAGCTATTGCTTATATGGCGTAAAGAGTTTTGACTTAGCATACTTTGTGTAATTCTCATTTAACTCTCCTACCTTCCGCCAATGCCCATGCCGTTAATAATTTTATCTAAAAGCTCGTCAGCTAATGAAATCATTCGCGCTGAGGCATTATAGGCATGCTGGAATTGAATCATATTGGTCATTTCTTCATCTAAGGACACACCACTAACGGATTGACGGCGTTGATCGACCGATAATTTTAATGTTTCACTATTATAGGCTAATCGGTTTGCCTCCTGAGCATCTACCGCTAGTCCACCAATAACACTTTCATAATAATCTTGGAATGTCGTCGATACTCCATTCAGTTGCAAGGCACGAGATTTAACCTCTGCAAGAGCCACTGCATTGCTTCCGTCTCCAACTCGACCTGCTACTTCCCCTTTTTGAGGAAAATCAATCGTAATTGTTTTGCCGTTAGAAACGTCAGCTACGCGCACTAACTTCATGTCAAATGCTACAGAAGGATTAACATTTTCGTCTACAAATTCTTCCGACAGAGTAGCCGCTAGTTCTGATAGATCCGAAAAGCCAGCTGACATTTTCATCTCTTGCTTAGGAGATTGTGTCATATCGTAAACCGTGTAAGTAAATTGCTGTACACCATTCGCATCTACTGTAGATTGAAGCGTAATAGACACCGCATCTTTGCCATTATAGCCTTGAAAGTTACCTGTCGGGATAATGCCTTGGTTATAACCAGAAGCAGCGATATTATCAAGTGAGCGCATAATATCTTGCGAAACAGTAAAAAACTTTGCGGCATTTTTTTTATTTTCTGAAGTTATATCTGTATTCGTGAATGAGAAAAATTCATATGCGGTATGGGCTCCTTCATTCATACTGCTAATGCTCCAACCAGATTCGTGTACTCGATTAATCTCTTGCATAAAATCAAATGCAATCGTATCCAAATGGTTAAGCATATCTGGGTAGATTCCCATCTCTTTTTGTCCGTTCATGAATCCAAAAGAATCAATTAACCCTCTTAACTTGCCAGATGACTGCAGCGAATCAATCCCGAAACTAGCATCCCCGATTTTAAATCCATCGACTAAACCGCTATTATGATGAAATTCTAAAGCCATATCATTGGAACGCAAACTAGTTGCATCTACTAATGTTCCAATTTTACGACCAGTATGATCCACTAAATCAATCGTCACTTTTCCATCAGCAATAGCAAGGGAACTACCACCGCTTCCAACAGGAGTGGTTTTGATATTGACAATTTTGGATAGCTCATCAACTAAGCGGTCGCGTTCATCATATAAATCATTCGGCAAATAACCATGTGGTTCCGTTTCGCCGATTTGTTTATTCAAGTTGTTAATTTGCTGTGTGAGTGAATTTACTTGTTTCATCGTAACATTCATCTCATTTTTGATATCTTGTTGGACAGCTGATATCGAATTAGATAAATAGCTAAATGTCTCCGCAACGGCTAGTCCACGTTGCCTGACAACCGAACGAGCACCTGCGTTAGTTGGGTTGACAGCAAGATCCTGAAACGCTTGCCAGAAACGATCTAATGTCGTCGATAATCCTGTTTCAGATGGTTCATTCATGATCTCTTCCATCTTTTGCAACGCATCTGCACGTGATTCCCAATACCCAAGTTTATTGTTTTCGCCACGGTATTGTATGTCTAGAAAGCTCTCCCGCACACGTTGAATACTTCCTGCTTGGACACCTGTTCCGAGCTGTCCTGGAATTTGAGGGCGGTTCATTGAGGCAGGTGGATACGGTTCGGTTTGTACAAAATTCACCCGTTGTCTTGTATATCCAGGAGTATTGGCATTTGCGATATTATGGCCGACTGTTTGTAGGGCTGTTTGTTGTGTTACTAAACCTCGTCTCGCAACCTCGAGACTATGAAATGTTGAACGCATGGGGTCTTCCTCCTAAGCCTTTGAATCGAACATGGATCGCGTCGGGGCATTGGTATTTTTCTTGATGTTCGCTGATTTTTCATAAGTCACTGTGTTTGGCTCCGGGTTTAATGCATTGATCGTCATCGAAACAAACTGCAGTGATTGCTGTAAAAGCTGTTGATTTAATTCATTTTGCTGCTTAATGCTTTCAATTGTATTAGTTAAACGTTCTCTAAGTTGAAGCAAAGCCGCTTTTTCATTCTCGCTCGCATCCACGAGCAACTCAGAAATTGTTTTATTGCCAGAAAGTTCTGCTCTTTGTCGCTCGAGCTGATAGATCGCTGTCGTGCATTTCTTTTCTTCCTTCGTTAGCTCCTGTAAATCTTCTATGCTGTTGCTTTTCACGATTTCTGCTTTCCGGGTCGTTAGTTCGTACAAGGAATCGTGCAAGGCTGCTAATTGTTCAAGGGTTGAAATAATAGTTGGAATGGACATAGGCGCTCCTTATTTGTTGAAATAAAAATCAATCATCTTTGTCGCAGTTGTTTTGGAATCGACTTGATAGGTTCCATTCTCTACCGCAATCTTCAGTGAGGCTACCTTTTCTTGACGTATTTCGGTAAATTTAGACCGTTCCTGCATCTCTAATGCCTTATTGGAAATCTCAATTTGATCCCCTTTTGCTACATTCGATGCTTTCACTGGTGGTTTCGCTTGGTTTTTATACGGATTTATTCCAGAAGGACCGATATTATTTATCTTCATTGCTATCCCTTCTTTCTCGATCAATTTTCTATAGGTTATATCGGCACTAATGCCAGATTGTTTATTTAAATTTTTTGTTTACAACGTGATAGGTTATCGCTTGGTCGTGTAACGCGCGTTGTCTTTCCTCTTCACGGTCCAATTTGGAAAGTTGAGTTTGGATATCTTTTTTACAAGCTGAACAGAGTTTTTCTTCTCTTATTAATGTACCACATCTGTCACAGGGATACCCTAAATGAGGGAATTGTGCTAACTGAATTCGCTTTTTTCGAATAAACTTTATAATAAGATTTTCAGACACTCCAGTACCTTCCACAACCTGGTCCATCGTTGCCGTTCTGTTTTGTCGTTGACGAATAAATTTATAGACACGTTGAAAATCGTTTTCTTCTTGTTTATAACAATTTTCACACACTTCACGAAATGCATTTCTTATGTAAATCTGGTCACAATTTGGGCAATTATCAAGTTGAGACATTACAAAACTCCCCTTTACTTGAATCTTCTATCCTTTATATCGTATGAAATCTGCTAATGTTAACTACGTATGAGCGTTAAAGAAGATATTTCTCCCGCTCCGGCTTCCTTTAACCTCTTCGCTGCCATTCTAATCGTCGTCCCTGTTGTGTAAATATCATCAATGAGTAAAAATCTTCTATTTTTCACGGTTTCTTCATTAGAAACAAAGAATTGATTTTCCGCATCAATTCGTTCCATTCTTGCTTTTTTCGATTGTTTTTCAGCTTCCTTTTTACAAAGAACCTCCACTATCTCACCTTGAAGCAGTTGGGCCAATAGCAGCGATTGATTAAATCCACGTTCATAGAGTCGTTCCTCACTTAACGGGATTGGAACAATAACATAATTCCCTTTTTGAAAATGCTGAAATGCTTGACGTAACTCATCTTGAAAAATAGTGGCAATCACTGCATCTCCCCGGAACTTATAACGTGCCAATACCTCCTTCATGAACTCGTTGTATGAAAAAACAGATCGATTGCAGCTAAGCGCTCCACTATACTCTTTATCCTGCTCCCATTTCACACAGTCTGTACAAGATGTATCATGTCGATGCTCTAGAGGTACATCCAACCACAAACGACCACACTTTACGCAAACTTCACCACTTATTCTTGAAAACTGAACCGAACAAGAGGTACAAATCCGCTTTTCTTTCCCCAACCCTAAAAATTCTCTCCATCCAAAAGTGTTTGAAATAGTCTCATGACACAATAAGCAATTATTCATCTCTGTCACCTTTTAAAAATCCTCCATGCTTTGCCCGATAGTTCATTCTTTTTATATGATCCCTTGCCGCTACCATTTCATTGGTTTTGCCATAATGAAAAAGCCGTACCTCTCCAGTAGCAAACTTCGCATTTCTTCCCGCTCTTCCGGCAATTTGCACAAGCGCACTTTCGGTGAAAATCGTATCCTCGGCTCCAAGCACCGCCACTTGTACATTTGATACTGTGACGCCACGCTCTAAAATCGTCGTCGTTACCAAAATTCTTACCGTTCCTTCTCTGAAACGAGCGACTTTCTCTTTTCGTTCTTTATCTTTCGAATGCACACCCTCCACCTCCTCACCATAGCTCATCTTCAAGAACTCCACGATTTTTTCTAACAGCTTAATATTGGGGACAAAAAGAAAAATCGGTTTATTTTCTTTATAATGCCGCGCGATCCACGCACTCACATTTCGCGGGAGCTTATTCTTTGTGATGCTCGTACGCCAGTTCCCACACCATTCAAATGTAGGTACAGGCAAGGGCTTTCCATGATATCTAGCTGGGATGACAACGCAGGGTAGATTTTTGCGAGAGACATCTCGTTGCATTTCTTTAGAGGGGGTAGCAGAGAGGTAGATAATCGTACCATCTTCTTTCCTCGCTTCATTTGCTGCGTGCTGCAGCATCGGCTCCATCGAGTATGGGAAGGCATCCACCTCATCAATAACAATCGTATCAAAGGCGTGGTAATAACGAAGTAGCTGGTGAGTGGTGGCGATGGTAAGTGGGGCATTTTTCGTGCGGTCTTCGCTACCGCCATAAAGCGTCGCAATTTCTGTCGAAGGAAACACCTGCTGAAGTCGTGGTGAAAGTTCTAATACTACATCGGTTCTAGGAGTAGCGATACAAACTCGTTGTCGTTCGGTGAGTGCAGCTCTAATTCCATCAAATAGCACCTCCGTTTTTCCAGCTCCACAAACGGCCCATACTAGGACGGATGCTCGTTCCTTTACAGATTGGACGACTTTATCAGACGCTTGCTGCTGTCCCTTCGATAATGTTCCCTTCCAATTCAACAAATTAGAATTCCTCTCATAGGAAAGTTCCGGACCACACCAGCTAATAAGTGGTGTACATTCACTCACTCTCCCCATCATGATACATTTTCGACAATACATACAAGTACCCTGACAACGAGCACACTGAAATGTCCCCATAAGGCTTTTCGCCGAATTTCCACATCTATAACATAGGCCGTTTAACACACCATACGAATAGGAGATATGACCCTGTTCATAATGCTCTTGTATTTCGGAAAAAGGAAATGGTAATTCATCATGTAAAAGCCGTTTACCGGAAAGGAATTGTTGCAGTTCACTGGAGTAGGAATAAGGAGATTTTATCAATGGATGTGGCAAATGCGGAAAATCACTAATCTTTCGCGAGTCATCAAACTTTCTTTTAATATCTGGAATTAGTATCTTGTTCTTTTCTTGAAATCGCATAAATACCTCCTTTAATTATGAAAAAAAGACACCAAAAGCAAAAGTGCCTAAGGTGTCTGAAAAAGTAAGTAAAATAAGTTCAGTTTATGAATTAACGTTTATACCATCCAAGTCCAAGAGACCCCTCACCAAGATGTGTGCCGATCACTGGACCAAAATAGCTCAAGAAAAATTCAACATGTGGATATTTTAATTCTAGCTCTCTCTTTAGTTCGGCCGCTTCTGCCTCGCGATTGCCATGAATAACTACCGCTCGCATCGCAACTTGTTCCGATGCATCCTCATCAAACAAATCGAAAATACGTTTCACCGCTTTTTTGCGGGTACGAATTTTTTCAAAAGGAACAATTTTTGTATCAACAAAATGTAAGACTGGCTTAACCTGCAACAAGCTACCGATAATAGCTTGGGCACTGCTTAAACGACCACCACGTTGTAGATGCGAAAGATCATCTACCATAAAGTAAGCTCGATCAGATTCCTTGATTTCTATTAAACGAGATACAATCTCTTCGGGACCTTTTCCTTCGGCTGCCATTTCCGCTGCTTCTAAAACAAAGAAGCCTTGGATCATACAGCTAATCTCGGAATCAAAAACATGGACATCGATTCCTTCGACCATATCTCCTGCCGCAACTGCCCCTTGGTAAGTACCACTAATTCCGCTGGAAAGATGAATACTCACCACCGCATCGTAATCCTTTGCTAGCTTTTCATATAGTTCCACAAACTCTCCTATTGCGGGCTGTGAAGTAGAAGGTAATTCCTTGCTATTCTTTACCTGTTCATAAAACTGATCAATCTTTATTTCAACCTCTTCTTGGTAAGATTCATTTCCGAATATCACGTTCAGAGGAATCATATGTATATCAAGCTTTGCGCGTAAATCTGCAGAGATGTAGGCTGTACTATCTGTAACAATAGCCGTTTTCATATTTTTATGACCATCCTTATACTAATTATTTCTTCGTTTATTTAGATTGTACATGAAACAGTGATAAGTTTCACTCTTTCTTTGCTTTTTATTACCATTTGAATATTATTAAATGGCTCTGTTAAAGTACAGTATTGGTTTGGCCCCTAGCTGTTGATTGGAGCACGAGGCGAAGACTCCTGCGGGAGGTAGCGTTTTGTGGAGACCCCGCAGGCGAAGCCGAGGAGGCTCCACAAGCGCCCCGCGGAAAGCGAAGCCTCGTGCGGAAATCAACTGCGGTGTTTAAAAATAAATAAGAAATCAATCGACGGCATTTGAGAAGATTCGACTAGTGCCTGGCACCAAAAAGCCAAAGAAAAAGCCTTGGAGCCATAAACTCTCCAAGACTAACGAACCTCTACCCAGCCATTTTTAATTGCTACTACAACGGCTTGCGTTCGGTCATTTACATTCATTTTTTGAAGGATATTACTTACGTGGTTTTTTACCGTTTTTTCACTAATAAACAACGCTTCCCCAATTGCTTTGTTGCTTTTTCCGTCTGCTAGAAGCTGTAGAACTTCACACTCACGACGAGTTAACAGATGAAGTGGACGTCGTATTTCCACTTGTTTATAAGCAAGTGTCGCTGTACCACCACCATTACCAGCCCCACTTTCCGTTAGACGACGGTATTCTCTGACCAAGTTATGCGTTACTTTAGGATGTAAATAGGAGCCACCTTCTGCCACTACTTTCACTGCTTCCACTAAAGCATCTGCATCCATTTCCTTCAGCAAGTAACCGCAAGCCCCAGTTTGTAGTGCATGGGTCACATAATTCTCATCATCGTGGATGGACAGAACGATTACCTTGGCATTCGGATTTGCTTCTACAAGCTTCCTTGTTGCCTCAATCCCATTCATTTTCGGCATATTAATATCCATAATAAAAACGTCTGGATCATGTTTTTCCATTAAAGCTAATGCCTCAGCACCGTCGTCACCTTCTGCGACTACATGAAAATTAGCTTCAAAATCTAAAATGCGTTTTACTCCTTCACGGAAAAGCTGATGGTCATCAATAATTACGATTTTTGTTACATCCATTTCTCTCATCCTCCCAATTGCTTCTTTAGCTTAACGGAATTCTGATAAATACAGTAGTGCCATTACCTGGCTTGGATTGTATATTCAATTCGCCACTAATGAGTTCTACTCTTTCTCTCATTCCTAATAAGCCAAACGACTTTTCTTTTTTTTCTGTCGTATCGAACCCAACTCCGTCATCTTTAACGATAACAGTGATATGAGTGGGCATTAATTCGAGTTTTACATGGATATGTGTTGCTTTTGCATGTTTAATTGCATTTTGTAGTGATTCTTGAACTAAGCGAAATACAGCTACTTCTAAGTTGGCAGAAATTCTTGGTTCTTTCCCCGTACCCAAATGGATAAATTCTACCCTTGGCTGCCCATTATTGTACTCCTCGATAGTCGAGATGTATTTTTTTAAAGTAGGAATCAATCCTAAATCATCTAGAGCCATAGGCCGAAGATCATAGATAATTCTTCTCACTTCATAAAGAGCAGAACGAACCATTACCTTTAAGGAACGAATCTCACTAAGTGCTTCCATTGCACCACGTTCACGAAAAGTACGATCAATTAAATCCGAACGCATCATGACGTTTGCTAACATTTGAGCCGGACCATCATGTATTTCTCGCGAAAGTCTTCTTCGTTCCTCTTCTTGCGCTTCCATGATTTTGAATCCAAATTCTCTCTTTTCAGAAGCATCTGCAATCATTTGACCAACCTGCTGAAGGTCACTTGTCACATAATTCAATACGACAGATACTTGACTTGCGAGTCTATCAGCCTTGCTAATAGTCTCCTCTAGATTGAGCAGCCTTCGTTCTATCTCGTTCCTCCGATGGCGTAACTGTGCTTCACTTTGCGAGGTAGTATGTAGTTCTAGCTGCAATTCATGCGCATGATCATATGCATTTCTTATTTCATCTTCTGAATATTTTTTAAATTGCCTACTCACTTCAGATAGTCGATTTCTAGCCATTCGAACTTGTTTATCAAGTTTATCCTGCTTTTCAATAAGTTGCACAACTTGGATTTTTACTGTGTTTAATTCATCAGCAAGGGATTCAAATTCTTTTCTGGAATTTTCTCCGATTTCAAAAATCTCGTCCTTACTTACTTGAACCGTTTTCACCATTTGATCAATTATCAAATCTAATTGTTTAGAGTTTATAACTTTCCGAGACATAGGACATCCTCCAAAAGACCTTGTATTCTTAAAAGAATATCGGTATAACTTCTTTGTGTTATAGTTCATTATACCTAACAATATACAAGACACTATCTGGTATATTATTCATAAACCCCCTTTATTTTGTGGGGGTAATGTCGAAATTTGTCCTTTACTTATTATATCTTATTTAAGCTTGTTGTGTATAACCAACCCGTTAAATCCCTTTTAAATGTACTACTTTCTCTTAAAATGTTCTACTTGGAATGAAATACATTTGATGTAAAGAGCTTGTCGATTTATAATTAAAAAGATAGTTTTGATAGACCACATATCAAATCAATCATTTATATTATAAATGATTGAGAAAATACTTAGAGAGATAGGGGTCCTTCTCATTGTTAGCTCAATACAAAACCGTGCAAGGTTACGGTGAACATGAATTAATTATTCAAAAATCAAAGTTTCTCACCTATGTAAATAGAGCGACAACAGAGGAAGAAGCTCAGGACTTTATTCAAAAAATCAAAAAGAAACACTGGAATGCTACACACAATTGTTCTGCCTATATAATAGGAGAAAATGACCAAATCCAAAAAGCCAATGACGACGGTGAACCATCTGGTACTGCTGGTGTACCTATGCTTGAGGTATTAAAGAAACAAGCTTTAAAAGACACTGTAGTAGTAGTTACCCGTTACTTCGGGGGAATTAAACTTGGAGCAGGCGGATTAATTAGGGCATACGGGAAAGCTACTTCTGATGGACTAAGTTCAACAGGAATTGTCCAAAGGAAATTAATGTGTACAATCCATACTACTATTGAATACACATTATTAGGAAAAGTCGAGAATGAATTGAGAGCATCCGAGTACCAATTAAAAAATATCCATTATTTAGATAAAGTTATTGTTGAAACATATGTAGAAAATAATATGGTGGATACCTTTATCACTTGGATGGTAGAGATAACCAACGGAAAATCAAAAAATGAAAAAGGAGAAACATTATACCTAGAATTATTAAACCCTTAAAAGGGATATTAAGGAGAATGAAAATTGACTAAATCAAGAATACAATATAAAAAGAAAAAAAGAAGATTCCGACCTTTTGTCGTAATTCTCTTAACAGTTTTACTGTTAGGACTAAGCTATGGAGGCTATTTATTTTTCTCAGCTATAAAAGCGGCTAATCATTCATATACCGAATTAGACAGAGGGGACAAGTCAAATCTACGTGATGAAGAAGTTACCATTACGAAAGACCCCATTTCTATTTTAATCACAGGGGTTGAAGACTACACTGATGGAGGAATCGGAAGAACAGATTCCATTATGGTAGCGACATTGAACCCAGATAATCAATCTATGAAACTATTGTCTATACCTCGCGATACGTTGGTAGAGATTCCTGACAGAGCAAATGAAGATAAAATTAATCACGCTTACGCTTTTGGCGGAAAAGACTTAACTATTGAAACGGTAGAGAATTTTTTAGATATTCCAATTGATTATTATGCAAGTGTTAATTTTGAAGGCTTCAAAAAGATTGTAGACGAAATTGGTGGAGTTACGGTAGATGTGCCCTTTGATTTCTGGGAGGATAGCGACGGAAGACCAAGACAACGAATTTATTTCACAGAGGGTGAAATGAAATTAAATGGGGAAGAAGCGCTAGCATATGCGCGAATGCGTAAACAAGATAAACGTGGAGACTTTGGAAGAAACGAAAGACAACAACAAATTATCACAGCTGCTATTGATAGCATGGTTTCACCTGCCACACTCTTAAAATTAGATGATATTGCGAAACATGTAGGTGAAAACGTAGAAACAAACATTTCTCTTACAAGAGGACTTTCTTTACAAAGAACTTATCCTAACATTAATTCGTCTAAAATAGAGAAGTTATCCATCACCGGGGAGGATGCTTACTATGATTCCATTTACTATTTTGTTCCAGATGAAGAAGAGTTGTTAGCTCTGCAACAAGAACTGAAAGCTCATTTAAAGCATAATTAAACCTCAACTAATGCAGAATAGGTGATATAATGTCCAATAGTAATATTATTATTTATCGCGATTCTCTTTTACCCATTTCCGAGACATTTATTCAACAACAAACACTTCGTTTGAAGAAGTTTAATCCATATTATGTTGGGTATAAAAAAGTTAAAAATGGTTTATCTCTACCAGAGAAACAAATGATTGTAAACAGTAAGGATACTAATCCTAAAAATAAAATAAGTGAAGTTTTACAAAAAAAATGGGGATGGAATCCTTTTCTCGTTTCAAGAATGAAAAAGGTAAATCCATCCCTTATTCATGCACATTTTGGACCAGACGGATTGATTGCTAGTTCCTTTGCAAAAAAATTAAATATCCCTTTACTTGTAACTTTTCATGGTTTCGATGCGACAATTAAAAGAGAAGAACTTATGAAACAGGCATTTAATACACGGCTCTACGCAAGTAACTTGGATCAACTTATCAAATCAGGCACCCTATTCATTGCTGTATCAGATTTTATCAAGGAAAAACTTATTCAAAAAGGATTTCCAAAAGAGAAAATAATTACTCATTACGTTGGTATCAATTTGGATTTGCTGCAGCCTAACGAAAAAATAAAGAGAGAAAATACCATACTTTTTGTCGGACGTTTGGTTAAAAATAAAGGATGTGATCACTTACTTCGTGCTTTTCGCGAAATGAATGATGCACATCCAAACGTAAATTTAGAAATTGTAGGAGACGGTCCAGAAAAAAATCATTTACAAACATTAGCTTCTTCACTTAATATAAAAAATGTATGTTTTAAAGGCAAGCTTCCTTATGAAGAAGTCATAGCAAGGATGAACGCCGCGAAGATTTTTTGTGTACCTAGTATTGAAGTTGAATCCGGTGCATCAGAAGGCTTTGGAATGGTATTCGCAGAAGCCAATGCGATGGGTTTACCAGTAGTAAGTTATAAAACAGGTGGCATACCTGAAGCTATACAGCATGGGAAATCCGGTTTATTATCTACACCAGGGGAATGGAAAGATTTAGGCGATAGCATGAACAGACTCCTTAGTGATGAACAGCTTTGGCATGAGTATAGTGTTAATGGGATAAGTAGAGTACAAGAATTATTTGACATGGATAAGCAGACGGAAAAGTTAGAGAAAATATACGAAAATGTGTTATCACATAGTGAGCATACACATTAGTCACTTGAGGTGAAACTATGTACACAACAGCAGATTTTATAATCGCGTTTATAATTGCACTTACCGTCACAATTATTACCACTCCTCTTGTAAAGAAGTTTGCCATTAAATTCGGTTTTGTTGATCAACCAGAGAAAAGGAAAGTTCACAAATCAGTTATGCCTCGACTAGGCGGTATGGCTATCGTTTTAGGAGTAGTAGCAGGTCTATTATACCTTCAACCACCTACAGCCTATATGTTACCTATCATCATTGGTGGGCTAATTATTATCGTGACAGGTGTATTAGACGATAAATATGCTTTATCACCTAAAACCAAGCTTATTGGCCAAATTGCAGCTGCATGTATAGTGGTATTCTCTGGTATTGATATAAATTTCATTACACTTCCCTTTAGTGAAAGAGTGGAGTTAGGATTTATCGGATATATCATTGCTATTTTATGGATTGTCGGTATAACAAATGCTATTAATTTAATTGATGGACTTGATGGATTAGCAAGTGGTGTTTCAGCTATTGCTTTAGGTAGCATTTTAACAATGGCAGTTATTAACAATCATGTTTTAGTTATCGCTTTAACAGTAATTTTATTAGGAAGTACACTCGGATTTCTTTTCTTTAACTTCCATCCCGCAAAAATATTTATGGGAGATACTGGGGCGCTGTTCTTAGGTTACTGTATTAGTGTAATTTCTATATTAGGTCTTTATAAAAGCGTTACATTATTCAGTTTAGTAATTCCTATTATAATTTTGGGAATTCCAATCTTTGATACATTGTTTGCAATCATACGCAGATTGCTCAACAATCAAAGTATTTCTGCTCCAGATAAGCATCATTTACACCATTGTTTACTTTCAATGGGATTTAGTCACCGAGCAACAGTATTGATTATCTATGCTATCGGTATTATCTTCGGTATATCTGCAATCGTGTTCTCTACTGCAACATTATGGGGATCATTAATAATTATCGGGATACTATTTATCCTAGTCCAATTGACAGCCGAGATTATTGGACTTATCGGAAAACGCAAACCATTATTAAACGCAATTAGAAGAACAATTCCAGGAAAATATATTCAAAAAGCACTTAGAGGCAAGTAATTAGGTTAGTTCCTTTTTATAACAATAACAAAAAATAGTTTCAGAGTTTCATATAAAAAAGAAGAGGCTGGGACAAAAGAGTTTTAGTCTAAAAAAAACCCGAACTAATTTGAGTTTTAAGATCAAATTAGTTCGGGTTTTTTTATGTGTTCAACTATACGTTTAAATTTCAGGCTACTCCTGCGGTTGATTGGATTGCAAGACGAAGATTCCTGCTTAGAGAAGTGGCCAATGTGAGACCCCGCGGAAAGCGAAGTCTTGCACGGAAATCAATAGCGGTTTTTAGAGCCGGCACTTAAATTGTTCGTCTTTTGTAAGAGTTTTTTTAGTTTTGTCCCATACCCTACTTTTTTATTTTTTTCTCCGTAAAACATTTTTAACTTGAGTAATTGCTGCACGGTCAATAATCCAAAACAGAACTACATAGACCCCTATACCAAAGACTACCAACACTACTAATAAAAACCAACTTGCATCCATCGTCATTATATTAGCTAATCGATAAATTCCATAAACAATTAACCCCATCAAAATATTAATTAAAGTCGGCTTAGCTAAGGTACCAAAATACGCACGATTTGTTAATCCAATTACATAATGTAAAAGTTTTCTACCTAGTATAAAATTAACAAAACTAACTGTTACGTACGCTAATGCTACAGCATTAATTCCGTCCTTCACTACCAACCAAATTATAATCCCATTAAAGACGGCAACAAACATATCCCATATAAATCCTAAATCCGCCCTTCCCTTAGCAAGCAGAACTGATCCATTAGGATTCATCAATACCCTTAGTATCCCTAGAATACATAAGATTTGAATGACAGGAATGGAAGCATTCCATTTTTCACCGAAAACAACAGGTACTAGTACTTCTGCAGTAGCCATTAATCCCACTAATATCGGGAAAGACACAATGGCTAACATTTTTGTCATTTGTAAGAAGCCTTTTACAATTTGCGAATTATCATTCTGGTTTAGAGAGAAAACCGGAAAGGCAACTTTCGTGATTATCGGATTAATCTTCGTCACAGGTATGACGATTAATTGATAAGCTATCGAATAAATACCTAGCGCTTCCGTGCCCAAGAATCTTCCAATTAACAAATAGTCGATATTAGAAGCAAAGTAATTAACTGTTCTGGAGCCCATTTGAAACATCCCAAAACTCAAAAAGCCGTCTAAATCATTAAAACGAAAATGAAAGGATGGTCTCCATGTATTCCACCCTATAATGAAAAACATGATAGCTTTTACAATCGCTGTAATAATTTGTCCCCAAACTAGTGCCCATACTCCAAATTCCATAAATGCCAAAACTACAGCGATAAAGCTTCCAAATACAATAGAGGATACTTCTACTCTTGCCAGTTGATTGAACTTCAGCTCCTTTTGAAGTAAAAATTGGAACTGTTGACCGATAGGAGATATTAAGAAAATAAACGCTATGTATACTAAAAGTTCGGTTAATCTCGGTTCATTATAAAAAGAAGCAATTAATGGCGAAATCCCTAATACCACTATAAAAACAACTACGCCAGCGAGTAAATTAAGCCAGTATAAGCTCGATAATTGGTTTTTAGTGACCTCTTGCTTATAAACAAGTGCACTACTTATCCCCATATCCATAAACACTTGCGCAAAGATAATAACGACCATTAACATTCCCATAAGACCAAAGTCTGTGGGAGATAATAACCTAGCTAGGATCGCAAACTGTAATAACTGGACAACTGTCACAATTAAGGAGGATAAGCCCGTCCATTTCATGCCACCTAAAAATTGTTTTGTCATTGCAGACAATATAAACACACCTTCCTGACCTATAACTTCTCATACCTTATATACTATAATGCACAATAGAAAAAAAATAAATGAGAATACCATTAGAAAATGGGGCAAAAAAAAGAGATGGGTCTCCCCATCTCTCTCCGTTTACTGAGCTCCGACAACCTGTTTTTCAGGAAGCTTGGAAGATTTGTTTGATTCCTTAAAATAACCATTCGAATAAATATCTCGATAAAACCAATCATAAACTAAAGCATCTAATTCCCATAACACTGGTGATGAGATAGCAGCATCTCCACCTAATACCACCATATGTGTTGAATATTCACTATTATTTTTTTGTTTCTGGATATAATTTTTAGTTACAGTTGGCAATTTAGTTTTGTCAGTTAATATTATTGGTAAATCAAGCTTTGCACCTAAAGAACCTCCTGCTAATGCATCAGGAAAATTTGCTCCTGTTGCAAAAATCAAATCAGAAACTGCAGCATTCTTATTAAAATATTCAATAATTTTAATATTCGTATCGTAACGATCATTACCAGATACTCGTACAGGATTAGGTAGTTCCTTCATAACCTTCTCAGTTATCGCATTAGGACCACCTACAATGATTGTTTTACTGAAATTGTATTTTTTTAAGAAATTTTTCGTATCAGTTGGAATCGTATCTTTTTCCACAAAGACAACTGGGATTTTATATTTTCCAGCAAAGCTAGAAACAGACAAAGCATCAGGGAAGTTACGAGCATTTGCAACAATAACTTCTCCTCCTTTTTTAGCTACATAGTCATTAATAGATACCGCTGTCTTGAAACGATCTGTCCCACTTAAACGATCTACCATAAAACCTTTACTTCTCAAACCATCAAACACTTTTTTCGATACTGCTGCTTCTCCTCCTAAAATAAGAACATTCGATACACCGAATTTTCTTAAGGTATCTACTGTGGAGTCCTTAAGTAGATCTGGAAAAGTTAAAACAATTGGTGCATCTAGTTTCTTGGACAATGCTCCAGCTGCTAAGCTATCCGGGAATGATTGATTACTCGCAAGAATAGCAAAGCTACCCTGCTTAGTCATAATTTTATCATTTAACTGCTTCTCCGTTGGTTCTAGGGTAGTATTGTTTACCCCACTATACCACCCGAGTCCAGCAATATCATTAGAAGTTTCCACAGATGTTGGGCCGAAAATTCGGCCAGCCTCACTGTAAACTTTCATGGCATATCCTGCGTTTATTCGACCGTTCAGACTAATTACTTCCCATCCGTAGTCGAATGGGTTCGGTTCTGCTGAAACCTCGGTTATATATCGCAGCTGATTGCCATTTAATTCTGGCGCATGATTCTTCAATAAGCCCGCCAATGAAGCTACCATAGGAGAGGCCATACTAGTTCCATCCATATATTCGTATCTATCTTTACCGTATGTGCTTAAAATGTCCACCCCTGGAGCTGTAACCGATACCCAGGTACCGAAGTTTGAGAAGTGGGCTGGATAATCTGTCCATCCATCAATAGCTCCGACACTTAACACGGTTGGATATGCCGCAGGATACATATAAGAGGAGGAACCATTGTTACCTGCCGCCGCTACAACTAATACATTTTTATCATAAGCATATTGGACCATCTCTTCTACGTAGGAGTTATAAGCTCCACCTAAACTTAGATTAATGATGTCCGCCCCGTTATCCACTGCATACTTGATCCCTTTTGCAATATCAGATGCCCATAAGCGATTGGCATCACCAACCTTGACTGGCATGATAGACACACCTTTTGATAAGGAAGCTATACCTATCTGATTATTTGTTTGAGCCCCTACTATTCCAGCTACATGTGTACCATGACCGACGTCATCTACTGGTTTGTTATTATTTTGTAGTACATTATATGGCTTTACAATCTGGTTTTTTAAATCAGGGTGTTCAATATGGACGCCCGAATCTAACACAGCAACTACAGGTCTCTTTTTCGGTTTAAATAAATTCCACGCTTTGTTCGCATCCACCCTATCAAAGTCAATTGACTGATAGTCGTTATAATATGGATCATTTACTCCGAAAAACTCATATTCTATATCTTCTACTGCATATTCAACTTGCGGAAGACTCTCCAATTCTTGTAAACTATCGTTCAATTCAGAAGCTGGGACTTCGATTACATCAACTTTCGCTTCCTTGTTTTTATTTATACTTTTAAACGATAGATCTTTTGGCATGTCCTTGTAAGTGTTATATTTTACAATAACACGCTTATTTTCTTTATTTTCTTCCGCCTCAATAAAACTAGGATTTAGAAGAATAGAAAGAAACAATAGAATACTAATTAATCCTGATAATTTTTTCATCCCTTCACCTCGTGTCAAATTTTAGTTTCTCTTGTTATAAACTTACAATATTAGTTAGTAAACTGTAAACAACTATATCTATCAATTTTAAAATATAAATGTAGGAATGACAGATAAAACTTAATGGTTTATGCCTCTTTATGTGGAAGGACATTTATGATATCCTATATAGGTGGATTTTAGAAAAACATTATTCGACAAGCATAGGAGATTTACTATGACAGAAAATAAAGTATTTGGTATGAAAGAAAGTATTTGGTTTATCGTTATTATCGCCGCTTTAATTTTCAAACCTTCACCAGGGTTATTATTAGGAGAAAACTCTATTATTGGATTTACTCTCATTACAATATTTTTGGCTACCCTCCTTTTAATTGGATGGAGTCAGTTTGCAATTATTAAAAATCCCATTTCTTATATGCAAGAACAAAGGAAAGACAATTATATTTTTTTGTATATAATTATCACTGCTATTTCTTTTATCATTTCAACGGTTTACGGAATGATAACGGTTCCTGACAAAACGAAAGTTACGGATTTCTTAGAACTTTATCGTTATGCTTGCTATGCTGTTTTCTTCCTATTAGCTAAAGAAGTTACAGCAAAAACTTGGGGAGTACTATTAAAAGCTTTCTTAGTGATGGTTGCAGCTTTCGAGGTTTTCGGAATTCTTCAATTTCTAGACCTATTCAATGTAAATGATACGATTGGTCAACTCTATACAATAAGTCAGCGCCATTATAATATGATTATTTATCAGCATCGTATACCAAGTACTTTTTTAAATCCTAATATGTATGGTTCCTTCTTAATTATAGTAGCGGCTATTTTGGTTGCACTTTTGACTTATATGAAGACAACAAAATGGCGTAGAATTGGCATTTATACATTGCTATTACTTACATTTATTAGCGTGTTACTAACTACTTCAAGAACTGCAGTTATTGCAGTAGGTGGAATTGTAGTCTACTGGATTATTTTATCCATAATTGTAAATCGACATATTTGGAAACGACAAATAGCTAATGGTCTAATCGTATTACTTATGTTTCTAGTAGTAGCAGCATCCTTAGTTCCTCAAATTGCCTATTTAGATTATGCTGCAACACAGATTTTTTCAACCTATCAAAAAGATCGTTCAAAGGACAAGCCTACCGATATTTCAAAAGAGGAAATGGAAGAACAAGAACGCCACAATGCAGCTAGGGAATCTCTTGAGAGTGTCAGCAGTTTTAAAAATCGATATGACTATTGGGTTATGAACTACGAAGAGTTTTTAGAATCACCAGTAATTGGTCATGGCCCGATGCGGAGCAATTTTGTATCTTTTGCTGACAACACTTATTTGTATATTCTTGCTAGATACGGAGCGGTGGGGATGTTAGTATTTCTAAGCTTTGTATTATATGGCTATTTCAAGACTATAATGATGCTATTAAAACCTGCTGTATCCGGACCTAGGAAAACTTTAGCTATAGCAATAAACCTTATTTTAGTTGGATATTTAGTAATGGGAATGGTATCTGAAGTATGGTATAACCTGCAGGCTATGACCTTCTTGTTTGTATTATTTGGATTAATGCTTAATAAAAAATTGCCTGATTAAAACCTGAAGTAACTTTTAATTTTGTGCCCGGTTTCTTTTTATAGTAAAATATCCTACACTTACCTTGATTTGGATATTTTATAAGGGGAACCAGGCATTTTCCTTTTATATATATTTACTACATTCATCCACATAGTAGGAGAAGTGAACTTAATGAAAATACTATATTTATCTTGGTTTAACTCTGGTGAAGGGTCTCAAGTGCATGCAAAAGAGTTTATTCATGCAATGGAACAATTAGGTCATGATATTGTACCAGTAGAGCTCTCATTAAAATCAAAAAAACAACTACAGAATTTAAAAATACAATCTAGTTCTATTTCATCTCAAAAGCCCAAATTCGCCTTTCTTAAGGAATTCAAAACATTTTTATTAAACATCTTACGTATTATTCGATTATTAAAGCTCTATAAGGAACACAAGCCTGATGCTATCATCAACCGTTATTTAATCTATGATTTTTCTGCCATTATTGCTGGAAAAATCCTGCGAATCCCCGTTATGTATGAAGTGAACGCTTCTGCTGTATACGAGAGAGATATCGAAAACAAATACTATATTAAGCCTTTAGCTCGATTTATCGAAAAACTTATTTTCAAGAAATCAGACGCGGTTACGGTAGTTTCACAAGAATTAAAAGATTACTTTGATCGAAATGATTACCATACCAAAAAAACCTTAGTCATTCCCAATGGTGTCGATATAACACGTTATCCGGAATTTATCGAAACACCTGACAGATTCCAGCCGATTGCTTCAAAATGGCAAGACAAAACGATTATTGGTTTTCTTGGAAGTCTAAAATCTTGGCATGGTGTTCAGCGTTTAATTACACTCTTACCTTCAATATTACAAGAAAATAAAGATATCCGTTTACTTATTATTGGTGATGGTAATGAGCGCGAAGCAATAGAAGCCGAAATTAACGCATTAAATATCAAAGAATTTGTTCATATTTCTGGCTTTATTCCTCATAAAGAGGTCCCTGGTGCATTAAACCTTTTAGATATCACTATCGCACCATATAAAAACATTGAGAATTTCTATTTCTCTCCATTGAAGATTTTTGAATACATGGCTGCTGGAAAGCCTGTTGTAGCTCCTCCATATGGTCAAATTAAGGAGTTAGTGACAGAAGATACTGGCATACTACTCCCAAATAATAGCGACCAAGAACTAAAGGAAGCTATCTTAGAGCTTGCAGCAAATCCAAACAAACGACAGGAGCTTGGTAGACAGGCTCGCGTTCATATGGAAAACAACTATACTTGGAAAATCAATGCATCCAAAATAGCCGAAAGACTTAAAGAAATTCAGTGAACTACCCGCGACTTACCGTTGAGCTTCCCCCTTCATACATTTGAAGAGGGAGACTTCTTTAAAAAGCTCTAAAAAAGAAGCTTGCAAATGCAGTAAGTAGTTAGGTTCCGAGGTAGAAAAATAAAAAGAACAAGTGTTTTAGCAAGCAAATTAGCATATCAATCCGCTTCCTTCTTTTATTGTTCGGACAAGGATGGAAAATACCAACAGATTTAGCATAGGTTTTAACAAGTGGGCAATAGCTATTGTCAGCATTATCAAAAACGTTGCAAATTGTGAAATCAATAAGTAGATTTATCTACGGAAATGAAGGGTTAGTTCGGGGATGTGGTTAAGGATCCTAGCTGATAAATAGACGGAAAATTTCCGCTTAATTCGTCATTATGAAGCAAAAACGCTAATATAAACGTAGAAATTCCGCCTATTGACTCGAAAAATGCGAAAATGGGGGATTTTGCGATGCTTAATCGGAATATCTTCTCTTATTTACCCCAAAACGAGCTCCATTTCTGTATTTAATCGGAAAACCTCCCCTTATTTTCCTTCTTGTTAGTTCTTGATTAAGAACAAGAAGTGAGTTTTCCAAGAAACCCTCATTCTGATGCATGATGGTTACCATATCACATATAAGTAAAGTTTTAAACAGGGATGTCCTTAAGTAAAAATTAATTTAGTTGAAAAACTGGACATTAGATGATAAAAAACGCAGAGGATGCTAAAACCACTGCGTTTTTCTGTGTGATATTGGTGTCTAGTCTAAAAGAATGCGATTTAGCTTGATATTGACCTTGTTAATTCGGTTTTTCTACTTCACAACCGAACTACTTGCAAATGCAGGCTTCTTTTTTTTTAGCGTTGAGTTGGTTTCCAAGTAGCTTGTCGCTTTCCGGAAATTGCACGCAATGTTCCGAGTAAAGCTGCGTAATTCACTAAACAAAAATAGTATGGAATATAAGTAATCTTAGACTTTATCCACTTACCTAAAAAGGCAAGTCCATAAAATGCAATCTGCAACCCTAATAATACTTGATATAGCGGTTGATCTAATAAAAAGATGTTGATTAGTAAAATCAAAATTAGATAATAGGGCACTAACCATCTTAAAAATTTATGGGACATATATTTATAGAAAAAGTCAAAATTCATAAAAGGGTTTAAAAGTTTACGATAATGCATTATTCCTGTAAAGCTTCTCGTAACAATACGAACTTTTCTTCCGAATTCTTCCTTACTTTCAGATGATGTTTCCTCTCTTGTGATGGCAAGTGGCTCATAGACAAAGCGCTTCCCCTGTCTGATGATAATTAAAGGGTTTTGCATATCATCTCCCACATTAGGATTCATCGGCTGGAATAACTCTTTTCGTAATGCATAGATAGATCCATTTGCTACAATGGCTGTACCTGTTTTGGTTTCCATTTCTTTAAGGAATTTTTCATACTTCCAATACGCTCCCTCCGATTCCCCGATTGCAGAACCTCCGGAGTTTAGAAGCTTTAATTCACCACAAACTCCTCCTATTTCTTCATCAGCAAAATGAGGGATTAGATGCATTAGAGCATCCTTGTCGTACATCGAATTAGCATCAGAAAAAACAAGAATTTCTCCAGTTGCAATAGGAACCGACTTATTCAGCGCTTCTGTTTTGCCTTTTCTCCCCTTAACAACATGTAGTCGTATATTGGGATATTTCCCTTCAAACTTCTGAACGATTTCATTTGTACGATCACTTGAATCATCCGATACAACGATTATTTCTAAAAGATCCTTTGGATAATCAAGTCCAACACTGTTCTTGAGTTTGTACTCAATAACTTTTTCTTCATTATAAGCAGCAATAAATAAAGTTACCTTGGGTAGATAGTTTGAATTACTTTTTACTGGTTTGTTCACAAATTTAGCAACGATTTTTAACAATACCGGGTACCCGACATAGATGTAGACAGTTAAGATAATAAAAAACCATAATAATATTTCAAGCCACATGACAATACTTCCTTTCTAAAAGCAAAGGTAAAATTCACTTAAATTAAAAAGCCAAAACCTTGCCAATGACAAGGTTTCAACTAAGCACACTAAAGTATTCTTAAGATGATACAGCGATTATCGATTATATTGGATAAAGCCTACCAAGCTACCCCTCTTATTTTCTTTCCATACCGCTACTCTTACTACAAAATACTAGTTTTTTTCATCTAGTATTTCCTTTAACCACTTTTTTAATGGGGCACTTAAATCGTCGCGATTTAATGCGAACTCTACGGTTGCTTGTACGAATCCATATTTATCCCCTATATCATATCTTTTACCGGTGAACTCCTGGCCATAGACAGCCTCTATTTTATTTAATTCACTTAATGCATCTGTAAGTTGAATTTCATTCCCTCTACCAGGCTTTATATATCCCAAGATATCTAAGATTGCAGGTGACAATACATATCTACCCATTATCGCCATTCTCGAAGGAGCTTCTTCTTTTAGTGGTTTCTCCACTAAATTTTTTATTTTGTATAGACCGTTAGTAACGTCACTTTCTAAATAGTCAATGACGCCATATTTTGACACATCTTCTTCGCTAACTTCTTGTACACCAATAACGGAGCTATTCTTTTCTTCATAGACATCCATTAATTGCTTGAGACAGGGTGGATCAGATACAACAATATCATCGCCCAGCATCACTGCAAATGGATCATTTCCAATAAATTTTCTTGCACACCATATTGCATGACCCAGACCTTTTGGCTCTTTTTGTCTTATGTAGTGAATATCCACCATTTCAGAGATCTTTCTTATTTCCTCTAATTCCTTTTCCTTCCCTTTTTTTAATAATAGCTCTTCTAATTCTAAGGATTTATCAAAATGATCTTCAATCGCTCTTTTACCACGTCCAGTTACAATTAAAATATCTTCTATTCCTGAGTCTATTGCTTCTTCTATAATATATTGAATTGTTGGTCTATCAACAATAGGTAGCATTTCTTTTGGTTGAGCCTTCGTAGCAGGCAAAAACCTGGTACCCATTCCTGCCGCTGGAATAATGGCCTTTTTTACTTTCATAGGATACTACACCTCTTTTTTTAGTCATTAATAGTATATTATTCCTCAAAACAAGCATTTGTATTATACCATAAAGTAATTATACACATGTTACAGTGTCATTAAATCAACACAATGTGACCTTTTCCTACAAAATTACTGATGCTTTTCATAAACAGGGAATAATAACTAATTATTTTTCGACAACCATATGCTATAATAAATATGATGGAAATAAAAGACTTTAATGTAAGGATGACGGTAAACACATGATTAGCGTAGTACTTCCAACCATAGGCACGAGAGAAGCTGAAATAAAAAGGTTAGTTGAGAGCTTAGAAAAACAAACATATAAAAATGTAGAATTAATTGTCGTAACCCAAGACAACCATGAAAAAATTCAATCTATATTAGCCTCTACGACTCTAACCTATACCCACGTTCCTATCAATAAAAGGGGATTATCAATTGCCAGAAATGTAGGGATGCAATATGTAAAAGGCGACATTGTCACATTCTCAGATGATGACTGTTGGTATCCCGAAGACTCATTTGAATTTGTTAATGATTATATGATGAAAAAAAATGAGCATATTACATGTTTTCAAATTTTCGATCCAACCAAAAAGGATTATTATAAGTCATATCCTGACACTCCTATTCCCCAAACTAATTGGAGAAAATTATTTAACAAGTCCTCTATTGAAATCTTTGTGAATTTGTCGAAAGTAAAAAGAGAGGCTATAAAATTTGATGAAAAATTCGGTCTTGGGGCTACATATCCTTCTGGAGAAGAAAATGTGTTCTTGTTCGATCTTAAAAAGCAAGGATATAGAATAAGCTATTTTCCTCAGATAGTAGTTTATCACTTAAAGCCTGATGTTTCTACTAGATTAACGAATGCACAAATAATTGGAAAAGGTCCAATGTTTAAAAGGATTTTCAATACTCCTATTGCTTTAGCTTTAGTTACCCTATTTTTAGTAAAAAAATTTAAACATATCGAACAACCATTGTCATTATTAACGGCTTCCTTAAAGGAAACGTT
Organism: Sutcliffiella halmapala; assembly: GCF_002019665.1. GTDB lineage: Bacteria > Bacillota > Bacilli > Bacillales > Bacillaceae_I > Sutcliffiella_A > Sutcliffiella_A halmapala. Next base: position 637,432 of record NZ_KV917375.1, on the reverse strand, counting down.
AACATATAAAAAAAATTAGTATTATAAGGAGGAAATTATCCAGAATGAAGAGCAAAAAGTTTTACAGTGTTTTACTCTTCTGTCTATTAGTCTTAATGACTACGACAGCCTTTTCCAATGGCCCATCCACACATTTTTCGAAGTCATTTGACAACGGAGAAACTTCTATTGAGTTAGAACGTTCGTTTCAGCTATCAGTTAATAATGCTGAAATATCCACACTAAAGATTACAGGGAACAATCAAGTCCTTTTTGAGGATGAAGTATTTACAGGATATTATCCAACTATCCATAGCTGGTCAAATTCAGATGCACAATATATAATCGTGGAAAAAAGATTAGACGGTACAAACAATATACTTAATTTTTTCGTTTTAAAACTTCATGGTGATTCTATTGAAAAAATCTATGAATCTATTGAATATGTTAAAGGAAGCTTACTAGTTAACGAAGATGCTAAAATAGAAGTCTCCTATCCAATTTATGCTCCAGAAGATAGCCTAGCGATTCCGTCAAAAATAGGAACTGACTTCTTTAAACTAAATGAGGATACACTAGAGAAAACACAGTCAGAGACAAAAGATAATGAGAACATTGATTCTGACAATTCTCTTCAGTTCCAAAATACTGACCCTTCCGACAAAGATATTGCAGCAATCTTGACAAAAAAGGCATTAGAATATAATATCCCGCCGGAGCTTGTAAAAGCCATTGCTTGGCAAGAATCTAAATGGGTTCAATTCAGAAATGGTCAACCTCTAATTGGTTATGACGGTCTAGGCATTGGTATTATGCAAGTATCAGAGAGAAATATTTCTCCTGAAAGAGAACATCGTTTAAAATATGATATTGAATTCAATATTGAAGAGGGCTTAAAAATTCTTGTTAGCAAGTGGAATTACGCCAACTCTAGTTCACTATTAATTCCTAAAATCAATGAATATGATAGAGCAGTGCTAGAACATTGGTATTTCGCAATTCTTGCATATAATGGTATTTCAAAAGTAAATGATCCTACGATAACTAATCGTTTACCATCATGGCCAGCTGAGCCTTACCAAGATACTATAATAAGTATAATCCGTGGTGAACATAGATCAGGTGCATCAGGAAGTTTAGTACCAGTTACAAAATTTCCAATCAATCTATTAAAAAATGATATTTATTACAATGAAGGTAGTAACATTATCCGTTTCAGAAAAGCTAATTATCAGGTTTCAGGTCCGTTCCATCGAACTTTTCAAAACTTTAAAAATGGGGATATTCTAGTATCTACTACAGATAATTTGAGAGTCAGAACTAGTCCAGGAGGTCCTGAACATAGTCGATTATCAAAAGGTGACGTCATTAAGGTTGTTGGGAACCAAGCCTTTGAAAATAGCTTTAATGTTCATCATAGCTGGTACCCTATTCAATTCCTAGATAACAACAAACAAACTTTTTATGTTGCTTCTAGCTATTTAAAGAAAATAGCATTAAATGATTTCCGGTACGATATAGCTGGAGGAGATCGTTATCAAACAAGTACTGCAATCTCTCGTTTTGGATGGCCATCAACTTCTAATACTGTTGTTATTGGTCGCGGAGACATCGCTATTGATGCTTTAACAGGGAGTGTACTAGCGAAAAAGTTTAATTCCCCCCTACTATTAACATTAGGGGATAGAGTTCCAGATACTGTAGTAAATGATATTAAACGATTAAAGCCATCCACTATTTATATTCTTGGTGGAGAAAGTGCTATTTCTAAACAAGTAGAGTCTACTTTAGGTTCTATTAATGGCGCTAAGGTTATGAGACTTTCAGGAAGCGGTAGATATGATACTGCATCTAAAGTCGCTACTGAAATAGGTCCAATTAAAGAAGTGTTTATCGCTACTGGGGACGAGAATTCTCCTGATGCTTTATCAGTTGGTCCGATCGCAGCATCAAAACAAGCACCAATTTTATTAAGCGCAAAAGATGGTTTAACACATCATAGTTTAAATGTACTCGAAAAAAATAAGAATTCTATTACAAAAGTCTATTTAATTGGAGATGTAAGTGCTGTACCAGCTAAAGTGGTTCAACAACTTAAAGCTCTTGGCATAGGAGAGAATCAAGTAGAGCGCGTAGCTGGTACTGATAGATTCCAAACAAGTATTCAAATAGCTAAACGTTTTAATGTTGGAACTGAGCGAATTGTTTTTGCAAATGGTCATCAATTCATCGATGCCTTACCTGCTACACCATTCGCCGCTTTAATTAATGCACCAATCGTCTTAACTAGAACAGATGATGTACCACATGCGGTTAATCAATGGCTAACCAAAGATGTGAAAAATGTTCCACAATTTTATTTTGTCGGTGGCGAAACAATCATTTCTACACCAAACAGAGGCAACATTCAAAGCATAATTTTGAGTAAATACTAAAAATTTTCCCTTTCTCTTATTGAGGAAGGGATTTTTTTATATAAGGATTTGTTTATGCCTATTGCTGATATTTGAGACTATACCAAACATGTGTTGGAACGAAAGTCATAGACTCCATAGACTCTGCATAGAGAAGCGGAACTAGCCCATAACCCGGAAAGCAAACACACCTGGCACGGAGATCAAAAGGGCGTTCAAAGGGGTAGCCTAATAAAAAAAGGTAGCCGAGTCATTTTAGACCCGGCTACCTTCCTTAATATTTTCTTATTTTAATAGATTATTTAGCCCCGCAACTACCTCTGCACTTACTGCATTGTCTCCACCAAATACAGTAATTAAATCTACATTCGCTTTCACAAATGTTTCAACATAAGAAGGAACTTGGTCACCTACTAGTAAGATACCTGTATTGTTTTTAGCTGCAAGTGCTGCACCAGCTAATGCATCAGCAAAATCATAACCTGTTGCCACATAATAGTGGTTAGAGCCACTGTGGAAGTGATTTGCTACTTTTACTGACGTATCAAAACGGTTCTCACCATTTAAACGACTTGGGTTAGGCAATTCTACTACTACATCTGGAGTAATAACAGAAGTTCCACCAACCACTAATGATTTCTTTGCCCCTAAACCTTGTAATGCAGCTTTAGTAGCTTTTGGTAAATCTTTAGATTCTGTTAATAAGATTGGCATACCTTTAGATGCTGCATATGCCGCAACAGATAAAGCATCAGGGAAGTTTTGACCATTTACAACAACTACTTCGTTAGCACCATTTGGAGCTAGTTCGTATGCAATTGCTGCAGCTGTAGAATAACGACTTGCACCCGCTAGACGTTGTACTTCTAAGCCAAGATCTTTTAATTCATTTTCTACAGAAACATTAACTGCTGCCTCTGCTCCTAGAATTACCACTTTCTTTGTACCTAGACGTTCAATTTCAGCTTTTGTATATTCATTTAAGCTATCGGTATTTGTAAGAAGTAATGGTGCATCATACTTCTTAGCTAATGGAATACCAGCTAAAGCATCTGCATAGTTATCACCACGAGCAAGAACTACAACATCTGCTTGTTCCCAACCAGCTTGACTTATCGCTGCTGCAGTAGAGTAACGACCTGGACCAGCTAAACGGTCAATGCGGCTATCTGCTTCATTACGGTAAATACTTAGTTCTTCCGTAACAGTGTTTCCAGCAAGATCTTCTAATTTCAATGTGAAATTATTTAAACCAGGTTCAAGTTTAAATTTCTTCTTAAATATTTCTGACGCTGGTTCTAATATATCTACTGGACTTCTAAATGGTAATTCGTATTCATGTGTTTCATCGATGTAGAAGGATAAATAGCTATAGTTATCCGCTAAAGTAAATGTTGCATCTACTTCTGTAACATCGTGATCAACAAAAGTTTTTACGTCCGTTGTAATAGTAGGGTGAGTTGTATCAATAAATACTTTTCTAGAGATAGAGAACTCGTTACCCGCCGTATCAACAGCCGTTACAATTACATCAAACTTTCCATCCTTTTCAAAAGTTGCAGAACCTTGGAACTCATAACGGTTATTTGCAGTATTTAATGTGAATGGTACAGCTTGACCGTTAATAGTAATCTTGTCAATAGCTACATCATCAGTAGCATAACCTTGAACTGGTACTTGTAAAGAAGCATACGCTCCATATGGTTCAGGTGTAGAAGTTCCAATGAACAGTAAAGGCTCTGTTGTGTCGCCTTCTGTTACAGTAGTCCCACCGATATTTAATACTTTGTCCACTGCATATACTTCAATTAAAGCTTTTGCAGGTGGATTAGCTAGAACAGTGCTAGTTTCTTCAGCTCCAAAAATACCAACTAACTGATCGTTAGCAAATACATAAAGCTCTTCAACACCGATTCCTGCATCTACCGCAGTCCATTCTACTTTACCCGTTTCTGTGTCGTATGTCGCAGAAACTTCTGGAGCCGTAGTATCCACTAAAATTGGAACCTTGATAGATTGGTAATCAGCATTAGCATAATCTACTACCGCTTTTATTTCATACCAATATTTACCATCTTTTACTAATTCAGAACGGACTTTCCCATCCCATGTTCTAGAATCATTGTATGAATAAGGAGTACCTCTTCCAGCATTGTAGAAGCTTTTACGAACATCGTTCTGTAATAGAATTCTTCGCAGCATTTTTCCTTCTTCATCTAATACATTAAATTGCATTTCACGCGCATTACGTAGGAATGCAGGAACTAGATTGATTCCATCGTACAAACCATCGCCATCTGGATTTAGTGCATAGAAGTTTTCACCATTTTCATCTGTGAAGAATGTCTCAAAATACCCTTCACTATCAACTGCATCTGCAGGTAAAACATTATAAAACTTATCTTGATCAAGTACAGAAAGTCCATCTAATATTGCTGGGTTGTCCCAATTTCCATAGAAGCCTAAGTATGGAACTACTAAATCAGCCTCAATGTCATGAGAAAGTGTTACCCAACCTTCTACGAAGATGTTCTCCACCAATTCTTTCACTGTTTCCGATCCATCTGCTTTAAATCCTGGAATTTTTGCATTTGTTAAATCTACTGTTATAGTAAATTCCTTTTCTCCATTAGCTGGAACCGCTACAGTTTCAGGCGCAGTAACTTTTGCACCTTCAAAATCACCAGCGATTTCTGCATTCCATTCAGGAAGATCTCCATTTTCTTTGAATGTATCCGTTAATACAGAAGTATCTACTTCGTATACTACTTCTTCATCCGTAAGGTTATTAGCAACTAAAGTGAAACTTAATGTTTTGTTTGTAAAATCAAATAATTCTACTTTACCTTCCCCATTATCTTTATTCACAACATACACAGGTGTATCTACTGCTGAGAAGATTTGCATCATACCTGCACCTTGACGGCGAGGAGAGAATGGTTGCCCATTTAGATCTTCAATTACTTTTGCAGTATTCATTATTAAAACTTTTGCTAATCTAGTTCTTTCTTCTGCATTAAGCTCATCGAATCTTTCATCGTTTAATAAGTACTGTTGAACTAATGCAGAACCCCCAGCAACATGAGGAGCTGCCATAGAAGTACCACTCATTAATCCATACTCGTTGTTTTGAAGAGTAGAATAAATTTTCCCACCTGGAGCTGTAATCTCAGGCTTTAATTCTAAGCTTGGAGTTGTTCCCCAAGATGTGAAATCTGTCATACGACCAAATTCAATATCTTCAAATCTCTCAAGTTCTTCAACTTTTAAAGTATTATTTCCTGCTGCAATAGCTTGCTCAAGAGCTTGACCTTCAGCATACTGTATTTTCATAAATGGAATATGCCATCCACCCTGGTTATTAAAGAATAGTGCACTTGGATCATGGTTATATACGATAATCCCTGCTGCTCCAGCTTCTGCAGCAAATTTAGTTTTATCGAAGAAAGTGTGTGTTCCACGAGGTAATACTACAACCTTACCTTCAACATCCACGCCTACATAATCTTCTGGACCTCCTAGTTTACCTAGGCTAACTAATTCTACTTCTTCTAAGCCTTCCCAACTATCGATACCATAACCAACAGCGGAGAAGTCATGGCCTCCAAAAGAAATAGCATGTTCGTATAAATAGGCTTCATTACCAGAAGCTGCAACTTGGATTGTATCTTTGTTTAATCCAGGTGCTCCCACAACACCGATATCAGGGTTTTGGAAGAATGGATTGCTGTATCCATATGCAAAGTGACCAGAGTTACCGGCAGATACGGCACACACAATACCATTTTCTACAGCACGTGTGATAGCTAGATCCTCAGCACTTGCTGGGTCATAGAAAGAGGCTGTTGAGCCTAAACTCATGTTTAGAACATCAGCGCCTAATTTAATAGAATCATCAATAGCCGCTAAATATACATCCGACCAAGTGGAAGGATAATTAGGGTCATTGGAAAATACTTTCATTCCTAATACTTGTGCTTCAGGAGCTACACCGAAAATCTCACCATTTGCTGCAACTGTACCAGCTACGTGCATTCCGTGATGGGATGCTCCAGGTCCTAAGTCTAGGATTTGATTATTTTGATCATAGTAGTTGTAACCATAAGGTACTTTTTCTGTGAAGAAATTCCCCTTTAAACTATTCTCTGAAACAATAGAATTTACATTATTTTCAGTTAAGTACGGCTCCGTATCTTCACTTATTACGAAGTCTTGGTGATCCGGGTCAACACCTGTATCAATTACAGATACAACCATCCCCTCACCTTTTAAATGAGCATCGCCCCAAGCCTTTGTTGATTGAATAAACTGATGGCTAGTTTCCATGTCTGGTTCTACTTCCGGACGATTATACTCATTTGCTAAGTATACTCTAGTCACTTCAGATAGTGATTCGATTTTTTCAATATCCCCAAAAGCTACTTCTCCAGAAAAACCATTAAATGCTGTAGTAAAGCTGTTTAAATATTTAATGTTTATTCCTTTAGAAGAAATAGAATCTTTTACACTTTTTTGCTTATTAAGAGTATCCTTTAATAAGGATTTTTTTGTTTTTTCAGCTAATTCTTTATATAATACTTTTTGTTTAGTAGCATACTCTAAAGGTGTCTCACCTGAAACCTCGACAATTACTCTTACTTTCTCATTTGCAGCAAAAGTTGCTTGCTCTAATCCCTCAAATTTTTGCGCTTCTCTTTCTTTCTTAAGCAGTTCTCGAACCTGATCAACGTTCGAGCTCTGAGCGTCTTCATTACCAGTAGCTCCAACTACAAATTGTAGATTAGAAAATACAAGTAAGAACGCAAAGAAAGAAAACATAAATTTACGTAAATTCCTCAACAAAAATTCCTCCCCAGATTTATAAATAGGAAAATGGTATCGCCCATAAAACTACTAAACTACTATCCCCCCTTCTTTCTAGTAAATATTGAAAACACAGTCTTATTTTACAAGTAATAAACAATTAAGTCAATTTAGTATCTTTTAAATGTTTTGAAATTTTAATTATTATCTTTTGGTTACAAAGTAGAACTTTCTCATTAAATTAGATTTATTGTTTTCTAGTTATTTTTCTTAAGCTACATATCGCTATCTATTCTATTTCAATAGAATAGAACTAGACTTTTTTAGTTTCATAGTCAAAAGTAGGCCAAAAAGACTAGATATTAAGTCTTAGTTACGGTATGCTATATTTGATAAAAATTTGGAAAGTGAGGGGTATTTTTGAAAAAAATACTTTTTTCTGTTTTAATCTTTTTTCTATTAATTAGTTTTAACTTTTCCAAAGTATCTGCAGCATCCGATCGTATTGCAGGGAGCCATAGGTATGCTACTGCTGTTGAAATTTCAAAAAATGGTTGGTCAAAGGCCGATACAGTTGTATTAGCGATAGGAGAAAATTTTCCTGATGCTTTAGCTGGAGGACCTCTAGCTTACAAACTTGACGCACCTATTCTACTATCAAGAAAAGACGAATTAGGAGCTGTGACTAGGGCGGAGATTACTCGCTTAGGAGCTAAAAAAGCCGTCATTCTTGGAAGTACTGCAGTTATCACCACTAAAGTGGATAATGAACTTAAAGGTTTAGGTATAACAGTCGAGAGAATCGGCGGTCGTGATCGCTTTGAAACTGCTGCACAAATTGCAAAAAAATTAGGAACTACGGACACTGCCATCGTAGCCTACGGTCATAATTTCCCTGATGCACTTGCTATTGCACCTTATGCAGCTAGAAATGGTATACCAATTTTATTAAGCCGTACAGATGATATTCCTAGTTCGACAAAAGATTCTTTAAAAGGTAAGAAACGGACCTATGTAATAGGTGGAAGTTCTATATTAAGTAATAAAATCTTATCTCAAATGCCAAATGCTAAGCGTATTTCTGGTTCTGGACGCTTTAGCACAGCAGCTGCTGTTATTCGAGAATTTCAAATGGATGCAAACAATGCTTATGCCGCAACAGGTATGAATTTTGCTGATGCGCTGACTGGATCTGTACTAGCAGCCAAAAAGAATGGAGTAATTTTATTAGTTGAACCAACAAACCTTCCTACTCCAATTAAAGAATTACTAAACGTTAAAAAATTCTCTGAAGTTTTAGCAATTGGAGGTACCACCACTGTTTCCGATAATGTATTAAACGAAATTAAAGGCTTAGTTAAAAATGAAAAATTGGAGAATGCTTTACCTATAAATGTGAACCAATTATATACAGGTTCTTTTGAAAGTAGGAGTGTTTCCAAATTCTACAAATTCAATTTATCGAATTCTGGAAACGTAAAGCTTTCATTAAGTAATATCGCTGGATCAAATTGGAACTTATCCTTAGTTGATCGTAATGGGACTAGTTATGTAGATTTTAGTTCAAATAGTAGTTCCTATGCTACCGGGAATACTGAGGTGCCTATCGGACTTCCAGCAGGAGAATATTTTATCAAACTAGATGCAAATAGTAATTCTACTAATGTCCCTTTCACATTTTCAGTTAAATATGAAAAAAGCGAGTACTATGAAAAGGAACGTAATAATACTTTAGCTACTGCAACACCGATAAATGTGAACAAAGTAAATTACGGAAGTATTCAAAATAGATATAACGATCTTGATTATTACAAATTTTCACTTCCTAAAGCTGGGAACATTTCATTGAAAATGAAAAACCAACCAGACGCATATTGGAATATTAGCGTTTTAAGTGAAACTGGAGACTCTTTAGTAACGACGTCAACCGATTCCTCTTCCAATGCTACAGGTTGGCAAACTGTCGATGTTGGCCTTCCGGCAGGAACCTATTATATAAAAATTAATACTAGTAATAATAACACTGTCCATCAACAATATTCGTTTGAAGCTAGTTTTATAGAAAGTGAATTTTATGAAAAAGAATTTAATAATTCTACCGGCACCGCTACTACTATTGCAGTTAATAAGAAATATCAGGGATCGATTCAAAATAGATACGATGATTTAGATTACTATAAATTCAAACTTGAAAAGGCAGGTAACATTCAAATTAAAGCATTGAATAAGCCTAATACATTGTGGAGATATATTTTATATAATGCAAATGGTCAAGAAATTAAAAATTTCTCCACTAATACTAGTAGTGTCTCCAACTCAGAAACTAATATTCCAGTAGGATTACCCTCTGGTGAATATTATTTAAGAGTTTCTGGGCTAAACAATGAAACCAATCATACTCCTTACACATTTACGGTCGACTTCGTAATGGGAGAATACTTTGAACGTGAGTTAAATAACACTGCTTTAACAGCTACTCCAATAGTGTTGAATCAAAATTACACTGGAGCAATTCAAAATAGTTATAATGACCATGACTATTATAAATTCAGCCTTAATAACGCATCACAAGTTACTGTTACGGTAAAGAACCAATACAACGTTTCTTGGAGATACACTATTTATAATAGTAGTGGTAATTCTGTTCTGAATTTTTCAACAGATACTGGTCAATTTGCTGCAGAAACAAAAGAACAAACAATTGACTTAATTGCAGGCGACTACTATATACGAGTAGAAGGATATAATACTCATTCAGAAGATACACCTTATTTCTTTAAAGTTAACAGATAATAGATTGATAAAAAGACTTGAGAAAGAACAATTTCTCAAGTCTTTTTTCTTCTTTTTTGTTATGACTTCTATAATAGTTTTACTAAAAATTAGCACAGCACAATTGATTCAAGGTTATGTATAGTTTAAATTCATTTAATATTGGGTATAGAACAAGAAAAGGAACCCCAAATATGAGATTCCTTGAAACTTTTTGGTCTACTAATTCGTCTATATATAAAAGGAAATTAATTGATGACTCTCTTCGCTCCCAAATATCTAGGGGACCAATAACTATTACTCATACTAGTAATTTCTACACCTCTAGTAGAACCAGCATGAATAAATTCATTATTCCCAATATAAATACCTACATGTGATGGGCCAGCTTGATAAGTTTCAAAAAACACAAGATCCCCAACTTGCGGTGCTGAAATCGATTTTCCAGCGCTCCATTGATCGGATGTTTGACGTGGTAAATGGATACCATATTGTTTAAAGACAAATTGCGTGTAACCACTGCAATCAAATCCATTCGGGGTTGTACCTCCCCATACATATGGAGTACCTATATAATTTTTGGCAGTGGAAATTAATTTAGTGAGATCTCGAACTAATGCATTTGATACATTCTCAGATACAACACTTTCGCCACCTATAATTTCAAATTTCTTGATTGTATTATTTTGAATAACTCTATTAATATCACTTGGCACTGAATTTTTCTCTACTAATAAAATCGATGTATTATCCTTTGCTGCCAGCACTGAACCTGTTAGAGCATCAGCAAATGACATTCCTGTTGCTATGTATACATTATCTTTCGGATTTTGAAGTGTTTCAGAAACAGTTGCGGCTGTTCCAAAACGAGAAGAACCGGCAACTCTAACTGGGGTTGGCAATTGTTGAAATACTTGTCTACTAATAACCCCTTCTCCTCCAACGACTATCGTCTTGGAATACTTAGATAATTCTTTTTTAACTGCTAGTGGGATAGAGTTATTCTCTACTAAGAAAATAGGGTAACCATTTACAGCTGCATATGATGCGATCGCTAAACTATCAGGAAAATTTCTTCCATAAGCTACAATTGCTGTATCCTTAGATGGCAATTTATTTGCGATGTTAACAGTTGTCTCAAAACGATCTCTTCCAGCAATTCTCTCTACCGATAATCCCATAGTTACAAGTGTTACTTCTACTTTTTCTGTAACTACACCTGTTCCACCTAAAATCACTGCTTTACTTGCTTTTAATCTACTAATTTCTTCTTGAATTTCCTTCGGTACATAATTACTATCTGTTAACAAAATAGGTGCATCGAGAGAGTACGCTAAAGGTGTTCCTGCTAATGCATCAGGAAAATTGTTCCCCACAGATATTACAACCGTATTTGTTCCCTTAGGCCATCCCTGTTTGGAAACTTCAACCGCTGTTTTATAACGATTATCTCCACTGATTCTATTGATTGTCTTCTCACTTGCCAGTGTCTCATTCGCAAATTGCAAAAAAAACAAAACAGGAATTAAACATACAATAGTTCTTACTATGTTACAAAATAATAAATTTTTCGACATCCATTTCACTCCAAATCTAGTAAATGTTACATAGTAATATGTAATATTTTTGTCTAATTTTCTCTAATTCTATTATATCACCTAATTTCTTGACATAAATATTAAAATATTGTAACAAAGTAGCGTAAAAGATATTTTTTTGTCAAAAAAATACTTTTTCTCTTCCTCTATTTAGATAATTTCTGTAAACTAATACTCATAAATCTATGGTATTAGAGGGTTTTCTAAAATGTCGTCATACAATAAAATTACAAAAATCGGGATATTACTTTCCCTAATATGTTGCTTCATTTCCATAAATTACATATACCAAACTCCACTAGGAAAAGTTGAACCTTCTAGTAAGATTCTAAATAAAGAGGAAATTAAGAACGCCCAGCTTAAAGCTAAATCTAATGAAGAATGGTCTGCTTTTTTAAAATGGGAAGTGGAACAGGCTGAGAAATGGCTAACAGAAGAGATTACCATTCCATCTCAAGGAGGTGGCCATCCCTCTTGGTTTATTTGCAAGGATGGATCTGCACTTTTTTATAATCCTAACTCATCAAAACAACATTTTTGTGAGCAAGATCAGCATATTTACATAGGAGATTCCTATGATCACGGATGGTTGTATCGTAGGCATCAACAAATTATTCAAGCTGCCTTCAATTTTGCTCATTTATACTTAATTACAGAGAACCCGGTATATGGAGAAAAAGCCCGAGAAATATTAGTGGGTTATAGCGAAGTTTATTCCAAATATCCGCTTCAAAGTAATGGAGGGAGATTGTATTGGCAAAGCCTAGATGAAGCAGTCAGCCTAATTAGTCTAGTTCAAGTCTTCGATATTATAAATGAAAGTGGCTTTCTTTCCTATCGAGAAAAGACAATGATAAAAAGCAAATTTTTTAAAGAGTCTGCTCAAACTCTAATGATGAATGAAAAAGGAACTTCCAATTGGCAAGCATGGCATATTGCAGCTATTGGTATGATTGGCTATCTCCTAGAGGAAGAGGAATTGATAGAATATGCAGTTAATGGGGAACAAGGGTTTTTCTACCTCATAGAAAACAGTGTAACAGAGGACGGTTTTTGGCATGAAGGGTCTATCGCATACCATTTATACGCTTTACGACCATTAACATGGTTAGCAGAATACTCTACTAGACTTACAGAGGATTCATTATTTAAAAGTGAAATATTAAAAAAGATGATAGATGCACCTATTCAATATGCTTATCCTGATCACACTGTCCCTACTAATAATAATGGTGGTATCTATGGAATGACATTAATCGGAGAACCTTTATCTGGAGTCGAAATTTATGAATTGGCTAGTAATTATTTTCAAGATGCTAGATTTGGGAGTATTCTAAATAGGCAAGATTCTCCTACTTTTACAGGATTGTTCTATGGACCTATTGAATACGAAAGGAACCCTTTAATGGAGAAATCTATTAACTTCTCCAGTTTTGGTCATGGGATTTTACGAAATGCTAGGATGTCATTATTAATGGATTATGGATTTCATGGTGGCTATCACGGTCATTTTGATAAACTTCATCTTGACTTTTATGCACTAGAAGAAAGATTTGCCACAGATCCCGGGGCGCCTGCACATAGCCATCCATTATTTGAAAGTTGGTATAAACAAACAATAAGCCACAACACTGTCACTATAAATGGAGAGTCCCAATTAGATACAGCAGGGGATTTAATTCTCTACAGTGAAACGGAGGATTTTAATCTCCTGCATTCATCTGCTAATGACGCCTATCCAGGAGTAACTTATGAGCGCAGTCTGTGGCTAAACGATCTTTATACAATAGATTGGTTTTACGTAGAAGGGAATTCTCCATCTCACGTATTTGATTGGGTTGTCCATGTCGATGGAAATTTCTCCTTTCACTCACCCAATCAAGTAAAAAAAGCAGACATAGATTATGACTATTTTACAAATGGAAAAACAATCCCCTATATAACAAAGTTTAAGGGAAGCTGGAATAAAGACAATAATGGTGTGCAGTTAAACATACTGGGATTACCTTCAAAACCAGTAGATTTATTTCTTGCTAATACACCTGGCCCATCAAACGATAGCTATATGGTACGAGACACGCTTTTACAGAGATATATGGGGAAGAAGATTCAATTTACAAACATCCTCTACCCTACCAACATTGAAGGAGCCCTTACCTTAGATGCCATAAGAGTTGGAGATAATGGCGTAATAGTAAAACTTAACGAGCAATACCATCTATATTGGTACCGTAACCAATCCCAGTCTTCACCAATTATTGCTTGGAAAGCACAATCAATTCATCCTCATAGCGAAGTCAATTTTCCACGACTGGAGATAACTGAAACTGGTGACACACTTTCCATCCAAATTGTTAATTTGAATGAATACTATAGTCTAAGAATTATATTAGATGATTCTCCGGTAATAAAGAAATATTTAATAAACGGAGAGGAAGTAATTGCAGAAATGTTAAATAACCAGATCCTCTTAAAAGTTAAATAGAAAGGCTAGCCTCTATAAGTTAAATATACAAAATTATATATAAGTCTAGATTTAATAATTATCGGGTATTAGCAAAGTAGAATATGATGATCTTACTAAGCATACTATTAAATGATTATATATTTAGGGGGAGTATCTATTATGGAAATTGCAAAGAAATTCATTCCTACACTAAAACGACCTATTTTCAAGAGAGAAAATTATACTTACTTCTTTGAAATATACTGGTTTAAAACAATAATCATTACTTGTTGCTCAAGTATAGCTTTGTTCCTCCCTGCTTACCTTATAAAATTTGGATATGATAATGGAATAGTTGCATTTTATATATTAGCTATTTTATTAGCAGTCCCCTGGTTTCTCATACCAACATTATTTCTATTATATTTAGCCAATGGCTCTAAACCAGCAATAATAGCAGCATACAGTTTTATTGGAGTACTCACAGTAGTTTTTCTTACATGGGTAATTTGCATTTTTCAATATTAAATCCTACATAAAAAAGACTTTCACACTAAAACTAGTAGTGCGAAAGTCTTTTTTCCTATTCTACTTCTTTATTAATAAATATATTCACAATATATTCTGCCCATACCTCATGTCCTTTTTCACTAGGAGCTTTATTTTGAGGTAACAAATATTCTACTATTTCATCAGTTTGATAGTCAGGCCAATTAGTCCAATGGTCAATAAAGGTATGACCTTCTTCCTCAGCTAAAACTTTCAATTCCTCTACTTCTAGAGGATAATAGACTGCCCCTTGTACAGGATGTGGTGGTTGAAGAAAGAAAAAGGCATTTTCATTCAACTCCTTAATATCTGCAATCATTGTCTTAATATGTTGCAACCTTTGCTCAAGAAGTACGACTCCATTATCTTCTAATATAAATGGTTCAAAGATGATAATATCTGGCGTTACATCAATAGCTTCCATATGTAAATTCCCGTTAATTACATCTATAGATGTTGCATTAGGAATATCATAGACTGATACATTGATTAACTCTCCATATGTAGATTCGATTTCTTCTTTAAAAATGGCTGGCCAAACTCGTTCTCCAATAGTACTTGCGCCAGATCCAATTATCACCAATTCTACTTTTTCTTGATTTTCAGAAGCTTTTACTAGGAATTCAGCTATATCTAATGGTAAGGAAGTTACATAATCTTCAATATTTCCCTTGCTACTAGCAACTGTTTCTCCGACATTCCTCTCTTTATCGCTTTCTAAATTAGTAGATGCAATCACACCTTCAGATGGAACATTTTTTATTTTCTGCTGCCAATGCACGCTTCCGTAAATAATAGCTGCAATACAACCTACAGCTACTAATATCGTTAAGATTCTCATTAATACCACCTCATATTTAATATACTATTATTATCCAAAACTTCAAGACATCCCCGGAAAAATACATAAAAATAATCATAAAATAAATGTGAAAAAAATATATAAAATACAAAATCAGACATTTTACAACCTAATAACTGTTGTGTTACATCCTATAAAATTCTATAATCATAAATAGAAATCAATAATTAAAAAGGAAGAGGATTTCATGTTAAAAAAGAAATGGTTTATCATTTTAGTTTCTATTTTAAGTGTTAGCGTTATCGGAGTCGGGATATTTGCATTTAGTGTGTATAAATCTTTAGAAAATACTGCCGCATCTATGCATACCCCTCTAAATCGAACTAGTTCAGAAAAACGTCCTACAGATATTGATTTCAAGAAAAAAGACCCGCTTTCTTTCCTGATACTAGGAGTAGATGAGAGACCTGGTGATCGAGGTCGTTCAGATTCTATGATTGTACTTACTGTCAATCCCAATAATAAGTCTATGCAGATGGTTAGTATCCCTCGCGATACAAGGACCGAAATTATTGGTAAGGGATTTGAAGACAAAATAAACCACGCCTATGCTTTTGGCGGTCCTGAAATGTCAATTGCAACAGTAGAAAATTTCTTAGATATTCCAATCGATTACTTTTTGCAAGTAAATATGGAAAGTTTCAAAGATATTGTAGATGCAGTTGGCGGAGTAACCGTAGATAATGATCTTGATTTTAGTAGTGGTGGTTACAATTTCACAAAAGGAATGATAGACCTCAACGGTAAAAAAGCATTAGCATATTCCCGTATGCGTTATGAAGACCCTCGTGGTGACTTTGGACGTCAAAAACGTCAGAGAGATATAATCCAAGGCGTTATTACTAAAGGAGCATCCTTCTCTTCTATAACTAAATTTGACGATATTCTACAAATACTTGGCAATAATGTACGAACTAACTTAAGTTTTGATGATATGGTCGATATTCAATCTAACTATAAAGAAGCAAGACATAAACTCGACCAGCATCAAATTACTGGTTCTGGACAAATGATAAGCAATGGCACACAAAACATTTACTATTATATTGTACCTGAAGAAGAAAGACTAAAGCTTTCGAATCAGCTTAAAGAGCATTTAGCAATGGATAGTGATGCAGTTGCTAGCAATCATTAAATAAGAAATAAGAAGAGGCTACTCACAAGTAATAACGAGTAGCCTCCTTTTACTTATTTAGAACAAACCTAGAAACTTTTTCTTTTTTATTCTTTCTGGCGGCTCAATCATAAGCCCTTCCCCGTTCACGAGATACTGTGCATTTTCCATGAACATATATTGCTTATTAAAACCAAACTGTTTTTCCACTAAGGCAAATGCTTCCCGCATATTAAATTTACGTGTTTTTAATCCATGAGCATCTGACGCAATGAAATGAGTTAAATTTGCCTCAATAAGCTCGAAGGAGAACTTCTTTATATTCTTCCCAAATCCTCCAACTAAACTTGTTGCAGTAACTTGAGTACACGCACCTTTTTTAACTAATTCATATAGAATACCTGGGTTTTCGATAATCTCACTGTTTCGCTCTGGATGGACTATAATGGGCGTAATTCCTTGTAATTGTATATCGTAGAGTAGTTTCTGAGTATACCTTGGAACATGATTAGAAGGAAACTCAATAAATAGATATTTGTCGGAATTATTAAGGGTCAAAATTTCCCCGCGTTCATAATCCTCTAATATCTCTCCATATATTCTTGTTTCTTGTCCTGGTAAAATAGTAAGATCAATCATTTCTTTTTGTAAAATACCATTTAACTGTTCCACGTATTGCAGGATTTCCTCTTTAGTATTATTATATTTTCCATTTTGATGATGAGGAGTCGCTATAATGGAGGTAATTCCCTCTGATACAGCTTGATGTGCCATTTCTATACTCTCTGTTAAATGCTTTGCCCCATCATCTAAATTAGGCAGAATATGACAATGAATATCGATCATCCTAACACCTCCAAAATTTAGGTAATATTACCTATTAACTTCTTTATATTAATAGTATCATAGAAAAAGAAAAAGGAAAGATAGTCAAGTCGACTATTTTTCCCCATAGTAGTAGTAATAATTACCTTCTTTTAACTTTTTATTATTTAAAACAACCCCAATTAAATTGGCATTCGCTTTCTCTAATAATTCCTTACCTTTCAATGCTGATTCGTTTTCAGTTTTCCCGCTAGATACAACTAAAATTGTCCCATCACATTGGTTAGACAAAATTTGCGCATCTGTTACTGCTAATACAGGTGGGGTATCAAAAAGAACAACGTCAAACTCTTCTTTTAACTCTACTAAAAGTTCCTTGAGCATCTTAGAACCAAGTAATTCAGCCGGATTCGGAGGAATAGGACCACTTGGGAGAATATATAAGTTAGGAACCTTTGATTTGAAAATAGCTTCTTTAAGAGTAAGTTGTCTCGTTAAAACATTTGTAAGACCAGTTGTGTTTTGTAGTCGGAACGTATAATGTACGGTAGGTTTTCTTAAATCCGCATCAATTAAAAGTACCTGTTTCCCTTGTTGTGCAAATACTGTAGCCAAGTTTGCCACAGTTGTAGATTTACCTTCTCCAGGGCCAGTTGACGTAACCATTAGTGTACGAATATCGCGATCTACTTGAGAAAACTCAATATTTGTACGAATCGTACGATATTGTTCCGAAATAGGTGATTTCGGATTAGTCATCGCAATTAAACTTCTCATTAATGTTGCTGCTTTTTTCTTAGCCAACTGACTCACTCCTTACAGGACCGCGCTTTTCTCTTGTTATGTCTGTTCCTTTTTGGTCGTTATCTGTCATAACAGGAATTGCACCTAATACGGGTAATTCTAATAACTTTTCGATATCTTGCTCTGTTTTAATCGTATTGTCTAGATATTCTAACAGGAACGCTAATCCTACACCCATCATCAATCCAACGACTAGTGCTATTGCCATATTTAACGCTGGTCTTGGTTTAATAGGCGATGGATTTTCTGCAAGTTGGGCAGCAGCTAGAACACTGACATTGTCTACGTTCATAATTCCAGGCAATTCACGTTGGAATACATTGGCTACTGTATTCGCAATATTTACTGCCATCGCTGGTTCTTCGTCCTGTACTGTTATAGATAATACTTGTGAATTCTGTTGACTGGAAACTTGAATTTGATTATTTAACGAATTTACCGAACGATCTAGATTAAGTTCCTCTTGTACTAACTCAAGAATTCTCGGGCTTTTAATGATGACATTGTACGTATTCATTAACTCAAGGTTTGTTCTTATATCATTAACATTATACATAGCCTGTTCATTATTGCTGGATTGGTTAACTAAAAGCTGTGTCGATGTTTGATAGATTGGTGTAAGTAAGAAAAAACTTACTACTCCACTAACAGTAGTTGCAATTATGGTAATAATGATGATGAGAGAAAGACGTTTTTTCAACGTTTGGAATAACTCTCGTAAGCTGATCGTCTCTTCCATTTGAACCTCCAAATAATTTATTTAAAATAACTTTAATATCTATTTCCAAAGACATACATTGATATTATATAAGACTTAAACCCATATATCTACAATTTCTTACAAAAAATACGGAGTTTCTTTTTCCAATTTTCGCGAATCTAGCTTTTGTTCACTTCTTCTATCAAATGCCACCTGTTAAATACAGAATTATAATTCCAATAAAAAAACACCAAAATAGGTGTCTTTTCGTAAAGATTGTTGCTTTAAGCTGGTAAAAAGTCGGTATTTGGACTTTTTACCGTCATTTTGCTTAGAAAATAGAAGAAGGCCCTCGATTACAAAATGGAAAAGAGCACGATTGCAACGATAATGACGTGTTGATTCTATTTACGAAAAGCAACCAAGTATGCGAAAACAGCCTTTCGTAATTATAAAACAGGCTTCGCATACACTATATATCGCTCAGGCGCTCTACCAGTTAATGTAAATGGATAACAAGTAGTTAAAATTAATTCTTCGGTCTCTTTTTGTAAGGTAATAATCGTAGTGTCGTCCTTGTCCACGATTTTCGTATCATATATTTCGTACATAAAGTCTCCATATGGTAGTGATACAACAAATTTATCTCCTAATTCTAACTCACCTAAGCGCAAGAATACCGTGTCACGATGACCAGATAATACAATCTGTCCAAGCTCTCCTGGATAAGAGGAACCAAGAAAGTGCCCTACCCCTTTTTCTAGTTCATCTGGATCTGTTCCTTCAACGATAGGTAACTGTGCCTCAAATCTAGGTATTTGTAAAACTCCCACAACATCACCGATAGCCGGATTAAAATCTTCTGGCTTCGTTGGACGCTCTTTTTTTGGACTTTCCATTTTATCCTGATTGTCTTTTGTTATTGCCATCGCATCCTGAAGAGCAGCCTCTGTTTTGCGATCCATCGTCCACTTTTCATACAAACCATACCCAATAAAAGAAGCTCCAACCAGGATAAATAAAAGAGCAACAACCATCCCTTTTCTCACTATTTAACCTCTCCTTTAAAATTAATCCAACACCATGTCTTACGACGCAAGCTAATAAGAAGACACTGAAGTGAAGGAGAAAACTCTATTTCTTTATTCATGCTTTTATATCTTAACCACTTTTACATAATTGGAAGCTGAAAAAGTCTGTATTGGTGATGCTATCTAACCATTTTCACTAATAACTTTTATTATAAAGGGAAAGATTAACATTCGCTACTTTGACTTACACCAAACGGAACCGAATTTTTAAACAAATCTCCGTTAATCCTAACCTTGAATTTCCGCAGAAGGCTATCAATAGCCCCTGGAAAGTGAATATTTCGCATGGAGATCAACAGGGAATTTAATGTGCTTCCCTTATTTTCACGGTTACCCAAAACAAAAAAAACCGCCTGCACCAGAAAGTATGTAAAAAACTCCAGTGCAAACGGTTTCGTACTTACTATTCTAACCTAAAAACAGAAAACTACAACCTATTATTTTTCAACAAAGAGTAATTTCCTGTTTTACACTAAAGAACTTTCCCTATCAACCTAGACATCAACTGCATAACAAAAGGCAAAAACGCTGCTATTAGATGCGTTCCAATTAAAGTATAGTGATAGAATTTTTGTTTAGCCATCCGGAAAACAAGCGGAATAATAATAACAAAGATCCCCAAAACACTAATTAAAGAATAAATTAAATTACCCTTTTGCTCACCATAAGTAACCATTAAATAGAAGAATCCTATAATACTAATGTTATAAATTAATAATAAGAACGATAAAGCAAAACAAATAAAATTTAAAACCCTCTTTGTTCTAGGTCCAAGACTGATTTTTTTCACCTTTACTTTCTCCCTTTCCATTCATTTCTTCAGGTGTTTAATCTATTCGCTAAATAAGGACAAATTTCCTGTTTTTTTGTTAGTAGGATGGAAATTTTGTCGATATTTCAGGAATAAAAGAAAAAAGCACCCTGCAAAGGTGCCAATGTGTCATTACTCATAATTAATAAATGTTGAATACCCCTGCCTACGAAGTTGAGCAGCTAAGCTATCTGCGTTGGCTTTTTGGGCAAACGCCCCAGCTTGGACTTTATATAATCCCTGGTCCAAGTAAACAAAAGTACTGTACCCTCTTCCATTCAACTCTTTTGCTAGATTATCGGCATTTTCTTTTGCTTTAAATGCTCCAACTTGAACTTTGTATATACCAGTAGACGGTGGGGCTGTTGGTTTTAGCTTTAGGCTAAAATGTTCTACGATTCCTTCTGCAATGGCATGGGCACAGGTTCTACGGTAGCTATCCGTTTTTAATAATTGTGCTTCTTGGTAATGAGTCATGAATCCACATTCACAGAGGATTGCTCTCATTGTGGTTTCGCGTAGGACGTGGAAGTTTTCTGATTTAATACCACGATCTCTTCTTCCTGTTGCTTGGATCAGTTTTCTGTGGACCGAGCTTGCTAGACGATCGGAATTCGGCGAATCGACGGTTGGTGTATACGTTTCAATACCTTGTACGGAATTCCATCCTCCTGCACCATATGCATTGGCGTGAATAGAGACAAAGGCATTGGCCCCCCAGCTGTTAGCTCGATTAGTTCTTTCTTGTAATGGTACGTCTCGATCATCAGAGTGGGTAAATAAAATTTCCACATTTTGATACCTTAAAAGTTCTTGTCTGGCATATTGGGCCACTACTCGATTAAACTCGTATTCTCTCATACCATCTGGTGTACGTTTCCCTGATGTGTTATATCCATGACCGGCATCTAACACAATCTTCATTCATTTCACCTCATTCTCTTTTTTATCGTTACATTAATAGAATATGCACAAGCTGTCATAAATTTACAAAATAAGGCACTTGTCCCACCCTCAATACCTCCTTGTAACCTTTTATATAAGTTTTCGTCTATACTTACAAAGAAAGCTATTAGTCATTCAAAGGTATAAGCGGAATACAAATAAGGAATTTATCTATACAAAATCATGAATATGGAGGGTTAAAAATGAAGCAAATAGTACTTTTACTCACAATGTTATTTCTTTTAGTAGGATGTGGTACCACACAAAACAATACAGCTCCCGATAATTCCAACACTACTAATCCTAATGGAGAAGAAAATACGACAGGTAGTGGTGAAGACGAAGAAATAGAAGAAGATAGTAGCGAGGCAGACAAAGCAAAAAAAGAGCTTATTGAAAAATTAAAAGATAGTGACAAGGAAAATCTTTCTGGTAGCATTAATTACTCCGATAATCAATTTGTCTTTACTGTTGAAAATAACCTTGGAAAAGATGCCGAAATCACCTTTTCTTCTGGTCAAGAATATGATTACATGGTGTTCGATTCTAATGGAAAGATGGTCAAAAAGCTTTCCGAAGATATGATGTACACCCAAGCAATAAAAGAGGTTGTCTTAGCTTCTGGAGAAAAATTCACTTATTCTGCCTCCTATGAAGAAGTGGCTTCTGGACTTGCCACTGGAGAGTACACGATTGAGTTTGTATTTGCAGACAAGAATTTTCAGGCATCTGCGCGTGAGACTTTTGATGTAGAATAATATCGAATTCGTTCGCGAGGTTGTAACTCCATGTTAAAAAATCTATAATAGAATAAGAAGATTTTACCGTAAATGACAAGGTCTACATTTGAAAAGTAGGCCTTTTATTTGTTTAGTACAGATGTTGGATGGTGACAATAATGGAACAGTTTGCAACTTGGCTCGTGAATACATATCCGTTGTCAGAAGAGAAAAATCGTCAGCTCTTAAAAGAAGCATTACAGCTTTTTCGTCAAGGAAATGTCATTAATGTTTTAGTAGAAGGTACTAGTATTACTGGGAAAGTTCAGGATAATGGACACCGTCATATATTACTTGATCTTGAGTTAAAGGATTTAAGTCGTTGTTCATGTGGTGCTACTTCCCTTTGTACGCACCAGCTTGCAACCTTTTTATCTTTTTGGTCACAAACGAAGACAATTGCGTCCTTGATTGATAGATGGAAGGCTGAAGCAACAAAGCCGAGTGTAGATTCTTCCTTACTTTTACAAAATAAAAAAATCGACAGTTACTCAGATACTACCCTTGCTAGTTGGTTGGCTTTTGTTGAATATCAGCATGACCAATATAAACGGAGCATTCCGTCAACTAGAACGTATTTAACTGGGCTTACACACGCCTTTTTTCCGAAGCTACGTTTACAAGCACCAAAAAAGGCTGAGGTCCGTCCGCTTTTCTTATTACACGCTTCGCTTTTTTGCATGCAGCAAGTTATGAAAAGCTATGACTCCACGCAACCATATCAATATATAGTAGATTTGCTTCATCGATTTGTCGATATCGTCGAGGAGGAAGCTAAAGCACTGTTTCATAGTGCGATTGCCTTTCAGCTTGATTCCTTATTGAAGGAAAGCAAAGAACTAATTCGAAACATGCTATTGCAGCAAGAAGAGCCATTTATTCGCGAGATTTTTTATGCATATCAGTTCACTTGGAATGATGTGTTCCAACGAAGAAACTGGATGTCTAAAGAACTAATCGAGTTAGAAGATAATCGCTCACTCCAAGCTGAGTTGGCCAAAACACATTTACTATTTTTACAAAAAAAGGACGATGAGGCCTTAAAAATTGTGAAGAATCACACGCATCAGTATGCTCCTTATGTATTTAATTGGCTTCATTCGCTTGCTAGCGCTAAAGCCAAAGATCGTCTGGAAATATGGCTTCAAACTACCCTGCCCATGGTAACTGACTATATCCATGCAGAACCTACATATGATAGAAAACGTCAGCTTACGAAGCACTTATTAAAGCTATTAACTGACTATGCGTTAGAAACAAAGCATGATGCGATGTATATTGAGGCAATGAAGCATTTAATGCCATATAGCTATGGAGAATATGAATGGTATCTGTTTGAAACGAAAAATTTCCGCAAATGGGTGGAATTGCAGCTTTGGATGGGCTTTGAGCTGAGCGGATTAGAATCCTATAAAATAAAAGAAATTAAAAAGGTCGATCCATACGCACTTTTCCCGCTTTACCATATCGCTATCCAGCAAGCGATCGGACAGCGAAACAGACCGGCTTATAAGGAAGCTACTAGCCTTTTAAAAAAATTGCATTCTTTATATAAAAAAGAAAAGCTAGAAGATGTCTGGCTTCAATATATTACCCAAATTAAAGAAGGTACAAAGCGATTGCGCTCCTTCCAAGAAGAACTGAAAAAAGGAAGATTCACATATGATTAATGATTCATTATCTGCAAATTCTTTATACGACAAAGAACAAAACCAATTTTTTCTATATGTGCAGCTAAAATCATCAGTTCTGCCACCTTCACGCTTTATTCCGCTTTTATTCACGTGGCATGAAGGCTCTTTTTTCGGTTCCTTTTTCCAAGAAGCCTCGTTTCAAGGGAAAACAGGGATTTTTTTATCCCCTGCAGATGCGTTAGAGCTATTTGCCAACAATACAGAGAATTCTTTTTTAGAGCTAGAATGGTGTGACCAATCGGAGCTGTATCGTCTATTAGCACCTACTGTTTCTTCTATATTAAATAAAAAAGCTTTTCAGCCTAATTTTGCCGATTGGCAGCAAGGTAAACTTACTTTTACTTTAATGGAAGAAGGAGTAAAGCTAATTGAGCAAAATCCGCTTCTTCCCTCTTACACCGGAAAAATAGAGGATTGGATTAGCTCCATCATCAAGGATTGGATGAAGCACGACAAGATAGATACATTACGAACTTATTGGACGAATTATACAAATAATCCTACTCTTCTGTCGAATGAAGGTTCACACTCCATATATTTAGATGAGGAAGATTGGCTAAAGGATATTGGCTGGATGAAAGACTCCACACCATTTACTGTCGGTTTACGGTTATTAGAACCGGAAGAAGAGTATGCTGATTGGAAGCTAGAAACACTTCTCAAGGATAAAAAGTCCGAGAAATTGCATGTCTGGGGGAAAGATAAACTTCCAACCTCTTATAAAAAGTATCATGACCAAGTCGAACGAAGCTTTAAAAAATGGCAGCAAGTAACTCCTGCGCTCTTTTCTAATGGACAAATTCGAGAAGCGTTAACGGAAGAAGACGCATGGCGCTTTTTAGTAGATGGTAGTGAAAAGCTCCTCGAGATTGGTAGCTTTATCTACCTTCCATCCTGGTGGCAGGCTGTGAAGGACTCCCGCTTAAAAATAAAAGCGCGAGTTAATAGCTCGAAAAAAGGATCGCATGCTCAATCCTTTGTTGGTTTACAATCCCTTGTTAATTTTGAATGGCGTTTTTCCACTCGTAACACGGAGCTATCCGAGGAAGAGTTTTTAGCTTTGGTGGAACAAAACCGTCGCCTCGTTCAAATTAAGGGAGAATGGGTTGTCTTAGATCCAAGCTTTATCGAAGAAATAAAACGAATGATGAAGCATGCTGAAGAAACTGGCATACGAATGGAAGACCTATTAAAAAGCAATGTTGCAAATAGCTTTTCAGATATGCAGAATGAGGAGACTTCAAGCTTTTCTATGAGTGACGTGACCTACGAGTTGACAGGGTCACTACAGCATTTATTAGAACAGCTTTACCAAGGAAAGGCACTTCCGTCTTTTCAAGCTCCCGCTACCTTTCATGGTGAGCTTCGACCTTATCAAGAGCAGGGAGCTTCGTGGCTACTATTTTTACGTAAGCATGGTTTTGGGGCTTGTCTTGCCGATGATATGGGGCTCGGAAAAACGATACAGTTAATTGCCTATTTTTTGGCATGCAAAGAAAGAGAAGCGAAAAGTGCACCGGTATTAATTATATGTCCGACATCTGTTCTGGGTAACTGGCAAAAGGAGCTCGAGAAATTTGCTCCAAGCTTACAAGTCATGCTCCACTACGGATCGAATCGGGCGAAAAGCGAGAACTTTCGAGATTCTATAAAGGGTGCGGATGTTGTCTTGACTTCTTATGCAATTTCTCACTTAGATGAAGACGAATTAGCTAGTATAAACTGGAGTTCCATCTGTTTAGATGAAGCACAAAATATTAAAAATGCAGATACAAAACAATCACAGGCTGTTCGTAATTTAAAAGGAAAACACCATATTGCATTAACAGGCACGCCGATGGAAAATCGCCTTTCTGAGCTATGGGCACTTTTCGATTTTATTAACCCTGGATACTTGGGCTCATTAGGTGGCTTTCACAAGCAGTTTGTCCTGCCGATTGAAAAAGACCAAGACAAGCAAAAAATTCAACAGTTACAAATGCTCATTCAGCCCTTCCTTTTACGTCGGACGAAACAAGATGAGCAAGTTGCACTTAATTTACCAGCGAAGCAGGAACAAAAGGAATATTGCCCACTTACAGTAGAGCAGGCGTCTATTTATGAGCAGCTTGTAAAGGAAACTTTAGATAAAGTAGAGGCAGTTGGTGGCATCCAAAGAAGAGGTTTAGTATTGAAAATGCTAGGTCAACTTAAACAGGTTTGTGATCATCCTTCCCTTTATTTAAAGGAAGAAGAACCACCAAACTTACTCATGCGTTCAACAAAAATGGAAAAACTCGTGGAGCTTGTTGAACAAATTCGATTACGCAATGAAAGCTGTCTGATTTTCACACAGTATATCGCGATGGGTAATATGATTATTGAAGCGATTGAAAAATCCTTAGGGGAAAAAGGTAGATTTCTAAATGGAAGTGTTGTGAAGAAAGAGCGTGATAAGCTCATCACAGATTTCCAAGCTGGAGAATTTAATGTGCTCGTACTTTCTTTAAAAGCCGGTGGTACAGGGCTAAACCTTACTGCTGCCAATCATGTCATTCACTATGATCGTTGGTGGAACCCTGCCGTGGAAAATCAAGCGACAGACCGTGCCTATCGAATCGGCCAAAATCGCTTTGTCCATGTGCATAAATTTATTGCTACTGGTACATTGGAAGAAAAAATCGATGCGATGATTGAATCAAAGCAAGCATTGAATAATCAAATAATTACTAGCGAAGGTTGGATTACCGAACTAAGTAATGAAGATTTAAAGGAGCTATTAACACTCCGCTAAAAGCGCGAGACCTTTCACATTGAATGGTCCGCGCTTTTTTTCGTATTGACAGAGGATAGCGAGGTGATAAAACCACCCACTATTCCAATCACACCCCCCAAACAATTAAGCTGAACATCCATCCATTGTCCACTTCTATCGGGATGAAGATGCTGTAAATATTCATCCATCATTGCAATAATCAACAACATAGAACAACTTAACAGTAAGATTAATAGCGGTTTATTTTCTAAGAAAGTACTAAAATATCGAACAATAACAAAGCCTAGCATGTAATAAAAGAATAGATGTGCTCCCTTACGTATCAAAAATTCTAGAAACGAAAAGCCTCCGAGGTTTTCCACACTAATCAAACTCCCATTGTAGGAAAACTCCATTTGTCGGAACCAAGATTGAATGCTTTCTTCGGTTACAACTAACTTTAGATAAGGTCTTATATCCTGTTCCACATAAGACATAGAGGATAGATGAAATAATAATACAGTCCATCCACTTGCTAGTAATAAATAATAATACATTCTTCTTTTTTGCATTATCTAGGATCACCACGTTTCTACCTAAGTAATAATGGTGTGTCCTTTTTTCAATCATCCTATACGCTATTTATTTTGCTGCATTTTCTTTGCTCCGTCCCCCAAGGACCTATTTTTATTTAGTGATAGAAAGGTGATTTTATCTTGGTGCTTAATATAGATTCGTTGTAGGAGATTCATTACTAGCTGCTCATCCGTATGCTCTGGATAAGGTAGTTTGAGGAACGCTCTACGATGATGCTGCCAGATGTAGGAGGCTATTTCTAGTTGATAGGTAGGGAGGTGGATAGTAACTGAGACGATTTGCTTATCCTTCTTTGAACGGAAGTGAAGCTCGATCGCTTGATGATTGTTCGTTGCAATACTTTTCACGTCTGAAAAATCTCCATCACTTTTTTTGGAGTTATCACTTAGTTGTAATGCATCATAGAAGGCAAACCCTTTCTTCGAGTAAGAAATTGAAGGCTCTTTTATATAAATAAAATAATTCTTCCTTTCTAATTGCTGTTCAGATTCACATGGATGAAAGTTAACACTAGATAAATGGAATTCTCCCATACTTCTCACTCCTTTTTTTCTCTTATTCATTTACTAGTATAAATATCCATTTCATTTTTTTCCAAATTTGGAAACTAAGTATCACTAAGCACTATTCATAGGTATTCTTTCCTATCCTCCCATTTCCTCTGTTTCTTTCAATATTCGACATGTTCTATTTTAGAACATAACTTCAATAGTTCTTACTTAGAACCAAAGACTCTCTTCTATTCCTTTACGGTAAAAGTAAAGGAGAGGATGATATGTTGAAATCCATCATTTCTCGTAATATAAAATATCTCCGTGAGCAAAGAGGTTGGACCCAACTCGATCTTGCAGATGAATTGAACCGTGTAAGAGGTACGATAAGCAAGTGGGAAACCGGGAAGGAAACCCCTGATATTGAAACGCTTATACACATTTGCAAAATATTCGAAGTATCTATCGACTATTTAACTGGAAATCATTATGAGCAAGAAGAGTATGTGAAGGAATTTAACAGACTTTATCATTTGCAAGAACAGGACGAAGAGTTAATGGAGATAGTCGATTACCTTAAGCAAAATCCCAAATTCAAAAGCAGCTTACATACGTATACTAAGCTAAATTCAGAAGAACGGAAGACATTAGGAGAGGTCCTTCGCCTATTAGTGAAGGGGAAAGCATGAGAAAATGTATTTAGCTCTGACTGGTATAAGACGAGTTTCTGGGAGAGATTGATATATATCTTTGAAGGAAAATCGTCTTATGATTTCAGTGACTCCACTACCGAACTAAGCTAAAAAGACAGAAAAAAAGAGCCAACCATAAAAAGGCTGGCACCAAATATGGAGAGTTTTGAGGGTTTGGTTTTCTCTATGAAGATTCTATGAGGGCTTACCGTTCACGATAAGCAAAAGAAATGGTAGCTTGTTTCCGTTCGCAAGTTTCCATTTTTATTAGAAAGGTCTAAAGCATGCTGGGAGGGGTACCCAATGCTTTACTTATTTCACCTGATACCAAGAATTCATATTAGATAAAAGTCATACACAATAATAATGGACTAGTTCAGACAGTTATACTGGCAACTTTTCTTTTTCAACCATAGCCTTCTTTTCTAAAAACCGCACACTATCTGCAACAACATCGGTTACAAAGACGGTATCTCCGTTTGACCCTTCATACTTTCGCGTTTGGATTCTTCCTGTAATTCCGATAAGCGCTCCTTTTCGACAAAAATTCGCCGTTGTTTCCGCAAGCTTTCTCCATACTGTGCAAGAAACAAAATCAGCTTCCACAACACCGTCTTGGTTTTTATAGTTACGATTTACAGCTAAACGAAAGCTAGCAAGTGCTGTTCCCTCACTTGTATACCTTAGCTCTGGATCCTTCGTCAAACGTCCCACTAGAATCACTTGATTGATCACTTCTCTTCCCTCCTTTGCTTATCCATTTCTTGTTGCATCGTTATCATAGCTTGTTTTGGAATGACTGGTAAAATGAAGATTATTGAATTTCCACAACCCTTTTTCGACTAAAAACACCATTTTTCCCCTAAAAGAAAATGGCACTTTCATTAAATTTCTACTGTTAATTACTAACTTTCATACTTACAGAGAATTTTTAAAAGATTAACATTGGAGGTATCTTTCACGACCAATATGTTATAATAAGACCAAAATAAATGCAGGCAAAACAATAATGCCCGTTGGAGGAAAATGTATGAAAACGTTCAAACTAGTTGCATTATCCATCGTACACGGTGAAAAAGTTGAAAAGCTTGAATTACATGACGGTTTAATTATTAATAGAGAATATGGTAAAGAAAATTGGCTGATTGAGGCCCTTTTACCTAAATCAAATTCAGAAAAATTCGAAGGCATTTACAAAAATCAAGAGGTTGTACATGTACAAGCTACTATTTCTAAGCCGACAAATGATCCAGCTTCTTTTCAAGCAATCATTAAGAATGTTTCAATTATGGAGGAACATATGAGCATCCTCTTTGAAGGAGAGCTATTTCGACGCAATAGCAACTATCCCGAGAAGCTATTAGAAAGTCTCGTTCAAAGCGGTTATGATGGAGAAGAATTAGTTCAAGCTTTTAAAGAAAAAATAAATGAAAAACCTGTCCTACAGTCGAAATAAGGTAAGAGGCTGGGACATTAATTAAATCCCCATCTCTATTTACGAACGATTTAATCTAAATGCCCTTTTAAAGTACACTTTTGATTTTTAGAGTACCTAGCTGTTGATTGGAGCACAAGGCGAAGACTCCTTGCTTAGAGGTAGCGTTTTGTGGAGACCCCACAGGCGAAGCCGAGGAGGCTCCACAAACGCCCTCTGGATAAGCGAAGCCTTGGGCGGAAATCAACAGCGGTGTTTAACAGAGTCCCCAAAAAAATCCGAACTAATGCAAAACTCTACTTAGAATTTCGCATAATAGTTCGGATTTTTCTTTAACAAATATTCTTTTGTCCCAGCCTCTTAACTATTGATTCGTACTGCCTCCACGACATATCGCTCAGGTGCACTGCCGATAAACCAGAATGGATAACAAGTAGTAATCGTTAACGTTTCTCTTGGCTTTGGGACAAGAACAGTATCATCATCTGCTGTTACAATCCTGATTTTTTTTATTTTGTAAATATAACTTTCTTGGGCCATTTCTATTTGCAAACTATCTCCTATTTCCAGTTCTCCAAGTCTTTTAAATACGGTATCTCGATGACCTGAAAGCACAATATTACCTTTTTCTCCTGGTAATTTACTGTTAGATACATGGCCAATTCCCTTCTTTAATTCTTCTTCTGAAACTCCATGATAAATGGGGATGCCCACTTCTAGCTTTGGTATAAATAGACTTGCAACTAAATCACCGCTCTCGAATTCTTTTTCTACTATAGCGATTTCTTGTGAGCGTTGTTTGTTCTTTTCTAATTTTTGTACAGCTGAATATCCTTCCCAAAAAGAAAGACCGCTTCCGACAAACAAAGCGGCCCCGACCAGAAAAAGGATGATGGATGTTATTCTCCATTTAGACATGATAATATAGTACTACCCTCTCTTTAAGGCACCTGTTTTCCGAAATAGTATACTAGCTAACACTACTAAAAACAGACCGCTAGCCATTCCAATTCCATATATCGATGCTGTATTTGGCATTCTATTATGGTAAAGTTCATTACTTAATTTTACTCCTAGTTTCCCAAGATTGATGAGCTCTTCACCGGTTTCCTGTACATAGGAAGGCGAGATAATTTGGTCACCCATTTTTGCAGTGGCCAAGAGTTCCCCTTCATTATTAAAGAGCTCAAGATGGACGATTTTCCCCTCTAACCAGCCTGGCTGCAGCATTTGTTCTTGGGTAACTGTTTCTTTATTCTCCCTATTCTCCATATGTAAGTTCGCCGTAACTTGAAAAGCATTCATAAAATCAGACCAAAGTGAAAAAATCTTCTCCACAGTGTTGGGTTCTTCTGCTAGCTTTTGCTCTAAAGATTGAAGCTCTGCTTGAAGATGTTCATTCGGAAGGCCGATAATGTGCTGAAAAATCAAACGAGCCTCCTCAGCCTTAAATCCAACTGAGACAAGGAAATCCTCTGCTCTCGCTACTTCATCTTCATGTGTCAAATAAAAATCAACTGCAATCTCAAGGTCCTCCAAGAACGTATAATCCTGTACCTTTTCACCAAATCTTGAAAGAAGGATCTCTAGTTCCTCTTCCGTTAGGTTGTAAGAATTGAGTATTTCATGAAGATTATCCTTATTTATCGGGGTACCTAGCTCCGACTGAAGATGATCAATATCTTTAAAATCGTCCAAACTTACCTCGTAAAATTTCAAATATGTATCGAGATCATGTCTTGTCCAGCTTATTTCCTTCAAATATTGGTCCACCTCTTTTTCTGTGGGAGCAGCAAGCACCACTACCGGTGAACCTATGATTGATAAAAATAAAATTAGCGTACAAATTGTTGCAACAAAACGCATCATCCAAAACGGCCTCCTCTTTCTCGTCGCATTCCTTTTTACTTGATTTTGAAAGTATACATTTTTGAAGTTTGCATACTCTATAGCTAGTTTTTGAGCATGTTTTTTGAAGGAGTAAAGCATACCTTCTCTAGTCGCTCAGCGATACTTTGCTTTTCTTACTAGCATGGACAATTTTTAGTGGAAATATGTAGGAGAAAATAGAAAAAAGAGCCCTAAAATACCGAAATGGTATTTTAGGGCTCTTTAGCTTTCTTATTAGTTGGTTAGCCTGAAAATAGGTGGGTTATTTGTTAAACTCCCTGTTGATTTCCGTGCCAGGTGTTCGCTTTCCGCGGGTGGTCTCGGGAGCCCCCTCGGCATAAAGGTGCCTGCGGGGTCTCCCTTCGACTCGCATTCCCGCAGGAGTCTCACACCCTGCACTCCAATCAACAGGGGAAGCAACTTTTAATCATGGCTTCCGTTTTAAGATTAATCACTAACAAGAGCGCCCCTGTTAATTTTGGTTGTTAATTTCCACTCCATCATAGTTTGCCAAAATTAGCAATGCACTTTAATATAATTTATTAATTTAATGCCGCTTCAAAGTCCTCTTTAAAGGTTTGAATGACTGGTTGTAATATTTCATCGAGCTTACGATAGGTAGAGGAAACACTTCCTGGTGAAATATTGAATTCCTCTCCAAGTGCTTTTTGGGTTTCTAGCTGTTCTTGCATAAAATGCACATCTAAGAAGTAAATTAACGCCGCTGCATAGTTAGGCTCATTGCGAATCGCCGGACTCTCTTTCATACAGTAGACCGACCATAGCATATGGGCAAACTCCTTGAATTTTTCAGGATACCTACGTTGATCTGCCGCCTTTACAAATAACTCTAATACCTTTTCCTGTGCCTCATTTTGCATGGGGAGCTCTTGAACATCTTTTTCGGTTAGTTCAAACTCAATCACAGCGCCGGCTAGCGTCGGGAACTGGGCACGCACGTATTCTGTATCTGCAGCGATACGTTCATTTTGTAATAACTCCTGGAGCTTCTCTTCAATCTTAATAGCCTCTAGTGTTCCACGTTCAAATGTCGACATAAAGACTACATTTGCTTCCTGGAATGGCACAAACATTCCCACAACTAATTCATTTTTACTTAAGGATTCGGCTCGCTCAATAAATTTGATTCTTACTTTTTCCTTCGTAAAATAATCCTCCATCGTATAGAAGTCTCCACGAACATTGGATACTTTGTAAACTGATGGATAGGCTAATTGCCATTTCTCTGCCCATTCTTTTACTTGGGGTCGAGAGAATTTACTCTCATTTGTTTGCACAAACTCTTCTACAATCGTTAACTTATTCGTTCTCTTCACTGTGAACATATACCATAAATGAACAAGCTCTTCATAAGCTTCCTGCTTTTCTTGTTCTAGTTGAAATTTATGTAAGAATTTTGTCGATTCCGCTTCTAACTCTCTAGCATATTTATCATAAGCAAAACGCATCATATCAATCTGCAGAGCCAACAACTCCGACTCCAACACTCGATCAAAACTCATATCCTGCTTTTTCTCACAACACTTCTTAAATTTCTTACCGCTTCCACAAAGACACGGCTCATTTCTTCCAATCATCCAATCACCTTACACCTTTTAAATAATCTAAGCTGCAAACCAACACATAATTAGTACCTTAAAAACGCAGCGACTCTCATTTTATCATACATTGTCGAAAGATGTAGGTGCCAGGCCAATAATGGGATTATATCCCATTATTGGCCTGGCACCACTTAGTAAAAATTACACATAAAAAACACTCCTACTAGTTTAGAAGCGTTCGTTTCTGACAATCTATTTATTATTTTATAAGCTGTTGCAGCTTTTCTCTCATTTCGTTTACAAGTTCTATCATGGAGATATTCTCACGTTCCATCCCTTGCTGGTAAGCATAGTGGAGGACCTTTATGATTTCATCCTGACTATCGATATTCTTATAAGGATCATTCATTTTCTTTTTATTCACCGCCTAATTAATTACAAATTATATATCCATTCTACTATATTTCTACAAAATGGCAAGAAAAAAGTAGTATTTTGTAATTTTACTAGATTTAATGGATAATTACAAAATAAATTAAAGAGAATTTTCTGATATCAAATCAATATTTATAATTCTACCCGAAATAGCAAACATATTGGCTATAATTTGCACAGCTCGTTTTATTTTAATATAGTTATTAATAGAGAGAAGGTGATGAGATGAAGTTGATAAAAAGATTACTTATCACTGTTATTATTCTTGGTGGTTTAGGCGCTGGTGTTTACTACCTTGTGTCTAAATTCATTGAGGAGAAGGCAGTTGAGTATGTTGAACAAGACTTACCTAATAGTAACGACCTAACAATAGCAAGAGAATATGTTGACAACTCCCCTAAATTGAAATCCTATCTATCTGAAGGAGCCACCGCTAATCTCGAAGAACTTCCCTTTCAAACACGTGAAGAAGCTACAAGAGTTATTATCCAAAAATTAAGCTTACAAGAGATACAATCTATCCAATCAAAAACATCAAACAATATGACGGAAGCTGAGATATTGGAGTTAGCTAGCACTTTTGAAGAGAAATTAACAGAAGAAGAACTATTAGCTTTGAAAGCAATTATTTATAAAGAGTTATATGAATAATAGAAACGACAAAAATACCAACGAAACTTTTTTAGTTCCGTTGGTACTTTTAGGTAAATAGAACTGACCCCTAATCTTATTTCACCCAAACAAATTCGTATGGGCCGAGTTCGATTTCGCCGGTGATTTGTTTGTTTTCTATTAGATTGGTTCCTTTTATACCTAGATTTATTGTTACTGGTTGTGAGTCTACATTCACCGCAAAATATACCGTATCACCGGTTTCTTCGTTTTCTCGCTTCAGCCCAAATACTTTCGAACCAAGTTCTAATACAGTTTGGTTTGCATAAGGAGAGAATGCTTTCTCCTGCTGCCTTACATTGATCATCCGTTTCAATCCATTGAAAATTGCGCTTCTTCGCGAGCACGTTTTTAACTCTTCCACTATCGTGTTGTACTCTAGCTTTTCACGATTAATACGGCGGTTAATACCAGATGTCTCTAAGCCTTCATAATCATTCTGTGACCCTAACAGAGAATGATAGTAGATTGCTGGTACACCCATGCAAGATAATAGGATAGAGTGAGCTGCTAGTAGCTTTTTAACTTGCTGCTCCTCTGTTACATCTTCTCCTTTATTCACCAATGCATCGGAATAATTAATGTTCAACTCATAGACCGTTTGTGTGCCGTCCGGATTAGCTTTGTAAGAAATCTTCCCGCCGTTTTCTTCCACCTTATTTGCTAGAAGCTGGCGCTCATCCTCAGACAATATACCTTCAGTCGGACGCATTCCGATGCCATCATGACTAGCCAAGAAATTAAAATAGGTCGCAGTATCAGAAACCCTACCTATTGTCTTTGCCCAGTTCGTGAGCTTCGTCGCATCATGTGTCGTAAAAGCAAACAATACTAATGGAGGAAGGGAGAATTGATACACCATATTCGCTTCATCCGTTCCAGCCCCAAAATAACTAATATTCTCTTGATGTGGCACATTCGTTTCCGTGATGATTTGCGTATGAGGTTGTAACTCTTCTAAAAGCACACGCCACAGTTTAATCACCGCATGTGTTTGCGGCAAGTGAATACTTGTGGTACCAGATTCCTTCCATAGAAACCCAATTGCATCTAAACGAATGCTTGTTCCACCTTGATACACATAGGATACTAGGATATCCGTCATTTCTTTGAGTACAGGAAAATGAGCTACATTTACATCTACTTGATCCTCACTAAAGGTTGTCCAAGCAGTTTTGACGCCATTTCCACTCTCATATTCATGAAAAAGTGAAGATGTTCGCGGTCGTACAACTTGAGAAGCATCAAATTTGTCATCACGAGGGATAAAATACTCTGCATATTTGGGTTCATCTGCTAAATACCCCTGAAACCAATCACTTGATTTTGAGATGTGATTCGCTACAAAATCGTACATCAAGCGGTAATCGCGGGAAAACGTCTTAAGATTGTTCCAGTCCCCTAACTCCGGATGAATTTTGCGATAATCAGTCACAGAAAATCCATCATCAGAAGTGTACGGGAACATTGGCAACAAGTGAACATCTGTAATCGTTTGCCCAACCTCGTTATTCAAGAACCTTTGCAAGGTTTCAAGGGTCGGAACTCCAGCTTCATAAATGCTATCGCCGTATGTGATGAGGTAGATATTTTCTTCAGAAACTGGATTGGTTGTTTTCCAATACTTCGTCTTCCAAGTCTCAATTAGCGAGATTATTTCCTGTAAATACTGCTGCTCATACTTCGCCCCGTAAATTTCCTTCAACAATGCTTCTATTTTCTGATTACGCTCTAAAGTCATAACACATCATCCTTTATGCTAGTCTAAGGGTTACGTATCCTTTGGCTGGAATTGCAATTTCCCCATCTACCTTTTGTAGTTCTGCTTCGTATAAATTAGTTTCAATCTGTTCTTTAAAATAGGGAGATATAACTGTAAAATACTGCTCTTTTTCTGTTGGGTTAAAAAAGCGCACGATGACACCCGACCCCTCATATGCCTGCTTACATGTGCTCACAAATATTTCCTCATGTTCAATGGAAAAAAGAGAGGTAGAAGCCGGTAATTCTTCAATTGGCTGTGGTAATTCAAAACGCTCTAATCGTTCTTCAAAAGTATTTAAAACTTGATTTTGATACGTGTCATAATGGCTTCGATACTGATCTGTTAATTGAAAAAGTTCATTTGCTTGTAAGGCATCACCATTCAATGAAATGGCGTACTCAAACGTCATCTTTTTCTTCAATTGCGCATCAGGAGTTTGAACGACCTTGTTATTGATTCCTGAAGCACGGCCTGGTCGCCATAATAGGTTATCTTTTCCAAGCAAACCTACACTTCGAAACAAAGTAAGCGCGAGCTCGTTCGTTTCCGTTAGAACCTCGTATTCTTTTATTCCTTTTGTAACAGTAGCAAACGTTGTTGATTTTTCTGAAACTGCCACAAAATTCTCTAATGGATAGATTGGTACTGGTGCTTCTGCGAATTTGTTTTCACGCCAAGTTTCTAAATACGGATTCACGACAGGGCGCTTAATCATACTAAACGCTTGATCCGCATAAGAATGCTCTATTTGTTTAATCCCAGTAGCTAGTAGTACTCGAATTCGATGGTCCTCACATGTGTTATCGATCTCATGTTCCACACGCACAAGTGCTTCTCCTTGATGAAGTTCAAAGGTTGTATAGATTTCTAATTTAGATTTTTCTTGATTGCTCTCTGGAGTATCGTTAACCGTCCTTGAAGCTAAATTACTAGGAAGTTCCACTGTAGATTTCACAGTCATCCTTTCAACTAGACTATCCTTCTCAACAGACAAAAGCTCCATCTCTTCTATAAAAATCGGAGTATCTCCCTTTAATGGCGAAAAATCATAAGAATCCCCTGCATCAGCAACATTCTCAAAGCGCAAGAAATTTTCCAATCGCTGCATCGCCCCCTTATTATCCAACAAAAGCTTTCCACCCTCATAGCTCACCTCAAAAAACTCATTAGCAACCTTACGCTCGTTGCTAGTTGACGATAACTTCAGTGCCTGACCCCTATTTTCTACAATAATAAATGTAGCGTAGCCCATGGCTGGGAGGTCTTTGATGTTTACGTTGAGTTCTGTGCGGTAATAGCCTGGTACTTCGACTTCTTTTTCGCCGTCCGCTGTAACGACGATTTGCTTACCGCCACTTAGGTATTCTTGTGAACGAATGGTGTAGGCAAGTTCTTCACCCGCTTTTGTACTTAAGCTGAAGCTTGGTTCTTTCGTGAACACAACCGTCTCAAGTAACCCGTTGTATGCTTTCACATTTGTGTTAAAGAATACAATAACGTTGTCTTGACCGAGTTGCTTGCTTATTGCTCTCGTCATTTGCTTCTTTATGATGTTGATCAAACCATCGGCTATGCGCTCCACTTTTTCCAAGCGAACGATAATGTCGCGATTCGTATCATCTGAATTACAACCACCGATGCTATCATGGGCATGCACGTCAAAGAGCATTTTCCACATTTGATCAAGCCAGGTTTGTGGATATTTCAGTCCAAACGATTTCCCTAGCACAGCTAACGGTTCTAGAATATATAGAATCTTATTTTCTACTTCATAGTTTAATTTTTTCAAATCGTAGCGCTGGGAACGAATCGTATTATGAATACGTGATTTTTGAGAAGCGATTAACTCACCTTCTATTACGTTCTCAAAAGCTTCTCCATCCTTTTTCCACGTTTCCTGCATAAAGGCCTCAAAATCAGATAATACATATTCATGCGTCGGATCTAATTCATTTAATTCTTTTACCGTATTAGGAAAATGGTCACGAACTAACACTTGATCTCCACCAGCTGGTAGCAGGACATTATTTGTACGCTGATTCATATCGCCTAATGTCTCTAACAAAGGCAATAAACGCTCCTCTACATATGTCTCATCCGTGGACAAGAACTTCCCAGGACCATAACCAAAGTAAATATTATTTGCCTTCACCGTTTTTCCATCTGGAGACTTCCATGTGAAATTCAAGTCTCCATTCAACTGGTCGGTATATATGCCGCGCTGTAAAATACTATAATCAATTCCGAAGTCTGCAAACATTGATGGTAGATACATATTTTGACCAAAGATATCAGGAAGATAGCCAACATTCATGCTATGCCCCATTTCTTTTGCCATCCGAGTTCCATACAATAGATTGCGAATCACAGACTCTTTATTGACGAGCAATGTATCTGCCTGAGTATACCAAGGCCCAACAAAAATCCGTTTCGCAGCAACGAGCTTTTGTAAACGCTCGCGCTGTTCTGGACGAATTTTTAAATACTCATCAACAATCGACATTTGAGCATCAAAGACGTAACCATGATATTCTTCATCTTTTTCTAATACATCCATTAAATAATCCATATTTTCCACTAATAGTACATTGGAATCCTCTATGGTAAAATACCACTCTCGATCCCAGTGGGAATGTGGTACAACGTATACTTTCTTTTGCTTTTGTTTAGTCATGAAGTTTCCCTCCAATTACTTGGATTGCTTTTAGCTTACTGCTTTTCGTTCTTTTCGCTTCAATAAGGCATAACGGATGAAGATGTTAGAGAAAGCAATGAATCCTGCCCCTACTGCTAAACCGATTAAATATGCCCAAACATTTTCTACTAATGGCCAGCCCCAAATTGCTGGTAATGGATACCATTGAACTGCCCCAAGGATAACAGCTGTACACGCACCTAAGATTGCTCCCATGATGTTTAATGGAATAGTTAGTAATGGATTACGAAGCATAAATGGAATCGCACCTTCACTAATTGCAATGAATCCTAAAAGCAAAGAAGTGTTCCCTGCAACTCGTAAATCCGCTTCGAACACACGGCGTCCTACCACATAACGATCGATGACCGTTGCTAGTCCTAACCCAATTGGTGGGATAACAATTGCTAGCACACGTGCGGTTAATGGGAAAATTTCATCGGCTGCTAGTCCAATTGCAATCGCACCAGCTGCTTTATTAATTGGTCCACCTAAGTCAAAAGCAGTTGCTCCTGCAATAATAGAAGATAAGAATAATGCTCCAGAACTTTCTGCTGCAGCTATTACATTTGTTAACCAAACATTTAAAGCCCCAAATACTGGATCAACAAAATAAAAGTTCATGAAGAATACGGACAACACACTAATTGCCGGAATAAGTAACATCGGCTTCATAGCTTGGAAATTTTTATTTAACTTAATTTTTTCATTTGCTATTTTCGAAACATAACCTGCTGTTAAACCTAGAACTAACGCTCCTAAAAAGCCAGAAGCTACTCCACCTTCGACACCCCAGAAGGTAAAATGTAATCCTGCGGCAAATGCCCCTCCAATAAAACCTGACACTATACCTGGACGATTTGCTAACGCATACGCGACAAAGGCACCAAACACTGGATACATAAACTTAAAGATCATGCCTCCGAATTTATCTAAATGATGAAGAATCACGAGTAATTGATTAGAGTGTGTGGCATACTCTAGCTGATTTATTTCTTGGACTAGTCCAAACGGCATCGCTCCTAATTTTGCAATACCAATCATCAACCCTGCAGAAACGATTACCGGAATCATATACGAGATACCTGTCAAAATGGCTGCTGCCAACTCTGAGAAAAAACCTTTCTTTTCCTCCTTCGTTTCAGAAGCCTCCTCATTTACGTTAACGGTTCCATCTGGATTTTCTAAAACTTTCGTAATCATTGCTTTCGCTTCACGTAATGGTTGGGCTACTTTCGTACGAATAAATGGTAAACCGTTGAAGCGCTCCATTCCTTTAGGTGCAATATCTGTTGCAAAAATTACAGCGTCTGCCTCTTTAATTCGGGCAGCTAAATGCTCATCTTCTATTCCGTTCGCGCCTTGCTTTTCCACTAATACCTCCACACCTAGTTCACGGCCCGCTTTTTCTAAAGCCTCTGCCGCCATATAAGTGTGGGCAATGCCAGCTGCACAAGCTGTAATCGCTAATACCTTTTTCTTTGGTCCATCCCCAATTGGAGTTGCCGATACTTTTTCCTGCTCTATCTCATCCAGCGCAACTAGGAAACTCTCCGTATTATCTGCTGCATATAAGCGTTTTAAGTAATTAGGGTTCATTAAACGAGTGCTTAATTCAGACAACAACCTTAAGTGGGTACTTCCCGCCTCTGTGTCAGGAATAGCAAGTAAAAATACTAATTTTACTTGGTTATTAGGATCGATACTTTCCCAATCGGATACAGGTGTTCTCAGCTTCGCTACTGCAAATGCAGCTTTTTTTACTACGTTTGACTTTCCATGAGGAATCGCCAACCCAGCTTCCATTCCAGTAGGAGAAAGTTTCTCTCTATCTAATACTGCCTGTAAAAATATTTCTTTCGAATCAATGTTGCCATTTTTATATAAAGAATCTACTAAGCTTTCAATTACTTGTTCTTTTGATGACCATTCTTTGTCAAAAAAGAGCAAATCTTTATCTGTCATTATCTTTAGTTCCATCATGACACCTCATTCCACCTTCTCGGAAATTTGAAAGCGGTTCCTAAAATCGCTTACATATATGTTTTACCATACAAAGCCATACTATTATTGTACACTCCATGTACAATTGTACGGATTGATGTACAATAGCAAGTAAATGCGATTAGTAGAAAAGGATGAAAGAATAATGGGAAGAGTTATTGAGCGTTTTGCCAATTCCGTTCCAGCGTTAAGCCACTCTGAAAAGCACGTTCTCTATTACATTGAAGATCACTTAGATTCCGCTAAAAATCTGCCTTTAACAGAGCTTGCTGAACGGAACAATGTAAGTACCACTACCATAGTGAGAATGTGCCATAAGCTTGGTCTCGAAGGATTTACGGAATTAAAATACATATTGAAAACATTGGATGAGGATCATATTCCAAGCGATGAAAATATCATTAGCCGTCACCACCAAGATATCAATGGGATGTTGGGACAATTGAGGATTGAGGATATTAATGAGCTCACTTCGCATATCGTACGCGCTGAAAAAGTCATTATTGTAGCAGTCGGATTATCAAAAATGATGGGGGAATACTTTAGCAAGCTACTCATGCAAGTGAACAAGCCCACCTTCTATGTATATGAATCACATATTATCGATCTATTAACGAATATGGTTGGAAGAAACGATCTCGTCATTTTCATTTCTTCGAGTGGAGAAACACAAACAATCTTAAAAATTGCCGAAAAACTAAAATATCATAACACCAACACAGCAGCCATCACAAATACCATAGACAGCCAGCTAAATAAACTTGTAAGCGCCTCACTAAGTGCCAATGTCGAACGAGTAAAATTTGCCGGCTACGACCTAACCGCAAGATCCACCCTCCTCATTCTAATCGACATCATCTTCGAATCCTACCTCATGCAAAAATTAAGGAAAAAAAAGTAAAACGGTGCCAGGCCCCGTTTTACTTTTTCTTCCTCATTTACTTTTAAGGGTGAGACACCACTACTTCAATATTGCCTTTCACTTCAAATTCCCCAATACCACTTGGCAGAATAAAGTGATCACCTTTTTGAAGCTGGTAGCTTCCACCAGTCGTAAGAAGCTCTCCTTCTCCTTCAATAACACTTGCGATGAGGAAATGCTTGTTCTGTTCCGCTTTAAAATTCGCTTGCACATTCCATTTATATACCGTGAAATACTCTTCCTCTACATAATTTGTTACCGTCGCACCTTCTAATTCCTTTACTTTTGGAGCAACATTCACATTCTCATGAGGAATCGTAGATACAGCAATTGATTTCTCAATATGCAACTCCCTTTCATTACCTTCTTTATCTCTACGATCATAATCATAAACGCGGTATGTCGTATCCGAGCTTTGCTGCGTCTCTAGAATCAACACTCCTGCACACAAAGCATGAATCGTTCCACTTGGCACATAAAAGAAATCACCAGGCTGTACTTTCACACGAGTTAATAGCTCATCCCACTCACCATTTTCAACCTTCGAGACAAACTCTTCTTTCGTTTGCGCAGTATGCCCAAAAATAATTTCTGCTCCATCTACACAATCAATCACATACCAACATTCTGTTTTTCCTAGCTCACCATTCTCATATGTATTAGCATACTCATCGTTAGGATGAACTTGTACAGAAAGATCTTGATTAGCATCTAAAATCTTCGTTAATAACGGAAACTTATCGCTTGAATGATTACCGAAAAGCTCATGTTTTTCCGTATAAAGTTCACCTAGAGACTTACCTGCAAATGGACCATTCTTTACGATGCTTTGTCCATTCGGATGGCCAGAAACAGCCCAACACTCCCCAGTCAAATTCGAGGGAATCTCGTATCCAAACTCCGTCGCAAGCTTCGTTCCTCCCCAAATACGCTCCTGAAAAACAGGCTCCAAAAAAATCACATCTACACCCTCAACCTTACTCACATATACCACCCCGAATTCAATAAATAAACCAAATAATATCAAAAACAGTATAACAGAAAAACACCTGATTTTGAAAAATAGGGCTAGGAACCATTTTCCCTATATTAACCTGCTAACTGCGGATGACAACCTATACACTTAGCTTTTTATTGCATATTTTAGTGAATGGAGGATTTAGAAAGAGGTGAATTTTCATGTCCTTATATTTCGAATGGAGAAAAAGTTGCGGCTGTCGAGTGCCATGTAATTGTG
Organism: Sutcliffiella halmapala; assembly: GCF_002019665.1. GTDB lineage: Bacteria > Bacillota > Bacilli > Bacillales > Bacillaceae_I > Sutcliffiella_A > Sutcliffiella_A halmapala. The sequence goes on along the minus strand of NZ_KV917375.1, from coordinate 594,115 downwards.
ATACGTCTCCCAAAAGTAAGGAGCCTAGATATTATTTTAGCCAAACAAAACAAACCATAGAGATTCCAGCCGATGCTAGTGTAGAAGTGCTGAAACTAGATGTTGTGATTAAGCTCCCCCTCGAAAAAGTTAAACTAGATTCCGTGATAAGCACTGTTGTGAAGACTGGGGAGGCTTCTGAATATAGTTTTCATACTGAATTTTCCTTATGGAGAAATGACACATTAATAACAACTGAAAACTATGCCGCTATAAAACAACTAGGTCAAGACACAGAAATTAAAACACTTATGAATACAGTCTACCTATCATGGACAGACTTCATTCTTACTCCTGGTTCATATACCTATAAGGTTAAAGCGAGACGAATAGAGACAAGCGAGACCAATATCATGGAGATATCCGCTAACGACCGGGCACTAAATGCAATCGTATTCCATGCGGGTAGCGCGTAAGAAATCCAAAGAAGCTAGCTATGGCAACTAGAAACACTGAAATACATTCTTACTCAGTAAAAAAATCCCCAAAAGACAGCTCAGAAGTGCCTTTGGGGATTCCTATCTAGAATATAAAGATGTATCAGTAAAACCTACAATCAACCTCTTCAACAAAATCCCCAACTCCCCCAAATTAAAAATACTAATATAGCGAAATTTAAACGAACGTTTGATTAAATCAAAATGGAAATGTAGAAGTTGCAAGTGGTTCAGCACTTTTTTTAAAAATTAACTTTAAAAAAAGGATTTTCAAGAAACTATTAACGATCAATAAATTCAGCTCGAAAATCAAAATCGCGACAACCTTTGAGCATTATAGTTTAGTATTTTTGTTAGATTAAAGGCAAGAACATGAAAGAATATAATGCTAATTCGCTGGAAAATTGAAGTCCTTTACATAAACCTCCATTTTTCACAAAATTAAAATACTAACATAGCAAAATTTAAACAAACGTTTGATTAAACCCAAATGGAAATGTAGAAGTTATAAGTGATTCAATACTTTTATAAATAATTAACTTTAAAAAAAGGATTTTCAAGAAAATATTGTTCCTATAAAATATCCTCCAACACATGATATTACAGCAACTATTTCGAAGTACTTTAAGTGGTACCCTGAGGATGAAAAATTTCAAAACAACTAACTGCTCCCTCGTACATTATGTCAACCTAACACTCCCCTACCCCGCTTCATTACTAAAAAAAGAGAAATGGTGCTGGCACCATTTCCCTCACCACTCACAATTTAGACCTTAATACTTACGCCCGTTTCACTACTACGGTATATAGCATCAATGATTTGTGATACTTGCATGGCTTGTTCGGGCTTGACGATTAGTTCTTCTAGTCCTAGGCAGCTATTGATGAAGTTTAGGGCTTGCGGGAGGCTTGGGTCGTCTTCGCCTGGAACCCAACTTGCTTCTGTGTTTAATAGCATGCCATGTTTCATTTGGTTCAAGCTAAAAGGAAACAGGTCGACACCCCCGTCAATACCAGAGATACTAACACTTTCCTCGTCGTCCTTTATGTTTGCGGACCAAGAAGTCTCAAATAACATCGAAGCGCCGCCTTCGAATTTTATGTAGGCTGTTACATGGTCATCCACTTCAAACGTCTCATGATCGAAGCTTCCCCATTGATTCACTTGACCAGGTATCTTGCTTAGCTCGTTGTAGGTAGTCCCAAGCACTTCAATTGGCTTTGGATTTCCAAGTAACCATAACGACAAATCTAGTAAATGGCAGCCGTAATCGATTAAGCTTCCGCCACCTTGAAGTTCTTTGTTCGTGAATACGCCCCATCCAGGTACCTTGCGACGACGCATTCCTTTCGCACGAGCGACGATTGGCTTGCCGATTTCATTTTCCACGACCAGTCGCTTCGCAGCAATCGATTCCTTCATGAAGCGATAATGATACGCGATTGCTAATTGCTTGCCTGACTTTTCAGAAGCAGCAATCATTCTTTCACATTCATCCGGTGTCATCGCCATCGGTTTTTCGCAAAATACATGTAAGCCCGCATCTAGTGCTGCAATCGTGATCTCGGCGTGAAATTTATTTGGTGTACAAATCGTGACTGCGTCTACTTCACTAAACATATCCGCATAATGTGCATACACCTTCTCGATTCCAAACTTCTCGGCAACAAGCTTAGCCGTTGCTTCATTTACATCACTAATCGCTTCGATGACAACTTTATCTGCTAATTTTAAAAAAGTAGGAATGTGACGACCTTGCGCAATTCCACCTACACCGATAATCCCCATACGTAACTTTTCCATCTTCCTGCACCCCATTTATTCATTTTCTAATCGTTATCTTGAGAGTGTACTCCGATATTCATTCGGAGTCTGTCGCGTGAATTTTTTAAATACCTTACTAAAATACTTTTCATTTTGATAGCCGACATGATAGGCTACTTCGTAAATTTTCACATGTGGCTTAGCGAGAAGCTCCTTCGCCTTTTCCATTCGAATTCTCGTAATATAGTCGGTAATGGTTTCGTGATATTGTTGTTTGAATTTCCGTGAAATATGCTCTCTACTTAAGTAAAAACGGTCCGCAATTTCTTGAAGTGTGATTTCCTGCTGGTAATTGGTTCGCAAATATTCTTCAATTTGCTGCATGCTATTCAATTCATTTTGGGAAGATAGCAATCCAGGTTCACCAGACGCCACCGACGACCTTCTAGCAAGGGCTAACTCCTTCCAATTATTCACCGCTCGCTCCAGCGTCTCATTCAATATATCAGGATCAATTGGCTTTAAGATATAGTCGAAGCTCTTATAATAAATAGCATTGCGCATAAAAGCATAATCATCATAGCCACTAACCACGATAGTTATACTGTTTATTCCAGAAGCATCGATCCACTTTAAAAGACTAATTCCATCCATCTTTGGCATGCTCATATCGGTAAATATAATCTCAGGACGGTGCTCGGTGATAAGTGCGATGGCTTCTTCTCCATCCTCTGCCTCCAATATGGTATCAATTCCATTTTGTTTCCAATCACCCAAGAGGAGCAGTCCTTCACGAACATGCTTCTCATCGTCAATGATGATCGCTTTCATCCCTTTCACCCCCTGCACCAATCGGTAACTTGAGCCGAACCTTGAACCCACCAGCTGCATCATTTTCTAATCGCATAGAAGCCGCTCCATCATAGTACAGCTGCAATCGCACATAGACATTCTTTAAGCCAATATTAGTCCTTTCTTCATCTTTAAGCGTATTTCCTTCTTCAAAATAGCGATAAATTTCTCGTAAGCGTGCATCCGTCACTCCAACCCCATTATCACGGATCGTAAGAAGAAGCGTAGACTCTTCTATTTTACCTACCACCTTGAGTTTTCCTACTCCTTCTCTGATATCAAAACCATGCTTAAAGTAGTTCTCAATAATAGGCTGGAGAATCATTTTTGGCACTAATACATTCATCGCCTCATCTTCAACATCCAACTCGTATTCTAGGTGATCGCCAAATCGTTCTTTTTGCAGTAAAAGAAAGGCTTTCATATAATTAATTTCTTTTTTTAGTGGCACCATATCCTCGTCCATATTCATACCGTATCGCATTATTTTCGAAAGATGTGTCACAAGTGTATAAATTTGTGGCACATTATTTTTTAAAGCAACGGTTCCAATCGACTGTAAGGCATTATAGAGAAAATGTGGATTTAACTGTGATTGAAGCACTTTTAATTGGTTCGTTTTATTTTCAATTTCTAGCTTGTACTCCCGATTAATAAGCTGGTTAATTTTCTCCATCATTTGCTTAAAACGATATCCTAAAATACCTATTTCATCCGTTCCAAGAGACGGAAACTGAACCTTCATATTCCCTTCCTCTACTTGCTGAATGTTCCGCATAAGCACACGAATAGGAGAAGTTATTTTAAAAGAAACAAAAAGCGTCGCCATGATTACGAGGCACAACCCTACAACCCCGAACATTATATTAATTTTCGTTACAGCAAAGGCATTTTCATACAAGGTCGTGTAGGGAACGCGCTTCACTATCACCCAGCCCCCAACGGAAGCCTGTGTTCGATCGTACATCATAACTCCTTGAAATTCATCATTCTCCCATTCCATCGTACCATGGTCCACATTAGATTTCATGACCGCATCTATCCATTTTTGCTCCCCTTGCTCGTGCTTGGCAAACACTTCCACATCCGAGCTATAAACCAACTCACCTGTGGAGGATAAAATAAAGAATTCCTCTGTTTCCTTATTGTAGAGGTTTTCACTTAACTCTAAAATACGCTCTGATGCTATCTCTACCGTAATAAAAGCTAGCACTTTTTCGGAAGGGACATTAGTTAAAACACGATGGAGATATAACGTATTTTTACCTTTATGTGCTTGAGTACCGTCCAAATACATATTAAACGGGCTCAGCTGGGCACGACGATAAGAATTTTCAAATACCGAGTTATTAATACGACTAGAGAATACAACAGTAGATCGTTTTGAAGCCGTAATGCTCCGTTCATCTTCAGCAAAGTAAATTTCGACCCGCTTGATATTATCTTCAGCATAAAGAATCGACTGCAGAACATTTTTTACGATTCCAATTGTTAAATAGTTGTCTTCTTTATCAGGTGATCTCATGAAGTTGATAAAATCCGGATTATTATATAGGGAAAGGGTTAATCCGTTGAGGTCATTAAGATAGTTTTCAAGATTGATTTTCCCTTGGTAAAGGAGATTACTATTTTCTTGTACGACTAGGTCTTTGAATGCTTCTTTCGTATGGTAATAGGTGATGATGATGGATGTGCCAAATGGCAGAATTGTGATTAGAAGTAGTAGTACAATTAGCTTATTTCGAATACTTTTTTTAAACATACTGTACCCCCACCTTCTGCCTTGATCTATCTTTAGTAAGTAAAGCTGCCATGAAAATATAAGGTGACCCATTTGAACGCCCTGTGGATTTCCGTGCCAGGCGTTCGCTTTCCGCGGGGCGCTTGTGGAGCCTCCTCGGCTTTGCCTGCGGGGTCTCCACAAAACGCTACTTCCCGCAGGAGTCTCACGCCTTGCACTACAATCCACAGGGGAGACGGGGGAAACTAGACGGTCCACTTTTTCATTATCCATGGTGCGATTTTTCTTTGTATTGGGGTTTCTGTTAATCTTAGGTGTCGTTTTCCGCTCCAATCCAATCAATCGTGTCGAAATCAATAATGAGCTTTTACATAATCTTAGTATAAGCAGAAAGCATGCCTATGAATAGACATGCTTTCTTTTTTGAGGTTATTTTAGGTTATCCCATGTGCTTTGGAATCGTTCTAATACTGTGTCATAGTCGATTCTTCCGGCTGCGTATTCTTGGATAGTTGCTGCGAATTCTTTATTTGCTCCGTCTGGCCACATGAACCAAGTCCAAGGAATTGTTTTGTCCTCTTTGGAGTATTCAAGAATCGATTGACCAAGTGCACCTAAGCCAGCTGGTTCAATGTTATCGAATGCCGGAATGAAGGCGAACTCTTCTGTGATAAAGCGCTGTCCAGTTTCAGAGGAAACCATCCAGTTTAAGAATGTTTTCGCTTCTTCTAAATTCTCGGAGTTTTTATTTAATACCCAGTTATTCGGAACGCCTACTGGTAAGCGATCTGCTGATGCATCATCACTGATTGGAATCGGTAAAAATGCCATGTCCATGTCAGGGTTCACTTCATAAATCATGTTTTCAGTCCAGTTACCTTGCTGAAGCATAGCAGTTTTTCCTGATGCAAATTGTGTTACTTGTGTATTGTAATCCGTTGTTAATGGATTGCTGTTACCAAAATTAATCTCTGTATCTAGTACTTCTTTAAATTTAATTAATTCTGCATTACCAACAATTTTTTCAGATCCATCATAAAGACCAGCGATGAATGCTTCTGGATCAGGCTGCTGAGCAAACCCGATGTTTAGTAAATGCTGTCCAATAACCCACCATTCGCCATAACCAGCTGAGAATGGCGTGATACCTTCTGCTTCAAGCTTTTTCGCAGCTTCTTTTAATTCAGAAATCGTTGTTGGAGGCTCTGTGATACCCGCCTGTTCGAAAAGGTCTTTATTGTAAATAAATCCATAACCCTCAAGGTTTACTGGCATACCATATAGCTTACCATCTTCTTCGTCTGTCATTGGAACTTTTCCGATTGGTAATACATGCTCTGCCCAAGGCTCATCAGATAGATCAGCTAAATGCTCTTTCCAAAGCTCTAACTCTTTGAATCCACCATTGTTGAAAATATCCGGATGCTCACCTGAAGCAAATTTCGCTTTTAAAGCTGCACCGTAATCCGCTCCACCACCAACTGTTTCTAGCTTAACTTTGATGTTTGGATGCTCTGCTTCGAATTCTTTAATCATTTCCGCTAATTGATCAGCAATTTCTACTTTAAATTGGAAAAAGTTTAAGGTAACGACGTCATCCCCAGATTTCCCTGTGTCGTCCTTAGAAGAATTATTACTTGAACAGCCTGCAAAGATTCCCGCTACAAGTGACAGTGATAGTAAAAGAAGTATAAAGCGTTTCATTGTAGTGCCCCCCTTGAAATTATGATTAATTTTTATATAAACTTTTGATTCTGTAAAGCTTGGAATCTAAGTTTACTTAACAGATCCAGCGGCAATCCCCTTAATGATATGCCTTTGTAAAAATAAGAAGAAAATAATGACTGGCGAAATCCCTAATACAAGTGCTGCGAGCCCCATATCCCACTGTTTCGTGTATTGTGCGAAGAATGAGCTTGTTGCAAGTGGGATTGTTCGTAATTCCGCACTTTGTAGCACAAGTAATGGTAGAAGATAATCATTCCAGATCCAAAGCGTGTTTAAAATGATAACTGTTACAGTAATTGGTTTTAGTAATGGAAAAACTATTCTCCAAAACACACCAAACTGACTACATCCATCAATTCTTGCTGCTTCCTCGATTTCAAGTGGTACTGTTTTGACAAAACCATGGTAGAGGAATAAGGATAATGGTACACCAAAACCAAAATACATAATAACAATCCCAGGAATACTATTAATCAGACCTAATGTCCCGCCAAGCTTCATCAATGGGATCATTACCGTTTGGAACGGAATAACCATTGCAGAAACGATTAGGATAAATAATATTTTACTAAACTTCCCTGGTGTCCGAACCATTTTCCAGGCCGCCATCGAGCTAATGACGACGATCCCGATATTACTAAACACGGTTATCAGGAGTGAATTCCAAAATGCTCGTGGAAACTGGATAATTTCCCACACCTTTGCGTAGTTCGCAAACAGAATCTCCTGTGGCAATGCAGCTGCATCAATTAAAATCTCACTAAAGCTTTTGACCGAATTAATTAGCACAAAGTAAAAGGGAATGAGGAAAATGAGACCAAGTACTATTCCGAAAATTTCCAACAAAAATGTCCGCTTCGTATATTTTTGATTCATTATGCCTCAACCTCCCTCTTCTTCGTCGCCATTACTTGGAACGTTGTAAATATCGCCACGACTACAAAGAAGATAATCGCCTTCGCTGTCCCTAAACCATAACGGTTATTTTGGAAAGCCTCTGAGTAAATATTAATCGCAACTGACTGTGTTGAGTTGAAAGGCCCTCCTCCAGTTAACGAAAGGTTCAAGTCGAATATTTTAAAGGCCATCGATATAGTTAAGAAGAAACAAATCGTAAATGCCGGTAAAATTAATGGAATAATAATTTTCGTGACAAGTGTGAAATTGGAAGCGCCATCAATTCTCGCCGCTTCAAGTAAGGAGTTATCAACTCCTTGTAGCGCAGCAATATAGATGATCATCATATAACCACTAATTTGCCAAGCAAACACAATCACAATTCCCCAAAATGCTGTTGTTTCATCCCCAAGCCATGGTAGCTTGAAAAAAGATAGATTCGTCGCTTCACCTACCGACGCGAACCCTCTCACAAAAATAAACTGCCAGATAAACCCTAGTAGTAACCCCCCGATAACATTCGGGATAAAAAATACCGTTCTCAATATATTTTTTGTCTTCAATGCTGCGTTTAATAACAACGCTAAACCAAAACCAATAATATTACTTATAATAACTGCCGCAAACATAAATTTTGTTGTAAACAAAAAGGAATCATAGAATATCTTATCATTCGTAAATATCCTCTTATAGTTATCCAAACCTACCCATTCCACTACAGAGCTAACACCATTCCAAGAAGTAAAAGAATAGTAGACTCCCATAAGGAAAGGAACAATCTGAATCACCAGGAAGAAAAGCAATGCTGGTCCAACAAACGCAGTATACGCTAAAATACTCTTCCACTTCAGCTTTCTCTTAGGCTTGCCATCCACAATCTTCACCTTCGTGCCCACATTACTCTCACCTAACCCAGACTCTACTTTTGTCTCCATCCCATCCCCACCGCCTTTTGTAACCGCTTTCTTACATTATATGCGCTCGTCTTGTTATTTAAGGGCTCCTCAATTGATTGTTTAGGTGCATTATATTGACTGAATATTTTTTAAATACACCATGAACAAAAGTGCAAGCACGAGTTAATCCTTATAGGTTACGTTCTGATCGTTCTCTCTTTTTCGGTGTTGAGGGCACGATTACGCCCTGATCGTTCCCTCTTTTTCTCTTTTTCCGTTTTTGAGGGCACGATCACGCGCTGATCGTTCCCTATTTTTCTCTTTTTTCGTTTTTGAGGGCACGATTACACGCTTATCGTTACCTCTTTTTTTCTTTTTTCGTTTTTGAGGGCACGATCACGTGCTGATCGTTACCTCTTTTTCTCTTTTTTCGTTTTTTGAGGGCACGATCACGTGTTGATCGTTCCCCCTTTTTCTCTTTTTTCGTTTTTGAGGGAACGATCACACGCTGATCGTTCCCTCTTTTTCTCTTTTTTCGTTTTTGAGGGCACGATCACGCCCTGATCGTTCCCCCTTTTTCTCTTTTTTCGTTTTTGAGGGCACGATCACGCGCTGATCGTTCCCTCTTTTTCTCTTTTTTCGTTTTTGAGGGCACGATCACGCCCTGATCGTTCCCCCTTTTTCTCTTTTTTCGTTTTTGAGGGCACGATCACGCGCTGATCGTTCCCTCTTTTTCTCTTTATTCGTTTTTGAGGTAACGATCACACGCTGATCGTTACCTCTTTTTCTCTTTTTTCGTTTTTGAGGGCACGATTACACGCTTATCGTTACCTCTTTTTTTCTTTTTTCGTTTTTGAGGGCACGATCACGTGCTGATCGTTCCCTCTTTTTCTCTTTTTTCGTTTTTTGAGGGCACGATCACGTGTTGATCGTTCCCTCTTTTTCTCTTTTTTCGTTTTTGAGGGCACGATTACACGCTTATCGTTCCCCCTTTTTCTCTTTTTTCATTTTTGAGGGCACGATCACACGCTGATCGTTCCCTCTTTTTCTCTTTTTTCGTTTTTGAGGGCACGATTACACGCTGATCGTTCTCCCTTTTTCCAGGCTCTTTGATGGTACGATTATAAATTATTACTACTATAAATCCCGTTCCCAATATCACTAAGGACCTATACTAGACTTTCAAAAAACTTATACCGAATAACTATCCACAAATAAATGAATTATATAATTTCCACACAAAAAAAGGGTACCCTACCAAGGGCACCCATTTTCACCTATTCATCCTTCAATCTCTCTAAAAACTCCCACATATCCTCTTTCACCACATTAGTTCCAGGAAGAATGTTGCTACCCTTCAACTGAATAGCAACGCGATTGAGAATACCAGTTAGTTCTGCCCGTTCATTATCGGTTACGATAAATTCGACCCCATAGTAATAAAAAGCATCAGGTCCTTCATCCTTCCAGACGATTTTTCCTAAATTGGATCTGGTTTCTCCCAAGATGGTTGTTTGAATAGAAATGATTAAGTCTGGACGAACAGGGAATTGAATGTTGGAGATAAAGCGTAGTCCACCTACTCCAATATTCTCCACCACGATACCCGCCTTTCCAAGCTGAACATCCTTACCTTTAATTTGTTTAATGGTTAATTCCCCTCGTAGCTGATGTGGAAAATCAATTCTAAAGAATTGTCTTCGATCAGTAGCAGGACGCATGTCCTTCGCTTTCTGAGGCAGTAACTTTCTCATCTCCAGCATATCCGTAAATTGGGAGACTGGCACTGGTTTACTAAAAATATACCCTTGAATAATGTCACAATTTTTTTGCTTCATAAAGTGGAGTTGGCCTTCTGTCTCGACACCCTCTACCACAACCTCAATTTCTAACTCTTTTGCGATGATAAATAAGGATTCAAGGATGATTGCATTCTTCCTATTAGTCTCTACATCCTTAACAAAAGAGCGATCTACTTTTAATACGTCAATCTCTAGCTCCGCAAGTCTTGTCATAGAAGAATAGCCAGTACCGAAATCATCTAATGCCACTTTAAGTCCTAGCTTTCTAAGATCCTTTACCGTCCTAAGTACGAACTCTGGATTATGCAAAAAGGAGCTTTCAGTAATTTCTAGCTCAATGAAAGTCGGATCTACCCGATATTTTTCTATCGCTCTCTTTATCTGTTGAAAATAATTTTTCCGTAAAAATCGTTGTGGAGATACATTGATGGATATTGGTACAAGTGGCACGCCTTCTAGTGTCCAAGTGTTAATTTGTTTTAGTACTACTTCCATCACATAATCGCCAATTTCATTAATCATACCCGTTTCTTCTGCAATCGGTATGAATTCACTTGGTGAAAGAAGACCCCAAATCGGATGTTCCCAACGGATTAACGCTTCTGCACCAACAATTTGATAAGTTTGAGCATGTACCTTTGGCTGAAAATAAACAATAAATTGCTTTTCCTTTAATGCCTTGTGCATGTCTCGTTCGATAGTAAATTGCTGATAAGTTTTTACATTGATATTAGGAGTATATATTTCAAAATAATTTTTCCCTAACTCTTTTGCACGATACAGAGCAACATCCGCATGCTTCATCAGAGTCTCCTCTGTTTCACCATCAATTGGAAAAACACTGATGCCAATACAAGCTGTAAGAAATAGTTCATAATCCTCCACAAAAATAGGCTCTCTTAAATGCTGAATCAATTCTTTAGCAACACTCTTTATTGTTTCAATCTTATCTACACCTTGGTAGAGAATAATAAATTCATCTCCGCCAACTCGAGCTACAAAGTGCCCGTCTTCCTGATAATAGGATAATCGATCTGCCATTGCCTTTAATACAAGGTCACCAACAGGATGACCCAATGTATCATTTATATATTTAAAACGGTCTAAGTCAATATAGAGAACAGCAAAGCTTTGTTCACTTTCTTCATAGTTTTGAATTAGAAAGTCCATTTCCTCCTTTAACATTCTCCGGTTTGGAAGATCTGTTAAATAATCATGGTTGGCTAGATAATTTATTTTTTCTAAAAGCATTTTATGTTCGGTTATATCAGTAACAAATCCATTTACTCTGATGACGTTATTATTCTCATCGAATATAGGATTAATCCTGTCCTTCACCCATTTAATATCGCCATCAGGTGAAACGATTCGATATTCTTGTTCGACAGGCTTCCCTTTCGCTATTATCTTCTGGTTTTCATTAAATTGAGCTAAATCTTCATCTAAAATAAGATCTTTCCAAACCTTTTCCTTCCGATGAAACTCTTCTTTCCCCACACCACTTATCCGTTCTATACCATCAGAAAAAAACAAGAATTCATTGGCAACATAATTATAGGACCATATTCCAAGTTCTAAGCTATCATAAACGTCCTTCGCTTCTTGTTCTTTATCCTTTAGTTTCGTTTCTAATCTCTTCGTTTCCGTTATATCCATCAGCGTCCCCAGATAGTGCGAAGGTTCTCCTGTATCTGAATAAACAATATCTGCATAAATGAAAAGATGGACAATCCTGTTACTTGGGGTGATAAAACGAAGTTCTAGCTTACCATTTTTTGCATTAGTAAAAGTTTGATTAAGGCGTTGTCGAAACATTTCTTCATCATCAGGATGTACCATACTTAAAAAGGCTTCAAAGTTAAAGCAACTTTGTTTACTATTTTCAATGCCAAGAATATCAAATGCTTCACTTGACCACGATGCCTTTTTTGAAGAAATATCAAATTGCCAACTACCTATTTTGGCGCTTTCCTGCATTAATTCTAGATAGGTTTTTACAGAGCTCAATTCTTCCTTTGTCTTCATTTCTTTGTCGATATTTCGGATAACCACATAAATTCCGACTAAATCTTTATGTTTATCTAAAATAGGCACACATATAACGCTAATATCTATGACTGATTTGTTTTTATGTATCATTTTCGTTTCAAATGTTAAGGATTTTCCTTTAAAAACTTTATGAAAATTACTCCATACATGATCTACACTTTCAGTAGGAATATATTTTTTAAAATCCCCTAGTAATTCCTTTTGATTATAACCATATTGTGATTTTACATGTTTATTACTTCTCACAATCACACCATCTGCATTTATTAAAACAACTGGATATGGGTGATGATCAAAAATGGAATGAAAAAAATGTTCTTCAAGTAAATGCTCATGCTCAAGGTTACTAGTTTTTTTAGCTTGATCCTTTGTTATCCATTTAAGTATTTTCACCCTGCTATCCTCCTATTAAATCTATTTCCCGCTAAAATATTACAATTAATAGTACTATAATAGTAGTTTTTTACAAATTTTGCAATTGGAAAATATATCTTCTTTCATGGTTCTTATAGCATATTTTACAACAAAAACTTATAATAATAGTAGATATTTCACCAAATTTTTCAAAAATATAGAAGGAAATGATGGATACCTATGATGATAGAAGAGAAATTCCAGTTTTTCTTTGAACAAATGGTTGATTTGGCATTCTTAGTGGAATGGAAAGATAATACGTTATGGTATACAAAGGTAAATCGTTCTGCACAGCAAAAATTAGGTGTAGAAATGGTAGGCAAAAAACTTATAGATGTTTTGCCTGAGTCTACCTTCCGTCTTCTTGAGATGAAATATCTAGAATGCATCTCAAAAAAGGAATCCATTAATTATATTGATTTAAATCTGTTTGTACCTGATATGCCTGCTTCTGAAACAACTTTAACTCCTATAATAGACGATGAGAAATTCTACGTACTCGCTATCACGAGGGATGTTAGTGAATTTAAGATGAAATCAGAGGATTACATTTTTCTGCATTCCCTAGTGGCTAACACTGTAGATGCCATGTTGGTGCTTGATACAAATGGGAAAATTTTAAAAATAAATGATGCGTTTAACACTAATTTTGGATGGACCCATGAAGAAATGGTTGGACGAAATTGGTATGAATTTTTATTTACACCCAATGAACTGAAAGCACAAGCAAATGCGATATTTATTTCTTTAAATCAAGGGAAAACGATACCGAACTTAGAAACCATTCGGCTAACAAAAAATGGAGATCCCATTCACACATCTGTAAGCTTTTCGACTATTACCGATGAGCAAAATAAGATTGTTGCCCATTCCATGATTTATCGAAATATTGAACACTTAGTAGAATTAGAAAAAAAATTAGCAGAAAGCAAAGAGGCGTACAAGTCACTCTTCTCTTACCATAAAAATGCCATACTGATGCTTGATACAAATGGTGTTATCCAAAAATGTAACGACGCTAGCGAAACGCTTACAGGATTTAAAAAAGAAGATATTATCGGAAGAAATTTAGGGGATTTCGTGAATGCTCAACTTGATCTCCAAAATAATCTACTGCAGCGAGCCATCGAAGGACAAGTAAATAGTTACGAGGTGGATGTATCTCATGCCTCCGGTTCTATTTTAAATTTCTATGTCACACAAGTTCCAATTATTGTTAAAGGCGATGTAACTGGAGTATATATCATTGCACAGGACATTACCGAGAAAAAAGCGATGGAACATGCTCTTAAGGATAGTGAAGAAAAATTCCGTTTAATTACTGAGCATTCTTCTGATTTAATAAAAGTACTGGATAAGGACGGCGTTATTTCTTATGTCTCCCCTTCCTATCGTATGATTTTTGGTGAAAACTATGAAAGTATCCTAGGCAAAGATCCAGTTTATGGCGTTCATAAAGAGGACCAAAAACTCATACAAAAAGCTATTGAGCAATTATATAAAAGTGAAGAATCACTGATAATCGAATATAAATATATCGATTATCTTGGAAATGAGATATGGGTTGAAGTCAATGGTAATTCGATTTTAGGTGAAGGTGCGCTAGATCAGATTATCTTAACCGGCAGAATTATTTCAGAGAGAAAACAGCTACAAGAAAAACTTACTTTCCAAGCCTATCATGATAGTCTTACCAATCTACCTAATCGTCGTAATCTTGAACAAGAGCTAGAAAAAGCAATAGCATGTGCACAAAACGACACTGGTAAGCTTGCCCTTCTTTTCTTAGACTGTGACAAGTTCAAAGAAATAAATGACACCTTTGGCCATGATGTTGGTGATTTATTGCTAGTCCACTTATCCAATCGATTAAAAGATTGCGTGAGATCAGAAGATATTGTCGCGCGTTTAGGTGGAGATGAATTCGTTATTCTCCTAAAATACGTGGAAGATACTGAGCAAGTTTTGAAAGTTGCCAACCGGATTCGAGAATCTTTAGAGAAGCCATACAATCTTGATGGAAATGTATTTCAAGCAACAACATCCATCGGAATCTCTGTCTATCCAACAAACGGGACAACAACAAAAGAACTCTTTCGCAAAGCCGACCAAGCACTCTACAACGTTAAAAACAGTGGCCGTAATAACTATCAACTATATAAATAGTAGTATAAAATAAAATTTCAAGAAAACCCCAAATGGTGCCAGGTACCATTTGGGGTTTTCTTGAAATTGCTCTGCCGTTAACAATCCTACGATATGATAACGCTTACTTCGGTGTGTTATACTATTTTAAAATACGGTTCTTTCTATAGTTTGATAGCTACGTCATTGTTGTTTTCCTATCCAATGCAATGAGATGAACGCAAGCACGACTATACATAAATCACGTAGACTATATAATAGAAGATAAAATTTTCAACTTATTAGAAAACAGTCAAAGTAGCGAAATATAGAAACGGAGTGGTTCCCTCTAATGGCAAATCAAACGAGACAAATTGTTCAAGATTCATTAAAGGCTTTATTAGAAGATGACGTTTTCCTCCCCGGGCTTCAAGGAGACGCCAGAGAGCAGGCTTTCACTTCACTTGGTGCGATTCTTTCCACCCCAAATCATGTTCATAAATCCTTCCTGCGAATTGCCTTAGAAAATGGCAACGTTGTTAGAATACCCGCTTTTCGTGTCCAGCATAATAACGCGTTAGGACCTTATAAGGGTGGAATTCGATTTCATGAGTCCGTAAATGAGGAAGAAGTAATGAATTTAGCAGCCTTGATGACATTAAAAAATGCGCTACATGACGTTCCATACGGAGGAGGAAAGGGTGGAATAATTATCGATCCACGCTCTTATTCGGTCAAAGATCTTCACCTCATTTGTAAAAAATATGTGCAATATTTCAGTGACATTATCGGACCTGATAAAGATATTCCTGCTCCTGATGTAGGCTCAGGTGAGCGTGAGATGGATTGGATGATGGCGGAATATAAAAGTATTCGACCAGGTCAGCCTTATAAAGGTAGCTTTACTGGAAAAAGCGTAGTAAATGGTGGTTCGTTAGGACGGCGGGATGCGACAGGAAAAGGTGTGTATTTTACTTTCCGCTACATGATTCATGATTTTATTAAACAACAAAAAAGCTTCCTTCAAAGTACCGAAAATGCCTTTGCCAAAACGGCACTTCAATTCGATGGACGCCCTCTTACACTCGCCATCCAAGGATTCGGAAACGTTGGCTCCGTTACTGCCCTAGAAGCATACCAGTGCCAACACCTACAAAAAAAAGTGGTTGCCGTAAGCGATCGTAACGTAACCTTATATAATTCCGATGGTTTAGATATCCCGGGGCTCGTACGTTTCACCGCTCTGAATAACGGAAATCTCCCAGAGACGGAGGAACAACTTAAACAAGCCAGCATAAAAGCTGTCATACAAGATCGCAATAACGTCCTTTATCTAGATGTGGATGTCTTAATCCTTGCAGCTTTGGAAGATCAAATCCACCAAAATAATATGGATAAAATAAAAGCTAAAATCATTGTAGAAGGCGCCAATGCTCCTATCACTAGTGAAGGAGATCGCTATTTAAGCGACAAAGGAGTCATCATCATCCCTGATATACTTGCAAATGCAGGAGGGGTAATCGTCTCTTACTTTGAATGGATGCAGGGGCGTGAAACCCAATTCTACACCGAGGACCAAGTGTACCAGCTCCTACTCAACAAAATGAAATCAACCATGGACACCATTCTCCCTACCTACTTCGGCGATCCTCTGCCACTCAGGCAGAACTGCTATATTCATTCGGTTATGAAACTATCGACTGTGCTATATCGTCAGGGAAAGCTTTATTAGTAGGTGACTGGAACTATTTTACATTAATTGAATTTCAAAATCCGCACCAACATGAAAACAAAAGGTCATATTCCTTCGACGGTGATAGGAATATGACCTCTTCTATTATTAATAGCTGCAACATTTTTTTAAAAGAGCTTATTTAAGTAGTAATAGTGCTGGCTATAATCAAGAATCAAGTTATGTTAAAATATAGAAGTATTTTGATTGAGGAGGTCCATATAATTATGGCTATTTTGGTTACTGGTGGAGCAGGCTATATTGGCAGTCACACTTGTGTAGAGTTATTAAATGCAGGTTATGAAGTCATCGTCTTAGATAATTTTTTAAATAGTAAATATGAAGCGATAAAACGAGTACAAGAGATTACAGGAAAAGAAGTTACATTCTATGAAGCCGACCTTTTGAAAATAGAGGAGATAGAGAAGGTATTTAACGAACATTCTATCGAGTCTGTCATTCATTTTGCTGGCTTGAAGGCAGTCGGCGAATCGGTTGAAAAGCCGCTATATTACTATCATAACAACATAACTGGTACTCTGTTGCTTTGTGAAGTAATGAAGAAATACGGTGTAAAGAATATCGTGTTTAGTTCTTCTGCTACTGTTTATGGAATGCCTGTTACTGTACCTATTTCAGAAGAATTCCCACTTAGTGCAACAAATCCTTATGGGCGTTCAAAACTTATGATTGAGGAAATTTTACGAGACCTATATATTTCTGATCAGGAATGGAGTATTTCATTATTACGCTACTTCAACCCGATTGGAGCCCATGAAAGTGGTCGTATAGGAGAAGATCCAAATGGTATACCGAACAACTTGATGCCTTACATCACACAAGTAGCAATCGGAAAGCTACCACAGCTGCAAGTTTTCGGAAACGATTATGCTACCATTGATGGGACAGGTGTTAGAGACTATATTCATGTAGTGGACTTAGCAAAAGGACATTTAAAAGCCTTAGAAAAAACTGCTACCTCAACAGGGGTTCATGCATTTAACCTCGGAACTGGTAAAGGCTGCAGTGTATTGGAAATGGTCCAAGCTTTTGAAAAAGCATCTGGCAAAGAGATTCCTTATCGCATTGTAGACCGCCGCCCTGGAGATATCGCAGAATGTTACGCAGCCCCAGAAAAAGCCATGTTAGAGCTTAATTGGTCTGCAGAAAAAGGATTAGAGGAAATGTGTAAGGATTCTTGGAAATGGCAAAATGAGAATCCGAATGGTTATGAATGATACAAGAATAACCTGATAAAAATAGTTAAAGCCAGACAAGCAAAATTAAGGAAGCATAGGTTAAAGGGTGCCTGCCCCCCGTTGCGTTAAATCGACGGGGGACAGGCACCTTTTTTGTCAAGAAAAACATTTACATATTTTATATAATATTTATAATAATGACAATTCACTAAAAACTACTTTAAGAGTATAGTCTTCTTGTTAGGTAAGGCATTTTAATAGTATCGGAGGATTGGTTTTATTTGAAAAGACATTTTTGGCTAAATATTGTGGTTGTGTCTACCTTACTACTTTCCTTATTAAGTCCACCAGTGTCGTGTGCAGAGATTCTAAGGACCAAGCTGTAGTATCATTAATGAAAGCAGTGCAGACCGAGGAAGGAGTTTCTCTTTTATGGGAAACAGTGAACACGGATATTCAAATTAGTAATGAGGTTCAAAGCTTTTTATTAGTAAAGAACGGTCAAGTAGAAGAAGTAACTACTTCAGTGGAAGATATAAATGAAAAGATCGAGACTAGTGGAACCGGTCAAGAAGTGAAGAAGGAAAGCTTCATTCAGGAAAATCTTGATGAATCTGAGGAGAATCTCTTAATTCTTGAAGCGATGTCTATTAGTGAAAATCCCTTTAGTGTTATGTGGTATGGCTCTGTTGATCGAACTCAAGGAAGAATAGCTAAGTACGAACTTTACTTAGATGAAACCCTAGTATCCTCAGGTGGACCAAGATTTGCTGACTACAAATTTACAAACTTAAATGCCGATACAACATATGTCGTAACAGTAAAAGCATTCAGTTCCTCTAATGTTCCATTGCTAGAAAGTTCTCTAGAGGTAAGTACTATTCCTAACCCAACTGGATAAATAGTAACATTTCCTGATGCAAACTTAACACAAGCGATTAAAGATCATTTAGGTGTTACGAGAGATCTTTACGAGAGTGATTTAAAGAATTTAACA
The DNA here is from genome assembly GCF_002019665.1 of Sutcliffiella halmapala. Lineage (GTDB taxonomy): Bacteria > Bacillota > Bacilli > Bacillales > Bacillaceae_I > Sutcliffiella_A > Sutcliffiella_A halmapala. The sequence continues at coordinate 575,443 of NZ_KV917375.1, read as the reverse complement.
ATTCTGTTTGCTGCAGACTATGAAATCAAAAATTTAGCAGGATTAGAACGAGCAGTGAATTTAGAGACACTCTATCTTTACTTTAATGAGATTACCGATATCACGCCACTAGCTAATCTAACTAAATTAACTGATTTAGATTTGGAAGGAAATCAAATTTCTAATATTGCTCCTTTAAAAAGCTTAAGTAACCTATCTACTCTATGGTTATCGAGTAATCCAATTACAAATATAAGGGATTTGGAGCAGTTAAACCATTTGCAACATTTATACTTACATGATACACAAATCTCTAATATTGATTACTACAACTACCTCATTTAATAGAGGTTACCCTTTCTGGATCTCCTCTTGACCTATCTGAAGGATCTCCTGCCATGCAGGTTCTACATACACCGCATGAAAAAGAGGTATATATTGATATCTTTGATGGGGAAATTTCCGAAGAATACTTAGAACTATGGGCTGAGGGTGTTTCGGAGGAAAGCATTATTTCATCATGGTGGTTCAATAAAGAAAGTCAAGAAGAGTATAACTACAAGGTATATTTAGATGGCAAGCTATACGAAGAAACCACTGAAACATTTCTTGTTATCTCCGGCTTAGAAGCGGAAAAAGAATATGAAATTTTAGTAGAGATGTATAGTAAAGAAGGAGAGTTCCTTTTTGACGCATCAACTTCTGTCTCTACCTTAGCTCTTCCATCTGGTAACATAGTTTCAATCCCAGATGCTGGGCTAGAAGACTCGATTAGACAGTCATTATTCTTACCTGATCGGGTTATCTACCAATCAGATATGGAACGTTTAGAATTTCTCTTTTCAGCATTTATGGATATTAAAGACCTCACCGGACTAGAACATGCAACTCATCTAGAATTTCTAGATATAACTGGAAATCAAGTAAAAGAATTATCTCCTTTAAAGGATTTGTTGTACTTAGGCTACTTAAATGTTGCAGATAATAGTATTACGAACATTGATTCTCTCAGTGGCATGTATATTTACAATTTAGACTTGTCAGGCAATCCGATCTCTGATATTACAACGCTAGAATCACAGATTGACTTGGAGTATTTATATCTGCATAACACAGCAATTACTGATATTGAAGTGCTACTAAAGTTGGAATACCTTAGCGAGGTTTCACTTTTTGGAATCGAAGGATTAACATTTGAAGAAGGCACCTCAGAGTTAGCTGTTGTGGAACAACTTCTTGCAAGAGGAGTAAATGCCTTTTTAAATCAGGAAGAGTTTGATGGTTCTTCTCCTATCGCTATAAATGTTATTGATGTAACGGAAGATAGCATTGAAATCGATTGGACTTATGAGGGGGAAGAAGAAGTTACCTATTACTCCGCCTTTCTAGATCAAGAGTTAGTAAATACTATTGAGGAAGAAAACTATTTATTTTCCTACTTATCATCCGATACTACTTATGACATTACAGTAGCAGCATTTGATTTGGAAGACACTTGGATCGGCTGGACTGAGATAAGTGTGACTACCCTTGCTTATGATACAAATGAGGAAGAGAAAGAAAAACCAGAAGAAGATGGAGAAGAAGATATAACAGAGGAAGAAAATAAAAGCGAAGAAACTCCAACTGTGAAACCAGTAGATAAGCAAAAGGCAGAAGAAAATAAGACCTCTACTGATAAAAAAACAACTGGAAACAAATTACCTGTTACTGCCACAAATACCTTAAATTATATTCTAATTGGATTCACTTTATTGATTTTAGGGTGTGTAGGTGTTTACTTCTCAAGAAGAACAGTTTTATCTTGAGATTGTTAATCTAATATTACTAATCTCATAAAAATGCTTTGCAGACTTTCCTCTGCAAAGCATTTTTTCAAGACTTCAAACGTTACAGCAGTAAGGGTCAGGCACTACGATTAAGAAGCCGTCTCTCTATCTTTTCTCCTAAGCAATCCTTTTCTACTTTATTCACCTTACCAACAATGAACTGACCAATTGGTAAGATATTTATGATTTTTGCCATCCACACAGAAAACAAAATCCCCATAATAAACATAGAAATTCCATATATACCTACTGGCAACTCTGGAAGGATTAAATCACCAATATTAAATGCTAAGAAATGTAATAGATAGATAGGAAAAGAGTAATTATTAATAAAGCGGATTAGCTTTGGTATTCGTTGAATATAAGAAAATGTATACAGAAATACAAAGAATAATGAAATCGTGTAAAGTATTATATCCAATCTCATAGAAGACACCTCTATAAGAAGCCCTGTCTTAAAAACAAGAAATATTGTATAACCACAAATAATAGTCGTCATAACCGAAAATGGTAATCCCCATGCACGGTGTTTTTTTATTTCCCTCAAGTTCCTACCTACATAATAAGCAACAGTAAAGTAAAAAATCCACCCGAAAAATGGCACTCTCACAAGCGAAAACCAGTTTTGCATAAAAGTAGGGAACGCTTCAATTTGAAAATTCACTAGATAAAGGTACACACCATTTATAATAAATGTTATCACTAGCATTTTCCAAACTTTAACATGATGAAGCCATTTAACATATACAGTATGTATCACTACAAACTGCAAAATAATTATAATAAAATATCCATGCCAGGTAGCTAGTAATATATTTTCTATTAACGCTATTCTAAATTCTTCCCAAGATAAATGATTAACAATTTTATAATAGATTCCATATAGAAATGGTACCGTTATGAATGGCATCAATAAATAAAGAAAACGTTTTTTAATAAAATTTTTCGGTAAGTTTTTTGAGTAAACACTGGCCAAAACCACTTCGAATATCATCACAAACATTGGCGTTGCGAACATAAAGAATACTTGGATGGTTTTCAACATGGTGTTGGTAAATTCGTTTAGTTCGAAATTATTATAAATTCGTGTCAACACATGAATGAATACTACACTTAAACAAGCAAGCACCCGTATCCAGTAAATTTCGGTGATCTGATTTCTCATGAGCTCCTCCTTTTTACCAGGTTTCAGTCTAACATCAAATTTGCCATAAACGGGTTTTACTCTTAAATTGTAAAATGATTTTAAAAGTGTAATATGGGTGAAAAATAATGCAATATTAAATAGAAAATAGTTCAAGAACAGTATTTTATAAACAATTTTTCTGCGATCTATCAATAATCCACCTAGGTAACCTCCCCTATTTATGATAATATTTAATAGGACTTTTATAACAGAGGAGGAAACATCTTGGTAAAAAGAAAAGTATTGGTAAGTCTAATTGTATTAGTCGGACTTTGGTTGATACCAACCTTTGTTCAAGCTGCCGAACGAGTAAGTGGTTCAGATCGCTATTCTACTGCGGTGGAAATTTCGAAGGCGGGCTGGGCAGTAACGCAAACTGTCATTATTGCACGTGGAGATAATTTTCCAGATGCATTAGCCGGTGGACCACTAGCATATTATTATGATGCTCCTATTCTATTAACATCGAAAAATAGTTTAAATGCTGTTACAAAAAAAGAGATAGAACGATTAAAAGCAACACACGCTATTATCCTTGGAGGAGAAGGTGCAATATCAAAGGGTGTAGTTGAGCAAATTAAGAAAATGAATTTATCAGTGGAACGTATTGGAGGAAGCGGTCGCTACGAAACAGCCGCTCTAATTGCAAAGCAAATTCCACATGACGAAGTGGTAATCGCAAATGGTTTAAACTTCCCTGACGCTCTAGCCGTAGCTCCATATGCTTCACGAAATGGGATTCCTATTCTACTAACTGAAGTTAAAACTTTACCTGCGGTTACAAAGAATATCGCAGACAAAAGTAAAAAGCAATACATCATTGGCGGGAATGCCGTTGTTCATTCAACTGTTGCATCAAAGTTTGCTAATCCTGTTAGATTAGCAGGAAGCGATCGCTTTTCCACCACCAAAACGATTATTGAAAAACTGCCTCTAGATAATCATAGAGCATATGTTGCAACGGGAAATAATTTCGCTGATGCGTTAACAGGCTCTGTATTAGCAGCTAAAAACAATGCACCTATCCTCCTAGTAAGTACGGACCGGATTCCTACTCCTATCCAATCCATTATAAATGAATTTTCTACTTTTTCTGTCCTAGGTGGAAACGCAGTAGTTAACAATGCCGTAGTAAAAGAACTGGAAAAAATAGAACAAGTAAATGGTATCGTCGTTAACTTTAAAGATAATGGATTAAAAATGATGGTCGCAGATACACTCGGTATTCCGTATGAAGCAAAGGAAAAGGGCGATACTATTGAGTTAGTCCATATAGAACGCGAAATTACAAGTCTAGATATGCTAAAATTGGAGACCCTCGGAAATCAAACTCGTTACTACGACTTTTTTGTAAGAAATTTAGAGGGGCTACAATACGCAAAAAATTTACATTCATTAGAGGTACAACAAAATGCATCAGACTTTGCACCCTTAAAGGGGTTAACGAAGCTTAAACGTCTCGATTTAAGTTCTTATTATAACTATAATCATGAACACGTACATGATTTATCAGCATTAAGCAGTTTTTCTCAATTAGATACGCTATTTTTAGCTAATCTTAATTTAAAAAACAACACAAGATTCCTAGAAAACCTTACTCAACTAAAAACAGTGAGTTTATCTAATACAAATATTAAAGATATTTCTAACTTAGGAAAGCTTGTAAATATTTCCGACTTAGATTTATCGGAAAATTCCATTTCAGATGTACGACCATTATCCAACCTATCAAAACTTGAATATTTATCTGTAGATATAAACGAAATCAGTGATATTAGTTCCTTAAAAGGGCTTAAAAAACTAGAATCTTTAAATCTGGGTTACAATAATATTAAGGATTTCAGTGTTGTGGGAAATTTTAAAAATCTACAATCATTAGCTCTACATAATAATCCACTTGAAAAAGGTTTTGCAGAGTTAGGAACGTTAAGTGCGCTAAAACATCTGCACTTCCAACAAAATGGTTTATCCGATATTAGCTTTTTAGCACCATTAACTAACTTAGAGCGTCTAAGCATGACAAATGATAGTATTACAGATATTAGTGTGTTACAAAACCATACTAAATTAAGTCTACTAAATTTAACCTATAATCATATTGAAGATATCAGTCCACTAGTGAAAAATGCTCAAAATAGAAGCTCCATTGGTCCTGGAATCAACTTCTTTATCGCTATGAATAAGCTAGATCTTTCAACTGGAAGTAAAGCAACTCATGCCATAGAAGAGTTAAAAAAATTAGGCATAAACGTTTATTAGTATTCCTATAATGATTTTGGGTTTTTCTGGAACAGTTTTCTCTAACAATACTGCGCTGCAAGTCAGCAAAGTTTCAAAATGAAAAAGGTGTCCATCCATGTTAATTAGTAACATGGATGGACACCTTTTTACTTCTGCACACCACTTAAACATGTGTCCTAATATTCATTTAAGTACTGTGACAAAATAAGATCATTTTTTTTCATAAACAAGGCATGCTCTACCCCGACATAACGCAAATGCCAAGGTTCATATATATAACCTGTAAGATGCTCTTTCCCTTTTGGGTAGCTGATGACAAAACCGAAACTCGCTGCATGTTCTGCAACCCATTTCCCTTCTTTAGTAGTACCAAATCGCTCTACAAGATCATAATTCACACTAGCACTGGTAACATCCATTGCTAGGGCTGTTTGATGTTCACTTTGACCTGGTTTTGCACTAAAACGATTAGCCTCTGCCTCTCCATATCGTTTAACATAATTACGATATAGTGATTCTTGTGTAGAATAGGAACGATAGCCTGATTGTGCGTACAGCTTGACACCAGCCTTATCCGCTTCGCTAAACATTTTTTCCAAAGCCCCTGCAGCTTCTTTTACCAAGTGTTTACGTTCTGAAATTGTAGTAGAGAAACGTACATTGGGTACGACCATATTTTTGGGTACAAAGTTTTTAGAGAGATGGTTTTTCTTATCTACTACTCTAATAAACTCACTATTACGATCAATGATAGGGCTATTAATTTTCTTAGATATAGAGGAGTCCACTGCTTTTGTTCCACCAACTATCAGATACCTTGTCAGTTTTTTTTCTTTCACATATTGCTTTACTACATTATCAGCTTTATTTTGTTTTACTAGAATAATAGGAATATTCATCTTCGCTGCAAGTACAGAACCTGCCAAAGCATCCGCATAATCCTCACCAGTTACAATCATTATTTCGTTAGAATTCGAAAAATACCGTTCTGCAACTTCTACCGATGTATGATAGCGGCTAGCACCAGCTATTCTTGTAGGGTTAGGCAGTTTACTAAGCACATTATTATCTAATACGCCCGTTCCTCCTATCACCAAAGTATTTTCCACACTCTTCAGATAATCTACGACATCTTTATTATTTACTGACTTAGAATCTAGTAAAATAATTGGGAGCGTATTTCTAGCTGCATGGGAGGCAATCACCAATGCATCTGGATAATTATCTTTGTTAGCTACAATCACATTAGAATGTGTTGGATTCATGTATTTCGCTACCTCAATAGACGTCTCCACTCTATCTCTCCCATAAAGACGCTCTACCTTTACTCCTAATGATTTCAAATGGGATTCCACTTTAGGAGTAATAGCATTTGTTCCTCCTACGATAATTACATTTTTGGCTTGTAGTCTTTTAATTTCTTGAAGCGTTGTATATGGAATTGCCTCACTATTAGTTAATAATATCGGCCCATTAACAGAGAAGGCTAATGGAGAACTAGTTAGTGCATCTGCGAAATTATCTCCTCTAGCAAGAACCACTGTGTCTGCTTTATTCCAGCTTTTTTTCGAAACTTCAACCGCAGTTTCAAAACGATTTTGACCTAAAATTCTACTCTCGGAAGCTTCTACTTGCTCTGAAAAACCAAGCAAAATGATAAGAGTAACTAATATAAAATAACTAAAGCGTTTTTTCATCTTTTCTCCTCCTTAACAATTAGTAAATCTGCTAAAAAAATCATTCTGCTATTATTAGATTTAAATAAGAAACTAGTTATCACTCTATCAATACCATCTTTTCACAAACTACTAATATTTTACAGAACAATTCAACATATGTCTCTATTTATTTCTACTAAATACATTAAAAATATTTTTAGAGATGAAATAATTGGAAAGGAGAAAAACACCTGAAAATTCTAGTTACCGGCTGAACAAGTTAACTTAGAAGTCTTAAAGTGAAAGTGTGTCTATTTATTAGACATAGTATTAAATGAAGGAATCATACAAAAAAGATAGAATCTCTCCCAATACAGAGGAATTCTATCTTTTTAATAAAAATTGTCCTTAAGCGGTATGTCTCCCTCGAAGTGTCCAAATTTGATACACCATCTGAATTGATTGAAGGATAGTGAGATAGGTTAATATTGTCCAGCCTATCATTAAATAGGGGAATACTGCTCCTTGCACTACCGGACTAGTAAAGTAGTCTCTGAGATAGACAGTGATAATACTTAATGTTGTGATGGATAAGCAAATAAGAAGGATTCCCAGTCCCAATTTACTACGGGTCTTTCCACTTTCTGCATTATACTGGTTTGCCCAGCCATCCTTCTTGTTAACAGATAATTTGTCCAGCCAAACTTGACAAAAGGTTCGTAGATTGACCCATAAGTATATTTCCGGACTGATCAATATAGCTGCTAAAATTACATCGATTGGACGATGCATGGGTGTTTTGGCAGCTAACATGACATTTAAAATCGATGCTAGAATAACAGGAGTTATCCATATCCAGGACCAGCTATATTGAGCAGTTACTAAGGAGAGGGTAAGAAGCGAGACAAAAAATATTCGTATGGATAAATTAGAAAACATATTAAGCTGGGATCGCCAAAGCCTGCCAGTATGTCTCGTTTTAATGGCTATCTCTCTACTAGTCAACAGATCAACTGTGCCTGCTTGCCATTTGTTTCTTTGTTGTCGAAAAGCATGGTAATTTCTCATAGCGTCAACAAAGCAACGCGCACTTGGACTAATCAATGTTTTCCAGCCAGCTTTTTGTAATTGCCATGTCAGGAGCATATCCTCTACATCACTATCATTTTGCCAAGGTGCATCCAATTTATTTTTTTCAACAATATCCATAATGGCTTCCGGTCGAAATAAAGACGCTTGTCCTCCAAGGACATACGTACTCCCACCATGATACTGTAAATTTAGTAGCCAGCTTGCCATATCTTGCTTTTGTTGATGCGTCCACCAACGTGTAAGGGGACCGCCGTACTCTCCACTAGCGATTTTTTCTTCATAATGAGGATCATCTAATGAAAGCATGCTTTTCTTTTTCGGCATCCTCATCGTATACTTTGCCATTACCCCTCCAATGTTGCGGGCACTCATCAAACCCTCCCAAAGCTCCTTTAAGGCATTGGGAGCGAGTCTACTATCCGCATCCATACCTAGGATTGCTTTAACGGAGTTTTTATACATCTGTTGATACTCACTTAATTCTAAATTAAAAATGTTAAGTATATCTCCATAAATAGTTTTCCAGGCACTGTTTAAAGCCCCTACCTTTCTTTGCTTGTTATTTTTAGTGACAAGTACTTTCAACATTAATCCTAACTCCTGTCCAGCCATCATCGCTATTTCTTCCGTTCGGTCTGAACAGTTATCAGCAATAACAAAAACATCCATCTCTACGCCAGCAGGTAATACCTGATCCTTCAATCCCTCTAGACAATCACGAATGGATTTCTCTTCATTATGAGCAGGAATAAACGCCACAATTCTAGGTCGCATATAAGTTTTTTTAACTTTTGATACTTTTGTGATTTCCATATCCCTAGAAATATTGAGTTTAAGTTTACTGTACTTTACAGTTTTTACTGTCAACTGTCTCCCCCACCTCAACGTTTTCTCTATACTATTTTTAGTTGTATTCTTCCATACAACCGCTCCTTACCAATTCACCGCAAAACGTGCCATCACATCACTTAAATGAGCTAATACTTCTTTTCGTAAATCTTCCCGCTGCAGAGCAAAATCTACTTGGGCTTTAATAAAACCAAACTTATCTCCAACGTCATATCGATCTCCTTCGAAATGAAAAGCTAATACTTCTTGCGTTCTACTCAAAACAGAAATAGCATCTGTCAGTTGTATTTCTCCCCCAGACCCAGCAGGTAAATCTTCCAAAATCGCAAAAATTTCTGGACGCAAAATATAACGACCCATAATGGCGAATTTCGAAGGAGCAGCTTCTATACTGGGTTTCTCAATTAATGCTTCGACATTCATGACATTTTTTTCCATATCATAGCCTCTCGTAGAAATGATTCCATATTTAGACACTTCCGCTTCTGCCACACCCTGTACCCCAACAACAGACGCGTTATATTTATCAAAAACATTCATCATTTGCCCTAAGCACGGCTTACTTGCATGTACAATGTCATCACCAAGCATGACTGCAAACGGCTCATTCCCAATAAATTTCCGAGCACACCAGATAGCATGACCCAAGCCCAAAGGCTCCCCTTGTCTAATATAATGAATGTTTGCTAGATTGGAAATTTCCTTTAACGCTTCTAGCTCTGCTACCTTTCTCTTTTTCGCTAGAGTTTCCTCCAGTTCATAAGATTTGTCAAAATGGTCCTCTATTGCTCGTTTTCCCCTCCCACTGACAATAATGATATCTTCTATTCCAGATTGAACAGCTTCCTCCACAATATATTGAATGGTAGGCTTGTCCACGATTGGCAACATTTCTTTAGGTTGTGCCTTTGTTGCTGGAAGAAAACGTGTTCCTAAACCAGCTGCTGGAATGATGGCCTTTCGGATATTCATATTACTCCTCCTTTTGTTTTTTGAAATTCCTACCAAAAATTCGCAAAATATTTACTTGAAAGACTAAAATAGTTCTAATATCCTTAAGTTATGCTCGGTCATTTCAGTTCATGACATATGTCGCGATTCATTAGTCCTTTTTCTATCAAATAAAAAAAAACTGACTATGAAAATAGTCAGGATGGATTGTTCACGGGAATATAACTCTTTTTCAATACTCAAACTTCAAGCTATTCGAATGAATCAGCTGCACTTCAAACTTTATTTCCTTAATAGAATCCTCATTTAAGTAGAAACTACTTTCGTGTTCTTTTTCAAACTTTTTGACATGAGCCTGATGGTATTGGTACCATTCAGTTCCAAGATTGTACAAATCCGCTTCGAGCTCAAGACCTTTTTTAAAGGTATTCATTATCTCGTCATGATAGGTCTCTTCTAGATGTTTTTGAAGCTTAGAAATGGGAATTTCCTTTAACACTTCAAGTATCTCTACCTTTGCTTTTGCAGTTAAAGTAAATTTCGGGTAGCCTTCTGATGTATCGACATCAATTTTTAATTCTGGATAGTTCGTCCGAATAACGGTATGTGTTTTTTTATCTCCTTTAATTTCCTCTGTCACATGTTCAACCTTACCTTGGTGACTATCATTAATCCACCTGACTCCTGAAATTCCCTCAACTGGTAAATAACCTTTGTATTCTTTTTGATGGAAAACGTAAACTCCATTCAGATACAACAACGGGTAATTTTCATCATTCTTTTGCCAATCCTTCCGATTAATAGCGATGGAGGGCAACATCAATGTTTTATAGGGCTCTCGAAGATTAATCAATACCTCTCTTAATGTAAACGGATGGACATAAAGACTATCGTCCCCAAGCTGCTCTGGATTATGGAGAATCGTATAAATAGGTGGATATTCGAATAGAGCATTCGTCTGTAAAATCTCGTGTATCGAGACATCATGTGTAGCAAATATATAGGAATTATGCCGGATAGATCTATTTCTTCCTAAGTTAGCAAGGAAATTATCTAAGTCTGTTGTCACAAGCTTATCTCCCAGAATAATGGAACGGAGATGACCAAAGTAAAGCGGTGGTTGGGCACTATGATACAAGTCACTAACAGCTAAATTCAAAGTGTTTCCCTGAGCCTCTCCATGCCAAATTGGTGCTTCACCTGTTTCTTTTCCCGCTTCTTGTTTGGCTACATTAGAAAAGTCCAGCGCCTGTAAATAAACCTTATATTGTTCCTCTTCCGGTAAGAACTCTGCACCAATCGACACAACGTACGTCAAATCTTGAATATTTTTCAAACCGAAGCAGCCTGATAAAGGAAAGGCGAGAAATGTGATAATCAGGATGATTCCTAATTTGTTGAAATACAAGATTATTCCTCCTGTCTAGTTGAATCCTTTGTTTGTAGATAACCAGGCCTGCTGTTATAAAAAAGAGAAGGAAGCCGAAAAAAGGACTTTAGAACTTCTCTCTTTTTTATCGGAGCGAGAGTTGCTAAATACGGCACGCCGAAAGATTGAAGACTTGCTAAGAAGATGGAAATAAGAAAGAATGATAAAACGACCCCAAAAATGCCAAATATAGCACTTAGCGCTACAACCGAAAGACGAATAATGGTGATGGCTGTACTAAAAGATTGGTTTACTAAGGTAAAGCCGGAAATGAAAGTAATCGCAACAACGACCAACATCGTCGGAGAGGTCAATCCTGCTCGAATGGCAGCATCCCCTACAATTAGCCCCCCAAACACCGCTACAGTCTGCCCGATTGCCTTTGGTAAACGGACGCCAGCTTCGTTAAATAATTCAAATAAAATGAGCATAATAAACATCTCAAGCGGGGTCGACATTGGAATACCGTAACGGGAGACAGAGATAGTGGCTAGAAAAGGGTATGGGATTTGATCTAGGTTAAAAGCCGTCAATGATAACCAAAATCCAGGTAATAAAGTTGCAATAAATAAGGCTACTAACCTAATCAACCGCTCAAATGTCGCAAAATAGGGATTAATATTAGCATCTTCTGCAGACTTGAAAAGATGTGCAACACTAATTGGAGCAATCGATACTGTAGGCAGTCCATCAACTATAATCACGAATCTGCCCGAATTGATTGATTCCACTGCAAAATCAGCTCTTGCCGTATAATTAAATAAAGGAAGTAATGAAAAAGGATGATCGCTAAGTGCTTCCTCTAAGTATTGATTCGTATGAAGAATATCGACATCTACTTTTTTTATTCGCCGCTTTAATTCCTTCATAATCTCTGGATTTATAATGTCTTTATCGTAAAGAATCGCTACGTCCGTATTACTTCTTTTTCCAAGCACGTATGTATCTACGACCAGGCTTTTTGTTTTATAACGTCTTCTAATTAGAGCGATATTCGTGTAGACATCCTCTACAAATCCATCTCTTGGTCCTCTAATAGTTGGTTCTGTCACTGGTTCTTCTGGTGCTCTGTTTGGAAGCTTTCTAATGAGAAGTGTATAAGTCTCGTTATTCACCACCATCACAAGCTTTCCGTTTAAAACCTCACTAAGAACCGTCTCCTCATTAAAGAATTGAAGCTTTTCCTTATACAACGGAACATTTGCTAAAAATTCAGTTGGTGAAAAATCGTCGCTCTTTACCTTTGGCATAATAAATTCATCAATATATTTCAGGTCAACTAAGGTCTTACAGTAAAGCCATTCCACCTTTACTCGCTTGAGTGGGTTTGTAAAGAAGCTATTGTACTCAATATCGACGCTTTCCTTTACAGTAGAGTAGATGGTTTCTAGTTTAGACTTTTTGACCTTTTTATATGAGGTAGCATTAGCTTGAATTAGAACTATTTTGCGACTCCGATTTTTGGTCATTTCCTCTACTCCTTACTCTATTGTGGAAGAAAACAAGTGTAAATAATAACATAATTAGTAAAAACGTAATCACAAGTGAGAAAGGTAAATAATATTGAAAGAAGTAACGGGTAAACAGAATCCCATTTAGTGGATATAGGACAGCGATAAACAATATGGCATATAAAAGCAGCACAACTTTTTTGTTATTTTTTATAAAAGAAGCCACGATAAAAATAAAAAAACTAATGCGAATAAGAGCTCCACTTGTCCATTGAAACAAACCTAAAAAATCAAAATGAGGAATGTACTCACCTAATTTCAACAAGCGCCACTGCTCAAATGCAGGATACCTAAGATTGCGTGCTTCCATTGGACCAAACTCCATTAGTGCACCGGTTAATGGACCGAGCATCAAACCTAGCAACAGGAACCCTAATAGTAAAAGGCTTCTGAACTTTATTTTGTCCTCCAAATGGTGTTGCACAAAAAGAAGCATCGCAATCTCAACCAATCCACTACACGCATACACCATCCCTTGTAATGGATACTTAATTCCATCCTCTAGCACCGGAAGTAATAATCCAGGATTTTTGTCACCTGTATTTGCACCCATAATGAAAAATCCTAAAAACATGACAAGTGGCAGTAAAACTCCCGCCAAAATACTAAGGGTGCGTATTCCTGCAAGTGTAGCAATCAGGCAAACACCAAGTACAACCACAATCGTAATTAAGGTTGGTGTATCAGGGAGAAAATAAGAATTTAACCATATATTCGTATCGATCATCGTTGCATAGCTATTAAAGAAAAGTAACAGTAACAACGGCCAACATATGATGATGGCAGCTGGCTTTCCAATACTCTCCTTTAACCATTTATAAATATTTTGCTGGTTTGTTTTCTTACTTATAAAATAAATCATCCACAAAAAAATCGTAAATGGTATAGCCGAGAAAAGAACACTCACCCACGAATCCCTTCCTGCACTCTCTAATAGGGCAGGCATAATCATGACATGACTTAACAAACCATTTGTCAGAACAAACAATAGCATCACTTGTCTTGTCAACAAAACCTTCGTATGCAACATATCACAGACCACCCTTAAAGAAGATGCTATTATTGTTGCTTGCGAGAAGAAAATTATGTAAGTTTGTAAATTAAATGCAGAAAATAAAGCTTCCTTGATGGTAGATAGAAGAAAAGTATCTTATTAACTATAAATAAATCTAAAAAAATAATCCTCATCTGATAAGACGGGGATTAAAGGGATCATTTATGCTGATTTATCACTTCTACAATTGTACTCTCAAAATTAAGGGGAATACTCTTCCCCACTGTACCTACTCCGACAACCCCAATTTGTTGTTTAGCCACCATTTCGAAAATTCGAATGGTATTCCTGGCACTTTATCTCCATCTCCAATTTATCAACCTATACACGCCAATCCCAACAAATGCTCCCGCACTATCAATCAACACATCTCTTATTTCTCCACTTCTTCCTGGAACAAAAAGCTGATGAATTTCATCTGTAATTGCATACAGAATACAAATGCCAAGTGCCAAGGAAGCACTCTTCAAGCCATGTATCCCACTCCTTTGTATGGCATTTAAAGTTAAAACACCGAGAAGAAAATAAGCAAAGAAATGAGCATTCTTTCTAACTAGATGGTTGAATGCATCTTGATTAACGGATAAATCTGGAATTATTTTTTCGATTGTTTCAATAACAGTTGCTGTAATCCCATTACTAAGACCAGCTGACTGCTGTGCAGGTTGAGCTGACAAAAGAAAAATCGTCCCCATCCAGAGAAAAACTATACCCCATGATAGATAAATTACTAGCTTTTTATTCCACATTTAACGTCCCCTCTTTGATGAGTTTTAAGTCTATTTAAACGTTTCAATCATGTTATATTCTATCATTGGTAATAGGTGGTTTGAAGTACGTGAGGTTTGATTTTTTATGATATTTTCACAAGAAACCCTTATAGATAACGTTCTGATAGTTCCCTTTTTTCTCGTTTTTCAGTGTTGAGGGCACAATTACGCGCTAATCGTTCAGGCACTGAAGCTGGACGTAACTACCCTTACTATACACACCATCCACTATGCTTTTCTCCTTATTTTAACAAAAAACAGGGAGTGTCCGACACTCCCCGTTACTAACCCTTAACACACAGTGAGTCCATATGCCATTCGACATATCTCAGGTGGTGCTTGTCATTTCATTCGTTTCGACAAACTTCGAGCAGTGCCTGTCACCATTAAACAGCTTCCCTAACCTGCTTCCCATAAAAATACCTCACAATAAAGAAGTAGATAATTTGTATCCCAAGGAATACGCTTAGGACGATTGCAGATTCTTTGAATAGGTCATAGTAGAACATGTTGGAGAGGGCGGTTAGTGCTACTGCTCCATGGATAAGCGCTACTATGATTGGTGCAAAGAATAGGATCACGGTTTGTCTGTTGAGTACCTTTTTCAGCTCTTTGGTAGTAAGGCCCATTTTAGAGATAGACTTAAATTTCTGCTTGTCCTCATCCAAATCCATGTACAGTCGGAAATAGAGGAAACTACCAGCTGAGACGAAGAAAACAACCCCAATAAATAACCCGACAAACATGATAGCACCAAAGGCTTTATTAATTTGATATACCTCATACTCAACAGCACTAATTTTAAACTCAAGCTCTTCATACAGCTTTTCTGAAATCTCTAATACCTTTTCCTTTCCTTCGATAACCTGCCATGCATGATAGCTTGTTTCATAGGTTGTATCAGGGAGGTCTTCAAAATGCTGATCAGCTACGATAAAATAAGAATCCGTTGCTGGCAATGCTTTGGAATAGATCACGTCATTCGCTTTTAATTCTTCACTAGACTTAAGCTCGATCGTTTGACCAATTAACTCCTTCGTATGACCATATGGAACTCCATCAAACTCAACCACTCTCGCTTCTCCCGCTACAACTTCCACCTTTTCTTCACCGATAAGTTCGGCAAAACGGTTGAAATCCGATTGTTTCGCGATGAGAATACTGTCTTGTCCAATTTCATAATAACGAAGGACCATTTGCTCGGAATTTGCTTTGATATTTTCCTTTTGTAAAGTTTCATTAACAAGCGCTACATCTGCCTGCTCTTCATTATCGTACGCATAGTACGTGAACGTGTTTGGGTTGTTCTCTTTAGTTCCGGCTGTAAGGAAGGTTTGAAACCCAAAAAGTGTTCCAATTGCACTAAAAGCAACCGTGGACACCATCGCCACCATGAAAAATGTTCGCGCATTATCCTTCATTCGAAATGAAAGATCTGAGAGCAAAATCATATTTGTTTTATGCCAGAAGAATGATTCCTTCGCCTTCATACGGCGGATAATATATACACTTAATTGTGTAAAAAGAAGGTAGGTTCCAATGGTAACGACGATAATTACCGGCAACATTACCGCTAGAACCGCCATTCCCTCAACCAATAATGCAACTGCATAACCCCCACCAAGCAAAACAATCGCAGTCAGCGTGAGGAAGAGATTTGCCTTAGGTTCCCCTTTTGACTTCTTGTCCCCCTTCATTAAATCAATCAGCTTTTTACTGCGTAATATATAGGACACAAATAAGGATATAAAGAAGAATAGGACAATAAAAGAAACAAAGGTTAGACCCACTGCCTGTATCGGTAAATAGAAATGGAGCTCACTATCGAGAATCAGTACATTTTCAGCTAACAGGAGGATTCCTTTGGCAAAGATGAGGCCAAGAGAAATTCCACCGATTGTCGCGAAAAAGCCAATAATCATATTTTCTAAAAATACCATCGAACGAATTTGTCGCATCGACATCCCTTGCATCATCAGTAGTCCGAATTCTTTTTTTCGAGATTGCAAAAACGAACTCATCGAATAGAGAATGAAGAAAAAAGAGAAAACATAGATGATTCCAGCTGATATATTCATTCCCTGGGCGACACTTTGATTCATTTCACTTCCGCTTAATGCTGGGTGAAAAGCAAAAATAGAAAATGTAAAAAACACCATTACGGTAAACATACTGCTTAAAAAATACGCAGCATATAGCTTTTTGTTACGGACGACATTATTAAACGCGAATTGACGAAAGGTCATGTGCATCGCCTCCCAGTAACGAAAGTGTATCGATTATCTTTTGGAAAAATGCCTGTCGATTGTCGCCACGGTGAATTTCCGAATAGAACTTTCCATCTCGGATAAACACTACACGATTGCAATAGCTTGCCGCTAGTGGATCATGCGTCACGAGCATCATCGTCGTACGCTCCTTGCGATTAATCGACTCTAGCATTTCCATTACATCCTTCGAAGACTTGGAATCTAGATTTCCTGTTGGTTCATCAGCAAGCAGCAGCTTCGGTGTATGAATCATCGCTCTTGCCACAGCAGCACGTTGGGCCTGTCCGCCAGAAATTTCGTACGTACGTTTTTGCATAATCTCAGTTATCCCTAGCTTCTCCGCGATTGCATTCGCCTTTTCCTTCATTTCCTTTACTTTTTTTCCGTCTAACGTTAAAGGAAGGACGATATTTTCCTCCACTGTTAACGTATGAAGCAGATTAAAATCCTGAAAAACAAAGCCTAATTCACGGCGACGAAATTTCGCTAATTCATCTTTTTTTAGACGATGAGGATTTTCGTTATTGATTAATATTTCTCCCGTAGTTGGCGAGTCAATCGTCGCAATCATATTAAGAAGAGTTGTTTTTCCACTTCCAGACGGCCCCATTATACCAACAAATTCACCCGTTTCAATCGTTAAATCTATATCTGTCAACGCACGATATGCAATTTTACCTTCATAAATTTTACTCACCTGTTTTACATTTAACATCACAAGATCTCCTTTCAACTTCATTCATTTGATCTGTGATTAGTATACCTTTATCTTTCAAGCGCTAACTATCGATTATTCTTTCACTTTCCTTACAGCGTTGTAAGGTTCTGCGTAGGAGAAAAAATGATTCGGAAGCTCGTCCCCACTCCAACCTCTGACTCTAGCTCTACTTTATGCCCGAGATAATTGGCCGCCTCCTTCGTCAAGTATAGTCCCATCCCAGTAGACTCACGGAATTTCCGACCATTTCCCCCTGTAAAAAAAGGCGTAAATACACGTCTTCTGTCGGTTTCCGGAATCCCAATTCCAAAGTCTTTCACTTGGAGCACTGCTTCTCCATCACGTTCAAAAATAGACAGGATGATGTTATTGCTTTTCCCCTTCGAATACTTAACCGCATTATTGATGAGCTGGGAAAGCATAAAAAACAGCCACTTCTCATCAGTTTCCACCGTAATACTCTCCCTCGCGACTTCCAGCTTCGGGTACACTTGATTTCTTATGTAAAAACGTTTATTTTCGCCGTTAACTTCATTCACAATTTTCGTTAAAAGAACTGGTTTTATATGAAAATCCTGTTCAATGGAACGAAGGCGCGCCATGTAAAGAATCGTATTTAAGCCTGTCTTCATTCGCTCTGTTTCCTCGCGAATACTAGAGGAATCTGGCTCATCCAAGCTTTGTGCCGTAAGCTCTATGACAGAGAGTGGTGTCTTCATCTGATGGACCCATTGATCCATAAACTTAAGATGCTCTTCCTGCTGATGCGTTAATGTTTTAATTTGCTGCTGATAGAGCTTATATTGACTTTTTAATAGGTTGTCCAACGCTTCTGATATAGGGGCTTGCTCCAATTTTTGTAACGAATCATCCAGATTTGCGAGCGGATTGCTTAGCATTTCATAATATTTACGCCGACTATAATAGTGATAGAAAAGATAGCAGGTTAGAAAAAAGATACCTAGAAATATCGCATAGAGGGCGATACTAACAGAGCGATAGCCATCCATCCAGAAAATTGAGACCATCACAAAAAATTGCAGCACCTGTACTGCAATTAATAGGGAATGCTCTTTGAAATATAACTTCATTCCTCTCCCACCTTTATCCATGAAACGTGCAATCGATAACCAGCGCCTCGTACCGTTTCTATTGCATTTAAAATGCCAAGTTGCTGAAACTTTTTCCTAACCCTAGTTATATTCACATTCAATGTGTTTTCATCTACATAGGACTGATCGTCCCACAATTTTTCGAGAAGATCTTCCCGCCCGGCAACTCTGGGATAGCGTTCCATTAAGCTTTCGATGATATCTGCTTCCTTTTTCGATAATGAAGCTATCTTGTTGCCAAGGGTCAGTTCAAGCCTTTCTGGAAAAAGCTTTAGTCCTTCACGTTCTAAGACCCGCTCCTCCGCTTTCGTAGCATATTCTCCATATGCTCTCCGCAGCTGACTCCGAATTTTCGCCAACACTATTTCTGCATGAAATGGCTTGGTGATAAAGTCATCACCGCCATTTTCGAGAGCCATAACCTGATCCATCTCGCCAATTCTAGCCGAGATAAAAATAACCGGACAAATCGACTCCTTCCGAATCTGTCTGCACCAATAATAGCCATCATAGCTTGGCAAATTAATATCCAACAACACAAGATCTGGTCGATTCTCATAAAAGGTGTCCATCACCTTATCAAAATCCTTCACGACTGACACTTGAAAACCGTATTTACTTATGTAAGACTGCAATAGCTCCGCAATCTTTGGATCATCCTCCACAATCATAATCCTCTGCATACTCTCACCTCATTAATTACATTTATTATGTCACAAGATAAAAACTTTCACAAAATGAGAAGTCTGACAAGGGCGCATGTGTTGGTAATACTCCTTCTATGAAGAACCTCTTCGAAATTGATTATGGAACTAGAAAAATAAGGAGGTGCTAGGCACCTCCCCATTTTTCTATCTAAACATTGCTTCTAATTCTTGAATAACGCTTTGTTCTACTGCTGCTGGTCCACCTAAAATAGTGTAATTGGTGATGTGCTTTTGTCTCACTATACTTCTTGTTGCATTTGGCAAAGAGTTTCCATTAACGAGTAACAGTGGCGCGTTATTTTTTGCTGCTAAGACGGAGCCTGTTAGTGCATCAGCAAAGCCATGACCATTAGCTATGAAAATTCTGTCTGTGTTCATGTTGAACTTGTTGATAATTTGAGCAGTCGTATCAAAACGGTTGCTTCCACTTATTCGAGTGACATTTTTATTTAATGCTCGTATTTGGGTCAAGACCTCTGGTTTTAGATTCCATTCATAGGTGTTGGAAATCACGGATACATTTCGTCCCTATTGGGGTAATCGTATTTAAATCCTTCTTCATTAACTAGAGAGATTGAGGCAACCGCTACAGTTAGAGTGATGGAGTCTAGTACCTATAAGTTTGGCGTAAGTTGAGATAAATCATCCAGTGATTCATACGACACAAAAACGATTACACTTTATGAACAAAATCCAGGAGTATCCAGGAGCTACAAATGGAAAAAGAATAGAACATCATACTTGATAATTGAGATAGGAGGTAAAAAGGACATATTATTCGATTTCCTTTTTACAAATGCTTTTCCTTTTTTAAAAATTACAAAATTCGACAAATCACGGGCACCCGCGAATATTTAAAGTAGAAATAACATAACCTTACTTTGAAGGAATTCCAATGTCGAATTTTGTTGGAACTTTTCATTTACATAAAAGGAGGATACACAATGACGAACCGCAACAACAATCGAAATCAACCTCATACAGGGGGAAATCAAGCCAGTAGTGATACTGAATTTGGTACAGAGCTTACACAAAGTAAGAAAGCTAGAAAAAAAGCAGCTAGAGAAAGAAAAAATAATAGCAACTAATAGGTGTAATCAAAAAGTACTAGTTAATTGAGAGCAATTAATGAAGAGACCTTCCTAATTTTATAATTAGGAAAGGTCTCTTTTCTATGTTAACTTTCCATATTGAAACGTTTTTTTGTACAATTGTATTTAACAACAAAATAGTACAAACTTCGAGGAGTGACAGGCACAAATGTCTCATTCAGTATATACAGTAGATTTTAAAAAGACCCAAATAAATATTTGCTTCATTGAAATTGCAGGGTATGACGCAATTTCGGACTCTTCATTTAGTGCTGTGATTAAATTCTTAAATAATAAGCCTTACGGTGATATACTTCACCCATCTAGAAGTTCGCTATCTTCAGAATGTCGTGAATATGTACGACTATTTCTCATGGACCAGTACAATTCTGGCGCGTATAACTGAAGAACATTAAGTAGAGAGAAACAGCCAAAGATGAGCCTAAAACATGAAAAATTAAAAATTTCGAGCGCTTTCATTTTCCATTTAACGGCATGTTATAAGCGTCACAAAAAGTAATGACAAGCACTCCCCTCCCGATTATAATTATGAGCAGTACTTATATATTTAAAATGAATAACGGGGGAAAAAATGAATTATGAGAAAAATTTTGTCTATGTTGTTGGTTATGCTCTTTTCTTTTACAGTGTTTCTTTTTCCAAAAGAGACATTGGCAGTAAGTGATTATTACCGAATAGCCGGAAATGATAGAATTTCCACAGCTATTGCGATTTCTGAGGCCGGATGGGATACATCTGATACCTTAATTATCGCCAGAGCAGACAATCCTGCTGATGCATTAGCAGCAGCTAGTTTATCTGGAAAAAAAGAAGCCCCTATTCTATTAACTTACACGAACTCCTTACCTCAAAATGTAATCAGGGAAATGCGACGATTAGAGGTAAGTAAAGTATTCCTTCTCGGTGGTAATTCTGCTATTAGTATCGAGATTGAAAAATCAATAAAAAAAGAAGGTTATAATGTAGAACGGATATCAGGTAAAGACCGATTTGAAACAGCGGCAAATATCAATAAAACAGCAAACACCGACACATATTCAAAAGCAATTCTTGTAAACGGCTACACCGTTGCAGACGCTATTTCAGCTTCCAGCACCTCTGCAATTGAGGGAATTCCAATTTATTTAGCAACGGATAAAAATATACCTATAGAATTACCAAAAACTATTAAAGAAGTGACCATTTACGGTGGAGATAAGGTCATCGGAAATAATGTAGCCTCACAACTTTCAAAAAAAGGCATTAAAGTTAAACGGATATCCGGAAAAAATAGATTTGATACTAATATTCAATCACTGAATAAAAATCTAACAGAGAGCGCTATTATTGTAAGAGGAACTTCTGTTAGTAGTACTAAGGAAGATTATCCCGACGCTGTAACCGCTTCAGGATTATCAAAAGTGTTAAATGCTAATGTCATTTTATCTCACCCTACTAAAGTAGTATCCGAGGTGGAAAAGCATTTTAGTGTAAATCGCTATGAAAACATTTTTGTGATTGGTGGGGAAAATGCAGTTTCTTCAGATGTAGTATGGGATTCCAGCGCTTTTGTCGATAGTGATCTCCGTCAAATCATCAAAGAAGACATTGTAGATTCTACTATTCATCCTACGAAACCAATCATTTATTATACGAATAGTAAAGATAAATTAATTCGGGCATTAAATTATGAAACCGGAAAAGTTCAGACAATAGAATTTAAGGAAAAACCAGAAAGTATCTATTTTGCTAATAATAAGCTATATGTTGCATTATTAAAGAGAGAGCATAGTTCCTATTGGGATCAGTATCAAGAGGGAGCAATTGCCATTATCAATAGCGACACATTTAAACTAGATAAAAAACTAGAAATTAACTTGGATCCATTTGATATAGTAGTCGATAGCGAAGGGTTCATCTATGTAGCTGGCGGTTCTGGTCAGCATACTTCTCTTATAAGCTATAACTCCAACGGAAAAGAGTTATCATCCAAAGGAATCTATCAGTCTACTTCCATTGAATTAGATTCCAGTGAGAATAAAATTTATGCCATTGACACCCAGCTCTCTCCAAGGGATATTTTTCTTTATGAAATATCTTCTGGGATCATAACTGGATACCGAGACTCGCCATATCATGGAGATTATCCATTAGGAACGAAAATCAAAATTTCTCCTGATGGCCACTATATCTTTAATAATAGTGGCTATGTTTTCCAAGGGTCTAGCCTCAACTATCATAGCGAACTAGACTACGAGTTTAGCGATATGCTATTCGATGATACTCTTAAGAACTTTTACCTTGGACTAAACGGGTTAATGTTTGCATATGATTATCAGAGCTTCAGACCAATCGGTGCCTTATCCACTCATGGAGACATTCAAACTATGCACCAAAACAAAAACGATATGGTTATTTTGTCAGAGGTGTTTCTAGCAGATACAACCAAACTGACTACCGGCGTCGAAGTCATCAAAAAAGACAACTTTTTACAAAGTAACTTAGAAAAAAAGACACCAATGAAAACACCCATAATTAATCAAGGTTATTAAAATAAAAGAGCAGGCTAGGACACATTCATCCTACCTGCTTTTTTTACGTTCAAATAAAAGAATCTATAGCCAAAATTCTAGTGGTGCCTGTCACCTTAATCTCTATTATACAAATCCCTCGTATACACCTTATCCTCTACATCAACCAAATTTTCATCGAGTCTATTGGAAACGATGATGTCGGAAATACGTTTAAATTCCTCTAAATCCTTTATTACTTTAGAACTATAAAAAGTATCTTCTTGAAGAACTGGTTCATAGATGACTACCTCGACACCCTTTGATTTAATTCTTTTCATTATACCCTGTATAGATGATGCTCTAAAGTTATCAGAATTGGTTTTCATCGTTAGTCGATATACACCAACTACTTTTGGATTCTTTTCTAAAATTTTGGATGCGATATAATCTTTTCTCGTCGTATTTGCATCGACGATTGCTCCAATGATGTTATTAGGAACATCTTCATAGTTCGCTCTTAATTGTTTCGTATCTTTGGGAAGACAATATCCACCATACCCAAACGAAGGATTATTATAATGGTCACCTATTCGCGGGTCTAAACCTACACCTTCAATAATTTGTTTGGTGTCCAGCCCTTTCGATTCAGCATACGTATCAAGCTCATTAAAATAGGCAACGCGAAGGGCTAAGTAAGTATTGGAAAATAATTTCACTGCTTCTGCTTCCGTGGAATCAGTAAAAAGAACCGGAACATCTTTTTTAATGGCAGCTTCTTTTAAAAGAGCAGCAAACCTTTCCGCACGCTTGGATCTCTCTCCAACAATAATTCTTGATGGATATAAGTTATCATGTAATGCCTGTCCTTCACGCAAAAATTCTGGTGAAAAAATAATATTGTCTGTTTGGTATTTTTCTTTGACCTCTTTTGTAAAACCTACGGGAACTGTTGATTTAATTACCATCACAGCATCTGGTTTAATTTCCAAAACCGTCGCAATGACGTTCTCTACAGATTTTGTATTGAAATAATTTTTTTCCGGGTCATAATCCGTTGGTGTCGCAATGATAACAAATTCCGCATCTTGGTATGCCACATTTTTATCTGTTGTAGCAATAAGATTTAACTCTTTTTTAGTTAAGAATTCCTCTATCTCCTTATCCGCGATTGGTGATTCTTTTCTATTGATCATATCTACTTTTTCTTGAATAATATCGATCGCGACTACTTCATTATGTTGTGCTAATAATACTGCATTCGATAATCCTACATAACCAGTACCTGCAACTGTAATTTTCATGATAAAACACATCTCCATTTTTATTTCTATTAAGACTATTTTAACCTTAGTCAATTTTTCAATTCTCGACTAGCTACACGGAATGAAATTTTTCCTGAACGCAAAAACAACACCCCTTCAATAGTAGGTATGCCGATTACGGACCATATTTTTTCTATTCCCCCTAAACTTTAACACATTGCTTCGTCGAATGCATAGTTCAGACATTAGCGGATAACTATTTTCAGACTAATCCCCTAAAGTTTGGATGCTAAAAAACACTAATCCTTATTTCAGAAGCAGAGGAAATACACTTCCGAAAAGTGACAGTCATCGCCAAAAACGCTACAATATAATTACATGTATCCTTTAAGCAGGGCATGTTCTACAACAAGCTTGGATATAAAGTTCGTGCAGTATTATTACGTTTACATAGAGGAGAAACGATGTATGGGCATTTTGATTGTGGATGATAATCAAGTAAATTTGTTTGTCATCGAGAATATCTTAAAAAGGGCGGGCTATAAGGATTATTTATCCTTTACATCTGCGAAAGAGATGTTTGAGTACTTGAATTTAGAAAAGCCGGTTCCGTTAAAGATGCCGGTTGATATTATATTAATGGATATCATGATGCCTGAAATCGACGGAATTGAAGCTTGCAGAATGCTACAAGGGATTCCTCACTTAAAAGACATACCGATTATTTTTGTAACAGCATTGGAGGATTCCAACAAAATGGCGGAAGCGCTCGATGCTGGTGGGCTCGATTATGTAATGAAACCAATTAACAAGACAGAGCTACTGGCGCGTATAAGAGTTGTATTACGCCTAAAGCTTGAAAAGGATAAAAACAAAAAGCATGATGAGAAAATCAGAAATCAATTAGACCTCTCCATGCAGGTTCAAAACAGCCTTTTAAGTGAACCTATCAAGGAGGATCACCTGACGATAAGGGCTTCCTACATACCAGCCTATAAATTGGCAGGAGATATGTATTATTGGTACAAAATCGATGATTCCAGATATGCGGTTATTTTACTGGATATGATGGGGCACGGAATTTCCGCTTCCCTAGTGTGCATGTTTATTTCCTCTGTACTCCGAGATTCGATCCGAACTTGCTCCGATCCTAAGCTAGTAATGAGCGAATTGAATCGCTGGATGTATACCCTAAACCTGCGCAATCAGCAAATTCCCTATTATTTTACGGCTATCTATCTAGTAATAGATACCGATAAGAAAACCTTAGAATATGTGAATGCCGGGCATCCTGCAGGCTTTGCTTTAGTCGATGAAGAAGAGGTAATAGAGCTTTCTAACCGTACTTGTGCGGTCGGCTTTTTTGAAGAGATAGATATCAAAAAAACGACCATTTCCTATAACAATTCTGTGCAGGTGCTATTGTATACCGATGGAGTCGTGGAAACGATGGAGAAGGTTGGCATCAATCAATATCCACAATTCGTTAAGACCGCATCCAAACTATGGGAAATCGAAAGCGTCCCAGAGCCTATTAATCTTGTATTACCTGTTGATCAGCAAGGAGAAGCTGCCGATGATATGTGTGTTGTGTTTGTACAAGCGAGATGACGAGGGCTGAGGGGAACAAGCCAAGCCAGATTAACAGGATAGTGTTAAGGGAGATTTCCACAGGTGCGTAGGTTATGAAAACTAGCAATTTGTCTCCCTGCTCTACTTACAAATGTGGGTAATACCTTTCTGTTTTTGTAATGCGAGTAACAAGCCCTGTATGTGGGCTTGTTTTGCTTACTTAATTTCTCGATTATGGCGTTATTGGGGTACGATTGGAGCTTCATTGTTACCCGATTTTTCGTTTTTCTTGTTTTGAGGGCACGATCAACGCTTCATCGTTACCCGATTTTTCGTTTTTCTTGTTTTGAGGGCACGATCAACGCTTCATCGTTACCCGATTTTTCGTTTTTCTTGTTTTGAGGACACGATCAACGCTTCATCGTTATCCGATTTTTCGTTTTTCTTGTTTTGAGGACACGATCAACGCTTCATCGTTATCCGATTTTTCGTTTTTCTTGTTTTGAGGACACGATCAACGCTTCATCGTTACCCGATTTTTCGTTTTTCTTGTTTTGAGGGCACGATCAACGCTTCATCGTTACCCGATTTTTCGTTTTTCTTGTTTTGAAGGCACGATCAACGCTTCATCGTTACCCGATTTTTCGTTTTTCTTGTTTTGAGGGCACGATCGGCGCTTCATCGTTACCCGATTTTTCGTTTTTCTTGTTTTGAGGGCACGATCAACGCTTCATCGTTACCCGATTTTTCGTTTTTCTTGTTTTGAGGGCACGATCGGCGCTTCATCGTTACCCGATTTTTCGTTTTTCTTGTTTTGAGGGCACGATCAGCTCCTAATCGTTCACCAATTCCCCTGTTTTGGCGTTTTTAGAGTGTCAAAGGAATCACCTTTTACTCAGGGTAGCATTCTAAATAAAAAAAAGCTGAGAAACGGAGCAACCTACACCCCTTACATCTCAGCTTTTTTACGATAAATCTTTTGACAACCGTCAAACTCTTCAATTCCAGGATGTACATCTAAACGTAATGCCTCTTTACTACCCAGCCCTAAAAAGCCATCCGTACTCAAACTCTCTTGAAACAATCTCAAAACGCTATTTTGCAAATCCATATTAAAGTAGATGAGGACATTTCGACAAATGATGACGTGGAATTCATTAAAAGAGCGATCTGTCACTAAATTATGCTGGGCAAAAATAATTCTTTTTAACAGTTCTTCTTTAAAATAAGCAAATTGATGGTCGGTATGATAGTACTCTGAAAATGAATTTTTGCCACCAGCTTGAATATAATTCGTCGTATATGCTTGCATTTTGGAAAACGAGATAATTCCTTTTTCCGCCTTTTCCAAAATCTTCTCATTCATGTCAGTAGCATAAATTTTCGCTTTATGTCCAAGCCCCTCCTCCTCCAAAAGAATCGCCATGGAATAGGCTTCTTCTCCAGAAGAACAACCAGCGTGCCAGATACGAATTTCAGGCAACTCCCTTAACTTTGGAATAACCTTCTTGCGGAATGTTAGAAAAAAAGAAGGGTCTCTGAACATCTCCGTCACATTTATCGAAAAGTCATCTAAAACCTTCTTAAGATAACTATCATGATGGATTATTTTTTCCGTCAATTGGCTCATATTCGATAATCCTTCCAAACGGAGTCTATTCTCCACTCGTCGTAAAATAGATGATTGCATATATTTTCTAAAATCAAACCCTGATAGTCGATAAATTGCCGTTAAAAACAACTCTAATTCTATTGCTTGCTTGTGCACAATAACCTGTCCTCCGTGTACTCTATTATTACAAAAAGAAACGGCTACTTCTATAAATAGATGCGCAACCGTTCCCCTCTCTTGTATATCCTATTTATTTGCTACCCAAACCCGCATCGCAGATAAAAGCTGATCAAGCTTCAGTGGTTTGCTGATATAATCAGACGCTCCAACTTGCAGACATTTCTCACGATCGCCCTTCATTGCTTTGGCAGTTAAGGCAATAATTGGAACATCTTTATGTGTTTCCAGATTCCGTATGGTTGTTATTGCTTTATACCCGTCCATAATCGGCATCATGATATCCATTAAAATTATGTCTACATGATCTGTTTCATGTAGAATATCCAAGCATTGCAGTCCATTTTCGGCCGTCAAAATGTTCATCTCTTCTTTATTTAGTGCATTATTCAAGGCATAGACATTTCTATGGTCATCATCCACCACTACTACTGTCTTACCCTTAAGAATATTAGAAATATCGGCAGTTTCTGTTTGAATTGTAGCAGCTACTTCCTTTGTTTGATTAATATCAAACGCACTATTTTTTACTTCCATCAATTTCTTCTCACTTGTGGTGGAAACCTCATGCCAAGCAGCCTCTACTTCGTCGCGTTGAGGCATCCCCTTTGGTAAACTTGGAATCAGTAACGTAAAGGTGCTACCTTTTTTCTCTTCACTGTCCACTTGCACGACCCCACCTAACAAACGCGAAAATTCCTTGGAAATCGATAATCCGAGGCCAGTGCCGCCGTACTTTCGCATGGTTGCGCCATCGCCTTGGTGGAACGCTTCAAAAATAAGGCTCATTTTATCATCGGGAATACCAATTCCAGTGTCAGAAACGGAGATTTTCAACCAAGTATCCGCTTGAACTTCTGGTTTCGCCCTTAGTAAATCTCTCTTCTCTGCTTTCTCTATCTTTACAGAAATTGTACCTTGTTCCGTAAACTTAAAGGCATTAGATAGGAGATTCTTCACTATTTGTTGCAGGCGTTGCTCGTCAGTATAGAATACGTCTGGAAGATTTTCTCCAACTACTACTTCATAATCAAGCTTTTTATGCTTGGCAATGTGAGTAAACTGTTGATCTAGTCGGTTGCCGAACTCCTCAATGTTCACTTCCCCAAACATCACTTCCAGCTTCTTTACTTCCACTTTGGATAAATCTAAAATATCATTAATTAAGTTTAGTAGATCTTGTCCAGAAGAATTGATTACTTGAGCAAATTCCTTTTGTTCCTTTGTTAGCATATCTTCTGAGTCTTCTACAAGCATTTCTGATAATAAAAGAATACTATTTAATGGCGTACGAAGTTCATGAGACATATTTGCCAAAAACTCCGATTTATATTTGGAGCTCAATTGAAGCTGCTTCGCTTTCTCTTCCAGTTCTGTTTTTGCTTTTTGAAGATCAGCTGACTTCAGCTCGGCATCACGTGAGCGCTCTTCTAACTGCTCATTGATCATCCGTAATTCTTCAGATTGAGTTTGAAGTTCTTCCGATTGTGCCTGTAATTCCTCTGATTGTGATTGCAATTCCTCGGTTTGAGCCTGTGACTCCGCTAACAATCTCTCAACTTCCATCCTGCCAAGAATATTTGTAATCGCAATACCAAGTGTTTCTAGTACTTTGTTTACCAATTGAAGATGCGTTTTCGTAAACGTCGTTAAACTTGCCAGTTCAATAACGGCAATAGTTTCATCCTTGATGATAACAGGTGCAATAATAATACTTTTCGGTTTAATAGTACCAAGACCTGTTGTGACAACAGAATAATTATCCGGTATATCTTCAAGAAGAATCGATTTTTTATCACATGCACTTTGACCGATTAATCCTTGACGTAGCTTATACGCTTCTCCACCCACATCTTCCGCTCCGTCTGCATAAGTAGCAATCTTTCTAAACGAAGTACCTTTTCCTTCTCCATCCAAAAGATAGAATGCTCCAAGCTTTGCATCCACTAAAGGTGCAATGGTCGCAATAAACTTCTCTGCAAGGGAGTCGACCGCAACGTTGCGATGGTATAGATTAATAATATCTGCAGAATTCGACTGGATCCAATTCTGTCTTCCAATCTCTTCTGTGTACTGCTTTTCTTTCACATGATAAGACTCAATAGAGGAAGCCATCGAGTTAAAGGCCTTCGAAATCTCGCCTATTTCGTCCTTAATTTCAGTATTTAACCTAGGTAAGGAAGTCAAGTTATCATAATCAATATTTGTAATACCTTTTTTCACTTCGTCTAATCGTTGGTTTGTACTGCGAACCACCCAAAGTGTAGTTGTAATAATTACTATCAAGGAGAAAGCTACAGCCACAAATAATAAGGTAACCATGTTTTGATAGGTTTCGTTCGCGTCTTGTAAAATTTCGTCCATATAGCTTTCTTGCAAGAATTTAAATTCAGAAATATCCAGAAGTAGCGCTTCTCGGTTATCCCGATGATTAGAGTAGATACTCTGCAATTGATCATTAGTAGCACCCTCATTAATCTGAGTAATGATATCTTGCTCCATTTCCCAATAAGCTGCATATTCTTCCTTCATCTTACTCATAAGTATTTTCGTATCATTTTTATCCAATACTGCCTCAAGCTCAATAAGTTGAGTTCGAACTACCTGGCGATTTTCTTCAAGATTTTCAAGGTTTCGTTCGATGTTATCAGATTCACTTCTATTAATAACAAATAATATCTGTCTATCCGTTTCATAGAATAACTGTCTAATATCTGTGGCTTTATTTACTTTATAGTAGCGGTCTTCTACTATTTCCAACATGTTTGCTTTCATGGAACTGGTCATTAAAAGAATCACAGATAATAATATTACAAGGAAAAAGACCGTTATTCCTAATCCAATCAATTGTTTTTTCTTAAAGGTCACCTGTCACTCCTACTTTCGCTACAATATGTTGCTGAAATGTACGTATATCTATAATTCTATCTCTAGTATACCATTAGAACAAGGCAGAGGGTGGGTTCTTGTCCCAGTTTTCTGACATAAGTAGAAGCATTGTAAGAATTGCTTATTTAAAGAGAAACAATAGACTCTCTACACTTTCTCTAAATTGCCATGTCAAAAAGGCCCTACAAATATGCATGGCCTTTTCGACATTAAGTTCTTTAACGCTTTATAGTGCTGGAAGACAGGCACCAAATACTTAACTTAAATCTTCCACCACCATCAGCAGCAAAGGCAATAGACTGGTCATCTACAGTCCCAAATACCCTCGCACTAAATACTTCCTGTCCTTCATTCAAAAATAGTTCAATGGAAGAGGTGTCTTTATAAATTTGCAGGCTTTCTAAAGAGTCAAGTTTACATGTTCTCGATTCGAAAGAGTCTTCCTTAAACCTCTTTCGTTCTAATGTTGCCAAACGTTCATTGGCATCGTACACGAATCGACATGCATCGCCAAATGAGATTTCAAAGCTTTCGAATTCTCCTTGAATGTCCTGAATCACTAGTTCAATAGCTGCTCCCTTTACGCTGGGTAACTGAACTTTATCTGAGCACACCTCAATTTTTTCATTCAGGCTCTGTTCTTTTCGTAATTTCTTAAGCTCTTCGACTGGTGTCTGATAGAGCTTTCCTTCTTTTAGCTCAAGCTTTCGTGGCAAGGTCATACAGTGAATCCACTGGTGTTGGATTGTCGGATGATCTTCCTCATTTTCCTCAGGAACGCCCATCCAACCAATTAGAATTCTTCTTCCTTCATCATCTAGCATGGTTTGTGGGGCATAGAAATCGAAGCCACGGTCTAGTTCCGTGAATGAGCCATGCTCATAGGTCGCTTCTATTTCATCTAACTTTCCAATAAAGTAACCCGACTGATATAAATTGTTATAAAGAAAACCATCTGCGTTAAGTCCTTGCGGAGATACAATTAGAACATCCGCTCCATCCAGTGAAAATAAATCCGGACATTCCCACATATAGCCGAATTCATCCAAACCATTCATTTTCGATCCAGCTATGGAACCATGGAATTTCCAGTTTTCAAGATCCAATGAAGAAAACAACGCCACTTCACCTTCTCCATGAAGACTTTGCGCACCCACTACCATATACCATTTCCCATTTTTCTCCCACACTTTTGGGTCTCGAAAATGAGCGGTGTAACATTCAGGCAGGGTGACAACAGGTCCTTTTTTCTGAAATGAAAAACCATCATTTGAAACAGCAACACACTGAAAGGTTTCGCGGTTGTTATTTTCATCCTTCACATTTCCGGTGTAAAAGAGGAACATTTCCCCATCTTTTTCAATTGCACTACCAGAATAGCAGCCATTCTTTTCAAACCATTCACTTGGGGCAAGAGCAATCGGTTCAAGCTTCCAAGTTACTAAATCAGTAGTGGTGTAATGCCCCCAGAATTTCGCCCCATGCTCAGTAGCAAACGGATTCCATTGGAAGAAAACATGGTATACACCTTTATAATAAATCAATCCGTTTGGATCATTGAGTAATCCAACTGGTGGCATAAGATGATAGGTAAGCCGATTCGGATCAGCCTTCACTACTTGAGAGTGCCTTTGTACAACTGCCTCTGCCTCTTTCATCAATTGCTTTTCACGGTCTGTGCGGAAATCCATCATCCCTGCAACTCCTTGTTGTCTGTTCTGCTCAAATACTCTGTTACAATTTTCAAGTCAGGCAGTCCGCTCATTGCACCTTTTGTCGAAGCTGCTAATCCCCCAGCAATACTAGCGAACTTCGCCATATACTGAATTTGTTCCATAGAAAGCTTTGAAATATCCTCGGTAAAATCGTTCAAACAATAAAGAATCCCCGAAACGTATGCATCACCCGCCCCAGTTGTGTCGACCGCTTGGA
This sequence comes from Sutcliffiella halmapala, assembly GCF_002019665.1. Lineage (GTDB taxonomy): Bacteria > Bacillota > Bacilli > Bacillales > Bacillaceae_I > Sutcliffiella_A > Sutcliffiella_A halmapala. The sequence continues at coordinate 543,039 of NZ_KV917375.1, read as the reverse complement.
CCTTCATAGCTGGTACCGTAATCGTCTCATTTCCAAATGCAAGAATACTACCATTCTCACCAAGTGTCACAATTACTAAAGGAATATTAAATGACTTTAAATTACTTATTCCTGTCGCCATATCCCTTTCACCAGTCAAGAATTCCAGTTCTTCTTCCGAAACCTTTAGCACATCCACTTTCGGCAGCATACTGATTATTGTACGTTTTGCAGTTTCCTCATCTTTCCAAAGATTTAGCCTTAAATTCGGATCATAGGAGATTAGCATTCCCATATCTTTTGCTGTATTCACAGCCCTTTTTGTTGCACTTTTAGCCGGTTCATTAATTAGCGAAATCGAGCCGAAGTGGAGTATTTTTTTATCAGCAAAAAAATCAAACCTGATTTCAGACTCCTGTAAAAATTGGTCGGCACTAGGATTAATATAAAAGTCAAAGCTGCGCTCGCCATTTTCTGCAAGGGTAACAAAAACGGCTCCTGTTCTCACTTCTTTTGTTAAGGAGATAGCCGATGGGTCGACACCATAACTGGCTAAAGTATCAACTAAAAACCGACCTAAAACGTCCTCTCCTACTTTCCCTAAAAACATCGATTCTGCTCCTAGTTTAGCAAGACCCACTGCGACATTGGCTGGTGCTCCTCCAGGGCATTTTTGATAGACAATGTTTTCCTGATCCATCGGAATAAAATCGATTAATGCTTCGCCGAGACTAATGATTCCTTTTTTCATATGTTATAACTCCTTATGAATAAAACAAGGCAAAGAAATCCTTTGCCCTGTTTTGTGTTTTTAGTTATTCTCAATTTCCTGTCTTAGCTTTTTTGTATAACCAAATGTCCAAGTTAAGGCAAAGGCCACTCCAATTGAAATGATGTTTGCTAACAGATAAAGAACGATTTGTCCGTTTAAGTAAAGCAAAGTACCAGGGATAACCGTGATTGCCATTCCTGTTGCTTTTAATCCAACGATAGAAGCGAATAAACCGCCGGCTGCTCCACCGATAAGCCCCATTATAAATGGTCTTACATAGCGTAAGTTTACCCCGAAAATTGCTGGTTCGGTTATTCCTAAGAATGCTGAAAAGGCCGATGGTACCGCAAGTGCCTTTAATTTTTTCGATTTTGTTTTTAAACCAATAGCTAAAGCTGCTCCACCTTGAGCGGCAATGGCACATGTAATAATAGCGTTAAATGGGTTGTTGCCAAACTCTTCAAGAAGTTGAATCTCAAGAAGATTGAAAATGTGGTGAACTCCAGTGACAACAATGATTTGATGAAAGAAGCCAATTAGAAGGCCGCTAATTCCCAATGGTAATTCCAAAACGGCTACCGTCCCTGATAAAATCACATTTTCTACTATATGGAAGATTGGTCCAATCATAAATAGTGCAAGAGCACTCATTACAAGCAATGTTAAAAATGGCGTTAAAATTAGATCAAATGTTTCTGGAACACGGCGACGGATCGCTTTTTCAAGCTTTGCTCCAACAAGACCTGCTATGAAAGCTGGGATTACAGATCCTTGGTAGCCGATAACTGGGATGAAACCAAAGAACATAATGGGATCAACTTCTCCCCCAGCTACGCCCCAGGCATTTGGCAGGGCAGGTCCAACAAGCATTAAACCAAGGATAAGCCCGATAATCGGGGTGCCCCCAAATACACGAAATGCCGACCATGCAATTAATGCAGGTAAGAAAATAAACGCGGTGTCCGTAAGAACTTGTGTATATAAAAGGAAATTTTGTGATACATCATCTGGTGTCATTCCAAAGAAAGCAAGAATTTCCTCCTGCATCACCAGGCCTCGTAATCCCATGAACAAACCAGTCGCAACTAGTACAGGAATAATTGGAACGAAGACGTCACCGAAAGAACGAATTGCTCGTTGTACCGCATTCCCGCTTTTTCCAGCCTCTTTTGCTTGATCCGATTTAGCCACTGCTGATATTCCAAGCTTTTCAATTTGCTCATAAACTCGGTTAACCGTACCTGTCCCAAAAATGATTTGGTATTGGCCTGAGTTAAAGAAAGCACCTTTCACTTTTTCAATGTTTTCTATACGATCCTGATCAATTTTGTCTTTGTCTTTGACCATGATGCGTAAACGTGTTGCACAGTGTGCCGCAGATAAAATATTGTCTTTACCACCAATAGCATCAATAATATCCTCAGCGATTTTCTGATATTCTGACATGTAATTTCACTCCTAAGAATTATATAAATAAATTGCTCGCGGAATCGATTCCAAAATTCAATAAAAAAATATTGGAATCGATTACATTTTAAGATAAAAAAATATAGAATGCATTAGGAATCGATTCCAATTCTTTAAAACTATCTTTGGAATCGATTACATTCACATCATAAACTATTTCTTTCGATAAGTCTATACTCTAAATTTATTTTATTTATACTATATTCTTCCTGTTGGATTGACTGCAAAATGATTTTAGCAGCCTCACGTCCAGCCTGTTTATTTAAATAATCTACCGTAGTTAATGAAGGAGTAACGTATTGAGATAGTTCTGAAGCACCGATTCCAGTTATTGCAATATCTTCTGGAATAACAAAGCCCTTTTCTTTCAAACATTGCATAGCACCAATCGCTAATCTGTCTGTTACAGCAAACACTGCAGTAGGAATAGTCGTTGATTTATCCAAAATTTTCTTCATAGCATCATAACCGGAATCAATATCAAAAATACCTTTTTGAATCCATTGATCCTCTATGGTTAATTTATTTTCTTGCATTACGTCCAAGTAGCCTTTTTTTCGCTTTACTCCAACAGCAACATCCGATTCATCCACACCAATAAAAGCAATTTTTTTATGACCTTTATTAATCATCAGCGAAACGAGGTCTCTTGCTGCATGATAGTCACCATAAAGGACATTCGAAACCCCGGGAATTTCTTGGCCAATCACTACCATCGGCTTCTTTAGTTGAAGAATTTCCTTCACGAGTGATTCATCTGCATTGGTTGCAACTAATATGATTCCGTCTACTTGACGGACTTTTAATAAATGAAGAAATTCAATTTCTTTTTCTTTTTGTAGATTCGTACTAGCTAGTAGGATTTGATAGCCAAATGGAGCAAGTACTTCATCCAACCCACTCACTATCTTACTAGATGTTTCCGTACTTATTTTTGGAAGGATGACACCGATGACCTTGGTCTTTTTCGTACGTAATGATTTTGCCTGTTCACTCGGAACATACCCCGTCTCCTCAATCACCTTCAAAACACGACTCCGCGCCGCATCACTCACATTCGGAGAATCATTAATCACTCTGGACACCGTAGTACGAGATACTTTTGCTAGTTCTGCAATCTTATTAATCGTTGACATGCCAAACATCCACCTTCCAGATAAAACTCCCGATTATTTTACATGATTTGGCGGACATTGTCACCTCATGGGAATATTATTTAAACTCGTTTCAAGAATTTCGTTTCTTTTGCAGTCAATTCCCAATGAAAAAGCCACCCGACTTGAAGGTCAGGTGGTCATTTCTTTCAATGAACGCCATGATTTAATCAGCTGCACCGTAGAGTATTTTGACCATATTATCCTTAAAGATCACTCTACACGTTAAAATAAATCTATTTATCCATTTAACATGTGATAAAATTCGAGGAGTGCTAAGCATCAGGCGTTTTTTGGGGCACTTCAGTGCCTGGCCCCATACGCCTAGTTCCTTCGTAAAATTGAGCGATTCACCATTTCCATGGACGTTTTTCCCGTTAGTGCTAGAGAAATATCGATATCCTTATTTAAGCTATTTAATACATGACTGACTCCCTTTTCTCCAGCAATTGCTAGCCCGTAAATATACGGTCTTCCAATGAGCACAGCTGTGGCTCCTAACGCTTTTGCTTTTATAACATCCGCCCCTCTTCTGATCCCACTATCCATCAATATAGGTATCTCACCTTGGATTGCATCTGCAACATTGGGCAGTGCTTCAAGTGAAGCTATACATCCATCTAGCTGTCTCCCTCCATGGTTGGAGACGATGATTCCATCCACCCCATAATGTAGTGCTTTGCGAGCATCATCTTCGTGAAGGATACCTTTTATCAAAATAGGAAGAGATGTATGACTTTTTATGGTACGGAGATCATCCCATGATAAGGAAGGCGTAAACATAATATCGATAATTTTCTTAATAGTAGCGGACTCATCCTTATGAGTCGCGGTGGCAAGTCGACTTTGAAACACGGGGTCATGTAGATAATTAGCCGATCCTTTTCCTAACATAAAAGGAGAATAGTTATTATTCAAATCTCGCTCTCTATTCCCCAAAAGTGCCGTATCTACTGTTATCACGATTGCAGAATAACCAGCGGCCTCCGCTCTATCTACCATACTTAATGTAATCTCGATATCCTTTGACCAATATAATTGAAACCACTTCGGAGAATCCCCCGATACTTTTGCAATTTCTTCTAGTGAAAAGGTTGATAGTGTACTTGCTATGTAAGGAACCCCAAGACTTGCAGCAGCACGGGCAGATGCAAGTTCACCCTCAGAATGAAAGATTCCCTGTACACCGACAGGAGCTAACCCAAATGCTGAAGGAAAAACAGTCCCTAAAACAGTAACAGCAGAATCTCGAGCACTTACATCATTCAGAACTGTCGGAACGATAGACCAGTTCTCGAAAGCGTTCTCATTTGCTCGTAATGTAAGCTCACCACCTGCACCGCTATTCACATAAGTAAAAGGATTAATTTCAATAGATTCAGAGGCTAATTTTTCAAGTAGAGAATACGAGTACGGCATTTCAATGTTTGAAAGTAGATTTGACATAGTTTCTTCCCTTCTATGGACAAACGTTTATTAGGAGACATTACTGTTTGTCTTTTTTTCTTATTATAAGTTGTAAAGCGGGGATTCACAATCACAAAAACTGAATTTTCCTACAATTGCACTATTGTATATAAAGTAGATTTCGTATTATTGAATTAATATTCTAAACATTCAGTAAAAAATATTTACAATAGGTTGGGGCTCGACTTATACTTGGGATGTAAACTAGCAAAAAAAATTAAAACGGAGGTTAGAGAATGAATAAGAAGTTAGGTAACATGCTTCGGATGACAGCCTTAAGTAGTTTGCTTGTTTTATCTGCTTGTAGTGGTAGTTCAGGAACCTCGAAAGAAAATAGTGTAGGAGAAGATGGTGTGATTAACGCTGATCTTGGTGTTATTTCATACATCAGTGGTCCTGGAGCTGCATACGGTGAAGCGATTACGAATGGCTTTAAGCTTGCACAAGAAGAGATTAATGAAAAAGGAGAAGTTAAAATCAACCTCTCCATCGAAGATTCAGCTGGTAAGCAGGAGCAAGCTTTATCAGCAGCTCAAAAGCTGATGAACTCAGAGAATATCGTAGCAATCTTAGGACCTACTTTAAGTACAGAGATGATGGTTGTTGGACCTGAATCAGACTTAAATGGTATTCCGATTATCGGGACTTCCACAACCGCTGATGGAATTCCACAGATTGGAGAATATGTGTTTAGAAATTCAATTCCAGAATCTTTAGCAATCCCAGAAGCGGTTGATAAAGCTGTGGCAAAATATAGTGCGAAAAAAGTAGCTATACTCTATGGAAACGACGATGTGTTTACACAGGCTGGCTTTGATACGATGAAAAAAACTGCGGAAGATAAAGGCATTGAAATTGTTGCGATTGAGACGTTCCAAAAAGGTCAGTCTGACTACAATGCCGTACTAACAAAAATTAAAGGATTAAATCCAGACCTTATTCTTTGCTCTGCTCTATACAATGAAGGCGCTGTCATAATGGATCAGGCAAGAAAAGTAGGAATTGATGTACCGTTCATAGGCGGGAATGGGTTTAACTCTCCTGAAGTTATTAAAATCGCAGGTAATGCTTCTAATGGTCTTATTGTAGCAACTCCATGGTTTGATGAGAAAGATGACGCTAAAGTAAAAGACTTCGTAAGCAAATATGAGAACGCCTATGGTAAAAAGCCTGACCAATTTGCTGCACAAGCATATGATGCTTTGTACATAGTGGCTGAAGCATTGAAAAATGCAGGCGAAGCCGATCGAGACAAGCTCCGAGATGCCCTTGCAGAAATCAAGGATTTTGACGGAGTACTTGGGGAATTTTCATTTGATGAAGAAGGCGATGTCGTCATGAAACCGACTGTACTTGTCATTGAGGATGGTCAGTTCAAGGAATTTAAATAATTGAAAGATAAAAGGGTGGGTGAGCTGTTTTGTTTCTTGAACAATTAATTAACGGTCTAACACTTGGTAGCATATATGCCATCGTTGCCCTTGGCTTTACATTAGTGTTTGGGGTACTTGGAATCATTAACATGGCACATGGAGAAATATTTATGTTTGGAGCTTTTATAGGAGTTTTCGTTACAAGTAGCTTGAAAGGACCGCTTTGGCTAGCATTCATAGCCGCGGTTCTTGTTACTGCAATAATGGGCTATCTCCTGGAACGCTTTGCTCTTAGACCTCTTCGGCATAAGAAGGGCGTGTCTCATCTAGCTCCATTAATTAGTACGATCGGAGTCTCTATCTTTTTAGAAAATTTATCTCATCACGTATTCGGTGCAGGAAATCATCCTTTTAGAACTTCCTTCGCAGAAATCAATATCCAAATAGGCTCGATTACAGTTTATTTGGTACAAATTGTGATATTTATCATTTCAGTATTACTGATGATCGTACTCTCGCTTTGGCTAGCAAAAACTAAAGCAGGTAAAGCATTACGTGCTACTTCAGAAAACTTAGAAACAGCAAGTATTCTTGGAGTAAATACGAAAAGAACCATTACAACTACAGTCATTATTGCTTCAGTAATGGGAGGTATCGCTGGTATCCTAGTCGGCATGGCGTTTAACTCCGTAACTCCTCAAATGGGATTATCCATGGGTCTTAAGGGATTAGCTATTATCATTCTTGGCGGTATGGGAAATGTGAAAGGTGCCATGGCAGGAGGTCTCATCCTTGGCTTAGCCGAAACATTTATCGTTGTATATGGAGACTCAGGTTACCGTGATGCGATTGCATTTATTGCTATTATCATTATTCTTCTATTAAAGCCACAAGGACTCTTTGGCTCAAAAATGTCGGATGTAAGAAGGTGAGTACATGCTCGGGGAATTAATCAATCCATATTACTTACAAGTAGCTTCATTCATACTCATCAATATCATTCTAGGAATCAGTATTTATATCACCCTTTCAACAGGTCAGCTCTCTCTTGCAAATGCAGGGTTTATGGGAATAGGAGCCTATACCACGTCTCTCTTAACGCTAAATCTTGATGTTCCCATTCTAATTGGGATTATAGCTGGGGCGCTACTAGCAAGTTTATTTGGAATTTTAATAGGGATTCCAACATTACGATTACAGGGTGTTTACTTAGCCATTGTGACGCTTGGATTAGGTGAGGTATTGCGAGTCATCTTCATCAATTCAGAAGTGACTAAAGGCGCGGTTGGTTTATCTCAAATCCCCCATTTAGGGAGAGAAATCCTTCAGTCTCTGATGAATCTTGGCTTCAATCCAGCAAGCATCGGATTAAGGAACAACCAGTTCGTTTTCTTGTCTATTTTTTTACTTCTATTAATCATTGTGATAATCGTCATATGGTTTATTCATAGACAAAATCATTCTCGAGTTGGACGAGCATTTGCTGCCATAAAATTAGATGAAAAGGCTGCAGAATCAATGGGGATTAATGTAGCTTATTATAAAATTTTAGCATTTGCCCAAGGTGCCTTGTTAGCTGGCTTTGCAGGGGCATTGTATGCACACGTAGTAGGCTACATAAGCCCGGCGGATTTTTCCTATCATCGAGCGGTTGAAATTCTTATTTTTGCCGTGTTTGGTGGAAGCGAAGTCATTTGGGGACCGATTTTCGGGGCAGTATTTTTAACGTCAATGCCAGAGTTTTTAAGGTTTATCAGTGAATATCGTTATATGATTTACGGTCTCATCCTGATTGTGATGATGGCTACACGTCCACAAGGACTAATAGATTTAAAGCTGTTAGCGTGGCTCAAGCAACGAGGAAAAATAATCAAAGGGAGGGTGAAAGATGGTTCTACAAATCACAAAGATATGTAAAAGTTTTGGAGGACTTCAAGCCCTATCTGATGTTACCTTTTCCATTAATAAAGGAGAAATTTTTGGACTAATCGGTCCGAATGGGGCCGGAAAAACAACGATGTTCAATGTAATCACATCGATGTTTCCTGCTACTTCAGGTGACATTGTATGTTTAGGGGAAAAATTAAACGGAATTAAACCACATATAATTACCAAAATGGGAATCTGCCGAACCTTCCAAAATATAAGGCTGTTCCCACAATTAACTGCACTTGAAAATGTCATGATTGGAGAGCACTGCCGAAACAAGGCAGGTGTTTGGAGTAGTGTTCTTAGAACGAAAGCACAGCGGCGGGAAGAAGCAAATATAAAATCAAAGGCTAGGGAACTACTCACGTTTGTTGGGTTAGAGAGTTATGGTGAATATGCCTCTGAAAATCTCTCCTATGGTCAACAAAGAAGATTAGAAATCGCAAGGGCATTGGCAAGTGACCCGCAAATCTTGCTTTTGGATGAGCCCGCAGCAGGAATGAATGAAACAGAAACCAATGATTTGTTTTTACTTATTAAAAAAATTCAAAGCCAAGGGATCACCGTATTGTTAATTGAACATGATATGCCACTAGTCATGAAGCTTTGCGATCGCATCGCTGTATTAAACTTCGGTGTGAAAATTGCCGAAGGAACCCCTGAAGAAATTCAGAACAACCCTGAAGTTATTGAAGCATATCTAGGCTCAGAGGAGGAAGACTTATATGCTTAACGTATCAGGAGTCTCAACCTATTACGGAAAAATCCAAGCGGTAAAAGAGATCGATCTTCATGTAGAGCAAGGTAAGATCGTGACGATCCTCGGTGCAAATGGAGTTGGAAAAACAACGACCATGAAAACAATCGCTGGTTTGCTAAAGCCTAAACAAGGAAAAGTAGAGTTTATGGGCGAAGATGTGACAGGACTTAGACCAGACCAGCTTGTAAGAAAAGGAATTACTCTTGTTCCAGAGGGCAGAGCGATCTTAGCTAATATGACCGTACTGGAAAACCTTGAAATGGGTGCCTATCACAGAAATGATAAGGAAATTCAGTCGGATATTGAACGAGAGATGGAACGCTTTCCAATTTTAAAAGAAAGAGCCAAACAGTTAGGTGGAACCCTGTCCGGTGGCCAACAACAAATGCTTGCCATCGCACGAGCATTACTCTCCAAGCCAAAGCTATTACTATTAGATGAACCATCAATGGGTCTCGCACCACTGATTGTTGCAGACATATTTAAAATCATAAAAGAGATCAATCAAGCAGGCACAACGGTTCTCCTCGTAGAGCAAAACGCGAGACAAGCATTAAAAATAGCTGATTATGGATACGTACTTGAAACAGGTAAAATAATTGCTAACGGTAAAGCTTCAGAATTGATCAAAGATCCGAGAATTTTAGAAGCCTATCTTGGACGGAAATCGGGGTAACTATTGAACAGGGGATTGGATGATGAGCCCCTGTTTATTTTTAGTTTCCTTATTCTACCTGCCACAATTTCTTCAATCATTTCCTGCCCTTACCCCCGAAGACCTGCCCTCTCTTCAACATCCTTCTGCATTTCTTCATGTGGATGAAATTCTTTTTTTCATTACCCCAAAAATTGTTTTAACACCCTATTTACTATATAATTTAGGAAGTTCTAACAAATTATAAATAAAAGGAAGTTATATGAATGACACGAAGCAGAGAAAAAAGGCGTTTAAAGAAATGGCACAAGATAACTCTTAGTGTTTTTGCTATCTTATTTTTATTAGTTGGAGGATTTATTGGTTATACCATTTATTCTGTTAATAAAACCTTGAATACAATGCATGAACCTATTGATCGTGATTTTTCTGAAAAACGTACAGAAAAAATACGATTTAGTGATGGGGAGCCATTTTCTGTTCTTTTAATTGGACTCGATAAGGAAACGGGAAGTACGGAAAGAGGTCGCTCTGATTCTTTAATAGTTTTAACAGTGAATCCTAATACAGAATCGATGAAAATGGTAAGTATTCCACGTGATACTCGCACAGAAATTATCGGTCGTGGAAACCTAGATAAAATAAATCACGCACATGCCTTTGGTGGCGTTGAAATGAGTATTCCTACGGTTGAGAACTTTCTAGACATTCCGATTGACTATTATGTGAAAATTAATATGCAGGGCTTTAAAGATATTGTAGATGCTGTTGGAGGAGTAGAAGTTAACAATAAATTTGCTTTTACAGCAAGTGGGCAGACTTTTAATGAAGGAAACATCTCTTTAGATGGAAAATCCGCCCTTTCATTTGTTAGAATGCGAAAAGAAGATCCACGAGGTGATTTTGGACGCGCAGACCGTCAAAAACAGATTGTACAAGCAGTTATCAATAAAGGTGCATCGTTGTCTGGACTAACAAACCTTGATTCCATTTTAGGTGCTATCGGGGAAAATGTTAAAACAAACTTGGTCACAAATGAAATGTTAGACATCCAAAAGAACTATAAAGAAGCGAGACATGATTTAGAGGTCATGCAAATTACTGGTTCAGGTGCTACTATAGGTGGAATCTATTACTTCCAAGTACCAGAAGATGAACGCTTACGTGTTTCAGGTGTATTAAGGGAGCATTTGAGTTTAGATTGAGTTTAAATTTTTCTAACAAAGAGCCCGCCCAACACATCATTCAAATGTGTTGGGCGGGCTCTTTTTATTTCTTGGAAAACCTTCAGAATACCCCCATCTATCCCTAAACCAAAATCACCCACAAAATCATCGTAACAACAATAGTAACTAACCCTTGTAATAAAGTAGCCATTGTTTGAGCTTTATAAGCATCTGTTACTTTCATTCCAGTAAATTGTGTTACTACCCAGAAATAGCTGTCATTTACATGGCTGACTGTCATTGCTCCTGCTCCAATCGCCATTACAACTAAAGCTAAAGGAACAGCTCCTTCAATTCCTAATACCGGAAGCATTGGTGCGATTAAAGATGATGTAATAACTAATGCAGTCGTTGAAGAGCCTTGTGCTGTCTTTAATGCTGCGGCTATTATGAAAGGAACGAGTAGGAATAATACACCTGTGAAGATACTGCCAATATCCCAGCCTCGAATAATTTCCTCGACACCTGAATTTCTAATAACGGTTCCAAACGAACCACCAACACCTGTAATTAACAAAATAGGTGCCGCATCAGCCAACGCTTTACCAATCCATTTCGTTAATGTTTCTTCATCGTATTTAGGTAATAACGGCAGTGCAGCAATAACACCTACTAACAATGCAATAACAGGTTTTCCTAAAAATATGAAAAATGCAGCAATACTTCCTTCTGCTCCCAAGACAGTAAGAATAGAGCCAATTCCAATGAGCATAATCGGTAAAATAATCGGTAAAAAAGCTTGGAACGTAGATGGCATTTTACCAAATGAGGCTACTACTTTATCATAATCATATTCAAAATCATTCTCACCGTTTTGCTGCTCTTCCACTTCAATTTTGCTAGCAACCTTTACCGCCCAGAAGTAACCAACTATTGTCGCTGGAATGGCAACGATTAAACCAATTAATATAACCGTACCTAAGTATGCATCGGCGCCAATATTCCCTGCAGCCGCAATGGGACCAGGAGTCGGTGGAACAAGTGTATGTGTGGCGTACAAACCGGTCGCAAGTGCAACAGACATCGATGCAACTGCGACTTTTGCACGCTTAGCCAACGCTTCTCTTAAACTAGATAAAATGATAAATCCAGAATCACAGAATACAGGAATAGAAACAATATAACCTATCAAACTCATTGCGAGTTGCGGTCTTTTCGGTCCAACAATCCGGAGTACAACTTCCGCCATCCTGTATGCTGCACCTGCTTTTTCTAAGATGACACCAATAATCGTACCGAAGACGATTACAAGCCCTATACTTGTCATCAAGTTTCCAAATCCGCTATTGATACTTTCAACAATTAACTCATAAGACATCCCCGAAGCAAATCCAACAAATAATGTTCCTAGTAAAAGCGCAAGGAACGGATGGACCTTAAATTTCATTGTGGCAATAACAATTAACAATACCCCTATTGCTATGATCAAAAATAACAAAAAATCCCCCCCTTTTTTCTATTTTTGATACACTGCTGAAAACGTCCGCATCACTTGCTCGGCAGTAAATTCTAACAACTCGTTCGACCTGTTTATGGCATGCTGAAGGGTCATAGGTGCGTTTACAATACTATGAACACTCGTTATTCCATGCTTATACAACTCATCAATGCCTTCTCCTATAGAACCAGCAATGACAAAAACAGGGATCCCATGTTTTTTTGCTGCCTCCGCAACTCCGAGTGGTGTTTTTCCAGATGCAGTTTGAGAATCAATCTGACCTTCCCCTGTAAAGACACATGTTGCACCAGTTAATTTTTGCTCCAATTCGGTATATTCAATGACAATATCTATCCCTCTTTGCATTCTTGCTGGAAAGAATGCTTGGAAAGCACCACCAATTCCTCCTGCCGCACCTGCGCCTGGCTTATCGTGTAAAAGAATCCCCGTTTTCTTCTCTACCAAATTCGCCCAATTGGATAAATATTGGTCAAGGAGTTTAACCATTTCTGTTGTTGCACCTTTTTGTGGACCAAACACGTAAGAAGCTCCAGTAGGTCCGATTAATGGATTCTGTACATCCGATGCAATTAAAAATTCACACTCTGCAACCCTCGGATCAAAATCTCCGTCTTCTATTTCGACAATTCGCCCTACCTCAGCACCTCCATACCCAACTAATGCTCCATTCGAGTCTAAAAAGCGCATTCCTAAAGCCTGAAGCATGCCTATACCACCATCATTGGTAGCGCTTCCACCTATTGCCAAAATAAATTTTCGGTAACCATCATCCATTGCTTGTCTGAGCAATTCCCCTGTTCCAAAAGTAGTAGTGAGCATTGGGTTTCGTTCTTCTAGATCAACTAACATTAATCCCGATGCACTGGCCATTTCAATGACACAGGTCTCTTCATCACCTAACACTCCATAAGCAGCTTGAACAGGCTCTAATAAGGGCCCCTTGACCATCACTTCCACTTTTTTACCGTTTGTTGCAGCAACTAAACTCTCCATTGTTCCTTCTCCACCATCTGCAACAGGAACTAAGACTGTCTCTGCCTCTGGAACCGCTTTCTTTATTCCGTATTCGATTAGTGTAGATACTTCTAAAGCAGTTAAACTTCCTTTAAAAGAATCTGGTGCAATTACTATTTTCATCATATGCCCACCTTAAATCTGTCTTATAAACTTCATTATAATAGTATGAAATTTTTATTCATCGTGCAAAATCAACAAAATAACTGTATTATTTAGTCTATTTTTCGTCTAATATTAACAAATAGGCACTTTTTTCAGTTTTGAATTAACGGAACACCATTCTCCTTATAAATATATCTAATTAAGGGTGACCAATATGCTGACACAACATATGGCAACAGAGATTGTGAAACAGACGACCATAAGGCTTAATCGAAATATAAACATCATGGATGAAAGAGGAATTATTATTGCTTCTGGAAATCGAAAGCGTATCAACCAAGCACATTTTGGAGCAATGGAAGTATTAAAAACAGGAAAAACCTTAATTATTCATGAAAATGAACCTCAAAAGTGGGGCGGCTCGCTTCCAGGCATTAACCTTCCCATTGAGTTTCAACAACAAATCATCGGTGTTATCGGAATTACCGGAAATCCGAAAGAAATTATGGACTTCGGTGAATTAGTAAAAATGATTACAGAAATGATGATCCAACAAGCTTTCGTAACGGAGCAGTTAGAGTGGAAACAACGTTTAAAAGACCAAATTTTTGAGGACTTGCTTAAAGACACCATTCATCCTAAAACAATCGAACAAAGACTCGAATTAATCGACATTAAATTAAAGCCACCCTTCCAAGTATCCATCATGGAAGTCGGGGCAAACGAGTTGAAGAAAAGCGATTTAATTCAACTCGTTGAGGATATTTTCACGCCAAATGAAAAGCTTATTGGTTCTTTAAGCGTAAACCAATTATTTATCCTGACATCTAATCTTTCTGAAACAAATACAAAACAAAAATTAGTGAAAGTACTTCAGCAATTGAGAACAAAAGGACTATCTCCGCGAATCGGATTAGGATCGGTTGTTAAAACAGAATTGCATATTCGCCATTCGTATAATGAATCTATCTCCGCCTTATCTTTAGGAAATAATGAACAACCACTCATCACCTATACGGAAGTAGAAACAAAAGCACTTTTAAACCAACTCGATGAACGGACTAAACATCTATTTTGCGAAAGAATATTAGGAAACCTATCAGATAAATTAATTGAAACACTTGAGCAACTTTACTCCAGCAATCTCAACTTAGGAGAATGTGCAAAAAAAATGTATATCCACCGAAACTCTCTCGTTTACAGAATCAAAAAGATTAAAGAACTCACTGGCTATAACCCTCAGGAGTTAAACGATGCTATCACCTTGCAGATAGCGATCTGGTTGAAGGAAATGGCGAGAATGAAATAAATCTGAACTGACTTTTTCGAGTGGAATGTTGCCCTTGGAAAAGATATAGCTTACTCATGAAAAGAGCCCTCACCAAAAAGTGATGGTTTTTTTCATGACCAATTGCTTGTCTTTTTGATAAATTAGACTGAACACTGTATCTATCCCCCTTGCCCCACTCCTAAACTACTAATTACACTAGAAAAAATGGGTTAAATCCCCTTTAGCAATTGGCTTGTATTAGTCATTCACCTATATGACATGTCCAAAAATTCCATATACATTGGATTTACCGCGGAATATGGAAAGTGCACTTTCTTAAGGAAAATGCGAAATGATTATTGAAATTGAGAAGAATGAGTATGAACAAGTACTACAACAGTACGAACCGATGATTCATAAGATTATCCGTACCCTTCATATTTATCATGACTACGACTACTATTATCACGAAGCAACGGTTGCACTATGGCATGCAATGAAGGAATTCAATGAAGAGAAAGGTAGTTTTACAGCCTTCGCTTATACATCAATTAGAGGGAAACTATTAAATATATTGAAAAAGGAAAGTCGACATCAGAATACTCACCTCGCATGGATGGAGGGTTTAGAAGAAACGCTGCCGGATACTACAATTTCGATCGAGGAACAGCTTAAGGAAATAGAGTACTATATGGAAAATCTAACAAAGTACCAGAAAATTTGGCTCGTAGGCTATATTTGTTATGGCAAGCGATTGGAGGAAATTGCTATAGAATGTAATACCACTATTTCAGCGGTAAAGTCTTGGCGAAGGGGAGCCCTTCAAAACATCAAAAAAGGGATGGAGAATTCGGATGAATATATTAAATGATTATACGGTTAGTTTAAGTACAATTGCCATCGTTCCTAATTGTCATCCTCAGTATCAAACAATGATTATTGATTTAGAAGGTGTTTTTTACTTCAGTGACAAACCAGGGTCGATTATATCTCGGAGTTGTTTAACTTACGGTGCTTCGTATGATGGACGACGTGACGCTGCGATTTATCTTGCAAACTATATTCAAAAGACTCCGATCCTAATTTCTGAAGCAGATGGAATCATTGCAATCCCTACTCATTCACCGGATCATGATGATTGCACTTGGATTATATTGCATCATATAAAGGAAATCAAACCTACCACTAAATCTTGCTGTCAAATTAAATTTCATAACTACAGCGATTTGGAAGTGAAGAGTTCTTCTCTAACGATCCGACAACAAATCCAAAAAGCAGCCGTTATCTATTCTATTTTCTGTACTAAACAGAAAATCAGCTATAGTTTTGATCGTTGATGAGTTTATAAAGGGTTACAACGTTTCTGCCCTGACCTTTTGACTTTTTTCGAATTTTTCTTACTTTTTCAGTTTTTGGCTCAAAGTTGAATAACTTGCTTATTGTTAAGCTTTGCAAATACGCTCGGATATTGTTGGAATTTTTGTTGTTTATTTAGGGGTTGGTGGAGGTATTTTTATACTAACTACTTCTAAAAATATTCCAAAAAAAATACAAAATAAAATCGAGGAGCGATTGTAATGAGGATTAAAGTAAAAAGTTGGAGAATGCTTACCTCACAGGATAAGTTGTTTATCTTAAAGGCAATCAGCAAGCGTTCGCAAGTAGCATAGAAGTATATTAGATGAAAGTAACAATTTTATTACCAACTTAGCTCAAGATAAAATAGATTTTGGGACAGGTGGGTAGCCATTATAGTTACCCACCCTAATCCCCACGAGCATAGCGCGTTATCATGAAGCACTATACTAGCAGTTATTCTCCCAATCTATCCCAAGCAAACCGGAAACCGCTCTCTAAATTTTCCATCCACGGGTCAAGAATCGCGGCTAATTTATATAGTAGAAAATCAATTTTGAGCTATAATTTAAACAAACGTTTGATTAAATCGATCTACATATCCGTTTGAAATAAGTTGTTAAATATATTTTTCCAAATACTATAAAAATCCGTCTTTGTTTTCTTTAAAAAGACACTTTATCCAATTAAATTGAAAATGGGTTGCGGTTCCTGTCCCCACAACTCACTCCAACGCCTCTAAGCTAATTACCCCTTCATTTTTCACTACTTTATAGATACCATATTTACTTTTCTCTGACATATATTCAGAGATATTTACTTCTGATTGTTCGTCTTCATTTACAATTACTACGTAGTCTGCTGCTTCTAATTTTGTTTGGAATTCAGTAATTTCGTCTTCTGTGTTTATGCTTCGAATAATCGAATACTGCCTGTTTAGTTGCTCATATTTTAAAATATAATCTAAATATCCTCTATCGTCAAAGCTCTTCGGACTATAATAAAGAACATGTGACCCACTCGCTTTTGCGTTAATAATTCGTTGATATTGATCTTTAATTCCCCAGCGGATCGAGTTTTCCATATTAGGTTTATTGCTAATCATATTTTTAAAATTATCGCCTAAAGGAACGATAAAAAAGTAACCTAATAAAATCAAACAGATCCCTTGAGCAATCTTTCTTTTCATTGTAGTACCTTCTTTTGTCCATTCATAAGAAAGGGCTACCATTAATATACCTGCACAGTAAATGATAATAGTTGCAAGATATCTGCCAAATCCAGCTAATCTCACTGCTTCATTTTCCGGCATTAAAAATAAATACATTAAATAAAGCGTAAAAATATAGAAAATGTACGACATATTTACAAATATCGTACTTGCTATAAGTAGCTTCGCAGTTTTTCTATGTAGTAGGGCAAAATATAAGATTGTTGCTAAAGCTAAGCCGTTAAGGATCAATAAACTTTTAATGCTTGTTGATTCTATATTTGTTGAGGATTTCAACAGCATCGGCCCTAAGTTCTGAATAAATTCCTCTGATTTATTAACATTCATTAGTTTCTCACTGTTTATGGCAAATTTATTGTAATTAGTTTCTTGGTACACTTTGTCCACGTATTTTCCCCAAAGGAAGTTGGATGACAGCGGAAGAATAATTAAAATTATTAATATCAAAGCTATTGCTTTTGAACGTTTTTTCTCAATCGATTTATCCTGGAATTGATTTTTAATAACAAACCAAAGAATAAGGCAAATGTTAATTAGAAAGAATAACTTTCCACTGTCCTTTATAAGAAGCAACAGAATCAGAATTGGGGCGTTCACCGCCACACTCTTTCTCCAATCATCACGATAATAGAACGCAATGATGGTAATTGCTAATGCGACCAACCCTAATAAACCATCGACAAGGAGCGTATAGATGTACATTCCATTAATTGATAAGAGAGTTATAGATGTCACAAGTGCTATAGCTATATGACCTATCTTGTTCCATTTTGAAAATATAAATAATACTGTGAGTGCAGAGGAAATTAAGAATGCTTGTGCCATCAAGGCGTAGCTTTCTCCATAACCTACTATCGAAAGTATAAAGTAAATAAACACAGCACTACCAGGAGGATAGTTTTTAAAATCCACAGTTGTTCTTCCATCGGGTAGACCATTTACTTGAAACATTTCTTTTACTATTAATCCCCAGTGACTAAAATCATCATAATGTGAGTAAATCAATCCTCGGAACGATAGCAAGATTAACACTAGGGACGCTAGGAATATTATAGTAGAAGGAGTAAAAATAGAAAGTAAATTCACCCTCTTCTTCCAAAAAAGAAAAGTATAATAGCAGGTTAATAGCAATCCTATTAAGAAAATAAGTGTAACCATCAATGGCATAATATTTAATAATCCCGCTCCATAAACGAAGACAGTTATCCCAGAAAAAACAAATACTGGGATAACAGCCGGATTTATTCTCCATCTCTCATAAACTAGCATTCCCCATCCTGCCAAGGATAGAAATAATACTCCAAAATAAAAGAGTGAACTAATCACTGTACTTCACCTAACTCTACCTTTTTCTTAAACACCCATTCTCGTTGGATGACAAAACTTGCTAAAAACAACATAAAATCAACAATAATCTTAATTCCAACCTCTCCATATCCTATAAATTGAAATGTTAGATATACCAGAAGAGCAGAAGCAAGCATTTGTCCAATAGCCAATGTGAAATATTTCATTATTGCGTTTGGTGCGGTTGATTTAAAGACTACTTTACGATTGACTGTAAAATTAAACAAAGCAGATAGCACTCGGGCGAAGATAGTTGCAAATATAATATATGTATCAATAAACACTCCATTGAGAATCATCACAAATAAGGCAAATAATAAAACATCTAATCCAAAGGACAAACCAGAAGATACAGCAAATTTTAAGAATACAGAATAAATCTTTATAGAATCGATAATTGGATTAAAATGAGAAGACTCATTCTCTTCAATATAGATAGTCTGTATACTTACTTCTTCAATATTAATATTGTTTGTCTTACATTCTATTAACATATTCATCTCAAATTCATAGCGCTGGCCCCCTACATGGATCAGCTTTTTGATGAAGTGAGTAGGAATTCCTCTTAAGCCAGTTTGTGTATCTGAAATGTTAATTCCACAAGCAAAACGGGCAACGCCTTTTGTTAATATATTCCCAAATCTACTCCTAAATGGTATATCATCTGCAGAAAAGTCTCTTACCCCTAACACTAAACTATCTGGGCGTTCACACAGTCTCTTTGCTACTTTTTTCATATCCTCAACGGCATGTTGTCCATCAGCATCTACTGTTACTAACCCAAGTGAATCAACAGAATGATCTAAAAAATAGGAAAAAGCAGTTTTTAACGCCTGGCCTTTCCCCTGATTTACTTCATGCTCTATAACGGTACATTCCTTGATATCCTTTAAACTATCAAAAATATCCTGACATTCCTGCTTGCTACCGTCATTTACAATTAGTATTTTTTGAAATCCTTCATTTACGATATTCTTCACTAATTCTGTCAACTTATTGTCTGGATTATAAGCTGGGATTAGTATGGTGACACTTCTAGTGCTATTCAAAGTAACTCCTCCAATTAATTAACTCGAATAAATATATTAAACTTTCGTTACAAAAAATGACAGTTTTCTAAATATCCATTTACCTATCATATATCCTGTTCGCTAATAAAAAAACGTAAATAAAGTAAATAAAAGAAAAATTTTCTCATTTGTTTATATTGCAAGAGAATACCATTAGTCAGAAGAAAAGAAGAACCAAGGTAATATACACCATATTTATGAAAATAAATACTACAATCCCATTATATAACAATCTTGTTTATTCATCCACAATGAAGAACCGCACCTAATTTATTTGCTCATAAAATAGATTAGATGTTAAGCGAATACCTCTAACATTAAAAAAGACACAACTAGTTTTAACGACTAGTTGTGCCTTTGTTTCGCGCAAAATTTCCGATTGAGTTATTCATTTCAAACACTTTACTTATCTAAATGGTTCCTGTCCCCATGACTTACCCACGACTCAGAAAACTAACCATTCCCTTCCCTTAATAAAGAAATGTTGGAATAATAAAAAGACAATTAGCATCGGGATGACTGACAGTAACGTTAAAGACATAAGTTGTGTCCAATTTATAAAATGCTCCCCCTTCAACATAGCCAATCCTAGCTGAACGGTGTACATACTTTCTTCAGAAAACAGAAAACCACAATGCTTCATACACACCTATTTTCGACAAGCTTCGAGGAGCAAAAAGCCCCTCACTTTATTCCTTTACAACGGCGAGGGTCTGCCCCACTATCACATCTAAATGTCTCGCCGTATCCACTGCCAACACTCTCGGATCTATTGCATATGGACTAAGCTCGGCTGTTAGGGTGTCATCATATCCTATTTCTACTAGTGCTTCATTAACTTTTACCCAGTTAACATCACCGGCTAATAACGGGACAAATCCTTTAATATTCCCTACTGCCGTACTAAAGTCTTTTACATGTACTTTCTTTATTCGATCACCTAGTATACGAATCCATTGCTCTGGATAGCCGAATTGCAAGACATTTCCGACATCAAAATAGGCTCCTACTTTTTCAGATTGTAGTTCATCAATATATCTTGCCATTTCGAGTGGCGATAGCAGAAACTTATTCCAGACATTTTCAATACCGATACAAACATCATATCTTTCCGCAAGAGGAATAACTTTTCGTAATTCCTCCTGACTTCGTTCATAGCAGTCCGTATAGGAAATAGCTTCACTAACTAATCCAGGAACGACGAGGATAGTATCGATTCCCATTACAGAAGCTAGTTCGATTTGCTTTTCAACGACTCTTCTTCCTTTTTCTCGTACACTTTTACTTGGATCGACAAGAGATGTCTCCCATAAGAGTCCTGTGGAAAGGCTCCGCAACTGTAATTGATAGGAGGATGCAAGCTCAACAATCCTTTTCGCCTCTTCTACTGTTGTATCCATTGTTAAGCCTATTCCACCTACCTGATTTAAGTTTAACTCTACTGCATCAAACCCTGCATCACAGCTATATTCGAATACTTTTTCCAGAGGCGTTCCTACTGGGTAACACCATTGGTTAATCCCTTTTAACATACAGACTTCCCCCTTTTTTACTTTTAGGTTCTGTTGAACAACGCTGTTGATTTCCGCGCGAGGTTCCGCTTATCCAGAAGGCGCTTGTGGAGCCTCGTCCTCCAATCAACATTTATGGGACTAAAAATCAACGTTGTACTAACAAAGCCAACTTTTAAAAAAGAAAACCCTCTTATTCAGGTCCCCCTTATAAACTACCCAATCGTCGCTACGGGTTCCTTCTTTTCTGCGGACTGATAGGCTGCGATAGCTACTTCGAGTGCTTTTAAGCCGTCTTCACCAGTAATGGATGGGGTTTTTCCCTCTCGAACGCTTGTAATGAAGTCTACTACTAGGTCGTCATTCATGTTGTCCCCCCAGAAGTCCCACTTCGTTCCATCGTTATTGTAGATATCCACCTTCTGAGCAAAGGCATCCACTGTTAAGGTACCGTTTGTCGCGACGATTTCTAATGTAACATCGCCCCATGTTGGATAATTGGGATTACGTGACCAGCTACAATCGAGCGTTGCGAAGACATTATTGTCAAATTCCATCGTAAGAATTCCGCAATCATCAATATCATAGTCTGAGGTTAGGTTGCCGATTTCCGCATATACTTCCTTTACCTCCGCTCCCAAATACCAGCGAATAATATCTACTACATGAACCGTATGATCAATAACGGCTCCACCGCCAGATTTTGAACGATCTACAAACCAGCCACCGGGATTGGTTCCTCGATTTGTTCCTTTAATTGCAATGATATTTCCGAGCTCGCCGCTGTCGATTATTTTTTTCGCTTTTATGACTGGAGTACTGAAGCGAACCGGAAAAGCGGTTTGTAAGAGAACATTGTTTTCTTTACAGACAGCTATCATCTCTTTAGCCGCCTCGACAGTTGAAGCAATCGGCTTTTCACATAAAATATGCTTGCCTTTTTTTGCTGCAGCGACAACATGCTGAAAATGATTACTATTTTCCGAGGTGATAACGACCGCTTCAATGGGCTCATCTAACAAAGCCTCGTAGTCTATGTAGTGCTTCGTGTTAAATTGAGCAGCTACCTTCTCACCTCGTGCCTTATCTTCATCTGCAATTCCAACTAGCTCCACTCCCGCAAGGTTAGTTAATGCTTCCGCATAGGCATATGCATGACCGTGAGCAAAACTTATAATTCCGACTTTCATTGGATAGCCTCCTTCACTTTTTTATCATTCAAAACAACTGGTTTTCCTGTTTCAATAGATTCTAAAGCAGCCATCGAAATTTCCATTGCTTTATAGGCATCCTCTGCCGAAACAATTGGCTTTTCATCGGTTTGGATACAATAGATAAAATGCTTGAGCTCCGTTAAATAAGGGCTTTCTTTTAGTGGGCTTTCCGGAACCGCCACGCCTCCAGCTCCACCGCTTTGCTTTCGACTGGAAACAACAGGGCTAATTTTCGCACTATCATATTCAATAATGCCTTCTTTTCCTGCGAACTCAAATTTGGTGGCGAAGCTTTGATGGGCCCAAGTTCCTTCAACATGAGCAATCACGCCACTTTTAAAGCGTAACGTTACAAGAGCATACTCTGTTTTCTCGGTAACCCGTCCTTTACTGCTTTTTGCATAAACGCGCTCCACATCTCCAAAGCACCATCTTAAATAATCAAAATCATGAATAATTAAATCTAAAACTAATCCGCCACTCGTTTGAAAGTCAGCGTACCAATCATTTGACGCATTTGGAAAAGCGCCACCTCGTGAAGTTCTAACGACAGCAGGGCTTCCTATTTTATCCGCATCTACTAGTTTCTTTGCTTTTACGTATTCTGGGAAGAATCGCACTACATGCCCAACAAACAGCTTAACTCTTTTTTCTTGGCAATAGCTAATCATCTCTCTTGCATCCGTTAGCGTTCGAGCAAGGGGCTTTTCACAAATCACATGCTTTCCATCGTCAGCTGCTTTAATAAGAAATTCCTTGTGAAGAGGTGTCGGTAAGCAAATAGATACTGCATCAATCACATCCAGACCCGCTACCGCTTCTTCATACGAGTGAAATGCCTTTGTTCCTGCTTTTTCTGCAAGTGTGGAAGCTCTAGCAAAATCCGCATCTACAATTCCTACTAAATTGACATTCTCTAACTTCTGATAGGCATCCGCATGAACACTCCCCATAGTTCCAGCACCAATAACCAGTGTATTTATCACATTCAACTCTCCCTTTAGTTTTGTTTATTTTTCATGACTAAGTATCTTAAGATTCGTAGTAGCATCCTCTTTCGTCGATTCATTCGTGAAAAATAGACCAGAAGCTCCCATAACACCTCCTCTTTTCCCTAAAATCGTTTTCTCAATCGCGACATCCTTTACCATGTGGAAAATCCCATATTGCCTAACTGTTTCCTTAATAGCCGGTAGAATAAAGGACGACATATTCATTACTCCACCACCAAAAACAATGACTTCTGTATTAAATAGATGGATTAAATTGTTAACCCCTGTCCCCAGAATTCTGCCAACTTCCTGTAAAAGATTGATAGAAAATGCATCTCCCTCTGACGCTGCTACTGCAATGTGTTTATTTGTAATGGTAGTGCCATCAAAAATCCATTTTTGCAAACTACTTTCTTCTCCAGTTAATAAGCGCTGATAAGCAGTATTAACAATCGCTGTTCCTGAAGTATATTTCTCTAAGCAGCCCCGATTCCCACATTCACAACGAATCCCCTGATGCATGATGGAAGTATGTCCAAACTCACCAGCACTATCGCTCGTACCTGTCACTAAGCTTCCATTACTGATAATTCCAGCGCCAACCCCTGTGCTTACCGTAATATAAATGAGGTTTTCTTTTCCTTTACCTGCCCCCCAGATCCACTCGGCTATCGCAGAAGCATTTGCATCATTACATAATTGAACAGGAAGCTCGTAATGGCACTCGAGCAATGCTCCGATAGGGTAATTTTCTAGCCCTAAATTGCTGGCAAATTTAATGACTTTTTGCTTCGAGTCAATAATACCTGCTGAAGCAATCCCAATCCCCTTTATTCGCTTTCGATCCACCTTAGCGTTTTCTAGCAATCTATTAATTGTGTGAAATATAGAATTTGTTACCTCTTCTTTACTTTGCTTAGAAGTCTCATTTTCTATTTCACTAACCGTTTCGCCGTCCCTGGAGATAAGAGCTGCTAGTATTTTCGTACCTCCTAAATCCAAACCGATTGCTAAATCCTGTCGAATGGTCATTTGATTTCCTCCTAAGAAACACCGTAGAAATTCGTTGAAACTACATCAATTCCTTATCGTCTAACACCTTGTAACGCAATACCAGTAATTAGATGCTTTTGTAAAAAGATAAACATGATGAGCATTGGAATCGTAGACAAGACAGCTCCAGCCATTAATAATGGATAGTTAGTGGAGTATTGCCCTTGGAACGCTGCAATTCCAACAGATAACACTCTCATATTCTCTGAATTGGTCATTACAAGCGGCCATAGGAAATCATTCCATGACGCAAGAATCGTGAAGATCCCCAATGCCATTAGTGCAGGTGTTGCATTTGGCAATATAACTCTCCAATATATTCCAAAGAAAGAACAACCATCGATCATTGCCGCCTCGTCTAGTTCTTTTGGAATCCCCATAAAAAATTGTCGTAGCAGGAAGACTCCAAAGGCACTGAACATACCAGGCACGATTAATGCGTAGAAGGTATCAATCCAGCCTAGTTGAGTCAAGATCGCATAGTTAGGAATTAAGATAACTTGAGCCGGAACCATTAACACCGATAAAATCGCGATAAAAATAATGTTCTTACCCGGAAAGCGCAAACGAGCAAAAGCAAATGCGGCCAGCGAGCATAAAAATAATTGAACTAAGGTTCTACCAAGCGTTAAGGCGATTGTATTAAAGTAGTATTTTAAAAAATTTACGCTTTCAAATACTTCCTTATAATTTTCAAACTTCCAGTCCTTAGGAATGATAGTTGGTGGTACTTGAATCGATTCCCCATATGATTTAAGCGAAGTGGAAACCATCCATAAAAACGGTACGACCATTAAAAAAGCTCCGATTATGAGTAGACCATGATTACCTATTTTTATTTTCATCGTTCAAACACTCCTTTTTTAACCGTCATAGTGAACCCACTTTTTCTGAAAAACGAACTGCATAATGGTGACGGTTAAAATTGCAAGAAACAGTAAGAAAGCTTGTGCAGATGCCATTCCCATTTGTGAATACTTGAAGCCTGATTCGTATACCCCATATACAATCGTTCTTAAAGGCTCAAGCAAGGCAGTACTGTCCCCAATCATGATGAAAATCAAGTCAAACACCTGCAAGGAACTAATCATCCCCGTTATAAAAACGAAGAACAGAGTCGGCGTAATAAGAGGTAAGGTAATTTTGAAAAATTGCTTTATTTTCGTAGCGCCATCAATCTGCGCCGCCTCGTAATAGGTTTGAGAGATACCTTGAAGCCCCGCAAGGAGTAAGATGACATTATTCCCAACGGTCATCCATACATATACGAGAATGACAGAGATCAAGGCAATATTCGGATTAAACAACCAGGAGGGCTGAGGAAGTCCAAATAGTCCTAAAATATAGTTGATTAAACCGTACTCGGTATTGTAAAGCCACTTCCAAACCATTCCTACCGCAACAGGCATCGTGACAACTGGCAGAAAGTAAAGTGTTCGGTAAACAATCATCCCTTTAATTTTCTGATTAAGCATCAGGGAGATCAGCATCGCTAAAGCAACGGATAGCGGAACCGAGACTGCTGTAAACACTGCCGTATTGATAATGGTCCGAATAATGTCTGGATCCTGAATCAAAGCAAGAATATTTGCTAGACCTACATATTCCGGTGTACTAATTCCATTCCATTTTGTAAACGAAAGGGCAAACGATACAATTGCCGGAAACATGTAAAAGACGAAAAGTCCGAGAACGGTAGGAGCAATAAATAAATAAGCCCAGAATGCTTCCTTTTGCCTTGGTGTCTTTTTACTTTTCACCAACACCGCTTTACTACTTTTAGGAGTAACTGCAGTATTCAAATGCTCCTCTCCTTTCTATTAGCTGTATTTTTAAAGCTCGGTCCTCTTGATGAAAGGCTCTGTTAAACACCGCTGTCTTTTAACAGAGCCTTATGAAAACGAGAGAGACATAACTTATTACTCTATTAATCAATCATTTTTTTCTTCTTCCAAAATCTTATCCATTGCCGTCCCAATCTTCTCCAAGGCTTCATCAATTGTCTGTTGGCCTAAAAATGCACGTTGAATCTCTGCCATCTCTACGTCCTGCCACTCTGCAGTACGTTTAGACACTGGATAGGCAACCCCTGTCTCTTGAGCATCGATAAATACTTGTAAATCTAATGATGGGAGAGACCCCTTCCAAACGTCACTTATTTCCTTCATTGCTGGAATAGAGAATCCAGATTCCGCGATGACTCTATTTCCATCTTCGTTCGCCAAACTTTTAATTAATTCCCAAGTTAAATCCTCATCTTTCGTCTTTTCGTTCATCGCCCATCCAATTCCGTGGACAATGGCCGCGTCTTGCTTACCTTTTGGTAACGATGCAACTCCTAATGCATCCCCTAATTCTCCTTCAAATTCTGCCGCACTAACGGAAATTCTCGGTAGCATTGCTACTTTTCCAGAGATAAATAGCTGTTCAGGCTTTGTTTCAATTTGCGTTTGTGCAGATGGAGAAATCCCTTTATCAATTAAGCTTTGAATAAAAGTAAAGGCTTCTTTTGCCTCTGGAGTATTAAAGCCTGATGTTGATTTGTCATCACTAACAATATAGCCGCCAGCTTGGTGCATTAAGTTATAATAGCCTGACTGACTTTGTACGACATGCGCCACATAACCATACACACCATTTTCAGGATCTGTTAGCTGCGAACCTACCTTTTCGATATCCTCCCAAGTCCAAGTTTCATCCGGATAGGGGATACCAGCTTCATCGAATAATTCCTTATTATAGTAAAGACCAACTGCGTCGACAAAATAAGGTGCCGCATACAGATTATTGTCTAAAGAATAAAGATCGACGACCGCTGGAAAATAAAGATCCTTCGAGAATTGATTATCTCCTTCAATAAATGGTTCTAGATTTTTAATTAATCCTTG
This sequence comes from Sutcliffiella halmapala, assembly GCF_002019665.1. Classification (GTDB taxonomy): domain Bacteria; phylum Bacillota; class Bacilli; order Bacillales; family Bacillaceae_I; genus Sutcliffiella_A; species Sutcliffiella_A halmapala. Next base: position 515,747 of record NZ_KV917375.1, on the reverse strand, counting down.
CGTAGAATATTGATAAAAGTTTGGACCATTCATCCAAAAGACATCCGGGCCACTTCCCCCACCAATGCTTGTTTTCAACTTTGTCCAATAGTCCGCCCATGGTGTGTAAGTTACATTGACCTTAACGTCTGGGTGCTTCTCATTAAATGCTGCGATGGAGGCATTTACTGCTTCTTTCGTATTTTCATCCCATAATGCAACTTCAAGGGTCTGTTTACTTCCTCCACTGCTAGAGCTACATGCTGCTAAAAATACAAGCATTAACACGATAACATTAAAACTAATGAACTTTTTCATAATTTCCCTCCTATTGGTGATGAAACTAACGTATAACACTTACCCTTCTACACATCCTCCATTGAGCATCTTAGGTGTCTGCACGAGAATTATTTTTTAATTATTCCGACTTCTCTACGCAGAATCTCACCCCCCTTAAAGTCATAAACATCCATATTAGCTCTTTTAATTTATTTGAAATTTAAACTTCCAGTGAAGTAGCCCCGCAGCTGCACCTAATAGCTCGAACTCTGATCCAAGTGAGGTACTATGAATATTCACTTCTGCTTTCAACACCGTTATCACTTTCTCTGTAACTTGTTCTTTCAGACTCTTTAAAAATAGCGGGTTATCTTGGACAATATCTCCACTTAAAATAATGACCTCTGGGTTGAAAAAGTGCATCGTGTTCGTAATAGCAATAGCTAGATGATTGACGACATCTTCCATAATTCCGAGGGCCAATTCATCCCCTTCATTCACAGCTTGGACAAAGATGCTTGGTTTAATTTTATTTAAATCGTTTGACACTATATCTTTAATGATAGTGTCACTGCCTTTGGTCATAATCGCAGAGACAATCTTTGAATAAATCGCTGGCCAGTTCACATAGTTTTCTAGGCAACCCTTGTTTCCACATTCACATTTGATGCCACCTTGAACAACGGACGTATGGCCAAGTTCCCCAGAGCTACCGCGAAATCCCCGATAAATAGAGCCATTTACCATCAATCCAGAGCCAACACCATCTCCTATAGTGATATAGATTAGGTCATTAAATTTGCTAAACAAACCGAAATAGTTTTCCGCTAAGACAAAAGCATTGGCGTCATTATCTACAAAGGTGGGCAAATTCGTTTTTTCTTCCATTAACTCCTTTAAAGGAATATCATAGAGATTCAATTTGGAATTGTAGGTAATCACGCCTTTTTCAGCATCGACAATACCTGGTGTGATAATTGAAATCCCTTGGCAATTCACGATATCCAGTTTTTTTGTCAAAAACAGCTGTACCTTCTCTAAAATGAGCTGAATGATATCATATCCTTGGTACTGATTTGTAGGATGTATTTCTTTTCTGAGGATCTTTCCCTCAAGATTCATGTCGGCGATTTTTATATATGAGTTAGTAAGGGAAACACCTATGATAGTATGTGAACTTGGATTAAAGCGGAGTAACACCGGCTTTCTACCACCGTTTGAATGGCCTACCCCATCCTCAAAGACAAGACCTTCATTTATTAATTCTGAAACCGCAGAGGTAACCGTTGTAGGACTGACATTGATTATTTTGGCAACTTCACTTCTTGAGATTGGCCCATTCTTCCTGATCGTATCCAAAATAATAGAACGATTTAATTCCTGAATTAACCTCAGATCTCCTGTTCTTTTTTTTTGCATAATTACACAACCTCTTTTCTCAAACTGAACTTACTTTTTCCAGTGACTTTATTAAGTATGATGATAGATTCTTAACTTTTATATAAATCTACTGTTTTCATGCTGCCAATTCGCTTTTTAAAGCTTCCACCTAACAATAATCATAAAATTTATTAAATTCAAACAAGTTGTTAAGTATTGTGACAAATAAATTCTCCACTTACTTTTTCTAGTGACCTTAATAAGTATGTTAAATGATAGGAATTAATTTGTAAACGCTTTCTTTGTAAAAATATTAAATTTTTAAAATATTCAATTTATAATCAGACCCAAGCAGATTGACTCCTTAATTTTACTTCACCTCATTATTAGGTAGATTAATATTAAGTCAGATGAATTCGGGGATGTGTTAGGTAAAAATCAGGATCTGTCAGATGAAATTTAAGATGCGTTAGGTAAATCGTATGCATCATATAACTACCAATAAATGCTCCCTATCGAGGGTAAATTACGAATTTCATTGATGAGAAAAGGCTTCTTTTCATTACAAAAAGCAGACTCCCCTCTACTTCATTCCTCTTTTAGTATCGTTACAAACTCTTTGTAAAATGTTTCTACATTAGTAGGGAGAGAAAATAGACACCAAACCTTCTCTTCGCTTTATCGGATATTAAAAAAAAACGGGTCGTGGTTGCCCCACGGCCCGTTTTTCATTAAGCTACTTTATTATAATCAGAGATATCTTCTTCTAGTGGAATTTGGTTAGCTCGAGCTTTTTTAGCCGTTCGGAAGAATAATACTACTAGGATGGCAGTTCCGATAAATCCGCCGTACCATGCGATATCCATTGGTAAACGGAATCCAATTGGCGCGTTTAAAATGTAAGTGATAACCATGCACAGCATGAATGTTCCTGGAACTAGTGAAATCCAGTAGTTCTTTCTTGCAATATATAAATACATGGCACCGACAAATAGTGCAATGACGGCTGTTGCTTGGTTCGCCCAGCTGAAATATCTCCATAGGAGGTTAAAGTCGATTTGTGTTAACACTATGGAAATCGCAAATAGTGGAAGAGCGATCCATAAACGACTTGAAAATTTCTTTTGTGCAATGTTTAAATACTCTGCAATGATCATACGTGCACTTCTGAAAGCTGTATCCCCAGAAGTAATTGGAAGTACTACAACTCCTAGCACCGCAAGCGTTCCGCCAACTGCTCCAAGCATTAGTGTAGAAACTTCGCTCACAATTGCACCAGGTCCGCCTGCTGCAAGTAAATCACCCAATCCATTATATCCATCGAAAAGACTCATTGCGGCAGCTGCCCAAATCATGGCAATGATACCTTCTGCAATCATCATACCGTAGAATATTTTACGTCCTTGCTTTTCGCTTTTAGTCGTACGAGAAATGATTGGTGTTTGTGTCGCATGAAATCCAGATAGTGCTCCACATGTAATCGTAAAGAATATTAATGGGAAAATTGGTAAATTATCTGGATGGAAATTCGAGAATGAAAGCTCAGGAATCGGTGCACCTTTTACAATTAACCCAATTCCTACTCCTAAAGCACTAATCACAAGAATCGCTCCAAAATATGGATAGAGACGACCGATTATTTTATCAACTGGCAATAACGTTGCCAAAATATAATAAATAAAGATAACAGCAATAAGAATACCTAAAGCCACTTTACCATTCATTAATACATGAAGAAGACTTGCAGGTGTCGATACAAATACTGTACCAACTAATAATAGAAGCAAGACAGCAAAAGCGTTCACGACATGCTTCATTGCTTTTCCTAAAAACTTAGTTGCTAGCTCAGGTAAATGCGCTCCACGATTACGGATGGAGATCATCCCTGTTAAGTAATCATGAACAGCACCAGCAAAAATACAGCCAACGACAATCCAGATAAAGGCAACAGGCCCGTAAAGTGCTCCCATAATTGGTCCGAAAATTGGTCCTGTTCCCGCAATATTTAATAACTGAATGAGCGAGTTTTTCTTTGTGCTCATTGGCACATAGTCTATACCATCAGCATTGACATAAGCTGGTGTCGCTCGCTCCTCCTTCACTCCGAAAACTCTTTCGACGAACTTTCCGTACGTAAAGTAACCTATAATTAACAGGACGATCGCTGATAAAAATGTAATCATTTCTTTTCCCCCTTCTTCAATCAACATGTATGCGTTTACAAACAAGTATAAGGAAATAATAGTCTCATAGGGGAATTTCAGACTAAGAGGTATAAATTTTAGATTAAGATGCCTTTTATAGGGACTAACATGCAACAGATATATTAGAATGTGGATGTTTTCAAATCTCTAATTTCCTTCTTAACTCTTTCACATAGTTTCGACTCACGGAAAGCGCTTCTGCTCTTCCTTCCAATTCCAATTTATAAGCTCCACTGAACCAAGGGCTGAGGCGGCTGACATATTGAAGATTGACCAAAAAGCTTTTATGAATGCGAAAGAAACCAAACGTTACTAACTTGCTTTCTAATTCCTTCAGCATCGTTTTCGTGTCATACTCCCCCATTTTTGTCACAAGCTTTGTAAGCTTATCTTCACGAACTATGTAAAAAATATCCTTCGGTTCAAGATACATAATCTCTCCATCGCATTCGACAGCAAGCTTTCCAGTTGCATTCCCTCTATTCTGTTCCTTTTGACTACTGAAATGCTTCTCAATACGTTCGATGGTGACTTGTAATTGCTCTTCGTCGTATGGCTTTAGTAAATAGTCTGTTGCATTATATCGGAAAGCCTCCAAAGCAAATTGTGGGTAGGCAGTCGCAAACACAATTAATGGTGTCTTTTTTAGCTCCATCAATGCTTTTGCCACTTTCATGCCGTCCATTTTCGGCATTTCTACATCTAGAAACACAACATCTGGCTGAAGTTGAAGTGCCTTCATAATGGCAGCTTCCCCTGATTCTGCTTCCCCCACTATTTGAATAGCAGGAAATAATCCTAATAAATGCTTCAGTTCATCTCGACTATATGGCTCATCATCTACTACCAGAATTTTAATTGGCTGTTCCATATTTTTTGACCTCCACCAGCTGTGGGTCGTGGGGACAGGAACCACGACCCATCCATTTAAGATGTTGTTTGTTTTGCTGTTTCACCTTATCCGACCTCCATCATTGGAATAGAAAAAGAAATCTCTGTTCCTTTATTCACTTCACTTTTGATACGTAGAGCTGATTCCTCTCCATATAAAATAGTTAGTCGACGATTTACATTGTAAAGTGCCACACCGCTACCTATCTCAGAATGAATCGGGGCAATACTAATTTTCTTCGCACGCTCCTCACTCATTCCAGTGCCATTATCCTCTACTTTGACATAGGTTGCATCGCCCTCTTTACGGATGGAAATGACCACAAGGCAATTGTCTTCCTTATCCTTCATCCCATGCTTAACAGCATTTTCTACGATAGGCTGGAGAGTGAGGGGAGGAATCGGTTGAAGAAGGGTATCTTCATCAATCTGATAAATTATTTTCAGCTTATCTTCAAATCTAGTTTCCTCAATTTCTAAATAGGATTTCACATGCATTAATTCTTGCTCCAGCGTCGTGACACTTTGTGTTGTAACGGAAAGATTTTGCCGCAAAAAACGGGATAGTGACACTAGTAGCTTCCTAGCTTTCGCAGGATTGAGGCGAACTAGAGAAAGAATGGTGTTCAGTGTATTAAAAAGAAAATGAGGGCTTATTTGAGCCTGCAGCGCCTTAATTTCTGCTTCTTTAGCCAACTGATAGGCCTTATCCGCTTCCGCAATTTCTAATTGATTGCTTAATAAAGCACTTAAGCCAGAGATGAGCTCCATCACAATCGGTGTAATTTCCTTTTCAGAACTATAATAAAACTTTAACGTTCCGATTGTTGCTCCTCTATGCTTTAACGGTGCAATCACCACAGCACCAAGCGGGCAGTCCTTGACTCGACAATGAATCAATTCTTTATTCGCTACAATGATTTCTCCCTGACGAATCGCATCTAAAGTAATTTCAGTTTGAATCGGCATTTCCGCACGATGATGGTCATAACCAAGTCCAACATGAGCTAGAATTTCCTTAGTATTGGTGATTGAAACAGCTTTGGCGTGTATCTCATTATGAATAATATAACAGACCACTTTAGCAGTCTCTGGATTAAGACCATTTCGTAAATAAGCTAGTGTCTTATCTGCAATACGAAGTGTTTTTTGAGCTTGTACAGCACCGGCTTTTTCTCCCTCATTAATGACGCTTTTAATAATCATCAGGAATAGCGCACATCCAAGTCCATTTGCGACGATCATCGGAATGCCAATAATGTTGACTAATGCCCACGCTTGATCAAAAGGACGAGCGAATAACAATATCACAAGCATTTGAACCGCCTCAGCTAGTGCTGCAATAAAAAATGCCGTCCTCAAGTTAAGATGCTTATTTCTTTTATAAAAAAATCCAGCAATCACACCCGCGATAATGGAGGCAACTCCACAGGTAACGGCTGTAAATCCACCTAAGGTAAAGCGATGTATGCCGGCTATCAGACCAGCCCCAATCCCTACTTTATAGCCACCCAAAAGCCCCGCTAATACCACACCAATAACCCGTGAATTGGCAATCGCCTCATCCACTGAAAGGTCAGATGCCCAGCGGTTAAACTGCAAGCTCTCGGTACTAATACTCAGACCCGTATACGTCCCAATAATGCCAAAGAACCCAAAGAAGACAATCGCGATCAGCTTCTGCCTACGATTCAGCTCATCCTGATACACCATCCCTCTAAAGAACGTTAGCCTCGTTAAAATAAATGCAATCGTAACAATAACCCCTAATCGCTCTACCATTGTAATTAAAAGTTCAAACATAGGATATGCTCCTTTTGATACCACGGGGACTGTCCCCTTGGTCCTTGTTTCTTGTTCCACGTTACCACGGGGACTGTCCCCTTGGCAACATTGCCAACATGTCCTCTTAGAGACACCCGCACTTTAGCAGAATAACTTTTTTAGGTAAAGCTCATAATACTTGAGAAATATAATAGTTGTAGGTGATTAGGTCATGAATGAACAAAGGGTTAATGCTAAAGAAGAAGAAAATGATCTTAGTCAGCTTTTTCGCGAAGCAAAGAAGTCTTATGATTTTAATCAGTTCACCATATCTAATGAGGATGAAAATACTTGCATTCAATTTTCGTATTATACAAGCCTCATTGATGATGAAAAATTTCTAGATTATGTATTGCCTTCTGTTCAAGCGAATTTGAATAATATTAACGATTTAGCAAGCCTTATTTCACATATTCCGATTGAGGATGTTCAATCGATTGCCAGGCAAGATGAGATTATGGATAATCTCATCCAAGGTTTTATCTTTATACAGCTAAACACGAGAAAAGCTGCTGGGCTTTTAGTGAATTTAAAAAAAATGAAAAATGGTTATCGAGAGTTTAATGATGCGGAAAATGAATATAGTGTTATTGGCTCAAAGATGGGGTTTATCGAAGACATTGATACAAACGTCTCTTTATTAAGACAAATAATTACGTCAAAGAATTTAATTTTTGAAGAGTTCACCATCGGAACTTTATCCAAAACGAAGGTAGTGCTTACTTACATAGAAGGCATTACAAATCCACTACATATAAATACGCTTAAGCAAAGATTACAGGATTTAGACATTGATGTCGTATTTGATAGTTCGTTTCTTGATCAAATTATAACCGATAATTCCAATACACCCTTTCCTTTGTTTTCTTCATCGGAGCGTGTGGATCGGGCTGCTTATAATCTTGCGATCGGTAAAGTGGTTATTTTAAGTAATAATTCACCACAGGCTATCTCTGGCCCTACTAACATATTTGATTTTTTCATTTCACCTGAGGATTATTTTTTACCTTGGGTTCTAGGGTCATTCTTACGACTGGTTAGAATAGTAGGGTCGATATTTTCTGTTTTAGCGACTCCTATTTATGTGGCTGTTATTACTTATCATTATGCTGTGGTGCCTAAGGATTTATTGGAGCCTATTATCGAATCGAGAATGAATGTGCCCTTTCAAGCTGTTATAGAAGCACTATTTTTGGAATTTACAATCGACCTTCTGCGAGAAGCAGGTGCCAGGTTACCTACAAAGATTGGACAAACTTTAGGGATAGTTGGAGGTATTGTAATCGGACAGGCTGCAGTAGCAGCAGCTCTTACTAGTAATATTCTATTAATTATTGTTTCCCTTTCTGCCCTTGCATCCTTTACAACACCTATTTTCAAGATGTCGAGCACGATTCGTTTTGTAAGATATCCTCTCATTCTTTTTTCTTCTTTTTGGGGTGGATTCGGAATCATGGTCGGCGTAACGTTTATCCTTAGCCATTTACTCCGGCTTAAATCGATTGGCACTCCATATTTAGTGCCTCTTTTTCCTTTTCGCGCGGAAAACTTGAGTGATAGTTTCATTCGTTCCTCCTTAAGTATTACGAATAACAGATTTAGTTTTCTAAGACCTTTATTTCGAAAGCGATTTACCGTTAAACAGCATAAAGATGTGGTAGATGATTATAATAATGAATAAATTTCTGTGAGAAGGTACTCAAACTATGACGAAATACTGCCTATGGATATTATCAACAATATTAGTTCTTTCTGGATGCGTACGGGATAGAAGTATCGAAGAGATAAAACTTATTGAATCGCTAGGATATGATGTGGAGGGGAATCAAATCAGCGGGAGTGCGGCCTTTCATTTATACCAAGACGTCCCCCCTGAAGCTCCAGTATCGTTATTTACAGCTACGTCTGATACGCCACATGGCATATTTCTTGAGTTTACCTCCCAATCTACTATCCCAGTAGAAATTGGACAAACCCGTTCCCTAGTAGTGAGTGAAGATATGGCTAAACAAGGTATATCTGAGCTCATCGGAACATTAATAAGAGATCCGGTTATAAGCAACAATGCAAGGATAGTTATTTCTAGGCAAAATGCTCAGAATGTCTTATCTCTAATTATGAAATATCCACCATATTACTTCTCTAACCTAGTGGAAAATAATATGGAAACCGGTAATTTTCCTATATCAAACGTTCATTATGTGCTATCTCAATTTTATGGGGAAGGCCAGGATGTGTATTTACCTATTATAAAGATTGAGGAACCAGAAAGAATAACGATGGATGGGCTTGGGATCTTAAAAGATGGCAAGCTAACTTTACAGCTAACTAACGAAGAAACGCTATTCTTTAAGCTATTGAAGGATCAACATGTCACTGGGATGTATGAATTAAAAAATGATGACCAAGAAAAAATATTTTTTAGGATCTTAAACGGAAAGAATGAGATTAAATTCAAAGATAATACAGCTGAATTTTATATTGAAGTAAATTTACAAGTCAAAGATTTTCCGAAAAGTTACAATTTATCAAAGAAAAAGGATGTACAAGTGATGACAACCGTGATTGAAAAGCACCTCACCGAGAAACTCGATAGCTTGCTAAAAAAATTACAGGAAAATAAAGTAGATCCCGTCGGAATAGGAGAAATTTTTCGAGAGAATCAAAGAAACTGGACACAAGAGCAATTTGACAAAAACTATCCGAATTTACCTTTTAACATATCGGTCCGTGTTAAAATAGTTCAGACAGGAGTAGGAAACTAATGAAAAAACCAGTACAAGAACAATATTTAGTCTCCTCATTTTTTGTCTTCTTTCTGATTCATTCCTCTCAAAAAGGAATAGGCATGTTAAATTTCCAGCAAACCGCAATCAAATATGCAGGACAAGACGCATGGATATCCATATTATTAACTGGATTAAGTGTTCATGTGATTCTATGGATGCTTTATAAGATGTTAAGTAATCCTACAAAGGATGTAATGGAAATACATAGGTTTTGCTTTGGTACATACATAGGAAATGCACTTTCCATCATTTTAGTAGTATACTTTTTAATCCTCTCAACTGCAGTGGTTCGTATCTATATTGAAATTCTGCAAGTATGGGTTTTCCCTACCATTAAGACATGGGAGTTAGGCATCGTTCTCATTTGTCTCATCTACTATATCGTTTCAGGAGGGTTTCGAGTTATAACTGGCTTTAGTTTTTTTGGAGTAGTGATACCTACCATATTACTTTTCACACTCTACTACCCGTTTAGACACTCCCAGTTTAACTACCTCCTACCTGTTTTCAATCATTCGTTTATCGATATAATAAAATCGTCAAAAGTGTCTTCCATTATCTTTATTGGCTTTGAAGCAATATTAGTTTACTTTCCATTTATTAAAAATCCGAAAAAATCATTTATCTGGAGCAATATGGCTGCCTTATATACAACCATTTTATATCTCTTTGTCATAATTAGTAGTATATTATATTTTAGCCAAGGTCAGCTAGAGCACACCATTTGGCCAACACTTACCATGACAAAGATCATTGAAATCCCTTTTATCGAAAGATTTGAATTCATTTTTATCTTTATTTGGCTGCTAGTAATTATCCCTACCACTTGTATCCCTATTTGGTGCTGTACAAGAATTCTAAAAAAAGTAGCTAATATTAAACCTAGAATTTCTCTTGTGGGCCTCCTGTCGATCATTCTTATTTCGAGCATTCTATTTGATGATCGAACAAAAATCGATTTTTTAAGCGCATCCGTATCAGAAATAGGTTTATACTTCGTATTTGTTTACATTCCATGCTTGTTTCTTATTTATATGATTCAGACAAAAAGAACAAAAGCACTGTGACTTTTAATTACATCTCAATTGAAGGTATTCACTCATGGAATGGTACTTATAAATTAGACCCTCTATTTCTGTTTTTGCATTTTGAGGGTACGAGACTGGAGTTCTCACACCCTTTATATAAGCTTTTTCGATTATAGGATACGATAAAATGCTTGATTCATCTTTTGGTCTATTCTGGATAAGTGATACGAGGAAAAATAATCATAGGGTTATAATAGGAGATTAATATTGTAGATTTTAAGGTTTATTCATATAGTAGAAAAACGATTTTTCAATATACTTTAAACAAACGTTTGATTAAAATAGACTTCACATCCTTTGATGTAAGAGTTGATGAAGAGTGTTTTTAAATCGACATGGTTACGGTTTATTTTTATATTTTTTAAAAATAATTTATTAAAAAAATGACAATCTCCTTCCCCTCAAAATTAATTAAGGGACAACAAGTCTGCTCAACTTGACCTATGAAACGTGACTTTCCCCAATTTTTCTACACCACTGGCCAAAGAAGCCTGTCCCTTTGGCCATCACCTCATTCTTCTCCACCCTCCGCCAGTGCTTTTCTATCAATCGCTTCCGGTTGCTTTTCCAACCAACCATGTTTCACCATAATACTGTAAGAAATCGCACCGGCTTCCATCGCATGGGTAAATACTCTAGAGTAGTTCAGAATGATGTCCGATCTTAAGCTGGACCCTAATGCTGCACCATAATAGGAAAGAGCCGCATTTACTAATAATACTGCGTGAAACATCATCAATTTGTCAGAAAACGGACTTACCGTAGAATTGGTGATTTCCGCATCCCATCTCTTGGGAATAGGTAGATTATCTCCTTCAAGTATAGCGTCAAAGCTTTCCGCGTCTTGCCCTGCTAATTTAACGTTTTTCAACATAAAATTACGAACGTCTTCCTGATTAGCCACCTGACTAAACGCCAAGCTTAATGACCGAATAAATCCCGTTTTTTTAGAATTAAAGAAAAGGTTGCTGATTTCAGAGCTATTGAGTGGTCTCTTGTCTCCAATTAAATTAGAAATAATTCCCGTTGAATCAATAAACTCCACCTCGCGAGGTGACGGAATCGTTGGTACACTAGAGTAATTTGGTTGATTTTTCGCTAAATCTTCTATTTGCTGGAATAACTCTTTAGCCGTTTCCATGCAGTCAAAAAAATAATTTTGGATATCTTTTCGTTCCGAGTTGGTAACAGCTAAGCTATAAGCTGTTAATCCATGGATTGTCATAATTTTAGAGTAAAAAAGTAAAAATTGATCAGAAAACAAACGTGAGGCATGAAGATTTACATCATTCTCAGTAAACCCTCTTGGGACTTGGAAATTTGCAGCTTTCAAGAATTCGTCGATTTTCTTAATTTGGCTCTCCGCCAACTGTAATGCAAATTCTAAAGTGCGTTTTATGTCTTGTTTTTCAACAATTTTAAGAAAGTATTTGTAAACACAAATTGCCATGCCGTCGCCCATATACTGAAACCAAAGAGCGGATACTTCCGCAGAAGTTAAGCTGTTTTCCTTTGTTTCCTTAAAAAGCCCCAAAATAAATGCCTCCAATAATTGTTTCGTTTTGGTTAGTTCTTTACTCTGAGGTTATTTTATGGAAATTGGTGTAAAGTATACAGATAAATCGTGCGGTTAGGATATTCTAGATTTACAGCACGGATCGCGGTTCCTGTCCCCACTACCCGTGGGAGTGACAGGCATCACCCAATTTTTTTTGTAACTTTCTCCCTACTTATTCGTATTAGTTTTAGTGGTCCATATCAATCAATATAGAAGGTGGGGAAGTTAATGTCTCAGTATGCTCTTGAGGTTCAATCTTTAACGAAGAAAATCGGAAATAAGACGATTGTAGATAATGTCAGCTTTAGCATTGAAAAGGGAGAAATATTTGGGTTGTTAGGTCCAAATGGCGCAGGAAAAACAACGATTATCCGAATGATTGTCAGTCTTATCAATCGTACAAATGGTTCGGTTATTATTAACGGACACAATCTAGATCAAGATTTTTCAGGTGCGATGAGTGAAATTGGTGCGATTGTGGAAAATCCCGAATTCTATAAATATATGAGCGGATTTAAAAATTTACGGCATTATGTCAATATGGCTACAAAGGAAGTACCCGATTCACGCGTCCAAGAGGTCATTAAACTAGTAGACCTTGAACAAGCAATTCACCAAAAGGTGAAAACATACTCCCTCGGGATGCGCCAGCGTTTAGGAGTGGCACAAGCTCTTTTACATAAGCCGTCTTTATTAATTTTAGATGAACCGACAAATGGTCTTGACCCACAAGGAATAAGAGAGTTCAGAAACTATCTTCACACACTTACAAAAGAAGGAATCTCTGTACTTGTTTCTTCCCATTTACTCTCAGAAATGGAACTCATGTGTGACCGCTTCGCCATTATCGAAAAAGGAAAGCTTATCCACATTTCAAAAATGACAGAGACAGTTGCAGAAACGAAGAATACGCCTCGTGAAGTCATTTTTAATGTCAACGATCAAAAAGCTGCAATCACGATTTTAAAAGAACATGGATTGGGAGCTAACTTCACCGCATTAAATGAACATCAATTCAGTGTAGCTCTAGAACGAGAAGCAGTGGCACGAGCCAATCAACTACTCGTGACAAACGAAATCCTAGTATACGAAATCTCGCTAGTAAAAACTACTCTCGAAGACCGTTTCTTAGAAATTACGAATCACGTGAAAAAGGAGGTTGGCGTATGATTAAGTTAGTTCAAAATGAATTAATGAAAATTTTCTCCAAAAAAGCTAGCTGGATTTATATGATCATCATCCTACTAGTTTGTATCCTTGGAGGAGTTATTTTTCAAAAAGTAAGTCCAGCACCAAGCGATAATTGGCGCGCGGATACAACAGCCGAAATCCAAAGACTAGAGCAGGATTTAGCAAATGTATCCGAAGAAGAAAAAGGTTGGATTCAAGGTCAGATTGATCAACAGCAGCAATATTTAAATGACGATATAAATCCTAGCGCAATAAGCAACTGGCATTTTATGAACAGTATGGTAATTGGGATAGGAGTCCTTGTTACGTTATTTTCCGTTATAATATGTAGCGGCAATGTAGCAGCGGAGTTTTCGGACGGTACGATTAAACAATTGTTAATCCGTCCTCATAAAAGATGGGCAATCCTTCTATCCAAGTATATTGCATTAGTCTTATATTCTCTGTTACTCTGCCTTGTCTTAATCGTTTCAGGGTATCTTGTTGGGTTAATTTTGTTTGGAAGTGGCGATTTCAATGCCAAAATATACGAGATGGGGCTAACTGGTCAGAAGGAAGCCGTTGTCGGCACACAATTTTTCTTAAAAATGCTTTACTCTCTCCCAAGCCTATTAATCGCTATGACAATTGCTTTTATGTTATCAACTTTATTTAAAAGCCAAGCTCTTGCAGTAGGAATCGGGATTTTCGTCCTTTTTATCTCTTCCACCCTTGGCGGAATCATCCTCTTTTTAGCTGAAAAATATACATGGGCAAAGTTCTTAATTTTCCCTCATATGGACTTAGGTATTTATGCACTGCAAGATACCATCTTGCAGGATATTACCTTACCAATTTCTTTAGCCATTTTGGCTGTCTATTACGTTATTTTCATGACGGTTACATTCGTATTTTTCCAAAAAAGGGATATTAGTATATAAGGAATCCACTGGCTTCGAGTTGATGCCAGTGGATTTTTGCTATGGAGCTTGAAGGACAACTTATTAATATAGTAGAAAATCGATTTTTGGCTATGTTTTAAACAAACGTTTGATTAAATGGAAGTTCATATCCTTTAAAATAGGCGTTTATGATAAGAGTTTTTAAATCGACATCGATACGATTTAAATTTATGTTTTTACAAAATAATTTATATAAAAAAGGATACAGATAAATCTAGAGCGCGGGAATTAGAGTTGAACTGAACCCAGGCTTCTCCTTGCTAATCATTCCATACATATGGTTTAATGCTAAATGCAAGGCATTGATTATAAATTGGGATAGGAATGCTGTTAGCCTTTCTAGCCTGGAGGTTTTTTTCTTGAATGTTATTAGGAATAAAAAGAGGAATTTCACATACTTAAATGTTTCGTTGTTTATTGTTTTAGCAATTTGCATCGTATCATCAATTGTTTTCGTATATAACAATTATTCGTTTTATGATCAACCTATAGCTAAGATTCAGGAAGTGGAGCTTAAGGATTCAAAGGAAACGATAGACATGTATGGGAATGAAGACAGATTATACACACAGAATATCGTAGCCCAAGTGATGAATGGGGAAGATAAAGGTCGTCTTATCACCTTCACCAATGAGTATTCCAAATCTGGAGCATATGATCAACCATTTAAGGTTGGACAGGAAATCTTTGTAGAAATACACCAAAATGACCAGGAAAATGCCACATTAACAGGTACGATAACAGATGTAAAACGCGATAAGTACATATTGATCGTTACATGGGTATTTATTTTATTGCTACTACTTGTCGGGAGAAGGCAAGGCCTCTATTCGATTCTCACATTAGGGATTAACGCTACGATTATTTCCTACACTTTAGACATTTATTTAAGTCGACCACATTGGAATTTAGTACTTATCTGCGGGATAAGTGTTCTTTTCTTTACCGTCATATCCTTTTTGCTAGTAAACGGGTTTAACGAGAAGACATATGCGGCTATTGCGGCCACCTTTCTAGCCATGTTTGTTTTGATAGTTATCACCTATTTAGTAATATGGCTAAATGACAGTCAAGGACTGCGCTACGAGGAGATGCCGTTTCTTACTCGGAATCCAGAAACGATTTTTATGGCTGGGGTGTTGATTGGCAGTTTAGGAGCGGTTATGGATATTGCGATCACGATGTCATCTTCTATATTCGGACTATATGAAAAAAACAACGAGATTTCCTTTGAAGCACTTAAGGCTTCAGGCATGGATATTGGAAAAGATATTATGGGAACGATGACAAATATTTTGTTTTTTGTTTATATAAGTGGTTCCATTCCGACGATCATTTTGTATATGAAAAATGATATGGACTGGGGTTATATGTTTACGATGAATCTTTCATTAGAATTGGCACGTGCTCTTGCAGGAGGAATTGGAATTGTATTAACCATTCCAATCGGTATTTATATGACTCTTTTCTTCATAAATCAGAAGAGGGCTAGACAATGAATGTATTAGTTTTGTTGACCATCATCCTATTTATTTTAATGGTGCTAATTGGTGGAAAAAAAGGAGCACGGTCTTTTATTGCCTTATTTTTCAACTTTATTGTGCTCTTTTTCACGGTTCTTTTTATGACGGATCCAAATGCCAATCCAATTATTTTAATTTTATTGGCCTGTACAGGGATAAGCTGTATTAATTTATTTTTTATAAACGAAGTGAATATAAAAACGACAACCGCCTTTATTTCGACGATTGTAGTTTTCGTTATTCTACTATTTTTTATTGTGATGGTCACGGAGAGTGCGATGATTAAAGGCTTTGGCATAGAAGAGATAGATGACTTCAGCATGTTTTCTTCTCTATATATTGGTATCGATTTTATGAAGCTTGCGATTGCAGTGATTATCACAAGTACAATTGGTGCCATTGTTGATATTGCCATTTCAATTTCGTCCCCGATGCGAGAAATATCCTATCACAATCCAAACATAAGTAGAAAGGATTTATTCCTCTCTGGCATTAGTATTGGCAAGGACATATTAGGAACGAGTACAAATACGTTATTTTTTGCATTTTTCGGTGGATACCTTGCATTACTTATCCTGTTTAAGGATGTCTCCTACTCCTTTGGACAGATTATCAATTCTAAAGTTTTTGTTGCAGAAATGCTAACCATTCTTGTGGCAGGAATTGGTGTCGCATTAACCATTCCTGTAACGGCGTTGATTACTGCGTATATGTTGGTGAAAAAGGACGGGTAGTGGGGACAGAAACCACTACCCGTTTTCACTTTAAATTACGAAATAATGTGTTTAATAAAAAAGCATTTATTGTAAAATCGTTCTTTTTTTACTTATTACAGAACTATCCCCGCTTTGGAGCTTTAATTTAAAATGCAGATGGGTAGAGACCTTGTGCTTCTTCGTTTAAACACCTTTAAGCCATTAACCATTCCCTGTAAAAAAGCGGGGAGCATGCAAGTGAAATCCTTAGGGGAAGCAAAACATTTCTTATCAAATAAAAAAAATCGGGTACACATACTTTAACAATTAAAGTGTATACGGGACGTGGTTCCCTCTGTCCCTCGAACATCACTGGCACGAACTGCTCAGCTAGTGGAATAAGACAATCCTTTATTATCGTATATTTAGGAAAAAACTAAGGTGCGTGAGTATATGAGTAGGAGAAAACAGAATCAAATTGTTTTCTACACAATCAGGGCATCTACAATAAAAAAATTTATAGTTATTGATTGTGTTACTGGCACAGGGATTTATTATGCAATTAAAATAATATCTGCCAGTACATTAATTGGACTTGTAGGAACTATTATTGGAATTGAATGCATAAAGAGAATATCTGTGAGGGGACATCCTAAGTTAGGATGAATGTATTTGCCCATAATGGTTCATACCATGCAGAGAGATTCCACTTCCATCACTAATCGGAGAACCACTTTTTTATTTTTGCTTAAAAGAAAATGGGTCGAAGTTCCTTGCCCTCAAACCCCACTAGCAAGTATCCTCCCTACCCTTCATATACATAAATATAGATCCATATATCAGCTTGATGATTCGAAGAGTAACAACCAAACGTTAGAAAGAAAATGGGTCGTGGTTCCTGTCCCTCCGACCCAAAAACGAAACGGGGGATGACATGATTCAAGTAGCTGGAAGGCCTCTTACACAGGATAGCTCAATGGACTTTGGAGGGGAAGAAAATGTGGTTTTTCGACAGATGCTCAATTCTGCAGAGTTGTTTACCTTTCCTTCTATGTATGAACTTCAATTTGATTTGACCATTCGGAAATTTATTATGGAAAGCGCAAAGGAGATGGAGGAGAGTGAAGCCGAATTTACGACCTTCGAGTATGCTCGTTGTAATGATAGATACTGGAGGTTAACAAATGCTGGAGGGTTCCAATTAAAGGCTAATGTGAGTCCAGCTGATGCCATTTTAGACATTTATCGGAACAGCAGTCTATATGCATTTGAATGTGCAACAGCTTGTGTCATCATTTATTACCATGCCTTGTTAAAAAGTATTGGAAAAAATTATTTTGATGCCCTGTTTCAAAACCTTTATTTATATAGTTGGCATACGGATCCTGACCTACAATTACACACCTTTTATTCAAATCATTATCTATCTGGTGATGTGGTGTATTTTAATAATCCTGACTTTCATCCAAATAAACCTTGGTTTCGAGGATTAAACGCTGTCGTTATGAGTGATGGGACGTTTTTTGGACATGGATTTGGCATCATGACTGCTGAAGAGATCATCGAATTTCTTAATTCAGAAAGGTCTCCAGGAAGTAGGCAACCCGCATACTTATCAAATATCGTCACAAGGGTTTCTCCAACGACTCTGAATAAGCTCTTAACGATGCAAAGTGGTCGCGCCGTTGGGAAAACGCCAAAAATATGTGTACATCATAACTTGTGCTCGATATCAAATACACAATATCAGTTTTACCTGAATAAATTTTATCGTTAATTTAATACGTTATTGATTGTTTGCGAAAACCGTGACACCAACCCATTTATTAGGTTGACAGGTTCATCTTCCGACTAGGTGAGTATAATGCAATATAAAGATATCCCAAACCGAAAGGAAGTAAAGAGAATATGTATGCTAACGTTAATGCACTACCTAATATGGTGGCAGGAGTAAATGTTCACCCGAATATACACCCAAATGTACCACCCAACGTACCACCTATGGTAGCTGGTGTAATGGATGCCCCAATACCTTACTATACTGCCCCTTCTTATGGATATGGTTGTCCTGCTCCTTCTCAAGGCCACGGCTTTTTGTTAATCGTTGTGTTGTTTATCTTACTAATAATTGTAGGTTGTAGTTTCCCTAAGTGTTAATAAGTACGTAGGTATAGGACCACGATTCTATCGCACTTTAAATTGCTAAATAATTTGCACAAAGAAAAAAAGCACCTTTCTAAGTATTAACAGGTTTACTTGTGAGGTGCAAAACGGTAAATCGCAGACCAAATCACAGAAACTTCACAGTATATTTTACGTAAGAAAGGCTTAGAGATGCACATATCTCTAAGCCCTTTCTTTTTTCACGAAACCACCCGTAAATTGTACAAGTGAAATAAGCGGAAAAATTTCTCTTAATTAAGAAATAGGACTAAAAATAGCTTAAATAGACGGAGAAATTCCGCCTATTAACTCGAAAAATGCTAAAATGGGAGATTTTACTTTGCATAACCGGAAAACCTCCCCTTATTTACCCCGAAACGAGCTCCATTCTGCATTTAACCGGAAAATCTACGCTAATTTTAACTATCACTGGTTATTCAATTAAGAATAAGAATTCCTATTTTTTCAAAAAACAAGCATACCTCATTTAATTTATTGCCCCCAGCCGATAAGCGTGCCGCACGCACTGAGCGTGAAAGTCGATTTCCCCATTGCCGCCACTAACTCTTCATCAACAAATAAATAAAATAAGGAGCGCCTATCGCGGAGACAACAATTCCGACTGGTATTTCAGAGGGGGAAAGGATATTCCTTCCTATCATATCCGCCAATAGCATAAAGAAGGCTCCGATTAAGGCTGTTGTCGGTAACATAGCTTGGTGTTTGGACCCAACTATTCGGCGAGCTAGGTGTGGGGCAACCAGACCTAAAAAGGCAATTCCACCACCAACGGCGACACAGGCACCTGCTAATGCGACGGCGACAAGTAATAATCGTCTTCGCTCCTTTTCTACCGCTAACCCTAAGCCCGCTGCCACGTTGTCGCCAAGATTTAAGACATTTAGATAGCGCGCTTTATATAGAGCATAAGGGATAAGAATGACAATCCAAGGCAAAACTGCGAGAACAAATTTCCAATTCGTTCCCCAAATGCTTCCGGAGAGCCAAATCGTTGCTTGCAGAAAATCGCGAGGATCCATTTTTAATTGAAAGATGAGTAGAGCAGCCCCAAAAGCAGCATTTACTCCAATTCCGACTAAAATGAGACGTACAGGTGTCACTCCGTTTTTCCAAGCGATGATATAAATGGCAAGAGCCGCAAAAGCCGCTCCTACAAAAGCCGCCATTGGCATAATGAGAATCGATAATGTGCCAAGTGAAGCGGTTGAGCCTTGAAAGAAAAAGATAAATAATACAACTGCAAATCCTGCTCCCGTATTGATTCCTAATATTCCGGGATCAGCTAAATCATTTTTCGCGACTGCTTGCAAAATCGCACCAGATATCGCCAAGCCTGCTCCAATTAATAAGGCAATCACCATTCTAGGTAATCGAAAGTCGAACAGGATCAACCACTCTCGCTCAGTTCCTGAACCAACAAGCGTTCTAATCACATCTAAAGGAGCCATTCGAATATAGCCCAAATTCAAACTCAGAAAAAATACGAAAATAATAAAAATGGACAGAATAGCCATGACGATAAAAGGTTTTCTCTTTGTCTTATTCCGTTGTTCCATTACAAACCTCTCCCTTCACGTCTAGCAAGGTAAAGGAAAAAAGGCACACCAATCATTGCTGTAATCACACCGACTGGCGTTTCAAAAGGCGGGTTAATCATTCTAGCTCCAATATCAGCGAGAATAAGTAAGAGAGCACCTAAAACCGCCGAACAAGGAATAACCCAACGGTAATCAACCCCAACTAAGAAACGACAAATATGAGGAATTACCAGTCCAACAAATCCAATGGTTCCTGCAACAGATACAGCCGCTCCCGTTAATAATAATACGACAAGCATCCCGACTATTCGTACAAAAGCGGTCCGTAATCCCAAGCCTTTCGCCACTTCATCTCCTAAACTCATCAATGTAATCGAAGGAGCCAACACGAACGCTATGATAAGCCCGACCACCGCAACCGGAAAGATTAACTTTATGCTGATCCACTCGGTTCCTGACACACCACCCGCATACCAAAAACTCACATTTTGTGCGACATTATAATGAATCGAAATCGCCGTTGAAAACGAGCTTAGCATCATCCCAACTGCTGTACCTGCCAATGCAAGCTTCACAGGAGATAGTCCCCTTTTTGAAAAAGCTCCTACCATAAAAACAATACCTGCAGCCATTCCAGCCCCGAAAAATGACCATATCATCAGACCAATATTAGAGGTCTGTGGAAAAAAAGCAAACGCGATGACAATCATAAAAACAGAGCCTGAGGAAAGGCCCATAATCGAAGGAGATGCCAATGGATTTCGTGTGAGCCCTTGCATAATCGCACCAGATACGGCTAAGAAAGCCCCAACAAAACCAGCTGCAAGAGCACGCGGAATTCGTAACTCTTGGATAATCTGATGGGTGTAAAGGTCGCGATTATATTGAAAGACGGCATCCCAAACGGTCTTAAGGTCAACATTTGCAGCCCCGAGCGATATCGATGCGCCTAAGCTAAAGATAAGAGCAACTATTCCAGCAAGTAAAATGAGTATCGCAACAAAAGGGCGGGAAGTAATCTCCTCTTCCTCCACCTCTTTTGAAAACCTCACACCTTCCCCTTCACTTTCTTTTATATTCATAACAAATCCATTCCTTTACTTGATAAAATCTTATTATAAATATTGAGTGAACCATTTAACAATTCGTTCTAGTTGATCGATTTGATGGTGTTCCTGGTGAATACCGTGTCCTTCTCCAGGGTATTTGAGATATTCCACTGGTGTACCTAAGGCTTTGAGGCCTTGATAAAATTCATCTGCTTGAGTACTCGGTATCTTTCCATCCTTATCTCCGTGAAAAATGAGCGTAGGTGTTTGGACTTTTTCGATAAAATGAATCGGTGACCGTTGGATAAGCTTTTCAGCGTTTTGATAAGCGATTAACGGTTCACGCCAGTGGACACTAGACCAATACGGAGCCATACTGGATTGGCCATTCCAACTAATCCAATTCACGATCGCAGCTCCTATCACCGCTGCCTTAAAGCGATTCGTTTGCGTGATCGCCCATGACGTTAAATATCCACCATAACTCCAACCAGCTACTCCTAACCTGTCTGGGTCGGCATATCCCTTGGCAATTATTTCATCCACACCAGACATAATATCTGAAAAATCCTTCCCACCTAAATCCCCATTATTCGCCTGAACAAATTTTGCCCCTCGACCACTGCTTCCTCTTGGATTAGGAAGGAAGACCATATAGCCTTGACTAGCCAGTAACTGAGCCCATGAATTCGTGAGGTAACATGTGTCCCACCACGAACGACGAGGCCCTCCATGAATCTCCACAACCGTTGGATAACTTTTTCCTGGTCGATAGTCAACTGGTTTAATCAAAAGGCCATACATCGTTAAACCATCTTCCGCTTCCCAACTAATCTCCTCTGTTGCACCAAGCTCCATGTCTTGGACGTGTAGATTGAATGCCGTGATTCGTTTGATAGATTTCCCCAATTCCCCAACTACAACGTTCCCAGGTTCCTTAGGCCCCGAGCATGACGTCGCAAATTGACTCCCATCAGCACTTAATGAAACGTTAAAGGTAGTGAAGCTTCCACTTCCAAGGGAGCCTTGCTTTGTATCATTCGGATCCAATAGCACCTCTATTTCAGTACCACTTAATGTTGTAGTATATATTCCCACTCGAAAATTGCTAAGGGCAGCAAAAATAAGGCGACCATCAGGTAAAAAGTCGATCCATTTCACACTTCCTGGAAAGTCTGCACAAATCGTTCTAGGTAAATGTCTTTTTTCTTGAACGGAGAATATAACTAGTTGCCCACTACCTGGTTCATGCTCACGTCCACACCAAGCAATATAATTCCCACACGGTGACCAGGCTAGCTTAATCGTCATATCATGTGATTTGCCAAGAAAATGTTCTTCCCCATTATGTACATGATAAGTAGTCAAATCCTGTTTGGCATTCGTTCCATTCTCACTGACAGATGAAGTGACGACCTGCTTGCCATCTGGAGACCAAGCATATCTAGTGATTTGCTTATTTCCTTTTGATAGCTGATGAATAACATTCGTTTCCCTGTCTACCACATAAAGGTGAGTCGAGCGTTTACGTTGACTAGTTACCACAAATGTATCGTTTTCTAACTTACTATCACAGCAAAGAAAGCTAATGAAGCGACCATCAGGTGACCATTCTATATTATTTGCCCCTGTAGGAACTTTCAATGTAGACAATTGCTCGCCGTCTTTATTAACAAAAGCAATCTTACAATCCTTTTCCTTCACAAGTAACGCTAAACACATTCCATCAGGTGACCATCTAGGTTCTTGTATCAAAGAAAAGCTCGTTTCAATTTTACAAGGGGCTCCTCCATTACGATTAGCAATCCACACATGTTTCGATGCATGCCCAGCACGTTGTGAGACACGGCTCGTAACAAAAGCTACTTGAGAGCCATCTGGAGATAGTTGCACATCCTGAACTTCCTCTAATTTTACCGCTTCTTCAATCAAGCTTGCATAGTCCTTCGAAACTTTCACCGTATCCATCAACATCCACCCCTAACATTTAATAAAGACCTAAAAAGATATCCCGTACCATTTGTGATACGGGATAGTAAGAACAGAAAACTATTTTAGAGGATCCCCAACTGGATAGTACTAATCCTTTGTTAACTTATCGACGGCATCTTCCACGATTAATTGATTTGCAATCGGTCCAAACCCTTGGAACCATAAACTATAATCAACTGGATATACTTGTTCCTTTTGAACAGCCGTTAGATGTTCCCATAATGGAGTTCGTTGCACCTCATCTAACTTTTCTTCACTATCTACTAGTAAAAAGATATGATCCGGGTCAATCTCCGGTAACATTTCAAAGGAGAGTGGTTCAAAAGTTGACGCGTTGTCTGGAAAGTGAGCTGGGGCTTGTACGCCCAAATCCTTGTAAAGAACTTCATAATTTTTTGCACTGTAATAACGTAACTCAGATGATGTGACTCGTAAGAACATCACCGTTTCTTCACCAATCGATTCAAGAACCGCTTTTCTCGATTGTTCAATTAACTCATCATACTCGGTAATAATTTCTTGAGCTTTTTCTTTTTCCCCAAATACTTCCGCTAAAAATAAGAAGGTTTGACGCATATCCTTCACGCCTTCTTCATCTTCTTTTGCATCTACAATGACAGTTGGGGCAATTTTCGTGTAATCTTCATATACTTTTTCAAACGCTTCATTAGCTAAAATTAGATCCGGTTCAATGGAAAGAAGAACTTCAATATCGGAATTTAAAGCCCACCCTATATTTTGAGTGTCTTGTAATCGATCCTTTAAATACCATGGATACTCGCCATCTTCTGGTCCTGCACTTACCGACGCATATGGTGTAATGCCAAGCGAAAGTAAATAATCGGTAATTCCCGGCATAAGGGAAGTTACTTTTTCTGGTGTTTCTTTAACAACCGTTTCTCCGAACAAGTGCTGCACTACTCTTTCTTCTGAAGCACCATCCCCTGCTACTTTTGATTGATCTTGTTCTGCATCTTTTGCTCCGCATGCTGTGACCACACCCAAAAGGAACAGAACCAATAAAATATTCATCCACTTTTTCAAACTCTTTACCCCCGATTCTTTTTGTTCATCCTATTAAATTTTTTACTTGATATTGATAATCATATTCATTTACTATCTTAATAGGATTCCCTTTCGTTCTCAATGGACAAAATCTTACCGTTTTATGGACAAAACTCATCTCTCTCCCAGACATTCTATTATTCTATCAATTGTAATCATGTTCTTTAACGGAGCATGTAGATTAAGCCAATGATCAATCTCATACACTTGATTCGTTTCCACAGCTTTTAAGCAATTCCAAATGTAACTTGCTTTTAACAGCTTGATCTCCTCTTCACAAGAATCCGCTGCCCATGTCGATAAGAAAATATGATCCGGATTTAAAGCTTTCAGATGCTCAAGATTTGTATACTCAAAATGAGAATGTAACTGTATTCCTGGTGGAGGAGTTAGACCTAATTCTTTATATAAAATAACTCCCAGTTGTCTTCTCCCACCATAAATGCGTATTCCTTTCTTGGTGACAATCAATACCATGACCGTTTCTTGGTCCTCTACCAACTTAGATAATGTATTTCTTGCTTTGCTTGCCTTCGCTTCAAACTCATTTAACCATAGTAACGCTTGTTCCTTTCGATCAATCAAACGTGAGAATTCCAACAATAAGGATTTCCAATCATCATCTACACCCGAGACGATGGTTGGGGCAATCTTCTCTAAACTTTTCAACTGATGAGTCGGTCTTTCGCCATTTAAAATCAAGTCTGGAGCGCTCCTTAATAAGGCATCATAATTAGGCTGATCCACTCTCCCAATGATTTTTGTTCCAGCCATTTTCTCTGCCAGATAAGGCAAATGCCCATTTACTTGGCTTATTCCTTCATAATAATAAGTCGCCACAGGTTGTACACCTAATGTAATAAAATAATCATTGAGGTTCGGGTTTATTGTGACAATTCTTTTATTCGTTCTTTTTACATAAATCGTTGGGGAAATACCGACCGTTTTTTTGAAGATGCGACTAAAGTAAAGTTCATCTTGATAACCTACACTTTGAGCGACGACTTTTAAACGTTGATTCGTATACAATAATTCCTTTGACTTTTGTATCCGTAACTGAGTGATATAATTAGTGGGTTTGACACCCACATAGTTGGTAAATATTCTGGAGAAATTCGTTGGGCTTAACCCAAACATTTCCGCGATCCCTTTGACCGAAATTTCTTTCATATAATGTTCATGAATATATCGCAGAACACGTTCAATGACTAAATTAGTGTCTCCATTTTCTCTTTTCCTTTTGATGTCTGATACGATCGTATAGATTACTTCTTGAAAAAGGATTCGTTGATGCCATTGTTGCAATGGATCTTGACTATCCTTCTTTTCATACATTTGTTTTAACAAAGTCAGGATTTGTGACGTATCCCTAATCGATACATCCCCTTCGTTTAAAAAAGGTAAATCCCTTGACGTTGTGGAATCATTTTTTAATGAATGATAGGAAAAGGGAATCATATAAAATCGAACCGGTTCAGTAGACTCCACTTTTCCACCTACTATTTGTCCAGGAGCTAACAAGAAAATCTTCCCTTGTTCCACAACATAGGTTCTTGCATCACAACATAACTTCCCTTTCCCATCTACTATATAAATAAGCGTATGCTCAGCAATATACCGCCTCGTCATTTCCCACCCTTGCTCACGAGGCTTATAGGTAATATCGGAATATGAAAACACCGTATCCTTGAATCCGCTTAGCTCTTCTTCAGTTATCATCATGTAGCTCCCTTTCAAACAGAGAATTAATTGATATTGATTCTCATTATCTACTATTATTCTACTTGATTAACGCAAAAAAGGAAAGCTGCGGGGACGGCCCCCTTGGCATCATTTCATTTGAGATAAAAATATAGTGAAAAAACTAATTTATTATTAGTAGGTTTCAAACAAACATTTGATTAAATCGCACTTCCCATCCCTTTATAAAAGAGTTTATCGAACCTTCCTTTAAATCAACATCATTATGATTTGCATTTTTATTTTCTGAAAATAGTAATCTACACACTATGAAGGAGTCCCTTTGGCTTACTTTTAAGAACATTAAGTTCCCATTTTGCATTTAGAGGATTTTATGTAGTGGGAATCGGATGACTGAGGGTCTGCCACCGAAACAATATAAGAAGATACCAAGGGGATACCAAGGGGACTGTCCCCTTGGTACCCCCTTGGTACCAATTTTCATTGAAATCTAATTATCCAAATCATACAAACCCGGAGCATGCTCATTAGGCATATCCGGCATTTCTGGTACTGGATAGCCTTTTGGTGGTTCTGTTACAGATAGTTCCCCACCATTTCTACTAGGTGTTGTTCCTTGGAAGATTTCACCTATACGTGTGTCATCTAGCCTGAAATTGAATTGAGCATTATGAAAGCCCAAATCCACATATTTGCGGCATTCTGGGTATTTATTTAAATCATAATTCGGGATTGGGAATAATTTTCCCCAATTAACGCCTAATGTTTCCAATGCTTTTGCGAAGGCGTTTTGATGAGCGTTATCACGGACCATTAAGAAAGCAATCGTTTCACGTAATGCTTTATTACTGCTCATCTCATAAATTCTCGATTTTTGTAATACGCCTGTTGATTCAAGCGTCACGTTATTTAACAGATTTGCAGCAAGATTACCATGGTCATACACCCACGATCCGTTCCAAGGATTACCACCAGCATCTACAGGCAGCGATCCTTTCGCTCCAATAATAAAATGATGGGGGTTTGCGCCATCTTGTATCACATCATTTAAAGGAGCTCCATCAATTGCTTGGTTGCCTGGCATATTTCCACCAGCATCATTAAGTAGCTGATTGATGGTTGATTGGACAAGCTCCACATGGCTAAGTTCTTCCAAAAATACGCCCCTAATTAGGTCGCGATATTGTTTGGCTTTCCCTCTAAAATTGGCACTCTGAAAGGAATACTGCATCATTGTTCGCATTTCGCCAAACTGACCACCTAGTGCTTCTTGAAGTACTTTTGCAGCATGCGGGTCCGGTTTATCAGGGACAATCATATTAATCAAATCTTCTTTATAAAAATACACGGGACATCATCTCCTATTTTGGGTTACCAATTTTAATATCCCAATGGATGAGAGATTTATTCCGATAATGGAAACATTATTTTATACCAAGGGGACAGTCCCCTTGGTATCTTATCTTACTTGGCAAGTTACCAGGGGGACTGTCCCCCTGGTAACACTGACACCCCACTAAACACACAAAGCCAATGCCCCCAATATCCCTTGTTGATCGTTTAGCTGTGGTTGAACAATATATTCGTCCATTGATTCAATTGTGATATAGTTTTGTAATAGCTTAGAAACTTCCTTTCTAATCAATGGGAAAAGGATGTCTTGCTTCATTACTCCGCCACCAAGGATAATTTTCTCTGGGCTCAAAATTAATAGGTAGTTCACAATCGCCTGTGCTAAATAATGTGCTTCTAATTCCCACACTTCATGCTTATCCTTTAACTCATTTCCTTTTATGCCGTATCTTGCCGCAATTGCCGTACCAGAAGCAAGGCCTTCTAAACAACCTTTATGGTAGGGGCAACAGCCTTCAAAAGTATCTTGTGAATAACGTGGTACGTAAATATGCCCCATCTCAGGATGAGTCATTCCTTTTAAAGTCACCCCATTTTTCACATAGCCTGCACCTATGCCGGTACCTACTGTAATGTATAAACAGCTTTCAGAATCTTTTGCAGCTCCCCAATGATACTCTCCTAAAGCGGATGCATTAACATCCGTATCTAAAAATAGAGGAATATTATATTTTTCTTTAAAGGCTTGGTAGACGTTAAAGTTTTTCCACAATATTTTAGGACTATTTAAAATTTCACCATACGTTTCTTTTTTCTCATTTAACTCGATAGGGCCGAAGCTGCCAATTCCTAGCGAGCTTAATGTATACTTTTTAAAGAATAGATCGACCTGTTGAATTGTTTGGTCAGGATCTAAAGTTGGGATGGTAACTTTGTCGACTATTTTTCCTTCCTTATTTCCTACTGCACAAACAAATTTTGTCCCGCCTGCTTCAATTGCACCGTATAGCATAAGCTTGCCCCTCCAATGAAATTAGAGGGTGTCCTAAAAGGACGATTGCTAACCCTTTTTTGGCACCCTCTAAATAAATAGTTTGAGATGTTGCTAACTATCAATAGCTCTGATAGTAGCCCTGTAAATCTTTTTGTACATTACACGTCTTTATTGATTTGCTTTCCACTCATCGTATTGCTTTTGCATTTCTTCCATTACTTTATCCATTCCCGCTTCTTTTAACTTCTTATTGAAAGCAGGTATATATTCTTCTGGATCTACCGCACCTTTCAGTAATGCTGGTCCAAACTCACTTGTTACGTTAGAAATAGCGGCAATTTCGGTTCTAACTGGGTTAGAGTCGAAATAGAACCCTAATACTGGTGATTGGATAGAGCTTTCATTGAATTCTTCGAAAGCATCCCATTTGTCTGCTGGATCATCTTCATATAATTTTAAAATTAATTGGTTACCGATAGCAAAGCTTGGCATATTATATTGTTCTACACGAGCAGGAAGATCTTTAATTGTACCGTCTTCATTCTCTTCGTAGTGAACGTCTTCAATTCCTTTATCCACTAGATTTCGTAAATATGGATCTGAATTCAGTAAATTTAAGAACATCATCGCTCTTTCAGGATTTTTTGAAGTTGCTGAAATTGCTTGCATGGAACCTGTTACAGAGTTATTAAACACATATGGTTCATGAAGTGCACGTGTCACGATCTCATACCCTGCAGATCTAGACCAGATTGACTCTGCATACGGCTGGTATAATTCTTTACGAACGAACCAATTCGCTGTTTCTAAAGGCCAAGAGTCGGTACTTGTTGCAGCATCTGGACGAATATAGCCTTTTTTGTAGTAGCTATGCATCGTTTTAAGCGTTTTCATTGTTAGTTCTTCTTCATACTTATTAATTACTTCATCTGTATTCCCATCAAGTCGGAAAGCAAATGGCATTTCTTCTTGCAAAATAGAATCAAACGGTAAGAATGCATCAAATGTTGCGATAGGAGAAACATTTGCTTCTTTTTCTTTAATGACAGCTAATAGTGGTTCTAAATCTTCTAATGTATTTACCTTAGAAAGGTCTAATCCATGCTTTTTCACTAATTCATTGTTAAAGGAAAGCACAGCTTGCTGTCCTACTTCCTTGTTGGTTGGCACGGCAAAAAGCTTACCATCAATTTGAGCACCTTCTAAAAATGCTGGGTCGATTAGTTCTTTCATTTCTTTTCCATATTGATCCATTAAATCGTTTAACTCACGGAATGCTCCCCTTCTTGCATTAAGTGAGTAATTATTTGCCCAAGAGCTTGTGAACGCAATGTCATATTCTTCACCAGAAGTGGTGATAACCTGCATTCTATCATTGAATTCTCCCCAATCTAATAGCCTTAGATCGATTGTTGTATTAATTTTTTCTTTCGTGTACTCATTTACTTTTTCCATAACGACATTAACATCCTGCTGTGGAGTACCGATTAAGTACCAAACTAATGTTACGTGATCATCTGTAGTTGCCTTGTCATTTGATTTACTACTATTGCTTGATTTTTCGTTACTGCACGCTAATAGTACTGAAGCAATGAGCATCATCATAATTGCTAATAAACCTATCTTTCTCATTGTTACATCCCCTTTGTTTTTTATGATAAGACTCCGTTAAACACCGCTGTTGATTTCCGCACTAGGCTTCGCTTATCCAGAGGGCGTTGGTGGAGCCTCCTCGGCTTTGCCTGCGGGGGTCTCCACCAAACACTATCTCCCGCAGGAGTCTTCGCCTTGTGCTCCAATCAACAGCTAGGTACCTAAGTACTTTAATAGAGCCTATGATAAAAGAAATCCCTCTGCATTTACACAGGTCTTTCTTTTATTGAAGAAGTTGTTTATTCTTTTACTCCGCCGATGGTTAGGCCTTTGATGAAGTATTTTTGGAAAAATGGATAGGATAAGGCAATGGGTAGGGTTGCGATTACGACCATTGCCATCCTTGCAGAGTCTTGTGGTATTGATGAAAGAATCGAACTGTTTTGGTTGGTTAACATTGCATTTTGACGAATGAAATCTAAGTTGTTTTCTATTCTCATTAAAAGAGATTGTAATGGAACGAGGTTCGGATTATCGATGAACAATAATGCATTAAACCAATCATTCCAATAAGCTAACGTACTAAAAAGCGCGATTGTCGCAATTCCAGGAATCGAAAGTGGTAAGACAATCGTGAAGAAGATTCTTAACTCCCCAGCACCATCAATTCGGGCTGATTCTAATATAGCTTCTGGTACGGTTCGTTGGAAAAATGTTCGCATAATGATAATGTAAAATGCATTTACTGCTAAAGGTAAGATCAAGGCCCAAACAGAATTTCTTAAGCCTAGAAACTGTGTCATAACAATATAGAAAGGAACCATTCCACCGCTAAATAACATCGTGAAAAAGGCTATAAAGGTAAATTGTTTTCTATATCTAAATTGTTTTCTTGAAATAGCATAAGCGTACATAGCGATAATAGATACACTAATAAATGTTCCGACAACCGTTACAAAAATCGTCACGCCATATGCGTGTAGGATTTGTGATTTCATTTGCCACAAATATTGATACGCCTCAAAGCTCCACTCACTTGGAATGATACTATAGCCATTTAAAGACAATGACTGTTCACTTGATAGCGAAATGATCATGACATAGAGAAATGGGAAGATACATAGAAAGGCAAATGTACCTAATAAAAAGTGCATGAATATACTTGTCTTTCCTGAAAAGCCATGTGGATTATACGCTTTTTTCTTTTTTAGTTTACCTATAGGCTTTTCATGGACGATGTCTGCCACCTTAGGAGGAGTTTCCATATCCTTATTCTCCTTCCATAATCAAAATTAAAATAATGCATTTTCTTCATCTATTTTTCTCACAATATAGTTCGTTACTAAAATTAATATAAATCCTACTGTCGCTTGATATAAGCCGGCTGCTGTACTCATCCCAATATCTCCCATCGTCATCAGGCCGCGATACACATAAGTATCAATGACATTCGTAACAGGATAGAGTGGCCCAGAATCTCTCGGGATTTGATAGAATAAGCCGAAATCCGCGCTGAAAATACTACCAATATTCAAAATGGTTAATATGATAATCAAAGGCATAATCATTGGAATCGTAACATTCCATATTTGTTGCCATTTACTAGCCCCATCAATCATTGCGGCTTCATAATAAGTACGATCAATTCCTACGATAGCTGCTAAATAAACAATACTACTGAAGCCTACTCCCTTCCATTGACTAACTGCTACGATGAAGTACGGCCAATAGGCAGGTTCGTTATACCATGAAACAGGGTCGATTTCAAAGAGCCCTAAAACACTATTAAATAATCCTTTATCTACACTTAAAAACGCAAATACAAAGTAGCTTACAACGACCCAAGATAAAAAGTGTGGAAATAACATTCCAGTTTGATAAATCTTCGCTAATTTTTGTTTTGTTAACTCGCTTAGAATGATCGCTACTGCTACCGCTAAAATTAGCCCTACTACAATAAAAACTAGATTGTATAAAACCGTATTTCTAGTAATAATGAAAGCATCATTTGTGCTAAATAAAAATTTAAAGTTTTCAAAACCAATCCACTCACTATGAATCACACTTGCTAGAAATCCATCAGGATGGAACCTGAAATCCTTAAAAGCAATAACTTGGCCAAACATCGGAATATATTTCAATACAATTAACCAAATTAGCCCGGGTAATGTCATGAGAAGCCATATTCTGTTCTCATATAAATTTTTACCGAATTGTTTGATACGTCCCATACCCTTCCTCCTTCCTAAGCAATTTCCTCTTAACTCAATTATATGAAAACCCTTACATTCGGAATAGTTGAGATATCTTAGATTTACTGGTAAAAATAAATACAAAATAATGTCAGGCACGTTTATTCCCTTGATGATGGGCTTTTCTGTTACTATTCCATCGTTTTCTAGCTCTTTATTAGAGTGAGATTTTGTTTATGAGCCGAGTCCCCTAGTTTCTGAGCGACATTTGACTTTTAATGAGCCGGTATCCTTATTTAATGAGTCGTTGTGACCAGTTTCTGAGCCAGCATCCCAATTTTATGAGCAATAGCTGCTTTTTCGCGATTATCACCAAAATGGGCTATTCAATTCTAAAAAAAGAAGCCCTCCTTAGAAGACTTCCAATCTATCTTGCCTATTATTCTTTCTCCATTCAGATGGAGTCATATCTTCAAATTTCTTAAACTGTTTATAAAAATAGGTGGCATCGATATAGCCAACTTTTTTTCCGATATGACCGGCCTTTTCGTGGGAATGGAGTAATAGTTTTTTTGCCCGATCAATCCTAAGCTTATTTAAATATTTGGTAAAGGAGGTGCCAACTTCTTTTTGAAATAATTGTCCTAAGTAGATAGGGTTAATATGAAATTGGTGGCCTAACGTTTTTAAAGACATATCAATCGCATAATTTTTAAGAATATGATTTAATACAGTGTAAATGATTGGACTGTATTTCTCACCTTCATCGTTGGAATCTTTTTCTATCATACCAATACATTTATCTACTATGTTCATGGCTTCTTCATGAGTACTCATATATAGGATTTGATGGATCATCTCTACATATTGTGGATAATCGAGCAAAATTAAAAATTTATTTTTCACATGGAAGAAAAACTCTAACAACACGCCCTTCATGATTAAAATCTGCCTATCCTGCCCGATTTGACTCAGCATCTTACTTATAGACGCTCTTACGGCTTCGTATTGTTCATTTGCCAGCAGCTCCAATAATTCGCGATTCAAATATTTAGTAGTTTCTGTACTTTGTTCATTAAAATTAGTGTTACTCAGATACATTTGTTCCGCAATTCGATGATCTTTGTGTGGCAATAACAATTTAAGCTCACATGTCATCTCTAGCTCTCGGTAAACACGTGTTACTTGATGATAGGATGGCACAGGATCACTTAGGACACAAACATGCTCTCCTGGAAATTCACAACGCTGTACAAAATCTAGAAACCGCACCTTTTCATTTTCCCAATCATCCTGAAGCGAGTCCTTGCACCACATTAACAAAAAATCTCCTGAGGGGGTAAGAGCAGCAGTAACATTTGTTTCTTCTTCTATTTTTTGTTGTAACGAATGTAGGAAGGATTCATCCTGTTCCTCCTGCTCCAGCTTCAATAAACCCATATATAGTGGTGGATTCAATGAGGTTCGAGGATATAGCGACACTCTTTCTTTAAAATCCGCTAAGGCCATCTTCCCCATTACCCACCTCCAAATCGAATGGTCTCTTAATACAAAAAAGGACTCCTCCTGCAAGGTTGAAACATTTATCTTTTCCTTTACATGTAAAAGTGAGGATAAAAGCTCCGCCTCATTGATTGGCTTTAATAAGTAGTTTTCAATCCCTAATTGCAGCCCTTTTTTAATTAGATCAAACTCTTGAAAACCAGAAAGAATGATAGATTTAAACTGTTTATCTAACTTATTTAAAGACTCGATTAGTTCTAGCCCTGTTAATTCGGGCATTTTTATATCTGTGATAAGTAAGTCAAATTTAATCGATTGGGCAAGTTGTAATGCTTCTAATCCATTTTTGGCAGTCGCTACTATCTTAAAACCGATTGACTCCCAATCTATGATATATTGTAATCCTTCCAAAATAAGCGGTTCATCATCTACTAACATTACTCGAATCATCCAATAACACCTCACTCAAAAGTGGTAGAATAACGGTGACCGTTGTGTTAATTTCAGGTGTACTCTCTATCTCTACTCCATATGGCTCTCCATACTTCATCCGAATTCGTTGATGAACATTCCCTAAACCGATCGAATCAGAGGAGCCTTCCATCTTTCTAAGCCTTTGCTTAATTTCCTCTAACTGTGGTCGCTCGATGCCTTTTCCATTATCTTTTATTTCAATCCAAAGTTTTTCTTGCTTTTCATACACCAAAACCGTAAGTTCGTTATCCTCACTATCTCTCTTAAATCCATGTATTAAGAAATTTTCGATTAGCGGCTGTAGTATAAAAGGTGGGACATAATAATGCTGCAGCTTATCAGCCATCACAAGTTCCGTCTTTAAATAATTTTGAAATCTTATTTTATATAGTTCTATATACTGCTCAGCATGATTCCATTCATTTTGGACAGTAACTAGCTCCCCAGTCTTCAAGGAATATCGAAAAAGTTGAGCTAACTGAACAATCATTTTAGCTGATGTTCTCCCCCCTTCAGCTAATGATTTCATACGTATTGCTTCTAAAGTGTTATACAAAAAATGGGGATTTATTTGGGCTTGAAGATTCGCTAACTCCGCTTCTTTTTGCTTTAATTTTGAAAGATAGACTTTATGTATATAATCATTTAATTCTTCTAACGTTTCATTAAAAGTAGTAGAAATAATCGTTAAATCATCGCCTATTTTAGAAGTTTCAATTCTAGCCTCCAAATTTCCTTCCTGAACTTCCTTCATCGTCTCCAAAATTTCATCTACACGTTTAGAGTAGCCTCTTAAAGAAAAATAAGGAAGAGCAATTGCGACGGTTGTTAGAAATAAAATGATGAGAAAAATAGTTAATTTATACTTTAATAAAGGTGCTAGTTCACCTTTTGGGATGATTGCTATAACCATTAATTTACTCGAAGGCTCTATCGAAGATTGCACATAGTAATGTTCCTTTAACTTAAGCTCTTTTTGTACGGAACTATAATTTAATTCCTTTAGAACATCGTTTTCGATATCACCATGTGAGAAATATACATTTAGATTTTCATCCATTATGAGAAAGGAACCGTTCACTTCCGATTCTCTTAATGAAAGCAACTGTTTTAAATTATCATAGGTAAAATAAACGGATACATTTCCGAGCCGCTCTAATGAAACAGGATCATTTATCCTCTCTTCCACGATATATAAATCTTTTTCCTCAAATTCATCTGTTTCAAGGTTCTCCGTTTCACTACTTGAAAGATGATTATTACTGTTGTACCATCGACTACGATTAAATAGAAAGACATATTCTGTCCCAATCGTATTGTTTTGAATTTGTAGGGCTACCACTTCTGAATCTCTAGAGAAGTAATTTTTTACAAATAGATCAAAATTATATGGGACAAATGATTCACTTTTCGAAAACTTATCTAATCGATATCCGATGTATTCTTGATAGTCATGCTGAAGCGCAAATGCTAAATCTTCAATTAAGCGTTTATCAAGATATAATTGCTGCACACCGTGATTAACAAATTGATGTTTTTTCTTTATCTCAGACTGCATTTCTTTCACGACTGTTTCTTGTCTATCCAGCTCTCTTTGAACAATAAAATTGGAATAGTATTCAGATAGAAAGACAAAAAGAATCGACATCGTTAAAAAAATAATCGTTGAGTAGGTAAAAAAAACACGATAAAACATTTTACCGCTTAATCTCTTAAGCATTTGAAACGCTTTCATTTTCTTTCACACTCCAATATAGGAAAAGTAACAGAGACGAACGAGCCGTTTGTCCCTGTTACATGGTTTATCTAGCAAATTCTATTTCTAATGTTTTGATCTCATATGGTGTAAAGGCAAGCTTTATCGGAGTGTCGTGAAATACTTGATCCGCTGCATCCTCCATTAAATTAACTTCTCTCCAACGTTTAATGGTGTAGGCACTCTGGATGATTACTTGCTCTGAAGAACCTTCCATCTCATGAAGTCTAATAATAGTTGAATCCCTATCTTCCGCCTTCTTAACCGTATCTAGCACTACACAATCATTGGATAGGGAGAAAAGCGAGGTTCTAAATTCCTCTTTTACTTCTCCTTTAATAACTCTTATCGGGGCATTCAAGTACGTCGCTTCTCTTTCCACATCATGCTTCTTACTTGTGCCTTTAAATGGATAAATCGAATAAGTGAAATGGTGTACGCCAATATCTGCAGTTGGATCTGGATATACAGGTCCCTTGAGCAATGATAAGGCTAACACATTGTCTTTTATGGAATAGCCATATTTACTATTATTCATTAAGCTTATTCCGTAATTTGGCTCCGTAATAGCTGCCCATTTATGCCCCACTGATTCAAATCTAGCAATATCCCACGATGTATTCCAATGTGTTGGACGTTTCACATTCCCAAATTGAATATCATATATTGCCTCTGTCGAACGAATATCCACTGGGAATTCAACTTTTAATAGCTTTTGACGTGCTTCCCAATTTACTTCTGTTTCAAAATCAATTCGTTTCGTATGACGATAGCAATGCACATTTTGAACAATTTGTACCTTTGGATAATCCCACGTAAAACGGACTGTTGTACGAAGTGGACCATTATCTACTATTCTACATTCTTTTAAGCTATTAATAATAGAGAATTTTTCTTGGTAAAATAAATCAATATCCCAAGCATCATGCGCGAGCGGCTTATCTTCATACAATTTAAAGACATTTCCAATTGCACCATGCTTTAAAACTTCTCTTTCAGTTTCTTTATCAAAAATAGTCGTAAGCTGCCCTTCACTATTCCAGCTTAAGCAATAATGTGGTGTCTCCCAAATTCGTTTATCGACATCGATATTACTAAGTTCTTCACTTGTATTACCACGTTCCACCGACGAAGAGGTAATACTATCGTAGGAGAATGGCTTCGTTTCTTCAATTAATATAAGTTGGTCTCCAGATGCTGTTTTCTGAGATATTAGCTCTTTGCCATTTTGCTCGAAGCTATTTACTGAGCTTTTATCTGCTGGAATGGTTACAATGGTCGGTGCTTGGTATTGAAGTGGATAAACATAACTCCAACTCTTCTCACTGTTTTCTACTACTTTCTTCTCTTGATTCAGTAGGATTTCTTGACCAATCATCGCCGCTTTTTCATAGTCTTTATGGGCATCCTCATACACCTCTGTTATCGAAGAACCTGGGATAATATCATGGAATTGGTTTAGCAATATTAATTTCCAGCCTTCTTCAATCGCTTCAGCTGGATAGTTGCTCCATCCATTTTCGACACTATTCCATAACGAGACAAATTCCGCTTCATGATAGCCAAACTCCAGCTTCCTGTTCATCTCTTTCATTTTTGCTTGGCTCGTATACGTTCCACGATGATACTCTAAATAAAGCTCCCCGTCCCAAGTATGAATATATTGATCCGTTTCGTTGACATTCTCATGTAACGTCTGGAAATAATCCTCCACCTTCGTAGATTGGACATTAGGCAATGTAGGGATGGTGTCTAATTGACGTTTCATCTCTAGCATTTCTCTATTAACACCTCCACCACCATCTCCATATCCGTATGCTAATAGCAAATCTTTATTTATATCCTTATCACGATATTTCTCCCAAACGCCGTTCACTGTTTCAGCAGTTACTAAACCGTTATAGGTGTAGAACCATGAATCTTCAGGTCTCCCTGGCTCTGGTGTTGTAATAAAATGCGTCAAAATTTCCGACCCGTCAATCCCACGCCATGTAAAGGTATCATGTGGCATACGATTGTATTGGTTCCAACTAATTTTCGTCGTCATAAACGTATCAATGCCTGATTTACGTAAAATTTGCGGCAGTGACCAGCTATACCCGAATACATCTGGTAACCAAAGCGTACGATTTGTTTTGTTAAATTCCTTTTGAAAAAATTGCTTCCCATACAATAGTTGGCGTACGAAGGATTCTCCTGATGGAATGTTACAATCTGCCTCTACCCACATAGAGCCCTCTACTTCCCACTGACCGTCCTTCACTTTTTGCTTTATCGCCTCAAATAACTCCGGATCTTCTTGCTTCACCCACTCATATAGCTGTGGTTGACTTTGTAAGTATATATAATCTGGATACAATTCCATTAATCTTAACACGGTTGAGAATGTTCTTTTCGCTTTTTCTTTTGTATGTTTCGTACGCCATAACCATGCTAAATCAATATGAGAGTGTCCAACAGTATGAACCGTCACACTTGTGTTTTTCGTTAATTCCTTCATGTTTTGGTCAAGTATATCTAGGGCATAATACGTAGATTCGTAGAATTCCTCACTCCCTGGTATGGACCAATCAATCACTTGAAAAGCTCGGTTAATGGCGGCCATTAATTCCGAATAGCTAGGATTATTAACATCAAGCCTCTTAATCGTATCTAAGATTGCTTTAGCTTTAAAATACAAGGAATCGACAGCCTCATCCAACCAGCCAAACCATGCCTCCTTCAATCGGTAATACTGTTCAGAAGGGTTTCCTCCCCCCTCAAGACCTGACCATAATAGAATATCAATCTCTAAATCTCCTTGAATAGTTGGCAGGATAACCTCTTTGTGATTAGAATCGACTCCCTGAAAAGGCTTCTTATTTACATACAATAAAGATTCAAAGCCAGAATTATTCCCACCACCGGTACGGCCTAAATCTAAAAACAACACGGCCTTCTTTTCCATCCATTCGTTTGGAATAGATACTGTCGTCTGAAGCCACATGTAACGGTCTCTTCCAGACCAATTATCGTTCACCTTCATCACTTTGTCCGAGTATATTTCAGGAAGGCTGTTCTCCAAGCCTTTTTCTGGCTCATACATACGAAAAGCTTCTACTTGCTGTAACTCACGATAACGCAAACGATCCAAATCGTGAATTCGATTTTGTATCTTCTCTATTTTATAAAACATAGTCCACCTCTTTAATTCAACTTTTAAACAGAAACAGCTAGATGGTGGATCTTTTGCCACCACCTAGCCTTCCCCCTCATAGAAAAATCTACGAACGCGCTAACGGACTTCCCGGTACAACCATCCCAATCTCACTTAAAATAAACTCACTAAACATCGAGTTCGCCCACGCAAACCAAGAACGAGTAAAGTTCTCTGGGTGATCTGCATCAAACCCCTCGTGCATGTAATAAGTAGAACCATGCGTCTTTTTAAACATCTCTACGATTTTCTTCTTTTCCTCCTGGGAAGTTGCCGTCATTCCTTGGATTGCTAGCGCAATATGCCAAATATAGTGATCAGGAGTGTGCGGACTTCCGATTCCCTCAGCAGCAGCACCCTCATAGTAATAAGGATTATGTCGACTTAAAATAAAACTTCTCGTATTTTCATAGACAGGGTCAGATGCATCTGTATATCCAAGATACGGAATCGCTAACAGACTCGGAACATTCGCATCATCCATCAAATTGACATTGCCAGCACCATCTGTTTCATATGCATACATATCACCAAAGATTGGATGATTCACTTTTCCGTACTTCTCAATCCCTGCTTTTATTTCACTCGCAAGTTCCTTCACTTTTTCCGCTAATGTTAACTCATTCATTTTTCCAAGCATTTCTTCGGCATACTGTAAGGCAACTACCGCAAACATATTGGCTGGGATCAAATATCCGTACAAGCATGCATCATCACTAGGACGGAATCCGGACCATGTCATTCCCGTTTTGACAGAATACCCTCCCTTTCCAGCGCGAAGTAATGTATCCGATACGCGACAATCATCACGTTCAAATAAGTACGGAGATTGTTCTTCGTGGTTTTGTTCCACTTGCCAAACACGGTAAATTGTCTCAATCACTTCTTTTAACTGGCCATTTAGGATGGAATCATCTCCTGTAGCCTTCCAGTATAAATAAGTTAATTGAATAGGAAATGCGAGAGAATCAATTTCGTATTTTCTTTCCCATATCCAAGGGCTCATGTCTGTTCGATCGTTTTGATGACCTTGGTTGTTAGCTGTTTGGTTAAAGGCATTTGCATAAGGGTCTAGTAAAATATATTTCCATTGACGCTCGATTACTTGCTTTAACATTTGTGCTACTTCTTTATCTTCGGCGGCAACCATTAAGTACGGTCTCACTTGGGCTGAGGAATCTCTTAGCCACATGGCAGGGATATCACCTGTGATAACGAATGTTCCTTCTGCATCTTGCTTTAGTGTTGTTTGGTAGGTGTTTAGGAAGCAGTTTTCAAATAGTTTTTGTGTTTCTATGTCGTCGGAATAGGCTTCTTTTACTTTGTTTATGATTTTTTGAAATGATTGTGGGATTACTTTTGATTGTTGGCTCATGAGATTATTCTCCTTTTTGGGTGGTCTTGTACTGCACAGGAAATAGGTTGGTTATCTGTTAAACTCCCTGTTGATTTCCGTTCCGGGTGTTCGCTTTCCGCGGGCGGTCCGGGAGCCTCCTCGTCGCTGTCGCTCCTGTGGGGTCTCCCGAAACACGCTTCTCCCGCAGGAGTCTCACACCCTGCACTCCAATCTACAGGGGAAGCGGGTAATAATTAAGGTTAATAGTTAATAGGCTAAAGCGGCAAATATTCATTCCTTATGGTACAAATTCCCTTGCATAGAGTCTATCTAGTAGTTAGTTTTGTTCTTTTATTAGAAGTGTTACTATTTCATTTGGTTTTACGATAAGTTCTGCGCTTGATTTTCCGAGCTTTTCTCGTTTTTCTTCGAGAATGGTAGAGAAGTAGATAGCTTGTTGGTCGTTTGTTTCTACTTCTAGCTTGATAGTTGATTTTGTCGGGTTAAACCATCTTAGGGCGATTCCTTTTTCTTCTAGAGTTAGTTTTGATGTTGTTAATACTAGTCCTTCGCCAGTCCAGCTAAAAAGATTTGTCGTTTGTTCTTCTTTTCCAATGTGTTGTTCTACTTGGATAACGGTTGGTTCTAGTGGGTAACGATAGGCTGTCAAATAAGCTTTGGAATCTAGTACATTTCCTTTATGAGGAATCACCAGAAATTGCACTTTACTTGTTCCTAGGCATTGAGCCTCTGGTGTTTCGAATACTCCCCAATCCCCTAGTTCTTCGACGGCTCTTAACAAGGTGATAGCAATCGTTCCATTATCAACGATTTCATACTCATGTAGCCCTTTCGTTGCAATTGTTAAGCCGTACTCGGTATCATCAAGGCTCACAAATCGCTGCATATGGTGATCAAATGTTGGGTTTTTCCATTGCTGTTCTGGTTTATTTGATCGTTGTGCTATTTCAAAGATACTATCTGCATAGTGCTGGGTATTTCCTTCACCTACAGGAAATAATGCTCGCAGTCGATGGTCCTTTGCCGTATTTTCAATCGTAACTTCTACTTGTAATCCCTTTGCTTCTTTTTCTAACGTTAATACCGTCTTTATCGTCAATGGCACTTTCTCTTCCGTTCTTCCTGCCGTCCGTTTAGGATGCCAGACGAGATTTTCACGTTCTTCCTTTAGTTGCTCATCTGCTGACTTCGGTACCAAAAAGGAAGAAGAGATTTCTACCGATGCGCGATAGCCATTATTCTCTATAGGCTTCAAAGAGGAGGAAATGTGTTCCGTCGTTTCTCGCTTTCCATCGCCGGTTTCTTTGAACATATATTCATTCCCGATGTCCCCTACATCTTCATAAATTCCAAGGCTGTCATATACTTTTCCAGTATGTTTATCAACAATGGTATACGAACCATTCTCGTGAATAGAAACGGTCATTTTTTCATTTTCTAATTTGGCATTCGTCTCATTCCAAATTAGGGCTGGCTGCTCGATGCTGGCTGGCTCATTTGTTGGAACTAAGTAACATATTTCATAGCCAACATGGATTGCCGATTGCAGTGAAAAGGTGACTTCTACTTCTCGCGCATAATACGGTCTTCTAAACCCATCATTCGGCAAATCATAACCAAAGGCGACACCTAAATCCTTAACATGTGCATAAAGCTTTATTTTGTCATGGCGCTCGATATAAAAGTGTGGCAGGTTTTCATTTTTCAACATGTTCGGAATAACGTTAAAGTCCATTTCACTAAAATAAATCTTTTTCACTGCTACCTTTTTCTTGATAACTTGAGTAGCAGCTTCCCCGCTAGTATGGAAGATTGCTAAAGGGACAGCATCGCTTTGCTCATGCTTTGTAGGAATGGTTTGTGCTATTTCCCGAGCCTGCTCTTCAATGAATTTCCTTGCACCTTTTTCTACTTTCTCAAACCTTGTCTCCATCTCACGGTGCACTTCATCGACACTACATCCGCAAATACTATCGTGTGGGTGATTTTCCATTAATAATTTCCAGTAATATTCTAAGAAATCTTGATGAAAGTTGCGGTCCTTTCCTAATAAACCAATCGGCTCCATCACACGCTCTAACAACGATTGACAACGGTCATTCGCCTGTTTTAAATAAATACGAGCACTCGCTGTATTAACAAGGGTTGACCAGCCATCTGTCTTTTGATTACGTAGCTCACCGCGAATCGTTTGAAGCTCCGCTGGTAACTCTGCTTTTAACTCTTCGATATATTCTTGAAAGCTGGAATGTTTAAACTCAATGTTTGGAAATACTTCCTTCGCTGTTTCGATTGCTGCAACAATGTTTTTTTGCAAAGGTTGATGATCGCAACCATTCATAAATAGTAACTGCGATGTAGAAGCAAATTTTTCAGCATCTGCTAATTTCTTCTCCCAAAATTGCTTCGCCTCGTCCTTGTCTTCTGGTATTTCGTTTCCATTTGAATACCAGTTAGCAAACAGAATA
Organism: Sutcliffiella halmapala; assembly: GCF_002019665.1. Lineage (GTDB taxonomy): Bacteria > Bacillota > Bacilli > Bacillales > Bacillaceae_I > Sutcliffiella_A > Sutcliffiella_A halmapala. The sequence goes on along the minus strand of NZ_KV917375.1, from coordinate 472,990 downwards.
CCTAGCACACTTGAGCCATCAGGTGATTCCCAAATCATTTCCGAATAAGGGGAAGAATAGTCATCACTATGATGTACCTGATTGTTAAAGCCAGTAGGCGTAACCCCTCTACCGAATGCTGCTACATCCATATTCGCTTGCTTTAATAGCTGTGGAGCTTGCCCATAAACCCCGAATGTATCAGGAAAATACCCAATTACCCCGTCTTGGCCTAATTTTTTCGTATCCTTCATTCCATATAACAGATTTCTAACATTTGCCTCAGAGCTTGTTAAAAAAGCGTCCTGTAGAATATACCAAGGCCCAACAATTAAGCGTCCTTCGCGAATGTATTGCTTCACTTTTTCTTCCTTCTCAGGTCGAACTTGTAAATAATCATCTACCATAATCGTTTGACCATCTAAATGGAAGCTATGAAAATGTGGATCCTCTTCTAATTTTTCTAGCAAATCATCAAATAACTTAACTAAATAGTACCGATGCTCTTCTAAAGACATATACCATTCCCGATCCCAGTGAGAGTGCGAGATAATATGCGCTGTTTTATCTATTTTCATGATTCTCCTCCTACTATTTCGTGCTTTGAGCCATATTGCATCACTTTATAACGATTCATTGATATTTTCATTATCCAATAGGCAGGCATGACCCCTAACGTAAATGGAATTAAACCTGGCATTTTTTGAATCAAATAACCTATCATCAGTAAACCAATGGCAATTAAGAGATTTTGTTTCAAGCTAATAAGCGTAATGATAAATGGTTGAATCAGATACTGCTTGAAGGACTGTTGAAAATGTACGTAATAAGAAAAGAAATACATGAACGAAAATGCATAGATGACGAGCAAAAATACAAGGATAAACGTACTAAGTAGTGCAATAACCCCTTGTATTTGGGTTACAAGAAGAAGATCCATGACTAGAAATCCTCCGATGCATAAATATGTCCATCCTAATGCATTGGTCTTCCAAAAGTTCTCTTTGTAATATGTCCGATACTCTTGCAGCATCGGATAGTCAATTCCACCCTTGAGCCATTTTCTCGTTGTCGCAAACATCGCAACTGTCGCTGGAAATAGCCCGAGGACAATTCCTCCTAGTAAAATATGAAACAACCAGATGAAATTGAGCTGCATAACTCTCCAAATCCACAAGCTTGCCTCTGTAAAAAAGCTGCCTATTCTGGTAAACATGATGACTCTCCTTTCCAATAAAGATCCTTCCATCCTACTGCCGCTCCGTACAACTGCGCTTGGTCGAGATAATGACATACCGATACGTTAGGTCGAATGGTCGCAAAGGGTTTTTCAGCATAAATCGCTTCTAATCGAGTAGCTAGTTCCTCCATAAATGCTGGCTGTCTCGTTACTCCCCCACCGATTAAAATCTTTTCAGGGTCAAGCGTATATTGAATGTTGAATATCCCTACTGCTAACGTGTGAAAAAATGTATCAATGGATTTCGCTGCTGCACGATGACCTTTTTTTTCCTCTTCAAACACTAGCGGACCAGTCCATTTCTCATAATATGGGGCTTCCTCTTTTAATCTTCGTGTAATAGCGGACGATGAACCTAGTTCACTCCATGTCTGGTAATGCGCTGGTTTTCCACCATAATCATGCCCCAAAATGACATAACCAAATTCACCACCATGCAGGTTTGCACCTTTATAAAGCTTTTTATTGATAACAATCGCTCCACCAATTCCAGTCCCACAAACGATGCAAGCATAAGTATCAATTCCATCTGCTGCCCCATTCCACATTTCGGCTAGTGCCGCACAGTTTGCATCATTCTCGATAAACACAGGAAGCTTATACTGTTGTTCAAGTAAAACTTTCATATTCTGGTCGTGTATAAATGGGACAGAGCTATACCCAAGAACCTCTCCTGATTTTGTTACACTTCCAGGGCTACTGATAGCAATCCCAATAATCCAATGGTTGTTGGTTAAATTCCTTTCATAGAAGCTTTGCACTAACTGAAGAAAGTCACCGAAAAGCTGAGGAGTATCCGCTTCCTCCTTTTCTACTAGCTGTCCACATGTTGAAATACACGCAAGCTTCGTAAATGTCCCACCGATATCAATCGTTAAAATATAATTCATCCCATCACCATTTTTCAGGAAGAGTATTTCCTTTTGCTAATTCGTAAAACCAAGACGCGCTTTTCTTTTTATGACGCTCCATTGTCTCTAGATCGAGCCTTACTAAGCCGTATCGGTTTTTATATTCATTTAACCAAGACCAATTATCGATAAAGGTCCATACATGATAGCCATAACAATTAGACCCTTCCGCTATGCCTTTTTGAAGCCAACGAAGATGATCAGTCATGAACTCAATTCGATAGTCATCCTGTACTTCTCCCAAGCTATCAATAAATTGCTCTTCTCCCTCCACTCCAATGCCATTTTCAGCGACATACCAAGGAATATTCGAGTAATTATTTCGGATATTAATCGCGATATCGTACAAGCCTTTCTCATAAATCTCCCAGCCGCGATGTGGATTCATTTTTGCCTCTGGCCATTGGTACGGTATAAAATATTTCTGTAATACATCTTGGTTAGAGGCCTTATCACCTGCTTGCACTCTTCTAGGCTGGTAGTAATTAACCCCTAGAAAATCCACAGTATATTGCTTCATTAACGCAAAATCTTCATCCTCATAATGAAGCTCGATTTGTTCATTTTCGATAAACTGCTTTAGTTCACTTGGATAGGTGCCATGAACCGCTGGATCTAAAAAGCTCCTGTTAAAAAGGACATCTGCCCATTTAGCCGCCTCTTGATCTGCAGGATTTTCACTGCGAGGATAGCTAGGTGTTAAATTTAAAATAATCCCAATTTTCCCTTTATTCTGGTTCTCTTTAAAAACTTTCACCGCATAAACATGGGCAAGCATCGTATGAAAACCTGCTTGAAAAGCTCTTTTTATATCAACTACTGCTGGTAAATGCTTATCGTTTAAAAAACCCATCTCAATCGGCACAATCGGTTCGTTGAAGGTTACCCACTCTTCTACAAGATCACCGAAATAGTCAAACGCCGTTTTCGCATAAAAAGCAAACTCATGAATGATATCTCGATTTTCCCAGCCACCCTTTTCATGAAAATGATACGGCATATCAAAATGAAAGAGGTTAATGATTGGCTTCACTCCGTTTTCTTTTAACCTAGTGAACACATCACGATAAAAGGTCACAGCCTTCTCATTGACATGTTTTCCATCAGGCAATAATCTCGCCCAAGAGATGGACGTTCGATAAGAGTTAAAGCCAAGCTCCTTCATTGTTTGAATATCTTCTTTATATCGAAAGTAAAAATTAGACACATCCCTTGGCCCAATCTGTTGATAAAATTTATCTGGCTCTGTTTCAAACCAATGATCCCACACTGTTTTCACTTTTCCATCGATATCAGCTGCTCCCTCAAGCTGTGGCCCAGAAGATGCAGCCCCCCATAAAAAACCCTTCGGAAATTCATTCATTATGTAAGTCCTCCTCCATCTTTAGAAATCGCTTACATTTACTCTATCTCTATCATATAAAGAAAAAAAAGGACTTGGAACAGATTAGTCCCAAGTCCTTTAATAAACGCATGAAAACTTTAAAAATGACACTAAATTAAAATCCATAAACCTCAAACTCAAATAGATGCCACGGGGACAGTCCCCGTGGCTCTCTTGCTTGGCAAGTTACCAGAGGGACTGTCCCCTTGGTAACCCCCCTTGGTAACCCTTGGTAACGTGGTAACGGGTAACGGGCACCACTCATGCCTTTGTAATCACACCCCTACTTATACCAGTTAGTCTTGCAATTTGTCTCATAGATAACCCTTGTTGCTTTAACTCTCTTAAGTATTGATCCCGACCATCTTTCTTTTGTATTTTCTGAAGATCAATGCAATACGTAACAGGACAAATACTTTTAATGATAGCTCTAGCTTCTTGATCGGATGTCCTCCTTCTTCTTTCATAGGCCTCCAAGAAATCCCCCTCACTCTTTTTCTGGTGAAATTCAATAAATTTAAATAATGCTTTCTCTCGATCCTTATCAAAGATATCTAGAATAAAATCTCTATCTACCAACTTACATTTGTTCATGTATTCCGAATAGCTACTCCATTTATACTGAGATATCTCCTTTACTAGTCCAGCTGCAGTCGGATTTTGATGGATATATCTAAGTACATTTAATAAATACGGCACATCCTCTACTGCTTTACTTTTAAATCTCCCCTGAAATAAATGACCACTACGATCGTATTTCAAATTGTACCAATAAACAAAGCGAGCCCCTATGCGCCTCATCGTCACTCCCCATTCTTCTTCCCCCTCCTTAATAAGAAGATGAACATGGTTTCCCATAAGACAATATCCCCAAATTTCATATCCGCATTTTTCTTGATACGATTGAAGGATTCTCAAGAAAAAATAGGCATCCTCCGGTTCTTCAAATATCGTCTGCCGATTGATTCCTCTAAATATCAAGTGATAAGTATTCATCCTACTTTTTTTCCTCGCTTCTCTTGGCAAAAGCATCATCCTTTTCGAGCCAGAGAGGTGACAGTGCCAGGGGGACTGTCCCTCTGGTCTAATTTAGTGAGTAAATATTACTTTGAAACTAAACATAGAAATGGGCATGTTCATGCAGATACAAAACAGAGGTTTTAAGTGGTTTATTACATGAGGGACTTGCTTTCTTATATGTTATCAAAAATAAAACATTATTAATAGTCAGAAAAATCATTTTGTTTAAGGGCAATAAGAGAACCGTGGGGACAGTCCCCGCGGCTCTCTTGCTTGGCAAGTTACCAAAGGGACTGTCCCCCTGGAAACTAAAAATGACACTAAACTAAAACCCATAAACCTCAAACTCAAATATCCTTGTCGCCTGATCTCCACCTTGGGTTGGTTGCTGAATAGCTAAGCGCACATACCTTGCTTCTGTTAACGGGATGGTATGTTCACTGATTGCATCGGTATTGTTGGTAACTGTTACAGCTGGTTCCCATACCTCTCCATCCTGGCTTACCTCGATGGTAAATGCTCTTGTATTAAACGCTGCAGGCTCTCCCCCTGCTTCGGCATGCTTTAACACAAAGCTAGAAAGCTGATACGCTTCACCCAAATCAATTTGTAGCCAGCTATTCGCTCCAATTGCGCACCATTTACTATTATCTGTTACTTTTCCATCTATCGCATATTGCGGTGCTTCACTCGGTCCACATTGCCCACTAGCTGTAGCTGCTTTATTTAAGGCGATATTGGATATATTACTCGCATCCTCTGAGATAGTAATAAAGCCTTCTCTTAGAAGAATATCTTGTCCTTCACTATTTTTGGCAATTAGCTTCACGGAATATATACCCTCTTCTTCATACGTAACAACAGGGTTTAGCTCCTTACTAGTTGAAGGTGTTGCCCCTTCGAAATGCCACTCCACCGTTTCCGTCGCTTCAGAGGACTGATTAAAGAATTGAATTTCCTCACCAGGTGCAGCAATAGACTTGCTCACTGAAAAATCAGCCTTCGGTTTTGGATAAGCAGGCCAGTTAAACGTTACGGTTTGTCCAGTCTTACTTCTTTCTAGTTGATGATTGACAGAAACAACTTCAAGCTTTGTTGAACGCTCTTTTTGGTCTCTTCTCAGTTCAGAAATGTAATAAACATTATTAGGAATCGCACCAACAAATTCCTTTTTACCTTTTCCTAAATGGCGATAAATTTCATAATGCTTCACATTTTCTACAACATCCCACTTTAATGCTATATCCGCATATAACCCCTCATCAAAACTAATATCTTGCACCTTTACATTGGAAGGTTTTTTAGGAGACTTTTTATCACTATGTTTACTTGTAACTTTTAGCTCTCCAATATGCATGCTGTAGTCTTCAATTAATTTATCACTCTCAAAAAATAACGAAATAGTAGCGATATTTTTACCCTTGTATTTCTTTAGCTTAACGCTTTCTGTCGTCCATTCCCCTCGACTTTTTTTCTTCAAATCAAAAAATTCAAAGGAAGTTGGGTCGTCCATAAAGCTAACTCCTAATTTCATGTTGGGATTTTTATCGGAGTTTTTATACGTCACGTGTACTTCTGTGTCTTTATCAATTGGCAGATTCGTTTTATAAAGCTTCACATGAGTCGCATTTTTCTTAGAAAGATCACCTGAAACCTTTAGCGAACTACCGCCATAATAGGCTTCCTCCCAGTCGAAATCGACATTTAGTGCCTCGCCTTTACTTTCTACTAACCAACGCCATGTCGGCAGAATATCTTGCAAACTACGATTATTCCAAGAGTTAGTGGACTTTACTTGTCCGTCAATAGTAAAGAATTTTCCACTACCTGTATTGAAATTCGTGACGAATGGGAGCTGATTGATGACAGTGGTCTCGGTAAAATAGTGAGCCATCCCTTTCCAGCTTTCGGGATTCTCATTCGTTTTACTCGGATTCCCGGCAGCCCCTACCCACAATTGCTGTTCTTTTTTATAAAAATCATCCATGTTATCGGTAGATTTAAATGCCCAATCTGGACGATAAATTCCTAATGATGTATACGGAGAACCATTTTTAGGGAATAAATTGTCCCAGCTCACGTTGGTACTTGTTCCCTCAGCCTCTATATCGATCCCCGCATATAAATCGTATGGATCTCTATTAATCTCTAATGCTTTTTGGTGGGAACTTTCTTGACTATTATTCCACCACCAAAAGTTCAAAAACATGCTGTCAGCAACACGAGTTTCCCCATCTTGTAAGAACATTTTATTGCGGTCTGTTAAGTAGTTTTGCCAACGAATACTACCGTCCTCAACCATTGAGTCATACCACATAATGTGCATACCTTCTGGCTTGTTATCTTGTAAGTAGATGAGAAATTGCTGCATTTTCTCCGCAGTTTCCCTTGTTCCACCTTCTGTTTCCTGGTTAATGAACCAACCATCAAATCCATAATAATTTGCTACTTCAAGCAATTTATCAGCAGCAGGAAACGAGCCATCATCACGCTGCGACAGCATTTGATCGACCCAAGCATCCTGTCCCCCATAAACTTTTGGTGGGAAAAATACATTCCCTAAAATAGGGACCCCATTTTTATGGGAAGCATCAATGACATCTGCACTTGGTGGTGTAATAATCCCTTCACCAGCAGAGCCTGCCCAATACACCATAATATCTACGTATTGCCAATAGCTAAATGTATTAGCAAAAAAGTTACTTCCACCTTGAGAAGGAACCCCACTAGTATTAGAATTCAAGGCTGATAATGCAACAATTTTCGCCTCCGATTGTTGCGTATCATTTATGTTAAAAAGGACTTCTCTTTCCACAAGTGGAACAGAGCTTCTATTAAACTCGGCGTGCGGGTCAGTCTCTGGGCTCCAATTCAATAAAGCTTCTGGATACCAATAAGAAGATTCCGGTTGTGCTGCAAAACCGTTACTGGGATTCATACAAATAAGTAAAACAGCTAAAATAAAAAGAGACAATACATTACGTTTCTTCTTCAACATGCTTTCCTCCCTACTTTTTAGTGACCATGAGTGACCATGGGGACAGTCCCCGTGGCTCTACTATACCGCCAAACTATGTATCTTCCCCACCCGCCTTTCTATTTCATAAAGTCGAATAGTATCTCAGGAGTTTAAATGAAGCGCTTTCAAAAAATAACAAAATCTTTCGAAAATAACACCCCTCAGATGAACAAAACATATATGATGCAATATGTCGTGTCAATTATCCTTTGGGAAGTACTATATTTTTTGCATAAATACTTTAGTTTCTACATTAAAAAAGAGAGCCACGGGGACAGACCCCGCGGCTCTCTTGCTTGGCAAGTTACCAGAGGGACTGTCCCCATGGTACTACCATGGTACTACGAGGAGTGACTGGCACCTAAAGCAAGCATTAATGCACCAGTGATTCCCGCGTTATCGCCTAATTTTGGGCTTACAATATAATTGGTGAGTTCGGGTAAGGTTACGTATTTATTTAGTAGTTCTGGAAGGTATTTGTTGATAGCAGTAAATACTTGTTTTTGTTTCATTACCCCTCCGCCAAGGATGATTTTTTGGGGAGATAGGATTAAGATATATTGCATTAGTGCTTGTGCAAGATAGTAACCTTCTAAATCCCAAACCTCTACCCTATCTACAAGTTGGTCGCCCTTAGCTCCCCAACGGGCTTCGATTGCGGGGCCCGAAGCAAGTCCTTCTAAGCAATCATGATGATAAGGACACTTTCCAGCATACGTATCATTTGGATGTCTCCTTACTAGGATATGTCCCATTTCTGGATGTGAAAGACCCTGAAGCAAGTTTCCTTGTACAATCGCACCTGCTCCAATGCCTGTACCAACGGTGATATACAAGCAACTGTCCAACCCTTTAGCAGCGCCAAAAGTTGTCTCTCCCAACGCGGCTGCATTTACATCTGTATTGAAACCAACCGGCACATTAAATGCAGCTTTTAGCTCTTGTACGATTGGAAAATCACTCCAACCTGGTTTAGGTGTTGATGTAATATATCCATACTTCGCACTTTCCTCGTTTACCTCAATAGGACCAAATGAACCGACTCCAATAGCCTTAATCGGGAATTTAATGAAAAATTCTTTTACCAGGCTCATGGTTTCCTTTGGGGTTGTGGTAGGAATTTGAATTTTTTCTATTATCTTTCCTGATTCGTCTCCTACAGCACAAACAAATTTAGTACCTCCAGCTTCAATCGCACCTAGCATGCACATCTTCCTCCTTATATTTCAATTTCACTTCGCTAGTAAGGAGCCTAGTAATCCAGTAAAAGTCATGAAATTGTTCTAAGCTCTCGAATGATTAATAATCGCTTTTGAAACGTTGAGAGCAGGGAAGTGTGAGATTACCTTCGGAAGTTCCTCGAGTGTAAATCGATGTGATATTAGTGATTCGACATCGATTACTTTTTTCGAAATTAGTGCTATCGCTTCATCGTGCGTAAATGGATTCACAAAGGATCCCTTGATGGTAAGCTCCTTTAAAAAAATTTCATATGGTGAAACAGAGATTACAGTTTCTGGAGCAGCGACACCAAAGAGTAACACTTGTCCGCCCTTTGCTGCTGATTTAATCGCAAGTTCCATACTCTCTTCCCTTCCGACGCATTCTATCACAACATCCGCTACTAGATTTGCAGCAAATTTCGGTTGAATCACCTCATCAGCACCTAATTTATATAGAGCCTCTCGCTTATTTTCAGCTGGCTCACTTACAATGATAGAATGTACATTTTGTTGTTTCACTAATTGTAGAAATAACTGTCCGATAAAACCACCGCCAATAATCAACACTTTACTTAATGGTGAGAATTGTAACTTTCTCATACCGTGTAGAACACAGCCTAAAGGCTCCACGAGTGCCGCTTCTTCAAAAGTCATGTCATCTGGAATTTTGTAACAATTTGATTCTGGTACTAAACAAAGTTCACCCATGCCACCATCTCTTGTTACCCCAACAGCTTGAAGGTGATTACACAAATGCATTCGGTTGCTACGGCAATATTCACATGTCCCGCAGTAAATATTAGGATCAATTGATACCCGATCTCCTTTTTGAAGGGTTAACACTTCTGAACCTACTTCCATAACTACTCCAGCCAATTCATGGCCAAGGACAATCGGCGGTCTTACTTCAGCAGAACCTGGCTGTCCATGGTAAATATGCTGATCGGTTCCACAAATCCCACAACACTTCACCTCAACAATAACCTCTTTTGCAGATGGATGATTCGTGTTCCATTCTAGTACCTCTATATGCTTCTTACCTTGTAAAACTGCTGCTTTCATGCGATCGCTCCCTTTTCTTCAAGACTATTAATTGCCTTCACTCTTAAGGTATCCCAAGGGATTTCTTTCCCATCCGTTTGATATAATTTAACAGTTTTTCTCTCCGAAGGCAGTAAGTCAAAGAAATTATCCTCTAGCACGAGCTGCTCCATATCAATTTCAATCGTGACCATTCGAGCAAGTACATTTGTAGATACGGTCAACTCATTTTTCTCTTTATCTACCAAGAACGATAACTCACATGCCTCAAATGCTACATCTTTATGATCGCGGAAATAATAGAAATTTTCATAGGTTTTATTATTTTTCGAGCAGATAACCATTACTGCTTCATCTGGCTGTACTCCACCTAGAGCTTCTTGCTCTAACACTGTTGTCACTTGTTTTGATACATTGGCTTCAATTGAAACCTTCCACGAACTTGAGAATACTTTTTCGCCATTTAGATGATAAACAGCTAGTTCAATCTCATCTTCATATACTTCTAATCTATCATTTACAGCCCAGATAGATATATTTTTTCCAACATCATGATCAAGTGTTAGTAAAATGGGACTGAAGAACTTTTTGGCGTAATGATAGGAAGCCTTGGGAAGTAAATAATAATCAATGACAGACCAGCTTGTACCAGGCCAACAGTCATTTAACTGCCAAAACAAAGCACCACTTGTGTGCGGCTTGTTACGTCGATAATGCTCTATTCCATATTTCAATCCTTCCGCTTGTGTTAACATGGAAAATGCAATGTACTCATTTAAATCCTTCGGAACACCTGTATACCCTTGCATTAGTAAAATTCCCTTCGGATGATGGATATCTTTATTGCGATATGCCATCTCCTCACTACCCCAGAAAAATTGATCCGCTGGAATATTTCTCTCCAATGTGTAGCGATTTGAAGAAGCATGCATGCCAAATTCACTCGCGAATTTTGTGGTGTCATTTTTGAAATTTTTAAAAGAAAGACCTTCTACGCTATAATTCACTGTTTGTGGCTGACCAAATGATCTCGGCTCTATATTCCCATGCCAAACCTGCCAATTATGCGAATCTCCCTCTTCTCTTGAGTTGTGATCATTACCTCCGAATGGAGAGCTAGGCCAATACAAACGAGTATGATCGAGTTCCTCCAACAATTCAGGCATTAATTGATGGTAGATTTTTTCACCGTAAAAGGGATGGGTGATTTCTCCAGAGGAATGTAGCGCTTCATACAACCAATCATTTTCATTATTTCCACACCAAAGAGCCAAGCAAGGGTGATTCCGTAGCCTTTTTACAACATGAATAATCTCTTCTTTGACATTGGCCATGAAATTCCTGTTGTAATCTGGATAAAGTGCACAAGAAAACATGAAATCCTGCCAGACCAGAATACCAAGCCTGTTACATTCATCATAAAAGACCTCTTTTTCATAGATGCCTCCACCCCATACACGAAGCATGTTCATATTGGCATCCTTGCACATCTTAATTAAGTGCTTATAACGTGAATCCGGAGCCGCTCCGATAAAACTATCCACTGGAATCCAATTAGCACCTTTTGCAAACAGCTTTACTCCATTTAATACAAAAGTAAAACAGTGATTTCCCTCTTCATCAGCGCGTTGAACTTCCACAGTTCTAATCCCAAAATCCTCTTGCTTTTCATCTATCTTCATGCCGTCAGCAAATAATTCTACGCTTAATTGGTATAGATGAGGCGTACCTAAATCATGTGTCCACCAAAGCTTCGGGTCTTCTACTTCTAATACGGCTTTCGCTTTATTCTGATGGACCATTACACTAGTGGAAAAACTTTTGCTTCCATCCGTAAGATTAAAACGGGCCTCGTAATTCATTTCTTTTCTATATGTGACAGTCTCTACATCGACCTCAACCATTGCCTTTTCAGGAGAGATGGATATCGTTTTAGCAAAAATAGAATCCCGCTTAGAGAGCGTTCTTTTTTCTAGATGAACATCCTTCCAAATCCCAGAAGCAACTAAGCGTGGCCCCCAATCCCAGCCATAATGACTTTGAGCCTTCCTAGTCCATATTCGTTTCTTACTAAATCCAGACCAATAGTATTGAACTTTGTCCTTCACATGAACATGGACCGGATCAAACTTAACCGCTAGAACATTTTTACCCTGTTTCAACTCTCTTGCTACTTCAAACGTGTGGCTAATAAACATGTTCTCCGTAGAACCTATCTCCACCCCATTTAAATAAACCGTAGCAAACGTATCCAAGCCTTCGAAGATTAGCTCATATCTATCGTCTTTCGTCACTTCATCATTAAATTCAAAAGTGGTACGATACCACCATACCTTCTCTTCTACCCACTGACATTTCAAATCATTGTGTCCGTAAAAGGGATCTTCAATTAACTTCCGTTCAATCAGATTTGAATGAACATCACCTGGAACTGTTGCTGTCATCCAGAAATAATCAATATATTCTGGAGCTGCCACCTCTAAGTCAGGGGTAGTCCCCACATCAAAATGTTTGATTTTCCAGTTATCATTTATTTTCATCGCAACGTCATCCACCTTTTAAAACTGTTTTCCCTAAACCTATATTTCTATAAAAAAGGCCAAAATCAGTCACAACGATTTTGGCTTTTATTTTCCTTATATTTATAGATAAGTCATAGAATCTAAGATTTCTTTTAGGCTTAATTCAGCGCAGGCCATGGATGTGTCTGCTACACCGTAAAACATCTTGACTACATCCTCTTCAACAATAGCTCCGCATGAAAATACCACATTCCCAAAGAAACCTTCTACTTCATATTCTGCTTCTGGCTCTAGAATAGGTTGATCAGAGCGAGCAATCACTTTTGTCGGATCCTCTAAATCTAGCAGCACTGCTCCCATGCAATATCGGTGATCTGTAGTTGCACCATGGTAAAGCTCTAGCCAACCTTTTTCGGTCTTAATCGGTACAGCGCCCCCGCCCATGCGTCCGCTATCCCACATACCTTCTCGTAATCCTAGTAAATGCTTGTGATTCCCCCAATGTAGGAGGTTTGTTGATTCTGCAATCCAAATTTCTGGTGCACCAGTACTTTTTGGGACAGGTCGATGAAGTGCATAATATTTCCCATTAATTTTTTCTGGGAAGATAAGCACGTCTTTGTTTTCAGGTGCGAAGATCATGCCATGATGCTCTGTTGTCACAAAATCCTTCGTAGATACCATAGATTCCCCAACCCCAACTGGTGAAACAGCACTGAAATAAATGTAATAAGTATCTTCAATTTGCGTAATACGCGGGTCTTCTATCCCAAAGGTTTCTAATTCATTTGAAGGGTACACAAATGGGTTTTCATCAATAGTAAACTGATGGCCATCCTTGCTTCTTGCAATTCGTAAATACGATAAAGAAGTTAAATACTTAAACCCCTTTTGATCACCAGCAACTCGGATAACACGAGGATCAGCAAAATCATAAATTGGATCATCTAAACGAAATTCTAAAATCTCTAATTCGTTGGTTTCTGGCTTATAAATAGGAGCTTTTACGATATTTGAATCTTCACTGAGCGGACGTTCCGCAACACGTAGAAGCATAATAATCTCATTATTATATTTTGCAATTCCGGCATTAAACGCACCAATTACTTCAAAATCAGGTCGATGAGGCTTTACATCAAAAGGAGTGACTACTGGATTTTCTTCATATCTATAAACGTTCATTCTGTTATCTCCTCTTCCAAGTTAGTTCTTTCATATTTTATAAACGGATCTTCTATTGTAATTTTTTGTGCTTCAGCATCGCTAATACCAGCGTATAGAACTGCTTTGCCATCCATTTTTCGAAGTAGCCCACCACTGAATACGACATCCACTAAGTCAGGTCGCTTTGAGGGACCAGGGAGAAACTGATTTCTTGTTGCAATTAACTCCATATCAGTGAAGTTCCCTGTTTCAGGATTAAGCGCAAAAACCATTGGATAGTAGTGGCGATTACCTTCCGTATCAAAGGAGGCAACATGTCCTAACACCCCTACAAGGCCATTTGCTAACAGATGGGGCTCATTCGCTCCACCCCATTCTTCTTCTATGAACTGGCCTTCAAGTATAGGCGCTTCATTGACCACATCAACCGTAAGCTCTGATAACGAGGAAATTCGGGTCCAACCAATTTTTCCTCTTCCACCTTTTTCCCCTTGGGGTCTTGTTAACACTCCTATACTGCCATCCTTCAATTCAATTAAACGAAGATCTTTCATCCCATCAGGACCTTTCGCAAACTCCTGTAAGTCTGAAATCGATTCCCCTTTATAAAAAACCGTTCTCCAGCCAAGTTGTCCTTCATTAGTTGGATGAGGGAAAATTTGAACTCCTCCTAATACAAGTTCTCCTGCTATTCGAGTAAAAAATGGATCCTGTAATTCAAGAACAGGAGCACCCTCTCTTGGCAACCACTCACCGTTTCTCTCTACAAAAAAGAATACATTAGAATGTTCACTGTCACGGGATTCTACACGGCCGGCAATTACAAGTTCTCCGTTATCCTCAAACGGCGCACTTATGTTATAGACGTCTTTTTCCCCTGAACCAGAGAAGACAATTTTTTCAGGATTACTCGTTTTATTCTTCAACGTAAACTCAGCTAAAAGCTGTTCACATGTTTGCGTATTACCCTTCCTTAATAAGGTCATTACTTATATCCCCCTTTAGGATTATTGCTTCATTTGCTAATACTGTAAGCACATTCTTCCCCTCAAAGCTCGTTCGCTTTGTCGATAGTAGGAGTTTCATCCCCTCTTCAACCTTAAGCGATACTGCTTGTTCTGAAAAATTCAGTGCAACAACAATTTTTTCAGCTTGGTTTGTCCGTACGAAATAAATCATTCCATCTTTAAACCTTAATAATTTGTAATTACCTACTTGTAAAGCTACGTGTTTCTTCCTAAGCTTCAGCAGACTTTTATAAAAGGAAAGCATCGAAGCCGGATTGTCCAACTGTTCTTCTACCGTAACTTGGTTTGCATTCTTTGGAATCGTGATCCACGGCTTTCCATCAGTGAAACCGACATTAGCTTGTGCATTCCATTGCATCGGTGTACGAGATTTATCTCTTGATTTTTCATTTGCGGATAAAAGTGCTTCTTCATGGGACTTACCCGCTTGTAATGCGAGTTGATAACCCATTATTCCCTGTACGTCTTTCATTTTCGAAATATCATCCGTTATCCAATCTCGCATTCCAATTTCATCTCCAAAATAGAGGAATGGAACGCCTTTAGCCATCAGCATCAAAGTTGCAATAAGCTTTGCCCGTCCCTTATCTCCACCGAATCTTGAAATATGACGTGACATATCATGGCTAGAAAAGAACAGAGTAGGAACTTGTTCTTTGTTATAAGCATCTTCAGTAGCAGTTAATTGCTGGAACAGCGTCTTGGCATCAAATTCTCCGATACTTCCGATATTAAAATTAAAAACTACATCTAACATACGAAGCCCGGAATATTGCTTAAGTATTTCTAAATCCTCAGAACCGACTTCTCCTACAAGAAATTTATCCGGATACTGATGGACAAAATCAGCAATTTCCGAAATTACCGATAAGATGCCTTCTTGGTCTTTATCGAATAAATGGGTTTGTTCCCCGTTTTCATACGGGTTATCACTAAACAAATCATTGACTTTTAAAAAATTAATGACATCTAACCGAAAGCCATCGACACCCTTTTCAAGCCAAAATTTCATTACATCAAACATGGCACATTTTACTTCTGGATTAGCCCAATTTAAATCGACCTGTTCCTTAGCAAAAGCATGATAATAATATTGATTCGTTGTTTTATCATATTCCCAGGCAGTACCCCCAAAAAAGGACTCCCAATTGTTCGGCTTGTCTCTCCAGATGTACCAATCACGCTTCGGGTTATCCTTTGAAGATTTTGATTGTTGGAACCATGGATGCTCAGAAGATGTGTGGTTCAAGACCAAATCCGCAATCACTCGAAGATCACGCTTATGGGCCTCTCGAATAAACAACTCAAAATCCTCCATCTTTCCGTAGTCAGAATCAATAGCATAATAATTTGAAATGTCATAGCCGTTATCAACCTTTGGAGATGGATAAAACGGAGTAAGCCATATTCCACCAACTCCAAGGCCTTTTAAATAATCTAGTTTAGAGATTATCCCTGAAAAATCACCAATACCATCCCCATTACTATCCTTAAAGCTTGGCATATATATTTCATAAAATGTCGAGCCTTTCCACCATTTAACCATTGGTTACGAACTCCAATCTCGGAAAACTATTTGAGTGAAAATTGCATACCTTCTTGGAATTTCTTCGCAAAAAATAAGAAGATAATAATAATCGGAAGCGTTAATAATACAGATGCTGCGTACATTGGTCCTGGGTATCCGCCATAAGGGCCGAACATTTGAGATAATAGTACATTCAGCGTCAGCATGTCATCACTATTTACCACTAACATATCCCATAACAATTCCGTCCATCTTTCCATAAATAAGAATAGGAAGATAACAGTCGTAATGGACTTTGACATCGGCAATACGATTTTATACATAATTTGAAAATCTGACGCTCCGTCTAACCTCGCTGATTCAATAAAGGTATCCGGTATTGCCTTGAAGAAGTTTGTATACATAAATATTGCCCATAAGCTCAGAGCTTTTGGTAGGATCATTCCCCAATATGTGTCATACAGTCCCATTCTTTGAATGATAAGGAATGTAGGGATTAATAAAATAATCGCTGGGAAAAACATTTGAAATAATATAAAGTTATTAACCGTATCTTTTCCTTTAAATGGCATTTTCGCCAACGAATAGGCAACCATAATCCCTGTAAGCATCATTAAAAAGGTGGATGCACCAGAAACGATAAAGCTGTTAACAAAAGCATTAATCCATGGCCTTGGGATAAGTGCTTCTCCTCCACCTAACAGCCATTCATACGATTTCAAGCTGTAAGCGGTTGGAATTAGCTTTTTATCTACTTGATCCCAATCAGCAAATGAATTTAGCACCATATAAATATATGGAAAGATCATGATTAATAAGAGAACAACGGCAATTAGGTAACGAAACAATAATTTGCTTTTCTTAGCTCCACCCATTTCGTTTCCCCCACATTTCTAAGAGTTTTCGGATGATATAAATTGAAATAAATGTAACGACAGAAGCAATGATAGCTATTGCTGAAGCGTAACCAGCTTGAAGATTCGTAAATGCTCTTGTGAAAATCTCCATCTGCCACGTATTGGTAGCAAAATTCGGTCCACCACCAGTTAACTGGTATACCTCGGTAAAAATCCCAAATGTAACACCAATTGATAAAATTAATACAGTAAATAACGCTGGGTAAAGTAACGGAAAAGTAATCTGCCAAAATCGCTGCCAAGGTGTCACTCCATCTATGGTCGCGGCTTCATATACTTCCTTACTGATGCTTTCAAAACCTGATGTTAGAATTAGCGCATAATACCCAGTGAACTTCCATGCGATAATCATAGCAACGACAAAAAGAGCTGCAAACGGTGTTCCTAGCCAATCAATATCCAAACCAAGGGAGCCACGCAAGAACTCATTTATCGGGCTGTTGTATGATAAAATCCCTTTTACAATCAGGGAAGAAACAACTCCTGATGCTAAATATGGCAGGAAAAAACCTATTAGAAACAAACCCTTAAATCTAGGTAATCCTTGTACGATTAAAGCGACAATAGTCGATAATGCAATTACTAAAGGAATGAATACAATCATAAATTTAAAAGTTACAAAGAATGCACTTTGTACACCCGGGCTTTGGATAGCCTGAATGTAATTTTCAAAACCAACAAACGTAAAGGTTGGTGCGATTAGATTCCAGTCCGTTACCGATAAAAACAGCGACCAAACTAATGGAACGAGAAAGAAAAGGATGCCATATATAAGATAAGGACTGGCAAATAGCCAGCCCAACCTTTCTTGCTTTGTGCTCATTATTTAAGAGCCCCCTCAATCGCTTCTTGCATATCCTTCCATCCAGTTTTCGGATCTTTCTCTCCTTTTACAACTGGGTTGAAAGCATGTTGGCCAATAAAGGTTTGAATATCATTGTATTTTGAATTATCCATTGGTGGAATACCATTTGGTACTGCTGCTGCATATGGCTGTAATGCAGGATTATTGTCAAAGAACGCTTTAAAAGTATCGTTCGTTGTTAAATCATCACGCGCAGGTGGTAAGCTTGTTCTTTCAAGCCATTTCAAGTCATTATCAGGGTTCGCATACACCCATTTAATGAACTCCATCGCTGCATTTTGTTGTGCTTCCGTTGCAGAAGCGTAAACCACTAAACCTTTTGTATCAGCAAATGTGTTAACATTTTCCGTATCCATGCCATCTGGAACCGGCGGTACAGCTAATGCATAAGTTTCATTAAATTTCATTTCAGGGAATTTATCTTCCCAGTATGGAATTGTCCAAGGTCCAACATCGACAAAGATTCCTAATCCGCTTTCAAATGGATCTTTGGATTCCCTTGTTAATAATGCCTTTTCCTTACGAAGATCATCCATTAGTCCAAGTACTTGTTCTCCAGCTTTTTGATCTCCCGTAAATTCCGTTCCTTCTACAAACTTGTTACCGCTTGATGCTGCATCATACAGCATGAAGAAATCGAACCATCTTTTCCAAGCTGTTGGATCTGCCAAATCTGCCTTTGCCCATAAGTATTTGTCTGGATATTTAGCTTTTAATTTCTTCGCTACATCAAGCATTTCACTATATGTTTTTGGTGGTTCATTGTAGCCAAGCTCATTTAAAATATCCAATCTCCAACCAAATAGCATAGCATTAGAGTAAATTGGTAATACATATTGATGACCGTCAGCAAATTCCCAACCTTCCATCGTGTTTTCCATGTTACGACTTTGTTTTACTTCTTCCCAGCCCTCTAGCTCATCTAAAGGTACAAGTGCTTTGCTTTCAGATAATTGAGCTGCGAAACCACGGTTAATATTTTCAGAAATTGTAGGTGCACTTCCACCAGCAATCGCAGATTGGATACCTGCTTCTGATGTTGGACTTTCTTTCATCGGACTAACATTAACTTTGATGTCAGGATTTTCTTTCGAAAACTCTTCCGCTATTTCTTTCCAATACACCTGTTGAGTTGGGTTTGGAGCAGCCCAGAATTCAATGGTTGTTACTCCATCCTTAGTATCAGTCGTTTGCTCCTTGTTACCAGTAGAACAAGCCGCAAGACTAGAAACAGTAAGGGAAGCTGCAAATAAGATTGATGCTGCTTTTTTCAATTTCATCTTATAATCCTCCAATGTTTAATATCTAATTTAACTTAATAAAAGTAGTAATCCTTAAACTATACAACTATTTCATTTGTCCCAACTAAGCATACCCACTTGATGATAGCGCTATCATTGAGTTTTTAAAAAAAGTATAATATTTGTATTCTCTGTTTTAAAATATTGGTTTTTAACTAACCTCCAATCTTAAACATGAATACATACCATTACAACATTACAAAAATAAACTAATAACGTTATTTATTACCTTACAAATGTAATTATTACACCTTACAAAAGTAAAGTCAAACATTATTTCGCTAGAATCGGAATTTTCAAAATTAGATATTATACTCAACACAAACACACTATTGTACTTTTTAATTTGTAACGTTACAATATAATTACAAAACAAGGACAAACGACATTTTTTAAATAAACCATTTAATTAAAGTTTGAGGGAGAAAATGAATATGGAAAAGAAAGTAACAATGCAAGATATAGCAGATCGGTTAACTATCTCGAAAAACTCTGTTTCTCAAGCTTTGTCGGGTAAGCCTGGGGTTAGCGAGGAAACAAGGAGACTTGTACAAAACACAGCCGATGAATTAGGTTATTCCTATTCTAATAGCCGAAGCCAAAAACAAGCAGATAAAAAACAGTCTGGAAACATCGCATTAATCGCATCAGATTATGCTTTCTCGCTAACTAGCTTTTTTGGAGAAATCTATTTAACCGTTGAAAAAGAGCTTAGGAACCGTGGGATGAACTTGTTAATTGAATCGATTGATCATGAAACTAAAGAGAAATTAACGCTTCCTTCTTTATTAACAAATCACGAAATTGATGGGATATTAATCTTATCTCACATTAGTACGGAATATATATCAAAGGTTATTAATACAGGGATTCCTACCGTTTTAATCGACCATCATGATCCATCTCTAGAAGCTGATTCTATCCTCACTAATAACCGATTCGGTGCATTTACTGCTGTGGAACATTTAATCCAATTAGGTCATAAGGAAATAGCTTTCGTTGGAGATGTGGACATTTCCCCCAGCTACCAAGAGAGATTAGAAGGTTATTTACTAGCTTTGAAAAAATACGAACTCAAACCTGTGGATGACTTTATGAAGACAAATGTCCAGGAAAATCAAGCTGAAATTAGTTCACTATTAAATAATCTTCAAAACCGACCTACAGCATGGTTTTGTGTAAATGATGGACTAGGTTTTCTTGTAACTTCTTTATTGCAGCAAAAGGGAATAAAAGTACCAGAAGATGTATCCGTATGTAGCTTTGACAATGGGCAATTATCTCAAATTTCCACTCCTACCATTACGACAATGGATATTGATTTAAATTATTTTGGTAAAAGAGGCGTTGAACAACTATGTTGGCGAATGGAAAATAAAGATCACCCGATCCAGGAGATTTTATTGCCTACGAAGTTAATTGTAAGAGAGTCGACTAGTGAAAGAAAGTAGGGGTAGTGGGATTATCATGAATACAATATATATCATTTCTGGACCTTGTGGGGTCGGTAAATCTACACTTTCAAAGGAACTAGCACGGAGCATTAAGAAAAGCGCCCTCATCAAAGGCGATGACTTTCTTTCTATGTATGAGGATGGGTCTGAGCCACCATGGGAAGAGAAGATAACAATCATGTGGAAGAACATCCTATCTCTCACTCAAACTTTTATTCAGCATGATTTTCATGTAATTATCGATACAGTAGTAGAAAATGAGTTAGAGTGGTTCTGTAAACATTTTTCCTATTTAAATATCAAGATCAAATACATCGTTTTACGGGCGGATGCAAACATCTTAATCGAACGTTTGAATAAGCGAGGAGACCCCTATTTAATCGAACGTTCATTATTTTTGTTAAATCAACTTGAACATTCACCTAGTAATGAAAAGCATCTATTCGACACTAGCCATAAACAACCAGCTGAAATACTAAATGAAATAATAGCTGGATCTGAATTTGAAATTTTGTGAGAAAAGTAGCCAAGGGGACTGTCCCCTTGGCTCCCTGGCTACTTTTTCTCCCTAACGTATCTCACCCAACAATCTAAACGCTTCTTCTCTCGTACTAACCTTCAACAATGCTTCTCTAAAGTCTTCGTCCATTAATTTGCGTGAAAGCATTTGTAGTATTTTGAGGTGGGCGTCTCCTGCAGCTTGTTTTGGTACAGCAATCATGAAAATGAGTTTTGCCGAAGATCTGTCTAAGCTTTTCCAGTCTACACCTTCTCGCTTAATTCCGAACACTACTGTTGGTCGCTTTACTGCATCTGACTTTCCATGTGGGATTGCGATGTTCATCCCAAGACCAGTAGAGCTTTCCCCTTCACGATTTAGGATCGCTTGTTTAAACTCTTGTTTAGAGTTTAATACTCCTGCTGAATCTAGTTTTGTAATAAGCTCATCGATTACTTCATCTCTAGTCGCACCAGTTAATTTTGTTTCCATTAAATCAACCGTTGTGATATCCGTTAACTTCGTAATTTCTTCTTTGGTTGTTTCATCTTCTATTTTCGTAGTATCTTGAATAGTGCTTGTCGCTTCCGGTACTACCCTTACATCAGTTCCCACAGCAACCGGTGCTGCTTCGACATCTTTTTTCAAAACAGTGACTAATAACGCTGTCACGACAGATCCAATAATAGCAGCTACAAAGAACATGAAGACATTATCCACTGCACCTAACACCGCAACGATTGGACCACCGTGAGCTACTCTGTCGCCTACACTTGCTAGCATGGCAATTACCGAACCTGTCATTGAACCAACAACAATACTTGGGATAACACGTAATGGGTCTTGTGCTGCAAATGGAATAGCTCCTTCTGTAATACCGAATAACCCCATGGTAAAGGATGCTTTTCCAGCTTCTCTCTCTGATTGACGGAATTTACGTTTGTTGATAAAAGTTGCAAGTCCTAATCCAATTGGAGGTATACAGATTGCAACAGCGATTGGTCCCATGATAGCGTAATTTCCTTCTGCAATCATGGCAGAACCGAATAAAAAGGCTACTTTATTAAATGGACCACCCATGTCGACTGCGATCATAGCTCCAAGTATCATCGCTAAGAAGATAGAGCTTCCACCTTGCATTCCAGCAAGCCAAGCAGTTAATGTTTCAAACACTTGTGCAACTGGTGCACCAATGACGAAAATGAATAATAGTCCAACAATGACGGATGAGAAAATTGGAATGAAAATAATCGGCATTACCGGCTGAACAGCCTTTGGAACCTTTATTTTCTTAATCGCTAATGCCACATAACCTGCTAAGAAACCAGCGATTATCCCCCCGATAAAACCAGCACCAGCTTCACTTCCGTAAAAGCTACCATTTGCTGCTATGAATCCACCGATCATACCTGGTACAAGTCCAGGACGGTCAGCAATACTAACCGCAATAAATCCAGCTAATATAGGAACCATGAACATGAATGCTGTGCCACCAAGACTTTCTACCTGCTTCCAGATGGAATCGTCTGGGATAACAATTCCGCCTGGCGTTTGAACACCACCAAGGGTTAACGCGAGCGCTATTAGTAATCCCCCTACGACGATGAAAGGTACCATATAGGAAACCCCACTCATTAAGTGCTTATAGATAGGATTTTCTTTTTGCTTACTACTTTTTGAAGTACTCGCTGCAGCTGAATCAGCCTTATAAACAGGAACATCTCCATTTTGAATACGTTTGATTAATTCTTCCGGCTTACGTATTCCGTCTTGAACACCAGTTACAATAACTTTTTTACCAGCGAAACGTTCTTTCGAAACTTCTTTGTCCGCTGCAATGATGATGCCATCTGCCTCGGCGATGTCTTGTTCGGTTAATCCATTTTCTACCCCTATCGAGCCTTGTGTTTCTACTTTTATTTCGACGCCTAATGCTTCGGCGGCTTTTTGTAAATTTTCAGCAGCCATGTAAGTATGTGCAATACCTACCGGGCAAGCAGTAACTGCTAATATCTTTGCCATAAAATAAATCCTCCTAACTACTTAGTAAACGCTTTCTTCTTTTATCATAAGCTATCCTGGTGTCCCTATTATTATTTTCTTTTACCGGAAGTTACGGTAAAAATTGATTATTAGATTCTTCTGTCAAACACCGCTGTTGATTTCCGCACTAGGCTACGCTTTCCGCGGGGTCTCCACAAAACGCTATCTCCCGCAGGAGTCTTCGCCTTGTGCTCCAATCAACAGCTAGGTACATAAAAAATTTACTTGGTACTCTAACAGAGCCAATAATCAAAAAAGAGCAGGCTAGCTATAGCTTAGCTGCCCACTCGTAATGTATTACCCTTTTTTAGTTAAAACTTGCATAAAGTCTTGGAAATTCTTCTTAGCTAGTAAGTCTTGTACGATGAATGGTGACTCACTTAGACTAGCGATTTGTCCGATAATCGCTCGCATGTTTTGGTGATTTTCTTTCGAGATAGCTAGCATGAGAACAATGGATACTAGCTCATTCCCCCATTCGATTGGCTCCTTCATCATCGCAACGGCAATCATAGACTTTTGAATCATCGCAGGATTCCCGTGAGGAATTGCAACTCTTCCACCAATCGCTGTGGCAGATGACCTTTCTCTGCTAACTGCACTATGGATAAACTCCTTATCCACATAGCCCTTTTGATAAAGAGCCATCGCAAGCATTTCGACGACTTGATAGCGGTGTTCTTTTTCCACTTCGAAAAAGAGAAATTCCTCGTGAAGAAAGGTAGTAAGATGATCTAGATTATAAGATTCCGACTTTTTTTGTTGAAGCTCCTCAAGAAAATAATTCAGTTGCTTTTTATCGTGTTGACTAAAAAGTGGCGAAACGACTATATGTTCCTGCTTTACTTTTTCAAGAGGAACGGTTGAGATAATAAAATCCACCTCATGCTGTTTCACATAGTCCGGAATCTCCGCTTTCCCAATACAGCCTACTACATCAATTTCTTGATATTGCTGCTCTATTTTTGCTTCTAGAAGATGCGACATTCCAATCCCCATATGACACACAATAAGCGCTTTCTTTTTTGCACTGCTTTTACTTTCCAATCTTTCAATCGAGGCTTGAAAATGAAGTACGATATAGGCCGCCTCATCCTCTGGAATGTCGATATGAAAAGTTGAATTTATTTCTTCAAGCGTCAAAATCGCCATATTAAACATGTATGGATACATTTTTTTAATATTAGGAAGTAACGGGTTTCTAATAGGAAACCCATACTGGATTCGATGGATAACGGAATGCATATGGATAGCAAGTCCCTTAATTAAAATCGTATCCGTTTGGAAAGGAAATAACGTTAATTTTTCTAGCTTACTAACAAGCAACTTTACGATGTCTGTTTCCGCAACTTCATACTTGAGCTCCTGCTCCACAGATTCTTCCGTTTTTTTGGCGCTAATGAGATGCCAAGTGAAATAAGCTCGTTCCTCACTTGGAAAATTCATCTGAAAGGCCTTTGTCATCTGGTCAAAGAACCAACCTGCGTAGGTATATTCCTTCCGTTCACTTGCTTTTGCTTGTTCGGCGGCATGTACAAATACCGGGGACTTCTGCCTTGTTCGTTTGATCATAATGAGTGCATGAACAAGCAGGCTTTCTAGTGCATCATCGGTAAAGGAAATTGTATATTCCCGCTGCATCTCGACAAGCGCTTTTCTGACTGCTGCAATTTCATACGGCAAAAATAAATCCAGCACATAATTTCTTTCAGCTGGTATTGTGCGTGTAAGGTCCGATAAATGTGCCAATGCATTCCGTTTTTTCAGCTCGGAGCCTTGAATCACATTACCTAGTCGTGGTTTTGAGATTAACTGAAGCTCAAAGCGTTCTAGCCATCCCGAAATCAGGTCCATATCTTTTTTGATTGCGATTTTTTGCACATAGTAACGGTCTGCAAAATCCTGGAGTGTAATTGGTTTATAGCTCGTTAAAAGATGAAAGGCTATTTCAATCAACCGCTCCTCTGTCGTCTTCGTTTCAGAAGATAAAAGCGTTTGAAAAATAGCTTCACGATCTTCTTCGTCAATCTGTATGTTAATGCCAATGCCTGGCTTGCGCGAAAGGACAGCACTCGGATAGTGATCGAGCGTTTCCTCCAAGCGATCTAAATCATTTCTTACCGTCTTCTCCGCACAATCCAGCCGTTCTGACAAATCCTTTATTTGTAATGCTCCATTCTCATGAAGGAGTAATATGCGCAATAATTCTTTTTGTCTACTATTCATTCTTTACACCCGTTCCATAGCTAACTTATATGCTTATCATAACCTAAATAACGGGGAGAAGAAAACAGTGGTAGCCAAGGGGACAGTCCCCGTGGCTACCTTTTCGACAAATTTCGAGTGGTGACAGGCACCCCCCTCTCACTCACCCCAACAACCACTTGTGCTCCTCGACCATTATTCGTTCGGTCCAGGGGTTATGCGTATGGTGGCGGATCATCCAGCAGAAGTACATGGTGTAGCCTGGGGCTGTTGATTGGGGGTGGTCGAGGCCACCAGGGATGGTGATGTAGCTGTTGTGTACGACTCGGTGTGCGTCTTCTCCAACCATAGCACATCCAAACCCTTGAGGTTTATCGAAGCGATAGTAATAAACTTCAGGTTGTTCGTGATGATGTGGTGGATAACTGGACCATCTTCCTGGATAGGATAGAACTTCGCCTATTACCATGTTAGAGTATGGCGCATTTTCATAATCGAAAATGGTTCGAATCACACGTTTGGCAGTGCCTTCCCAATCGTCCTTGCCTGCAACAACGTTTTGACTATCTTCAGGTGTATAGAGCTTCGAGGCAAACGCGTTGTCATTATATGTTTTTTGTATTAGTACTTCACTAGGATCCAGAGCTAATATTTTCACATGTACATCTTTCGCGATATGTAGGCAGAATGGTTCTTCTTTGAACACACACTTTCTTTCAATCTCGCAACTATTCCCTTCCCATTCAAACCGAACCTTTCCCTCTAACAAAAGAATAGCTGTTTCTTTCTCCCCATCTAGTAAGCTTTCTTCGATTCCGCTGGACATTTTATAAATCCCAATATCCATGAGCATATCTTTGTGCGGACCATTTATTTCCGTCAAAACATTATATCCTTCTTCCAATTCTCCTAATCTACCAAACAATGTACTTCCTCCCCATTGAAACTTATTGTTAATAAGGCATGCAATTTAAAGACCACTTTTTTCTTTTATATAACTACGCGCTTTCACGGCATATTCAAATGGATTCGCTAGGACTGGATCCTGCTCCGCCTCCACTATAAACCAACCTTTGTAATCAGAGGTCGCTAACAAAGTAAACACCTCTTCAAACTCGATTTCACCATCTCCTGGTACAGTAAATGCGCCTCTTTTTACAGCTTGTAAAAAACTTAGATCTTCCGCTTTAACTTGTTCTACCACATCTCTACGAATATCCTTTAGGTGAATATGCTTGATGCGAGGTAAGTATTTTTTCAAAATAAAGCTTGGATCTTCTCCAGAGAATACGAGATGACCAGTATCATAGAGCAAGGATACAAGGGCAGGATCACTAAGCTCCATTAATTTCTCGATTTCCTCTGTTGTCTGGACTCCTGTTCCCATATGATGATGGTAGACAATCACCATGTCCTTCTCCAAGGCTAACTGTCCAAGTTCGTGTAAGCCTTCCACAAGTCTTCGCCATTCTGCATCTGAAAACACAGGCTTTTTCTTAAATAATGGAACATCCATTAATCCTTGAATGCTTCGTCCTTGTTCAGAAACAACGATGACCTTCGCACCCATTTCGTGCAGAAAATCTCGATGCTCAATAAATGGCTCCACTGTCTCTTCCAAAGGCATTGTCGTCAAATACGTACTAAACCATGCGCTTGCAATCTCCATTTTTCTGAGTGCCAAAGCCTTTTTTAAAACAGTAATATTGCGAGGATACTTATTTCCCACTTCACTGCCCGAAAAACCAGCTAATGCCATCTCACTTATACATTGTTCAAATGTATTTTCTCCACCTAATTCTGGCATATCGTCATTTGTCCAAGCGATAGGAGCAATACCAAGTTTAATCGTAGCTTCCTTAAACATCCTTCGACTCCCCTCTATAGTTTGACATAATAAGTAAGCTTTCTGAATTTATACTCATTCCTTGCCTGAAAACCTTTTGTAAACTAAAGTTAGTATCGTCTTGCCTTTTGAAGATTGTTTTCTTTACCCTCGAACACTTCTTTTACTTTTGGATTGTTGGCCACTTCCGCAACCCCAACATGCCACCAAGACTCATAGCCATTGGTCATCGTTTTTGGTAAAACTTTAATATCAATTAAGGTGGAAATAGTTTGGTTTTTAGCGTCTTGAATCGCTGCTTGGAGTTCCTGAATTGTTGTGACGCTATACGTCTTTACGCCATAACCAGCTGCACTAGCGGCATAATCTATTTTCATGATCGTCCCATTCATCTTTCCTGTTTCTTCGTCCCGATAACGAAATTCCGTCCCAAAACTCCCCATTCCGTTTCCCATTTGCAAATTATTAATGCAACCAAAGCCTGAATTATCAAAAAGGAGGATATTTATTTTCTTTTTCTCTTGAAGACTTGTCACTAATTCGGAGTGGAGCATTTGGTAGCTTCCATCCCCAACCATGGCATATACTTCTTTGTCGGGTTCTGCTAGCTTCACCCCAAGGGCCCCAGAAACCTCATAACCCATGCATGAATAACCATATTCCATGTGATAGGTATTTGGGCTTTTCGCTACCCACATCCGTTGAAGATCACCAGGGAGACTTCCAGCAGCACCGATAATAATAGCGTCTTCTTCTAGTAAATGATTAATTTCTCCAATCACTTCAGTCTGTGTTAATTGAGTGCCAAGTGCGGACACATACTCAGGTATTACCTCATCAAGGTGACCTGCCACTTCTGGCTGGAAAGCTTGTTGCTCAGTAAAACAGATAGTATGTAGGCGTGCTAATTCCGTTTCCCATGCATCCTTTGCTACAGCAATTTCAGATGTATAAGCTGATTGGTAGCCCACCTTTTTCAATTCAACAGAAAGTGCCTGTAATGCTTCCTTTGCATCAGCGACCACACTTACAGCATCGAGTTTATTGGCATGAAATTCGGAAACATTGATGGTTAAAAACTCGACATCCTTATTTTGGAACAATTGCTTAGAGCCTGTTGTGAAATCGGTAAATCGAGTTCCAATTCCAATGACAAGATCAGCATCCTTGGCAATGGTATTTGCTGCGAGATTCCCCGTTACACCAATTCCCCCAAGGTTATAACGATGATGCGATTCCACGGCACTTTTTCCAGCCTGCGTTTCACCAAATGGGATATGGAATTCCTCGGAAAAGTTCTTCAGTGCTTTTGCCGCCTCTGAATAACGAACGCCACCTCCGCAAATGATTACCGGCTTTTTCTTACGCTGCACTAAGGCCGCCGCTTCCGCTAAGCTCTCCCTCGTAGGCAATCGCCGCTCAATTCGATGGACTCGCTTTTTAAAAAAGTAATCTGGAAAGTCCCAGGCCTCTCCTTGTACATCTTGCGGCAGTGCTATCGTGACTGCTCCAGTATCTGCTGGGTTCGTTAAAACACGAAACGCGTTGATTAACGCAGTCATAAGCTGCTCCGGACGATTTATACGGTCCCAATATTTACTGACAGCTTGAAAGGCATCATTTGTAGAGATTGATAGATTATGTGTATGTTCAATTTGCTGTAACACCGGATCTGGTTGTCTTGTTGCAAATACATCACCAGTCAGCAACAAAACAG
The DNA here is from genome assembly GCF_002019665.1 of Sutcliffiella halmapala. Classification (GTDB taxonomy): domain Bacteria; phylum Bacillota; class Bacilli; order Bacillales; family Bacillaceae_I; genus Sutcliffiella_A; species Sutcliffiella_A halmapala. The sequence continues at coordinate 444,084 of NZ_KV917375.1, read as the reverse complement.
GGATATTATTGGCAGAAGCCGTCGCCGCAGCTGTTATCATGTTGGCAGAGCCAGGACCAACGGAAGCGCTACAAGCCATTATTTGTTTGCGATGCTTTTGTTTGGCAAAGGCTACTGCAGCATGGGCCATTCCTTGCTCACTTCTACCCTGATATACTTCAAGGTCCAAAGTATCTTGCTCTAACGCTTGACCAAGCCCTACTACATTTCCATGGCCAAATATCGTGAAAATACCTTTAACAAACTTTTGCTGTTGCCCATCAAATTCTACATATTGTTGATGTAAAAATTTCACTAAAGCTTGCGCAGTAGTCATTCTTACGGTTTTCATAGAACCACACCTTTCTCGTTTTTTCAAATGGCTCTGTTATAACGGAATGTTGATTTTATGGTGTTTGAAAATAAACGGAGAAATTCCGCTTAAATGGAGAAATACCCATATTTCTTTAAAAATAAGGGGATTTTTTCCGCTTTTAGTACCCAAATCTTAGGTTTTTTTCTTATTTAGTGCATTTAAGCGGAATATCTCCGCTTATATCTGCTACTTAAGCTCCATCTAGATACATTAGCCGGAAATTCTCCGCCTATGTATTCTCATACCTACACGAAAATCAACAATGAACAATAACAAAGCCTTTCAAATAAAGAAGGAACGGCGCAGTCACATATCACTCCGTCCACTCTTTTTCCCACATCTATTACCAACGTGTCGTTAGCATTTTCTTTCTTGTGTAGAATTCTACTCCGTCCATCCCATTTGCATGTAGGTCACCGTAGAAGGAATCCTTCCAACCGGAGAATGGGAAAAAGGCCATTGGTGCAGGAACCCCTACATTTACGCCTAACATTCCTGAATGAATGTTTTCGCGGAACTGACGTACACTTCCTCCACTTTCTGTATAAATGCACGCACCATTCGCAAAACGAGATTCATTTGCAATATCGATTGCCTCATCTAGTGATTTCACACGGATAATCGATAAAACTGGCGCAAAAATTTCATCCTTCCAGATTTTCATCTCTGTCGTTACTTCATCAAAAATAGTTGGACCAACAAAGTACCCTTCGCCATTCACTGCATCATCCTTACGTCCATCGCGGATTAGTCGAGCTCCTTCCTCTAATCCTTGTTGGATATAGCCTAGAGTGCGTTCTTTATGACCGTCACGGATAACAGGACCTAAATAAACATTTTCTACTAACCCATTTCCGATTTGAAGCTTATTTGCTTCTTCTAGTAATCTCTCAATTAAGGCATCTGCTACCTCTTCCTGAACGGTTACGACTGATGCTGCCATACAACGTTCACCCGCAGAGCCAAAAGCGGCACCTATAATTTGAGTTGCTGCGACATCAAGCTTCGCATCATTTAAGACGATGGAGTGGTTTTTCGCTCCTGCTAATGCTTGTACACGCTTTAGGTTTTCCGCTCCTTTTTTATAAACATATTCCGCGACAGGTTGTGAGCCTACAAATGAGATCGCCTTTACCAGCTTATGCTCGATAAGTCCATTTACAACTTCATGGGCACCGTTCACAATATTTAGTACTCCTTTAGGCAAGCCAGCTTCTTCAAATAATTCAACAAGAAGAGCTGCCAATAGTGGCGTACGTTCTGATGGCTTTAAAACAAATGTATTACCACATGCTATCGCAAGCGGGAACATCCAGCATGGTACCATCATCGGAAAATTGAATGGCGTGATACCTCCCACCACTCCAATCGGATAACGATACATACCGGATTCGATATCTGTTGCAATATCCGGAAGCTGACGTCCCATCATGAGCGTTGGCGCTCCAGCAGCAAATTCCACACACTCAATGCCACGCTGCACTTCACCATACGCTTCTTTGTAAGGCTTCCCATTTTCTATCGTTATCAACTTGGCTAATTCATCCCAATGATCCACTAGCAATTGTTGATATTTAAAGAGAATACGAGCACGTCTTGGAACAGCTACCTTTGACCACGTGTGAAACGCTTGCTCAGCTATTTGAACGGCTGTTTCCACATCTTCTTTAGTAGAAAGAACGACCTCTGCAATCACTTCACCTGTAGCCGGATTGTAGACAGGCTCTGTTTTAGTCGAGGTGGACTCTACCCATTCTCCACCAATATAATTTTTAACTACCTTTACTGTTGTATGGTTCATCACACTTCCTCCGTTCGCTTGTATGAAATGAATCTATTAAGCTTTTGATAAAATTTCTTCTGCTGTTGCCATAAAGCTATGAATTTCATTTATCGTAGGCATTGCGTCTGAACAACTATGCTTAGATATCACTATAGAAGCAGAAGCACTACCTAAGCGCATCGCCTGTGAGATCTCTAACCCTTCCATTAATCCATAAATAAAAGCAGAAGCATACGAATCACCCGCTCCAAAGGTTTTAAGTACCTTTGATTTAAAAATACCTCCACGATGGGACGCCCCATCTTTCGTATAAGCAATGGAACCTTCGCCACCATGCTTGATTACAACAATTTTGGCATGATAGGAAAACCATTTTTCCGCTGTGACTTGATCATTAGAGTTGCTAGGTGAAAATTTCTCCATCATATCGAACTCTTCTCTCGTTCCGATTATGACATCCGATTTTTCCGCCGCTAGATTATAATAAACGGCAGTTTCTGCTTCAGCTTCCCATGTATACGGGCGATAGTCTAAATCAAAAAACACAACGACATCATGCTTCCTCGCGTACTCCAATGTTAAAAATACCGCTTCCCGTGAAGGGCTTTTTGCAAGTGCCGTTCCAGAAATCAATAGCGCTTTCGATTGTTTAATATAATCTTCTGAAACCTCTGATGGCTCAAGCTTCAAGTCAGCTACATTATCACGGTACATTAAAATACTACATTCCGTTGGGCTTTTAATTTCTGTAAAAGCTAGACCTGTTACTGCCCCCGTACGGTCAATAACAATACTATCTGTATTAATCTCATTTTCTTTTAAATAGCTAGTAATGAACCTTCCCATCTGGTCATCAGATACCTTGCCGATAAACCCAGTCTTTAACCCTAGGCGTGAAGCTCCAATTGCGATATTGGCTGGAGAGCCACCTACATATTTAGTAAAGGTAGACGTTTCTTCCATTGGACGTTGCGTTTCATTTGCATTTAAATCAATGCATAAACGTCCGATTGCAATAAAATCCATAGAGCGACTTCCCTTAAATACAAGTGGATTCATGTTACTGCCTCCTATTTCTTCTATTTACACACAAAGCTAATTCACGACAAATCCATGTTCAATCTTAACGGGCTTGCCTGTTAAATATGATTGTTGAGCTGCCCTTGCGATACGTTCTGCCTGAAGGCCATCATTGCCACTACAAATGACAGCAGAATGATCAAGTATAGCTCTCACAAACTGCGCCACTTCTTCGGCGTAGGCTTGTGTATAGCGTTCTAGGAAAAAATACAACGGTTTATCCTGTACGACACCTTCAACAGTTGCTACTTCTACCGTTGTGGCACGACAGTTATCAGCAGTGACCACTCCTTTAGAACCGAAGACCTCCAGGCGCTGATCATAGCCATAGACAGCTTGGCGGCTATTATCAATGACACCAAGCGCTCCGTTTGCAAATTTCAAGGATACGATTGCTGTATCAATATCTCCCAACTCTTTAACCTCTGGATTAATCAGAGCGTTGCCATACGCAGAAACCTCAACTATTTCACTTCCCATCACATAACGCGCCATATCAAAATCATGAATCATCATGTCCATGAACAATCCGCCAGAGGAACGTACATAATCCAAACTTGGTGGCTCAGGATCTCTTGATGTTATTTTTAAAATATGAGGCTCACCCACTTGCCCTTTCCGAACAAGATTTTGAACTTTCTTGAAATTAGGGTCAAAACGACGGTTAAAACCGACCTGTAGCTTTACTCCCGCCTCCTCTACTACCTTTAATGCTTCTAGCGTTTCCTCAACTGAGAAGCTTACAGGCTTTTCGCAGAAAATATGTTTTTTGGCCATTGCAGCCTTTTCAATGATTTCGGCATGGGTATTGGTCGGTGAACAAATAAAGACAGCATCAATTTCCGAGTCCTGCAACAAATCCTCATAGTTTGTTGTTAATACTGGAATTGATTTACTTGTAGCCCAAGTTTTCAAATGTTCTGTTGCGATATCTGAAACTGCTTTTATCTTAATTTGAGGATTTAACAATAAATTATCTACATGTAGTTTCCCTATCCTGCCTGCACCAATCATTCCAACAGTAATCATGTATATTGGATTCTCCTTTACTTTCTAGTAATCACTTAAACACTTTTATTAGGATTCAATTTTATCGAGAATCTAAATTTAGCATCGTCTTCATACCACATCGGGAAGTTTGTGCCCCACACATTGTTATACAAGTTAAAGTGGAAGCCTTCTGATAGCGAGGCAAACGTATTATCTAGCTGTAATAATCGTTTCTCCCCAGGGGATACGATTGCTGCATCCTTTGATTCGATTACGACAATTCCATCTGCACCATGATAATGTAGCCCTGATTGAACGGCATGAAGATTACGGTTCCCATTCTTCACTACCTCTAACGGCGAAATCATTTCTCCCATTTTGTCCATCCGCCAAAGGTTTGCATTATCTACCTTTAACGCAAAGGAAAACCAAATTGCTTCAGGTAGACGATTAGCTTGCTTTTCAAACCAATTTAATTCGACATCGATGCTTGGGTGATTTTTATAAAAGGAATATTGGATCTCCACTTCTCTAGGTGCACCATATGTATCTACGGCATGTTTTGGCAGCTGTAGCTTCACATAAACAGCATCGCAATAATCATTTGAACGCTTCCTTAACGAAAGTAATGCTGGTGTAAATTGCTGATGGGTTGGAATTGGTTGAAGAAGCTCCATCCCCGGTTTTCCTTGATCCGCTTCGGACCAGCGATACGTACTACTAAGATTTTCAACATATTGTTCAAACCATGTATGATAATTTTCGATACCGAACGACTCGTAGGTGAACACACCTAGCGGCCGCTTATGATTTACCCACTCTTTTCCATCTTCATCGACCATTTGTATAATAGAGCCGTCATTCGTAAAGGTAATCTGGAACTTTCCAAGCGTATAGGCGAGTCCAGCCTTCATTTCTTCTGCAGTGCGATCCACGGTTTTTTCTGGCTTTATCGCTTTCAATGCTTCTTTAGCTTCTTGCTGCTTATCTTCTGTTAAGGAATCGATGGCCTGTTGTATATAACCTCGTTGTTCTTTCCAGGAGCTTTCGAATAGGCTATAGCTTCGATTCTCCCAAGTCGTCGAAAACAACTGCTCGGACATGCTGTCAAATTCGTTAACTGCAAATGAACCAATGTAACTATATTTATCTGGAACGGCGTCGCTAGATATGAAGTCCCTTGTTCTTGCTTCCTTAAGGTCCTGTTTCGCGTAATGCTTATAATCATTTAAATACTTCTTCTCATCCAGCCCCCATGTATGTTCTGGAATTAACAATAACCAATCGGAAAATTGGTGGTATTCCTCGTTGGAAGCTACCAATCTACCTTGGTCCATCCACTTATTACGTAATCTTAAAAGCTCTCGGTATTCCGCAACCTTTTTCGGATCTGTTGCGCCCCCGTGTATCCATGTATCCCCAATTTCTTCATAGACAACAGGTAATGTATGTTTAATAGAAGAAAGGTTTTCCGCAAAAGCATCCATGGTAGAAGCTTTAATTAAAGCATTGGGGAAACGTTTTTTTAGACTATTAAACTCTTGAATGATATCTTCCATGGATGGCGGGCCACAATTATCTCCTGTATGAGCAAATACCATTACCTCATTTAATCCATCTAGCTTTAAGACATCGCCATAGTTATCCGCATAGTTAACAATCACCTCTGAGCCATCATTACCTTTCCAAACAAAAATCCTTGGAACTGACGGGACTTTAGAGGCTGGATTGACTCCTAAATGTAAGTATTCGATGCCATTGTTCATCATTAGCGGAATCATCGCTTTCGTATGCCCTGGTACATCTGTCATTTTTGCTGCGATTGTCTTTTTGCCGTATTTTTCATCAAGCCTTTTAGAGATAGATAAGGCATGATCAAAAAGATTCTTATCCATTAATTCTGTATGGGTAGTGAAAGGCAGTCCATGCCATGCGATATATCCTTTGTGGATTGCCGCTTCCATTAATTTGGATTGTTCTTCATCTGCTCTCTTTAAATATTCATGAATCAACCAAGATCCTGTCGTCCAGACAAATTCCGCGTCGCCATCATCCTGTGCTAGCTTCTCACTTAGTTCAATGGCCTTTGGTATATAAGAATGGATGTATTGATTGATCACATTTTCCGCCAAATCAGTAAAACCGATGTCAAGATGGGTTTTAAAAATTACATGGACCACTTCTATTTCCTTCATGTTGTTATCGCCCCTTAAATGTATATCTTTTTAACGAAATTACTTCGAAGTCATTTTAATAAGATTAGTTAAACTAATTTCCAAGCTATCTAATGGGTTCCCCTTACAAAAGTCCTGTTCCACCACATACCATTCCACCCCATTTTGTTCCCCCCACTGGAGAATGGGTTCAAAATCAATACAACCAGTGCCTACTTCAGCGAAATCTTCCTTTCCATCACTAGTCATGTCCTTCAAATGGATCAGTGGCATTTTGCCGGGAAATTTACTTATGTAGCTTAAAGGATCCATGCCTGCTTTCTTAACCCAATAGGTATCGATTTCAGGATAAATATCGGTAGTTCCTTCCAATTCAGATGAAAGAATATAATCTAGAGCAATTTCTTCATCTATCTTTTCCAGAAGCTCAAAATCATGATTATGATACCCAACTCTGAATCCTTGCGGGGTTATTTTCTTAGATATCTCAATTAAGTCTCTCTTCGCTTGTATGTACCCCTCTACATTCCTCATATCTTCATCAAGATAAGGACAAATAATATCCTTTGTATGAAAGAGGCTACTTTCTCGCAATACCTCGTCCAGTTCATGATTCATTCTGTCTAAGCCAACATGCATGCCCGCGGTTTTGAGTCCCGTTTCTCGCAGAACCGCTGCGATTTCTTCGGCAGAATATCCAAACAGTCCATCTATTTGAACAGCCTCCCACCCCATTATTTTCAATTCCCTTAATACCCCTGGAAAGTCCGTACTAATTTCATTTCTCAAGGTATATAATTGAGCAGCAAATTTATGTTTCATCCCTATGTGCTCCTTTCATTCGGTGTGAGTTCACTCGCTTTATTCCCGATAAAAGAATCCTCTAAATTTAGCCACTTCATTTCAGTAGAGGTAAGTTCAATATTTAACGCTTCAACAGATGAAACCAATTCCTCTACTTTTTCTGGACCTATGATTGCTGCAGTTAAAAACGGTTGATTTAATACATAAGCCAACGCTATTCGAATAGCGGAAGCTCCCTTTTTCTTTGCAAGCTTACGCGCACGTTCAAAACGCTCCCAGTTTGCTTCACTATAATAAACTCTAACCATCTCTTCGTTATCCAGTATGTCTGGTGCAAAACGTCCACTGAAGAAGCCACCTGCTTGAGAGGACCATGATAATAGCGGTAACTGTGTACCTTTATGCCAGTTCAACATCGGACGATCTACTGATACACAACCTGGCCATCTAGGTATATTGCATGAAGCTAGACTCAAATTCGGACTATTAAAGGTAAATCCAATCAATCCAGCTTTTGCAGCATAATCATTCGCTTCTTGAATTCGTTTATGTGTCCAGTTTGATGCCCCAATTGCATGAATTCGTCCAGCTTCGATATGTTGGTTTAACGTTTCAATAATCGGCCCCACCTCCACACTCTCGTCATCACGGTGGAGCGCATAGAGATCGAGATAGTTTGTGCGCAAGCGCATCAGACTTTCCGTAATATCACTTGTTATGGATGAAGGATTTAAGCGTGGACCAGGTTCACCATCATCAGGGTGCGCTCCTTTTGAAAGAATTAAAATATTCCTCCGATTATTCCGTTCTGCGATCCATTCACCAAATAAGATTTCACTATCTAAATACTGATGGGCCGTGTCAAACGTATTACCACCTACTTTTATAAATTCATCTAAAATAGCGAAGCGTTGCTCTTTGCATTCAAATCGATTTAAATGAGCCGTTCCCATGATTAGCCTTGAGCTTTTTTTCTCCACGATTTTATTGTCAATTAATCCAGTTAGTGTATGGTATTTCATCAGAATCCCCTCTCACATATAATTTGTTTTTGCATAGAAGTTGCACGAATAGCTCCCTACGATTCTTTTCCCCCTGAACCGAGACCACCTAAGCCTTGTTCAAAGAGTGGCTGGAGAATAAAGTACAGAATAATCATTGGTAATGCTGCTGTCGTTGCACCTGCCATGATTAATGGCCAGTCAATATTGTATTGCCCTTGGAACGCCTTTAAGGCAATTTGAATGGTGTACATTTCCTGCGATCTTGCAATTGTTAGCGGCCATAAATACTCGTTCCAATGACTTAAAAAGCTAAAAATCGCTACTAAAGCGATGGCTGGCTTATTAAGCGGAAGTATTACCTTCCAATAAATTTGAAATTTGGAGCAACCATCAATAGTAGCCTGCTCATCTAACTCCCGCGGTACGGAAAGGAAATTTTGCCTCATTAGGAAAATAGCAAAGCCAGTTACGGCAAACGGAAGTATTAATCCCACATAGGAATCTAACCAACCATCTGGCCCTGCAAACGGCACATTTTTCATCATAAAAAATAGCGGAACAACCATTAATCCGGATGGAACCATCATTGTTGCTAATACGAGTAAGAACAACTTGTTTCTGCCTGGAAACTTTAAGCGAGCAAAGGCAAAGGCTGCTAAAGATGCAAAGAATACATTGATAATAGTTGCTAGTGTTGAAACGATAAAACTATTAAAAAATGCTTTTGGTAGATTTGTTTCCTGCCAAATTCTTAAAAAGTTTTCCCAATGAAAGACGGTGGGAACTATTTTAGGTGGCCACATCATGACCTCACCTTGAGACTTGACTGCGGTCATTAGCATCCATACATAGGGACCTAAAAATACAAATAAGACGAAGGATAGTAAAAAATATAGTATGAAATTTTTTAAGACTTTAGACTTTTTCATCCTTGTTAGTCCTTTCCGTTAGATAGTCTTAATTGAAGCCACGTTACACCTAGCAATAGCGGGAATAACACAAGCGATAATGCAGCTCCATAGCCTACATAGTTAAATTCAAATGACTGTTGCCATATGTGTTTAATAACTACCATCGTACTATCCATTGGACCACCGTTTGTTAATATATCTACAACAGCTACTACCTGAAACGATCCAATAACAGACATGACCATACAGTAAACTAAGATATGCGTAATTGATGGGAGAGTAATGTGGATAAATTGTTTCCAACCATTCGCTCCATCTATTCTTGCTGCTTCATATAAGGATTGTGGAACCGCCTGAAGAGCTGCAAGAAAAATCGGTATATTATAAGCAGTTCCTCTCCATGCTCCGATTAGAATAAGTATGAGCATCGCCGTAGTAGGTTGTAACAACCAAGCCGGTGGCGACACTACCCCTGCAACTTTTAATAAATAGTTTAAAATCCCTAAATTATTATCAAACACCCACAAAAATATCATGGCTGTAATAACTTCTGAAGTGATAGTTGGTAAGAAATAAAATACTTTAAATAATCGCAGTCCTTTTAGCTTCCTATTGAGAAGTACGGCGACCGCAATCGCCCCACTTAATCCTATAAACATAGAACCTACTGTATAGACAAGTGTATTTCCAATACTCTTAATGAATAGCTTGTCTTGTATCATGCGGGCAAAATTATCTAAACCTGTAAAAACAGCAGGATTCGGTAAACTATAATCATGAAAGCTTAGCCAGACTAAATAGATAATAGGTGCAATAGAAAATATGAATAAAAAACTAAGTGCGGGTAAAACAAATAGATAAGACCCTATATAATCTTTTAATTTATGTAACTCTTTATTTGATTTTTTTTGCGGATTAAATCTCGTAGCTATTTCTGTTTTCACTATCCTCACTCCCCTAAAGGGAAAGGGTATGTCCTCTTACATACCCCTTCAAAATTCAACTATTCTCTTTCCTTAACATTAATTAGCAGCATCAATTGCCTTTTCCGCAACCTTTTGTGCATCATCTAAAACTTTTTGTGCATCTGCACCATCAAACACGGCACGTAAAGCTTTTCCCCATGCATCGTTAGCCTCTGGATATGCTTCTAGCTTGTATGGAACAGCATCTGCTAACGTTTCAACATATGGTTGTAGTAGTGGGTCATTATAATATTCATCTTCATATAAATGTGCTTTAACTGGATGGCGACCTTGCTCCTTCGCCAATCTCATTCCATATTTATCAGAAACAAACCATTTCATTAGTTCAAAGGAGGCTACCTTATTTTCAGAGCCCTTCGGCACGAATAAGCTTCCTCCCCCAAGTACAGAACCTTTTTCTGTACCAGGCATCACTGCTGTTCCCAAATCCTTGTATGCCTCAGGGAACTCCTTCTTAATTCTTTCAATATCCCATGGACCAGAAATAAAGGAAGCTGCTCGTCCTGAACCGAACATCGCTACAGGATGATCTGTCTGTCTTTGTTGAGGTGGTGGTACAGGAGATGATTTATCAACTGTTGCTAAGCCTGTATACTTTTTCATCGTTTCCACAATCTTTGGATCATTAAGGTTTGCTGTAACATTGTCCCCTTCAAAACTTAATGGGTTAGTTCCAGCAGCAATGACATTTCCAAAGAAGCCCCATCCACTTGCACTTGTAATGAATCCATATCGCGAGCCATCTTTTTCAGTCAGCTTTTTGGATACCTCTACTAATTCATCTAGCGTTTTTGGTGCTTCTGAAATCCCGTTTTCTTCAAAAAGTTTTTTATTATATAAGTAGATCGTGGTATTAATATCGATTGGCATTCCATATTTAACACCCTGCCAAACCGTATCCTCTATACCACCTGGCAAGAATTGATCCTCTTCGCCCCACTCTTCCCATAAGTCATCAAGTGGTTCTGCAAGACCTTGCGCTCCCATTGCAAACGCATGTGCATGGGACATATCAGGAACAGCCCCACTAGAAACTGCTAATTTCACTTTGTTGCTCATATCTCCCCACTCAATCCCTACTGTTTTGACAGAGATATTTGGGTACACTTCCTGAAACTCCTTAATAGCATCTTGAATAGGTGCAGTGTTAGCATAATCGGCCGCTAACCAAATTTCTAAATCAGTTTTTGCTAAATCTCCCACCTTTTCATTAAATGCCGGCAAACCATCCTCAACTAAATCACGATCTGGAGCTTGAACATCGATTGTTTCGTTCTCTGATCCTCCAGTATTTGATTGACATCCCGCTAAAACGACAAGAGCAGCAATTAGTAAAAATAAGAACTTTTTCATCATATCCCCCTTGTTATCCGTTAAATTTTGTAACCCCTTACATTTAATTGTGAAAATATGTAGCACGATGCTTTTTGGTAGCATCTCCTCCTTTCGTGGTACCGTGGGGGTTACCGTGGGTTACCGTGGGTTACCGTGGGGACAGTCCCTCTGGTAACTGGTAACACCGAGTACCAAGGGGACTGTCCCCGTGTCACTCTTAATCGAACCGGTTTTCCTAAATTACAAAAAAACACTAAATTCCGATAGGACTATAGTAAATACCTCTTAAAACCAGCCTTGAATATCAGTAACACCTCAACTCAATCGTCGAACCGGTTTCATGATGTTGCGACTAATTATACTGAATAATCAAAAAATAGTCAATATTCTTATACAGGGTAGCTGTGAATAATAGAAAAGACTTCTAGGGTTGAAGTTCAAACCTTCACTATCAACCCTCTAGTAGGATTAGATTATTTATCAGATCGGTAAAAGGCTTCATTTGCAAGAGCAAGAGCACCGCACAGTCCAGCATTATCTCCTAAGCCTGGAGGCACAATATACTCTTCTATTGCTGATAGTATTTGTTGATGTTCGATATAACCATTTAATACAGCTTGCACATTATTACGAATAAGAGGAAATAATTGCAGTTGTTTTGCTACTCCCCCGCCAATGATGACCTTTTGCGGGGATAAAATGAGTATGAAGTTAGCAATTCCTTGAGCAAGATAGTAACCTTCTAGCTCCCAAACCCTATCATTACCTACTAGTTCTTGTCCCTTTTTTCCCCATCTTTTTTCAATGGCAGGACCAGCAGCCATCCCTTCAAGACAATCTTGATGATATGAGCAATTTCCAAGAAACTCATCTTTAGGATGTTTTCGAACAAGAATATGCCCCATCTCGGGATGAGTTAACCCATGAACTCGTTTCCCTTCAACAATTGCGCCAACTCCAATACCAGTACCAACAGTCATGTAAATACAGCTATCTAGCCCACTTGCTGCGCCCCATTTTAATTCACCTAAAGCAGCAGCATTCACATCTGTATCGAAGCCAATCGGAATATTAAAATGCTCACGTAGCATTCCAACTAAATTGGTATTTTGCCATAATGGCTTGGGCGTAGAGGTAATATAACCATACTTAGGGCTTTGAAGATTTAAATCAATTGGTCCGAATGACCCTACCCCCAGGGCTTGCAAATCATGTGATTTAAAATATTCCGTCACATGCCCCAACACTTCTTCAGGTGTGGTTGTAGGAAAACTCACTCTTTCGTAAATCTTTCCATTCTCATCGCCAATTCCACAAACAAACTTTGTTCCACCCGCTTCTATTGCTCCAAATTGCATAAAGCCTTCCCTCACTTTATCCTACATCTTCATATGGTTTCACATCGTAATCTTCCTCTTCTTGATTGCACTACGAAACCTTTCAATTTACCTAAAATAGATTGGATTACTTAGCGCTGCCATTAAACGACTCTTCGCTTCATGGAAATAACGCCATACCTCAACTCGGTAAAAGGAGCGGGAAGCAATATCCCATGATGCTTCCAACATATCCTGCCCTTCTTCTATTAAAAGCTCTTGTTCAATCCCTTTATTTGAGTAGATTTTCACGACATCACCGTACTGTGTATGACTTACCTTCATTGTTACCTCTTCTTGCTCCCTCTCGCTGCACACATCCCCAACCATACTTGTACCACAATTTAATTCAATAAACGGGCCATTAGGAGCATAACTTAACACAACGTGTCCCTTGTGAATTGCTTCTAATATTCCTGGAGTGGTACATTCATTCCCATACACCCAAGTTGTAGGCATACCATGCTTGACGTGGGGATTTGGTCGATGCGTATCACTTCCTCCCACAGCAACCAATCTTCTTCCTTTCACAAGCTGCTCCTGCCACCAATCTACAGCATCTTGATTATCAGCTCTCCATGGACCATTCCAAACCTCTACCCAATCATAGTCAAACTCCCATTCCCACTCCCATCCTGTATTTCGACAGTGAGGATGATTTAGTGAAATATAGGCACCCTTCTCACGTGTTTCTCTTAAACAGCTATGTAATTCTTCCATATTGGTAATTCGAAAATCTTTAACAGGGTCGTCTACGCCAAACAGGTTTAGATGACCTTTATTAGTCGTTAACTCCATCCCTGGAATAAAATGAATAGCTGTATCCCGAGGATAGGCATAATTTTGACTAGATGCATTATGGTCTGTTAAGCCCAAAAAATCTAAGCCAGTAGCTTCAGCAATTGCGGCATTTTCTCTAAGGGTATATGTTCCGTCACTGTGCACACTATGTACATGGAGATCACCCTTCAGCCAACGAGATGTAAGCGGTGTATATTCCACCGTCACTGTTACCTCGCAGCCAACAGGGGCAACCCGGTAAGAGCCTAGTAAAACTGCCCACTCACCAACAGGCATCTCTCCTTGCAAATATCCTGGTGTCGCTTTTGATTTTGAGATAAAAAACTCCGTACGAGCTCCACCACTCCAGCCACGAATACGAAATGGATCCTTCACCCCTAAATCAATAATGTTTGCGGCATTTCCCTCGCTATTCACTTCCATTTTCACATTAATTTGTTCCGTATTGTCTGGAACATGGAAAATAACCTCAAGATATTGTCCCTGTTCTTCTTGCTGGATGATTCTTTTTAGCACCTCTACCTTAGGACGATTTATAAGCTTACCCATATACATTCCCCCTAACCTATTAATAGACGGTTTACATATCTTCACACGAATCTCTAACTACTAACTTTGCAGGTATCATTCTCTTTCTGGGTGCAAGATTGTCTTTTAAAGTGTTAATTAATACTTCAGCTGCTTCTTCACCGAGCTTTTCCGGAAAAAGTTCCACACAAGTCAACTTCGGCGTTGTATCAAGTGCTAACGTTTCATTATTACTTAAGGCTATTAAAGAAAGATCATTCGGAATATCCATTCCCTTTTCTCTTGCAGCTCGCATTACCCCAAGTGCAACTCTATCCGTGTCAGCTATGATAGCTGTATATTTCTTTTCCTGATATACATCAAGCAAGCTTAAATATCCATATTCTGAGGCGTTTTTATATTTTTTCATGTCGTTATAGATAACATTTTCTTCTACAAATTCAAGATTATAGTTTTCGTAAGCCTGTCTTAATCCTTCTTTTCTATCCTCCGCAACAGTCATACCCGGGGCTGCATTTAAGAATAGAATTTGCTGATGACCCTTGCCAATCAAAAATTCACCAACCTCTCTAACTATATCAATATTGTTATTATCAACATATTTCGTATCGACATCTTCCATATTTGGCCGCCCAATTAAAACGAAGGGGGTATTGAGGTTTTTATACTGCTGAATTCTTGGGTCTTCATCCCTTGGATTCAACAGGATGACGCCATCGACGGGTTCCTTTGAAAAGTGAGAGGAATCTTCATCCTCGTAGATGCGATCTAGTAATAATCGATATCCATGCTCAGAGCACTTTTTTACTACACCTTGAATTACTTTCGTTTCAAAGCTACTCAATTCATAATCTTCGATGGAGGCCATTTTCAGCCCGATAATCATCGTTTTTTTCATCGCTAGGCTTCTAGCAACATGATTCGGTACATATTTCAATTCCTTTGCTACATTTATAACGCGCTCTGTAACATCGTTGCTTATTGGTCTTTTTTTGCTAAATACATTGGACACCGTGCTTTTAGAAACACCTGCCTGCTTTGCTACATCATCAATTGTGACCATGCCATTCTCCTTTAGAAACATTCTATCAAATCGGTTTAACCGTCTATTAAAAATATGGAATTCTACTATTTTCGTAAGTTACTGGTCGAAATTATTATTCCAGATTTCCCCTTAAGTGTCGAACCGGTTTGATGACACCTAGTGAAAAGTATACTTGTAACCTTTATTTTCTATTTCCTAGTCTTTTATTCCTGTTTATATTAAGCTATTACTACTATATATTACAAAGAATTCACGCTGAAGTAAATGGATCTACAATGAATAATCGTAATAATATACTTATTTTACAAAACATTTCATTTATTATCGAACCGGTTTTATTAACTTCTACCTCATTATATAAAACGTTTTAATAAAACGCAATATTCAGAATTGTTTTTTTGGGAATTTTATGAACAGGAAGCAACTGGGAAGGTTCCCTCTGCTTCCAAATTTCGGGTAAACAGGTGCTCCCTTGGCCTTGGTATCATCAACCAGTTCACAAAAAATTAACAAACATCTCTCTTGCTGAATAACATAGAATATATTATGATATTCTCAATAGCAAAAGAGTTAATGCTATGCTCACTATGAGCCTATATACTCCAAAGGGGAGTAGCTTACAGTTATGTCGACAATCCGTGATAGATGATTACTGTCACCGGCTTAACTGGCAACTAACACGTTGTTTGCGAGACCTTTGCCATTATGGTAAAGGGACATATGTCTAAATTTCTAAACCTTTACCTAAAATTGGTAAAGGTTTTTTTGTATTTTAAAGGAGGAGAACCGTTATCTAATGTATCTTATTTTGGTTTAAGCTACTAAACTTTGACTTTATTAAAAAGGAGAAAACGAATTTAATTGAAAGATCTTTTCTTAGGAAAGCAAGTATTAGTATGGTTAACATTTTTTGTGACCATGAAATTGTATGTGGTGTCGATTGCAACTTTAGAAATCCACAATCCGCCGAGAAATCTGAAACTACCATCACCACCATTTTAAATGAATCTAGCAATACATGATTATCATAAATAATTGGGAGGAAGATAAATAATTGGATATTGGATTATTGTTAGAATACGGTTGGGTATTACTTATATTAATTGGTTTGGAAGGAATCCTTGCTGCTGATAACGCCCTCGTTATTGCAACAATGGTAAAGCATCTGCCGGAAAAGCAGCGAAAAAAAGCGTTATTTTACGGATTGGCAGGAGCCTTTGTGTTCCGATTCGGATCTCTATTCCTTATCTCCTATCTTGTGCATATTTGGCAGGTTCAGGCAATAGGAGCACTTTATTTATTAGGTATTGC
This sequence comes from Sutcliffiella halmapala, assembly GCF_002019665.1. GTDB lineage: Bacteria > Bacillota > Bacilli > Bacillales > Bacillaceae_I > Sutcliffiella_A > Sutcliffiella_A halmapala. The sequence continues at coordinate 427,601 of NZ_KV917375.1, read as the reverse complement.
TTCGTACCATCTATTGAAAAAGCATGTTTTAAAGCCTAAGCTAATGAAAAATGCCACAGAGAAAAAAGGTTCTGGCTTCTGGATGACCGTTATCAAGGTAGAGCTTGCTGATATTGCATTTGCTGTAGATGCGATTTTAGCAGCTGTTGCACTTGCAGTTATGCTTCCCGCCACAAACCTACCGACAATCGGGGGCTTAGATGGTGGACACTTCGCCGTTATTCTTGCTGGAGGAATTATCGGATTAGTGATCATGCGTTTCGCTGCAGGATACTTTGTTGTATTACTCGAAAAACGTCCTGGATTAGAAACTGCCGCTTTCTTCGTTGTCGGTTGGGTAGGAGTAAAGCTTGGAGTTTATGCACTTGCCCATCCTGAATTGGCCATCCTATCAGAAGGCTTCGCAAAAGGAGCACTTTGGAAAATCACATTCTGGTCTGTCCTTTTATTAATAGGTATACTAGGCTGGTTCATGTCCAAGGAGAAGCCTAAAGCACAAGAGGAATACTATTGAGAGAAAAGGAAATTAGGGCATTAAGCAAAAAAATAGCTGCCCCTTTAAAACTAGCCAAGATCCGCTAATTGCGAATCTTGGCTAGTTTATTTTCTAATACTGGATTTTCCACTGTGTGGCTCAAGGATTCTCAAGACATAAACACTATCAATAGAACTGTATGGCAGACACTTTGGAAGCAGCGAGAACTGTCCCCACTGCTTCACCGACACCATGAATAATTTACCTTGAATAAATGAAACCTATATTTATAAATGGCTTCTCCGCATACTTTGTTGCTTTTCGTAATATAGAATCAAGCCGTCATAATTGTTGCAGTCGTGCTCTTTTCCATTTTGAAATGGAGGACCTTCTTCTATTTTCGAAGCAAAATGACGGTAAAAAGTCCAAATGCCGACTTTTTACTAGCTTAAAGCAACAGGCTTTACGAAAAGAGCCTTATAAATCTATTTATTTGGGGTCAATGATATGGAAAATGTTAAAAATGATGTAGGGAATATAGACGTTCAGAAGTATTCGCCTCTAGTGGAGGAATTGTTCCGTCAATTTTCTCATACGGAAGATTTTGTCGTGAAAGAAATGGAAATACACAACAAGTGGATGCTTCTTTGCTATTTGGAGCCACTAGTCGACAAGGAAAAGCTAAATAAACTGGTGTTAAAACTATATGAGTATATTGAAAATGGGGAAGCCTTACATTTTTTAAATGAATTTAATGTGACCGTAGACAAACAAGCTATTTTTCAACAAGTTATGGAGGGGAATACTCCCCTATTTATCGCAGGGCTAGAGGAATCATCTATTCTTGATACAAAGCTGAATATTTCAAGAAGTTCAGATGAGCCTAGTAACGAGCGAGTAATAAGAGGATCGCATGATGGATTTATCGAACATTTAAGTAGCAATATTAATATATTGAGAAACCGGATTTCGAACCCGAACCTCTCCATCCAGTATAGGCGTGTTGGTACTATATCTAATTCTAAATGTGCCATTATCTATATGAGAGATCTAGTAGATAAAGACTTTCTATCGGATGTTATAAGTAAGATAGAAAACATAAATATCGAACATGTGACCAGTGTTGGAATAATCGAGGAGTTTTTGGAGGAGAACAGTTATTCACCATTTCCTCAAATTTTGCACACAGAAAGACCTGATCGAGTTGCAGCAAATATACTAGATGGAAGGGTTGCCGTTATGGTTAACGGTACACCGGGGGTACTTATACTTCCGGTTTCCTTCTTTGCCTTCTATCAGTCACCCGATGATTATAGCTCTAGATGGTTAACAGGGTCTTTTTATCGAATTATTCGTTTGATAAGCTTTTTTTTCGCCATTTCTTTACCTGCTATTTATATATCCATCATTTCCTTTCACGCAGAAGTCATACCGAAAGGCTTAGTGCAGCTTGCGAAAAAGTCAGTCGAGGAAATACCTTATCCTCCAATCATTGAAGCGTTTATTTTAGAAATTACGTTAGAGCTTTTACGAGAAGCAGGTATACGACTTCCAAACCCTATTGGACAAACAATCGGTATCGTTGGGGGGCTTGTTATTGGGGACGCTGTTGTGAGAGCTGGGCTAGTTTCCAATTTAATGATTATTGTCGTTGCCTTAACAGCAATCTCGTCGTTTATTGTTCCTACACACGAAATGAGTGCGGCAGTAAGGGTTGTCCGTTTTCCATTAATGATACTAGCTGCTACTTTAGGGTTTATGGGAATTATATATGGCTTTGCGGTTATTTTCATTCACTTAGTTCGATTAGAGCCATTTGGAAAACCATATTTCTCCCCATTTGCACCATTTAAGTTAAAAGAAATTAAAGATACGTTTATCCGACTACCTATGTACTATCATAATAATTCCAAAAAAGGTGGAGACAAATCCCCAAAAGCTAGTAGTGTATCGAGGGAGAAATGATGGTGAAAGACAAAGCTATTTCCCTCCACCAATTATATTTTCTAATTGTTAAAACACAGATTGGAGTAGGTGTCCTTTCCTTACCAAATTCCGTCTATTCTGTTTCTAAGAATGATAGTTGGATCTCTGTCCTTATTGCTGGTATTTTTGTTCAAGTTATTTTGTATCTGATATGGAAGACGGATAAACTAACGAATGGCTTCGATCTCTTAGTGTTAACAAAGTCGTATTTCGGTAAATTTTTCGGAACACTATTACAATTATTGTATTTAGGCTATTTTGTTATCATTGGTACGATCATACTCATCTTATACAACAGCGTCATGAAAACGTGGGTATATACGTTTACACCTAAACTAATCATCATTGGTTTATTTATCCTCGTATCTTCTTATCTTGTTGCAGGCGGTTTACAAGCAGTTGCGAAATTCTATGTGATAGCATCCATTTTAATTATTGTCTTAATCATTTGTGTGGGAATAGCTTTTAAAGAAGCGCATTTTGTTTATTTGTTCCCAATCGGTATTAATGGCCTAACGGAGATTGTAAAAGGAGCAAAAGAGTGCGTCTTAGCTATGCTCGGTTTTGAACTATGCTTTATGTTTATCTCCTATACAAAAGGCACAAGTAAAGAAAAGTTAAAAACTTTAACGTTTGCAAATATCACCGTCACATTGCTCTATACATTTATCGTGATTACGAATATTGTTTTTTACAGTCCAGAGGAACTGAAGATCGTTCCTGAGCCAGTTTTATATATGATGAAAGAATATACGTTTATCGTGTTAGAGCGAGTTGACCTCCTTTTTCTCTCTGTTTGGATTATTGTGGTAATCACTACGTTTTGTAGCTATTTATATTGCGCTGCCGAAACACTGGAACATTTAATATCCTCCCATTGGAAGAAATTAAAGAGCTCCTATTATATTCTGATTGTTGGTTTTTGCATGTTTTTGTTAACAATGATTCCTGCCAATCAAATAAAAATAGCAAAAATGTCCAGTTTGGTGGGAGAAATAAGTATTTGGTTCGTCACTGCTGTACCTACCATCTTTTTTATCCTAACTATCATCAAGATGAAACGTAAGAAGAGGGGATCTAATGAGAGCCAGCTATAAACTAATCATCATCTCAGTTTCTGCAGCATTATTATTACTAACTGGTTGTTGGGATCAGCAATTACTGAAGGATCGAATTATGATAAAGGCTGTTGCATTTGATGAGACAAATGAAGGGGACTTGAAAATGACGTTGGCACTCACCGTCATTGATTCCGAAAAAATTTACGAGGAGATATTGTATGAGGTTGGAGCTACACCAAGAAATATTAGAACGAAAATAGAAAGAAGTGTTCATGAAAATTTGGATGCATCTAAAAATAGAGTGGTTTTAATAAGCGAAGATTTAGCTAAAAAAGACATTTACCCAATCCTAGATGTGTTTTATCGTGATCCTTCTTCTGCATTAGTAGCAAAGTTTGCGATAACAGAAGGAGAAGCGGGAGAAATAATCAACGAGAGTAAAAAAGGTAATATTCTTACCGGTGAATTCATTTCAGATTTAATTATAAACGCAGAAGACAATACATTTGTTCCAGATGTGAATCTTCAAGTTATTTCACCCTACCTATTTGATCCTGTATACGACTTTACGGTACCGATACTTCGGATGAAATACAATAAAGTATATATCGATGGCCTTGCTTTATTCAATGACAAAAGGATGGGTGGAAAATTAACATCGGAAGAAGCCACATTGTTTCTCTTACAAATAAATAAGCTAGCAAAGGATACGTTCTATACCATTCCTGTCTTAAACGATGGTCAAGAGGTGAAAGATAATATATCCATAGCCGTTTTAGATGCCAAAAGTAAAATGACCATTCATGACGAAGAAGAACTGACAGTAAATCTGGATTTAAACCTACAAGTAGGAGTGATAGAGTTTCCAGAAGATGATATCTTTTCACAAGAAAAGGTGGATGAATTAAACACTAAAATATCAATTTATCTTACAGAGAAGGCAAATACAATAATTCGAAAACTCCAAGCGGCCAACTGTGATGGTTTTGGCATAGGCAGAAAATTATACGCCTATCATCCAAAAACATGGGAGCAACTCCTAAACAGAGGGGAAGAATCAGTCTCATGGAAGGAAATATACCCTACCATAAAAATCGAGCCAAGCGTAAAGGTGGAAATCCAGAATAGTGGAATTATCAATTAGAGCGGGCAGAGGATGATTTGCACTTATCTGCCTACTTGAGCTACTTTTAAGGAAATAAATCTAAAACAAAAGAACAAAATCGCGAACGCGAGTTAACCTTTATAGATTACGCTTTGATCGTTCCCTCTTTTTCTCATTTTTCGTTTTCGAGGGCACGATTACGCTCTGATCGTTCCCTCTCTTTCTCGTTTTTCGGTTTTGAGGGCACGATTACGCTCTGATCGTTCCCTCTTTTTCTCGTTTTTCGGTTTTGAGGGCACGATTACGCTCTGATCGTTCCCTCTTTTTCTCGTTTTTCGGTTTTGAGGGCACGATCACGCTCTGATCGTTCCCTCTTTTTCTCGTTTTTCGGTTTTGAGGGCACGATTACGCTCTGATCGTTCCCTCTTTTTCTCATTTTTCGGTTTTGAGGGCACGATTACACTCTGATTGTTTGCTCTTCATATAAACTAAGGATCTAGGCTTAAATGAACCTTGTACTGAAAATATATCCAAAAGTCGAAGACAAATATAATATCCTATACACCTAAAAAAGTGGACGAGGTATGTCCCTCAGTCCACTCTATGATATCTTCCTATCGGTATCACCAAAGGAGAACCGGAAATTGGATCTTTTATCACCGTACAATCAAGCCCGAAAATTTCTTTAACGATTGTGCTTGTAATAACCTTTGATGGATCGCCTTCAACGACAAGCTTTCCATCTTGAAGCGCAAAAATATGATCAGCATAACGCGCGGACAAGTTAATATCATGGAGAACCATGACAATCGTCGTACCGTATTTTCGATTAAGGTCCGTGAGCAAGTCAAGAATCTCAACTTGATAGGTGATATCTAGAAAAGTTGTCGGTTCATCGAGGAATAAAATGTCGGTTTGTTGTGCCAGAGCCATGGCAATCCAGACGCGCTGCCTTTGACCTCCGGAAAGCTCATCAATATTATGGTTAGCAAATTCCGTTATATCCATAATTCTCATCGCTTCGGCAACTGCCTCATAATCCTTTTTTGACCATCCACTGAGCAAGGATTGATGTGGAAACCTCCCTCGTCCAACTAAATCTGCTACCGTAATTCCTTCTGGTACAATGGGGGATTGCGGTAAAAGTCCTAAGACTCGGGCCAATTGCTTTGGTGGAATTTTGCTGATCGGCCGTCCATCTAGAGTGATGATTCCAGATGTAGGCTTTATCAGCTTTGATAGAGTCTTAAGAAGTGTAGATTTACCGCAGCCATTTGCTCCAATAATCACGCTTATTTTATTACTAGGTATATCAAGGTCTACTCCTTGGATAACCGTATTATTATCATAGCCCGTTACGACATGGTCAGCTTGAAAAGTATGTGTCGGTTTCATTAGAATTCTCCCCTTCGATTCATTCGGATTAGCAAGTAGATTAGATATGGCGCTCCGAGTAATCCAGTTATGATACCCACAGGGAATCTGTACGCAAAAGCAAATTGTCCGATTAAATCTGCCGCTAAAACCAAGTTAACGCCCACTAGACCCGCCGGAATGATGTTTGAAAAGCTAACTCCGACTAGTCTATTCGCAATCGGTCCCGCAAGGAAGGAAACAAAGGCTATTGGGCCCGTCGTAGCTGTGGCAATGGCAATCATGATAACGGAACTCAATATAAGCACAATTCTTGTCTTATCCGTACTTACACCAAGGGACGAAGCCGATTGTTCTCCAAGCTCCAATATACTTAGGTGTCTTCCCAGTATGATAACGATAGGTGCAAAGATAAAAACCGTTATAACAAGAGGTGGAAGTGCATGCATTTGTGAGCCGTTGAGACTACCCGCCAGCCATCTAAGCGCTGCGGAAAGATCTTGTTGAGCACTCATTAGCAGAAGATAGGATACGACTGCGTCAAGCATGGCCTGTATCCCTATTCCAATCAGGATTAACCGACCAATTGAAAATGACCTGCCCCTGGACAATATATACATAATGACGACGGTAACAAGCCCAGCAATCACCGCAGCAATGGAAACAACAGCTCCACTTGCATGAAGTACTGTGATGCAAAAAACTGCTGCAGCACTTGAACCAGAAGTAATACCGATTACGTTCGGGTTTGCCAGCGGATTACGCAGCATGGTCTGGAAGATGTATCCCGCAATACCGAAAGCAAATCCTGCGAAAAGACCTGCCAACATTCTCGGGAGACGGATCGTATTAATCGCAAAAGAGGCACCTTGTATTTGCTCTCCTGAAAGTGCTCGGATGACCTCTTTAACCGGATAAATGGTACTTCCAAGTAAAAGCATGGCACAGCAAAGAACGCAAGCAAGTACCGTAAGTAAGCCGGTAATAATTACCCAACGCCGGCGCCTTTGACGTCTGCCTGCCATAATAAATTCAACAGATTGATTTTTCATAATGACCGCACTTTCGATTTCTTAGCTAATATGATTAGTATTGGAGCTCCGATAAACGCTGTAACTACACCGACTTCCAGTTCTCCAGGGCTACCGATGAGCCTGCCGCTTACATCTGATAGTGTCAAGATGATTGCCCCTGAAATAGCTGACATAGGGATGACAAAACGCAAATCGGGACCAAGAATAAGACGTATGACATGAGTAGACAATAGCCCCACAAATCCAATTGGACCAGCTAGTGCTGTAGCCGCTCCGCACAAGATAACACCACCAAAAGCTGCAAAAAGTCTCAGAACTCCCGTTCGAACACCAAGTCCTGATGCCACTTCGTCTCCTAATGCAAGTGCATTAAGTGCCGGGGCAGTAACAAAAGCGATCAGTATACCGACGATCAGAAAAGGGATGAATTGAGTAATAGCTTCCCAACTCGCTGAACCGACGCTTCCCACTTGCCAAAACCTGAATTGATCCATGACATAAACGCGTGGAATCAGTATTGCCGTGACAAGAGAAGAAAGGGCGGCGGTTGTGGCGGCCCCTGCCAACACAAGCTTAATGGGCGTGGCACCTCCACGCCCGATCGAACCTATTCCAAATACGAAAACAGCCGTAATTGAAGCACCTGCTAAAGCTAGCCAAATATATTGAGTTGCTGTGCTTATGTTCAAGAATGCAATTCCACAAACAACAAAAAGGGCAGCACCTGTGTTAACTCCTAATATACTAGGGTCTGCAATCGGGTTGCGAGTGACAGATTGCATTAGTGCTCCAGCTACTCCGAGTGCTGCACCGCAAAGTAGACTAAAGATCGTTCGGGAAATCCTCTTACGAACCACATTTGCACCGTAGGAATCCTCGTTTTGGTAAAATAAACCGTCTATCAGTTCATTTAAACTCACCACACGAGAGCCTAAAACAAGAGATGCCAGAATGCATACTCCGAGCAAAACAATACAGATTACTAGAACCTTCGTAAAGTTTTTCGGAATATGCAACTCTAGCTGTTTATTTTTTAAATCCGGTGTACTATTCATTTACTTTGTTAGCAGCTTCTCCTATTAATTTCAGGTATTCATCAATCGTATAAGCAATCGAAAGTGGATTTGGAGTTCCAGCAGCTACTAAAGGCGTATCGCTGTCAATTAATACAACAGAACCTCTTTCGATTGCAGGAATTTTACCAAGCAATGAATCTGCTTTAATAGCTTGATACAACTCATCATTACCATAGCCAATTAATATATCCGCATCATTTAGAGCCTCAGCATTTTCAGCACTTAATTTCAAAGAATAACCGTTTGGATCCGTAATCTGTTCTGTAATACTTTCCGGATAAGTCATTCCCAGCTCATGTAGGAAAGAGACGCGAGAGTCTATAGGAGTATAAATATGTAATTGAGACATATCGTTAGCTGAAAAGTTAACCCAAACTACTTTTTTCCCTTCAATCTGAGGATATTCACTTAACTTTTCGTTAACCATATCCTCCGTGTCTTTAATAAGTTGTTCACCTTCTGTTTTCATGCCTATACCCGTTGCATTGAACAGAACCTGCTCACGCCATGTCGTGGACCAAGGAGCAGTCGGATAAGCCACAACTGGAGCAATTTGACTAAGAATATCGTAATCTTCCTGCGTGATACCAGAGTATGCTGCAAGAATAACATCTGGGTTTGAATCTGAAATAGCCTCAAAATCAAGGCCGTCTGTATCTTGGAATACATTAGGATTCGTTATACCAAGTTCCTTAAGCTTTTCCGCTGTCCAAGGTAGGAGTCCACTGTCATCCTGAACGCCGAAATTTGCCGCTGAGAAGCCTACAGGCTCAACACCAAGTGCTAGCACTACATCATGATTTGCCCATTGAATGGTAGCCACTCGTTCAGGCTTGCTTTCAATTACCGTTTCGCCCAAAGCATGCTTAATCACGATCGGGTATTCAGAATTTTCATCTTGTGAATCAGTTGTTTCGGTATTTTCCGTAGCACTTTCATTAGGAGTTGATTCGGGTGTTGAACTTGATTGCTCACCCGAACAAGCAACTAGTGATAGCATAAGCATAGCCGCAATGATTAACGTTAATAATGAGGTTTTTCGTTTTATATTCATTTGTGTACCCTACCTTATAAGATGTTTGTTTGATAATGATTATCAACATCATTAAATGTATATTTTTTATAATAGTTTGTCAATATAATAGTTTTGTAATGCGATGCAGGTCAGTGGAGTCTGGTGAGAGTGATTTGGCTGACATACTTGTGTGATGAATAAGATAAGAGAAGTTGAAACAGATAAATGAGAGGGACAAATATTTAAGGGATTTATACTAGTGAAGATACTTCCAGCGTGAAGGTAGTAAAGCTACTATGGGGGTCATTAGTGACTTAGTTAATGAAGAATTTTGAAGCAGTGAGAACCGTCCACTGCTTCATATACCAAGATACCAAGGGGACTGTCCCCTTGGTATCCCTTGGTATCCATCGCTATCATTTAACCATTATATGAAACGATACTTGATGACGAGGCCAGACTATATTAATCGCTATAGCTTGTGGCTCCAAGTTATCTGGAACAGTAAATTTATTATTAGTATCGGAAATTCTTTCTGTAAACATAGTTCCTTCCTTTAAGTAAACTAACTCTGCAGAATAATCATCCGGCTCTGAATCAAACGAAAGAGAAATGATATCTCCTCCATTAACGTCATACACTTCATACTGCTCATCTTCCAATATTCCCAATGGAAGAATGTAAGGTTCTAAGATGTCATGTGCTCCTCCTGTTCCTGTAGAAGAATAGCCTGTTAAAGGATCATCTATGACCACTTCTTTCTCATTGATCATCACTATTGGAATAGGAAATCCATCTTGATCAATTTCTTTTAATTCCTGTGACACTTGATAGCTATTCATCCAAGTTGGCACCATTATAATGAGAAGAATAATGAAAGGTGTACTGATTAATAAGCCCTTCTCTCTCTTTTTAGGAAAATTAGGTAATTCATCAAATGTAAAAAATATTGCAGCTACTACAATTGCTATCAAAGCAAATAATCCCAAATTATCTTTAAAGAGAACTAGACTTATAAGAATAGCACTACCAATATGTATGAGGAAATTAACAGCAAGACGTAAAAAACCATCCAGATATTTTGTTACAAAGCCTGCTAAGATGGTTACTGGAAGAGCTGTAGTTAAAATAATTGGAACTCCAGATATGCTGAACCAAATTATAAAAGGGAAGTAATCATTTGGTATTAGTCCCTCTCCCATCAAATTTTCATTTAACAACTGAGTTAAAATTGGCCATAAAAATAGTAAAACAATATACACAATAAGGCTTTTAAAAGTGACTTTTGCTTTATGCATTAACATATAATCCCTACTCTCATTTTTTCCTGACCTAAACTTCATAACCAAAATCATTTCTTTAACAATCGCTTTCTACTAGTCTATTATCCTTTATAATCATGTTAAAATAAATATCCAAAATCCCCTTTATTACCAATAATCTAATCATTCCACATTACCCTTTAATTTCTTTATATACTCCACTCCATAATTTCGCATTTTTACTAGGTTAGCAGCCCTTCCATTACTATCTTGATTACATAATCTAAGAGTAGTAAATCCATTTCAAGAAAGAAGGAAGTATTATGATGAACAGGTCGAGAAGACCGCACTCCGGTACCTGCATGCCTGGATATAGATGGTGTGGTCCTGGTTGTTCGGGGCCAGGTGCCCCAACGAATGAAGTAGATGCTTGTTGCAAGGCACATGACGAATGTTATCGGAGATTTGGTTCCACAAGATACTGCGACCAACTATTCCAAAATTGCCTCCTACCAAAAATCAACTCACATAACCAAATGGGTAGAGATGCATCGTTGTTTTATAGGGTTATGAGGGTGCCAAGGGTTTTTCGGTGAGGATTATATACCAAGGGGACTGTCCCCTTGGTATCTTGGTATCAAAAAAGTGGACGAGATCCCTCTATCCCCACAAGGAATAAAATGGAATTTACTGGTGAGAATAATGTCAATCAACGAAAAACGCATGAAGAGGGAGCGTTACATGGAGCCAAGAATGAAAAAGAGAAACAACGAAGCAAATTATAGAACACGTAATCTCTGGTCGGGAATTTTGTTCGGGCTTGGGTTAATAGCTTTTATGGATGAGACCGTCTTTCATCAGTTTTTGCGCTGGCATCATTTTTATGATAAATCCACAACGGACATTGGTTTGATCTCTGATGGGTTGTTTCACGCATTCAGTTTTTTTGCAACCATTGGCGGACTGTTTATGTTAGCAGATCTTAGAAGACGTCATGTATGGTCCCTTTCGAGATGGTGGGGAGGTGTGTTGCTAGGCGCTGGTATATTTCAATTATATGATGGAATTATTCAGCATAAGCTTATGCAATTACATCAGATTCGTTATGTAGAAAATGTTCTGCTATATGACATCGTATGGAATGTCCTTGCGGCTGCGATGATTATTGCCGGAATCATTCTCCTTAGAACAAAGACACATCAACAAGCAGAAGGACCTGTTTCACATGAACCATGAACATCATCACGTTATCGGAATGGGAGCACAAGTCATATTGGCAATGCCATTTGTCATCATACGGGTGCTTTATGTACTAGCTGTCATTAATTCAAATCGTCGCTACAAAAATTGGCCATATTACCGCACAGTCTTTTGGATTATGGGGGTTTTTGCTGCAATTGTGGCAGTAGCTGGGCCTTTAGCACAGCGTTCACACGCTGATTTCACCATGCATATGTTCAGTCACTTGCTTCTCGGAATGCTTGCTCCACTTCTCATGGTGCTCGCCACCCCTATCACGCTTCTATTACGAACACTACCTGTTGCACTTGCAAGAAGACTTACCCGAATGTTGAAAAGCACTCCCTTTCGTATTGTTACTGATCCGATTGTTGCTTCTGTTCTAAATGTCGGAGGGTTATGGATTCTGTATGCGACGGACTTGTACGCAGCTATGCATGAAAATGCGCTTTTACATATACTAATCCATCTACATATATTTTTGGCTGGTTATCTTTTCACGTTTTCGATGATTTATATCGATCCTGTGTCACATCGAACAAGCTTTGCCTATCGTTCAATTGTGCTAACTCTTGCATTAGCCGGTCATGGCATTTTATCCAAATACATTTATACTCATCCCCCAACAGGTATTCCCACTCCGCAGGCGGAAATAGGTGGGATGCTTATGTACTATGGCGGTGACGCTATTGACTGTGTTATTATCTTCATCCTTTGTTATCAATGGTACAAAGCAACAAGACCTCGAACGATTGTCACGATGAGCAAGAGACATAGTGGGATGATGTGAAATGATACCAAAGGGACTGTCCCCTTGGTGCCCTTGATGCTATGTTTCTTATACACCTTTCGTCGCAGTTACCCCATTAATTCCCTGATTAATAAGAAGTACGTAGAGTTCAAACTTTCGCTGAATGTAGCTGTCTCCCTCTCAACTTATAATTAGTTTATCTAAAGTTGAAAGGGAGACTAAAATGAATAGTCTATATAAGGATTCTCGTTTTCGTTACATTATTTTTGCAAATATAGCTTCTTCTGTAGGTACAGGGATTACTATGATTGCCATTCCTTGGCTTTTAGTATCAAGCCAAAATGGGAATGAGGTATTTGGGTATGTCGCCATCGCCATGACTATCATCAATTTTATTCTTACTCCTTATTTAGGAAGCCTGATTGATAAGCTTTCCCGTAAGAAAATAATCGTAAATAGTAAAGTGGTGAGCCTTCTAGTATTGCTCGTTTTTTCGATAATCGGTTTCACTGGTGTGGACTATGAGTTGTGGCATTATATTGTGATTTACATGATTGGTAGCCTGTATTACACCATTTTTTTCCCGACGATGTTTGCGCTGAATCAAGAGTTGTTTCATAGGGATCAGTTCAAAGTTCTGAATGGTACGATGGAGGTTCAGGGGCAGCTATCAAGTATGCTTGCCGGAGCAATCGCGAGTATCCTCCTGTTAAAATGGGATTTGCATTTTATCTTGCTGTTGGATGTTGGTATGTATGCACTTGCCATTTATTTTTTTATAAAAGTCCCTTATACAAGAAATCGTGTAGCGAGAACCTCGAAAGTATCGAATGTAAAAGTATCGGCGGCAATCGTTTACTTAATGAAGCAACCAGCGATGTTCCTCTTTCTGCTAGCGTCTTCTCTTCCATTTATTACGGTAATGCTTACGAATTATTTATTCCCGGTATACTTGGCAGATGTCTTAAGGGTGGAGGGGAATATTTATGGAATCCAAGGGATGATTTACGGCTTAGGTGCCATGCTGGCTGGGGTATTTGTCCCTATGGCCGCACGAAAATTCGGGGATGAAAAAATCATTGCAACCTCCATGCTTCTCTTCACACTGGCCATCACTTTCATCATCTACATGTCGATTCCTGGGTATCTATTCCTGATGCTGTTTATCGCCATTGGGAATAGTGGTGCAAGAGTGGCCAGAAATGCGTTTATGATGGACCGCATTCCAAATGAAATTATCGGAAGAGTGGATGGTCTACTGAGAGCGATCGGCCTTCTGTTGAGAATTGTGTTGCTGGGCTTTTTTACAGGCTTAGTTTCTATCGGCCTTATAACGTTATGTTTCACTATATTGGCTGGGATTTTAATGATGGGGTCTATCTATGTTATCCTGTGCGGGAAAAAGAGTTTTATCTTTCAGAAGCCACAGGATCAGGGACAGGATCTGTCACTGCGGACACCTTAGATGATGAATTCAGGGAAGTGTTAGATAAATCTCGGGATCCGTCAGATAAAATTCAGGATCTGTTAGATAAATCTCAAGATGTGTCAGATAGCATCTAATAAATGCTCCACATCCAAGGTGAATTACGAATTTCGGTTAAGAATTCCCGTATATAAAGTTAAAAATGAAAAATATCTTTCGAAAATCCCATTCTCAAATAAGATTTTTGATCATTTCTATAAAAAATCATAAGAAAAACCGGGAAAACCCCGCCCGGTCCTTTTTTGTTTAGCGAATATCCGATATCTGACTCACCTTTACGCTCCACAGCTTAGAAGAAGCTCCACATTTTATTTTTAGAATTTTTAAAATAAATAACGAGGTACCTCTGGACACTATTCACAAAAATACTTGAATATGCTAAAGAAAACCATTTAATGCTAGACAACTATTTCTATGAAGATAGCATTTTAGACGACTTATCTGTGCATAGCTATGAAAATTATATGATCAAAATTTCTATAAGGATAGTAGAATGAAGTGACCACAGGATCCCCCCTCCACTTCTCAAATAAATTTCCCATCATATATTAGTAATAATGTGCGTTCAAGAAAGCATGAAGAATAATTGGGGGAGCGAATAAACATGGCGAATAGACCACCAGTGCTGCAAAGCGGAGATACAATTGGTTTGGTTACTCCGGGAAGTCCTCTTGATGCAACGATTATAGATGCGAGGGTGCAATTTTTGAGAGACATGGGGTTTACTATTGTTTTTGGCAGGTATGTGTATTCTTTTGATGGGATCGTGGCTGCACCTGCAGATAAAAGGGCAGAGGATATCATGGATATGTTTGAAAATCCGAATGTGAAAATGATTCTACCGACACGTGGTGGGACAGGGGTTCAGGGTATTCTTCCCTTTTTGGATTTTGATGTCATCAGGGAAAATCCCAAGATCATTTCAGGGTACAGTGACATCACCGTCCTGTTGAACAGCCTGTATCAATTTAGTGATCTTATTACTTTTCATAGCCTGATGCTCATTGATTTTCGGTTGGAAACGCCCGCTTATAATTTCAATCAGTTTTTTGCTGCGACTTCCACGTTCCTTTCACCACGTCCCATTCAAAACCCACCGGAAATGACGCTCATGGGTGTCACTCCTGGAAATGTGACGAGTCCCATAGTTGGAGGGAATATGACATCCATCGTGAATACGCTCGGTACCCCTTATGAAATCGATACAAAAGGAAAAATTCTATTCCTAAAAGAGGCATGCTCCCACTAATATGATTCTCCGGTACCTTACGCAGCTTTCTATGGCAGGAAAATTCGATGATAGCCTTGGCATTATCATGGACAATGTACGGATTGCCCCGTTTCTTATAACACCACCTATGCAGACCTGATTAATTATTTTCTAGTGCCGTTGGAGAAACCACTAATGGTCAACCTTGCTACTGGACACGGCAGATACAAAACCGCCATTCCCATAAGAGCGATTGTCAATCTGAATGCCACCAATAGGAACCTACCGTTTCTAACTGAGAGCAGCTTCACAGGGACAGATTCCTCGACTCGTGTTAAACATCGATCCGTTCCCTACAAGCTAAGCAAATGATAGTTAGTTGGAAGACCGTGCGTTCTAATTGATAGTTTCTAATATGGTCACCTAACCTAATCACTATTTTGATTATATATAAAATCCTAATCCTTCAATTCTAGCTTACAATTATACTCATAGTAACATAGGCAAAAAATCATCAGATGTATCTGCACACATACAATCATCTATTGCACAGAGAACTTACTTTGTGTTTAAACATTCTTCACATATTAAGTTATCATTACTACCAAAAACCAGATAGTAAACTATATCTTCACTTAAAACATAATCACGTATTAAACAAAAAGTATCTATACAATCATCCCCTTACTTCCTTTCGTTATTTAAGAACGCTGAAGAAAGTAGAATATCAATAAAATAAAAATACTAATACAGTAAAAGCTAGGGCTAAATTAAGTAATAATATGTTAAATATTTCAATTGTTGAAATCCCTAGAATTCACAAAATCCAACGAATAATAAACTCTTCCAAATGTATGTTAACTTAGTATTTTCTTCTCTTAATAATGAAACTACCATAAAGTATAAAAAATAACTCATTACGTTCTTAATAGAGATTTAAAAAAGATGTTTAATAAATATAAAATAACTATAAAATTACTCCATGAAAATGAATGAAAATATAAAAATTGTTGTTTAACTATAATTTTTATATAATTATTTAGAGAAAATTTAGTATACTGCTTTTGGAGGTAATGATGAAGAGATATTGGTTGTGGGGCATTATTGTTTTAATACTATTAATAATAGTATTTTATTTCTTTAGTAAAAGTATCAATGAAGAGAACTCTAAAGAGCCAAAATTATTAGATGGTAATTGGGGATATGAGTTTTTAAAGATTGATAAAATCCATGAAAACTACAAGGTAAAAGGTAACGGTGTTAAAATTGCAATTATTGATACTGGAGTATCTGATGATAGCAGAATAACTAATGTAATAGAAGGAAAGAATTTTATATTGTCAGAAGAGCCTTATTTAGATGATCATGGTCATGGTACTCATATTTATGGGATTATAGCAGGAAAAGATATAGGAATTGCACCTGAAGCAGATGTTTATATAGCAAAAGCACTTTCTTCAGATTTAAAAGGAAAAATTGAAGATATAATTGAGGCAATTGATTGGTCCATTGAAAAGAACGTAGATATTATACTAATGCCCTTTGGATTCTTTCAAGAAAATAAAAAACTTGAGAATGCGATTAATAAAGCACTTAAAAAGAATATTTTTGTAGTGTCATCAGTAGGTAACTATGGTTTAAAGGATAACATAGATATTATGTACCCAGCAAAATATTCAAAAGTAATAGCAGTAGGGGCCATAGATAAGAATGGAGCTATCTGGAAAGGTACTACCAATGGTGAAGAATTAGACTTTTTACTACCAGGACAGGAAATTTCGAGTTATTCATTAGATGGTAATTTTTTAATTGCTAGTGGAACCTCTATGGCATCTGCATATATGGCTGGATTTATTGCATTATTTATAGAATTTAATAGTGATTTATCAAAGAAAGAACTTCATGGAAAACTATTGAAAAATAGTTATAACTTAGATAAAATACAAAATGGTGGTGTTCTGGAAATAGATAAAATGCTAGAATAATATGATTAAAGGAGAATAATATGAAAAAGTTTTTTAGTGTTTTCTTAGCTTCTATTATGTTGTTGTCAGTTCTTTTACCTTCGTATTCATCGGCATCTAATATAGATGTGTCTGTTAACTATGTGGATATAGATGAGCATTTTATAAAAGAACTAACTGAAGAGTCAGGTACCGATTTTACTGATGTAGATTTAACAAATTTTGAAGAGGAATATGCGTTTCTATTAAATGATCCGGTTTTTAGAGAATTGGAGGAGTATCTGGTTCTTAATGAACAAGATGTTATTCTAGACGATAATGAAGTAACAGGTCAATGGGTTCCATTAGCTGCTGCCGCTATTAGACTTTTAGCAGGTAAAGTCGGAACAAAAGCTATTGATAAAGCATGGAAAATCGCTAAACCACATGTTGATAAGGCATTAAAAGATCTAGACAGATATAAGTTTGTCGTAAATACCAAAAACGGGAGATATTTAGGAATCATTGATACAAAAAGTAAAAGCAAAGATAAAACCGTTTTTGCTCTAGATTACCATCAATTTAAAGAAGGAAATAAACGTACCAAAGATGATGTACTTCATTATCATGTAATTCCAAACATCAAAGCGCATCATATAATATATCCTTCTGATCCTAAATGGGAAACAATTAAATAGAGGTGGATTATGAAGCAATATCAATATGAAATGGAAGAAAATTGTTCAAAAGAAAATTTCCAAAGAGTTATTAAGCGAATATTTCCAGAAAAAAAAATAATATACGCATTGATTCCAGAATACTACAATGATTTCCTTTTGGAACTTTCTCCAAAGTTTGTTACAATAAAAAAAGTTGAGGATGATAAAAATTCTTACCCGAAGAGTGAGTATACATATGGTTATGTTAATGATGAAGAACTCTACTTTGCATTCGAGTTTTATGAAAGGGCAAATTTAATTCCATTTGTTATCACTAATGAAAATGTCGAATTCAACGAAGTAGTGATTGATTCAGATAGCTTTTATAACTACTTTAAAAAAAATAATATCCCACATATTACTGTAGGTCACGATCAAGAGTATTTAACCTTTTTTAATAATTAAAAATAGATTAAAACATGCTAAGACAAAACCCAGTAAATTAAACTAAAGAGGCCCGGAAGAACAAGTACTTGTTCTTCCGGGCCTCTTTGTATATTTTTTTGTTTCGTTACTTTTTACATATTAAAATAAGGACAACCTCTGATAGAATTAAAGTTACCACACAATAACCAACGGAGGTGTCCTTATGTTTAAAGATTCTACCATGAATCAAGTAATTTTACCCCTAGATTTAGAAATGAAACTTCAGGAAAATGATGTTGCCTATGCTGTCCACGATTTGGTGGAACAAATCCCCGAAATCAAATGGGAAACTCCAGAGGCACTTTCTACTGAAGAACTTTCGGAAATTGCCGCAAAGTTGGAAGACAAAATAGAGTGCTTGAATCAAAAAATAGAATCATGTGAAGACGTACAAGAAAGAAAGCAGCTTCGTTCCGCACGTAAAGAAACCTCCAAACTGCTCCCCCGTAATTATTTCACTATACCATGCGGAAATAGTCGATATTTACCACACCACTTTTAACCTCGCCTAACCAATACAAAAATATAAGTTAATCAAACGTTTGTTTAAAAATTGTTTTTTAAGCATAATTTAAGAATTCCACCCTACCACCAAAATATCAGAAGACTAGTGTAAATTGAAAAAAGGACAAAAAATGTGCTCCAGTCCTACACTCATTCTTCCCCGATAACTTCTCATCGGTGCGTAATTTCCCATTTTAACTTTGTGAAAACGGTCGAGGAACCTCTAGTCCCATGTCCCTTATGCTCAAGGGACCACAGGGACAGGTACACTCTCCACCACCCCTTCATAAAACACCACTACCATGATTTTCTCGTATTCTTCTGCAAGAGGAAGTACCGCTAGCGTATCACCAGAGCTAGATGATCCGACTAGAAAATCCACCTTATCCTCTTCTAATAGTTTCATAGCCTTTCTTACTGCTACATCAGGTTTGGTTTCCGTATCCTCTACAACAAATTCTATCTTTTTTCCAGCAACTTCATTGGTCCCGTCTGTTGCATACTGAAGTCCAAGTTCAAACCCTAGAACTGTTTGCTTTCCATAGGTTTCAAGTGGTCCAGTTAGAGAAGCGAGAACCCCTATTTTAATGGTATCCTCTGAAGAACTTACCGATTCGCCTGAACAGGCAATTGTGATGAGAAGCGAAGATATCATTATTATTAATGCTACTCTTGATTTAAAGACATTTATACTCTTCAATTTTCTTCCCCCATTTCTAGTTATCCCTTGTAAAGTACTATGAGAAGACAAAAACTTATAGATTTAAAATTAGATAAAAAAACTCCGTATCTATTTATAACTTTGGAAAATGGATACACAATTTTCGTCAATGGTTTTCACGACTTTTATGAATGTTGGCAAGCAGGAGTTCAATTTGATGAAGAAGATTGGCTTGTAGTCGCAGCTCCTGGTGATCAAATTGCTATTTGGGCTCCACCTAGGTTTAATCCAAAATAAAAAATAGCTGGTTGACTTTAATAGTCCATCAGCTATTTTTTGTTTTCACTCTGTTTTTGGTGAAAATAACGTAGGCAAATAAGAAGGCTCAAGAGATTTACTACTCGATTAACCTAGCTATAAAAAATATCACCCCTCTTCGTTGAGATGATAGCCTTGTCTTTTATTTAGTTGTGGTAGGTACTTGATCCAACAATACTTTGATATATTCCTGGCTGGCGTATCTCATTGTCTGTTCTTTCACATGAAAAATCAGCGTAATTGGTTGTGTTTTCCCACCTTACAGTTTTAGCCTTAATACATTAGGGTACTATTTAGAAGATGATAAGCTTACTTTTATTAGCGATGGGCAAGGCATTTAACTAATAAGGGTTAGTGTATTCAAATATAGCCTATCTTCTCAATTAGTATATAAACATAATTACTTAATAAACTAAATGTTATAAAATGTAGTTCTTTGCTTCGTAATGTTAAGAAGGATATACTATATAGAAAATGTTGTGAGGTACACTTAATTACAATAAATGAGGGTTTATTAATGCATAAAATACTATATCTACATGCAAAACTTTGGTTGTTAACGCTTTTATTAAGTTCTGTTACTTTTTTCAGCTACTATACTGGGGTAACAGGTGACCCTTTGGGACTTTATTGGAAACTTTCGCCTGTCCTTTATCTTGTTTTTTTGGCTATGGGGATATTATTATTTAGGGATAAGATTGAGGTGCATTTTAAAAATCAGTGGCACAGTCTTTTTATTTTCTCCATTACTTTATTGAATCTACTAATGGTTATGTATTTCGGACTCCCAAAGTATTATTACGTATTGGGGACAAGCATCAGCCAATTAGTAATTTTCATTATAAGTCTTTTACTATTTCTCTTGGTAAAACCCAATGTATTAAATACTGTATTAAATCGGTATTACTTTGTAGCATTTGTTATTGGGATATCCTTTTTGTTTTTGACTGAAAAGGGATATTTTGGACGAAATGAAGTATTAAATTCAAATACTTGGGGATTATTTGTTGCTCCGTTTCTCATTTATCTCTTTATAAAACAGAAGCGAGTCATGACAAAAGCTCTCATCTATATTGTAGGATTTATTCTTCTCTATCTAACCGGTGCTAGAACTACTTTGTCTGCTTTTGCTACTCTACCTTTGTTTATATTTTTATTTAAGAAATTAAAACGACCAAGAATGATTTACACCTTACTACTTGCCTTCGGATTACTCTTCATATATCTAAGTGCATATGCTGATAACGCGTTACTATACGAACTATTATCAACTAGAGACAGAATTTGGTTGGCCTATATCGAAAATAGTACAGCATCATTTTCTACTCTGATCACTGGTTCAGGAATATGGAAGATTCCATCAGAAAATCACGAGGCACATAATACCTTCCTGAGTTTGCTAAATTATAATGGTCTCCTTGCTTTGTTATTATATGTAGGGTTTATTGTATTTGGTATGAGGAGGAAATCAACTAATTTTACTGTTTCGGATGGGATGGTATTTTTAGCTGTTACTTTTCAGTTTGCAGAATCGAATATTCCACAGTTTTCGTATCTTTTTCCTTCATTCATCTTTCTTACTAATATGTTATTGAATAAGCAATCAGAGGATGTGGAAATGGAAGATTTATAATTTAGCTCGGAAATAAAAGACAAACGAATAGATAAAAGCAGAACTTAATGGATGAGTACTCTTAATTCTTTCAAGCACACAAACATTGTTACCCAAGTCAATAGTGAGAGACTTTTCAAAAATAATGCGAACGCATGCTACTTTACTATACAGGTAGTTTTTTTATTTTTCTGATTTTAACCTATTGTAATATATATCCTCTTAGGATATAGTCAACTTATATCGTCTATCGATATAACGTCAAGGGATACACTTATTATCATTTTATTCTGGAGTTGATATTAATGCCAGGTTCCCAGTACCCACCTCTATCAGAATCAACATACTATATTTTATTGTCCCTAAAAACACCACTTCATGGCTATGGCATTATGAATAATGTTAAGAGTCTAACGAATGACAGACTTTCCCTTGCCCCTGGAACGCTTTATGGTGCAATTAGTCTTCTCCTTAAAAAAAATTGGATTTCACTCAATTCTTTAAATGATGACACTAGAAGAAAAGAATATGTTCTAACGGATGCCGGTCAAGAAGCTCTTGTATCTGAAATAAAAAGATTGAAAGAACTATACTATAACGGCTTAGAAATGGTGGAGGGGGATCAAGGATGACCAAAAAAGTAAAACGTAATATACTCAAGAATATTTTTCTTGAGTATGAAAAGGAAGAGAATTGGCTAAACAATATGTGCAAACAAGGATATGCACTTAGTGAAATTACTAATAATTATTATCATTTTAAAGCGTGCGAGCCAGGGGAATTTTCATATCGAATTGAATTCTTAAAAGAAGAAAGAATCCCAGAAAAAGACACTTACTTAGGCTTTATGAATGAGATGGAAATTGAACATATCGCTGCCATTAACAGATGGCAGTATTTTAGAAGAAAAGCCATACTAGGTGAGTTTACTATTTATTCAGATATTAAATCAAAAATAGAGCATTATCAAAGGATTAACATTATATGGTATATACTAGCAGTTATATTTATCTTACCGGCATTTTTTCTACTATCAGATCTAATTGCAAGTTTTTTTATGAAAGTAGATATAAATTTACCAGGTGCATTAATGAATATTGCTCTCCTAACCATAGGATTATTTTTCCTAAAAAAAGCACTGCCGCTCACAAAGAAAATTAGTGCTTTAAAAAATGATCAGAATCTTTATGACTAACTGGTATATGATAAAAGATTCCTAATAAATACTTTCAACGCTCCTCACGCACAAAAAGGATATGCTCTCAATGAAAGCATCGTGAAATATGTTTGATAATTCGTCAACTTTTTAAGAGGTGGTTTAGATCATAGATTTACGAAAATTCAAAAAGTGGACAGAGGAACCTAGTCCCTCTGTCCACCAATAATTATTTCACAATATTGCCATCGACTACTTTTGGTCCTCCATAGATATAGTAGTTTTGTACTTTTGTTTCTTTTAGATATTTTGATAGATCACTAACCATGGATTGGCCATCTACTAACACGATTGGCATGTTGTTTTTGGCTGCGAAATGGCTACCACTTAGTGCATCAGGGAACACTTTTCCATTTGCGATTCCTACTGCTGATGTTTGTGGATAGTACTTTTTCGCAACCTCTAGCGCTGTTAAGTATCTAGTTTGTCCAGATACACGGGTGATATCCGTTGCTCCAGCTGCTTTTAACTTTTTCACTGCATCCTCAGAAACTGCTGCTTTTCCACCAATTACAGTGACTTTTTTCACTTTGTTCTGCTTAATGTATGCTTCTATCTCTTTTGATAATGTCGAACTGGATGAATTCAACAAAATAGGAATTTGATTATCGCTCGCATAAGGTGCAATAGTTAATGCATCCGCAAAATTCAATCCTGATACTAGTATAATTTCTTTTGGATTTTTGGATACTTTTTTCGCTATTTCAATTGAAGTGTGCGTTCTACTGTGCCCTGAAACTCGCTCTACTTTAAAGTTCTTTTTAAAGGAATTTTCTACTTTCATGGAAACCGCACTAACGCCACCAAGGATGAGAATTTTTCCATCTGACTTAAGTAATCGCTTTGCTTCTTTTAGGGCATTTTCTTGAACGGTGTCGTTATCACTTACAAGTAATACAGTTCCGTTCAATACATCATTTAACACTACTCCCGCTAATGCATCAGGATAATTATTTCCGTTTGCTAGCAATACATAGTCTAATGATTGATCAGGAATACGACTAGAGAATGCAAGAGACGTCCCATATCTAGTCGAACCAGAGATTCGTTCAACTTTTCCGTTCTCTGGTACCATCTTAGCTTTTATAGCTACCTGATAGGGCTTTAAGCTTGGATTTCCATCGGTACTTGATAGGGCTAAATAGTATGGACCCGCTTCTTTTCCTGTTGTGAGGAGAATTTCCGCATCCCCTTGTCCGTAATAATTAGATTCCTTGACAAGTTTTCCTTTTTTATCAAATAATTGAATTTTCCCATCAATATCTGAAGGTACATTAAATGTAATAGCAAGCTCACTATTCTTCCATGCTGGAATTTGATACCAATCGACATCTTGACCATTTGCTACATAGTTAAGATATCCCGTTGCTTCCCAATCAAAATCTCCAACCTGGGTAAGAGAAAGTGGCTTAGATGGTATATTATTCTTCACTACATTTCCAGCATCTTCATCATTTGAATTTACCGGACCAGCCATTAATTGATAAGTAGAAACCGGTACTTTATTCATTTCCCACATATAATTCATTAAAACGATAAAGTAACCAGCATCTGCCTTACGCTGGAAGGAACCACTCTCCCCTGCAAACTCCCAGCCTCTATCTAAGACTCTAATTGTGCTGAATTCCTCTTCATCTAAATATTGATCTCCATTTGTATCTTCTACAATGTAGACCATCGGATCAATCGGCGTCATCTTATAATCCTTCGGGAAATCATCTTTCTTAAAGGATTTATCTACATCCACATAAAAGGCAAATAGCTCATTCTTATCACCTGGTTGTAAGTAGAACATATCTAAATCATTGGTGATATCAAAATTTCCTGAAATCGTATTTCCATTTAGAATAGTTGCGCTATCCTCTGTATCATTGGATTCATTTTGATCTAGAGTACCTTCAAGGATTAGCTTAGATTGTAAAGTGTAAGGCTCAAATGTAGCACGCATTTGCTCATTATAAACTGCTAGAATATAACGTTTTCCACCCTTTAACCCTGCTTGGATAAAATCCTCTAGGCCCGTCATTCCAAAGTTAAGCTGAACAGTTGCCCAACCAAATAATTCATCGTATTCCAGTAATTCCATAAATGGCGTTATTTCGTCAGATCCTGAAACTTCAAGGTGATAGATACCATCTTTTGATACTTCAAATTTAAATAAATCGATATCATCACCATATTGAATATATTCTGAAGCAGAATCACCTAACTGATACGGTATTGCTGTTTCCCAGAAATAATCTTCTTCGTACTCCTCGGAATCATCTTCTAGGATTGGCGTTATTTCTGCATCTTTTCGTTCCATTCTTTTCGTTGTATATTCCTTCAAACTGAGTCTTTCTTCTATGACTTCTTCTTCGTACTCATACAACCCATAAGGAAAACCATCCAAATCTTCTGGTAATACTTTTCCTTCGATGGAAAGGTCATAAGCAATATGGGACGAATGAGTACCTATTCCATCAAACCATATTCCGCTAAATTCATCAAAATAGCCGATTGAACTTGCGACTTCCACTTTATATTTATAGCCAGGAATCGCTTCAAAAGCTAATGTTTCTCCCTTTCCTGGTCCATTAAAATTACTATAATCTACGACATATTCTTCTTCGTACTCTTCATCATAAACCGTCACTGCTAAGCTAACATCTACACTCGGGATTCCACTAACCTTTGCTTTGACAGTTTGAAGTTCTTCTACTTCAAACTCAAAATAATCCTGATCCCCAAATTCTCCCGTTAAAAATTCCTTTGCTTTAGATTCGAATGGCAAAGTATTGATTTGAACTGGGTTTTCATAGCTGTTCGTATCTTCCTTAATTTCTGAAAACTTTTCTAATAATAATGTATAATCAGCGTTTTGTGTAACATCCGTGTTATCATTTACATCTTGAACACTAACAACAAGTGTTCCATCCATGAACGCTTCATATAGATATCCTTCTTCATTCCCAACATCTGCAAAATTCACCTTGAAGTTATCGACATGATCTGCTTCTCCAGTTGGATAGAATCGATACTCTAGCTCATAATCATAATTAGCTGGAACCTCTAAGAGACTTTGGATGAATTCCCCTTCTTTTACATCAACCTTATAAAAATCTTGTTGGTATGGCTGTTTAATCGCCCCACTTGAAGATGTTTTCCCTTGATTAAAGGTTAATTTTTTTGCAACACTTACGATATCCTCTTCATCTACCTTAGGCTGAGCAGGGATAGACGTATTACTCTTTGTTAGAGCTTGAACCGGATTCACTAACCCGTGCCCGTATGTTAAATCATAGCCCTTTTCTCCAAGATCATCTGCTGTTGTTTTCAATAAATATTCTACTTCATATGGTGAAAGATCTGGATTTTTCGCTAACAATAAAGAAGCGACACCAGCGACCACCGGAGAAGCCATGGATGTTCCACTCAGGTTCATAAAAGTAGACGTTCCAGTATAAGCTGCGTTATAAATGTCACTTCCTGGAGCTACAATATCCACCGAAGCACCGTAGGATGAGAAATATGTTAGCTCTTTATTTTCATCTGTAGCACCAACGCTAATTACTCCTTTATAGGAAGCGGGGTAACCTTTATCGCTTGTCCCAGAGTTCCCAGCAGCTGCTACAACCACAACATTAGAGGCAATTGCATAATTTACTGCTTCTTCAATGATTGTGGAAGGATAAAAGCTACCTAAGCTCATATTAATTACTTGTGCACCATTATCCACTGCATAGATAATTCCTTCTGCGATTGCGAAGTCAAATGCTCCCATATCCCCGTTAAATACATCGATTGCTATAATTTCTGCTGAAGGGTTAATCCCTACTCCACCAATTCCATTGCCTTTTTCTGCAGCAATAATCCCGGCTACATGGGTTCCATGTAAATCAGCTACAGGCTTTCTCATCGGATCCACAATGTTTACTGAATCTATGATTCTCTCCTTTAATTCAGGATGATTTTGGTCCATCCCAGTATCAATAACTGCGACACGAACCTTATTGTCCCCAACTAAATTCTGTGCTTTTAACACATCCAATTGTTGAATATGATACATATCATTTATTTTTGGATCGACTGTCCCTAGCTTTTTATAAAGAACACTTGGTGTAACAGACGAAACCTTCTGCATTTTTTCATATGCTTTTAATGTTTTCGATAAGCTCGATTTAGCATTTACCTTAATAACATCATAACCAAGTTTCGGATAGCTTTTTACTAGAGTTGCTCCTGCATTTCGATGCTCCTGCGGT
Organism: Sutcliffiella halmapala; assembly: GCF_002019665.1. Lineage (GTDB taxonomy): Bacteria > Bacillota > Bacilli > Bacillales > Bacillaceae_I > Sutcliffiella_A > Sutcliffiella_A halmapala. Next base: position 400,884 of record NZ_KV917375.1, on the reverse strand, counting down.
GACACCTTATCCTTATATTTCACAATATAGGTAGTGTCACTTACCGCTGCCTGTTCCTTTACTTTTTGATAGGAGTTTTTATTCGTGTTTTCTTCCGCCATACTTTTAAAGCGATTGGTGAAACTTAAATAATCCTTTTCTAAAGCTCTTTCTCCTCCAGTATAAGCTAGTGCTTGTAATGGTGAGCTTGCTACTACTGCTGTAATAGCTAACGGTATAACAGCCTTGCTCCATTTTCTCCAACGCATCCTACGTCTTCCTCTCTTCTCTCATGTAAAATACAAGATTGCGAAACTAGTTATATTTAGGTTATTTGCTAAATACTAGAATATTATAGCAGATATTCCTAAAAATAAATCAGTCTATTTTCATAGATTTTATTATTTTTTAAAAATTCAAAAAGCAACAGGACCTCCCCCACTGCTTTGCTTCTTCTACTCCATTAACTTTACAATTTCGTTAGCGACTTTTTGGTTAACGACGGTTGTACCGCCGAGGATGGTGTAGGTTGCTTTTGGGTTATTAGAAGTTTGATAGCCACGGTGACAGTCCCACTAGCATAGATTATTATCCAAAAATCAGTGAAAAAAATAATAGGCTCTTTTCGTAAAGATTGTTGCTTTAAGCTGGTGAAAAGTCGGCATTTGGACTTTTTACCGGCATTTTGCTTAGAAAATAGAAGAAGGCTCTCGATTACATAATGGAAAAGAGCACGATTGCAACGATAATGACGGGTTGATTCTATTTACGAAAAGCAACAAAGTATGCGAATACAGCCAAATAATAAGAGACCCTATTGTAGAAATGTTAGATGTTTGTTCCCTAGAACAAGTGTCCCTATGGTCACTCACACTTCTCAAATAAATTTCCCATCATATATTTAGTAATAATATGCATTCAATAAAGCAGGAAGAATAATTGGGGGAGCGAATAAACATGGCGAATAGACCACCAGTGCTGCAAAGCGGAGATACAATTGGTTTGGTTACTCCGGGAAGTCCTCTTGATGCAACGATTATAGATGCGAGGGTGCAATTTTTGAGAGACATGGGATTTACTATTGTTTTTGGCAGGTATGTGTATTCTTTTGATGGGATCGTGGCTGCACCTGCAGATAAAAGGGCAGAGGATATCATGGATATGTTTGAAAATCCGAATGTGAAAATGATTCTACCGACACGTGGTGGGACAGGGGTTCAGGGCATTCTTCCCTTTTTGGATTTTGATGTAATCAGGGAAAACCCTAAGATCATTTCAGGGTACAGTGACATCACCGTCCTGTTGAACAGCCTGTATCAATTTAGTGATCTTATTACTTTTCATAGCCTGATGCTCATTGATTTTCGTTTGGAAACGCCCGCTTATAATTTCAACCAGTTTTTTGCAGCGACTTCCACGTTCCTTTCACCACGGCCCATTCAAAATCCACCGGAAATAACGCTCATGGGTATCACGCCTGGAAATGTGACAGGTCCAATAGTTGGAGGGAATATGACATCCATCGTGAATACGCTCGGTACCCCTTATGAAATCGATACAAAAGGAAAAATTCTATTCCTAGAAGAGGTCCATGCTCCCACTAATATGATTCTCCGGTACCTTACGCAGCTGTCCATGGCAGGAAAATTCGATGATAGCCTTGGCATTATCATGGGGCAATGTACAGATTGCCCCGTTTCCTATAACACCACATATGCAGACCTGATTAATTATTTTCTAGTGCCGTTGGAAAAACCACTAATGGTCAACTTTGCTACCGGACACGGCAGATACAAAGCCGCCATTCCCATAGGAGCGATTGTCAATCTGAATGCCACCAATAATACATTAACTGTGATGGAACCAACCGTTTCTAACTGAGAGTAGGGTCACAGGGACAGGTCCCTCGACTCGTGTTAATCATCGATCCGTTCCCTACAAGCTAAGCAATTGATAGTTAGTTGGAGGACCTTGCGTTCTAATAGATAGTTGCTAATACTTTTCTTCAGCGTCTATGCAACTCCACCACTTGACCACCAAACTGCTTCCCCATAATTATTTCACTATACCGTGCGAAAATAGTCGATATTTACCATACCACTTTTAACCTCGCCTAACCAATACAAAAATATAATTTAATCAAACGTTTGTTTAAAAATTGTTTTTTAAGCATAATTTAAAAATTCTATCCCACCAAAATATCAGAAGACTTGTGTAAATTGACAAAAGATATGCTTCCTCCACTACGCTCATTCTGCCCGATAAATCCTCCCAGCTCGTAATTTCCCATTATAACTTTGTGAAAACGGGTCGAGGAACCTAGTCCTGTGTCCCTCATACTCATAGATTTTGTATCTATCATTTCGATTAGGTGGTAAAATTTAGTTAAATATTTTTGTGAATGGAGGTACACAATGGAAGTAATTTTAGTAAGCATTTTTTCAGCTATTATAATATTTATTACTGTCTTTTTTATGATGAAGGCTTTCATTATCGCTTATAAAAGGAATGAACTATCACTTCGGAAATTTATTGTTCTTTCAAATTCTTCAATTGTTATAGGTATTTTAGTTGCTTCTGTTTTACCTTTTGGTTATCAAGGAATATTTGATTTCATTAATTAAGTACCCATATTCAAAAAGACCTTCGATTAGGAAGGTCTTTCATTTCTTTAGTGGACCTATCCTGTGGACAATGTAAGACTCGTTTTAATTCGTTAAGAGGTATGGTTCTTGAAGAAGCAAAAGAACCGTCCCCATAGCTGTCAACAATAAGCAACCCTAAAGTTACTTATTGTTGACAGCAACCAAAAAGTTGCATATACTCGATATATGAATTGGGACAAAGACACTATATTTAAAGCACTTAGCGATTCAACTCGACGGCTTATATTAGACGAACTATCCGAACGCAACGAGATGACGTTGTATGAACTTACTGCACGTCTTATTATGAATCACAATCTTTCCATTTCGAGACAGGCGATAGCTAAACATCTTGCTATTTTGGAAGATGCGGGACTCGTAAAATCAGAACGAAAGGGGAAATATCGCGTAATTATTTTCAACAACGAACCACTTAAAAATTTACTGAAAAGATGGATAGAGTAATTTTATAAAATCAGAACAGAACTTCTGACAGATAGGTAGGTTGTTTTACTTTTAGCACAGTACCATGCGTCATCAATATCGAAGGAGGCAAAAACGAATGAAAATCATCGTAACCAGTTTATTTGTACAAGATCAAGATAAGGCATTGGCGTTTTATACAGAAAAGTTGGGTTTTGAAAAAAAGCATGACATTCCCGTCGGAGAATTCAGGTGGATAGCCCTTGTTTCTCCAGAGAATCAATTGGGAACCGAGCTTTTACTTGAACCGAACAACCATCCAGCCGCCAAAGAGTATCAAAAGAAAATATTTGCTGAGGGTATCCCAGCAACAATGTTTGGCGTTGCAGATATTCATAAAGAGTACAAACAATTATCGGAAAACGGCGTGAACTTTACTATGGAGCCGACAAAAATTGGCGAAAATACAATAGCTGTCTTCGACGATACATGTGGAAACTTAATTCAGATAATCCAGCAGTAACTTTATGTTAACCCTGTTCTTCTTTTAGTAACTGGTTTACTTGTGGGGTGCAAAACGGTAAATCGCAGACCACTTCACAGTATATTTCACAGTCAAAAAGGCTTAGAGATGCAAATATCACTAAGCCTTTTTTTCATGAAACCACCCTTAAGTTGTACCAGTACATTAGATGCTAATGCGAGTTTGATAAATAAGCGGAGAAATTTCTCTTAATTAAGAAATAGCACTGAAAATAGCTTAAATAGACGGAAGGATTCCGACTATTGACTCGAAAAACGTGAAAATGGGTATTTTTGCTTTACTTAATCGGAAAATCTCCTCTTATATACCCCGAACCGTGCTCTATTCTGCAGTCTAACCGGAAAATCTCCTCTTATTTTAAATATCACTGGCTGGAACCCATAGAATAATCTAATCATAAGTATTAATCGTATTTAATTTGTTATAATTACCTTATTCTAAATAAAGGAATGAAACTCATGAAAAAGGCTGACAAATTAGCCTCCTGAAATTATCTAGTTTTTAAATTTTAGGAGGCGTATAGAAGATGGAATTTCATGAAATTGATATAAATAATTGGGAACGAAAAGAAATTTTTAATCATTTCTTAAACCAAAAAACGAGCTTTAGCATCACCAAAAACATTGATATTACTGAACTATATAATACGACAAAAGAAACAGGATATAAATTCTATCCTGTATTCATCTTTTTAGTTACTCGTGTAGTTAATTTAAATAAAAATTTTAGAATGAGTTTTAATTCTGATGGAGCGTTTGGATACTGGGATAGGCTAACTCCTTTGTATACTATCTTTGATCAGAAATCAGAGTTGTTTTCTGCGATTTCTACCAATACAGATGAAGGGTTTAAGAAGTTTTATGATAACTATATTTCCGATGCTGAGCTGTACAATGGTACAGGAAAAATGTTTCCTAAAACACCCCTACCGGAAAATGTAGTGAACATTTCTATGATTCCATGGACTTCCTTTACTGGTTTTAACTTAAACGTGAATAATGACCAAAATTACTTGTTGCCAATAGTTACTGCTGGTAAATTTACTAATGAAAATCACAATTTATTTTTACCATTATCATTACAGGTTCATCATGCTGTCTGTGATGGTTACCATGCAGCTCTTTTTATGAATACCATTCAGACCCTTGCAGATAATCCCCAAGAGTTGCTCAAGTAAATGGAAAACGAAACACCGTCTAAATTTATTTAGTCGGTGTTTTTTCCTAGTTTGAATATTTTTGGTCTGATTCCCTCGACCCTTCCCGATGCTTTTGCAGGAAATTAGGCTTTTATTCTAGAATGTAAGAATGCTGACAATAATGTAAACATGTAGTTAATCAGAGAATAGGAGTGCACATATATGTATGAACCGAAGATGAAAGAAACCGACAATAGTGTAATTGAGTTTATTGAAAGTGTGGAAAATGAGAAGAAGAAGGCAGATGCCTATCAGTTATTAGAAATTTTTGAAGAGGTAACTGGTTACAACGCAAAAATGTGGGGTCCTAGTATTATAGGCTTTGGTAGCTATCACTATAAGTATGCATCTGGACATGAAGGAGATGCGCCTTTAGTGGGTTTTTCACCAAGAAAGGCGAAAATTAGTCTTTATTTGGCCGAAGAAAGTGAGGAAAGAGAAAATTTATTAGAAAGCTTTGGTAAACACACGAAGAGTAAGGCTTGTATTTATGTTAATAAATTAGCTGATATCGATACCGATGTTTTAAAGGATTTAATTAAACATACAGTAGAAACATATCAGAATCTATATCCGAATGAATAAGGTTGTTGCTATTGTTCTAAATCCATGTCCTACTAACTTTTTGGCAAAGGTACAGGTCTAGGTTTACCGATTGCGAAAAGCTTAATGGAAAAAATGAACGGAAGCCTTACTGCTGAGTTAAAGTACCGCGAGTTATACATGATTTGTGAATGGGTGACCACAGGGACAGGTCCACCTCCCTCATAAAAAGACAATGTCGATTTAACGCATTGTCTTTTTCTCACTATGATACCAGAGGGACTGTCCCCCTGGTATCATAAATATAAAAAATACTAGAGGTGTTAAAGTTGTCACAAAAGAATGATGATAATAATAAATATAAGATAATTTATCTGCCATTAGGAATGACATTAGGGGTTGCATTAGGTGCAGCATTTAATAATCTGGCTATGGGGATATCAATAGGTATCTTAGTGGGTACAATCATCGATGCAGTAAGTTACTCACTTAAAAATAAAGAGTGACCACAGGGACAGTCCACAGTCCACCCCTCCCTCATAAAAAGACAATGTCGATTTATCGCATTGTCTTTTTTCCTCACTAAACAGTTTAATCACTAGATACCAGAGGGACTGTCCCCGTGGTATCCTTGGTATCCCCTTGGTATTTTTCAATTTTAAATGAATAAATTGGAATATGAAATGGAATTTGAGAGGAGAAATTGTAATGGCTTATTTCGTATATCCTTATATTGGTTGGAAGAAGCAGTGTAACGATGTTCCGGTTGTCTTTCCACCGCAGCATCAAAATAGGCATCCAGGTTTTGAGTATTTAATGAATCCCCGTCCTATATCAGAAAACCCTACATATGTAGGCAGACAGAAGCTGAAAGATAAGGTGGCCATTATTACCGGCGGAGACAGTGGAATTGGTCGTGCTGTTGCCATAGCTTTTGCCAAGGAAGGCGCCGACCTGGTCATCCCTTATCTTGATGAACACCAGGATGCGGCCGAAACGAAGCAAATCATTAACAATCTAGGTCGTCAATGTTTACTTATTTCGATCGATTTAAGACAGGAAGAAAACTGCTATGCTGTTGTAGAGGCAACGATAAAAGCTTATGGAAGACTGGATATTCTAGTAAACAACCACGGTGTTCAGTTTCATCAAAAAAGTATTATGGATATTACGAGAGAGCAACTGATGAATACATTTCAAACCAATATTATTTCGTTTTTTGATATGACGAAAGCTGCTTTACCTCATCTTCATGCAGGAGGCTCCATTATTAATACGACTTCAGATACCGCTTTTTCAGGTATGGCAAATATGATAGATTATACTGCTACCAAAGGAGCTATTGTTTCCTTTACCCGTTCTTTATCCCTTTCTCTTGCAGATCAAGGTATTCGAGTAAACGCAGTAGCCCCTGGGCCGACCTGGACTCCGTTAATTCCATCTGCATTTACCGCAGAAGAAGTAACCACTTTCGGGACGGAGGTGCCATTGAAACGCCCTGGTCAACCATTTGAATTGGCTCCTGCATATGTACTGCTAGCTTCCGATGATGCTTCATATATGTCAGGGCAAGTTATTTTCGTAAATGGGGGTTCAATCGTTACCTGATAATCTGAAAGTATGAGGCATTGATAAATCAAGGAGTGAATCAATTGGTAAAACTTACACTAGAGATAGCCAAACAATTGCTTTCGATTGCGGAACAGAAAGCTCGACATATGGGACTCTCCTGCGATATCGCAATCGTTGATGAAGGTGCAAACTTAATCGCCTTCCATCGAATGGACAATGCCCGAATTGCCGATATTGAGGTATCCCAGGGAAAGGCATGGACCAGCGTCGCTTTGCAGATGCCGACGAACCAAATTGCCCAAATTGCGCTTCCGGGTGGTGATGCATATGGTATCAATACCACAAATCAAGGTAGGATTACTATCTTGGGCGGAGGAATTCCATTCGTCATAGAAGGCAAAATTGTCGGAGGTATCGGTGTAAGTGGGGGAACAAGCCTACAAGACATAGAAGTGGCAAATACCGCTGTTCAAGCCTTGATCAGCTTACAGGAAGTCGGAGATGAAGGGATTGTTTACGGTCTTATTGGTTCGAACGATTTTTTAAAATAACCCAAGATACCAGAGGGACTGTCCCCGAGGTCTCCCGAGGTCTCCCCTTGGTATCAGATTAAGCACCTGAACTGATAAATAGACGGAAAGATTCCGCTTAATTAGTAATTAATATAAAAAAAGGCTAAAATAGACGGAGAGATTCCGTCTATTGACCCGAAAAATTAAAAAATTGGTGATTTTGCTGTGCATAAGCGGAAAAACTCCCCTTATTTATCCCCAAACAAGCTCCGTTCTGCATTTAACCGAAAAACTCCGCTTATTTTACTTTTGCTGGTACCTTCGATAAAGGACAAGACCTCTTATTTAAAAGATTACGATGAATCGTATTACCAACAGTTAGTGAGCCTTGCAGGACTTTCTATATTTATTACGCGAACATAGCTCAGAAGAAGCTCCAGGTTTAATTTGCAGTATATTCAAATTAAAATGCGGGGTAACCTGTCCCTCTGGACACTGTGGACACCTAAAAATAGCTCAGTGGACCTGTCTCTGTGGACACCGTATAATGTACTTTAATAATAAAAAGAAAGTGTGTGCAGAATGACATTAATTTCACTAGAGAAAGTGATGAAACAAGAAGATAATCGTAGTGTTTTGAAAAATATAAATTTAGTTATTGAAAATACATCGCGTATTGGGATAAAAATGTCTAGTGAAGAAAGTGTAGTGCTGTTTAAGCTGATATCAGGGGAACTTCTGCCTTCAAGTGGTTATATTAAAAGAGAAACAAAATCGATCGTAACAGAATTTAAAGATGATGGCTTATATGACAATTTACCTGTTGAAAGCTATTTGAACTTCTTTAAAAAGATTGCAGGTTTTTCTCACCCTTTAGAAAATTACATTACAACGTTTTCTCTTTTGGATGTTTGGCGATCCAAAACCAAGAATTTGACAGACGATCAGAAAAAAAGGGTTAGTTTATTCCGAATGTCTCTATTTTCTCCAGAGGTTCTATTAATAGAAAATCCACTCAATAATTTAACAGGCGAAGGCATTGAACTTTATTTAAAAGCAGTAGAACATCTTCATACAAATAAAATTGCCACACTATTCACGTCTAATTCGATAGAAGATTTATTACTTTTAAGCAGCGAGATATATCGCTATAACCGATTAAGTGGACTAGAAAAAACAGATCTTACTAACGAAACAGATTCTACCTCAGAGGAAAAAGATGAGAGTGAAAATTTCATGCCAAACAATGTCTTCAAAGTGACTTGTAAGCTAGCGGATAAGACAATTTTTTTCAGTCCTGATGAAATTGATTTTATTGAAAGTATTAACAGCGTGAGTAATATACGCATAGATGATGATTATTTTCCAACAGACTTAACGATGAATGAGCTAGAAGATAAATTATTAAAGTTTGGTTTCTTCCGGTGTCACCGTTCTTATTTAGTTAATTTGCAGCGCGTGTCTGAATTGATTAGTTATTCAAAGAATAGTTATACATTAATTTTGAGAGGTAAACCTGATGTGAAACTCCCCCTTTCTCGAAATCGTTTGGAAGAATTGAAACAATTAATAGGGTTTTAAGGTACAGTTGAGGTTGAAATGAGTCCATTTCAGTCTCTTTTTTTCACATTTGGGCTTTTTTTAGTACTGTTCACCGGATATTTACGACTTTTCTATTGTTTTTTTCTAAACTAAAAACAGATGGACAACATGAACTGACAATGACACTTAGACAAACTTTTTCAGTCCAACTAAACATTCATTAAAAATATAAGGAGAGAAAAACAAATGGAAAAGCAAATAGTGATTCGCGTTGAACATTTATCGAAGAAGTTCAAAAAAGAGTCTGCCCTGAAAGATCTTAACTTTTCAGTTCGTTCTGGAGAAATATTTGGATTTCTTGGACCCTCTGGTTCAGGAAAAACAACGACCATTAAAATATTGACTGGACAATTAGCGCAAACATCGGGAAGAGCAATGGTTTTAGGTAAACCCGTTGAACAAATTAATGAAAGTATTTATGAACAAGTGGGAATTGTCACAGACAATAGCGGAATATATGAAAGGCTGACCGTTTACAGTAATATGAAATTTTTCGCTAACATTTTAGATATTGGAAAAGAACGAATCGATTTCCTTCTAACTAGAGTGGGTTTATTTGAACACAAAGATAAAATTGCCAGTAAATTATCGAAGGGAATGACCCAACGATTAGTACTAGCAAGAGCTCTTTTGCATCAGCCGAAAGTACTTTTCTTAGATGAGCCTACTAGCGGTTTAGACCCTAGTACAGCTGTAGCCGTTCATGAGCTACTTACTGAACTAAAAGAGAGTGGCACAGCTATATTCCTTACGACTCATAATATGGACGAGGCCACAAAACTTTGTGATCATGTGGCTCTACTAAATGATGGCATCATTGTAGAGCATGGAACTCCTAAAGCATTAAGCCTCAAGTATAATCAGAATAAAAGCTATCAGATATTATTAAAGAATGAAAAGGAGTTCACACTGCCTCACTCTGATGAAACAGGAAAAAAAATAAAGCAGTGGATGGCGAGTGGCGAACTTGTAACGATTCATTCAAATGAACCGACATTAGAAAAAGTCTTCATAGAATTGACGGGGAGGGAATTACTTTGAAAATTTCATTAAGAAAGATAAAAGCAATCGTAGGAATGAAGTTTCAGACGTTATTAAGTAATACCAGTGTGATGTTAAGCCCCATTCTTGCATTAGGGTTTGTATTTGCTATAAAAAATATAATGCCAGATTTAGATGTAAATGAGGAAGGAATTAGCTTTTCTACGAATGCATTTGTCCTTAGCTTCGGGATTGTTTTTAACATCGCAATAGCTGGTATTTCAATGAGCAGTGGACCTTTAGCAGAAGAAAAGGAAAAAAACACTTTAAGAGTTCTAATGACATCTTCTGTAAACGGCTTAGAGTACTTGATTGGGACTCTTCTTCCTCCATTATTTATCCTGATTCTAGTGAATATTCTCATGATTCCTGTAAGTGGATCCTCTTTTGGAGAGGTTCAATTTGGAAGTTACTTGTTAATGACAACAGTAGCTAGCTTGATCAGTCTTATAATTGGCTATATTATTGGAATCCTTACAAAAAACCAAACACAAACATCTTTATATACACTACCTATTACATTACTTTTAACATCAGTACCTGCAATAAAACATTTCCAAGAAGATTTGTCCGCTATTCTAGACTACACGTATACAGGTGTGTTAACAAACTTTGCAAACAGCATCTATTCTGAGACTGGATATCAATGGAACCTAACTGATATTAGTGTTCTCTTCGGTTGGTTGATTGTTTCTTTCGTTATCTTTGTTTATGCTTACAAGAAAAATGGATTAGATAGTTAACTACTGTGAGAAAAACAAGAAAATACCTTAATTAATTCTAACAGATAGAAATGAATGGACCAGTAGAATTATTTATTGATTGTAGGAGAAATTAGGTTATAAATAGTTGAAAAAGTAGTCATAAGGAGTGATAAATGATGTTTAGAAAAAAGAATGATAAACGGTTTGATGAAAAGTTGGTACAAACTTCTCAGCAGGGGAGTCTAATATCTATATGGGTTGATCGTCAAACAGGTGTTAACTATTTATACTCATGGAGTGCGCAAGGATGCGCTCTCACACCTTTATTAGACGAGAATGGTAAAGTAATAGTAGCACAGATAGAAGAAGCTAATTAATAATAGTACGTTTACAACAATCTTTTATTAAGAAGGATTGCCTTTTAATATCTTATTACAACTGTAAGTGTGAAAACTAACGAATAGTGGAGGTCATATCGGATATGGTATTCGACCATCTGAAAGAAAAAAGGGATATGCAACGAAATTACTCGAACTATCGTTGATTGAAGCAAAAAAACTAGGAATAGATAAAGCTCTCATCATATGTGATGATACAAATGAAGCTTCCAAACGAACGATTCTTCTACAAAATCGGAATAGCCGATTCCGATTTTGTAGAAGAAGATGGGAACGTAGTAAACCGTTTTTGGATAAAATTATAAAACGCTAAACCAACACTGCGACACGCAAAGTTGGTTTTTTTATGATCAATAACAACAAACTTTGCAAGAACAGCATAGAATGAAAATATCCATTTTCAAAAGAAAAAACTTAAAAACATGTATTTTTTATAAAAAATTCTGAATATTTATTACTTTTTACCTATTTTTGTATTATAATGAATTTATATCATTTTTTGTTATAAATTGTATAAAAAAAGGGGTTGTTAATGTAGATAATTGTAGAAAAGCATCCATACACATCTAGATAATGGTATTTTTAGCTCCTCTCATCCTGAGCACTTGACGAAAATAAATAAACTCTCATCTTTATTAGCGTGCTCTTTGTTTCTGCATCAGACCCTCTATGTCAATCCATACATACCATCTAGTAGTTCCATCACAAAAAATAATCCGAGATTTAGATTCTGAAAGACAAAGGAGAATTATATGAATATTATTAATGATTACATGATTAGTTTAAGTACAATCGCCATCGTTCCTTATCGTCATCCGCAATATCAAACAATGATTATTGATGAAGAAGGTATTTTTTATACTAGCGAAAGGCCTGAGCAAATTATCTCACGTAGCTGTATCACCTATGGTGCATCATATAACGGTCGACGAGATGCTGCGATATATCTTTTAAACTATATCCAAAAAACTCCGATTTTAATTTCTGAAGCGGACGGTATGATCGCCATCCCAACTCATTCACCAGATCGTGAGGAATGTGCTTGGATTTTTTACCATCATATTAAGAAAATCAAAACGAACGAAAAGAATGGTTGCATCCTAAAATTCCATAACTACACCCATTTGGAATTAAAGATCTCTTCCCAAACAATGAAACAGCAAATTCACAAAGCAGCTGTTATCTATTCTATTTTTTGCATAAAGAATATCCACTTTAGTTTTGATTGATCATAAAGGGGCAATAAAGGTGATAACGAGAGAGTTCCACTAGCATTGCACTATATGTATCATTAATAAAATGTATTCCAGTAGCTGCGGTCGGGCTAGATTATGAGATTTCACCTCCGCCCGCTCCTTACTTCTAAGATAACAAAAAAAGAGCACCTCCCTGTTAGGTAAGTGCTAATAAAAAATATACGATAGAAAACTAGTAAAGGGGATAAACTAGTTATCCCCTTTACTTTAAATAATAGATTCTGATTTTAAAAAACTAACAAAAATATTATTAGCAACTTCATCTGTAAGCTCAACTTCAGTTATTTGAACGATATTTACTTTTATTACCTATTACAATATCGAAATCCTCAAAATTAAAGAATAAACACCAAATATCTTTATTATCTACTTTAAGGAATACACCTTCTAAATCTAAACCTTGTTCATAAAACCCAGCATGCATATGCATTCTTTCATCAAATCGTAACATTTTATCACCTTAGATTAAAAAATAGTATAATGATTTTTTAGTGACCACAGGGACAGGTCCTATGAACACTTCAAGCTCTCGTTACTCTAGATCTTCGATTGAATCCGCTTCTACATATGAAGGAACGACTAGTCCTGTTTTCGCACCTTCGAGGTTTGGCCCAAGACGGTCCATGTCGTCTCCGTATTGATCAAGATAGTCTTTATGGGTAAGCGGCAGCCATCCAGCAACAGTTGCATCTGCGTCGCCAGTTGCAATCGCCGTGAACATTGGACCCGCATCCAATTGAATCATTTGTACTTTGTATCCGATGCTTTCCAATACTTTTGCAACAACATTGGTGCTTGCGATTTCAGAATCCCAGGCTACATAAGAAAGAGAGATACTTTCATCGTTTACTTGATCTGCATCTTTTGTCCACTCAGCTACTTTATCACTATTGTCTGTCACCCATTTTTCAGCAGCTTCCGCAGGGTCTGTTCCTTCTTGGATTGCCACCATGACTTCACCGATATCATCATTGGTCCAGTGGAATTGATCAAGCACTTTGTATGCACTTGGCTGATCGTCTTTCAATCCAATACGAGTGAAGGTTTCAATCTTTTCAGCTTCCCCAAAGATTCCTTTAGGGTCTTCTAAGTATTTCAGATCATATTTAGCGAACATCCAGTGAGGCGTCCAACCAGTTACGATGATTGGCTCTTCTTTTTGAATGGCACTATCAAGCTGAGCAGCCATGGCAGCTGAGGAAGACTCAACCAGTGTATAGTCCTGCAAATTGTCATACTCTTCTAATGCTGTATTGGTTGCCGACATGATACCGGCACCAGGCTCGATACCAGTGATTTTGTAGTCCACTTCATCACCGATAGTCTCATTCTCCTTTGAATCATTTCCACAAGCAGCCAAGCCGACAGATAATGCCAAGATTGAAGCCAAACCAGCAATACGTAGTTTTCTCATTGTGTTTCCCCCTTAGTTTTTATTAGCTTTTTTATTAGTTCCTATATTTTGAGAAATCCGGTCAAGGATAATTGCCAAGATGACGATGGCAAGACCAGCTTCAAAACCTACACCAACTCTCAATTGGGTAACAGCACGGTATACATCTGCCCCTAATCCTGGTGCACCTACAAGTGATGCAATAACAACCATAGATAAAGCAAGCATGATGCTTTGGTTAATTCCAGCCATGATGGTGTTAGTTGCCAATGGTAGCTGAACTTTGAATAATCTTTGGCTTGGTGTAGAACCAAAAGCATTGGAAGCTTCAACAAGCTCTTCCGGTACCTGACGGATTCCCAGGTTTGTCAGGCGAATCGTCGGAGGCATGGAAAAGATGACGGAAGCGATAATTCCCGGTACAACCCCGATTCCAAAGAAGATGATGGCCGGAATCAAATAGACAAATGCCGGCATCGTTTGCATAAAATCAAGGATCGGCGTGATGATTTTCTGCGCACGATCACTTTGTGAAATACAGATTCCAATTGGAATACCTATCATAATGGAAATAATGACGGATGATAACACGAGCGCTAGCGTATCAATCGTTCCATCCCAGTAGCCAAGATTATCAATCAACAATAAACCAACAGCTGTGAATACGGCGATTGTCCAGCGGCTGATCCACCAGGCCAAGGCTGCAAAGATTAAAATCAACAAAAGCGAAGGAATTGATCCTAGAATCATGACGAAGAAATTAACAACTCCGCCTATCGCATCAGACATTATGTCGAAGAATGGGCCAAATACGCCTTTAATCCAACTGACGGCACTATCCACCCAATTAGCCAATGGAAGTTTCGGAAAAAATGTCATAGGTTGGTCACCTCATTTCCTTCATCCTTTGCATTCATGCCGGATTCAAGTCCTGCAAGTGCACCTAGTACGGCACCCCTTACGATAACTCCCCTAAGTCGGCCTTCTTGCGTTACGACCGGTAATGGCAAGGTCGTTGTTGCCACCTGTTCGAACATATCAACTAGAAGCGTTTCTGGCTTTAAGGTTTCTAGTTCGGTAATCAAGATATCTTCGAGCGTCTGCTTGTTCTTGACAGCAGCTGACGCACCTTCAATCGTGACAGCGCCAAGAAGCCTTTGCTTGCTATCAACGACGAACAGATGGGAAATCCCTTCACTTTTCATGACCTTCACAGCCACACGTGGACCACGGTCGATCCGCACCATTTCAGGGCGTTTCATCACATGTTCTGCAGTAAGTACCTTGGAAAGATCGACATCCTCCACGAACCTCTCTACATATTCATTGGCAGGGTTGGTCATTATTTCTTCAGGTGTCCCGATCTGAACGATGTTCCCATCCTTCATCAAGGCAATTCGGTCCCCAATTCGCAGCGCCTCATCCAGATCATGGGTAATGAATACGATCGTCTTTTCCATCTTTGCCTGAAGCTCAAGCAATTCGTTCTGCATATCTTTACGAATCAATGGATCCAGCGCGCTAAACGCTTCATCCATCAACAAAATATCAGGGTTGTTAGCGAGCGCACGCGCCAGACCGACACGCTGCTTCATACCACCACTAAGCTCGCTCGGATAGCTATTTTCATACCCTTTAAGGCCAACAAGCTCTAAGGACTCGATTGCCTTCTGCTTTCTTATGGACTTTTCTGCCCCTTGAATTTCAAGGCCGTATTCCGTATTTTCGAGAACAGTTCGGTGAGGAAATAATGCGAAGCCTTGAAACACCATGCTCAATTCCTTCCTTCTAACTTCCCGCAGCTCATTGGGTTTGAGCTTGACGATGTTCTTACCATTAATGAGGACTTCCCCATCAGTTGGATCGATCAGTCGATTTAGCATCCTAACTAATGTGGATTTTCCGCTTCCAGATAAACCCATGATGACGAAAATTTCTCCGGTGTACACATCGAAAGTCGCTTTATTGACCCCGACGGTCATCCCGGTCTTCTCCAGTATCTCTAGCTTTGATTTCCCCTCATTCAGGAGCTTGACTCCTTGCTGAGGCGACTTACCAAAGACTTTCGTAACGTTTTCAACGCTTATTTTTTTCTCAGCCATAATTCCACCTCTAACTTTGTTTACACATGACGATTCTTGTCGAATCCGAACGTTTTTTCTAACATACTCTAAAATCATACAGGACTTTAGTAGTAGGAAACAAATGGGATAAACCTTCATATTCAGTCAATTCAGTCTGTACAGTTTATTCTGTACACTCAATGTTAGCTTATTCTTAGATATCATTGGATATGCTCTCATATCCTCACTTTGTACTCTCTTTACTTTAAGAACTTCAAACCTTAAAATAAATCAAGATGATTAATAAAAACAGAATTACCATAGTTCTCTTTTTGTTGAGACTAGAATGGAGGTGTATTATGCATAACGAAGAAATGGTCGCACAGGCACGGGAGAGAGTCATTGAATCTGTGGCGCAAAACATGCATTTATACGGAGTTTCCCCATCCATCGGGCGCATTTATGGAACCCTCTATTTTGTGAATAGACCCATGACATTGGATGAACTGAAAGAAGAGCTCGAAATGAGCAAAACTAGTATGTCCACTGGTGTTAGGACATTATTAGAATTAAATATGGTGGAAAAGGTCTGGCGAAAGGGAGAACGGAAAGACCTGTACCAAGTTAAACACGATTGGTACCAGAATTTTATTGACCGTTTTTCTACACAGTGGAGAAAAGGCACTCAAATGAACCTTGATGCCTCGCTTAAATCACTCAGGGATCTTGAAAAAGTCCTTTCAAATACAGAAGATGAAGATACGGTGAAAAAGGCAGAGGACCACCTTCAAAAGATCACATACGCCATCGAATACTACACTTGGCTGAACAAGGTTATCAACCTTTTTGAATCAAAGGAAATTTTTGAACTAACTAGGTCCCAAAATCTAGAAAAGGAAAAATAAGCATTCTAGTGATAACCATTCCACACGATATCATCGAAATCCATACAGTACACATCCATGTAAACATCCAAATAACAAAACAGCACTTCTCCATCGTATTGGAGAGTGCTGTTATATTTCGTTAGAGCCTCTTTTACGTATGGTATGGTTCAGCATTATATATCTTGATGATGTTTTTAAATTGGGAACTCAAATAATGGAAAACCTTTCATAATACGCTAATGTTATAATTATAAAAGGGAGTTATTATTCTCATCTTTCAATTTACAACTAGGTTTACGGTCATTTTCATCTTTGACTTCTACTATTTTTTCTATAAGAGTAGAATAGTAAGGTTTCTTAGAAAAGCGGTTATAATCACCAATTACATATAACTCTTCTTTAGCCCGTGTAACAGCTACATTTATCAAGTTGGGCTTAGAACAAGACCAGTTAGCTGCACCATCACTATTTTCATCAGTGCCAGTTACTAAATAAACAATATCAGCTTCTTTTCCTTGAAATGTATGAACAGTACCCACTGAATTCTTCAGCCAATCATTTATAATTTCTTTAGATATATTCATGTTTTTTAACCTCTCTTTTAGAATCTTTTTAATTCCGTCTTTTACTGCAGTAAAAGGAGAGATTATATATGCATTCGGTGGACCTGAAGTTTTATTCCATAATTCAATAATATGATCAGCAACCAAATCTCCTTGCTCTTTAACAAATTGGCGGTTTATAGCTGAACCTTTACAGTCAAACCATACACCCTTTCCTTGTCCCTTTTTGCCTAATACCATTTTATTATCATAGGCTATTTCGTTTGCAATAGAAAACATTGGATTTAAGCACCTTCTATGAACCCATAATGGTGTTCCAACTCTTTGACCATAGCTGTTATACATTCCATATGGATTTGCAGCATCTGCCAAAGTTTGAACTGAAGTACCAATTCCAATATATTTATCATTTACATTGAAGTACTTCTTAATATCCCCTAAAATTGTTTTATCAATTGTTACAACAGGTTCAATTTGAATCGGGTCACCTACTACTATCACTTTTTTAGATCTCCAAATGGCTCCTGCTGATTGTTGAGGATTAGCTTGTCCTGCCTCATCTATAAACAAATAATTAATAAAATCTTCCTCTATACCCTTATACATAGAACTAAAGCTTGCAAAGGTTGTGCTTATCAAAGGGGTAATTATATGAATAGTTTGCCACATGTTCATTAGATATTCTCTATGATCCTGATCATTAAGATCTAAATTTGTACGGTTAATTAATAAGCGCAAAGTAGACTTAATTGCTTCAAAATTAAAGGCCAAAATTAACTTATGGATTTTCATGGCCTTTAAAAATAATAATCCTCTATTGAAGTTTAATTCATCTGTAAGCCAAAGAGTATTTAATTGCCGAAACTCGTATGCCTGCTTCGTATTAGACCAATAGTTTTCCTTGGGTAAGATGAGTCCTTGCTTACTATAATAGTTTAGCTGTTGTGTAAAAATAGATATTTTCTCTTTTAATTCCTCTACTGTCTTGTTATTCTTATTTATATTTTTACTTTTAAAATGTAGTTTATTTGCTTCTTCTTTTAAACGCGTGATAATATCATTAAGTTCATATTTCAACTCGTTTTTTTTGTTGTTTTTTTTGCAAAAGAATCTCTCAAAAACGGATGGTTTAGGTTGGGATTGTATCTGTTGTTCTGTCAATTGCTTTTGGTGTTCTAAATGTTTCTTCTCATTCTCTGCATTTATTTGTTCTTGCTTAAGTATAAGTAATTGATCCTCTAGCGATTTTAGTTGATCAGTATAAGCTTGTATACTCTTAAATTCATCATGAAATTTTTGAAGATCTTCCTTTTTTTGTTGCACATTTTTTAAAATATCTCTAAAATCCTTTTTTGCATCTTCCCAATCCATTATGTTTACTTGTTGACTGTCATGTTTCAATTGTTTAAGAAACGCATTTTCATCGTTATTACTACCATATAATTCCCAACCATAGGTAGCTATATTATCAGATTTTCCAAGAGCTCCTGAAAAAAGTCCCCATGTATCATCATTGCTACCTAGAAGATCTTTTGCGGAAGATGGATACATTGATAATTCCTTTGCCTCTTTAGAATACAACTCTTCATATTCTTTAAACTTACTTTTATCAGATTGTCGAATAACTTCATCTAATTTAGGAAGATCCTTTGAAATATTTTCTACTGCACCATTATTACTCGAAGCAACAACCATTGAATACCTACTTAATTTTGAATCCAATAAGTAGATCGGATAATAGAAACCTTCTATATTGATAGTTTTTGCTTTTGTAAACGCTTCGGAGGGGTTATCAAGTTGTATCATTTCTTCTGCTCTTTGAACTACAATGTTTGCAAAAATATCTTTTAATAACGTAGTTTTTCCTGTTCCTGGTGGTCCATTCACAGAACTAACTTTTTTATTTTTATTTAAAATTTGATTTACTGCTACTTGCTGCATTAAAGACAATCTGTGATCTACAGGTGACGGCCATCGGCCATCTGGTAGGTTTATAGGCTGTAAAGTCTCTTCAATATATTCTCGGTTCTCATTTATATCTAAGCATTTTTCAGTAGGTGTTCCTTCGATAAATCGATGGAGTGTTTCATTCTCTCCTTTTGATAAAATAAGTTCTAAGTCATTTATATAAAAGCTATTAAAGTTCTTTGATAATGATTGTTGGTCTGCCTTCATTACTTCAATCTCTAGATAATTTAATGAAGTTTTATCTAATTGATGAAAATAATTCTTGTAAACTTGTTGAATTAAAAGTAATGATTCCTTTGTTACTCCATTAGTAAAAACGGTTTGTGCTTGTTCTTCAAATAATTGCATTTGATTCCAAAAAGGGGTCTTTAATTCTCCATAAGGTACATTAGAGGTTTCTTCCATGATTTTCATTACATACATTAAAAAAGGAACGAACATAGAATCTTTTATATAATTCCCATTGCTATCCACCAAAAAAGAAAGACCAAATAAAGTTTTATTATCCTTATTAATAATCTCATCGTGATTTTTAAAAATATCACGCATAAAACTGACAAGTTTGTGGTGCTCGAAACACACTAAGTAATAACGGAATTGAACTTGATGTTTTTTACTATCTTTTACTTTATCGATCTTCCAAGGATTTTCATTAAGATCTACCAACCGCGTTCGGCTTCGATTTTTATTATCTTTGAAGTAACGTTTTTCCAGAACTTCTCCCTTACCTGTAACTTCACTTGGTGCTAACGCTTCAACTAATTGCCAAGCTTTCAACACCGACTGTAATTTCGTTTTATCCATCTTTTCACTCCTACAATATTTACAAAATCTTAAGTTTAATGATATCATAATCAGAATTTGGAAAAGTTGCTAAATGACTATTAAAAAACAAGCTTTTTAATAAAGCTTGCCTTAATTGTATCAATTAGAATCCTCTAAGTTTCTTTATTATATCAATCTCTATCTTCAGTTCCCTTTTTGTATTTACCATCACTTGTGATACGGTTAACCGTGATGTATCTAAATGAGGTTTAATCAAAAGCTTTACTTATCAACTAAATAAAGAAAAACCATAATCCTTTCTAATATCTTGATAATACTTTTGCTTGCTAATATCTGATGCTATACTTCCTTCGAATTGATTAGCTAGATTACTTAAAGAATCGTCCTTTTTCATCTTATAATAGAGGTCAGGTGATAAGACGATATTCTCGGAACCATTAACAACTAAGTTTTGCATTGCCAATAAAAATGTATTTTCGGTTCCTCTAGTTCATAATTTTTATATTGTTGGTCTAAGAAGTTCAAAATATCTGAATAATATTTTTCATCAGACGTCATTAAACCCAATATAAAATATGAAGAGCTCTCATCTTGGGGAAACAAATTAATAAATAAGAACCAAGTATTAATTCCAATGATTCTTTCTCCCTTAGGATCTAGCAACGGGGCACTTATTCCTGAACATGCACATTCAATTTTTTTTGTTTATTTTGTAAGATTTTAAAATAAATTTTATATCTAGCTCATTAGTATAGTCTTTTTTATCTTCTATCAATCTAAATATATTGTGAAATTCTTTACATGTGTTATCAAAAATTCTTTTATCTCTTGCTGAATGCTCTTTTGTATTTTCAACCATTTTCCGAATAGTTATAATCTCTTTTCCATTCAATTGCTTAATTCTGAATAGTTTTGTAGCCTCTTCTTCAAATAATTCATAAACCTCTGATGACAAAGTATCTTGGACATGTTGATAAGAGAAAGCTCTATACGAATATAAAAACATTTGAATAGATCTTTCAACATAAATTTCATCCTTCTCTATCTCTTTAAAGAGATTATTATCATGAGTATCACAAAACCCTCTGTAAATAGTTGCATTTTTGATTATTACAGACGAGAAAAGTTTTTTTGACTCCAAATATCTCAAAACGGTCGTTTGGATTAATCCAGAATACCTGGTTATTTTGGCTATTAATTTTAAAATACCGGATTTCCAAATTGAATGAGATTGAACTGCTAGGCTGTTATGTGCAGTCGCTAGTAACAATTCTTTTTTTCTCTAATGTTTTTTTGATTGAATCTTTTAACTTAGCATCTAATATATTCTTTTTCTTACCACCAAACATTTTCATCCTCCTAGTACTTCTCTCTCTATAAATCTAAATGAGACGAATCACCTTGAAAAAACTTTAATTATTATAGATTTTTTCCGTATCTTTTCATTAAAGTGATTTATTATTAAAAACCTCTATTTTAGTAATATATAAATTGGAATTCACAAACCTACTCTTTCTTACTCCATTTAATATCATCTAATTTTCCCAATAATTCTGCCCATTTATCGTCTTTATTCCAAAAGATTTTTCCATTATGGATTTCTCCAAGCTCAGTCTCCCACAGAACATTTCTCTCTTGAAACTCGTCTATAACACAGTACCGCCATTTGAGTCCATTAGTGTAGATAACTCTTTTGTAGAAATCAAGATGACCTATTAACTGTTCTAAATGATTTTCTAAATCCAAATCCTCATCCACATATTTAACCTCTACCGCCCCAAGAATATCTGCATCATTGCTTTTATCTCTTGTCCGTATCACGAAGTCTGGAAATCCCATTTTTCCTCTATACTGTTTAGAAAAATTTGTTTTCCTGCGCACAGAAACATCTCTTAAAGAAATCTCATTACCTTGTTTTCTTTCTCTGATGATACAGGCAATTATTGAGTACAAATCACATTCCACAAGGTTCTGGGCTCGTATCAATTCAATTTCATCCTTATACATATTAAAATCACTTGCTAATGACATACGCTATCTCACTTTTTAAAATATTTTTTTGCACGCATTTTTCGTTCATTTGAGTACGATAAAAAATACTATTTTTCCAGTACTTAATAATTAATTATCATTTTATTATGACATTTTTTATAAAAACAACATTACTTGTTATACGATATTTTCACCTATAAGAATAGCCTAAGGCTATAAACCTCATTTACTTATGATACGGGTTCACCAATGTTAAACCTATATCTTAGTTTTGAACTTGTTTTTCAGTTCTCCACTCGTAATTAATTTTATGTAGAAGGGTAATAGGCCATTGTTGGCAATAACTATTTTCAAATTTCCCACTTCCTTATTTTCACTCTATAATTACTAATCTAATATTATTGAATAATAATAACTTTCAACATTGGGGGATTTTCATTCTTAAAATAATTAAAAGTGGACGAGGGACCTGTCTCTGTGGAACCTTATAATCATCTCCTCTTTCAGCTTTTAACTTAACTTTTTATTTGCACCTTTGTTTTCCTTTAGCATCCAATTCATTAGATGCTTGCGATCAATCAACCGTACCTGGTTTGAACTAGCTAGTTTTTTAGCTTGTTCGGTAAAAAAACTATTAGTCACCACCCAGCACTCATCTGCTTTGTAATGGCTTTTTTCTGAAGCTATTTCTTGTACAGCTTTACTCCAACATTTTTCTTATATCTTTTTGCTTGAATAATAACTTTCTTACCTTTTGTTGTTAAAATTAGGTCCGCCCCATAGTCGCCACTTGCTGGTGTTAATTGTACATAATAGCCTTTTGCTTTTAATAAGGCCTGAAGATATTCTTCAAACTTCCTGCCTGGCATTTTATCAACTTCTAAAATACCTGACTCTCTGAGTTGTTGCTTCCTCAGCACATTCATCATTAATTCAAATATTATGAAAACACCAAAAAATATTATTATCCCTAAAGTTAATAACGCTGCAGCTGTTAACATAGACAAAAGTAAGTCCAGCCCCATTTTAAATCCATCAAAGAAACCTAGTCCCATACCGTCTACTCCTAGTAATATATTTCTATTTGAAATTCAATAATTCACATTTTTTTTATATCAAACTAATCTGCACTATCCTTTCCAACGTTAAAAAATATTAAAGAATAAACCATCAAGTAGTAGTATAAAAATTTACTGTCATACTAGACTTTGTTTATTTACAGAAAAGCACGGGGGGAGAAGAATAGTCTTCTCCCCCCTGCCACTTTAATAATTCCTAAATCAATCCCTATTAAACAAATCCCTCATATAAACCTTCTCTTCCACATCAGCCAATTCAGCATCTAATCTATTAGATACAATCAAATCTGATGCCTTCTTAAATTCGGCAAGGTCTTGGATTACAACAAATCCATCAAAGTTGGCTTCTTGTAGTCCTGGTTCATAAATAACCACTTCAATGCCTTCATCCTTTAATCTTTGCATGATTTCCAAATGAACTTTATTACTTTAAATCAATAAATGGTCGATCGTAGTGCCTTTCCCCGTGTCCCGCACTAACGAAGCAGATTAATGGAATGAGGAGTTTTACCATAACTAGGTTAATAACATTAAGGATTATCATATAGAGAATATAAATTTATTAGATTTTCGAAGTATTTTAGCAGTATAATAGTAATGGTATTCATACAATATTCACCAAAACGAGGACAGTTTATGAATAAATTAGCCTATTTGCTTACTTATGTCGTTTTTATTAGTTTTCTTTGTAGCTTGTTCATCAAACGAAACAACTATCAAAGAGAAAATGCTGAAACAAAGAAAGAAGAGAAACAAAAGGACCAGGGTGTAGCTGAGGCTAAAGCAAAGGCAGAAGCTGAAGCCAAAGCGGGGCTGAAGCAAGTTCGACTACTTCTAATGGAGGGGCAGAGTTCTTTGCCAATTGTACTGATTTAAGAAAGGTATATCCAAATGGCGTTCCAGCTGATCATCGAGAATATCAGTCTAAACTGGTCAGAGATAAAGATAATTATGTTTGTGAGCTTTAGTAGACTTATTAGGTAATTTATTTGTTTTAATCGGCCCCTCTAACAGAAGAAAATCAGGAAAGTTATTTTTAGAATACATTGGAGGTGTTATTTTGAAGAAGGCATTGATTATTGGAATTGACGAATATTCAAATGCACCTTTACATGGATGTGTAAATGATGCTAGTGCATTAGCAGAGCTATTAAAAACAAATGGAGATGGGGCACCTAATTTTGATGTTTCGTTGAAACTTAATGTAAAAACAAAATCTGAGTTTTTGGATTTGCTTGAAAGCCTGTTTAGTGGAGATGCTGATGCTTCGTTGTTATATTTTTCGGGTCATGGTAGTGAAAATGGTCACCTTGTAACACCAGATTATAAGGGTAAGGACTTAGGTGTACTAATGAGCGAGGTTCTAGGGTATGCAAATAATTCTAAATGCAAAAATAAGATAATTATTTTAGATTGTTGTTATTCAGGGAAATTTGGTGAGTCGCCTGTTATAAAAAGTAATGAATCTACACTGGGTGAAGGTGTTACGATTATGACTGCTAGTTCGCGAGATGAAGTTGCCATGGAAAGCAATGGACAAGGCCTTTTCACAAGTCTTTTTCTGCAAGGGCTAAGAGGAAGTGCAGCTGATATTACTGGGAAAATTACACCAGCTGGGATATATGCATTTATAGATCAATCTTTAGGTGCATGGCAACAACGTCCGGTTTTTAAGACTAATATATCGCATTTTATTTCGGTCCGGGATATAGAGCCTAGAGTACCTAAAAGCAGTTTACGTAAATTAGGCCAATATTTTGATTCTCCGAGTGATGAATTTAAACTAGATCCTTCATTTGAATTTACAAACAGCCTTGAATATGAGCATGAAGTTGTAGAACCACATGCAAAACAAGAAAATATAAATGTGTTTAAAGAACTTCAGCTATTTGAGAGTGTAGGGCTTGTTGAACCAGTAAATGAAGAACATATGTATTTTGCAGCAATGAAGAGTAAGGCCTGCAAATTGACAGCTCTTGGGTTACATTATTGGAAATTATCAAAAGATATTAGATTTTAGGAATATAAGAGGAGGAAAAGAATGAAAATTAATATATTTATTCCACATCGCTGGAACAATAATGATTATGGCGATATTAGTGCTCTATTAGATCGTACAAAATTCAGTGTTAGAGATTATTCCGTACCAAGTAGTTCGCCATTTGATAGTGTTGATAGGAGATTCAATGTTGATCCTCAGATTCAAAAGCAAATTAAATACGCTAGCGTTGTTATATGTTCAAATCGACCAGCCAATAATACTGGAATGGCACTTGATGAAATCAAATTTGCGATTAGCCTAGGAAAGCCTGTGGCAGCTGTTAAAATTACTGAAAGTACTAGTAGTAATATCTCATTATTAGGTATAGATGTTGTATCAAAAAGAAAAGATTCATTGGAAACGTGGATTAGTAAGAATGTGTAGAGGTCTAGAAGAGGAAGATAAGTATCTAATCAATTTTAAAACTGACTAGTCGAGGTCCATTCAGGTCATCACTTTAGGAGTAATTGTAGGCATTGAAATTCCACGACATAAACATTAAACATTTATTGTGAAGAACTGTACTTACACTAACGGGGGGCTTTAGCACAATAAAAAATAAAAATTCAGAGCCTAAAATATGCAAGTTTTACACCTCTTGCTGTTGCGTATTTTGGCTCTTTTTACATTCATAAAATATACTGCCATTTATAGCATTTTTAAATTGCCAAATACATTCTTATTCTAAATAACCTTTAACGCTTTAATTTTATAAAGGGACACGGTGCTGTCCTCGTGTCCCTATAATCGGATCGGTTGTTGCCGATAAGTTTAGTTTTTGGGTTGCTAAAAACTCTTCAATTTCCTTATCCACGATAGGGGATTTTCTATTATTAATCATATCTACTTTTTCTTGAATAAGATCAAGGGCGATTACTTCGTTATGTTGTGCTAGTAACACTGCGTTAGATAGACCAACATAGCCAGTTCCTGCTATTGTTATTTTCAAGCTACCACTTCCTTATTTTAACTCTATTTTTCATTAAACTAAAAATATTGAATGAGTACACGTTCCAATAGAATGGTAAAGTTTTTCATTCTTAACCTTAATAAAAGTGGACGAGGAATATGTCCCTGTGGACACCCTTCTGCTTCCATTGATTCGGTAAACAGGATAGGAACATTACAATAAAAGAGGAGAAAAAAGCAAATCAAATATGAGAGGAAATTGCAACACATCCGTTTTTACTTGCTTTCTTATTCCAAATAATATTTAACACTTTAAATAAATAAAGGGATGCGGTGCCTGTCCCTTTGGACACCAAAAGTTTCTTCAGTTGTATATTTTTGATAACTCTCTTGTCTTCAAATCTATAATACATAAAAAATTCAGATAGAAATGATTTATGATAATGGGCAAAGACAAGTTTCTAACTTAACACTATAAAACAGAGTAGCAGAAGCGTAGAGTGCTGAAATGATAGTCATTCTATACAGCACTTTCACGAAGGAGATGAAGGTTGGGTAATTGCTTTTACCATCAATAAGATACATTTCTACCCATTCATTTTGAAATTGAAAGAGCAGAGGTTGAGGGTAAACAAGAACAAACAGAATGGTCCTTAATAAAAGAATACATTGAAAATATAGAGAGAATCAGAGATTTCTGATTCTTGTTTTATAGTAGTGATACTTTATAGTATAATATAAGAAAAATTGTAAAAATGTAGGTGTGATTATGAATCAACCCATAGAAAATGGGACTAATCCTAGTGAGCCTCACTACAATGTAGATTCTTGTGATGCTATTCTTGATACAGCTAAAACAGTATATGCTGAAGAACAAGCCCGTTTTATCCAGTATGAAAATAAGACCAATATAGGGTTAGCTTTTGGAGGGGTGATTTTAGTTGCTTATTTGACTTACCTAGGATCAAATAAATTGCTTCTTCATGATACTGGGTATCTAATCTATTCTATTTTATTGAGACTCTCTGTCCTTATATTGTTTACAATCGGCATCATCTATTTTTTGAGAGCTATAAAAAGTGGTGATTATAAGCAAGTTGATCTTTCGAATATAGTAGTTTTAAGTTTTGCTCAAGACCCCGTTGAAACAGTCAAAATAGAACTAGCTGCTACATATAAGTCAGCCGTAGATGAAAACAAAACTATTTTAGATAAAAAAACAAAATTTTATGATATAGGTTTAACGTTGGTAACACGGGGATTTTTAATTTTTGTTATTTATTTTGTTATAGAGGAGGTCATTAAATATGTCAAGTAAAAAAAACACCTTCACGGAAGGAAATACTAGACCTCCTTCATTAGTTGGAAGAGGTACAACGACGGTCAAGCGGGATGCTTTTTCCGAAGGAATCAATAGAAATGTTAAAATTGAAAGAAGAACTGAAACAAGAAAATCAAATAAATAAGAATATTTCAGTTGGTATATATCCGCTTCCCATAAAAGGAGATAAAGTATGACAAATAAAAAGAGCTATATCAAAGGTTCAAGAACACCTTCTATGGATGGTAGAGGCACAACCACAGTAAAGAGGGAAGTCTTTGGACAGAAACGTTATGGAAATACATGTAAATCAAATGAGAAATCAACCAAACCATCAGCTACTAGGTTATCAAATAAATAGATACGAGAGAAAACAGATTCAGGAGAAATTCTCCCTGGATCTGTTTTTCTTCTAACTGCCTTCATTCACTTTAAACATAAAACTTCTCAATTTACCTTGAATCGGAGCATATTCAAGGTATTCATTGGTAATTTCCTGACTTTGGTCTCCTTTTTTCGATGTGGATTATTCGAAGTGATAATAAATGGATGAAAGAGATCATTTTGCAAAGTTAGTAGATCTTGCATGGATGAATTCGTCAGGAGTAATTAGTGAGAGAAGCATGATTGTACTATTTTTTAAAGGATACTCTGGTAGGAGAGAAGGCAGCTATCGTGCTGTTTTGTTTTCGTCTATTCGAGTAATTCGGTATTGGTGCGGATACGAGGGTATTGTAATGGAAACTTTTATAGAATTTGGTTCATCATAAACACACCTTAATGAAGAATGATAAGGAGTGAATACAAGCTGTCTTACTAGTTTCGTTTTTCGCTCCCGACGAACCCTCTGACCAATCACCTTTGGATTGTTGTACATAAAATCACCTCTAAGGTAAGTAAATCCTAGAGCCGACTTCTCGTGAACTATCTATGGTGCGGAATTTTGTTTTTACACACTATAGAGGGCAAATCGATGAAAAAGTGGATCTTCCCATGTTCTAGTGCCACTGCGCAAACGTTGAGTAATGGGTTGCTGTGGACACCTGGCAGACGTGAATCAAAAATATGGCAACGGTGGATCAATCGTATGGCTGTAGTCACACTAGTCCCCCCGTCCAAATTAAATCGCTCCTTCCGCAATTGGTGACTCAAAACTCCGCACCGCTGGCTCTTTCCTTCCGTCACAAGCGGTATTTTGAGAATATTAAAAATAAAGGACGAGGTACCTGTCCCTGTGGACACCAAGTTAAAGTCGCCCTTCCTCACTTACCTCGACCAATTAGAGAATTTGCCGAAAAACACCTATCAGAGGGCTAAGGGGTGACAAGGACCAATTATTTCATAAAACTTCCATAATTACCTATAAATAGTGAATAATCTTCCATTACTGAATTGATTTACCTTAACGGATCAGATTACATAAAGATGGAGGATATATATCCATTTAAAGAGAATAAATACTAAAAATGTAAAAGGGATATTCGGTATTAATACTATAAAAGCTTTATTAACGGATGTATTAATCGTACTTGTATACAATGCCTATCAGTTGACGATTATAAGAGATTGCATAGTTTGAAATAAAGAAACTTCTAAAACGAAACGGTGCTTAGATCAAATAGGATTGTGGCACTCTCTTTGCTTAAGTTAATCTGCTAAAAAATGTTTAAATTCACAATTAGGTTTTAAAGGAAATTCCCTAGAGTCTTGTAAATCAAAGTATTATAGTTAAATAAAAGAGTGTGGAGAGGAATAATTTGTAGATGGGAAAATGTCGGATTACTAGTAAAATAGCTTATTATTTATTCTTCCTTTTCTTATTAGCGGGATGTAAGAATGAAGAGGTTGTTTGGGAGTGGGATAGTTTTCATGGTGGTTTAGAGGGCTATCCAGGAGAGATATTGATTAATGAACATACAGTATATCTTGGTGGTGATGATAAGTATTTTTATGCAATCGACCAGGGAACTGGTAAAACATTATGGAACTTTGATTCGCGAACAATGAGTCCATACAAGCCGATCATCTATCAAGATATGATTATCGTTGGTGCATATGGGGGAGGCGTTTTTGGGGTAGACCAAAGGGGGAACCAGGTTTGGAAGTTTAGACCTCAAGAGACAACTACCTCGCAGCCTATTATCCACGAGGATAAATTATATATTGTAGAACCCAGCAATAAACTTCATGTTTTAAATCCATTAACAGGTGAATCGCTAAATGTCCTAAGAGGATATGCAAACAAAGCTGATTTTATTGTGAGTGGAAACATCATGTTTGCAACTGATTGGTCAGAGAATCGTGTCATAGCAATCGATTTACAGACTGGTGAAGAAGTTTGGATTTCTGATCAGATCACCTCAATGCCATCTACAATAGAGTTAATTGATGGGATATTGTACTTGCTAAGTGATACCGATGATATGGAGGCAAAAAAGTTATCAGCTATTCATGCTGAAAGTGGCAGTTTATTATGGTCAGAGCCATTAAAGGGAATGTTTTATACGACTCCGGCTTTTACAGAAGACTCCTTCTATTATTCCGTTAATGGCATGCTGTATCAATTTAGTTTAGATGAGAAAAAGGAAGTTTGGAGTAAAGAGACTTCAATAGAGTATGTAAATTTCCAATTTGATGCTAAAAATAAACTTCTTTACTATAAGGATTGCGATAGAAGAATATTAGCGATGGATGAAGAGACAAAGGAAATAAAATGGTCTTATGAACATAACAAGGACTTCTCACAATTCCAAGTAACAAAAGAAAATATATTTTTAAAACATACAAATTCATTAACGATGATTAAGTCCCAATTCAAATTTAATGAAGGAGTCGATCAATTTAGAGATCAAGAAGAAGCAATGTCACCTAAAGATATAACAGACTCAGGTGAGACAGAAACAAGGCATAATGATAAAAAAATATATGAGACCATTAAGGTTAAAGAGTTAGACGCAAACATTAGATTTAAGCATACTTTACTTGATAAAGGGGATGAATATCGTGTTTTTATTTACTCCTCGAATGAAAACAAAAGAATTTCTGACCAGACTCAGGGAAATGAAACCCAAGGGGATGAAATCTACTCTGGCGATTATCGCATAGCTGTACAGCTAAATGATGAGGAAAATGTAATGGTTACAAATATCACATTAGATTCATATATGTTTAATATGACACTTAATCCTGTAACTCTGTTAGATGGAAAAACAGATATCCTGAGCATAGTTTCTCTTGATGATGAGAGCGGATTAAAAGGCGAACTCTTTTTTATAAAAGATAAGCAGCTTACTAGGGTAAAAAATAGCGAAGAAATCGGTACAGTATTTGTGAAAGAAAATATTAAATATATTGAGGACGAGGATTATTATCAATACGCTTATATGGGACATGGAGTTGGGGGTTTCTATTTCAGTAATATTAAACTAGATGTTGGAAATAAAATGATCAATATAGAAGAAGTAGTCTTCGGGGGAATGGATGACAATCGTGACGAACTGGGACAACAGCTATATCAACAATGGATGGAAGATACAAGCTTCATTTTAACGAGGGATATGTACTAAATCTCCCTTGAAATATTGGTGGTTAAAGTATGCTGCTATAGAAGTTTCATCATTACAATGACATGGAGAAATGATTACCTTTTGTCTAGAAATAGTAGATAATGTGGACTTGGACCTAGATGACTCGGTGCATGGAGAAGCATTTAAATTATACAAGACCGGTTGGTGCAAATAGCTAAAACATCCATCGAGGGTAAACCCTCGATGGATGTTTTTTAGAAATAGAACAGTGGCTCTTTTCTGACACAATACTAACTTTCATAGTGAAATCTTAATATGTTCTTAACACCTACTTAAAATTCATATACTACAATATAGAAAAATTTATAAAGGTGGTTTGCTCATGTTTAAGAACTTTCGTGCGTGGAGAATGAATTATCTTTTAATGATAGCAAATGACTGTATTGATCACGACTTAAAAAACAAATTGTTGGATAAAGCAAAATACCACAAAATGAAATTGCATGGTAAATGACTTTTATAGACAACTATGTACAACTGCTAGTCTCTCGAGTAATAGCTTAGCTAAGTTCTTGGCAAGAAGTACTAGCTGCAATCTTAGACTGACAAATATAATACAAGTAAACTTGTGGATTAATTAATATTATATATAAAATATGCCTCTCAGAATAATAATTCTGAGAGGTATTTTTTATCTTCAGCATTTCCGAACTACCAGGTAATTCAATAGGGATAAGGTTTGAGTTCCACACCTACTTTAAAAACTCTCAGGAAAAATATATGACAGTTTGTACACTTCGAAGCAGTGAGAACCGTCATGCTACTTTACTGAACTTTGTTTTTTTACAAGAAAGCGACAAGAAGAATATTCTCTCCTGCCGCTTTAATAAATTCCAAATCAATCCCTATTAAACAAATCCCTCGTATAAACCTTCTCTTCCACATCAGCTAACTCAGCATCTAATCTATTAGATACAATCAAATCTGATGCCTTCTTAAACTCTGCAAGGTCTTGGATTACAGCAAACCCATCAAATTGGGTTTCTTGTAGTCCTGGTTCATAAATAACCACTTTTACTCCTTCATCCTTTAACCTTTGCATGATTCCTTGAATGGCGGATGCTCTGAAGTTGTCGGAGTCTGTTTTCATGGTTAGGCGGTAGATTCCTACTCTTTTGGGTTGGGCTGCTATGATTCTGGATGTGATGTGTTCTTTTCTTGTTTCGTTTGCAACTACTATGGACTCAATAATATTATTGGGGATGCCATCAAAGTTCGCGCGTAATTGCTTTGTGTCCTTCGGTAGGCAGTAGCCGCCGTATCCAAAAGATGGATTGTTGTAATGTCCTCCGATTCGAGGATCAAGACCTACGCCTTCAATGATATCCTTCGTATTCAAACAGTTTATTTCCGCATACATGTCTAATTCATTAAAATAAGCCACACGCATTGCTAAGTAGGTGTTTGAAAACAGTTTTACCGCTTCTGCTTCCGTTGAATTGGTAAATAGGATAGGTATATCCTTTTTCACGGCCCCCTGAGCTAATAGCTGCGCAAACTTCTCCGCTCTTTCCGATTTTTCACCAACAATGATTCGAGAAGGGTATAAATTATCATATAACGCTTTCCCTTCACGTAAAAACTCTGGAGAGAACATGATATTCTCGGTTTGGAACCTTTCTTTTACCTCTTTCGTATACCCCACTGGAATAGTAGACTTAATGACCATTACCGCATTAGGATTAATAGAAAGAACCTTATCGATTACATTTTCTACCGAACGCGTATTAAAATAGTTCTTCTCCGGATCATAATCAGTAGGTGTTGCAATAATAACAAACTCAGCTTCTGTATAAGCTTTAATAGGATCGGTTGTTTGCCGACAAGTTTAGTTCTTTTGTTGCTAAAGACTCTTCAATCTGCTTATCTACGATAGGGGCCTTGCTATTATTAATCATATCTACTTTTTCTTAAATTAGATCAAGGACGATAATTTCGTTATGTTGTGCTAGTAACACTGCGTTGGATAGACTAACATAGCCAGTGCCGGCAATTACTATATTAAAGCTACCAACTTCCATATTTTAACTATATTTATAAACTAATATTATTGAATAATTACAAGTTTCAACAGAATGGTGAAGTTTTTCCTTCTTACTCCTAATAAAAGTGGACTAGTGATCTGTCCCCCAGCAAAAATGAGAAAGCAGAACCGTCCCCACCGCTTATTGGTCGTAATAACCTTAGCAGGATTCTCTTTTTCATCTTTTAAGTGAAAAAGAGAATCCCGCTAAAAAGCAGACAATTCAGCTTTTTAGCGGGATTTTGTGTTGATTAGTGAATAATCTAGGTTAAAATTTATTCATCTTGTAAATTCTCTTTAATAAGTCTTAATAAATCTTCACTTCTAATTTTGTCCAATTCAACCCCAGACAAAATTGGTAAGTTCGGCCAAGTTAAATCTCGCCAAATCTCACCTATAACTTCAATCTCTTTTTCATATCTAGGTATAATATGATAATGTACATGTTTATCTACCATCATTAGCATTAAATAATTTATAACATTATACCCAAATGTTAGCTCGAGTGTATTTTCTATTACTTTAATAATATTACTAAGATCAGTAAACTCTTCTTGTTTCAATTCCCCAAAGGTTACACACTCCCTTTTTAATGAAAGGACGCCAGCACCAACAGTCGCTTGATGCGGTCTTAACGACCAAATCCAATATTCGGTTTCAAAGATCGTCATCTCCGAAATTTTAAATTTCTCTTGAAAATTCTTTAAGCTACTCAAGCAATCACCCCATTAATTTTTTTTGACCTACCTCTACTTTTTCTAATCTAAAGGTTATCTGAAAACTCTAGTAGTTACATTGTGAAGGGTTTTTATCTAACCCTTTAAATTTAATCAGCTTATCTATTGATAATATTATTCCGATAGTAGCAAAAACAGTTAATTGGTCATATCCTGTCTCGTTTATTAAAGCAACAGATAAATATGCAATTAACCAGGCGAATAAACCTGCGCCCATTGTTTTAGAAATATATGTCCTAGTAGACTTAATAGTTCTCAATATACCAATTATAATTATTATAAAGCCCACTAAAGCTAAAACTCCAAAATGAACAAGCCAATTTAAAAGCACATTATGTGGTCCGTGACCTGTCGGAGCGTATTTTCTATAATCACCTTCTAATTGTCCAAATACCCAGTAATCAGGTATATTTTCTATATAATTTGTCCATATAGCGGTTCGTGCTTCATCTTCTATATTAACTCCTCCTGCAAGCCTTGAGTTTAAGTTGTCAAGAGTGCTTGGAAAAAAATAAGCCAATACAAAAAAAGTTAATGCTATAACAACGGTGAATTTTACATATTTAAAAATTTTGTTTGTTAATATTAAATAAACTATTGCAGATATTACTATTGAGACTAATGCGGCACGAGACAGACCTGAAATACTTCCAAATAACAGCAGAAAGAATATACTTAGAAGTATCTGTTTTTTTAACTTTGATTTTTCAATTGCTGATATTGCAACTAATAACCATCCAACTGATATATAAGAAATAACTGACGCATTCCAAAATGCACCCGAAAATAAAAATCCATTTAACTCTGAAATTCTTGTTCCAATCATTTCAGGAAAAAAAACTATTGGTATTAAAACCGAAAATGATGTACCTACTCCTAATGCCATAGTTACATTTATTAAAGATTTAATACTTTTAATACTTTTAACTAGAATTATCATCAATAAAAAGCCTCTAGCAAATGTCATAAAATCTGCATAATGAACATTTCCTGGCATAAACAGAGAGGGAAACTGAATAAATAGAATTAAGAATTTTACCATTACTGCAATAACTAAAACTCCCCAGTATGGAAAGGTTAAATAAGAATGACCTTTTTTCTTAATTAAAAAATCTACAGTTAATATAAATGCCGTAAAAACCAATAGAACATAAAAAGACAGAATTATCAAGTTATATACCGAACCTAGCCCCATGTATAATAAATAACTCCTAGAATTTAAAAGGCCTGCAAGAAAAACTAATATAACTAATATATTTTGATAACTATGATTTTCATTATCAATATCAATATTATCATTTTGAATCATTTATAAATCTCCCGCTTTATTAATCTGTATTCAATTATAAGATAAGAATTTCTCATAAATGTAATTTTTATTAGTATTATCTGTAGAACAGTATAAGTATAAATTATAAATAGCAATCACCATTTTGTAACTCTCTATAAGAATACACCAGTGTCGCGAGTATATAAAATAAAATTCACTCTATTAACCTTCATGGTTCAGAGCCAAAAAAGTAACCCCTCTAATAAAGGTTGCTCTGTCTATTTGGTTTTTATTCACATTTAAAATTTAACGACAACGACCGTTTCTTCGTTATGTTACAGCTTTTCCTTCGATTGTTCGAATCTAGATGTGTACTGGTATCCAAAGTGCGGCTTTTTATAAAAGGTTAAATTGTAAGGTTTTGTGTTAACTTCTCGATTCAAGTTGCACTAGCACATACAAACAATACAAGATTATTAAGATAAGATTTGATTATGAATCACACATTCGCTCTCACTAAAGAATCCCTAATTGCCAAGATCAAAAACGTTTTTGCATTCTTTTTCGTCTACCATAATTTCAAACTGACATCGACCATGTTCATTCGCATTGGTAACTACAGCTTTTTCAGAATAAGATTTCTCCTTCTCCATGAATACTAGGTGTAAATATAACTTTACGCCAGCTTAAGTTTAACGGAACTCAGCCCATATGCAATTCTTTAGTTTAGGTAGTACTTGAACCAATGATTTTTAATGGCATAGAGTGATTATTGAATAATTTGTTTCATCTGGATTTGAACGATTAAATCTAGAAATAGCTGTTGAAAGATCTCTGGGTTTAACTTATTAAGGGTGAAAAACTGACTGTAACTACGAAATTTCCGATGTGAAGCTTGGTCATCGAAAAAACAAACGCTTAGCACGTATAGACTTTCTGTTTCGTGCAGCTGCACATAGAGCAATAACTTTAAAAATGAATTCCGTCGTAAGTTTTTTAGTATAAAATCTAGTTTCATCATTTTCAAATTTCTTTAAAACAATTTAATATTATTAGTATTATTAATAACGAAATTATATCTATACAATACTAGCGGTAAGATTATTACCTCAACTACATTATCTTCTATACACAATTTTTCTTAATTTAATACCTTCATTCCTAAATAGATTTTTTTCATAATCATTCATTCCAAAAATCCAGATGATACCAAAATATATTACTGTATAGATTAGACTTTGAATTATTAGTATACCCCATGTATTACTTGTAAGTAGTAACAATGGCATTCCTATAACAATAGAAAGTAAAATAGAAAATAATAACTTATTAAATAATTCTTTGAAAAACCTCAGAATATTTAACTTAACCTTAAAATGGTAGTAGATATTCATTATTATTAGATTACCAAATATTAACGATAATGTCGTACCAACTGTAACTCCAATTGAACCGAACCTTTTTGCTAAGTAAATACTAATAAATAAATTGATTACTGCTATAAATAGATACGTTATCGCTCTAAAACCATGCATATTTTTAGCTTGTAATATTGAGATTCCTATAGTTTGTGTAAGGACAATACTTAATGGAAGTACAACCATTAAGGCAATACTCCAAGATAATTCATAACCTGGCCCTAGCCATAATAGTATGAATTTTCCCCCAAATAGTATGAAACCTCCAATTGCAAATCCTAAAACCAAAAATTGTATTCTACCAGTTTTTATTAATAAATCAGTCAACTTTTCACTCGAAGCATTTTTCACTACCATTTTTGTAATTCTAGGTAGGAATACACCAGAGATTGCTGTAGAAAAAGTAATAAAATACTGACCAAATAACATTCCAATTGCAAAGATAGCCACTTCACTTGTACCTGCATATATCCCTAGTACTAAATGACCAATCCTCCAATATATTTGATCTACGATTACACTTACAAATATTAAAGAAGAATACGAAGTAATTTCTTTAAATAGCTGTAAATTTAAACTGTGCAATAAAATTTTGACTTTTAACTTAAAAAAAACATAAGCCATAGTAATTAGCATCATTACTACATTAAGAATAGCATCTACAAGAACAATTGCAATAGCCTTGTAACCTAATGATAATAGTATTATTATTACAATTGCCCTTATTAATAGCCTTGTTATTATGAGTGATTTAGGGAAAACAAAATGTTCATAGGCATTTACTATTCCAGTAAATGATTTCATTGGCAATGTCAAAGCCAAATTAATGATTAATATAATAAACATCACTTTTGCAATATTTATTTCATCAATTGTTAATGAATCCCCAAAAATATTGTCCAAATTTAAATATAGGATTACCCCAAGTCCCAACACAATTATTGATATAAATAGATAGATAATAAATGTTGATGCTAAGAAATTCTCCTGTGATTTACTGTCATTTTCTGCTCTGTATTTAGCCACAAATCTTGTTGTTGCATTCCCCAACCCAAAATCCATTACTGCTATATAACCTACAAATGCACCTATTAACACATAAAGACCATATTCAGATTGGCCTAAATTGCGAACAATAAATGGAGTTAATACTAAATTTGTAATGTTACTAATAAAAATGGAAGTATAAGATAAATATACTCCTAGTTTCAGCTGATTTATTTTCATTTTTTATAACCTTCTTTGATATTAAAAACTTTCACAAATTTTTCTATCGAACGTCTCGATAATTATCTAAGCTCCTCAACATTTTTAATACGCTCTAATTTAAATACATATGATTTATATACACTCTTTAAAAACGTTATGGCATGAATCTAGCTAGATCCATACCATATCGCTATTAATTATTTTACTTATTTAGTAGATATTCATCTAATATTGCAAAATGTTTTTCTGAGTTTACTATTTGTTTTGAAATATCTATTATATTTCTATCCATACTTTCAAATATCTCTTTTGGATCAGTTTCAGAAATATTATCTAGGTTTGCAAACGCACCTTTAAAATTAACATCTTCCATCACATTTGTCATTTTTTCACTATAAGCTATAGGATACACAGGTCTATTATAAATCCATCCTAATATCATAGCATGAAATCTTGTCGCAATTATTAAGCTTGATTTCGAAATAACTTCTAGTGTTTCTTCAATATTTAGTTCATACAGATGCCGAGCTATCCTGTCTGAATATTCAAACGGAATGAGACTTATTATTTTTTCTACTGCCTCATTATCACCTTCTGGCTCGCAAAAAGACATAAGAGTCACATTATAATCTCTATTAATGAAATATATTGCTATATCTTTAATTTTGTTATAATATATCTCATCTAGATTAGATATGTGCTTTCGGGAGGGTTTAATTACTGAAATTACAATATTTTTTTCTTTTTTCTTTTCTTCAATTCCGTCTTTTTTTAATTGGAATATTATATCGTCTGCCACCCTAACATTACCTAAATCTTGGAATAAATTGTATGAGTATTTCTCCCTAAAACATATATCTGTAAAGTTTGAAAAGAGAGACTTATATTTAAGGTAAAATTCATCACTTTTATACGGTCCAAAATTTGCACCTAATAGAAAAAATGGTTTTCCAGGAATATACATACCTTTTTTAAACTTATACTTATTTTCCCAATTATTGTATTGCATGAATAACGATCCACCAATGTATATACCAGCATCACACCTTTCAGCAACACTGTTACGCGTAAACATGTAGTTTACGTTAAGCTTTCTTAAAATAAAGTTAATTCCTTTATAAATTTTATAATCACTGCGAACAAAGTTAATATTTGGTGAATTTTGAGTGAATTCCTTATATTCCTTTGGTGCATATAATACAAACTCTGTATTTAAATATCTCTCACATAATACTTTAATAAATAAATCGTCACCTAAATTTCTATTTGTGTATGCATTAAGCATTATTTTCTTCATCTATTCCCTCTCTTTTCAATCATTGTTTCTTTTTAATTTCTAACGAAAATTATTAATTTTTGATAAAGTTATTGAATAGTATTGAAGTATTAGCCTCATCTTCTTACCTAATAAGTATCCATATATTTTAGTGGTTACTCTTCTTTTATTAAACCGCCATAGAATCTCCCTTACTGAGGTATCATCCATAATACTATCAATCTCTACTAATTTTTCTCTAAATGATAATGGTGAGCTTTTTTTATTTAAATTTGAAATACTCGAAACTATTTTGTCAACAAATAATTCTTCTATCTCATCTTTATTTTTACCATAGTAAATATCATTGTTTTTTAGAAAAGAAACTAATCTTTCATGGATAAGCTTTCTCGTTAAAAATAAATTTTTATGGTAACTTTTGGTTATAGATGTATAATTAAAACGTATATGATTATATACTGGTACTCTAATTATATATGCTTTATTCACAAAATTGATATAATCGAGATTTAATAACAGATCTTCACCAATTTTTAATTTTTCATTAAACTTCACACTTTTTAAAATATCCTTTTTATAGAGTTTATGCCATGTATAATGAAATAATTTTTTTTTCAACAATTCACCAAACGATTCTAATAACTCTTTTTTGGTTAATATACCTATATTAGTAGGTAATACACTCTTCTTTATATTATCTTCATTGCTATTATAAATATTATAGTAACCGGCTATCACAAGTTCTACACCCTCTGAATATTCCATCAATGCTTGAACTGAACCTTCTTCTAAATAGTCATCTGAATCAATAAATTGTATAAATTCTCCACTAGCAATTGAAATCCCTTGATTCCTTGCATATGCCGGTCCTCTATTTTCTTGATAAACATATTTAACTCTAGTGTCATGTTTAGCATACTTTTTGGCAATACTTTCACTATTATCCGTAGAACCATCATTAATAATTATTAATTCAATATTTTTATATGTTTGTTTTAAAACACTTAAAATACATCGTTCTAAATATTTTGCTGAATTATATACTGGTAGAATTACACTTACTGAAGGATTAACCACTAACAACTGCTCCAGCTGAAATCTTTGAAAGTACTTCTCTTAACATTGAAGATGATGTCCCTTTAGTATATGGGAAATAAACTATTTCCACACCTACTTTACGAAAATCATCTTCAAATTTATTCCACTTTTCTGTTCCCTTCCAGTCATCACCAACAAACATTACATCAAAACTATACTTTTCCCAAGCTTCCATCTTATCCATATGAATTTGGGGTACAACCATGTCTACGTAACTAATACTTTCAACAATTTCCATTCTTTCTTGATGTGGTATTATTGCCTTCTTATTTTTATATGATACTAGTTCATCCGATGTAACTCCTACTATTAAAAAGTCGCATTGTTCTTTTGCTCTTTTTAATAGATTCAAATGGCCAACGTGAAACATGTCATAAACACCTGTAGTATATCCAACTTTATGTCTTTTCATCTTAACTCCTCCTATATTTCAGAAAATCATTCTATCTACTTAGTCTTTAGGAATGTGGATTTTTAATTTTTTTTCGTATCAAGATTAATTTCTATTACACCATGATGTGGCTTCTGCTGATCACCTGGGGGAAGCTTCATATATTCACCATACAAATTTGATAATACTTGATCATAATTATGAGGTATAGGAAAATACATCTCTTCAAACTCACCTTCTATTCTTTTGTTAAAATCATCTTTTTTTATCATATATGCTCTATACCTTTTTTTAGATGCTCCATTTGTTAAATGAGTGACATACTTTGTCTCTTTATTATTAAACATTCCAGCAACTCTTGTTTGGAATTTATCAGTCCAACTTTTTGAAATTAACTTTGACATAAAAAAAAGATTAATTCTTAAAGCTCTTTCTAGATAGCTCTTCCTACCAATACACCTTTTGAACGATCTTGAACCGTCTAATTTTATTAAACTGAAAAATAAAAACTGGAAAAATTTCCTGTGAAAAAAGCCACTAAGTGTTCCTGGTTTAATATTATCTAGTGGCATCAAACTTATAGAAATCCCATGATGCATATCAAATTCTTTATAAGTATCTTGCAAACAAATCGTATCATTTTTTCTTAACTTTCCTGATTGTTTAAAATAATTCTTATCTGTATCATAAGTTTGCATAAAAAACTTTGAATCTAACTCAATTTTGCATATTTCTACAAACCTATTATAATCTTCCCTCATCAAGCTGATATCAATATCATCATCCCATGGTATGAATCCTTTGTGTCTAATGCACCCTAAAAGGGTACCAGCGAATAATTGGTAATTAATGTTGTGCTTACGGCATATTCTGTCGAACTCAACAAGAATTTCCAGTTGTATATCTTGAACTTCTTTTATTTCTATATCTAGATTTTCAAATTTCAAGTTCATTACCCCTTCTGATAAAAATTGCTTATAGTAATAAAGTAACTTGATAGTATGATTAACATAAAATTTTTCTATTAATATTCATTATAATTTAAGTTTATTTTTATAACTTCTATCATAGTATTTATAATCTTTCTCTGTGTCTACAAAAACCGCATGAGATGGATAACAATCCCTTGTTTTTTGATCAGGCATTCTCATGAATTCATTCCCATATCTCACTTTTAAATATTCCTCTACCATTTCAGGGACTGGAAGTTTTTCTTGTGAAAATTCAACATATCTTGGAATCCCTAGAAATTCCTTGCGAAATGATGTGTTTTTAAATCCTGCCCTACCAAAAAAGTGACCTACTAAACCAGTTTCTTTATTATTCAAGCCCCGCACCATCTTTAATAGCCACTTCAGTACAGTTTTATTTATAACGTACTTTGTAATTAACATCGTTGTTTTTTTTAGTCTACTATTTGTAGTATATCCCC
This sequence comes from Sutcliffiella halmapala, assembly GCF_002019665.1. GTDB lineage: Bacteria > Bacillota > Bacilli > Bacillales > Bacillaceae_I > Sutcliffiella_A > Sutcliffiella_A halmapala. The sequence continues at coordinate 359,024 of NZ_KV917375.1, read as the reverse complement.
TTATAGCCAAGGTTCTTGCTATAATTAACCTAGCTGCTACATACTGAAGGCACCTATAAATAACATTCTTAGAGGCATTATTCAGACACATAATATCAATAAAAATTCCTTTGTGCATATTTCTTCCTTGTGTATCCTCTTCAATATAAGTAGTATTATTCATTCTGATTTTCGAAAAAAATAATGGCCATTCTTCAGTATTCTCTTTTTGAAAATAATAATGTTCCTTATTTAGGTAGTTTTCACACGCAACTATAAATTTTTTATAGTTATCATATGTCATAAATACATCAAAATCATCATCCCAGGGAATAAAACCTTGGTGTCGTATAGCACCTAGTGCTGAGCCGCCCATTAAATAATAGGTTATTTCATGCTCTTTACAAAATTCATCTAAATAAATCGCTACCTCTAAGATTTTATCTTGAATTTCTTGCATATTTGTAACCATTTTTAGCCATCCTTTTAGATATCTCTTTTATTCTCTTTACCTAGTACTTAGTAGTCCTATATCTCTAATTCACCCATTCACAAAACCTAGTTCTCAAACACTATCAAAACTATTATTTTGCTTTTTTTCTCAAAAAGGAATCGGAAAGTAATTTTAGAAACCATACTGGTGAAAAAAACATAACTAATTGACCAATTACAACCACGAATAAGTCGAAAGTACCACAATACCCCTTTTTCCAAAAATCATATATAACAGCTACATAACTTTTACAGTTGTCCCAACTTTTTCGACGTAAATAATTGTCTTCATTCGATCTAAATAGCAAAAGTGCCTTGTCAATATTCATTGCTATACATCCTTGATTGAGCATTCTGCCAAACAAGTCGATATCTTCTTTTCTTTTTACATCATGATATCCACCGCATCTTAATACCTCAGATTTCTTGTACATCACAGTAGGGTGGTTGAACGGGCTTCTTCTTCTTGAAAACTTCAAGATATCTTCATGTTCTGTTGGGACCACTCGTGAAGTGACAATATTATTTGGATCATCAAAAAATTCATCCGTCATAGTTCCAACAATACATAATTTATCATTTTCCATGAATTCTTTGACTTGTAATTCACACCGATTCTCAAGAGAAATATCATCAGTATCCATTCTAGCCACTAACTCATTTCTACAAATCTTTAGACCTTCATTTAGTGCTAATCCTAAACCTATATTCTTTTCTAAAGGCACAATGGTAAATAGGTTAGGTTCTTTTGTAACATAAAAATCAATTACTTCTTCTAATTCTTCAGTCAACTTTCCATCTTTTACAATTATAATTTCATTAGGCTTTAAGGTTTGAGAAAGCATGCTATCAATGCTTAATCTCAGGAAATCTGGTTTTTCTTTATAATACAAAGACATAAGTACACTGTATTTCTCTTCCAACATCTTTAATTCCCCTCTGTCAACTTAATTGACTCTTCTAATTCCCTAATTCTATACTTTTCACTATAATTACTTATACTCATCTCATAAGTCAAATTGCCGAAAACCTTATTAATAATTCCAATTTTTCCTAGCATCACTTTTAAAATACCATTAGATAATCTCGTAAACCTCATTTTTTTTCCATGCACTTCAGCAATCATCCTTACCATCTCACTCGTCTTCACATATTCACTATTTTGCGGAAAAAACATCCCACTTTCCTCATTCTCAATCATAAGGCGAATAAACTCACACAAATTGTCTATATGAAGCATACTACGCTCATTATCAATATCAGGAAACACTGGAGTTTTCTTTGCTATTTTTGCAAGCTTTTGATAGTTGCCTTTAGAACCCTTTCCATATATCATTGGTGGCCTTATTAAAACTATTTTAAATACATCACTTTCTAAAGGTTTTATACCTTCTTCTGCTTGCAGCTTGCTATTTCCATAAAAATTACTTGGTGTAGGTATAGTGTCCTTATTAATAACTCGTTTTTCGCTACTACTATCACCGTAAACAATGATACTACTTAGGAAAATAAACTGCTTCACACCTTCAGCTTTAGCTTTCTTAGCTACATCTATTGTTAAATCACGGTTCACTTTATAATACAAATCTTCCATCTTTGGATCAGATGAGACATGTGCAATTCCAGCAACATGCAGTATAGAATCATAGCCCGCGAAATGCTCTTCTTTCCATTTACAATCTCTTAAACTAATAAAATCTACCGAATACTTATCATTATTTTTAATCCATTCGCCAAAACTATTTCCAACGTAGCTGTTTATTCCAGTGATTAATATTTTTTTCACTTCGGTATATTCTCCTTACCACTCGCAATTTCTTTCTCAGCTGTTGCACCTGTCCCACCTTCAACAACCCCATCACTCTTCGCAACACTAACAATAGTTCCGAAGAAACACTTAACATCCATTCCTAAACCAATCTTCTCCACATAGTCCCCATCAAGCTTAGCTTTCACCTCAATAGGAAGTTCATCCCGACCATTAATCTGCGCCCAACCAGTCAAACCAGGTGGCACATCATTCGCACCAAACTTATCACGTTCTGCAATCAAATCAAACTGATTCCATAATGCAGGTCTTGGGCCAATAATACTCATCTGTCCAACGAATATGTTCCAGATTTGCGGCAGTTCATCTAATGAAGTCTTTCTCAAAAACTTACCCATCTTTGTGATATACTGCTCAGGATTACCTAATAGATGTGTTGGTGTATCCTTTGGCGTATCTATTCTCATCGTACGGAACTTCAAAATATTAAAATGTGTTTTGTTAATACCAACACGCTTTTGCTTAAACAACACAGGTCCTCTTGAATCTATTTTAATCCCTAAAATAAGAATTAAAAGAATCGGGGATAGCACGATCAACCCTATTAAAGAAAGCACAACATCTATTAGCCTTTTTACCTTCATATACATTCTTCTCACACTCCAACTTCAAAACTATACTCTTTTAATTTTGTTTCATTTGAATAGACCATTCCTGCGTCTACTTTCTTTAGTCTTTCAACACTGCTTCCCGCTTTTACAATTGCACCAGAATTAATATGTGTGCCTTCACCAATATAACTGTCGTGATCTACTAATGCACCTATACTAACAATGCAGCACTTCTCAATGGTTGAGTTGGTATTAACAACTGCCTTTGCGCAAACGATGGAGCCCATTTCTATTTTCGCTAACGGACTTACATAAGCAACAGGGTGAATCAGCACCGGAAGTTGAAAACCAGCTTGAATTAATTGCAAAGCCCACTTCATTCGCTGCTCATTGTTACCAAAAGCTACAAATGCATATGAATAGTCTTGCAAATAGTTGTTAAAATCTTGACACTTCCCTATCGCTAACTCTGAGTTATCATCTAGAAAATCAACTTTATCAAAATACTCCATAGCAGTTGCAGTCTCTTTAACTACTCTTCCATGGCCACCAGCACCAAATATAAGCAAGTTTTTATTCATTAACTCCAACTCCATAGATTGATTTATTACACAAACTCATAATTTGATAGTATATTAAGAATTTTTTAGTCGCTTAGTACTTCATTGGAATTAAATGTACATCCAACAAACTACTAATCCACTAAACTCACAATCAAAACAAAATCCCATTTTAGCTCAAGTGCTCCAAAATAGCTGATATCCCCTAGAATAGGACACATTCATTTCCATACTCACGGGGATATTAAATAGCTATGCTGTATTTCTAATTTTACACTTCTACTTTTTCCTTACTCGCACTAATCATCTCTTCTAAAAAACCTAGTAACTCTTCTTTAAGGCCCGCATCTCGCAACGCAAACTCCACCGTCGTCTTCACGAATCCAATCTTCTCCCCAACATCATATCGCTTACCTTCAAAATCATAAGCGAACACACGCTGAATCTCATTTAGGTTTTGAATAGCATCTGTCAACTGAACCTCTCCACCAGCACCTCTTTCTTGCTTCTCTAAAAACATGAATATTTCAGGAGTTAATACATATCGTCCCATAATCGCTAAATTAGAAGGCGCAGTACCTGGCTTCGGTTTTTCGACAAATTGATTTACTTGGAAACGGCGACCAAATTGTTGAGACGGATCAATGATTCCATAACGATGGGTTTCATTATCAGGTACAGTTTGAACTCCGATAACAGATGATAAGGTATTATCGTACTCATTGATTAATTGTTTTAAACAAGGAGTGTCTGCTTGTACGATATCATCACCTAAAAGCACCGCAAAAGGCTCGTCCCCAATAAACTTACGTGCGCACCATACTGCATGACCTAAGCCTTTTGGTTCCTTTTGGCGAATATAATGGATTTCTACTTTTGAAGATTCCTTTACCTTCTCTAGTAGTTCAAATTTTTCTTTTTCAAATAACGTTTGCTCTAATTCAAAAGAGTTATCAAAATGATCTTCAATCGCTCTTTTCCCTTTACCAGTAACGATAATTATATCCTCAATACCAGAGGCAATTGCTTCCTCTACGATGTATTGAATCGTTGGTTTATCTACAATCGGAAGCATTTCCTTTGGCATCGCCTTTGTTGCTGGTAAAAATCTTGTTCCTAGTCCTGCCGCTGGTATAATCGCTTTACGTACTTTTTTCATCTATTTATTCCTCCAAGTATCCTATTTTGCAACCTGCAATAATTTCTTCTCTCTATTGTTAGCTAATGACAAAACATACTCCTGAATTTCATCAGCTGACATTATCCCATACGCATTAACTAACTGTTCTACCTTATTAATATCAATCAACGTTGTCTTCCCAATAAAGATCTTAGGGAATATTGCTTCCCCATGAACTTCATCCTCGCCCAACAATTCTTCATACATCTTTTCACCAGGTCTAATCCCGGAAAACTCTATTCCAATCTCATTAACCGAATAACCAGAAAGCTTAATTACATTTCTTGCTAGATCGACAATTTTCACAGGCTCACCCATATCAAGCACAAATATCTCTCCACCTCTAGCGAGAGTTCCAGCTTGAATCACTAATCTTGAAGCTTCCGGAATTGTCATAAAATAACGAGTCATATCTTGATGTGTAACCGTTACAGGACCTCCCGCTTGAATCTGTGCTTTAAACAAAGGAATAACACTACCTCTACTACCAAGCACATTTCCAAATCGAACCGCAACAAACTTTGTATTACTTTGTTTTGAGAGATTCTGAATCACCATTTCCGCGATTCGCTTCGTAGAGCCCATTACATTCGTTGGGTTAACAGCCTTATCCGATGAAACTAACACAAACGTTCCAATACCGAACGTATCAGCAGCTTCTGCTACATTTCTCGTGCCAATTACATTGTTCTTAACCGCTTCAGCAGGGTTATATTCCATTAATGGAACATGTTTATGTGCCGCTGCATGATACACGACATCTGGACGATGTTGTTCCATTACAGAAAACATTCGTTCACGATCTTGAATATCTCCTATTACAGGAACAATTTCTATTTCTTCACTATATTGTTTTCTTAATTCCATATCAATCGTATAAATACTGTTCTCCCCATGACCTACAAGTACAATCTTTTCCGGTGAGAACTTACAAATTTGACGGCAAATCTCTGAACCTATGGAACCACCAGCTCCAGTCACTAGTACTGTTTTTCCTGTAATCGATTCCGAAATACTTGCCATATCAAGTTCAACAGGTTCTCGTCCTAATAAATCCTCAACCTGTACTTCACGGAAATTATTTACCGATAATTTCCCAACTAATAAATCTTCAATCATCGGCATAATATGTGGTTTAATCTTCGTTTTACTACATTCTTCAAAAATCTCATTCAGTTCTTTTTTGCTTAAAGAAGGAATCGCTATAATAATGTTGTCTATCTTTAGCGTATTCACTGCATTCACTATTTCCTCTTTTCCACCAAACACCGGAATGCCATATATATCTAACCGTTGCTTTCTCGGTTCATCATCAATAAATGCAATTGGATCTAAATCCGCTTCTGTATTCTGCTTCAACTGGCGAACAATCATCGTTCCGGCAGCACCTGCCCCAACAATCAAGGCGCGCTTCTTATCCTTCTTCTGTCTCATGAACGTATCACGATATAATCTCCAAGAAAACCGAGAACCACCTATTAATAGCATGTGCAACATCCACGTAATCAAAAGCACTCTTAGAAAGATATCTCCAGCCACTACTAATTGTAGAAGTCCTGTTATCGTAACAGAATATGTAACGGCTTTTAATATAGAAAGTAACTCTCCTACACTAGCATACTCCCACGCCTTATTATAAAGCTTATAAATATAGGCAAATAAATGATGCCAGATTAATAGTGATAACGAAGCCGCTAATAATGTTTTAGATTGAAAAACATTAAAGCTAGGATTTAACATCCAAAAACCGATATATATTGAGGTAAGAACAATAAGTGAATCAACAAATGTTAAGAAGGACAATCGTTTTTTATAGGTCATACTTTCAACTCCCTTGCCATTAATTTTTTTCTTGTTTTAGATTTTGGAATTTATTTTGTATGGTTTTATCCATAAGAGACTTTATCGCTTGAAGTTGTTCATACGTTGCATCTTGATTAATATATCTAATTGTTTTCTTTATTGTTTTTGGGAATTGATTAAATTGTGTTTTCATTATTAACCACCAATAATTAATAGTTTTTTTCGATATTTTAATCCATACAAAAAGGGCCCACTTATGTTATGTGTTCCCTTATAAAGGTATGGAAACTTTACCTTTATCGAATAATTAAAACCATAGCTTTCAATTGTCGAAATTTATGATAATAGGTTTTTCTACCTATGTCGAACTTTGTAGCATTTCTAAGACGTTTTAACCCTTTCCAATCTTACCATATGCTATTGAGATATGTAACAGGGAGAATTTGTCGAATCAAGTCGAAATGAAGTGTAAATTTTTACAATAGATTAGTTCTTTGTGCTTATATTTGCATTCAGCCAAAAATAATGATAAAGAAATATTGACAGAAACATTATTACCTATTATATACAAAATTTCCTGCTATATCTACAATTTGTGACATTTTCACATAGTTTGGACCATAGAATTTTTTTGAATGCGCTTTCTTTTTTTGCGTTGCACTTCTAAACTACTAATCTTTTAAACAATAGCTTAAAAACTATTGCAATAGAAAGATGAGGATAGTCCCTAGTAAAGAAGAAATCAGCTATAAAATTTTCTCACCCTATTAGTTAACGTGTTTCTTCTTATAATAAATAACTCCTTTTTGTTTAGTTTTCTCTTCAGATGGAGGAAACATAAAGCTTTGGGGATTAAAATGGGTTGAAGCATAACAAAAGGGACAGTAGCATACACTGTCCCCCGTTATTAGGATAATTACTGATCGTTTCCAGTATCCTCTTCAACATCTTGTTCTAAGTCAGTCTCATCCTGCTCTAGATCTTGGTCAAGATTGTTTTCATCTTGTTCTAGATCAGGATCCATTGGTTCTTCCATCGGAGGCTGTTCGTCTTCTGGTGGAGGAACATTCTGATCATTTGCTGCACAACCTGTAATTAACATTGCTGCTAATGCCGTACCTGATAATCTAATTAACCACTTGTTCATTCGTACCGTCTCCTTTCGAATAGGGAAAAATCAAGACCTTGTTTTACTTTTTTGCTTGGTCCCTTTTTATATTCCCCATTATTCAAGAAACATTGCATAAAAAAACAATTTTTTTTAAATTACGACTTTTGACCTAAAGCAAACATCATTTCTAATTCGCACACAAGCTGCCCATCAACCGTTGCAATTCCTTTGCCCTTGCCAATGCTACCACGGACTCGAGTCATTTCTACTTCTAGTCTTAATTGGTCGCCAGGTATGACTTGTTTCTTAAATCGACAATTATCAATCCCAGTAAAAAAAGCAAGACGTCCTTTGTTTTCTTCCTTCTTCAGCATCGCAACTGCTCCAACTTGCGCTAATGCTTCTACGATTAGAACTCCGGGCATAACAGGAAACTCTGGGAAGTGTCCTTGAAAAAACTCTTCATTAGCTGTCACGTTTTTAATTCCAATAGCACGTTGTCCTTCTTCAATTTCTATTATCTTGTCCACTAACAAGAAAGGATATCTATGTGGAATAATTTCTTTTATTTGGTTAATATCTAATGTCATTTTTATGACCTCCTACTAATAGTTACTTCCAATTATATATGAAGGCATAAAAAAGAGGAAGCCTATATAATGACTTCCTAACCGTTTATAGGAAAGTATCCTATAAAGAATCTTTCCAACTGATTGAAAACGTTTGTCAGTCGAGGCGCGAGCAATTGGGCAGAGCGGAGTTACCTAAGTGGGAATGAGCATCTGAACAATGGCGAGTAACGAAGAATGCGAGCGTTTTTCAACAGTTGGAAAGGAAGCCTTCAAGTCGACTTCCTCAGTCTTTCTTAACGAGGTCCAAAATATGCTGCCATGTTTCCTTATCTAATACTTCCATCGGGCTACCGCCACCAAGAACGCCGTAACCAAACATTGCTCCAGCTAGGGAAGCAACTGCCATAATCGCAAGTATAATAATTAAACGTAACCAAATGGGAATTAAACGAATACGCCATTTTAAGCGCTTCGGTTTCTCCTCACTTGTGGCTGCTGACTCTTCCTCTTTTTCTATCTTCAATTTACTTTTTTGAGCTTTGCGCAATTCTTCCCTTGTTAAGGTTAAGCTCTCTTGTTTTTCCTGTTTTTGTCCCATTGCGCAACCTCTCCTTTACCTATGATTTCAATCCGTTCACGAGCCCCATCATTTGATCGGCAAATTGAACAGATCTTGCGTTGAATTGATATGATCGTTGCATTAATGTCAATTCTGTCAGTTCCGCTGATAAATCGACATTGGATTGCTCAAGCATGCCTTGCTGCATCCCAACGGATGTACGATTCGCTCCTTGGACATACTCTATAATATCATTTGGGTTAGCAACCGCTGCATTTGGCAGTGCATATAAGGAGCCTGGTCTACTTTCTAGCATTTGCGGGCGGATTACTTGGGCAATACCGATTTCACGTGCAATCGCATTGCCATTGGTTAATGCTGCGGTAATTACGCCACCTGGCTGCAATATCACGTCTTTTATATTCTCGGGTAAGATGATTTGTTGCCCATTACCATCTAAGACAGGATGACCTTCTCCCGTAACAAGCATCACTTCATTATTGTTGATTGGAGACAAATAGAATATGCCGTTTCTTGTGAATTGCGTACTAGTTTGCCCATTTTCTGTAACTTGAACCGTAAAAAACTGATCTTCTTTTGTTAGGGCAAAGTCTAACATACGCTCTGTCGTCTTTAAAGGACCTTGTGTTAAGTTCAATTTCGTCTGACTTAATCCCGCACCGGTTGAGAGGCGAATGCCCTCTGGTGTTTGTCGCATCGTTTCATAGCGGCTTAACGGTTGGTTGTTTGCTTGTTGGACAAGTAACTCTTGAAAAGATGCAGAACGATTTTTATAGCCGATCGTATCAACATTGGCAACGTTATGACTAATGAGATCTAATTGTTTTTGAAGTTGGTTCATCGTGTTCGTTGCATTTAACATAATTCTGTTCATTTATTTACCCTCCGTCGCTTGGGGAGATTAATTAATTCGACCAATTTCGTTTGCTGCTTTTTGCATGCTCATGTCGTAGGCTTGGATGATCTTTTGGTTAGCTTCGAAAGCACGGAAAGCAGAAGTCATTTCGCTCATCGTTTGGGCCGTATCGACATTGGATCGTTCAATGTGACCTTGCATGACTTGGAAGCTTACGTTTGGATTGCCATTGGCGTTTTGTAATTGTTGGCCCTCGGATGCACGGAATAGACCGTTGCCATCACGGATTAGATCATTCGCGTTGTTTGCTAAGGTAATGCCTAGACGTGCTTGCGGCACCTCATTCACTAGAATCGTTCCATCCGGTTGTAGGTTGAATGAGTTCGAGTTAATTTGGATACGGTTGTTGGTTTCGTCTAAGATATATAGTCCGTTATTAGTCGTCAAGTAGCCTTCTGGGTCCATTGTGAAGTTACCGTTTCTTGTGTATCGCGGTGTGCCATCTGGGTGTTGCACGGTAAAGAATATGGATGAGCCTTCAGGTAGGTTTTGGTTTAGGATCGCTAGATCTGTGTCGTTCCCTGTTGGTCGCATGTCGCCTTGGGTAAATTTAGGTGCTACGTCTTGCAGGTAAACGCCTGTGTTTAAGGTACCTATTTGTTGGTTTTGTGCAAATTTAAGTGGTTGTTTGGTCGGTACGCTTGTTTGGTCCATTCTGGAAAGTAGAAGTTCTGGGAACGCTCTAAGGGATGATTGGTCTGCTTTGAATCCTGGTGTGTTGGCGTTTGCTAGGTTGTTTGAGAGCATTTCCATGCGTCTTTGTTGGGATAGCATTCCGGCGGTGGCTGTGTATAGTCCACGTAGCATTTAGGTTTCACCTCTGTTTGTTTTACGTACATATTTATCTAGTTTCTATTATAGTACAAATTTGGATTTGTCGATATATGTATTTTGTTGGGTTGTAATTTTTAGGGATTTTATTTTTGCGACGGTTATCCTGAAGATAGGGGAACTCCTTTGAACACCCTGTAGATTTCCGTGCTAGGCGTTCGCTTTCCGCGGGCGGTCTTGGGAGCCTCCTCGGCGCACTATGCGCCTGCGGGGTCTCCCTTCGACTCGCATTCCCGCAGGAGTCTCACGCCTTGCACTACAATCTACAGGGGGGACGGGGGAGACTCGACGCTTTACTTTTTCATTATCCATAGTGCGATTTGTGTTTGGATGATGGCTCTGGCTAACGTAGTTGTTGATTTCTTAGCAGATCACCTCTTTTTTGGGAGGGGATATATTTTCTATTAATGGGATATCATTGCACTTGTTCTTGTTACTAGTTGTCTGTTTTAATGCAAATGTTAATCGTATTTTAAAGTTATATTACAGTTTCTTTGTTGGGGTTTAGCTGTTGATGATGTGTGTTAGGATAGCTTTTAGATTCTTGCGACCAAGGAGGCTATTTATCATGAGTCTACAACGAAGAGAAAACTGGCTAGATGTCGCAAAGGGATTAAGTATTATTTTTGTGGTAATGGGTCATTCAGGCGACCATGTGATTAATGACTATTTAGCTTGGTTTCGCATGCCCCTATTTTTTATTTTAAGTGGTTTTCTATTTAAGCCTGTTCATCCTGAGAAATTTCATGGTTGGGTGAAGAAGAAGGGGAAGGCTATGCTTGTCCCGTATTTCTCATACGGTATACTCATCGCTGTTGGCTTATTTGCGTTAAGCTTAAGTTTTCGCGATTTATTTACAGATACAGGGAAGCTTGTTTATGGAGGTCTAGCTCTTACTGGACCTTACGGCGTGTTCTGGTTTATAACGTGCCTTCTTATTACACAAATCCTATTTGGATTTATCTCACGATTTCCTTTAAGCATTCAAGTTATCATTCTTTTATTGGCATATCTAGTCGGTCATCGTTTAGCAGCTACCGCATTAGACGGGGTAATGGTACCTTGGAATGCTGATGTGGCACTCATTACTCTATCGTATTATGCAATTGGATACTATAGTAAGGGGCTTTTATCTAACTTGGTGAGGCGCTGGTATGTTCCGATTATATTTGGTGCACTGTCTATCGCTTTTGTTTGGTTAGATTATGTCCATATAATTAATCATGAGAAGGATTTGAAATATAAGGTGTATGGAGAGATCGGATTGGATATGGTGATTCCTATCGTTATATCTGTAACAATTTGTTCACTATGTTATTGGATATCCAAGTTAAGGGTTTCTGAAAGAATAGGCTATTTAGGAAAGAACACCATTACTATCATGTATTTGCATATTCCTTTAAATATCTTTTTGCAACGAGTAATAGACGTAGAATATGGACTGGTTATGTATACGTTAATTGGTGTGACGATCCCATTGATGGTAAGTCTGGTCATTAGACATTCCGAGCTTTTATCTAAGTTGTATTTGGGTAAGTTGCCTCGTACTACTAGGAGTTCATCTACTACTTCTTCTGTTTCGGCATAATCATTTAGAGCAACTGGTCATTGCGACCGGTTGCTCTTTTTTTGTTGAATGTATGTTAGAAGGACCATCTTTCTTCTATATCCATCCATTGGCTACTATGCAGATTTAGTGATTCTTGGGCGTCATGAAAAGTTGCATAAGCAGGTAGTGTGAATGTTACCGGTACCGCTTTGTGAAAGCATTTCTCGAACCAAGTGATGATTGCTTTCTGTTCCTTTGCTTCTAGTTCCAAGTCGTTTTGTTCGTAGAATTGGTCGATTTCTTCTTGGTCGGCTGGTGAGGGGTAATAGGAGATATCCTCTAGGATTTCTTCTGCCCCTTCGATGCCACTACTTCCTACTTCAAATACTTCGTTTGCTTCATTATCCATTTTGAAGAGCGTGATGGTTAGCTCTTGGTTAGTCGGTTCGGTGGTGAAGGTGAATTCGATTTGTTTTACGTCTGGATGGAAGGATTGTTGCAGTTTGGTTTTGAGAATGGCAATTAGGGTTTGTTCTTGGTTGGTTTGTTCTTGGTTGGTTAGTTCTTGTGTGATGTCTTGTAGGTAGTTGTTAATTGTTAGCATGGTGGGGACTCCTCTCGGTTTATGTGCGTTGTGCGCTTTGTTTATATTCTCGGTGGGTATGGGGGATTCCTTTTTTATGGTGGGGGATGGAAAGGTGGTTTAATAATTTTGGTTTTTGGGTAAAAGAAAGAGCAACTCATTATTTAGGAGAGTCGCTCTTTTGTATGGTGTGACGTTTATAATTTTGTTGTTTGTTTTGGTTAAGCTAGGCTTTTTTTTGGTAAGCGGTCCATGTGGTCGAGCATAATGCCTGTGCCGATTGCTACGCAGTCCATTGGGTGTTCTGCTATTAGTACAGGAACTTTAAGTTCTTCTGCTAGTAGCTGATCCATTCCGTGGAGAAGTGCGCCACCGCCTGTTAGGATTACACCGCGATCGATGATATCAGCTGATAGTTCAGGTGGTGTGCGTTCTAGGACGCTTTTTGCTGCTTGTACAATAACTTGGATGGATTCACGTAATGCTAGTTCGATTTCTTCGGAGTATACGGTGATGGTTTGTGGAAGTCCACTTACCATGTCGCGTCCGCGAATGTCGATTGATTCGTTGCGTGAGCCTGGGAAAACGGTTGCGATGGAGATTTTGATGTTTTCCGCTGTGCGTTCCCCAATTAATAGCTTGTACTTTTTCTTAATGTACTGAAGAATTTCGGCGTCGAATTTGTCGCCGGCCATTTTAATGGAGCTGGCGGTGACGATGTCTCCCATAGAGAGTACTGCTACATCGGTTGTTCCACCGCCAATATCCACTACCATGTTTCCACTTGGTTGGAAGATGTCCATTCCTGCACCAATCGCAGCAACTTTCGGCTCTTCTTCTAAATAGATTTTTTTACCGCCGCTTTTTTCAGCAGCTTCTCTGATCGCCTTTTGCTCAACAGATGTTATATTCGTTGGGCAGCAGATGAGAATGCGTGGCTTTGAAAGGAAACCACTTACATTTAGTTTCTTGATGAAGTGTTTAAGCATTGCTTCTGTGACGGCGAAATCTGCGATTACTCCGTCTTTTAGCGGTCGCATCGCTACGATGTTCCCTGGAGTACGCCCCACCATTTTGCGGGCTTCTTCCCCTACCGCTAATACTCTTCCAGTGTTTGTGTCAAGTGCTACTACTGACGGCTCATTTAGAACGATCCCTTTTCCTTTTACATGGATGAGAACGTTTGCCGTTCCTAAATCAATCCCTATATCCCTAGCAAACATCTTACTTTTTTCCTCCTTGCATCATGCTTTGCGACTGTTGTCCGACAACTTATAGTCCTAATTGTTTATTCTATCACAATTTACAAAATAAAGGGTGAAATTAACATTAATTTCATGTCAAAATTTCAATATATTTGTCGAATTTATTGAAGTGTCGCATAAGTAATGAAAGGAGTCAAATAGTCCTGTTTATTTTACAGTTTCCTCTTCTTTCTTGTACTTCATTTTCGTGGCTTCTCCGCCTCGTAAATGTCTAATGGATTTATGATAATCAAGGATTGTTTTCACTTCAGTTGCTAAGTCTGGGTTAATCTCCGGAAGTCTTTCTGTCAGGTCTTTATGGACAGTACTTTTGGAAACGCCAAATTCCTTCGCTATCACGCGAACTGTTTTCTTTGTCTCCACGATATACTTTCCAATCTTGATAGTTCTCTCTTTGATGTAATCGTGCACACCACTCGCCCTCCCTAAATTGGATGTTGAGAAGTGTGAAATGAGACTCGCTTAAACCGATGTAACGAAGTGCGTAGTGGCTACAGTTGTACTATATAAAAAACGAATAGGATGTTTGGTGTTTATTCTTCGAGACAATCTACGATCCCTCACCTCAAACACTCTCTTTGTATGTTTGGTTTGTATCAGTTTATTAGCTTGTGTCGAGGATTATGCTATAAATGTCAAGAGGGACAAGGGTTTTGTTGTATTTTTTTGAATTTTCGGTGGTTAAGGATCGTTTTTAGGTGATTTGTGTGGCTAAAGAGAAACGGTCGTTTATGAAGGTTGGTTGTTTTTCGAGGCTTGCTGGTGGGGAAAGTTTGGTTTTGGGGATGGGGTTTTTAACGATTGAAGGTTATTGGTTGATTATGTGGAATATAGATAGGTAGGTGAGATTTTTTGATAGGAGGGGATGTAATGGGGTTGGAGGCTAATCTTTCTTATTCGAGTAGTGGTCCTGATTCGGTAATGCTACATTTTATTGTGGAAAATACGGGGACTTCTTCTGAGAAGGTTACGTTTCGTAGCGGGCAGCGTTATGATTATGTGTTGTATCGGGATGGGCAGTTGGTCGAGCATTATTCAGAGGGAAAAATGTTTATTATGATTTATGAGGAAATTATGGTGGCAGCTGGTGATGAGTTGAGCTTTGATATTCCGTTAAAAGACTTGAAGCCAGGTCAATATACCGTCACTGTTTGGTTAGCTGATAGTGGTTGGCCTGGAGCGCGTAAGAAACTTTCGTTTTCTATATAATTGGTTAAACCAGAAGAAAGCTTGGGGACTCCCTCAAGCTTTCTTCTGGTTTAAGTTAGAGGATAATTCTCTCGACAAAATAAAGCGCGCCTCTGGATCCTTGGTTTCAAAACAAAAGAAGTTGGGATAAACTCTGATGCTTGTTGGATATGGTGGCTCGGGACGGCTAGTTAGCTCGGTAATTTCCCGCGAAATAGGTCGATTTGGATGGACATAGACTTCGAAGTTTTTTTACCTTTACAACGCTAATTTCAAGAAGCCTATCCTCTTTGCAATATTGAATCCTATCGTTTCGGTGAATTCTAATCTGTCGATTGATGTAGAAAAGGGTAGACTTTCGACTAAATTGCTCGGGAAATATTGTTTAAGGCGAATGAAATATGTCCTCTCCCTCCTAAAAGTGGGATAGCATATAGTTTTGTAGTTCTTTTATAAGACGCACACTTAACATAAGCTCTTCCTTTTCGCGTGTCGTAAGGTTCGTTAGGATAAGTGTGGAAGTTAATGGCTCCCCAGCTTTATACTGACTCCAGCGGTTTTTCACATAGTAGTCTAAAATAGTGGTAATAGACGCTTTCAGGTCCTTTTGAAAACTTTTGGTAAGGATTTTTTTAGCGTAAAGTTGCTCGATTTTTTCTATTGGAGTGCCATAGATGATGTTGTTCATTAGTGCTAGAATTTGGAGGCTGTGATGATACGGAAATAAGATCTCTTTTTTCATGTCAATCGTTCTTCTTTGGAGGCGAAAGATGGCGCGAATAGGCTGCTCTAAGGTCGGAATGGTATTTTCCCTTTCTAGTTGTGACAAACGGAAGTGAAGGATTTTCGCTCTAGTTAGTAAATGTTGCATATTTTTTTGGAATCTCTCATGGATTACTTTGTCTCCATATAGCAAACGATGTGAAAAGAAATTTTGCGCTAATAAGAGACGGTCATTAGTAGTGTATAGCGCCCATTCTTTAATACGGGTGTCCCATTCTGTTAAGGATCCTCGCCATTTAGGGTTGTTTGCCATCATATTGCCGGTGCATTTTTTGTAACCTACTCGTTCTAGGTTCGTGACGATTTTATCTGCTAAGTCACTGAAGTATTGATGATCTGTCCCCTTTTCATAAACAAGAAAATGATCTTGGTCAGTGAGGAGAAACTGCTCCCTTCTCCCGGCACTACCCATAAGATAAAAACAAAATGGTGACGGTGGTTTGCTAGGCATTTCTTCAATAGCAAGATCAACGCAACGTTTAATTAATCGGTCAAATAACGTGTTCATCACGTCTAAAATAAGTAGGATTGGTACCTGCTGCTGGAGCATCGTGTCTAAGGTGGAATAGAGAGAGGTTTTTATTTTAGACAAACTGTCCTTGGGGGCTGCGTTGAGCAGATTAATACTTTTGAACATGCCTATGTTACTGGCTTGGAGCAGGTAGTCATGTACAGTTTGATCCGACCATCTTTCTTTTAGCACCTCAAACGGTATGAAAAGCGCGGTCACATCGTCAATAGCACGGACCTGTAGTTGGGATGGTTCCTCCATGGCTGCTTCATTATGGTTCTTCGTGAGGAAGTCGATGAAAGGGGAGAGACCGACAAGTTGATCTTGCTTGATGATTTCGATTACTTCCTCATGCTGATTAGCGGTTTTACTGGGGAGGTATACCTCTACTGTCCCCGACTTTATCAGATAAAGACCTACTCTTGCTTCATTTGCTTTGAAAAGAATTTGATGATGAGCGAAAGTACGCTCCTCACAACGTTGAAGGATGGCGATTTGTTGAAGGGGGTCAAGGTTCTGAAAAAGTGGATGCTGCATGAAACGATAGCTCCTTTTACTTACTAGGATGTTATTGCTTCTTTCTTTTTCATTTAGTAAACCTTCTACATAACATTTTGGATTATCGCAGCAATTAGATTATGAGAGATGTATATGTTCATGTCGGCTCTCTATTGCCTTATTTTTTTGAAATGATTGAAATAGGAAGAGCCTGTAATAGTACTTATGGCTGGGTAATTCTTGTCATTTTTTTAGAAAAAATATGTAAATTTTACTAAAGTATCTATATAATAGAGTTAACTGCAAGGCGAATACTTAATTTTGGAGGAAGCAGATGAAGAAAATTTCAGTAGTTTTAACAATAGGTTTACTAGCTTATGCCCATCCCCTTCATTCAAAAGCGGAATATGATGATACATATAATGATAGATTCATTCTTCCAGAGCATACATATGTAACACAGTCGGAACAAACCAGTTGGATGAACGAAGATGAGCCAGTGGAGCCTCCTGCTAATCCTAAGCCACCCGAACCCCCAAAGCCGCCTGAACCTAAACCAGAACCACAACCTGAACCTGTGCCCGAGCCTGAACCTGTGCCTCCCCCTACACCACAGCCACCGGCAGAGCCGAAACCTAATCCACCAGCGGAGCCGAATAGACCTATTACTCCTAGCCCCACTCCACCTAGGCCATCTACGCCAGTTGAAGTTCCTGTGGAGGTAATAGAGGAGCTAGAGGAACCGGTCGAGCAAGTAGTTGAAATAGAAGTCGAACCGTTAATCGTTAATATCGACGAACATGGGGATGTACTCTTAAAATGGAAAAAGGAGTTTAATGACCTCCCTATCCCTATTCTCTATGACATCCTAAAGAAGTTTTTAGAAGAAGATACCATCCATTCCCCTGATTTTCTTAGTAAAGCCGCTCTCACAGAGCTAGTATTCTTTTTTGAAAATGAAGAGCTAGTGGCATCAGAGCTTTTCGATGAATTACGAGAGCATCTAACTTTACTATTAGAAAATAAAAGCGATATGGCTGAAGATGTGGATACGGAAGTGGAAGAAAACGAGGAAGTTATCCTCAGTGAATCTACCGAGATACCACTAGTAGAGGTTAACACTAACAGCACGAAGGAATCTTTCATGACGAAAATTGGCAGATTTTTTGGTAATATCGGCTCGTTTTTTAAAGGTTTATTTAGTTAGTCGAGCTTAAAAAGGAACCCTTTACTTAGTTAAAGGGTTCTCTTTTTTTGGGAGTACAAATAGCAACCTAATTCGTATAGTGAATGGGTTGCTATTTGTATTGTACTATCAACGATTATCTGATTTTTAAGCTCA
This sequence comes from Sutcliffiella halmapala, assembly GCF_002019665.1. Lineage (GTDB taxonomy): Bacteria > Bacillota > Bacilli > Bacillales > Bacillaceae_I > Sutcliffiella_A > Sutcliffiella_A halmapala. The sequence goes on along the minus strand of NZ_KV917375.1, from coordinate 340,902 downwards.
AATTAGAAGACCAATTCGCATACGTTTCAGCATAATGACAATAACTATTGGCCGACTTTGTACTCCTCTAGTTATATCGATTATTTGTTCATCCAAACTTCCCCATCCTTATACGTCATTTGCTCTGGATAACGCAGGTCGGCAACTTCATCTTGGATTTTTTGCGATGGTGCTTTTGTGCTTAGGGAAACGATGATGATAGTTAGGATCGCGGCGGCTGCGCCAAAGACCCCTGCCCCTGTATCAATAATACCTAAGATCGTGAAGCCACCATATTTTGCCGTGAAGATGTAGGTCAACGTGACGATGAGACCAACTAGCATTCCTGAGATAACGCCTGGTGCGTTGGCGCGTTTCCACCAAACTCCCAATAGAAGAGCCGGGAAAAACGTTCCAGATGCAAGCGCAAAGGCCCAGGCCACGATTTGGGTGATAGCACCTGGCGGGTCCAATGCAACTATACCAGCTAGTACGGTTGCTGCCACGATAGTAATTCGACCTACTAGCAGTCGGTTGCTGTCAGTAGAATTCGGACGTAGGACACGGTAGTAAATGTCATGGGCAAAGGAGGAAGAAATCGCAATCATGAGTCCTCCTGCCGTTGAAAGCGCGGCTGCCATCGCCCCTGCTGCTACTAGACCGATTACGAAAGCACCGAGGTTGGCGATTTCCGGTGTTGCCATTACGACAATATCGTTTGCAATCATTAGCTCACTCCACTGAAGAATGCCGTCACCGTTATTATCTGCGATGGTGAGTTTTCCGGTGTTAATCCATGTAGTAGTCCAGGCTGGTAGCTGATCGATTGGTTGACCTGCTACATTTTTCATTAAAATAAAGCGGGAGAACGCTGCGTATGCTGGTGCTGATAGGTATAGAAGGCCGATAAAAAGTAGGGCCCAAGCTCCTGACCAACGTGCTGCTTTCATCGTAGAAACGGTGTAAAAACGAACGATAACGTGTGGCAATCCTGCTGTTCCGGCCATGAGCGTGAACATTAATGCAAGGAACTGCCATTTCGTGCCGTTTTCAAATGGTGCGAAATATTCTGAGACTCCCAACTGCCGATCGAGCTCCCCTAGCTCGGCAACAATTTGACCATAGGATAACCATGGAAGTGGATTGTTTGAGAGCTGGAGTGACATGAAGATAACTGGGATTAGGTAGGCAATGATCAATACTATGTATTGTGCAACCTGCGTCCAGGTGATTCCTTTCATTCCTCCGAAGGCTGCGTAGAATGCGATAAGGACCACTCCGATAAGGGTTCCTATTTTGGCATCTACTTCAAGAAGGCGGCCGATTACTACCCCTGATCCGGAAAGCTGACCAATGGAGTAGGTGAAACTAATGATGATGGTACAGATGGCGGCGATGACACGTGCAGTGTGACTGTCGAATCGGTCGCCAATAAATTCTGGTACGGTATAGCGACCTGATTTTCGAAGTTGTGGCGCTAGTAGGAAGGTTAGGAGTAAATAGCCCCCTGTCCAGCCCATTATGTAGGCTAATCCGTCGTAGCCAAGTAGCATGATTGTTCCAGCCATTCCAATGAATGAAGCTGCACTCATCCAATCCGCTCCGATTGCCATTCCGTTGAAAATTGGTGGAACTCCGCGTCCCGCTACATAGAAATCGGAAGTTTGACGCGCTTTGTTAAAAATAGCGATTCCGATATATAGTGCAAATGTGATTAGAATTAATGATAGCGATACAAGAAACTGTGTATCCAAACTGTACTTCCCCCTTTTGTGTAGATACTAAGGTTAATTTGGTTGTGCGCCTTGCGTCTGGGTGAGTGGTTTGTTTGTGAATTTTGTGAGATTACATGATGGTTTGAAGTTGAGATTCTTGGGTGAGTGTGTGGTTTGGTTTTTGTTGGATAGCTAGGATGGTCTGTTAAGTCGTACGCGTCATGATTATTAGTGCTGTTGTTCCCCTTCGTCAAATTCGCGATGAGTTAGGGTTAGTGCTCCAATGTTTTGCCTGAGCTTAATTGTTCGTTCGTTTTTTCGTCAATTCCGTATTTTTGGTCGATTTTATCGCTTACTTTGGCGTTTACAAACAATAGAACGATAAAAACGAGAATGGATCCTTGAGCTCCCATGTAATAGTGGAATGGAAAGCCACCGAAGATTGTGAACTGTAAAGACTCGGCGAACAGCACAATCCCAAAGGATACGACAAACCAGATAGCAAGATAGATAATAATATTCCTTGTCTTCTCACGGTAATACACATCAGCCACAGATTTTTCGATTTTTCTCAAATGAAGATACCTCCTTTTAATTTTGGTGCTAGTGGATAGGAATTGATAGGATTCGACACCAGATACGAGATTCCTAAGGGAGTCAGGCACCTAACGAGTTTTTTATTGTAATGTGAAGATGAATTTGACTGTGTCTAGAAATGGTGCTGGGACTAGGGCGATTTCGATGATGACGTAGATGGCAAGTGCGAATATTGGGACTGACAGTAGGATGGGTTTTTGTTTTTTGATTGCTAGAAAAATACATAGAGCTACGATAACTAGGAATGCGTAAAAGAAGAACAATGGGTTTCACCTCTTTCGTGTTGTAAGCGCTTTTATTTTGCGAATTAAATCACGACCTCTCTTGTTAATCACTTACTCTGTTATAAAACAGAATTTTATAATAATTCTAATAATTAGATTATGAGACATGTATATGTACAAGTCAACTAACTTTTTCCTATTTCTATTCACCTAATTTCTTCTAATAACCATTGCTGGAAGTAAATCTGTTCTAGTACAAAAGATGTGTCATCGAATAGCATTCCTACTAGTTAAATAGGTTTTTACTAAATATTACATGTAAATTGATTTGCTGAATTAGGGATAATTAGTTCTTTGGGGCTAATTTTTATTCTGATTATATTGAAGAACTATTTTTTATAAATGAACGAATCGCTTACATATTTGCAAAAAAATGTTTGTGGAGCAGCTTTAAGTGTCCCTTTATGGCTTTCGCTTTTTGGTTGGGTTAAGCTGATTGTGGCGTTTATTCGATTATAAGAAATATGGAGCGCTCCTTGTGACGAAACGCTCCCCGGCTCTATTTTTGCTTGGTCATGAATGCTAGCACTTCTTTATCGATGTAACCTTGTTCCTGCTCTCTTCCTTCGAAGTTTTCTGTGTGAAGGTAGGTCGTGAGTGCTTCGTGGAGTGTTGTTGCTTCAGTTAAGTAGCCTAATTTGATAAGTTGTATTCTTATGGAATCTTCTACTTCCCCTGTGATTTCAAGGATGTTTTCCTTTTTGGTGGGGGAAAAATAAAGCTGCTGTAGGCGATAGATTCTGATTAGTTCTTCGATTGGTTGTGGGTGTTCGTCTACACGTAAGTCGATATAGCGGTCGTTAAAGCCGGCGTATCCCCCTTTTTCTTTTACCACTAAAATGGCTGCAGATTGTTGTCCTCTGCTATCCCCTCCAGCTTCTTGCCCAGCCGCTAGTGCTTGAAGAAGCCGTTCGGCGAGTGTTCCTTCAGTCGCTTCAAATGTTGTTCCCATTGCAAGTACGGTATCTTCACTGACGAGGATGTTTCCTTGTGCTGCGTAAAATGCCCCGGTTTGTCCGCCAGCCCAGTCATAGCACTTTTCTCCTGTATAGGTCGCGGCATTTCCGTTTGCATCGATGACCGCTAACTGACGATAAGCTCTGTTTTCATCGGCTTCTGTAAGCAGGTCGACTACTTCTTGTGCGGATTTTCCTTGTTCGAGTAGCTTTAGACCTTGTGGGCCATAGGTGGTGTTGGCGTACGATTGTGTGGCGATTGCTCCTACTGTTGCTTTGGCCCAGGGAACGACGGAGCCTACACCGAGAAATTTCGATTGAACCGCAATTCCCCACTCTTTTTCTTTTGGATCAAAGCCGATGATGGAATAGGTCATGATTATTTCCTCCTTGAGTTTAGGTGATGGTTGGGCGAGAACGTAATGAAGTAAGTCGTTATTTTAGGTTGATAGATTGGATGAAAGCTATAATGCTTGAATTGCTAGACGTATGGCGTCCGTTAAGTCTTTTTGTGACCAACTACCTGGACTGTTTTTCATTTGGATGGCCAAGGAATGGGAAGCTGGTATATGGATGAATCCTGCTTTGATTTGTTTATTGTGGTCTTTGTGGGTCGCGATGGTGTGCAGGATGGCGTACATGACGTTGTTGCATAGGTATGTACCAGCGGTGTTGGAGATTTTCGCCGGGTATCCTTGTTCGTTTAGCAGATTCACCATTGCACGGATTGGCAAGGTGGAGAAATAACCGTCGGGACCCTCTTGGTCAATAGGTTCGTCTTCACATTGGATTCCGTTGTTGTCCGGTGCACCATCTTTGCAGTTAATCGCGATGCGCTCGGGTGTGATGTTCGTGCGGCCAGCCGCGAGTCCAAGTGCGATAACAGCATCCGGTTGGATATCCGTGAAGTGTTGGATAATTTGCTGCTCCGACTCCTGAAAATCTACAGGAAGTACTCTACTTATAATTTCGTAGTCTCCGATAATCTCTCCTTCTAACTCTTTCACAATCTCCTCTGTCGGATTCACAGGAAACTCAAGAAACGGCACAAAACCCGTTAATAATAGCTTCTTCATTATTGTTGGAGCCTCCTTTGGTTGGTGGTGGTGCCTGGCACCATTTGGTGTTTATTTACATTTGGGTCCAGGCACCAATTTGCATTAATTCCCATATAGTGCCAGGCCCTTGTAGTTATGTTAACTCAGTACTAATGCTCCGTAGACTAGTGCGCCGCCGATGACGTAGGCGGGGTGGATTTTCCATTTTTCTAGGAGGAAGTAGCTTGCTAGGATTAATAGGATGGTTTGCATGGCTCCTGATCCTTCGTAGGATACGGCGAAGAAGCGATAGGCCATGACCCCTAGTAGTAAGGCGATGGTTGGACGAACGTAATTAGACATTCTCTTTACTTTTGGTGAGTTACGGAATTTGTATAATAAGCTCATAAGGCCGATCATCAGAATCAATGATGGAGCTACAGTGGCGAATACCCCAACAACTGCTCCAAGGATACCTGCTTGCTCATATCCAATATAACCTGCCATTTTTGTTGCAATTGGGCCAGGGAGAGCGTTGCCGAGTGCCAGGACTTCACTAAACTCGCTAACGGTTAACCAATTGTAACGATGAACCACTTCATTTTCTACAAGGGGAATGGACGCGGGTCCGCCCCCGTACCCAAGAATACCTGGTATGAAAAAGGCGAGGAAAATCTCCCAGTAAATCATGCTTTTCCCCCTCCTTTTTCTTGTTCTTGCTTTGGTTTATCTTTTTTTAAGATAGCCGCTGCTAGTAAAACAGCGATAACGATGCCCGGGTGGATATTCAAAAATTCGATAAATAGCAGACTTACAATGATAAGAATGATTGCCGCTGTCCAGCCTAGCCCTTGCTTCGACTTCGAGATGAAATCCCATGTGAGAACCGCCATCATGACACCGACAACTGGTAACACTGCTTTTGTCATCCCCTGCACCCACGGCTGATCTTTTAAGCTAGTGAGGGTTGTGAGTATCACAATCATTAGAATGATGGTTGGGATGATTGATGCCAATACAGCATTGAGCATCCCGGTGTAGCCCGCGACACGATAGCCGATGTAGCCGGCCATCTTCGTGTTGATTGGCCCTGGCAAGGTGTTCGCTAAGGCGAGAATATCTGAGAAGTCCTCGTCTGTGAGCCATTTATGTTTCACTACTACTTCTTTATGTACAAGGGGGATGCTTGCTGGACCGCCGCCGTAACCTAGCATGCCTGTGCTAAAAAACGATAAAAAGAGTTGCCATTGCTTCATGGTGTAGCCTCCTTTGATGAGGAGGCCTGATCCTCATCATTGTAAATAGTTAAAGCTTTATTTAAAGTGTTCCCTATGTTCATTCACCCCATCACTTTTTAGCAGTGAGGGCAGGCCTCTTTTGATACATTTTCCCCGTCTTAATATGCTGCAATCCCACCATCAGTCCTTGCCTCGGTGCCGCCGCTCAACACACCGGTTTCGGGGTTGCGCCAAATGATTTGGCCACGACCAAAGCTGCCTCCGTCGAGGGTGATTTGGATTTGGTGTCCTTTTCGTGCTAGTGCTTGGGCAAGATGTTGCGGGAAGTGGTGTTCGACGACGACTTTCTTATCCTCTATCCACTGCCACCTTGGTGCGTCTAGTGCGGCTTGTGGGTTGAGGTGGAAGTCAATGGTGTTCATGACTACTTGCATATGCCCTTGCGGTTGCATGTAGCCACCCATGACACCGAATGGTCCAACAGCTTCTGTCCCTTTGGTTAGGAAGCCAGGGATAATTGTATGGTACGTTTTCTTCCCTGGTGCTAATGCGTTTTCGTGTTCTGGATCTAGCGAGAAGTCATGTCCTCTGTTTTGGAGGCCGATGCCTGTTCCTGGGACAACGACACCTGAACCGAAGCCCATGTAGTTACTCTGAATAAAGGATACCATGTTTCCTTCTCCATCGGCAGTTGCTAAATACACAGTTCCGCCTTTTGGTGGAGTGCCTGGCTCTGGCGTTAGTGCTGATTCGCCAATGAGTTCCCGTCTTTCTTTTGCAAAAGAATCAGAAAGTAATTCTTCGGAAGAATGCGTCATTGTTGTTGGATCTGATACATATTTTTTGGCGTCAGTAAATGCTAGCTTCATTGCTTCGATTTGTTTATGGTAGGTATCTAGTGAATCTCGCTCTGTGAAGGTGTCATCTTTTAGCATATTTAATGCCATCAAGGCGACGATTCCTTGGCCATTCGGTGGGATTTCCCATACGTCATAGCCGCGATAGTTGACCTTGATTGGTTGAACCCATTCGGCTTTGTAGGCTGCTAGGTCTTCATAAGAAAGAAACCCGCCATGCTGTTTACTGAATGCGGCAATTTTCTCAGCAATGGCTCCTTTGTAAAAGGCTTCCCCATTTGTTTCTCCGATTTGTCTCAAGGTATCTGCATGCCCTTTCGATGACCAGATTTCTCCGATCTCAGGTGCACGATCGTTTGGTGCGAACGTTTCAAACCAGTGGGTGAATTCTTCTGTTGTACAGAATTTTTTATAACTATTATAGGCATTCTTCCAGTACTTGCCGAGCGTTGGGGACACTGGATATCCGTTTTCTGCATAGTCGATGGCAGGCTGAAGAACTTCCGATAACGGTAGTTTACCAAACTTTTTGGAGAGCTCTGCCCATGCAGACGGTGCGCCTGGGACCGTTACTGGTACGAGGCCAAACTTCGGCATTGTATCATGCCCTTTTTCTTTTACAGCCTCAATAGAAATGGATTGTGGGGCTGGGCCGCTTGCGTTTAGGCCGTGAAGCTCTCCCTTCGTCCATACAAGGGCGAATGCATCTCCACCAATCCCATTAGATGTTGGTTCAACGACAGTCAAGCAGGCTGCCGTAGCGATGGCTGCATCGATGGCATTTCCGCCTTTTTTTAGAATTTCGAGTCCCGCTTGTGCTGCAAGTGGCTGAGAAGTCGCTACCATCCCATTTTTTGCGAAAACGGTGTTGCGTTGTGATGGATATGGGTTGTTTAAATAGTCGATAGTCATTTTTGATTCGTTCCCCCTGTTATTTCGTATTTCGAATTATTGTCTATTATACTTAATTTTCTTTATTTTTTCAAAATAGAAAATTTGACCTTACGATGGGGAGAAAAATGAATTTTTGTATTGGGGAGATCATCTGGTTGGCTAACGAGGTTTGGTAGCGAAGTGGAGGAAGTTTTTTCCGTACTCCATCATAAAAGGGCACAAAAAAACCGCCGAACGGTACCCTCGTTCGGCGGTCGAGACATTCACCTATTTGTTGCGCTGTTGTGTTGCTTTGTATCGGTACTTTTATTATACCCAGTTGTGCATGGGTATATGCCTGTTTGCAGATGTTTTTTATGGCTTTTTTGTGAAGTCGCTGGCTTTTTTTGCGAAATAAAAAAGAGCTCCTTTCTCAAGGTTTATGTTACGTCTTGAGAGGGTGCTCTTTTCTAGTTATTAAGCATTTGTCGTTCTTTTATTTTGCTAAAACTTACTATTATGTTAGATAGCTAACGTTTTCTTCTTCATGCCCTTCAGAACCTTCGTGGTCCTCGTGGTCTTCTTTTTCTTCGCCATCTTCAGGCTTGTCTTCACCTGGAGCTGGAGTTTCTTCTTTTTCACCAGCTGGATTGCTGCTTTCTTCAGAAGTTTGTCCTTCTTCGTCTAGAAGAGCTGTCACTGGTTTGTTAAAGTACTCAATCGGGTTAACTGCTACAGAATCTTTACGAATTTCAAAATGAACATGTACTAATTCTTTGTTCATTTCGCTTGTACCAGCTTTCGCGATTTTTTGTCCTTGTTCTACAACATCACCAGGTTTTACCGTTACATCAGATAGTGCTTGATATACAGTTTTTACGCCATCTGAATGATCGATTTCTACGATATTTCCTAAGAGCGAATCTTCTTCAGCACGAGTTACAGTTCCACTTAGAGCCGCTACGACATCAAACGTTTCCTCGTTTTTCATTGCAATGTCAATACCTGTATTAGGTTGGTAAATTCCATTGAAGTATACGAATGAAGCCTCTTGCTCTTCCTCCGATGCATCTGCATCCCAGAATTGCTTTTTCACCACAACTGAATTTACATCTGTTACTGGCATTTTAAAGTTTTCTAATGGACGGTTAACCTCTACTGCATCTTCATCATTGTAAGACGTTGTTGGCCCTTGACCTTCTGTTTCATCAATTGGATCTACTTCTTGATTACCTGCTTGGAACATTAAAACCGCTGTCAAAATAAGTGCTGCGCTCGCTAGATAGATTGCTGGAAATACCCAACGCTTTTTCATTAAACGCTGCCAATTTGAATTTTGAGAAGTCCGTTTCTTTTCTTCCTCTCTCATTGTATCATCACCTCAGCAATCATTCTGAACAGAAAGCGAGAATAATATACACAACTCCGAAAAAAATTTCAAAAAACTTATTTTCCTTCAAAAGATGGGATTTTATGCATGGGGGTGAAAAATATTTTTTGTGAGGGGGTTTTTGCGGATCATTTTGGGGCCAGGCACCGGCAGGAGTTTTCCATTCGCTGTCGAAGCACTGTCAAAACATCAACCCAAAACCGAAGCCCCACAGTTCATTCGCGGATCCCGAATGGACTGTGGGGCTTTCTCTCATCTATCTGCTTTCATTTGTTTTATCTGAGTTTGAACTTTTTGGTTTGCAGCTTTATTGGTTCGTTCTCGTTAGCTTTGGTATTTTTGTAGAATCCAGCTTCTATCTACTCTATTGCTTCGCCGTCAGCTTTGTTAAATATTGGTCTGCATTTCCAATCTGTACGTCTTTATAGAAATGAGCGATGATGTCGGAGTGTTTTTTGCCCTCGAGCGCCATTCCATTTGCTCCATATTGGCTCATCCCCACGCCATGGCCGTAGCCTTTTGTCGTAATAAGTATGTTGTCGCCTTTTCGCTCCCAGGTAAAATCACTTGATCGTAGCTTTAAGGTATCTCTCACTTCTCTTCCTGTTAGCTGCTTTCCATTTATCTCTACCTTATCGACACGGTTACCAGTTGTACGGGAGATTATTTTCCCAACTGAACCATTTGCCTCAAGTTTTACCCCTAATTCACTTTCAAAAGCTCCCACAGTAAAGGAAGTATGATCGAGAAATTCTTTTGAGTTCATATCCCATGGACTCTCTACACTTCTTAAATAAGGGATTTCATTCTGCCAGTATTCTTCAGAGTTTTCCGTTTTACCATTGCTTGTAGAAAAGAAGCTTGCATCAATCGGTTCATTGTTATAGGTAAGCACTTTTCCAGCAGTTGCTTTTACCGCTTCAGTAACTTTGGCTAAATTACTAGCATAATTCTCTTTCCACTGTGCCTTTAGCTCATCCGTACCTTTATAAACTTGATGCGTAACGGTATCAGTTACGTCCCATTCTTCTGTAGCACCTAACCGCTCCTCTGATAATAAATGCCTTAGAATATAAGTTCTAGCAGCGAGGGACTGTGCCTTTAATGCCTCTAATTCAAATGTTGCTGGCATTTCTGAAGCAACCACCCCTACCACGTATTCCTCTAATGGAACATTCTCTACTAAGTCTAGTTTTGTGCGATACACCGCCACATCAATCGGCGATTCCGCCAAGTCTGGTTGTTCCTGCTGTTTGTTCTGGAGTTCTTCCGCTAGTTGACCGTTTGATTTATCACTAAACGGAATAACTAACAATGTTGGTACCATTAATACCATGACGAAAAGAATAGATGATAGGACGATGATTGGTTTTAAGTTTCTCATAGCGTCGAGCCTCCATTAAACAAAATAAAATAGATGTTGGATACCTTTACTATTTCATTCTTATGGAACTGGACAAGCAATTATGACTAAAAGATGGGCAGGTTTTGGGAAGTTAATTCATATGGAAGATGTTTAAATTGGAGGGGGAAAACCACTCGGATTTCTGCGGCAACTCAAGCGTTATCCTCTTAATATCTTGCTCCTTTTTCAGCACCCCATTTAAAGAAGATATTAAATATTTCTATCAGATTACTTCTATTTAGAAACTGTTACATTTACGAAAAATAACATTTTCTTAAAAAAATAGGAATAAAAATAAATAATATAATAATACTAAAGGAGGGAAAAAACATAAAAAAATGTCAAAAAAGGGCCAGACCCCCGCAGGAGTTTGACCCTCAATGTCGAATACTTTTTATAGTGAAGTTTAAGCTTCTTTGATTTGTTCTAGGATGACTGTTTGTTCTTGTTCTACTGTGTTGACGCGTTCGATGTCTGCGCCAAGTGCTGCTAGTTTGTTATGGAAGTTGACGTAGCCACGGTCTAAGTGTTTAAGTTCCGTTACGCGTGTGTAGCCGTCTGCAATTAATCCCGCTAAGGTTAATGCTGCTGCTGCGCGTAAGTCTGTTGCTGCTACTTCAGCACCTTGAAGGCTTGATGGTCCATTGATCACAACGGATCGCCCTTCAATCTTGATGTCACCGTTCATACGACGGAATTCTTCCACGTGCATGAAGCGGTTTTCAAATACTGTTTCCGTAATCATACTAGTGCCTTCTGCTGCAAGCAACAAGGACATCATCTGTGATTGCATATCCGTTGGGAATCCAGGGTGCGGCATTGTTTTAATATCAATTGCCTTTAACTTTTCTGGTCCAATAACACGTAATCCATTTTCTACTTCTTGGAATTGAACGCCCATTTCTTCCATTTTGGCAATAAGTGAGCTTGAGTGTTCTGGCACTGCACCTTCAACAATAACATCTCCACCAGTGATTGCTGCTGCTACCATAAAAGTACCTGCTTCAATACGGTCAGGGATAATGTTGTGCGTAGATCCGTGTAATTCAGAAACTCCTTCAATTCTAATCGTTCCAGTACCCGCTCCACGAACCTTTGCTCCCATGGAGTTCAAGAAGTTCGCTAAATCCACGATTTCTGGCTCTTTTGCCACGTTCTCTAAAATCGTTGTTCCTTCTGCTAGCGTCGCCGCCATCATAATGTTCTCAGTAGCTCCAACACTTGGGAAATCTAAATATACCTTCGCGCCTTGTAATCTTCCGTCTACCTCAGCATCGATATATCCGTTTCCGACTTTCACTTTTGCACCCATTGCTTCAAAGCCTTTTAAATGCTGATCAATTGGTCTCGAACCGATTGCACAACCTCCAGGTAAAGCAATTTGAGCTTTCCCATTACGTGCAAGTAATGAACCCATTACAAGTACAGATGCACGCATTTTTCTTACATATTCAAAAGGTGCTTCTATATTTAGCTCTCTTGTTGCATCGACAATTATACGATTATTTGCAAAGTCAACATCGGCATTTAAATAACGCAAAACCTCATTAATCGTATAAACGTCGGAGAGCTCTGGTACATCTAAGATTTCACATTTGCCTTTGCTAGCTAATAATGTTGCGGCGATAACAGGTAGTACTGCATTTTTTGCTCCCTCTACTTTTACAGTACCCTTTAACCTTTGTCCGCCGCGGACGATAATTTTTTCCAAAATTTTCCCCTCCGCGTCCTATGTTCTATATATTAGTATTCAACAGTAATAATTGGGGTGCCTACAATCACGGTAGTCTTATCGCCCAATCCTTGTTTTCGTAACCCGATTTGTAAGTTCATCTTTCCATGATGTGCCGGAAGAACATTATTCCACATTTCAGTATATGCTGTAACGGAAACAAAGGTATCTTCATTCAACTCTTCGATTACTTGTGCTGAAAATGCGTTTAACAAAATATTTGTCGTATTTTGCAAACCATCTTCAATTTTATCACTGAACTCGCCAATCATACAACTAAATATTTCATTGTTCCCTTGAGAAATACTGGTAAGATTAGAATGGAAGTTCTCTAAAATTTCATTTGCCAAGGTTTCTTCCCAACCATATCCAGTGACCTCATATAATAAGTACGATGTTGGGGCAGTATTTGTGTGGGTTGTGATGAGTTGAAGTGTTTCTTCTTGTTTGAGAAAATCGTTATAATTAGTCCCAACCGCTTTCCATTGATCCTCTTCCACTTCCACAGTCCAATTTAAATGGCCCATATTCTTTTTTAAACCATTTAGCTCTTTTTGAAAAGCTACTAAATCCCCAATTTTATAGACGTTATTTCTCGAATAAAGTTTCCACTCTTTAATATTAATTTTTTTATCTTGAAAAACTTGAGCAATATCAACGATTTCCATACTAGTTTCGTTTGGAAATTGTGCTCTGCTTCTTTCATTCCCAAGAATTACCCCTGTAAAACATATTAACAAACCGAATAATCCACAAACCGCTCTCTGTCCGTACTTTCTCCACGCTTCCCCGCTCATTACCTTCCCGTTAAACATATCCCCCACATCCCTTTCGCTCTACTCTCCTTACTATCCATTCTTACCACCTCCACGCCTCACATACATGGGAATAATCGTCAAATTTCTCATCGAGCCAAAGCGCTTATTTTATCGTTTTCAGAGTTACTTTTAGCATTATTTGGATTGCATTTTTGGGGTCACTTTTTGGGGTCAGGCACCGGCAGGATTTTTCTCTTTTTTGTCGAAGGGTGTAGTTCGTTGTAGGTGTTTCCTAGTTTATATATATACTGGATAAATATGAAAAAAAGAGGTAATAGCGAAATAAGGTTGGTTTTTGTTTTGTGAATTTGAGTATTTCATGAAGCAAATGCAAGGGGGAGCTTGGTTTTCGTTTTTTTATGATCTTAGGCGGGGCGACCGAGTGCGTGCTTTTTCTTTTCTTGGTTTTTCATGACCTCAGTGGTGGACTCTGGGTACATGCTTTTTCTTTTCCGGGTTTTTCATGACCTCAGAGATAGCCCACTGATGCACTGCTCTTCCTTTCCAGGTTTCACAGTACTATTTATAGCTCTACCACATCATCGGCAGTCTTTGTGACAAGAATAGGTAGTCTAAAAAGAAATTACTTACGGATGCACCTATTGCTATTGTCACGAGGATGAGTAGCAGTCGCATTTGCACGACTCTGTTGGGCTTCATCCATTGTTCGTAGTTAATGCATTGGAGCGCCCACCAGGTAATGCTTATGAAAAGCAGGTGGGACAAGATGCTAACTAATGCTTGTACACCAAAATCAACCATATTTTTCCCCTTTCTCACAACCATTTTAAAATTTTTTATGTATAATTTTTTTCATTCATGACACGATAACAACTGTGATTTTTCCCAAGATTTTCGCTTTGATGGAACCATTGTTTTAGTGCTTTATAGTAGTGGGGGTCTCGCCCCAAAAAAGCACCAAAAAAAAGAAGGAGCTCCCCAACTCCTTCTTCTAATTAAAACATATACCCCTTTTTCATGACAAACCGTAATTCGTTACTTTTTATTGACTTGCCTGGTTAAAGAAATCGAATAGCACATCAAAATGTCCGTTAAAGAAGTCGATTGCAAGGCCAGGTAAGATTCCAAATGCAATCGTTCCAACGCCGCATAGAATAATCGTAATCCAGATCCCGACTGGAATTTTGATTTTTTCTTGATCTGCCGCTGGGCGGAAGAACATTTGTGTCATGATGCCAAAATAGTAGAAATACGAGATCACGGTTGTAGCGATTAGGACGGATGCCAAGACGTAGGCATTGGATGGCTCTGTGATGGCGCCCATAAAGATCGATAATTTCCCGATGAATCCAGCGGTTCCTGGAATTCCTGCTAGTGACAGGAGGAAGATGCTCATTAAGACTGCTAACAGCGGTGAGCGCTGATACAGACCTGCAAACTGGCTGACATCCTCAGAGTCACTTTTTCTGGTCACAACTTGTAATATCGCTAGTGCACCGATGTTCATTAACAAGTACGCCACTAAGTAGAACCACATGGTTTCAAATAGAAATACTAGGTTAATCGATGAGATTGCGACAAGTAGGTAACCTGCATGGGCGATCCCAGAATACGCGAGCATTCTTTTAACATTACGCTGGCGCAGTGCAACGGTGTTTCCGATCACCATGGATATCACCGCTAAAATGGCGATGAATTCTTTTAGCGAGAAGAGCAAGGAAACCTCGCCAGATTGTGCCGGTGTCATTAAGAATAGCGTAATGAATAGGCGTGCAACGATGATAAATCCTGCTGTTTTCGACACAACTGCTAGGAATGCTGTAACTGGTGTTGGTGCGCCTTGGTAGACGTCTGGTGCCCACATATGGAATGGGGCGGTTGCGAGCTTAAAGGAAAGCCCGACGAACATCATGATGAAGGCTACCATCAATAGATACTGCATATCGCTTGCCCGTGTTTGGTTTAGGATTTGTGCCATTTCGATTAGGTTGGTCGTGCCGGTTAAACCGTACACATAACTCATTCCGAATAAAGTAATGGCTGTGGCAATCCCACCATTTATTACATATTTCATTGCTGCTTCATTGGAGCGTTGGTTCTTTTTGCGCAATCCTGCTAATACATAGGAAGATAGCGAAAGTAGCTCTAAACCAACGAACAGGGTAATTAAATCCCCACTTGAAGCCATGATCATTGTTCCGAGAAGTCCCGCTAAAAGTAAATAGTAAAATTCCCCGCGGTACTCTTTCAAGCTTTCTTTCGGGTCATAGCTGACAGCCATTAGCATGACAAAGGCCGCTCCGACTAGTAGGAGTAGTTTAAATGCTTTGGCAAAGCTATCGAGTCGGTATGTTTCGTATAGAATCGTCGTGACTCCCTCTTCGAAAAATGAGCCGACTAAAAATCCAATTGCTACTAGAATTCCTGCAAAACCGAACCATCCAAGGACTCGTCGGTCTATTTTTTTCGGTAAAAATAAATCTAATAGAGTGAGAAGGGTTGCTACACCAAGGATGATGAATTCTGGTGCCATAGCCCCCCATTTAAAGCTGAGTAGCGTTTCTAAATCCATCTCCGTTTCACCCCCCTATCCCTATAATAATGGCTTCGATGGTGGCTTGAAGCGGCTCTGCTAGAACGCTCGGATATACACCAATTAAGACAATAAAGAACAACAATGCAAACACTGGAATAAATTCAACACCGCGAAGATCAACAACCTTCTCTCCATATGGTGCTACTTTTCCAAAAGTCATGCCTAACACAGCTCGTAATAGATATGCTGCTGTTAAAATAATTCCGAGCGTACCA
Source organism: Sutcliffiella halmapala (assembly GCF_002019665.1). Taxonomy (GTDB): domain Bacteria; phylum Bacillota; class Bacilli; order Bacillales; family Bacillaceae_I; genus Sutcliffiella_A; species Sutcliffiella_A halmapala. The sequence continues at coordinate 325,249 of NZ_KV917375.1, read as the reverse complement.
ACTGCGGCAACGATCGGCATTTCTTTAAATAATCCTAAAAATGCTAAAAACTCACTTACAAACCCTGACATTCCTGGTAAGCCTAAGGACGCCATCGCACCGACTAAGAAGAAGCCTGCTGTTAATGGCATTACTTTTGCTAAGCCACCGAGTTTGTTGATATCTGTTGTACCGACACGCTCATACATCACGCCGATTAGGAAGAACAATAATGCCGCGATGAAACCATGTGAGACAACTTGGAAAATCGCCCCTTGGATTCCCACTTCATTTAGGGAAGCAAGTCCGATCAGCACAATTCCCATATGCGAGATACTGGAGTAGGCCAGTACCATTTTGAAATCTGTTTGAATTAGTGCAAGGAAGGCCCCGTATAGAAGGTTCACTACTCCTAAGATTGCAAGAATGAAGGCCATCTGTTCGAATTGTTCTGGGAAAATTCCTACCCCAAAACGAATTAACCCGTATGCACCGATTTTCAGAAGTACTCCTGCATGTAGCATGACGATTGATGGTGGCGCTTGAACGTGCACCTTCAGCATCCAGCTATGTAGCGGTACGATTGGAAGCTTCACACCAAATGCTACTAAAAGAGCGATAAGTAAGCCTAAACGCAGGTCATCTGTCATTTCTCCAAGGAAAAGACCATTGTCTCCTGCTTGAAATAGTTGCGTGATTTCTACAATGTTCATCGTTCCTGTTTTTGCAAAAAGAATGACGAATACAATTAGTAAGATTGCTGAGCCAAGTCCGTTATAGATTAAGAAACGGTAGGCTGCATTTTCTTTTTCAAAATAACCCCATTTCCCGATTAAGAAGAACATTGGAATGAGTGTTAACTCAAAGAAAAAGAAGAATAGTAATAGATTTTCAGCTGCAAAGACTCCGAGCATTCCAATTTGTAAAAGTAAGAAAAGGATGAAGTAACCCTTCCATTCTTTTTTTACATGGATAGAGGCGATTGCCGCTAGTGTTGAAAGAACGGCGGTTAGTAGAATCATTACTAACGAGAAACCATCTAATCCTAGCTCATAGGAAATCGGCTGGTATGGCTGTGTGCCATATAAGAGAGGAGCTTCTCCCCCAAAGCGGATCCACTCTACGTTTATAGCAAACTGCTCGAGACCTGCTCCTGCTTTATACTGCCAGAAGGCGATAAGCGTAAAAATCAAGGACGGCAGTGTTGCCACAAATCCAACTAGCTTAATCAGCTGTTCATTTGTTTTTGGGATAAATAGTAGTGCAAGAATTCCTAATAGAGGGGCGAAAATCAAGATTGACAAGAAAAAGCTGTTCATCCTAAGTACCCCCCTGTAAATGCAAAGATAATCATTAAGATTGCTAGACCAAGAAATGCGACGGCGCCGTATACTTGTGTTTGTCCGTTTTGCATTTTCGCACCTAATCTACCGATGGTTTGTGTGGCATAGGCAACACCTTTCATCGTTCCGTGTACGAGAAATTCTTCGATATATTTCAAGAACAAGCTGATCACACGCGAGCCGTAGACAAAGGTCATTTTATAAAACTCATCGACAAAGTATTTGTTTCGTAAAATGCCATACAAATGCGGCGCGCCTGTGCTGAAGGTTTCGCGTTCGATGGAACGGCGGAAGTAGATTAAGTAGGCAATGCCGATTCCGGCAGCAGATACTAGGATTGCTGCAACCATAATCCACGCTGGTCCTTCAATATGTGATGGACCGTACATCTCTGTTCCCTCTGTTAGCCAGTCGCCTAAGAAGTGGCCAAACCAAGGCGTGTTCATGTATCCTGCCACAACCGCTAGTACCCCAAGTACGATCATTGGTAACGTCATTAAGGACGATGATTCGTGAACATGACGCTGATCCCCTCTTGGTTCGCCTGTGAATACAAGGAAAAACAAGCGGAACATATAGAATGCCGTAAAGAAGGCGGCGATTAATGCTAGTGCAAACAAGAATGGATTCCCATTTACCCAAGCAGCGATTAAAATTTCTTCCTTACTAAAAAATCCGGAAAAGAACGGAACACCTGTAATGGCTAGCGTTCCAATTAAGAACAATATTCCTGTTGTACGCATTTTTCTCCAAAGTCCGCCCATCTCATCAATATTTTGGTTATGAACGGCATGGATGACACTACCTGCTGCGAGGAATAGTAACGCTTTAAAGAAAGCATGTGTTGTTAAGTGAAACACCCCTGCAACATAGCCTGCAGAGCCTAATGCTAGCATCATGAAGCCTAGCTGACTGACGGTGGAATAGGCTAGTATTCTTTTAATATCCTTTTGAACAAGACCAATAGACGCGGCGAAGATTGCCGTGAAGGCTCCTACGATCGCTACGGTCATTAGCGCGGCCTCACTCGCGTTAAATAGCGGGAATAGGCTTGCTACTAGATAGACCCCTGCTGCAACCATTGTCGCGGCATGGATGAGGGCAGAAACTGGTGTAGGACCTTCCATTGCATCTGGTAACCAGGAATGAAGTGGAAACTGACCCGATTTCCCCATCGCTCCAATGAAAATAAGGATGGCAATGAGGGTGAGCATGCCCGCGGAAATCACTCCTTCATCCACTGCAGCAAAAATCACATCGTATTCAAAGCTTCCAACCTGCCAAAATAAAAGGATAATCCCGATAAATAATCCGACATCCCCGATACGCGTCATAATAAACGCTTTTTTGGCAGCAGCTTTTGCATCTTCTTTGAAAAAATAAAACCCAATGAGCAAGAACGACCCTACGCCTACTAGCTCCCAGAAAATATAAAGCTGAAGTAGATTCGGTGATATCACAAGTGCCAGCATCGCAAAGGTAAAGAGCCCAAGGTAGGCGTAAAAGATGTGAAAACGCTCATCTGATTTCATATACCCTTTGGAATAAATATGTACTAATAAGCTGACAAGCGATACTACGACAAGCATCAAGGCATTTAATTGATTTATTTCATAGCCCGCCGTTAAGGAAACATCGCCAATTTGAAGCCATTCGAATGTCGCCTTATAGGTTGGTGCTGAAAACCGTTCCCACAGTGCTAAAACAGAAAAAATTAAGGAAAATCCGATCAGTGCAATCCCGAGATACGCACTTGTTTCTTTTAACTTTTTTCCAATTAACAGAAGTAGGATAAAGGAGATCAGCGGAAAAAGCGGGATGATCCAAGCATTTTCCATCATCGTATCAAGTCCCCTTCTCTTACGTGGCATGTTTCACCCACGTTTAAAGTCAAAGCAAGTTGCCGGTGAATTCTTTTAGGATGATATTCAAAAAGTCTGGGATAATAGCGTCGGCGAATTTCTTCGTCAGCGCAGACCCTTTAATCCTTTTTGAACATGTATTTACATTAATTTTTCAACGAATTCATTTCATCGATATTCACCGTGCGACGGTTGCGATATAGCGCAATCAGAATAGCTAACCCTACCGCTGCTTCTGCCGCTGCGACCGTGATGGTAAACAGAGAAAACACTTGCCCTGTAATCGACGGGTTAATACCAAATTTACTAAAAGCAACTAAGTTAATATTCACTGCATTTAACATCAGCTCAATACAGATCAACACAATGACCGTATTACGCTTGGTTAGTGCCCCATAAAGACCGATGCAAAATAAAATGAGAGCTAGAACTAGGTAGGCTGATAATGGAACTTGTGTCATTCCTTGTTCGCCTCCTCTTCTTCATCATCACGTTTTGCTAAAATAATCGCTCCAACAAGCGCTACTAGTAATAGGACAGAGGTTAACTCAAACGGAATCACATACTTCGCGTAAATCGCTATCCCAATTTGCTCTGTATTATTGATATGTAAATCTGCTTGCTGGCTCCCTAAATCTAAGTTGTATACTCCAAGGTACACAACAGCCGCAAAGCCCACGACCCCCAACCCAACAAGGATCTTTTTTAACAAGCCTGTTGGTTCGGAATGATCATTATGACGTGTAAGCATAATTCCGAAGAGCATAATGATCGTAATCGCACCCGAGTAGATAAGAATTTGCACAAAAGCAACGAATTCAGCGGACAGCATCACATAAATACCTGCAATACTTATAAAGGTGAACACGAGGGCGACGACCATGTGCACGACCTTTGTAAGATTAAGCATGAGCACGCCACCGGCAATCGCAGCAACCGCGAGTCCCAAAAAGGCAATAAATTCACCGGATATACTCATGCTTTATTCTCCCTTCTGATGTTCGTATCATTTTCATCCAACCACTGCAGATCCTTGAACAAACGATCTCTACTATATTCCGCCAGTTCAAAGTTATTCGTCATAATGATCGCCTCAGTCGGACAAACCTCTGTACATAAATCACATAAAATACAAATCTCAAAGTTAATATCATACGTATCAATTATTTTCCCTTTTTTCGTAGGATCCGGATGTTTTTTCCCTGTGAGCTGAATACAGTCTGTCGGACAAATGTTGGCACATTGATTACAAACGATACACTTTTCCGGGTAGAACTTCTGGATGCCACGGAACCGATCCGGCAGTGGAAGCGGTTCTTTCGGGTAGTTATAGGTTACTTTTTTCTTTGTTAAGTTTTGTAGGGTATATTTCAAACCTTTTGCAAGACCGCGCATTTCGCTTCACCCCTATTCTTCCATTACGCTAGGTAAGAAAGGCATTTTTTTGGTTAAGATACATTTTGTTTCGGTTACCTTGAAAATAGGTAGGTTGCTTGTTAAACTCCCTGATGATTTCCGTGCCAGGTGTTCGCTTTCCGCGGGCGGTTCTCGAGAGCCTCCTCGGCAAAAATTCGCCTGCGGGGTCTCCCTTCGACACGCATTCTAAGCAGGAGTCTCACACCTTGCACTCCAATCATCAGGGGGGACGGGTTAAACTTAACGTTCAACAGAAGATCCTTTTTCATCATGAGGACCAGTTTAGATCAAATGCTTAACTGATCCATTTTCATACTTCATGGTGCAAAGATTTCTTTACATGAGTGTCTAATTTAAACGCCACTGGTGTGATTTTCTCTCTGCTTTTATTACCAGCTTGGGTAGCTCAGACCAACAGTAAGCTTTTACAGAGTCTTTTCTTCTAAATGTGTAACCGCCTCTCTGTTAAAATACCGTGTTGATTTTTAGTTACCTAGCTGTTGATTGGAGCACAAGGCGCAGACTCCTGCGGGAGATAGCGTTTTGTGGAGACCCCGCAGGCATAGCCGAGGAGGCTCCACAAGCGCCCCGCGGAAAGCGAAGCCTTGTGCGGAAATCAACTGCGGTGTTTAACAAAGCCTTTATTTAAAGAAGATTTCTTTAATAATTGCTGAGAAGAAGATGTTTGCTAGTGCTACTGGTAGTAGTACTTTCCAGCCGAATTCCATTAGTTGGTCCGCTCGCAGGCGAGGGAAGGTAACTCGAATCCAGATTAGTACGAAGACGACAACGCTAAATTTCAAGGCGAACCAAACGGCTCCTGGGATAAATTCAAGGAATCCAAACGGTGCTAACCAGCCACCTAGGAAAAGTACCGTTGTTAACGACGCCATTGCGAAGAGATACACGTATTCTGCAAGCATGAAAAATGCCCAGCGGAAGCCAGAATATTCAACATGGTAGCCGGCAACAAGTTCTGACTCAGCTTCTGGTAAGTCAAATGGCGTACGATTTAACTCTGCCACTGATGCGATAACGAAAACAATAAATCCAACAGGTTGCAGTAAAATAAACCAAGCGATATCTCCTTGCGCACCAACGATATCGTTAAGATTTAAGCTTCCTGCTAACAGGACGACCCCGATAACGGACATTACAAGCGGTACTTCATAGGAAATCATCTGTGCCGCTGCACGCATCCCACCTAAGAGGGAGTATTTATTATTGGATGCCCAGCCAGCCGCCACAACCCCAACCGTTGTAATACCAGAAATGGCGATGTAGTACAATAATCCGACCCCGATATCGGCAAACTGGAATTTATCCGTAAACGGGATAACGGCAAGTACTAAAAAAGCTGGTGTAAAGGCAATGACTGGTGCAAGAATATACAAAGGTCGATCCGCTTCTTTTGGGATCGTATCTTCTTTTATTAAGAGCTTTAGTACGTCAGCTACGGTTTGCAAAAGCCCCCATGGACCCCCAACCTGGTTCGGCCCCATCCGACCTTGCATGAAACCCATTACTTTACGTTCTGCAAGAATTCCGTATGTTACGAAGCCTAGGACGGCTAAAAGTAAAGCGGTCGCTAAGCCAAAGAAGATGAAAAAATTCGTCCAGGACGGTGCCGAATGTAATAGATCTTGCATCATTAGCCATCGACCTCCCCAAGGACAATATCAATTGCTCCTAAAATAGCAATCAAGTTCCCCATGTTTTCTCCTTCAAGTAGCTTCGGTAAGATCTGTAGATTATAAAAAGATGGACGGCGGAACTTTAAGCGATACGGTTCTTTTTTGCCATCACTTGCGATATAACAGCCAATTTCTCCACGTGGTGATTCGATTCGAACATAGGCCTCACCCTTTGGAGCTTTAATAATTCTTGGCACCTTCGCCATAATCGCGCCTTCTTTCGGAAACTGCGCAACGGCTTGTTCAATGATTTTTAGCGACTCCTCGATCTCCTCCATGCGACAGTGATAGCGGGCCCAAGCATCGCCACCTTCACGAGTCGGCACATCAAAGTCAAAACGGTCATAGATGGAGTATGGCTCATCTTTACGGAGATCCCATTTTACACCGGTACAGCGAAGGTTCGCTCCACTCAAGGAATAGGCTAAAGCATCTTCCTTCGTGTAAGTTCCTACCCCTTTTACACGGCTCATGAAAATTTCGTTTCCGGTGACAAGATCGTGATAGCCCTTGAGCTGCTCACGCATATATGGCACAAACTCTTCCACCTTTTCAATCCAGCCCTCTGGTGCATCCCACTTTACGCCACCGACACGCATATAGTTAAAGGTTAAGCGTGCCCCAGACAACTCATTTAAAAGATTAATAATCATTTCACGCTCACGAAACGCATACAGGAATGGACTAACTGCCCCAATATCTAAAAGGTACGTACCATACCAAACTAGATGACTTGCAACACGTCCAAGCTCCATCGCCAAGATTCTGAGGTATTCTGCACGATCCGGAATCTCTAAGCCCATCATCGTTTCTACTGCATGACAGAGCACATAATTATTCGTCATCGCAGAAAGATAATCCATCCGGTCTGTATACGGAATAATCTGTGTATATTGCAGGTTTTCAGCGAGTTTCTCTGTTCCACGATGCAAATACCCAATGACAGGTGTAGCCTCTTTAATAATCTCTCCATCTATCTTAATGACAAGACGGAACACCCCGTGCGTACTAGGATGCTGTGGTCCTACATTTAAAAGCATTTCTTCCGTGCGAATCATCTGCTACACCTCCACATCGTACGGCTCATAATCTTTTCGCAGTGGATATCCAACCCAATCATCTGGCATCATGATTCGCGTTAAATTCGGATGTCCGATAAATTGAATTCCCAATAAATCAAACGTCTCACGCTCCGGCCAATCTGCCCCCTGCCACAATGGCTGTAGCGATGGAATAACAGGGTTATCACGATCTATTTTCACCTTCAATGCTACTGACTGACGATTTTTATAGGAGTAAAAATGATTATAAATCTCCATATGTGTCTCAAAATCTGTCCCATGCATTTCCGACAAATATTCAAAGGTAAGTTGTTCATTGTATCTCAAGAATTCTGCTACTTTAAAATACGTCTCTGGTTTCGCTACAAGCGTTGGAACGTCTTTGGATAAATTATTAATGTAGGAATCTTCTAGGACGTCTTTTCCTAAGTGATCCGTAATTACTTTTACATATTTATCTAAATATTTCTGATTTGGTGAAGGCTCTTTTGAAACTTCTTCTGCGGCACTTGTTGCTCCACCCGATTTTGATGCTGCGGCGGCTTTTGCCTTTGCTGCAGCTGCGGCTTTCGCTTTCGCGGCGGCAATTGCTTTTGCTTTTTCTTTCGCTAAGTCGTCGTCCCCAGCGGTTGGTTCTGACGAGTCTCGGTTCTGTTTGGCTAGGGCTGCTGCTTTTGCCTTTGCTGCGGCCGCGGCTTTCGCCTTGGCGATTGCAATCGCTTTCGCTTTTTCATCAGTGCCTGTGTCAGCTTCGACGGATTCCCCTTGTTTGGCTAGAGCTGCCGCTTTTGCTTTGGCGGCAGCTGCTGCCTTTGCTTTCGCTGCTGCGACGGCTTTTTTCTTGGCTAAATCCATGTCATCGGCTGTGTCGTCATTTGTTTCTGAAGTAGTGGTCGCTTCTTGTTGCTGTTTTGCTTTCTGTTTAGCTAGAGCTGCGGCTTTCGCTTTGGCGGCTGCTGCTGCCTTTTTCTTGGCTAGCTCTTTCGCTTCGTCTTCGGGTGCTTCGCCATTTGTTTCTGGAGTAGTGGTCGCTTCTTGTTCTTGCTTTGCTTTTAGTTTAGCTAGAGCTGCTGCCTTCGCTTTTGCGGCTGCTGCTGCCTTTTTCTTGGCTAACTCTTTGGCTTCGTCTTCAGATGCTTCCCCATTTGTTTCTTGGTTTTTGGTCGCTTCTTGTTCTTGCTTCGCTTTTAGTTTAGCAAGGGCAGCTGCCTTCGCTTTCGCAGCGGCTTCCCTTTTTTGCTCCTCTAGACTTTTTTCCTCGCTCACTACTAGATCACCTGCTTCCCTGTCTTAGCTTCGTGGCGAATTTTTTCTCTTAGTTTATTGATTCCATAAATAAGAGCCGCTGGATTTGGTGGGCAACCTGGAATATACACATCAACAGGTACAATCTGGTCCACTCCTTTTACAACGGCATAGGATTTGATATAAGGTCCACCCGCGGTTGCACAGGAACCCATAGCAATAACCCATTTCGGCTCAGGCATTTGATCATAAAGACGTTTCAAGACAGGTGCCATTTTTTTCGTTACTGTTCCTGAAACGATCATACAGTCGGATTGACGAGGAGATGTACGGAAAAAGGAACCAAAACGATCCAAATCATAATGAGAGGATCCTACTCCCATCATTTCAATCGCACAACAGGCAAGTCCAAAAGTCATTGGCCACATAGAGTTACTGCGTGCCCATGCTTTTAATTCCTCTAATGTTGTAAGGAATATCGTTTGCTTGAGTTCTTCCATTTCTTCTGGTGATATACTCTCTAGATTTAGATCCATTTCAGCACCTTCTTCTTCCAAGCATAGATTAATCCAATCAGAAGCATCACTACGAAAATAAGCATTTCAACCAATGCAAAAATCCCTAGCTTTTCATATGCCACTGCCCATGGATAAAGAAAAACTGTTTCTACATCAAAAATGACGAATAACAGTGCAAATATGTAATAACGTACATTAAACTGAACACGTGAATCATGAAAGGGATCAATACCACTTTCATAGGTCGTTTGCTTTGCAATAGATGGTTTGTTTGGACGCAACAGTCTCCCTATTGTTAATGCAACAACCGGAAGTAAAACCCCTAGAGCTAAGAATACGACTACGATCAAATAGTTATTTTGATATAAGTTTAGTAGATTCATGCCCGCCCCCTCCGAAGTCTCATATTTTTCAGACTGCTCTTAATATTTAAACTTGTAACCGATAACAATTATATCAAATACCAATATCTGTGTCGACATCAATAACCCTTATTCTGACTATTCGTTGGGTAAATATGTCATGGAGGTGGGTTGAGTTTGGTTAGGTTCGCTAATGTTGATGGATAGTTTGGCTGTATGTGAGGATATCGGGATCTGGAGGAGACAGTTTGGGAGAAATATGAGAACCTATTCGAGTTATGTGAGAACCTTCGGGAGAAGCGTGAGAAACTATCCGAGTTGCGTGAGAACCTTGACGAGAAGCATGAGAACCTACTCGAGAACGGTGAGAACGTCCGGTAACTTAGCTGTTTTTAGAAGTGAAAAGTACTTAACTACCAATTTGTTAAAGAGCATTTTTATAAAAGAGTATTATTACGACTACTTTTTTGATAAAAGTAAGGATCTATGTGTAGATTTGTTGCCTTCATTTATAAAAACCGATGTTTTCTGCGAAGTATGAGAACCTAATCGAGTTATGTGAGAACCTTGACTAGAACCGTGAGAACCTATCCGAGTTGCGTGAGAACCTTGACGAGAACCTACTCGAGAACGGTGAGAACATCCGGTAACTTAGCTGTTTTTAGAAGTGAAAAGTACTTAACTACCAATTTGTTAAAGAGCATTTTTATAAAAGAGTATTGTTACGACTACTTTTTTGATAAAAGTAAGGATCTATTTGTCGATTTGTTGCCTTCATTTATAAAAACCGATGTTTTCTGCGAAGTATGAGAACCTATTCGAGTTATGTGAGAACCTTGACTAGAACCGTGAGAACCTATCCGAGTTGCGTGAGAACCTTGACGAGAAGCATGAGAACCTACTCGAGAACGGTGAGAACGTCCGGTAACTTAGCTGTTTTTCGAAGTGAAAAGTACTTAACTACCAATTTGTTAAAGAGCATTTTTATAAAAGAGTATTATTACGACTACTTTTTTGATAAAAGTAAGGATCTATTTGTCGATTTGTAACCTTCATTTATAAAAACCAATCATATCCGCGAAGTATGAGAACCTATTCGAGTTACGTGAGAACCTTCGGGAGAAGCGTGAGAAACTATCCGAGTTACATGAGAACACTAACGAAAAGTGTGAGAACCTACTCGAGAACGGTGAGAATGTCCAGTAACTTGACTGTTTTTAGAAGCGAAAAATACTTAACTACCAATTTGTTAAAGAGCATTTTTAAAATAGGGCACATAACTATCACTTTTCAGATAAAAAATGATTAAAATTACTCGGAAAAGTTATAAAAAATCGGTAGAATAGTGGTTTGATTAAAAATATCACTTTTTCATCACAACAATACAAAAAACCCCTGACCATATATGATCAGGGGTTTCTCTATATTTATGGGTAAGCGTTACCCTCGTTTTGCTACATTGATGCGGTTGATTGCACGTTGGAGAGCAAGTTCGGCACGGCGGTAGTCGACGTCATCTTGTTTAGATTGCAGTCTTTGTTCCGCACGCTTTTTTGCTTCCTCTGCACGAGTAAGATCGATGCGCTCTGCTGCTTCTGCAGTTTGAGCAAGGATCGTAACTTTATCAGGACGCACTTCTAGAAATCCTCCACTGACAGCCACTTGTTCTGTTACGCCGCTTTTTTTCATGCGAACGCCACCGATTTGAAGTGGGGCAACCATAGGAATATGTCCAGGTAGGACTCCAAGCTCTCCGCTGTGAGCTCTTGCTACTACCATCTCTACGTCTGATTCATAAACCGGGCCATCGGGAGTAACTACACTGACTTTTAACGTCTTCATTTCATTCCCTCCTAGGTCCCTTTAATTAAACTTCTACACCCATTTGCTTCGCTTTTTCCAATACCTCGTCGATGCGTCCAACTAGACGGAATGCATCTTCAGGTAGGTGGTCGTATTTGCCATCAAGGATTTCCCTGAAGCCCTTCACAGTTTCTTGAACAGGAACGTAAGAACCTTTTTGTCCAGTGAACTGCTCCGCTACGTGGAAGTTTTGAGATAAGAAGAATTGGATACGACGAGCACGGTGAACTGTTAATTTATCTTCATCCGTTAACTCATCCATACCTAAGATAGCAATGATATCTTGTAATTCTTTGTAACGTTGTAAAGTAACCTGTACTTCACGAGCTACTGCGTAGTGATCGTCACCAACAACTTCAGGAGCTAATGCGCGAGAAGTAGAAGCTAGTGGATCTACCGCTGGGTAAATACCCATTTCAGAAAGCTTACGCTCAAGGTTAGTTGTTGCATCTAAGTGAGCGAAAGTTGTTGCTGGAGCTGGATCCGTGTAGTCATCGGCAGGAACGTAGATCGCTTGGATCGATGTTACAGAACCTACAGAAGTAGACGTGATACGCTCTTGTAATTGACCCATTTCAGTAGCAAGTGTTGGTTGGTAACCAACGGCAGATGGCATACGACCTAATAGTGCGGATACCTCAGAACCTGCTTGTGTGAAACGGAAGATATTGTCCATGAAGAATAGTACGTCTTGTGCTTGGTCATCACGGAAGAATTCAGCCATTGTAAGACCTGTTAAGGCAACACGCATACGTGCTCCAGGCGGCTCATTCATTTGTCCGAATACCATGGCAGTTTTCTTGATAACACCAGAGTCAGTCATCTCGTGGTAAAGGTCATTTCCTTCACGAGTACGCTCACCAACACCTGCGAATACGGAGATACCACCGTGCTCTTGTGCGATGTTGTTGATTAGCTCTTGGATTAATACCGTTTTACCTACACCGGCACCACCGAATAGACCGATCTTACCCCCCTTGATGTAAGGAGCAAGTAAGTCTACTACTTTGATACCAGTTTCAAGGATTTCAACATCCGTAGATAACTGATCGAATGTAGGAGCTTGTCTGTGAATTGGATCACGACGAGAACCTGCTGGGATTGGTGCATCTAAGTCAATGTTTTCACCTAATACGTTGAATACACGACCAAGTGTTACGTCACCTACTGGTACAGAAATAGGATGACCAGAATCTTCTACTTCCATGCCACGAACGACACCGTCTGTAGAAGCCATAGCGATTGTACGAACTGTGTTGTCTCCTAAGTGAAGAGCAACTTCTAATGTTAAAGTAACATCTACTTCGTTTCCGCTACGCGCTTTATGATTGATATGAAGAGCGTTGTATATTTCAGGAAGCTGTCCACTGTCGAACTTTACGTCAACAACAGGACCCATGATTTGAGTAACGCGACCTTTCATCGAATTCCCTCCTAACTTACTTTTGCTATTAATTTGTTGCTATATCATGAACTGTAATTTTAAATGTTGGTTATATGAATCGTTTCAGCGCTTACCCCCTCGAGGTGAGTAAGACGCATCCACTTTTCAAATAACGTTCTATTGTTGAGCTGAAGCACCTGCTGTGATCTCAGTGATTTCTTGTGTAATCGCTGCTTGACGAGCACGGTTGTAAGAAAGTGTTAGGCCACGGATAAGCTCTTTCGCGTTGTCCGTTGCACTTTGCATCGCTGTCATACGAGCAGCGTGCTCACTTGCTTTTGCATCTAATAATGCTCCGTAAATTAAGCTCTCCGCATATTGAGGTAGCAAGACTTCTAAGATACCTTCTTGGGAAGGCTCAAACTCATAAGATGTAATGTTAGATGTAGATGCGATGTCTGTAAGAGGAAGCAGTTTCTTTTCTGTTACCTCTTGAGAAATTGCACTTACAAAGTGGTTGTAATACACGTATAGCTCATCAAATGTCCCATCAGCAAACATGCTTACAGCACGGTTTGCGATGTCCTTAATTTCTGAAAAAGAGACTTGATCTCCGAGGCCAGTAATTTCAGAGTACACAGGGATATTGCGCTTTCTAAAAAAGTCGCGGCCAATTCGACCGATGGCAATTACTGCGTATTCATCCTGAGACTTGTGACGCTTATTTATGGTTTGATGAACCGTACGTAAGATGTTACTGTTATAGGCACCTGCAAGACCACGGTCAGAAGAGATTACGATATATCCTGTACGTTTAACCGGACGGGTCTGTAGCATTGGATGCGTGATATCTGTACTTCCTAAAGCAATACTTGCAACAACCTCTTGAATTTTATCCATATATGGACCAAAAGCTTTTGCATTTGTTTCCGCACGATTTAGTTTCGATGCAGAAACCATTTGCATTGCTTTTGTAATTTGGCTAGTTTTCTTCGTCGAGGTAATTCTCGTTTTTATGTCGCGTAATGATGCCAAAGGTTCTCACCACCTTTTTTTACCCTATTCATAGCGAGGTGCCCCATCGAACGGGAGGATCGAACGTTAGTCCGGTTCCTCCTGTTCTCTGCGGCTTTATCGCTGTGTCAATCTATTACTTTTCAGTAGCTACGAAAGTCTTTTTAAATGCTAGGATTGCTTCTTTGAAGCTCTCGTCGCTTGGTAATCCGTTTGTAGTGCGGATTTCTTCTAGTAGTTCTTTGCGGTTATGATCTAACCAAAGTAGGTACTCATCTTCAAAGCGAGTAACATCTTCTACAGGTACATCATCAATGTAACCTTTAGTTAGTGCATAAAGAATCGCAACTTGTTTTTCCATTTTAAGCGGTTTGTTTAAACCTTGCTTTAGTACTTCAACAGTACGAGCTCCACGGTTTAATTTTGCTTGTGTTGCTTTATCTAAATCAGAACCGAATTGCGCGAACGCCTCTAGCTCACGGTATGATGCTAAGTCTAGACGAAGAGTACCAGATACCTTCTTCATCGCTTTTGTTTGCGCAGATCCACCTACACGGGATACGGATAAACCAGCGTTGATCGCAGGACGTACACCAGAGAAGAATAGATCTGATTGCAAGAATATTTGTCCATCAGTGATGGAAATTACGTTTGTTGGGATGTAGGCAGATACGTCACCAGCTTGTGTTTCAATGAAAGGTAAAGCTGTTAGGGATCCTGCGCCTTTTGCATCACTAAGTTTCGCTGCACGCTCGAGTAAACGAGAGTGTAGGTAGAATACGTCACCAGGGTATGCTTCACGACCTGGAGGACGTTTAAGTAATAGGGAAAGCTCACGGTAAGCGGAAGCTTGCTTTGTTAAGTCATCATAGATAACTAAAACGTGCTTGCCGTTATACATGAATTCCTCACCCATTGTTACTCCTGTGTAAGGTGCTAAGAATAGCATTGGAGCTGGTTGAGAAGCAGATGCTGTTACAACGATTGTGTAATCAAGTGCACCATGCTTACGTAAAGTTTCTACTACTCCACGAACAGTAGATTCTTTTTGACCGATTGCAACATAGATACACACCATGTCTTGGTCTTTTTGGTTAAGAATCGTGTCAATCGCTACAGATGTTTTACCTGTTTGACGGTCACCGATGATTAACTCACGTTGTCCACGTCCGATTGGTACAAGCGCATCGATCGCTTTAATACCTGTTTGAAGTGGCTCATGAACGGATTTACGATCCATTACACCAGGAGCTTGACTTTCGATTGGACGAGTTTTTACAGTTTCAATAGGACCTAAACCATCAACTGGTTGTCCTAATGGGTTTACTACACGACCGATAAGTTGCTCACCTACCGGTACCTCCATGATACGGCCTGTACGACGTACTTCATCGCCTTCGCGGATTTCACGGTATGGTCCTAAAATGATAATACCGACGTTGTTTTCCTCTAAGTTTTGAGCAAGACCCATAACTCCGTTAGAAAATTCAACTAGCTCTCCAGCCATGACGTTGTCGAGACCATGAGCACGAGCGATACCATCCCCAACTTGGATTACAGTACCGACATCGCTAACTTCGATTTCTGACTGATAGCTCTCGATTTGCTTTTTTATCAGTGCACTAATTTCTTCAGCTTTGATGCTCATGAATTTCACCCCTATCTACTATCTATTCGTTGTAAGTTGACGTCCTAGACGTTCTAATTTCCCACTAACACTACCATCAAAAATACGGTTACCGATGCGGATTTTCACACCGCCGATTAGAGATGAATCTACCAAGTTGTTAATGATTAAAGCAGATTTTCCAACCTTCGCTGCAAATACAGATGAAAGTGTGCTTTTTTCTACTTCTGATAGCTCACGTACTGAGTACACAGTAGCGCTTGCCACGTTGCGCGCTTCATTGGAAAGCGTTTGATACTCATCAATCATATCGAGTACGATAGATTGACGATGACGATCTATTAAAAGCTTTAGCGTATTAACGATATATGGTGACGCTGTTGCAAATGCTTCTTGGATAATTTGTTTCTTAGAATCTTTACGGATTTTCGGATTGCTTAATACGAGATGTAAGTCTTGGTTGCTTTCGAATACCTTTCTTACTTCCGCTAGCTCTAAGTCAAATTGACCATAAAGATTATGTTCTTTCGCTAGTTCGATAAGAGCGAGTGCATAACGCTTTGCTACTCCGTTTTTGCTCATCGCGCTTCGCCTACCTGTTTCACATAATCATCGATAAGCTTTTGCTGATCTTGTGCGTTTAATTCTTTTTCAATTACTTTAGAAGCGATCAATACAGAAAGAGATGCAACTTGCTCGCGTAATGCGACAACTGCTTGTTCTTTTTCTTGTACGATTTCTTTTTTCGCAGACTCTTTTAAGCGTGCTGATTCTTCTTGAGCAGCTCTTACGATATCTGCTTTTTGATCTTCAGCAATCTTCTTCGCACCCTCAACAAGCGCTTGTGCTTCAAGACGTGCTTCTTTTAAAAGTGCTTTTTGCTCTTCTACAAGAGTTCTTGCTTCTTCATTACTTCGTTCAGCTGATTGGATTTCGCCCGCAATATGATCTTCACGTTGCTTCATTATTCCTAAAAGCTTATCCCAAGCAAATTTTCGAAGTAAAAAAAGTAAAATTAAGAATGTAATAACTTGGAATAGTGCGTCTCCTAAAGTAAGGAGGCCTGCACCAAGAACTAAGTGATCTAAGCTATACAATGCTTTCACTCCCTTCAAGGAATACATAAGAAAAGCGCTAGCTAGATGATGTTCCAGTAATCTGGAGCACCTCGGCTAGATATTTTCTAATAATTTATTGGATTTATTAACGAAGGTAAATACTGTTTACACCTATTAATAATACTTTTTATAAAGGAAAGGCGAAGGTTCTCAAGTGAGACGGACTTCGCCATTTTTGAATAACTAATAGATTAGTTAGTTCCCATTACCATGAACGCTACTACTACTGCGATGATAGGAATCGCCTCAACTAATGCTACCCCGATGAACATAGTAGTTTGAAGTGCTGATTTAAGCTCAGGTTGACGAGCGATACCTTCTACTGTTTTACTTACGATCATACCGTTACCAAAACCTGCTCCTAATGCTGCTAAACCAATTGCGATTGCTGCTGCTAATGCACCCATTGATTGTTTCCTCCTTATGATTAAAAAAATTGTTTTTTTGTTAAAAATTTATAAATTAATGGTCATGACTCACTTTGTGTGCCATATAAACCATTGTTAACATGGTAAAAATGAACGCTTGAATCGTTCCGATAAACAAACTAAATGCTTGCCATATTAACATCGGCACTATGGCTACTAACGTGCCAACGATACCGGAGAAGAAGCCCATTTGATAACCATTCACAGCTAGTCCAGCAAGTAAGCCCAAAAGTATCTCACCCGCAAATATGTTTCCATATAAACGAAGACCTAGAGTTAAAGTGTTAGCAAATTCTTCTATAATCTTTAGTGGGAATAGAAAGCTCATTGGTTTGAAGAAATCTTTCCCGTATTCTTTGAAGCCTTTTAACTTAATCCCGTAGTAATGTGTTAAGGCAATAACCATAACGGCAAGACTTAACGTAATTACAGGGTCTGCTGTAGGTGACTTCCACCATAATTCATGGTCGCCTGCTACAATTGCGAAAGGTAACCCTAGCATGTTTGCAACGAACACATACATTAAAAGAGTTAATGCTAATGCAAGAAATCTTCCGCCTGTTTTTAAATCCATTGTACTGCTAATAATTCCTCTTGCGAAATCAACCAACCATTCCATGAAGTTTTGCGCGCCGGTAGGCTTCATTGCAAGCGTTTTTGTTGCTAAAACCGCGATCAGGAACACAATAATGGCAGTAATAATTGTCATTAAAATGTTAGATAGATTGAAGCTTAAACTCCCACCCAATATTTCAATAGTCCTTATAGGAGCATTGTGATCCAACAGTACTCACCTCTCTTCCCCACTGCTTGTAAAGAGTATTACAAATGAATCTATGATAATGACAATATAGGATGTCATAATCCCTATGATGACACTGTAGAGATTTACGTGCTCTGGAAATCTTACAGCTACGACTACACCAAGGACTGCTGCAGCCATTCTTGACAAAGTACCTAGCGAATATGCTCGCCCACCAGTGGCGACTGCTTCGGCAAACTTTCCGACTTTTCGATATAAAAGCCAGTGATTATAAAAACTGATGATGATCCCTATTAGATAACCGAGGAACCACTCTGGAAATGGGGTTAATCCCCACCCTAAAACTGATAAGGCGCTAATAAACAAGAAGTACTTGGCGTGCCTTATGAATATTTCTTTAGATTCAGGCATATTATGACTCTCCTGAGAAGAATTGGCGGACTGCGTATAATACTCCGTATACACCGGATGCTAGTCCTAATAGAAGTCCTAAGATAAGAAACAATGGTTCAGTACCAAATTTTCCATCCAGCCATCTTCCTGAAAATAATCCGACTAAGGTTGGACCAACTAGGTAGGAAAGAATCGTGGACATTAAGGCCATTGCTTGGAATGGGCGGCGTTTATCTTTCATCAAAACACCCCGTTTTTCGTGCGGTAAAATACTGAGGTCTTACTCAAAAATCGGTGCTAAAATATGAGTTAAAATACTTGCAAAAGTTTTATGAAAACCTTATCATTTTATACCCTTTGTAAGCATACAATAGCACTTATTCAATGTCAATGTGTTATTCGGAAAAAATCGACAAACTTTTCTTGGTAAGATTTTCTCCAGAAAAAAACAGCCAAATGATGAACGTTTTCCTCATTCGACTGTTGTATACCATGTATTTTACCATATATGGTATTGGGTGAAAGTTCGCATTTTGTGAACATTATGTGACTTTTGTCACTCATCCAAATTCCGATAAATTATTCAAAATAAAGGTCCGCTTCTACCGAGTCTTCTTTATCCAATTTCTTTGCAAAAACCACCGCTTTTACAAGCCCCTTCACCTTAAGTTTATCGGCTTCAATTTTCTTTTTAAACAATCCTCGTGGAACGTCTCTTTCCCAATCTAAGTATTGAATAAAATGGAGTGAGTCTGCCTCATATAGAGCAATTCCCAATTCCTCTGCCCCCTCAGGTAAGTACACCTCGTATTGGTACTCGCCTTCTCGGTCACCATAACCAAATTGAAAACCCATAATTCTCGGATAATCGGGTTCTTCTATTATATAGAGGAAAGGTAATCGGAGCTCTTGGTTGTCAGCTTCTACGGTTATATTACCTTCATGCATACCTGGCTTCTGGATTTTCGGGTTAATATCCAGTGTGATTGTTGTCTTTTTCTTTTCATTTGGCGAAAGAGTGAAGGAAATTGGTACCTTCCATTGAATGCCTTTGTTTGCTTTTGGCGTTTTAAATTTGTATTTCACTTCTTTGCCCGATACATTTTCGACAACAACTTCTATTTCTTTTTGGGTTCGGGGATCTTTTTTCTCAAGCATTCCAAAGTTAAGCGTTCCTGGATAAACGAGACTATTCGTTTTTACCGCATTTTCGAGCTGAATCCTGCCTGTACCTTGCTCTAATACAGAATAGGAATCACCGTCTTCGTTTACAAGAGGCTTGGTTGTATTCATCAGAGCCGCTTTAATTTGATTTGGCGCCCAGTCTGGATGTGCTTGCTTCAATAGCGCACTTGCCCCTGCAACGTGTGGTGCTGCCATACTTGTGCCTTGGAGTGCTAAATATCCATTTGGGATCGTGCTATCAATGGCTACACCTGGAGCAACCACATCGGGTTTTATTTCCCAATTATGCGTGACTGGCCCCCTTGAACTAAAGCTTGCGATGAGATCTTTATGCCATATATAGGTCGTGCGCACGAGAGAAAATCTTCTATCCAGCTGTTTTTTTAAATATAACCCATCTTCTCTTGAAATAGATACGACTGGAAGGTCCATTTCTACTTCTAATGATCCTGTAAAATTCCCCGCTAAGTTATTGTAAATAACGACTGCTGCGGCTTCCTTTTCCTTGGCATTCCAAGCTTTTTCAGAAAATGGAATCTTTCCACGTTCCGCAAGGACAATCTTTCCTTTTACATCTTCTGGCCAATCTTCATCTTCCCCCAACCCTACATATACCATTTCCATCGCTTTGTTTTTGGGAAATTTCCATGGTGCCGCCCCTTGGAGTGGAAGCATCTCTATTTCACCCCGGGCCAAGACTGGCGAAAGATGTGCAATGTGTAGTGGTGGTGTGGATGCACCAACGGAGATCGCTTGTGTAGAAGTCCCAGGCGAGCCTACGGTCCAGAGATTTGGTCCAGAATTCCCACTGGAGGTAACCGCAACGACACCATGCTCTACAGCCTTATCGAGCGCAAGACTTGTTGGCCAGTCTGGCCCGTTTATCGTGTTACCAAGCGAAAGGTTAAGAACGTCCACTTTGTCATGAATCGCTTTTTCAATTGCTGCAATGACATGCTCACTTGTCCCATGACCCCCTGGACCTAGAACCCGGTAGGCAATGATTTCAGCTTCTGGCGCAACACCTTTGAGGTGCCCATTTGCTGCGATAATTCCCGCAACATGGGTTCCATGAAGCGTCGGCATTCCTTGAGATTTCTTTGTCTCCATTGGATCTTCATCTTCATCTACAAAGTCATAACCGCCCCCATAGTTTTTCCTAAGGTCCGGATGTGTGTAGTCAATCCCTGTATCAATGATTCCTACCTTTACACCTTTTCCTGTGAGACGATTTCCCTTGTTATCATAGAAGCTTCGCATTTGCTCGCCGCCGATAAAAGGCACACTCTCATCAATGGTTGGCGTGTAGCTTGTTACAGGTGAAACTTCTACGATACCATCCTCCTGTTGGAGCTTTTCGAGATCTTTGAGCGGTCCTTTAATGGCAAACCCCTTAAATACAGCAGTATACGTTCTCTTTATATGTAGCGTCGGGTAATGCGATTGGATTTTTTGCTTGATCCGCTCTTGTTCTGATTCTTCCACTATTAAAATAACGGTCTGGACGTCTGAACCTTGTTGCGAATCAAAAACAGGTAAAGGAGGCCTTTTGGGATATTTAGTATCTAAAGTATGTATCTCATCTAATTTCGAATGTTTCGAAGCACTCGCAACAGTAAATAATGTGGTGGAATAAAGCCCACTCACCAAACAAAAAACCATCAAAACCTTTCCAAACTTCACGATCCCTCACCTCTTCCTAATAGCATTAAACAAAGCAAAACGAAATATGCACGGTTTGTCGGTTTACTATAAATGGAATTTGGGGCCAGGCACCGATTGGAATTTATACCCAATCGGTGCCTAGCCCCAACCAAAATGCATCTACCAAAATTTCCTCAACAAAAAAAGAAGCACTCTCCACATGAACTGGAAAGCACTTCTTCTATCATCAATACCTTATTATTTAGTTCCGTAAAGACGGTCGCCAGCGTCACCTAGGCCTGGAACGATGTAGCCTTTTTCGTTTAGCTTTTCGTCTAGGGCAGCGATGTAGATGTCTACGTCTGGATGCGCTTCTTTTACTACTTCTACACCTTCAGGGGAAGCGATAAGGCACATGAATTTAATACTTTTTGCCCCACGTTTTTTCAAGGAGTTGATTGCTTCTACTGCGGATCCGCCAGTTGCTAGCATTGGATCAACTACGATGAAATCTCTTTCTTCTACGTCAGAAGGTAATTTTACATAGTATTCAACTGGTTGTAATGTTTCAGGGTCACGATATAAACCGACATGTCCAACTTTTGCAGCTGGAATCAATTTCAGCATCCCCTCTACCATTCCAAGTCCTGCGCGAAGAATTGGGATAATTCCTAGCTTCTTACCAGCAAGTACATTAGATGTTGACTTTGATACAGGAGTTTCAATTTCTACTTCCTCAAGTGGAAGGTCACGAGTAATCTCGAATGCCATTAAACTTGCTACTTCATCAACTAGTTCACGAAACTCTTTCGTACCAGTATTTTTATCTCGGATGTATGTAAGTTTGTGTTGAATTAATGGATGATCAAATACGTACACTTTTGCCATTCGAAATCTCTCCTTTATAATCCTTATTTATGTTATGCCTTGAGCTGGTTTACCAAAAACTAAGACCTAGCTTCCTAATCACACTTCCATTGATTCTACATAAAAAGCGAAAGTGATTCAAGTAAATTATATGTTTTTTTGCATAAAAAAGAGAGGTCTAACATCAGACCTCATCCACAAACATTATCCAAGAGACGGATATAATTCATATTTTCCAGAAAGTGCTTCGATACGAGACTTCGCTTCTTCAAGCTTTACTTCGTCTTCGTGGTTTTTTAAAGTAAACGCGATTAATGATGCAATCTCATCCATATCCTCTAATCCGAAGCCACGGCTTGTTACTGCAGCCGTTCCAATACGAACACCACTTGTTACGAACGGGCTTTCAGGATCAAATGGAATCGTATTTTTGTTTACTGTGATTCCAACTTCATCAAGAACTTTCTCTGCAATTTTACCTGTGATAGATAAAGAGCGCACATCTACTAATAGTAAATGGTTGTCCGTTCCATCAGAAACTAGTGTTAGTCCTTCTTTTTTCAATGCTTCTGCAAGTCGTTGTGCGTTGTCGATGATTTTTTGAGCATAATCATTGAATTCTGGTTGTAAAGCTTCCCCGAACGCTACCGCTTTTGCTGCGATTACGTGCATTAAAGGACCACCTTGAATACCAGGGAAAATAGATTTGTCGATCTTCTTCGCCCATTCTTCTTTACAAAGAATCATTCCACCACGTGGACCACGAAGTGTCTTATGCGTAGTAGTTGTCACGAAATCAGCATAAGGTACTGGGTTTGGATGTAAACCAGCAGCTACTAATCCAGCGATATGCGCCATGTCAACCATTAAGTACGCGCCAACTTCGTCTGCAATCTCACGGAATTTCGCAAAATCAATGACACGTGGGTACGCGCTTGCGCCAGCTACAATTAGCTTCGGCTTATGTGTTCTTGCTTTTTCTGCTACATCTTCATAGTTAATAGTATGAGTGTCCTTGTCCACTCCATACTCAACGAAATTATATTGAACTCCACTAAAGTTTACTGGGCTACCGTGCGTTAAATGACCACCATGAGAAAGGTTCATCCCAAGAACTGTGTCACCTTGTTCTAATATAGTAAAATAAACCGCCATATTAGCTTGAGCACCTGAGTGTGGTTGAACATTTACATGCTCGGCTCCGAAAATTTCTTTCGCACGATCACGGGCAATGTTTTCTGCTACGTCAACGTGTTCGCATCCACCATAATAACGACGTCCTGGATATCCTTCTGCATACTTATTTGTTAACACAGAACCCTGTGCCTCCATAACGGCTTCGCTTACAAAGTTCTCAGAAGCAATCAGCTCAATTTTTGTACGTTGTCTACCTAATTCATCTTGAATTGATTGAAACACTAGTTGATCCTGTTGCGCTAATTTCACTTTCGGAATCCCCCTTTAGAAATATACATCATGGTTATTATCAAACTGCTATTCATTCGGCTTTTCAACCTTTACCACATTCATTTTATCATGGAGACGACATAATAGAAACAGAAAAGGAAGAATGGTAGCGCTTACTGTGAAAAACTTTCGGATTAGGGGGGTGGTGGGGAGAGTGGGATTTGATTTTTTCGGGACTTTGGTGGGAGGTTGGTTGTGTGTCGGTAGGGCGGTTGGAGGGTACGATCAGGGCTTGATTGTTACCTGTTTTCTTGTTTTTGGGATTTGGAGGGCACGATCAGGGCTTGATCGTTACCTGTTTTCTTGTTTTCGGCGTTTAGAGGGCACGATCGCGGCTTGATCGTTACCTGTTTTCTTGTTTTCTGCGTTTAGAGGGCACGATCGCGGCTTGATCGTTACCTGTTTTCTCGTTTTCAGCGTTTAGAGGGCACGATTGCGGCTTGATCGTTACCTGTTTTCTCGTTTCCGGCGTTTAGAGGGCACAATCGCGGCTTGATCGTTACCTGTTTTCTCGTTTTGGACGTTTGGAGGGCACGATCAAGGCTTGATCGTTACCTGTTTTCTTGTTTTCAGCGTTTAGAGGGCACGATCGCGGCTTGATCGTTACCTGTTTTCTCGTTTCCGGCGTTTAGAGGGCACGATTACGGCTTAATCGTTACCTCTTTTCTTGTTTTCAACGTTTAGAGGGCACGATCACAGCTTGATCGTTACCTGTTTTCCCGTTTCCGGCGTTTAGAGGGCACGATCACAGCTTAATCGTTACTCGTTTTCTGCGTTTAGAGGGCACGATTACGGCCTAAAAAGGTGACTGGCACCAATTCACTTTTATTATTCCCCTTCAAATACCGCTTCGTATACGGCTCTTGCGCCGCCGATGAGTTTTGGTCTTGTTTTGGCCATGGTGATGTGGGCGCCGCCGATGGTTTTCACTTTGCTTCTGACTGGGACTGCGACGTGTTTGATATGCATGCCGATTAGGGTATCGCCGATGTCAATGCCAGCGTCGGCTCTGATGTGCTCGACCATAACAGCTTGGTTCATCCGATGGTAGACATAGGATGCCATAGCACCGCCGGCATGCCGAACAGGGATGACGGTGACTTGTTCAAGGCCGCGCTGTTCGGCCGTTTCCCGCTCCACAACTAGGGCACGATTCAAGTGTTCGCAACATTGGAACGCTAATTCAACACCGGTACGTGCCCGGAAATCTGCCAATACCGAATACATTGTTTCGGCGACACCCTCTGTTCCCGCTGTGCCGATCTTCTCGCCAATTACTTCGCTTGTACTGCAGCCGATGACTAACAGTTGACCTTTTGTCAGGGAAGCCTGATCTTGAAGGTCCTGTAATGCCTGTACTAATTGTTCCTTCCATTCTTCCTGCATGAATCCTCTCTCCTTTCAAATGATGGAATATATAAAAGCAACCCACAAATGTCCTCGTTACCGCTGACACCCATGGGCTCCCCTAACATCTAATTACTTTTCAATAGCATGAATTTTTTGTACGCGATTTGCATGGCGGCCGCCTTCGTACTCGGTGGTAAGCCATACTTTTGCAATTTCTAACGCTAGGCCCGGTCCAATAACGCGCTCGCCCATCGCTAGGATATTGCTATCATTGTGCTCTCGCGTTGCTTTTGCGCTGAATAGATCATGAACCAATGCACAGCGTATGCCGTTCACCTTGTTTGCTGCAATCGACATACCAATGCCCGTTCCGCAAATTAAGATTCCACGATCGAACTCGCCACTAGCAACCTTCTCTGCCACTGGTAACGCATAATCTGGGTAATCGACAGACGTTTCACATTCACAGCCAAAGTCCTCAAACTCTATATTTAATTCTTTTAACAAACCTTTAATTTCCTCACGGATATTGATTCCACCGTGATCCGATGCAATTGCCACTCTCATTTTTCTCATCCCTTCAACTGGATATCCTTATATGTACATCTTACCCTTGCCCATAAAAAAAATCCAATCTTGCGTATTGGTTATTTACTTACACCGAACAAGGTTCTAATCTAAGCATGCTGGTTGAAATGACTCACTAAAATAGGGAAATGTTCGATTACTTTTAGGATGTGTTAAATAAATTCTGGTATCTGTTAGATAAACTTAAAAGCTTTTAGATTCTAGATTAGTCCGGAAATGCGTTAGAATTCCTCGATTTCACCCTAATTTCCCTTTCAAAACCTCTATGCGGGAGGATTTTGAAATTTTCATGTAAAAAAAGATGGTATCTCATTAAAATAAAAGCTTTTAGGTAATATTTTCGGTTTAATCGTTGAAATCATTGGCAGGAGCTAGTTTGAGGTTCAGCTTTTTTTAAAATACGGATCTCAAAAACGCAATAGAAGCTTGAGCGGCATCTCCCAAGCTTCCATCGTTTTTTCTCTATTAGATTTTGAATTTCGATATTGTATTTTTCAGTTGTTTTGCCTGTTGCGCTAGTTCTAGTGAGATTTTTTCCACATTTGCGATCATGGCTGCTTGTTCTTGGGTTGTTGCGGTTACTTCTTCTGCTCCAGCGGATGTTTCTTCGGCTATCGCTGCAACTTCTTGTGACTGTTGAGCTGTTACACGAATGCTGTCCATTTGGCGGTCCACTAGGCTAGCGATTTGTTTCACGGACTCTGCAACCTCTAGTACTGAATGGGTCATTTCTGCAATTACCGCGTTTGTTGCAGTTCCTTTTTCAGCTTCCACATTTGCTGCCTTCACTTGGCTTGTGATTTGCGTTACGACATTTTTTACTTCTTCTTGGATATTCTTAATTAGCTCTGAAATACCCTTTACCGCTTTGGCACTTTCGTCTGCTAGAGATCGAACTTCTTCTGCAACGACAGCAAAGCCACGGCCATGTTCACCTGCACGCGCCGCTTCGATGGAAGCATTAAGTGCGAGAAGGTTTGTTTGGCCTGCGATATCACCAACAAGTGAAATGATATTTTCTACTTCTCTTGCATTTTTTTCTAGACGTTCCACAGCTTCTAGAGATGTTTTGTTTTCACCAGCAAGATGTTGAATTCCAGATACCAAGGAGTGAATGACTTCCTTACTTTCTTCGAGATCTTTGACCATCTCTTGTGAGAGTGCTTGGGAGGACGTTGCTTTTTCATGAACCTCGTCGGCAATTTTAATAACATCTTCTACAGATTCCGCGGTGTCTTGTACGGAAGAAGCTGAACTTTCGGCACCTTTTGCAATTTCTTCAATCGTTAAGGAAATGCTTTCTGCTTGCGAGGATGCCTGCATAGAAACATCCGAAATTTCCATTACCTTTTTATTCGTTTGTTGGAAGTTTTGATCCACGGTTTTTACCATTTCACGTAGATTATGTAGCATTAAATTAAACGCATTACCAACAGCACCAATTTCGTCACGTGATTCGGAAACAGGTAAATCTTCTGTTAAATCGCCATTTGCGGCTTTTTGTGCTGCGACTTCCAATTGTTGAAGAGGTTTGGTAATAAATCGAGCTGCAAAGAAAGCTAGAATACCAGACCATGCTACTCCTAATACCAGGGTCAGTATCGTAAATACACTAGCACCCATGAAGCTTTCCACATAATTCACGACAAAATAAATAAAGAATCCACTTACTGTATACGTGATTGCTGCTAGAATGGTGGCAAATAAAACTAGCTTTAAACGCAAACCAAACTTATACTTTCTTTTTTCCTCCATCATGCTTCCCCCTAAAATATGTTGCTCTATATAATTTTTTTCACAACCAACTCAATCAAGGTTTGTAGCTCATCAAATGTCGTTCTGTATGTATGAACGCTCCCACCGAATGGGTCTGACACCTCGCCGTGTTCACCAATGAATTCTTTTAACGAAAAAGTTTTCCCAACTGCTGTCGGATAGCGTTCTACTACCAATTTCTTATGCTGATTCGTCATCGTAAAAATATAGTTCGCCCACTCGACGGACTCTTCCGTGAGCAGAGCGGAAACATGTGCATGTATTATTCCTTTTTCTTTTAACACTTCTTGTGCTTGATAGGAGGCTTCACTTCCCGACATTGCAAACACACCTGCAGATCTAACTTGAACTCCAGCTAGCTTCTTGCTTATTAAAATTGCTTCTGCCATAGGGCTACGGCATGTATTTCCCGTACATACAAATAAAATGTTCATTCAGTAACTCCTCCTTTTCTCCTATTATAAACAAAAGGGTGGAGAAGAAAAACGCCTTCTCTTCTTATTTCGGCAACTTCCCTTCAACCTTTAGTGAGGTTTAATTTTTAAATGAAAAAAGACCTTAAAAAGGTCCGAAATTTAACGAAATATAGACACATCTTGTAGAAAAAACCGATTAGGCAAAAATACCTACACTGCTTAAGTGAAGAAAATTAGCTTTAAACCAAATCCGAGTAAAATACTTCCACCCAGTGCTTCGCTATAGGATCCGAACCAGCCTTGCAGTTTTCGCCCAAATAATAAACCGATCCAGGTGAGGAACATGCTTACAACCCCAAACATGATAACTGTTAAAAGTGTCTTCGCTCCGTAAATCCCAAGGCTAAGTCCGACCGAGAAGCTATCTAAACTAACGCTAAGGGCAAACACAATAAGACCAGCACCGATTGGAGTGATGAGTGGCCCTTCTTCTTTTTGTAACGAGGATAGCATCATTTGGACTCCGAGCATGATAAGTAAAAGACCACCCACTAATGTGGCAATCGAGCCAAACTGTTCGGACAATGCCTTTCCAATCAGCATCCCAGCTAGTGGCATAAACACATGAAAAATCCCAATAGTTACTCCTATGTAAAAGATTTGCCTCATTCTTAATTTAATCATACCCATGCCAAGTCCTACAGAAAAAGCATCCATTCCTAGTGCAATTGCCATTAATAAAAGCGTCATTAACTCTCCAAGCATCCCCGTCATCCCTGCATTCCCCTCCCAGGACTTGTCTACTTCAAGATATGCAGGACAAGTTGGGATTAGAAGGGAAAAGCTAGTTTGCTTACACAAAAAAAGCAAGATCTCCAAACGAGGAAATCTTACTTCATTTTGATTATTTTATGGCCTGCAGCTTTTTCAAGTCGATTCATTATTGCTACGCCGACTCCTTCTTTCGGAAAGGTTTCACTATAAATGATATCTACATCCGTTGCGTTAAAACTTCTGAGTGCATCATATAAATGGGTAGCGACTGTGGATAAATCATTTTTTGTTCCACAGGTGTGGACAACGTCACCTTCCTGATTTAGGAGCGCTTTTGTTTCTTCCGTCACGAGTAGGCCCACTTTTTTATGCTCTTTCTTAGCCGTATGGACGATCTCATTGAAAAAGTCTATCGTACCATCAACTAAAAATACTGGCGCTATCGGCGCGTAATGAGTATATTTCATACCAGGAGATTTCGGTGCATGCTCTTGCGATTTAAGAGCAGGATCTACCTCTACTTGACCCACCACTTCCTCAAGCTGCTCTTTTGTCACACCACCTGGACGTAAAATAACAGGTATATTGGTGGTGCAATCCACAACGGTTGATTCTAAACCAACACCCGTTGATCCGCCATCTAGAAGCCCAGCGATTTTGCCGTTTAGATCTTCATCCACATGTGCCGCTGTGGTAGGGCTTGGTTTTCCAGAAAGATTGGCGCTTGGCGCAGCAAGTGGAAGGCCAGCTACCTCCATTAACGCTAATGCTACTGGGTGATCTGGCATTCGGATCGCAATGGTATCAAGGCCTGCGGTTACATATGCAGATACGCCGTCTTTTTTCGGGAGCACAAGAGTAAGTGGTCCCGGCCAAAAAGCTTCTATTAACTGTTCGGCTGCTTGTGGCAAGTTATCCACAAGGCTTGTGAGTTGTTCTTTTTTAGTGATATGTACGATTAAGGGGTTGTCACTCGGACGTCCCTTTGCTTGAAAAATCCTTAATACAGCTTGGTCCGATAGGGCATTTGCTCCTAAACCATAGACCGTTTCAGTTGGGAAAGCGACCACCTGGTCCTGGTGTAAAAGCACCGCTGCCTCTTTAAGCTGTGGATAATTTATTTTGAATGGGTCTGTGTTATCCACAATCCACTTTTTCGTTTCCATTTTATCTACCTCTTTTAAAAATCTATTAACATGTGAATATAGAAGGATTTACTTTCAAAAGTATAATGAACTTGTACAAATTATACAAGCTTTATCCACAAATTGTGGATAAAGCCTGTGTGTTCGGTGGATAACTTTGTTAATATCCACATTTTATAGCTTGCAAATCATAAATGTGCATGTCTGCTGTGCTAAAATCTCTTTTAAATGTGGAGATTCGGTAATTTCTGTTGGTACATTGTGGATCTCTTGTGGATGAAATCCTAAAAGTTCGAAAAATTGTATGTAATTATGCTTGTTAGTAACGAGATATAATCTATCTAGCTCTTTTCTGCGAGCATGTTGCTGCGTGTGTTCGAACAGTTGTAGAAGATGCATCTGTTTCACAGAAGGACCTATCACAAGGGAGCGTAACAGGCCGTCTTGCCCAATTGTTTCAATGCCGATTGTCCCACAGATACCCACATGCTCTTCTTCAAGGATGATAAAGTCCTCTATTTTTTCCTCTAACCCTATTGTACTAATATTTGCTTGTCTTAAAAAGACCTGTAAAGCCCAAAGATCCTCTTTCGTGGCGGAGCGTAGTTTTTTCATTTTTTCACCTCATCTAGTATTTTTTCTACTACTACTCTATTGAGGTGGATGAAAAAGTAGAACTACTAACTCGCAATTTTTTCCCATAGAGATGATAGAAGCTCTACTACAAAGAATTTCACTTCCACTTCTTCTGGTTCTTCATCAATTACGAAATCTTGAGCCTGCACTGTTGCTGATGGTGATTCACTGACTTTTGCTGTTGTTTTTACTGATGCATTTGTTTTTGTTTGTTTTTTTGTTTCTGCTTCTTCTTCTTCAAAAGGTGTGGCGGTTGCTTCGCCGTTTGAGAAGTCTAGGAAGCATAGTGGCGGGAAAAGTACGCACCACCAGTTTGCACCTGTTCCTTTTCCTAAAGTGATTAAAATTGCTTCATAGTCTCCTGCAGGATAGATGAATTTCCCATACATTTTCGTTGGAAAGTTTACTCTCCCAAAGTCTACATTATACTTTTGAACGATTCCTTCTTCTACCATTACTTCTTCTACAATTTGTTCGATTTCAGCAATATTTCCCTTTATTACTTCGCGGGCATTTTCCATGGAAGTTAGACCTTCCACCCAAACAGTTATTTCTTCATTTACTCTGTCACGAATTTTCCTTTTAAGCTCTTGATCCTCTACGTTATCACTGTTCGCTAGAATTCGAAGGCGAATCGCTTCATCCGGAATCACCATTGCACCATTCTTCACTTCCGCTCCAGCAGAAGCCTGTTCCCCAATCACCGAAATATATGCTCCGACAAACATCACTACTATATATAAACTAATTACATTCTTTTTTAACATCCCCAAGCACTCTCCCCTCTAGCAAACAGTCTAGGCAAAAAACAAAAATCCTAAACTACTAAAATGAGAAAAAAAGTGAAAATATGAGTGAGATGTTTTTTTGTTTTTGGTGCCTGGCTCCAGCAGGAATATCTCACCTCACGTCGTACTCGATATCATTGCGGGTTTTGTGTAGAGATGGTGCCGTAAATTTGGGGCCAGGCACCGGCAGGAGTTTTCCACTTTGTGTTGAAGCGGGCTGATGCATCATTATGTTGTTGGGTGATTTATTAGTAGTTTGATATTGTACTAGTTTTAGGTTTTCTTTTGGAACTTAGAGGGTATTGGATTAAGGCGGTTTTTTTATTTTTATGGAAAGGGGAGAAAGTCTTATATGAGGTCGTTTACGTACAACATAGAATCATTTCGCATTGGGGAAATCAAGGGTGCTTTTAATCATATTAGCATTCCGATTGATTTCGGAATATTAGTGGGCGGCAGGTGGATGAATGGGAAAGTATTTTACCATCATTATCACCGCACAATATCGTATGATTCCAACCTATCTCAAATTATGAACGTAGTGAAAACAGAACAGCAAGAGAAAATTCGCCAAGCGATTATTCGTAATGTCGAAGGAAAGACAAAAAGGGGTCTGACCATCGCCTGACCCACTGGAAAAACAAGCTTGCATTCAATCTTCGAGTTGATTATTATCAGCACTCCAACACCTTGTTCCGATAAAAGTCGCAGCTAGCAAGGTGCCGCTTCTTATCTAATCACGGTAATGGAGCGGCAACACCTGTACAACCCCCGATAAATCTTTACCCAATTTCCGCAAATACCATACGATCTTTTCCGTTTATATCAAATACAACCTCTGCTTTAGCATGAGGAAATGTTTTTACTAGCAACTCTTTTACCGCTTCTCCTTGCCCCATTCCGATTTCAAATGCAACAAGCGCACGTTCTTTTAACACTTGCGGCAACTCTTCCATAAACCGTTCATAAAATTCTAGGCCTGACACGCCGCCGACTAATGCACGATACGGTTCAAAATCCTTCACAACGATGGACAAATCGTCGTAGTCTTTTTCCGGTATATATGGTGGGTTCGATACGACGATATCCACTTTCATGCCCTGCTCAATAAAAGGCAACAGCAAATCACCTTCTAAGAACTCAACGTCCGCCTCAAGTTCCTTCGCATTATCCATCGCAACCTCTAGTGATTCTCCGGCAATATCAGTCGCCATCACAGCGAGGTCTTTATTTTCCAACGCTAACGTAATCGCAATTGCACCACTGCCTGTCCCAACATCGACCACACTTAGCTTCTCTGTTCGTTCCTCACCAAAGTGACGCTTCACTCGATCCAGAACTCCAACAACCAACTCTTCTGTTTCCGGTCTAGGAATAAGCACTTCTTCACTTACAAAAAAACTACGACCATAAAACTCTTCTTTTCCCATTATATATTGCACCGGAATTCCCGCCGCATGCTTATGCACGTTAAAGACGAAGGAACTCTGAATATCCATTGGCATCATTTCTTGCATTCTACTAAAAAGCTGTGAACGGTCTAACTTCATATGATGACGTAACAATAATTCTCCCGCATTTTCGTCACGTTCATTCTTTTTCAAAAAATACGAAGCCCAGTTTAGAGCTTCGTATACTTTCATCGCTTTCATCATTTTTCCATTTGTTCCATTCTTAGTGCTTGATCTTCCATAATCAACGCATCCACGATTTCCTGAAGCTTCCCTTGTAAAATCTGGTCCAGCTTCTGAATCGTTAAGCCAATGCGGTGATCCGTTACACGATTTTGCGGGAAATTGTACGTACGAATACGTTCAGAACGGTCACCAGTACCAACAGCTTGCTTACGATTTGCATCATACTCAGCTTGTACTTCACGTTGAAACTTGTCATATACACGTGCGCGAAGAACCTTCATCGCTTTTTCTTTATTTTTAATTTGAGATTTTTCGTCCTGACAGGATACTACCGTGTTCGTTGGAATATGCGTTAAACGAACCGCCGACATCGTTGTATTTACCGATTGTCCACCTGGTCCACTAGATGCGAACGTATCAACACGGATATCTTTATCATGAATTTCAATTTCTACCTCTTCCGCCTCTGGTAAAACCGCAACCGTTGCAGTTGAAGTATGGATACGTCCACCAGACTCTGTTTCTGGTACACGCTGCACGCGATGGGCTCCATTTTCAAACTTCAGCTTAGAATAAGCCCCTTTACCAGTAATCATAAAGATAATTTCCTTATAACCACCAACACCTGTCGACGCCGCTTCCATCACTTCCGTTTTCCAGCCATGGGATTCCGCATAACGACTATACATTCGATATAAGTCACCCGCAAATAATGCCGCTTCATCTCCACCAGCTGCTCCACGAATCTCCATAATAACGTTCTTGTCATCATTAGGATCTTTCGGTAAAAGAAGAATGTGTAAACGCTCTGCCAATTCCTCTTGCTGCGTTTCAAGCTCAGAGATTTCCTCTTTCACCATATCACGCATTTCCGAATCTAATTTATCCTCAAGCATTGCTTTTGCACCGTCTAATTGCTCTTTTACATCTTTATATTCACGATACACTTCTACCGTTTCCTGAATATCAGATTGTTCCTTCGAATACTCACGAAGTTTCTTCGTATCACTAATAACTTCCGGATCACTCAATAGCTCCGTTAATTTATCGTAACGTGCCTCTACAGACTGCAAACGATCAAACACGTGCATTCACCTCTATGTAATGTGTACAGAAAACTACTCTGCAACTAATATTTTGGTTCCTACCTACAACATTCTAATTATAGTATAGGTTAGATGAGCCGTCAAAATCAAATCGAGGGAAGTTTGGTGGATTTTGGTGGGTAATTAGGGGGAGCTTTTGACTTTTTTGGACGAGCTTCTAGTTTTTTGGCTAGATCTTCTGATTTTTTCCGCCAACCTTCTAAAGTTTTTCGATGACCTTCTGACTTTTTTGACAAACCTTTTGATATTTTTCATTGCCCGACTATTATTTCCCACACTCACTTCAATCAAAAAGAGACGCCTCACTCCCTCAAAAAGGAAATCAAGTCGTCTTTTAGTCAGAACTATATCTTTGGAAAAAATCCAGCCAATCCAATACCAAGTTATCTTTCCTTGATTGTTAACTTTACGCGGTAGCGGGGAGTGACGTCCACGAATTTCTTCGCTAAGTGCTTTTTAAGTTTGGACTTTTCCTCTTTAGATAGCGTGCCGTCATGATAGGCGGTTACTCGAGCGGTATCGCCTGTGATATAAACCCTGCCAGGTTGCAGGTCACTGTTCATCGTAATTACTTCGGCGAATTTATCTTGGTCATCGCCATAGTCGAGGCGATTTTCCGTCAAATCGAGGAAATTAGGGTTCTGATTTGTATTGTAGTCCTCTGAATCTAAATCGCGCTTGTAAAATCCGGTATCGCCATGTGTACCGATTAGCCTTGTCCCATTTATGTCTTCACGTTGATTCGTACGAGGTTCTGCTGTACAGCCGGAGACAAAAAAAGAGCATACTACTAAAACCAGGATTGCATGTTTCATGCAAACACCTCCTGCTTTTAGCGTATCCTCTTTGCTTATATTTTTACGGACAAATTATAGGAAAGATTGTTATTTTTTCACTTCTTGTAAAACGGACACATTTAGAGGGACTTCATGATGATGACGACAGCGAGGTTCGTAAGATTCAGAAGCGCCGACTAAAATGATTGGGTCATCGTAACAAGCTGGGTTACCGTTAATTAAACGTTGTGTACGGCTTGCAGGCGATCCACAAACAGCACATACTGCTTGTAGCTTTGTTACCGTTTCAGCGATTGCCAGTAGTTCCGGCATCTTACCGAATGGCTCTCCGCGAAAATCTTGGTCAAGTCCTGCTACAATTACACAATAACCTCTGTTTGCCAACTCTTGAACCACTTCTACAATGTTTTCATCGAAAAATTGAACTTCATCAATGCCTACCACTTCTGTTTGTTCCTCTACTTGGTCGAGGATTGCTTGGGAAGTAGGAACTGGCACTGCAATGATTGATGTACCATTATGGGAAACAACTGCCTCATCGCTGTAACGATTGTCAATTGCTGGTTTGAATACTTGAATTGCTTGTTTGGCAAATTGGGAGCGTCGCATGCGGCGAATTAATTCTTCTGATTTTCCAGAAAACATGCTGCCACAAATCGCTTCTACCCAACCTGCATGCTTCATTACGTACATGCACGGCCTCCCCCTTCTATTTATTAGCGTATAAAAAGTGCTTAGTTTCGGAAGGAAACATAAGCACTTTTATGTAAAAATAAGTAAAAAAACAGGCAAGCTATAAGATAACCTGCCTGTTTTGCTTTATTACTTAAGGCCGTATTTTTTGTTGAAACGCTCAACACGTCCATCAGCAGCAGCATGCTTCTGACGTCCAGTGTAGAATGGGTGAGAATCAGAAGAGATCTCAACTTTGATTAGAGGGTAAGTAGTACCATCTTCCCATTCGATAGTTTCGTTTGTTTTCATCGTAGAACCTGTGATGAATTTGAAACTAGTGTTGATGTCCATGAATACAACTTTACGATAATCCGGATGAATTCCAGCTTTCATTCTTGTCATCTCCTTTTCGCCCTGAGTCTTTCGAAACAGAGTTATCATTCAAATGATACCAAATCAAATTCGACATCATTTATCATAAAAACACACTGATGAAATTATATCAAGGAATTTCGTGTTTTGCAAGGTTACTTTTGGGCTTATCTGCAATAAGTATTACCGCAAATATTTCCAACCGTGTAAAAACAAGTGGAAGGTACGCATTTCGGCATCGTCCTTTCCTTTAAATTCCTATCGTTTTCCCGTTCCAGCCTTTTGGTCTTCGTCTAACATGTCAAAGAATTCTTGGTTGGATTTTGATTGACGCAATCTTCTTAAGAGCTTTTCTGCGAAGTCTGGCGTATCTGACATCGTTTTACGAATCGCCCATAGCTTATCAAGGTGATCCTTAGGAATAAGCAATTCTTCTTTACGCGTACCTGAGCGACGGATGTCGATTGCTGGGAAGATACGGCGTTCCGCTAAATTACGGTCTAAATGCAATTCCATGTTTCCTGTACCTTTGAACTCTTCATAGATAACGTCATCCATACGAGAGCCTGTCTCAACAAGTGCTGTTGCAAGAATTGTTAAACTTCCGCCCTCTTCAATATTACGCGCAGCACCAAAGAATCGTTTTGGACGGTGGAATGCAGCCGGATCGATACCACCAGAAAGGGTACGTCCACTTGGTGGAATGACTAAGTTATAGGCACGTGCTAGACGAGTAATACTATCCATTAAGATGATTACGTCACGCTTATGCTCTACAAGACGTAATGCGCGCTCTAAAACAAGCTCTGCTACTTTGATGTGGTTTTCTGGCACTTCATCAAATGTAGAACTTACTACGTCTCCTGCAACAGAACGTTCGATGTCAGTTACTTCCTCTGGACGCTCGTCTATTAGAAGAACAATCAATTCTGCTTCTGGGTGGTTCGTTGTAATGCTATTAGCGATTTCTTTTATTAACATTGTTTTACCAGCTTTTGGAGGAGCAACAATTAAGCCACGTTGGCCAAATCCAACTGGTGCAATTAAATCCATTATACGAGTAGAAAGACCTTTGGTTTTTGTTTCTAGCACAATTTGTCGGTCAGGATATAACGGTGTTAGAGCTGGGAAATGCACACGCTCTTTTGCAGATTCTGGATCATCGCCATTTACTGCCTCTACATGTAAAAGCCCATAATAACGCTCGTTCTCTTTTGGAGGACGAACCTTCCCCGAAACTTTATCTCCGTTTCTTAAGTCAAAGCGGCGAATTTGAGATGCTGAAATGTAAATATCCTCTGAGCTTGGAGAGTAGTTGATCGGACGTAAGAAGCCGAAACCTTCCGATTGAATGACTTCAAGTACACCTTCCATGAATAAAAGGCCGTCTTTTTCAGCTTGTGCTTTTAAAATAGCAAAAATAAGTTCTTTTTTTGTTAGTTTGCTGTAGTACGATACTTTATGTTGACGGGCAAACTCATATAATTCTTTTAATTTTAAATTTTCTAAGTGAGATATTGTTAAATCCATAAAAAGAAAACACCACTCTATTCTGATTTTTAGTGATTCGAGAAAAAATGTTCATTTGTCTTCCAAAACTGATTCAAGCTGAAATTATGTTCGAAGGATGGGAGCTGTTGAGTACCTACACCTTATTTACAATGCTAATAAATTGGAATGAAGGTTGAGGACTTACTCCCTTGTGTTGTGGGATAACTCTCCTTATGAAGAAATTGTAGAAGAATCGCTAGGAAGAAAAGGATAAATTACACATAATACGCGTAGCATTTTTTATTTTACCCACATTTCATGCTTTTAAGCAACTCTTTTCTATAGACAAGCTTTGAGTTTCGCGTTTATTTTCTGGGGAATATTCTAGAATACCCCCGCTATTTGTCGAAATGTCGTTACCTTCCCTATAGAATTCGAGGGACGTGTAGTTTTTTTGACGTAGCAAGAAGGATTCTTATGCTAGAAAACCGTAAACGAAATTTCGTTTACGGTTTAAATACTAGGTTAGGCTTTTTCTTAATATTGTGCTGTCCATCAATGAAACGAACAGTACCGGATTTCGCGCGCATAACTACAGAGTGTGTCGTAGCATTTGTGCCTTTAAATTGTACGCCACGTAGTAGCTCACCATCTGTTACTCCAGTAGCAGCAAAAATTGCATCGTCACCACGAACAAGGTCTTCCATTCTTAGAACTGCATCAATATTTTCAATTCCCATTTTGCGGCAACGGATTAGCTCTTCTTCGTTTTGAGGTAAAAGCTTCCCTTGGATTTCTCCGCCTAAGCATTTTAAAGCAACTGCTGCGATAACGCCTTCTGGTGCACCGCCAGAGCCGAATAAAATATCTACACCAGTGTGATCAAAGGCTGTATTAATAGCTGCTGCCACATCTCCATCGTCAATTAGCTTAATACGTGCGCCCGCGTCTCTTAATTCAGCAATGATTCTCTCATGACGAGGTCTGTTTAAAATTACCGCCACTAAGTCTTCAATATCTTTATTTTTTGCTGCTGCAACTGCTTTTAAGTTATCTAATACCGAGGCATTGATATCTATTTTGCCAACAGCTTCTGGACCTACAGCGATTTTATCCATATACATGTCTGGTGCATGTAAAAGGTTACCGTGATCTGCTACAGCTAAAACGGCCAATGCGTTCCAGCCACCTGATGCAACAATGCTTGTCCCTTCTAGCGGATCAACTGCCACGTCAACTCGTGGACCGTAGCCAGTTCCAAGCTTTTCTCCAATATAGAGCATGGGAGCTTCGTCCATTTCACCTTCTCCGATTACAACAGTTCCTTTCATCGGGATGGTATCAAATACATCGCGCATCGCAGAGGTTGCTGCACCATCAGCACTATCTTTGTCTCCTCTTCCCATCCAACGTGCTGATGAAAGTGCTGCTGCTTCTGTTACTCGAATTAATTCCATGGATAAACTTCTTTCCATTTCTCCCACTCCCTTTTCTATCTATAAGACTTTTCACTTTTATTATAAGCTAAGTTTATTTATGCAAATCGTAGCATTGTGATATACTTTTCGTTAATAGTATATCACAATTGGCGAAAAGTGAAAGAAAAATCATAGAAAAAAACAGAACTCTGTTAGGAGTTCTGCTTAATTAGCTATAGAAAAGTCGAAGCAAAGGAACTTCAAAACGTATGTTAGGAGTTCTGCATTTGCTCGATTTCTTCTTCTGATAAATCTTCGCGCCATAGTGTGGCACCTAAGCCTTTTAGTTTTTCTTCTAAATGACTGTAGCCTCTATCTATGTGCTCAAGGCCTGTAATCTCTGTGAGGCCATCCGCTAAGAGACCTGCAATTACTAGGGAAGCCCCTGCTCTTAAATCACTAGCTCTTACTTTTGCTCCTTGAAGCTGAACAGGACCATTAATAATAGCAGAACGACCTTCTACTTTTATTTGGGCATTCATACGACGAAGCTCATCAACGTGTTTGAAGCGTGCTGAGTAGATCGTATCTGTTACAATGCTTGTCCCTTCCGCCTTTGTTAGTAAGGTCGTCATTGGCTGTTGAAGGTCTGTTGGGAAGCCTGGATGCACGAGCGTTTTCACGTCCACTGCTTTCAGCTTTTCTCCTGGAACTACAAGCACTTGATCTTGATTGTCATTAATATCAATTCGTACGCCCATTTCACGAAGCTTTGCGATCAAAGGTTCGATGTGTGTCGGGATTACATTATCGATGATCATTTCGCCACCAGTTGCAGCAGCCATAATCATGTAAGTACCCGCTTCGATTCGGTCTGGAATAATCGTATGTTTACATCCATGAAGGCTATCTACTCCATCGATTCGAATAACGTCTGTACCTGCACCTTTAATCTTTGCACCCATACTAGTTAGTAAGGTTGCTACATCAATGATTTCTGGCTCTTTTGCAGCATTTTCAATGATTGTTCTACCTTTTGCTTTAACTGCTGCAAGCATAATATTGATTGTTGCTCCGACACTCACAACATCTAGATATATACGTGCGCCTCGCAGTTCGTCTGCGCGCAGATAGATTGCACCTTGCTCATTTGTTACTTCTGCACCTAGCGCTTCAAACCCTTTGATATGTTGATCAATTGGTCTTGGGCCAAGATGACATCCACCTGGTAAACCTACCACTGCTTTTTTGAATCTGCCAAGCATCGCTCCCATTAAATAATAGGAAGCTCGTAGCATTTTCACTTTTCCACTAGGTAAAGGCATGGCGATCATTTTAGAAGGGTCGACTGTTAAATCTTCCCCGTCCATTGATGCCGTTCCACCGATCTCTTCTAGTAGACTGCTTAAAATCTCTACATCCGATATCTTTGGTAAACCCTCAATTGTTACAGGTGAGTCTGCTAAAATAGTTGCGGGAATAAGTGCAACCGCACTATTTTTCGCACCGCTAACTCGTACTGTGCCATTTAATTTATTGCCACCAAGAATTTTTAACTTTTCCATATAGGTCTCCCTTCAAGGCGAGGTTGGTTTCCAAGTGTGTTATTTTTCATTATACACAATTATTACCAATCTTAAAATTTTCGTTATCTATTAGTTTACACGAAATTATTGAATACTTATATGAAAAAGCAAAATTCTTTATGGAATCGTCATATTTGATACTTTTTTCATCTTCCAGGGTGACGGTTAAACAATTTTCAGAGCCAAGTTATAAAATATACCTCTTTTTATTGTTGACGATTGTTCCAGTCTGCTAGGAATTTTTCGATTCCTTGGTCTGTTAATGGGTGACCGAAGAGTTGCATGATGACTTTGTAAGGAACTGTAGCAATGTGTGCTCCTTTTAGTGCTGCATCTGTAATATGTAGGGGGTGACGAATTGATGCTGCGATAATTTCTGTTGGGATGTCGTGAACAGCGAAAATATCAGCAATTGTTGCTACTAAATCTAATCCGTTTTGGCCAATATCATCTAGTCTACCTAGGAATGGTGATACGTAGGAAGCTCCTGCTCTTGCAGCTAAAAGTGCTTGGTTTGCATTAAAAATAAGGGTAACATTTGTTTTGATGTTTAGTTCGGAGAATACTTTTACTGCTTTTAGACCATCTGGTGTCATTGGAACTTTTACCGTAATGTTTGGTGCAATGGCAGCTAATGCTTTACCTTCTTCAATCATTCCTTCTGCATCAAGTGCAATTACTTCCGCACTTACGGATCCTGTTACGAAAGAAGTGATTTCACGAAGACGATCTTCAAATGTGATATTTTCTTTTGCTACTAAACTTGGGTTTGTTGTTACTCCCGCAAGGATTCCAAGTGCGTGCGCTTCTTTGATTTCTTCTAGGTTTGCTGTGTCGATGAAAAATTTCATAGTGATCTCTCCCTTATTGTTTGGTGTTTACGCTTTCATATAGTAAATAAACAAAACCGCCCTTGTTGGCGGTTTTGCACATATAACGTTGCCTTGTTGTTGGTTGAAATCTTGTTGAAATATTTTAATTACGCTTTGTTAGAAGAACCGAATTCACGCATTTTGCCTTGAACTGTTTCTTTAATCGCGTCACGAGCTGGTCCTAAATATTTACGTGGATCGTATTCTTCAGGTAATGCAGCTAATGTTTCGCGAACTGTTCTAGCAGAAGCGATTTGGTTTTCTGTGTTTACGTTAATTTTTGCTGTTCCAAAAGAGATTGCTTTTTGGATATCATGCGTTGGGATTCCAGTTCCACCGTGTAGTACTAGAGGAACGCCAGCACGGTTGTTGATGTCTTCCATCTCTTTGAAGCCTAGGTTCGGTTCGCCCTTGTAAGGACCGTGTACAGAACCTAATGCTGGAGCTAGACAATCAATACCTGTACGTTTAACAAGCTCTTCACACTCAGCAGGGTCAGCATAGATTACGCCGTCAGCGATAACGTCGTCTTCTTGTCCACCAACTACTCCTAGTTCTGCTTCAACAGAAACTCCGTGGAAGTGTGCTAGTTCTACAACTTTAGTAGTCGTTTCGATGTTCTCCTCAAATGGATGGTGAGATGCATCAATCATAACAGATGTAAATCCAGCGTGAATCGCTTTTGCACAAGATTCAAAGCTTGAACCGTGATCTAAGTGAATCGCAACTGGTACTGTTACTTTGTACTCTTCCATTAGTGCTTTAACTAAAGCTACTATTGTTTTGAATCCGCCCATGTAACGAGCTGCGCCTTCTGATACACCAAGGATTACTGGTGAATTTTCTGCTTGTGCAGCTTGTAAAATTGCTTGGGTAAATTCTAGGTTGTTTAAGTTAAACTGACCTACTGCATAGCCTTCTGCATTTGCTTTTTTCAACATTTCTGTCATGGAAACTAAAGGCATTGTAAAATCCTCCTCCGTATTATACTAAATCCGAAAAGTTTTCCGTTTGCAAGATGGTAAACTCAAGGAGTGAGGAATGCAAGGTTTCACGTTCCGTTCCTGTTAATGAGTATTCCTTCTTTTTGTATCAGTTTCACCTTTATCAAACCTAGCTTGACCAATTGAAAAACTAGTTATGTATGAGAGTGAAACAAACCGTAAAACTTGTCGGAAGATACTATCCAGTACCTAGCATACCAACTCTGAAAGAAAACTACAACTACCCAGTATTCCCCTTTATCATTGTAAGCGGTAACAGTTATAAATTTTTTATTTCCAGCCACAAACTGGACTAATTTTCGGTGGATTGAGGCATATTTTCACGAACTGCATCTCTTATTTCATCAATGTCGAATGGCTTGGCAAAGTGAGTGATTGCCCCTAAATCCTTCGATTCCTGAATCATATCCAATTCCCCATACGCGGTCATAATTATGACTTGTATGTCTTTGTTGATAGCCTTCAACCTTTTTAAAATTTCAATACCATCCATACCAGGTATTTTCATGTCTAATAGCACTAAATCAGGTGAATGTTTTTCTACAATATCTAATGCTTGGTAACCATTAGCTGCTTGGAACGTCTGATATCCTTCTTTCTGAAATACCTCATTTAACAATATGCGTATCCCATACTGGTCATCCACAATTAGCAATTTTTGACCCATCATTCCACCTCGTTTCATAGAAAAATTAAATCCGTTTCCATCCTTCAACCTATTTCTACTATAATAGTCTTATTTCCTGCTTTTCACCATTATTAATTTTAGGTTATTTTTAAATTAAATTTCTTTTTGGGGCCAGACCCCCGCAGGAATTTTCCGACTTATGTCGTACATGCCTCCCATTATACAAGAGGTTGGAGCGATTTTGTGGCGAATTTGAATTTTTTTTGGGGGTATGGTAGTGATGGTAGGGTAATTTTATGGAGGAGGTTTTGTTATGTTGAAGATTTTTACGACTCAGCTTCAGGGTGTGTTTAAAGGGATAGCGAGTAATGAGGATTTTTTGTTGGAGGATGGTGCTCGTTTGTTATCCCAGGCCGCTGTTGGGGATGGTCAGATTTACATACATGGCGTGAAGGAAATGAAAGCTGTAGAAGCGGAAGCGACGGAAGGTGCGGAGCCGCTACCTAAAGCACTCCCCCTCTCTTCTCTTGAAAGCTATCATGACATAACTAACATCGATCGTGCGTTAATTGTGTCACGTTTTTCGACCGATGAAGAAGCAGTTAGTACAGCGAAAGCTTTGCAGGAGCTTGGCATTGAGATTGTCGCCATATCAACGTTGGTGGATAGCTCTAATGAGACTGAGTCCCTTGATACGATAGCAGATGTTCATATCGATATGAAGCTGAAAAAGCCGTTAATTCCAGGCGATGATGGAGTACGATTTGGCTACCCAAGCAGCATGACGGCTTTATATGTGTATTACGGTCTTGCTTTTACAATTAAAGAAATTCTAGAAGAACAGGATGAATTGTAGAGGGTTTTTCACTTCGGATGTCGAAACACCTCTTTAGTCATAATTTCTGGAGGTAGGTTCAAGTGGATATTACTCAAACATATCGAGTTAATCAGGCAACAGCTTCTGATAGTTCTGCTGTTTTGAAAATCCTGAAAAACCGCGCTCTTTGGTTAAAGGAAAATGGTTCTGAGCAGTGGATATTTTTATTAAGCGGACAGGAAGACGCCGAAATTGTCGCGAAAGTAGAGGCTGGCTTATTTTATAAAGTACTTTCTCAAGACAGTGACGAGATTATTGCCGTTTTTCTGCTTTCTAGTAAGCAGGATAGGTGGGATATTGAGCTTTGGGGAGAGGACGATGGAACCGTTGGAAGTGCTCCATTCTATTTGCATAAGCTCGCCGTCTCGCTTACTCATAAAGGAGAACGTGTTGGAGATTTTGTCATGGAGTGGATAAAAAATCATGTTCGGTCGCTTGATAATGCTGAATGCATGCGGTTAGATTGTGTTGCTTCAAGTGATAAGCTGATTCATTTTTATAAAGAGCATGGCTTTGTTTTACAGAAAATAGTGATGGATCATTGTTTGTTTGAGTGGCGAGTTCACACAAGTTCGAATGGCTGAAACGGCTTTTGGCATCTTCCGGACTTTATAAGAGGAGATGGCTCTTTTAAACACCGCTGTACTTTTTTAACAGAGCCAAAAGAAAAAGAAGGAGTAGAATGGTCCATCAAAACGGACCGTCTGCTCCTTCTTTATTTTA
This sequence comes from Sutcliffiella halmapala, assembly GCF_002019665.1. GTDB lineage: Bacteria > Bacillota > Bacilli > Bacillales > Bacillaceae_I > Sutcliffiella_A > Sutcliffiella_A halmapala. The sequence continues at coordinate 281,357 of NZ_KV917375.1, read as the reverse complement.
GATTAAGCTAATACTTCTGCATGCTTTATAGATGCTTGTACGAAGTCACGGAATAACGGCTGTGGACGGTTAGGTCTAGACGTGAACTCCGGGTGGAATTGAGATGCTAGGAACCAAGGATGGTCTTTGATCTCGATTACTTCTATTAAGCGACCGTCTGGGCTTGTACCAGAGAAGATAAAGCCGTGCTCTTCCATTTGCTGACGGTATTGGTTGTTGAACTCGTAACGGTGACGGTGACGCTCGTATACAACGCCTTCTTCATATGCTGCTTGAGCAAGAGAACCGTCGATTAATTTACATGGATATAGACCAAGGCGAAGTGTTCCACCTAAATCTTCAATATCCTTTTGTTCTGGTAGTAAGTCGATGATTGGGTATGGCGTTTCTGGGTTTAATTCAGAAGAATGAGCTCCTTCTAAACCGAGAACGTTACGCGCAAATTCGACTGATGCAAGTTGCATCCCTAAGCAAATACCAAAGAATGGAACTTTGTTAACACGTGCATAGCGAGTTGCTTCGATTTTTCCTTCTACTCCACGATCACCGAATCCACCAGGAACGATGATTCCAGCTGCACCACCTAAAAGCTCGTCGACATTTTCAGCTGTTAACGTTTCAGCGTTAACCCAGTTGATTTTAATTTCAGAATCAAACTGATATCCTGCATGGCGAAGCGCTTCTGCTACGGAAAGGTACGCATCTTGTAACTCTACATATTTTCCAACTAATGCAATGGTTGTTTTGTTAGATAGGTTTTTCACTTTATCCACAAGCTTCGTCCACTCTGTCATGTCCGCTTCAGTTGTAGTATCAAGCTTCAAATGATCACAAACAATTTGGTCCATTTTTTGCTCTTGATAAGCTAGAGGAACTTCATATAAAGTATCCGCATCAATGGATTCGATTACTGCTTTCTCATCGATATCACAGAATAAAGCAATCTTATCCTTCATGTCTTGTGAGATCGGCATTTCGGAACGAAGCACGATGATGTTTGGTTGAATACCTAAGCTACGAAGCTCTTTTACACTATGTTGTGTTGGTTTTGTTTTCAACTCACCAGCCGCACGTAGGTAAGGTACTAACGTACAGTGTACATACATCACGTTGTCACGACCGATATCACTCTTGATTTGGCGAATTGCCTCTAAGAACGGTAAAGATTCGATGTCCCCTACTGTTCCACCGATCTCCGTGATCACTACATCAGCGTTTGTTTCGCGACCTGCACGGAATACGCGTTCTTTAATTTCATTCGTGATGTGCGGAATTACTTGAACTGTTCCACCTAAGTAATCACCACGACGCTCTTTTTTCAAAACTGTAGAATAGATTTTTCCAGTCGTTACGTTGCTGAATTTGTTTAGGTTGATATCGATGAAACGCTCGTAGTGACCTAAGTCTAAATCCGTTTCTGCGCCATCGTCCGTTACAAATACTTCCCCATGCTGATAAGGACTCATCGTACCTGGGTCCACGTTAATATATGGATCGAACTTCTGAATCGTCACGTTTAATCCACGGTTTTTTAATAATCTTCCTAATGATGCTGCTGTTATCCCTTTACCTAGAGATGACACAACCCCACCTGTTACAAAAATATACTTTGTCATGCTGTCTCCCCCTCGATTAATGTATTTTACTATTATTTAAATAACTACCCTGATTCTTAAGAGGCATTTAACATTTTTATCATTAGTCAAAAACACCAAAATCATTTACTAAAAAATGAAGCTGTTCCTAATTAACTTAGGTACAGCGTGAAATTTTGTAATGGCTCAGCCTACTTTATGACTAATAAAATAAAAAAACGCTCCTCTTACTAGGTTTTCTAGCAAGGGAGCGTGTATTTGATATACCGAATCATTCATGTCCTTTTAAAAGGAGCCCAAAAAAGATTCTACCTAGTTGGGGAGAAAAAGTCAAGGGGGATTTTTAGGGGAGGTGTCTTTTATGACTACGTGAAAATGGGTAGGGGGCATGTTAAATTCCGTTGCAGGTGTTCGCTTATTAGGGCGTGATGTGGCGCTTTCCGTTACCCAATTTTCACTAATTTCAAGTAATTAGGACACGATGAAGCATGTTTAGTATAGTGCCCTTACCCATAGTATCAGCGCAATAGGCTTGCTGGTAAGGAGCGAAAAAATAACGAAAAGTAAAAATCAAAAAAAGACGCCTTCTCCTCTAGAAACAGGAGGTTAAGGCGTCTTTTTTCGCTACACTTCTATAAATTGCTCGTTGATTAGCGGCTCTTTACATCAATGAAAAATCAAAGTGGGCGACCTTAAACCTTGTCGTCCTCTTCCTCTGCGTCGTCCTCGTCTTCGTCATCCTCGAGGTCATAGTCTTCATCTTCTATAAGATCCTCTTCGAACTCTTCGTCATCATCTTCATCGTCGTCTTCATCAGCGTCGTCAAAGTCGTCTTCCTCAACTTCATCTTCTTCGTAGTCGTCAAGGTCATCAAACTCAAGTTCTTCTTCATCAAGCTCCTCGAACTCATCTGCGTCAAGATCATCATCAGATGCCTTCTTCGCTTTTTTCTTCTTGGTTTTCACCTGAGGAGTTGTTTCTTCTTCTATTTGATCATAAGGATACCATGCACGAAGTCCCCATTGGTTTTCCCCAATACAAATAAAACGGCCGTCAATGTTTAAGTCCGTGTAAAATTGTGATAGTTGGCTACGAAGATCTGCATCTTTAAATCCCGTAAGCTTCTTAATTTCCTTAAGTAGTTCTCCAAATGTCACAGATTGTTTTTGGTCTTTGAATAATGCATAAGTGATTTCAATTAAAGACATTTCCTTCACTTCTTCTGCCGTTAAATGGTCTAATGCCAAGGTCTGCACATCCTTTCTGTATATGTAAAAAGTCAATAATATTAAAGATTTCTAGAAAAATCCATACCACTCATTATAAACAAATCCCCTATGTTTAATCCAGCATAAAATAAATCTTTCTACAAAATTTTTGAATGAGGGCGTTTTTGTGCCTGGCCCCGGCAGGAATCTAACGTTCGGTGTCGAATACTTTGTGGTTTGGATTCGGGGAGTTTTTTGGCTAATTTTAACAAAAGGGGCCAAGCCCCTTTTGTCGTGTTTGTTGCTTTACATGTTACGGCGGAATTGGCCGCCTACTTCATAGAGGGCGGTGGTGATTTGGCCCAGTGATGCTATTTTGACGGTTTCCATGAGTTCTTCGAAGATGTTTTCGCCGTTGATGGCAACTTGCTTTAGGCGGTTTAACGCTTCTTCTACTTTGTCGCTGTTGCGCTCTTGGAATGCTGTTAGGTTACGTATTTGCGTTTCTTTTTCCTCTTCTGTTGAGCGTGCTAGCTCGATGTCGTTTAGATCATCCTCAGATGGAGGGTTTGGATTTTGATAGGTGTTCACACCGATGATTGGTAGCTCACCCGTATGCTTTTTCATTTCATAATACATTGATTCATCTTGGATTTTCCCGCGTTGATATTGGGTTTCCATCGCACCTAGTACGCCTCCGCGATCGTTTAAGCGTTCAAATTCCTGAAGCACAGCCTCTTCTACAAGATCTGTTAGCTCCTCCGCAATGAATGAGCCCTGTAATGGGTTTTCATTTTTTGCTAAGCCATGTTCTTTTGTAATAATCATTTGAATCGCCATAGCGCGTCGAACAGACTCCTCTGTCGGTGTTGTGATCGCCTCGTCGTAAGCATTCGTGTGCAAGGAGTTACAGTTATCCTGTAATGCCATTAATGCTTGTAACGTAGTACGAATATCATTAAAGTCAATTTCTTGAGCATGCAAAGAGCGACCTGACGTTTGAACGTGGTATTTCAGCTTTTGACTGCGCTCATTGGCCTTATATTTATTTTTCATGACCGTTGACCAGATACGTCTTGCTACACGGCCAATTACGGTGTATTCGGCATCCAACCCATTGCTGAAGAAGAAGGATAGGTTTGGTGCAAAATCATCAATGTTCATTCCGCGGCTTAAATAGTATTCCACATAAGTGAAACCATTTGCCAGTGTAAACGCCAATTGTGTAATCGGATTTGCGCCAGCTTCTGCAATGTGATAGCCAGAAATCGAAACCGAATAGTAGTTACGGACCTTTTTATCGATAAAATATTGCTGAATATCCCCCATCACACGAAGGGCAAACTCTGTTGAGAAGATACATGTGTTTTGACCTTGGTCTTCTTTTAAAATATCAGCTTGAACGGTTCCGCGCACGGTTTGCAGTGTTTTCGCACGGACCTCTGTGTACTCTTCCACAGTTAAAATACGACCAAGCTCTTCTTCTCTCGATTTGACCTGTTGATCAATCGCCGTGTTCATAAACATCGCCAAAATAACAGGTGCAGGTCCGTTGATCGTCATGGACACCGATGTACTTGGTGCACAAAGATCAAAACCATCATATAGCTTTTTCATATCATCTAGTGTACAAATGCTAACCCCACTGTTACCAACCTTCCCATAAATATCTGGGCGTGGTGCTGGATCTTCGCCATATAAGGTTACAGAATCAAAGGCGGTACTTAAACGTTTTGCATCATCATCTTTACTTAAATAGTGGAAGCGACGATTCGTTCTTTCTGGTGTACCTTCCCCAGCAAATTGACGCTTTGGATCCTCTCCCTCACGTTTAAATGGAAAGACCCCTGCTGTGTATGGGAACTCTCCAGGTACATTTTCCTTGTACACCCATTGCAAGATTTCCCCGTAATCGACGTACTTCGGAAGCACGACCTTTGGAATCGCCAATCCTGATAAGCTTTTCGTTGTAAGCTTTGTGATGATCTCCTTGTCGCGGATTTTCGTCACAAACTGATCACCCGAGTATTTCTCTCTCTTCTCAGCCCAGCCTGCTAAAATTTTGCGCGACTCACTGGTTAACTTTTCTTCATATTCTTGGCGGATAGCCGCAAGAGCGACAACAAGTTCTTCCTTGCCAGCAGCCGCTTCCATCGCTCCATCTAATTGGAATAGCTTGCGCGCTAGATCCACCTGCTCTTTCGCATCTTTATGGTAGTTGCGAACCGTATCACTTATTTCACGTAAATAGTAGCGACGATCGTTCGGGATGATGACATTTTGCTTTTCGACATCTTTCGTCGTTGGCAAGTTCGTCGTATGGTTGGCACCAGTTTTTTCGTTGATTAAGCCCAATAACGCTTGAAATAATGTGTTTGTGCCTAAATCATTAAATTGGCTGGCAATCGTTCCGTAAACTGGCATCTCATCCAACTCTATATCCCATAAAAGACGGCTACGTTGGTATTGCTTTTGCACCTGACGTTTCGCGTCTTCTGAGCCTTTTCGCTCGTATTTATTGATAACAATTAGGTCAGCATAGTCAATCATATCGATTTTTTCTAACTGGGACGGTGCACCAAATTCGCTCGTCATAACATACATCGAGATGTCGCAAATTTCCGTGATACCAGCATCCCCCTGCCCTATTCCACTCGTCTCAACGATAATTAAATCAAACCCCGCAGCCTTGACGACAGCGATGGCATCTTGAATCGCTAACGAAAGTTCTGAGCGAGAACTACGCGTTGCAAGGGAGCGCATATACACTCTTGGATTAAAGATTGCATTCATGCGGATGCGGTCACCTAATAAAGCTCCGCCTGTTTTCTGCTTCGTTGGGTCAACCGATAGAATTGCTACCTTTTTATCTGGAACCTCATTGATAAAGCGGCGTATCAACTCATCTGTTAAGGAACTTTTCCCTGATCCACCTGTACCTGTAATTCCAAGAACCGGTACCTTTTTTTGCTTTTCTTTTACCTTTGAAAGTGCCGCAAGAGCTGTAGCAGCAACCTCTTCGTTCGTTGTCACTTGTAACTCAGCAAGTGTAATGAGCTTGGCAATTGCTTGGTGGTCATCTGCAGTTAAACGCTCTACTTCATCGCCCAAGGCTTTGGCAGTTACAAAATCACAATCCTTGAGCATGCTATTAATCATGCCTTGGAGACCATGCTCCCGTCCGTCCTCTGGTGAGAAGATGCGAGCAATCCCATACTCGTGAAGTTCCTTAATTTCACTTGGAATGATAACGCCCCCGCCTCCACCGTAGATCTTAATGTGCGACGCGTTCTTTTCTTTTAAAAGATCGAACATATATTTAAAATACTCGACATGCCCGCCTTGGTAGGATGAAATGGCAATTCCTTGCACATCCTCTTGAATAGCTGCATTGACGATTTCCTCAACGGAACGATTATGGCCAAGGTGAATAACCTCTGCTCCACTTGCTTGTAAAATCCGCCTCATGATGTTGATGGATGCATCGTGTCCATCAAATAAACTTGAAGCTGTGACAAATCGGATATGGTTAGTTGGACGATATATTACTTCCATGCTTCACGTTCTCCCCCTTTGTAAGTCCGTTTACTAACAGTTCAATCTGGCCTGCGATATAGTCCTCCAGCTTAAAGTGCTTATGCAGCACCCAACGACGGAAGCCCCACATTTGTCCTTGAACGAAAATATTATGAGCCATCAGCTGAATTTCTTGTTCCTTTAACTTCATGCCCTCTGCTGCCAGGCAGTTGCGAACAACTTGCTCAAACATCGCAACCATTTCCAACTCCTTATTTAACACATACGGCAAAGCGTCTTTGGAAAGCGATTTTGCCTCCTGATACATCACCAATACTTCATCCTGCATTTCATCCATGACCCGAAAGTAGTAGGAAATCGCAGCCTTTAAACTCTCGAGATTCCCACGCTTCATATCAAGCTCTTGCTGCAGGCGTTCTCCCACTTGGTCATAAATGCGGTCACATACTAAATAGAGCACATCTTCTTTCGTACGAATGTATTCATACAGTGTTCCGATACTAAAGCCCGCTTCCTTAGCTATTTCACGGGTTGTGGTGCGGTGAAAGCCTTTTTCTTTAAAAAGACTGACCGCACCTTTTATCATTTGATCGCGCCGTTTCTCTATTAACTTTTCATCTTTAACGGATGCATGTACTTGACGTTTTTTCATCCTTTTCCACCCACTTACTTGGTAAGCATTCTGGAGATTACGAGACGTTGAATTTCTTGTGTTCCTTCATAAATTTGTGTAATTTTTGCATCTCTCATATAGCGTTCTACCGGATAATCTTTCGTGTAGCCATAGCCACCGAATATTTGCACAGCCTCGGTCGTTACCTTCATTGCAGTGTCGCCTGCCATAAGCTTCGACATCGCTGACTCTTTCCCATAGCTTAAGTTCTCTGACTCTCTCCATGCTGCTTGATAGGTTAAAAGTCTAGAAGCCTCTACCGCTGTTGCCATATCTGCTAATTTAAAGCTCACACCTTGTTGCGCAGCAATTGGCTTCCCAAACTGAACACGCTCTTTTGCATAACCGACCGCTGCATCTAAGGCACCTTGAGCAATTCCAACGGCTTGAGCTGCGATTCCGTTACGACCGCCATCTAATGTGGTCATCGCCACTTTGAAGCCTTCACCTACCTCACCAAGTAGGTTTTCAACCGGCACTCGGCAATCTTCAAAAATGATTTCTGTTGTAGGTGATGAACGAATGCCTAGTTTCTTCTCTTTTTTTCCTACGCTAAAACCAGGGAAGTTGCTCTCAATGATAAAGGCACTGGTTCCTTTATGCTTATGTTCTGGATCAGTTACGGCAAAAACGACATAGATGTCTGCGATTCCCCCATTTGTGATGAAAATCTTGGACCCATTTAATACATAATGATCGCCATCTAACTTCGCTGTTGTTCTCATTCCGCCTGCATCTGAACCTGAACCTGCCTCTGTTAAGCCATAACCACCAATACTTGTTCCTTTTGCTAGTGGTACTAAATACTTCTGCTTTTGCTCTTCCGTTCCGTATTTATAGATCGGCCAGCTCGCCAAAGATGTATGGGCGGATAACGTTACACCTGTCGACGCACATACCCGAGAAAGCTCCTCGACTGCGATACAATACGCTAAATAGTCACTGCCGATTCCGCCGTACTCTTCTGGAAACGGAATACCTGTTAAACCTAAGTCCGCCATTTTGCGAAAGATATCCATATCAAAGCGTTCTTCTTCATCACGCTCTGCTGCTGTTGGTTCCACCTCATTCTTGGCAAAATCGCGTACCATTTTACGGATCATTTCATGTTCTTCACTTAGTAAAAAATTCATTTAATCCATCCCCCAATTTATGTTTGCTTAATAGATGCTTTCCAATAACTACCCGCTGTATCTCACTTGTTCCTTCATAAATTTCACAAACTTTCGCATCACGGAAGAAGCGCTCTACCGGATAGTCCTTCGTATAGCCATAACCGCCAAACACTTGAACCGCTTCAATCGCAACATTCATCGCTGTTTGAGAAGCAAAAAGCTTTGCCATCGATGCTTCTTTCCCACAAGGCTTACCTAGTTCACGTAAGTTCGCGGCACGATAGGTTAGTAGTTTCGCTCCCTCTACCGCCGTCGCCATATCTGCTAGCTTGAACCCTACTCCTTGCTGAAGCGCGATTGGCTTGCCAAATTGTACTCGTTCCTTGGCATATGCCGTCGCATGCCCAAGGGCTGCTTCTGCGATTCCAAGTGATTGAGCCGCGATGCCAATCCGACCAACATCCAAGTTAGCCATCGCAATTTTAAATCCTTCGCCTTCCTGACCAAGGAGATTTTCAAATGGTACCTTGGCATCTTCAAATGTTAACTGAACTGTTCTAGAGCCGTGTAAGCCCATTTTGTGCTCGTCTTTTCCAATAATTAGGCCTGGAGTATCCTTTTCTACGATAAATGCGGAAACACCCTTCGTTCCAAGCTCAGGATTGGTAGAGGCAAACACGATATACGTATCTGCTTCGCCACCATTTGTGATAAATACCTTTGCTCCATTGATCAGGTAATGGTCGTCTTTTTTTACGGCGCGAGTTTTCAAGCTACCTGCATCAGATCCAGCACTAGGTTCGGTTAAACAGAAAGCACCTAGGTACTCACCAGAAGCTAGCTTTGTGACGTATTTTTGCTTTTGCTCTTCTGTTCCAAAATAAAGAATTGGGTTCGTTCCAACCGATGTATGAACAGATAGAATAACTCCCACTGTTGCACTTACTCGTGATAGCTCATTAATTGCAATAATATAAGATGGAAAGTCCATTCCCGCTCCGCCGTACTCCTCTGGAATCGTCATGCCCATTAGCCCGAGCTCTGCCATTTTCGTTAAGATCTCCCGTGGGAAAACGCCTTCTTCTTCCATTTTCTCTACAAACGGTGCAATTTCTGTTTCTGCAAAATCTCGAACCATTTTTCGGACCATCTCTTGTTCTTCTGTAAATCGCAAATTCATCTTTGTTGACCCCTTTCGTGCTGCCATTTGTGTGTCGATTTATGTCTCGTATGTGTAAAATCCACGGCCGGTTTTGCGACCAAGCCAGCCCGCTTTTACGTATTTTCTAAGCAATGGGCATGGGCGGTATTTATCATCTCCAAAGCCTTCATGCAAGGTTTCCATAATGTAAAGACAAGTATCTAGGCCAATGAAATCAGCTAATGTTAATGGCCCCATCGGATGGTTCATGCCAAGCTTCATCACTTCATCAATCGCTTCTGGTGTTGCCACTCCCTCATACACCGTAAAAATCGCTTCATTGATCATTGGCATAAGTACACGGTTTGAAACAAATCCAGGGAAATCATTTACTTCTACTGGTACCTTTTGTAATTTTTTCGTCATATCTTCAATCGCACCATATACTTCATCCGCCGTTTGAAGACCACGGATAATTTCTACTAGTTTCATAACAGGGACTGGATTCATAAAGTGCATGCCAATTACTTTCTCCGGTCTTGTTGTCACTGCTGCAATTTCTGTAATTGGTAAAGAGGATGTATTCGTTGCTAAAATCGCATGTTCTGGAGCGTATTTATCAAGTTCAACAAAGATTTTTTTCTTAATATCCATATTTTCAACTGCCGCTTCAATCACAATGTCCACATGCTTTGCGTCCTCTAAAGAAGTTGTAGCAATAAGTCCGCTTAGCACTTTTTCTTTTTCATCTGCTGTCATACGTCCTTTATCAACGGATCTGGTTAAGTTTTTTGCAATCGAAGCCATCCCGCGATCGACGAATTCCTGTTTTAAATCGTTCAGATATACGTCATAGCCTGCCATTGCACAAACCTGTGCAATTCCAGATCCCATTTGTCCTGCACCAATTACCATTACTTTTTGAATCGTCATATATGTCGTCCTCCTGTTTTCTCTTCTCTCTATTAAACTTGAATTAAAATCGCATCGCCTTGACCGCCACCACTACAAATCGAGGCTATTCCAAGCCCACCACCGCGACGTTTTAGCTCATGTATCAAGGATACGATAATACGTGCACCACTCGAGCCAATTGGATGGCCTAACGCAACTGCGCCACCGTTCACATTTACTTTTTCCAAATCAAGTCCTGCAAGATTGGCTGAGGCTAATGCCACTGCTGCAAATGCCTCATTTATTTCAAAAAGAGCGATATCTTCAAGCTTAGTGCCTGTTTTCTTTAACAATTCTGTGATTACAAGCCCTGGTGTTTTCGGGAAATCCTTTGCTTCTACCGCAATGGTTGCATGACCTAAAATCGTTGCGATTGGTTGCTTCCCTTCCTTATTAGCACGCTCCTCACTCATTAAAACAAGTGCACTCGCTCCGTCATTAACTCCAGGGGCATTTCCTGCTGTAATCGTGCCATCATGATCAAATGCTGGTCTTAAGGATGCTAGCTTTTCTAATGTTGTATCTTTTCTTGGTGATTCATCTTTACTGATGATAACTGGTTCTCCTTTACGTTGAGGCACCGCTACTGGTACGATTTCTTCTGTAAAAACTCCTTTTTCTGTTGCTTCTATTGCCTTTTGGTGACTTCTAAATGCCCATGCGTCCTGATCTTCTCTAGAAATCTCCATTTCCTTCGCCACGCTATTTCCATACGTTCCCATGTGAACTCCAGTAAATGTGCATGTTAAGCCGTCATGAACCATTAAATCCTTGACCGTGCTATCACCCATTCGCAAACCCCATCTTGCTTTTGGTAAAATATATGGCGCATTACTCATCGATTCCATTCCACCTGCGACGATCACTTCCTCTTCACCAGAACGGATCAGAATATCTGCTAAGGTCACACTTCTCATTCCAGAAGCACATACTTTATTAATCGTTTCTGTTTTGACGTTCCAAGGAAGACCAGCCTTATGTGCCGCTTGACGTGAAGGGATTTGCCCTTGACCACCTTGAAGCACTGTTCCGAAAATAACTTCCCCGACAGAATCAGCTGCAACATCTGCTCTTGTTAATGCTTCTTTAATAGCAACTGCTCCTAAATCCACTGCAGTTAATGTGCTTAATCCCCCAGCAAAACGACCAATTGGTGTACGAACTCCGCTGACGATAACTGTTTTTCCCATTTGAAAATTCCTCCTTTTGATTTGGGTTATAGCAAGCTTTCGCTTATTTATAGGTAACCGCTTTCAATTTCGTGACTGAACGCTCGCTCAGTTCTTCTAAAAGAGTTTGGTGTACGCAATCATGTCGTTCGATCGCGTACACCTTTATTTTCTATAAAACTACTAATCTTCTTATGACACTAATTCTTTCTTTTCTTCACCAAAGATGGATTTCTCTAGAAGCTCTGCTACATCGTAGGTGCCAACCTCTTCTTCTACTTCCTTCGCCTTCGTGCCGTCTGATAGCATTGTTAAACAATATGGACAGCCAGAGCTGATGACGCTTGGCGCTACTTCTAATGCTTGTTCGGTACGGGCCACGTTGACGCGTGTGCCTGTGTCCTCTTCCATCCACATTAGTCCTCCACCCGCTCCACAGCACATGCCTGTATCACGGTTACGTTTCATTTCGATAAGCGTTACACCTGGTATTGCTTTCAAAATGTCACGCGGTGGCTCATATACTTCGTTGTATCTTCCTAAATAACAGGAGTCATGGAAGGTAATCGTTTCGTTCACCTCGTGTTGTGGTGTTAATTTACCTGTCTTTACAAGCTCTGCTAAAAGCTCTGTATGGTGAAGAACTTCGGCTTCTAACCCGAAATCTGGATACTCATTTTTGAAAATATTGTAAGCATGCGGATCAATCGTCACTATTTTCTTCACTTCGTTTTTCTCGAATTCCGCAATGTTTGAAGTGGCAAGTTCTTGGAATAGGAATTCATTCCCAAGACGACGCGGGGTATCGCCAGAGTTTTTCTCTTTATTTCCTAAAATCGCAAATTTTACGCCTGCTTCATTTAACAGCTTCGCGAAAGATATCGCGATTTTTTGTGAGCGATTATCAAAAGATCCCATGGACCCTACCCAGAACAGGTATTCAAATTCCTCGCCTGCTTTTTTCACTTCTTTTACAGTTGGGATTTTCACTTCTGGTGCTACTTCACGCCAGTTTTCACGCTCTTTACGGTTTAGGCCCCATGGATTTCCTTGACGCTCAATGTTGGTCATCGCACGCTGCGCATCTGCATCCATTTTCCCTTCTGTTAAGACAAGGTAACGACGGAGGTCAATAATTTTATCGACATGCTCGTTCATTACTGGGCATTGGTCCTCACAGTTACGACAGGTCGTACAGGCCCAAATTTCCTCTTCCGTAATGACATCGCCAATTAAGCTTGGGCTATACTCGATGGTTGCAGCACTTTCCTGTGCTCCCTTGCCAGCCGCGGCTAATGCAAGCTGATTTCCTTGCGTCTTATTAAAGGCGAAGGTTGGGACCCAAGGAGATTTGGACGTGATTGCCGCTCCTTTGTCTGTTAAGTGATCACGAATTTTCACAATTAAGTCCATTGGCGACAGCATCTTACCAGTTCCTGTTGCTGGACACATATTCGTACAACGACCACATTCTACACATGCGTACATATCAATCAGCTGTAGTTGAGTGAAATCCTCTACCTTCCCTACCCCGAATGACTCTTGCGTTTCATCTTCAAAATCAATCTTTTCTAATTTCCCAGCGTTAGTTGTACGGTGGAAAAATACATTCGCAGGCCCAGCTATTAAATGGGCATGCTTGGATTGCGGTACATATACTAAGAAAGCTAGTAAGAATAGTAAGTGAATCCACCAGCCAATATAGAACAATACGATTGCTGCTGTTGTATTAATCCAGCCGAAAAGGAAAGCAACTGCCGAAGCAACTGGCTCACTCCAGGTTAAGCCGTGATCATGCCAGATTAACCCCATCCCGTTGGAGAATAATACAGAAACCATTAAGCCACCAATAAAGATGAGGACAAGTCCTGATTTAAAGCCTCTCTTAAGGCGAACAAGCTTTTCCACATAACGGCGGTGAAAAGCCCATACCACTGCTACTAAAATCATAAGTGTTACAAGCTCTTGAAAAAATGTAAACACCGGATAGAGCGGTCCGAGCGGTAAGTGTGCGTTCGGAAATAACCCTTTAATAATTAAATCAATCGCACCGAGCTGAACCATTAAAAACCCATAGAAAAACATGACATGGATGATTCCACTCTTTTTATCCTTTAAAAGTTTCTTCTGGCCAAACACGTTGACCCATACTTTGTCTAATCTTTCTTTAACTTTGTTATCAAATTCGACTTTCTTGCCGAGCTTGATAAATTGTATTCTTGTTCTGATTAAGTAAACAAACAAAGATACTGCGTAAGCGGTTACAATTATCGTTAAAATCCAGTTGGCAATTAACAAACCGTTCCCCACATCTCCCCACTCCTTTCATGTCTTCTTTTTAATGTTTGGAAAGAATATAATTTTCAGAACTTTATTTTAACTCTATCTTATCTTCTGAATGAGCATTCAGTCAACACCTATTGTAAAAAATAAAGCGGAACTTTTAGAAAAATTCTTCCATTCACAATTATTAGACATGTTATCCTCTTTCTCCTGCTTGCTTCTTGGTTTAGTCTGGATAATTAATTATTTTTAGTAGAAACTAGAAGGAAGATTTTGCAGGAGGGGTATATATGGCGTTTGCACTATCAATAGGGATTTTGCTTGTCCTCATCGTTGTCTGGCTGATTATTGACTTTCAGTTAGGTAGGAAAAATCATTTAAAAAAAGTATCCAAAAAAGAATTCCCAAAAAGACATAGCGACATGACTCTATATACAAATGGTTCCGCTCTTTTCAATGACCTTTTTCAAGATTTGCGTAACGCCGATCATCATATTCATTCTCTCTTTTATATTGTGCAGGATGATCATATTAGCAAAGAGTTTTTTTCGATTCTCATCGATAAGGCTAGAAAAGGTGTCGAAGTACGGTTGCTTCTAGATCGTGTGGGCTCGAAAAATGTGAAAAAGCAACAAATTCAGGAGCTAAAAGATAACAATATCGAGGTCTATTACTGCCATCTTCCTACTTTTCCCTATTTTTTTTATAGCTTAAATCAACGGAATCATCGAAAAATAACCGTGGTTGATGGGACAATTGGCTATATTGGTGGTTTTAATATTGGAAAGGAGTACTTGGGCCAAGACCCTGAGCTTGGAGTATGGCGTGATTACCATTTAAAAATGCTTGGTGAAGGTGTACAAGATCTTCAATCACAGTTTTTACAAGATTGGTTAGAGGAATCAAGGGTAGACCTTACCACTGCACCTCAGTATTTCCCACCTTTAACGAAAGGAAAAAGTCTACATCAAATCGTTCCTACAAACGGAGCGTTTTTGAGTGACACGTTTTTAATGCTTCTTAAAAGAGCTCAGAAATCGGTTATGATTTGCACACCGTATTTTATCCCTAGCGAAAAATTGTTGGATGAGCTTTTATATACGCTAAGCAAGGGCATAAAAGTAACGATTTTAGTTCCTGTAAAAGAAGATCATCCCCTTGTTCGCGATGCTGCCTTTCCTTACTATCCCGCATTGATTGAGGCTGGTGCAGAGATCTATCGTTTTTATCAAGGTTTTTACCACGCCAAAGTTATTGTTATAGATGATAAGGTTTGCGATATTGGTACAGCAAACTTCGATAAGCGCAGTCTTTTTCTTAATCATGAAATCAACTGTCTTATTTTTGATACGAATTTTATTAAACAGACTACCTCAGAAATTATGGAGGACATTCATAACTCAGAGAAATTAACAATGGAGTTCATTCAAAACCGCTCCCTTTTGGAAAAAGGGAAAGAACAGCTGACTAAAATAATTTCACCGCTTTTATAGCAGCATTTTGAAGGCTAGGGGGATCGATGATGAGGATACGATTTGGCTTTGTCGGCCAGGTTTGGAATATGTGGGATGCTTCTCCTTCCAAAACGCTCACCTTTACGCGTTATCAGCAGTTATCGACGGAAGAGAGGCAGGAAAAGCTACTGGATGTCACTCGGCAAAATTTAACGAATACATTGCGTACGATTTACTATTGTATTGCTCACGATATCAAGGTGTTTCGCTTCTCCTCTTCCATTGTCCCACTCGCCACGCATCCTGAGGTGAAGTGGGATTTTATTTCTCATTTCAGGTCGGAATTTAAAGAAATTGGAGATTTGGTAAAGCAGTACGGGATGCGGGTTAGCTTTCATCCTAATCAGTTTACCTTGTTTACGAGCGATAAGCCGCATATTACCGAAAATGCAGTCGAGAATATGATGTATCATTATGAGATGTTAAAGGCGATGGAGTTAGAACAGAATAGTACCATTAATATTCATGTCGGTGGAGCTTATGGTAATAAGGAGTTGGCGTTAGAGCGCTTTTTAGAAAATATTAAGCGATTGCCAGAACCTGTTTTTAAGCGAATGACTTTGGAGAATGATGATAAGACATATACAACGGAGGAAACGCTAACGCTATGTGAAAAGCTTGGCATTCCACTAGTTTTTGACTACCATCATGAGTTTGCTAATCCAAGTGAGACTTCTTGGGAAGAATTATTGCCCCGTGTTTATGAGTCGTGGAGCTCGATTGGGATTATTCCAAAAATCCATATCTCCTCCCCTGTTTCCGAAAAGAAGCTGAGGCATCATGCCGATTATGTGGACTTGGAGTTTCTCCAGGAGTTTTTGCAGGTCGTGGTCCGTCTTGGGCAAGATGTAGACTTTATGATTGAGGCTAAACGTAAAGACGAAGCCGCCCTGCAGCTCGTCGAAGAAATCGCCAAATTCCGCAGCGTAAAGCGCATTGGCGGAGCGATGATTGAATGGTAAGTGAAAAGGTGCCTGGCCCCAAATGGTTAAATTACCCATTTGAGGCCAGGCACCTCATTCTTTTATTCCACCGCTCTGCCGAACAGTGGGGAAATGATCATGAATAGTCTGTAGCCGAGGTAGATGCCGACGATTCCGATGATACCGGAGAAGACTGGTGGTGCTGGGATTGGTAGGCGGAATAGGGCAAATAGGAAGCCAACTAGTAGGCCTGTTAATAGTGCTAATAAACTTTCTTTCATGGTTGAAAAACTCCTTCGTTGCTGATGTTCAAAAAGTCCGGTAAAAATAAATTTTTGAACACGCACTTATTGTTGAATTCAATCTCTTTTATTTTTCAGTATCACCAAAAAAAGGTTCACTACTCATAAAAGTAGTGAGCCTTAAATGGTAATCGTAACCTATCTGATTACATTTTCTCAGGCGCGGATACTCCAATTAAGCGTAATGCGTCCTGCAATGTAATTTGTACTGCTTTCATTAGTGCGAGACGTGCTTTTGACTTTTCCATATTGTCTGCATCTAACACTTTTTCTGCGTTGTAGAAACTGTGTAATGCCGATGATAATTCAAATGTATAGTTCGTGATACGATGTGGAATCCGTTTTTGCGCCGCTTCTGCTACTGCAAGTGGGTATTCCCCAAGTTTTTTCAATAAGTCGATTTCTTTTTCTGCATGGATGTGCTCTAATGCAAATTCACCATCTAATGTTAAACCAAGCTCTTCTCCTTGACGAAGCATGCTGCAAATACGCGCATGTGCGTATTGGGCATAGAATACTGGATTTTCATTAGATTGTGACACTGCTAAGTCCATATCAAAGTCTAAGTGTGTGTCACCACTGCGCATTGCGAAGAAATAACGAACAGCATCTAACCCTACTTCTTCCATTAGGTCACGCATCGTTACCGCTTTTCCTGTACGCTTACTCATTTTCATTTTTTCCCCGTTTTGGAATAAATGAACGAGCTGGATTATTTCCACTTCAAGCGCGTCTTTGCCGTAGCCTAACGCCTCGATCGCTGCTTTCATACGAGGGATATAACCATGGTGGTCTGCTCCCCAAATATTGATCAGCTTATCGTGCCCGCGCTTTAGCTTATCTTGATGGTAAGCAATATCCGGCGTTAAATAAGTGTAAGAGCCATCATTTTTTATTAATACACGGTTCTTATCATCACCAAACTCCATAGAACGGAACCAAGTCGCACCTTCTTCTTCATAAATATGGCCTTTTTCACGAAGCGTCGAAAGCGCATCATCAATCTTGCCATTATGGTATAAAGATGTTTCTGAGTACCACACATCAAAACGTACACGGAACTCTTCTAGATCTTGTTGAAGCTTTTTCATTTCATATTTAAGACCGTATTCACGGAAAAAGCTACGGCGGTCCTCTTCTGATTCGTGCACAAAGCGATCGCCATATTCATCGGCAATTGCTTGTCCGATTCCAATGATATCTTTTCCATGGTACCCGTCTTCTGGCATTGCTTTCTCTTGACCTAGCGCTTGGAAGTAGCGAGCTTCTACTGATAATGCCAGGTTGTTTATTTGGTTACCAGCATCATTAATATAGTATTCTCTTGTCACACTATAGCCAGCTTTTTCTAACACATTACAAAGAGAATCACCTACTGCAGCTCCACGGGCATGCCCTAAATGCAAGTCTCCTGTTGGATTGGCAGATACAAACTCGACGTTAATTTTCTCCCCATTACCCACATTAGATTTTCCATAATCAGCACCTTGTGTAAGAACAGTTGGAATTAAATCTGTTAAGTACGAATTGTTCATGTAAAAGTTGATAAAGCCAGGTCCAGCGATGTCTATTTTTTCAATAGATGCTTTGGACTGATCAAAATTCTTTACAAGCTCTTCCGCAATCATTCGTGGCGCTTTTTTTGCTACACGTGCTAATTGCATCGCCATGTTTGTCGAGTAATCCCCATTTGCCTTGTCCTTTGGCGTTTCTAACACTACATCTGGAATTTGCTCTTCTGTTGCCAATCCTGCTTTAATGACAGCATCTTTAATTTCAGTTTTTAAGCGCTCTTGCACCTGTTCTACTATGTTCATTTCGCTTGTTCCTCCTCATAGTGAATCGTAATAAAATATTGCCCGGTTAATTGCCCTTGCACTTTTAGTTGATATTGAAGCTGAATGGAGCCTCTGTTTTTCTGAGGATCCTGCATTTTCACAACTTTTTCAGTATCAATGTCAAGATGAAAACTACCGAAGTCACTCTCAAGGGTACCAGCAGTTTGCTCCCCCGCTCGGAATGATTGTCTCATTTTCACTGAGCCAGAACGACCGACCCAAACCTCTTGATTAGATATTTTATAAATGACATCGACCTTTTCTCTGCCTTCATAATCCTCAGAAAAAACGATGTATTCTGTTTCACCTTTTATGTAGTATTGACCATTTGATTCAAAAGCCATAACCTGCGTTTCCTGCTCATGAAGAATTTCGGACTTAAACTTCACCTTGATCGGCATTTTCGCGTTGTTTTGCTTGTGATGCAACCGTGACACTTCCTTTATGTGAACGCCATTGGCGAGCTTATACTTTTCTGTAACTTACCTAGTATAAAACAAGTAGTGGAGCAAGTTCAATAGGAGGGGTATTTGTTTATGAAGAAATTGAAGCGCTCATCTTAATAATTGCCTCTGTTATGGTTCATTGTTGATTTTCGTGTAGGTATGGGAATTCATAGGCGGAGAATTTCCGACTAATGTATATCGAGAAGCTTAAGAAGCAGATATAAGCGGAGATATTCCGATTAACTGCTCTAAATAAGATAAAATCCAAGGATTTGGATAATATAAACGGAAAAACTTCCTTTATTTTTAAGGAAATATAGGTATTTCCAAATTTAAGCGGAATTTTACCGTTTATTTTTCAAACACAGTAAAATCAACATTCACTTTTATCAGAGCCTAATAATTAAAAAGAGCCCCGTCCACACGACTTGTTACTCGTCATGGACAAGGCTCTCTGTCATTATTTTACCCAGCCAAGAATCATTTCACGAATGAGTTTGCTTGCTGTGTTTGCTGTTTGTTCAGATGGGTCATAGATTGGTGCTACTTCTACTAGATCTGCTCCTACTACGTTGACTTCAGAGCGTGCAATCTCATGGATAGAAGCTAAAAGCTCACGAGATGTAATGCCTCCGCAATCTACTGTCCCTGTACCAGGTGCATGTGCTGGATCTAATACGTCGATGTCGATTGTTACATAAACAGGACGGCCAGCTAGTGTCGGCAGGATTTCTTTTAACGGCTCTAGCACTTCAAATTTCGAAATGTGCATGCCTACTTCCTTGGCCCATTGGAATTCTTCTCTCATTCCAGAGCGGATACCAAAGGAGTAAACATTAGTTGGTCCGATTAAGTTCGCAGCCTTTTTAATTGGCGTGGAGTGGGAAAGTGGCTCCCCTTCATAATCGTCGCGAAGATCTGTGTGCGCATCCATGTGGATAATTGCAAGATCTGGATATTTTTTGTGCATCGCTTTAATAACTGGCCAAGACACTAAATGTTCGCCACCCATTCCAAGTGGGAACTTATCTGCCGCTAAAAGCTGATCTATGTACTCCTCGATCATCTCGATGCTTTTTTGTGGATTTCCAAAAGGTAGTGGAATGTCTCCAGCATCAAAATATTTCACTTCTTCCAGCTCACGATCAAGATAAGGACTGAATTCCTCAAGTCCAATGGAAACCTCGCGGATACGAGAAGGACCGAAACGTGAACCTGGACGATAACTAACGGTCCAATCCATCGGCATTCCATAGATTACTGCTTGACTGTCTTCAAAGCTTGGATGGCTTTTGATAAATACGTTACCTGAGTATGCTTCGTCAAAGCGCATGTGTAGGTTCCTCCTTTGGGGCATGGCCCCTTATTACATATATACCCAAATGGGGTCAGGCCCCATTTGGGCTTTTTTCACTTATTTTACTTAATTAAATCCCCAACAAACTTAGGCAATGCAAATGCCGCCTTGTGAAGCTCTTTTGTGTAGTACTTCGTTTCGATTTCGTGGAAGCGGTCTTCTGTTACTTCCAGTGGATCGTGTTTTTTGGATCCGATCGTGAATGTCCACATTCCGCTTGGGTATGTTGGGATGTTCGCGATGTATAGGCGTGTAATCGGGAAGATTTCGCGTACGTCACGTTGTACGTTTGTGATTAGTTCTGGTGTGAACCAAGGATTGTCTGTTTGTGCAACGAATACACCGTCTTCTTTTAACGCTTTTGAGATTCCTGCATAGAAGCCTTTTGTGAATAGGTTAACTGCTGGGCCTACTGGCTCTGTGGAGTCAACCATAATTACGTCGTATACGTTTTCGCTTTCTGCGATGTGCATGAAGCCGTCTCCAACTTTTACTTCAACGCGTGCGTCGTCTAGCATGCCTGCGATTTCAGGTAGGTAGATTTTCGAGTACTCGATTACTTTGCCATCGATTTCTACTAGTGTCGCTTTTTTCACGCTTGGGTGCTTTAATACTTCACGAATTACACCACCGTCACCGCCGCCTACTACTAAAACGTTCTCTGGGTTGGGGTGAGTGAATAATGGAACGTGTGCCACCATTTCGTGGTAAACGAACTCGTCTTTTTGTGTTGTCATAACCATGCCATCTAATACGAGCATGTTTCCGAATTCTTCTGTTTCTACCATGTCTAGTTTTTGAAACTCGGTTTGTTCTGTATGTAAAGTGCGCTTAATTTTCGCTGTAATTCCAAAATTCTTTGTTTGATATTCTGTGTACCATAATTCCATTTGTACAACTTCCCTTCGTTTTTTATTAGATCCGTTAGGTTGTTAGTTTCTTGCTTTAAATCCTAACTCGTCTCATTCGTAAGGCTGCATTTAGTGCTTCCTTTTGCTTTCTATCCAATTAAATCTTCGCTTTTATCGTTCCCTAACCATAAAAATTGCAAACATAAATTAATTTTTATACAACAAGAAAAAAGTATAGATGAATCTAGCAAAAATTCAAGTTAAAATTTTATTTTTTTTGAAAATGTTTAAAACGGGGGAAAGGTTTTCATACTGAGAAGTAATAGTATGTGTAGAAATATAGAAAATGGATTGTTCAGGACTATTAAATATAATTCTTTTGTCATAAAGGGGGCTCGTGGAAATGGAATTGATCACAAATGATAGATTGCAGCAGGTTTTAAAAATGGTTCGTGCGCTTATTTTTATTTTATTTATCCTAGCAATCTTGTTGTTTCTAGTGATTAGTGGTGTGCTGATTTATGCAAAATCAAAAGGGGCGCCTCCTCTTGCCGTGACCCAATCTTCTATCATTTACAGTAAAGATGGGTCTATTATCGGGGAGGCACATAGCGGAGAGAAGCGATATTGGGTGGGGGTGGAGGATGTTTCTCCTCACCTCATTGATGCAACGATTGCTGTAGAGGATCGGCGCTTTTTTACACACCATGGTTTTGATCCGAAAAGGATTGCAGGAGCGTTGCTTGCTGACATTAAGGCGATGGCAAAGGTCCAAGGAGCAAGTACCATTTCTCAGCAGTATGCCCGTAATCTTTTTTTAGAACACGAAAAAACATGGAAGCGAAAAATAGAGGAAGCGTTGTACACTATTCGAATCGAAGCCAATTATACAAAGGAAGAGATTTTAGAGGGGTATTTAAATACGATTTATTACGGCCATGGCGCGTATGGAGTTGAATCCGCGTCCTATTATTATTTTGGCAAGCCGGCACGTGATTTAAATTTGGCAGAAGCAAGTATGTTAGCTGGGATTCCAAAGGGGCCGAGTGTTTTTTCGCCTTTTGCCGATCAGGAGCGGGCTTTAACTCGGCAAAAGACTGTACTTCAGTCGATGGTGGACAATAAAAATATTACGAGTGAGGAAGTTGCTCTTACATTAGCAACCCCCTTAGTATATGGCAACCGCGAGCATTTACCGAAGGAATTTATGGCCCCTTACTTCCAAGATGCTGTCCGTTCTGTTATTAAAAATGACTTAAAGCTACAGGAAGAGTTAGAAATGGGTGGGCTGCACATCTATACGACACTAGACCCAGAACTTCAAGCAATTGCTGAACAAGAAATTGATGCGACATTCGACCCTACCTCCAACATGCAGGTTGGCTTTGTGTCGATGGAGCCGAAATCTGGAAGGGTTCTTGCGTTAGTAGGTGGACGGAATTATGAAGAAAGTCCTTATAATCGCGTTACTCAAGCGGAAAGACAGCCTGGTTCTACCTTTAAACCGTTTCTATACTATCGTGCATTAGAGCAAGGTTTCACCCCTTCCACTGGCTTTAGAAGTGAGGTAACTACATTTCAAGTAGACGATGGTCGTTCTACCTATACACCGCATAATTTTAACAATTATTATGCGAACGATACGTTAACGATGATGCAGGCGTTACCACTTTCTGATAATGTGTATGCCGTGAAAGCACATTTACTATTAGGGAAAACCGAGTTGGCAAAGCAGGCAAAAAAGCTTGGCATTACTTCAAATCTGAACCCAGTACCGTCGCTTGCATTAGGAACATCCCCTGTTCGCGTGCTAGATATGGCGAATGCCTATAGTATTTTTGCCAATGGTGGAAACGAAGTGAAACCCGTTTTTATCGAAAAGGTGGTTAATTATCGCGGCGAGGTGCTTTTTGAACGGGAAAGAGAGTCCAAGGAGCTTTTAGATCCTGACGTTACTTTCGTACTGAACCATATGATGACTGGCATGTTTGATACTACGTTAAACGGCTATATGGCTGTTACAGGAAATGCGATTCGTGATCAGCTTACTCGTCCTTATGCTGGAAAATCCGGATCGACGGAGACTGATAGCTGGATGATCGGCTACACTCCCCAGTTGGTTAGTGCTGTTTGGACTGGCTATGATCGCGATCAATCGATTTCATTATGGACTGAGAAACAGTATGCGAAGACAATATGGGCAGGCTTTATGGAGAAGGCGTTGGAAAATAAATCGGTCATTGCCTTTCGTCCTACAGAAAATGTCGTTGCCGTACAGGTGAATCCACAGAGCGGCTTATTATCAACTGCAGATTGCCCTGTCTCAAGAATGACGTATTATCTAAAAGGAACCGAACCAACAGAATTTTGCATGGCTCATACAGAAAATGTCGAGGAAGAGACTAGTTTGCCGGAAGAACCTACTCCGGATAAAGTAGAGAAATGGTGGAAGAAAATCGTACCTTGGTTATAGGAAAGGAAAGCTAGCGAAGACTAATCTTATCTAATAAAGCGTGATAAAAATTATATCCTGAAAAAGTTTAAACCCCCGAAAGAATTCTCTCGGGGGTTAAAGGTGTCCTAGCCTTCCATGTGTTCTATACACATGTAGATTAAGTTTACTTTTTTTACTGTAATAACTCAAGTAGGTAACGAGGAACGTTCAAAAAAATGTCACAACTTTATTTTTGATATCCTATTGACATTTTATTTCGTTGCTAACTGATTTTTCAATTCTTCTAATGAACGCTCCCACATTCCACTGTCATGAGTCATTAAATAGTTTTGCAAGATAGTTTTTGAGCGATCATCCATATGGTCTACCATAATATGACGTTTCATTGATTTGTCCATTTTGTTCACATGCTCAGGCAAGGATTTGTATCCTCTTCTGATAGAGCGGTCCACTGTCATTTCACAAGCAGTCACCCCTGCATAATAGGGCCCTTCTAGCTTTCGGTCGATTGTTACCCAGACAAGCCAAAATGGTTTACCATTAGGTACTTCCTCTTTAGTTTTCAAAAACTTAATTCCTTTTTCCACCGAACTTCTTGCATGCATCGCACCAATATCAACAAATGCTTCGCCACCCTCTACATCGACAAATACAGGTGACACATTATCCAAACTTAACGCCCCAATACCAAACCCACCATGCCCATCTGTTGGATCACTTTTTATAATATTAAACCCAATAGATTTCTTTTTCTTTTCCTGGTCCATAAAACTTCCCCCTTAATCTAATACTATTTCAGATATAACTTATTATCCTGCCACTACTTAACATAAATCCATATTAATCTTATTCGTTAATCTCCACCCCAAGCAATTCATATGTAAATTGAACCGTGGATCATGAAAATGAGACTTAGGTTGGTTAACGATATAGTAAACCCGTCCCCCCTGTTGATCGGAGTGCAAGGTGTGAGACTCCTGCGGGAGGAAGGGACAAGGGAGACCCCGCAGGCCGCTAGGCCGAGGAGGCTCCCGGACCGCCCGCGGAAAGCGAACACCTGGCACGGAGATCAACAGGGTTTTAAATGAGTGACCTTAATGTAAAAACAGAGCCGTAAACCATTGCATAAGTGTTCCCTGTACAAAAGGTATCACATCATACAAAATCGGCCTAATTGTATAATCACCAAGACTTGTAAAAATTAACACTAAGAAAATTAACACACCATATGGTTCTAGTTGTGTCATTTTTGCCCGAAAATGAGCTGGTGCAAGATCCTCTAAAATTCGGTAGCCATCAAGTGGCGGAAACGGTAGTAAATTAAAGATAAACAGCAACACATTTAAATACGTAAATATACTAAAAAACGTTTCTATTATCTCCCGAACCGTAACCGACAATCCATCCAACATTCCAAAGCCTAACATAAAAAAGAAGATAAAATAACCAATGCAGGCAAGTAATAAGTTGCTAAGTGGTCCAGCCAAGGATACCAATATTCCTGCTAGCTTTGGACGCTTAAAATGAAATCGATTAACAGGCACTGGTTTAGCCCACCCAAATCCCGCAATAAAAATAAGGATTGTCCCAATCGGATCTAGATGTACATGCGGCGCTAACGTTAACCTGCCCTGATTTTTAGCGGTTGGATCGCCAAACTTGTACGCTACAAATGCATGGGCATATTCGTGAAGCGTAAAAGCAATGATAAGTGTGATTGCGATATATGGAACAAGCTCCAAATCAAAAGGTAAAAAACTTAAAAGACCTTCCAAACATTTTCCCCTTTTCTATACGTTCTTTTAAAATAAGTATACAATAACTTATGAGAGTTTTGAAAATATTAGAAGAGATAAAGGAGAGTCATCACATGCCATATGTTACTGTAAAAATGCTAGAAGGTCGCACAGAAGAACAAAAGAAAGCATTGGTAGAGAAGGTTACAGCTGCCGTAAGTGAAACAACAGGTGCTCCTGAAGGCAATATTGTCGTTTTTATCGAAGAAATGACAAAAAGCCATTATGCTGTTGGTGGAAAACGATTGAGTGATCAGTAAGATTCAACGGTAGGTAGCTCCGAATATGGGGCTACTTTTTTTATGGGATATTGGTGAACTCGAAATTCCCCCACACAAAAAAAGCCAAGCCTCATCCAAGGCCTAGCTCACTAACTGCGCACGCAGCTTTTCAATATAATCGTATGCCTCGTCCACTTCTTGTTCGGTGTAACGCTGTTTGCTTTTGAGCGTGAACACTTTTTCCTGCACTTCTTCTTTTGGCAGATTATCGAAAAATAATACGGTGGAAACGAGCTCTAAAAATCGAGAGCTTTGTTCGTTCATGGCAGTCATGCATTCGTTCAAGTGTGGCATCTCTAAATCGTAATGGGTTAAAAACTCTGCTCCCGTTTCTGTGAGGGAGTAACGATATTGGGAGTAGCCGCCTTTGTTTTCCTTAAGTTCATGTAAGAAGCCCAGGTTGCAAAGCTCTTCTACTCGCAGGGTAACCTCTTCTGAATAGGGACCGTAAAAGTGAAAATTGTACTTTTCATAAAATGGATAGTTTAGCTTTTTCGCTATGTACACCATTTTTTGGAGCTTCTTTCTCCCAATGACTTCCCCAGCTGAAGCAAAAACCTTCATTAATTTCGCGTGATCGATCAACAAACCCTTCATCTCCTAACGTGTATCCGTTGCCTATATTCCTAAAATCTCTCTAATTTTTTTCTTGATTGATCGTTTTGACGTTTGATCCTCTAAGATGTCTTGTGGAAAATAAAGCTTATGGTCCGTTCTTCTTTTGCCAGAAATGGCTTCCACTATCTCTGATTCTCTTGAAAGCTCACGAATATCCCCATTTGGCATTAATAGATGAATGGGGAGTCGTTCTTCTTCTTCGCCTGGACGGTAAAAGTCGTATGGCAGATCAGAGGAGGAATCCACTACTAGATAGTACTCTGGATCAAGTCCTGCTTTTTTAAATAGTCCCATTAACTCCAATAAGTCCATCATCTGCTTATTTGGATTAAATTCGACATACTTAAACAAATTCCTGTTCATAAATCGTCGACATAAGTCACTTAATATCGAATCTTCTTCTTCCTCCCATGCTTGGAAGTAGTACATAATAACGGCTTCATCTAATTTTATATAATCTTCAAGCGCAAGCTTCTCTTCAAATAATGAATAAAAGTGAATTGGGTTATGTTTGAATGTGTAGTTTTCTTGGTATAGTTGCTTTGCGCGGTGTAGAATTTTCGTCAGAATAACTTCCGCACTTCGAGTTACAGGGTGAAAATAAACCTGCCAATACATTTGATAACGACTCATAATATAGTCCTCGACCGCATGCATCCCACTTGATTTAATTACCACCTGGTCTTCTCTTGGACGCATCACTCGCAAGATACGCTCCATGTCAAAATTCCCATAGCTGACCCCTGTAAAATAAGCATCGCGTAACAAATAATCCATTCTATCTGCATCAATTTGGCTAGAGATTAAGCTTACTACTAATTTGTTTTTATACGTTTTGGCAATCACTTCAGCAACATGCTTCGGGAAATCCTTGTGCACTTTACGTAGCACTGCATTTACCTCTGTTTCACCTAAAATAATCGCTTGTGTAAAGTCCTCATGATCGAGATGAAAAACTTTTTCAAAGGAATGGGAAAAAGGCCCGTGTCCTAGATCGTGAAGCAATGCTGCACACAAACATAACAGGCGGTCGTTTGGGTTCCAATCTGCTCGTCCTTCAAAGCCACCATCAATAATTCTCCGGACGATTTCATATACCCCTAAGGAGTGATTGAGTCGGCTATGTTCCGCCCCATGAAACGTTAAATAGGTGGTACCTAGTTGGCGAATTCTACGCAAGCGTTGGAACTCTCTCGTTCCTACCAAATCCCATATCACACGGTCACGAACATGCACATAGCGATGGACAGGATCTTTAAATACTTTTTCTTCACTTAATTTTTCTGTAGCATAACTCATATTTATTTGACCTCGTTTACATGTGGCGTATGGGAAAAACAGTTATTAAAAAGAATATTGAAGCAAGCGTTGTAGTTTATTATTCTCTCGACTATTTTGTAAGTAATTCTATTATATAGTATTTTTTTTACATGGAAAGGACGATAGTACTGGAAAATCGCGAGTCTATCTTGGTTTTACCCCATCAGATGGCTATCTACTCTTTTTTTCGTCATTCTACCATTTTCCTAACTTCTTTTCTTTATGAGTGGTTTCATGTAAAAAGTCTAGATTCTTAATCTTTTAGCCTTCCCCAGCGTAAAATTGGCGAATAAAAAATCACCTTTGTACGAATACGAAGGCGATTTTTTATTTTTTTAGCTTTTTCATTATTTTATCGATTAATTCATCTTCTGTTGGTGCAGAAACAGGACGATTGTTTACGAAGGCAAACGACTTCTTTCTCCCTGGTCCACAATATGATTGGCATGCTACATCCAGCGTCGCTTCTTCGTCTACCTTTTTCAGCTTCGGAATTAACGTTTTGATGTTGGTTGCTTGGCAATCATCGCATATACGAAATTCATTCGCCATGGTCTTACACAACCCTTTCTAGCGGTCAAATTTATAGTAAGAGGTGTTCAAAAGATGCTTTCCTTTTTGAACAGACACTTTACGTGAAATCATTCACTATCTTTTCTAATTGCAACTGATATTTTACATGTAAAAATTGTTCAATGCAAGCTGGTTTCTAGATGATGTGGCTCTAAATCGCGGTAGATAACAATCTAGTAATTTTTTCTATGAATATGTATAAATATTTTTTTCTGGTCAAAAATAATAACAGAACTTAGATAGAAAAGGGAGTTGAGTTAACCATGAAATATCGTCAAGACGCATGGTCAGAAGAGAATGATTTATTACTAGCCGAAACAGTTTTGCGACATGTTAGAGAAGGCAGCACACAGCTTAACGCATTTGAAGAGGTTGGTGACAAGCTGAACCGCACTTCAGCTGCTTGTGGATTTCGCTGGAACGCAGTTGTCCGTCATGATTATGAAAAAGCACTACAGCTAGCAAAAAAACAAAGAAAACAAAGGCAGCGCGCATTAGGGCAGCCAACGAAAAAACTACTTTACAGTCCACCGGAATCCATTGTGGAAGAGGACATTCCATATGTTCTAGAGCAAATTGAGGAACAACCTCCTGTACCACAAACAAGAGTTGAACGAAAAGAAGCAGAAACAAAAGCGAAGCAGCCTAGTTATTCTAGCTTTACTAGCGGCCCTTCATCGCTTGATCAGGTTATCGGTTTCTTACAAACCATGAAACACACAAACGTTCATACTAGCGCTCTACAACTTGAAAATGAGAGATTAGTAAAAGAGAACGCCGAGCTAGCTCGCAAAACGCAAGAGCTGGAGAAACGTGTTCAACTCCTGCAAGATGAGCAGCTTACTGTTCAAGAAGATTACGAAACATTAATGAAAATCATGAACCGCGCACGTAAGCTCGTGCTGTTCGATGAGGAAGATCGCGTACCATCTAAGTTTATGATGGATCGCAATGGAAATTTGGAGAAGCTGGCGGAATAGATAATGGGGTGCCTGACTCCCAGTGCTTTAGACACTGGGGGTTAGGCACCCTTTGTTTTTACAAAACTTTCTCATTTCGCTCTACTATCCTTTGATAATAGTTATAATATAGCTCGTTTTCGTTCTCTTGGAGGGTATTAGCAAAAATGGTGCCGCTTAGTTCTTTGAGCGAGGTCAGAAGTCTAAGCATCACATCTTGTATAGTTAGGGGTTGACCCGTGAGTTCTGTCAACGATGCCATGACACTTGGGTTTATCGTTGGAAAGGCAAATTTGGTTTGTTCCCCTTGAAGTGCTCGCTTGTAAAACTCGCCGATCAGCGCGGCACGCTGGGAACCGCTTCCATCTATACAAAGATAAATTTGGACCGCTACCCCACCGCGAATTCTCCGCTGTGAAATGCCAGCGAACTTTTTATCTCCGATGCTAAGGTCATAGCTGCCCGGACAGTAAGAACCCACTATTTCTTTTGCTTGGATCTCCGTTGTGAGGTCCTTGAACATATGCTTGGTTAATTCAAACATCGCATCATAACCTCTATTAATGTCGATTGCTTTCTCGCCTTCTGGAAACACTAGTGACACATTGAGCACGCCATTGTCTAGCACGACCGCCAAGCCACCAGAATTCCGGACAATTACTTGATAGCCTTCACTTTCAAGGTATTGGATTCCAGTTTGTAGGTGTGGGAGACGCGTGTCTTGAATGCCAAGCACGATTGTATTCTCATGAACCCACGTGCGACATACCGCACCGCTCTCTCCTTTTCCAACAGATGTACACAAGGTATCATCCATCGCAAAGGATTGCAGCGCGTGGAAGTTTGCCCCTAAGGATGATTGATCTATAATTCGCCAGCTCGGCTGTTTCAGTAGTTGCTTGGCCGCTGCGATATTTGCTTCTGTCATCGTTCATACTCCTCTACTACGTTTCCGTACTTTCTTTTCCTTTAAGCATTATAATACAAGTTTTGGGGTGAGGGAAAGGTTGTGAGGAATGCTTAGAATAAATTAAATACATTGCTTTTGTGAAAAATGGTAAATAGAGTGGTTTCTTTGTTGGATGGCGTGAGGTTTTAGCTGGTTGGGCATGGTTTCGGTTCAATTTTTCCCTCTATTTCTATTTCTTGCTGATTTAGGGTACGATGGTGGATCGATCGTTCCCTCTTTTTGATTTTATCGAAGTTTCAGGGCACGATGACGCCTTGATCGTTCCCTCTATTCTCTTTTTTCGAAGTTTCAGGGCACGATGGCGCCTTGATCGTTCCCTCTATTCTCTTTTTTCGAAGTTTCAGGGCACGATGGCGCCTTGATCGTTCCCTCTATTTCTTTTTTCGAAGTTTCAGGGAACGATGACGCCTTGATCGTTCCCTCTATTTCTTTTTATCAAAGTTTCAGGGCACGATGACGCCTTGATCGTTCCCTCTATTCTCTTTTTTCGAAGTTTCAGGGCACGATGACGCCTTGATCGTTCCCTCTATTTCTTTTTATCGAAATTTCAGGGCACGATGACGCCTTGATCAGTCAAGTCCATATTATTGTGTAAAAGTGTCAACAATGAGTTTCGACAAGACAATAAATAAGATTAGGTGAGCGATACGTATTTCGAATTTACATCGAGAGGTGGGCATGATAGCCTGCGTGGGCAGGCCAGGTTTAAGAAACCTGGCTTCCTGGCTTTTCATCATGCCCACAGAGGCTCGATGTCAATTTGAAATTAGGCTTAACCACTATCTTTTAGGGTTAATTAGGCTTGATATCTTTTAGATAGGGGATGTTATGCTTATTCCAGTCTGCTTCTATATTCATTAAAACGGCTCCAATGATTCGATTGGCAGATTGTTCATTAGGGAAAATCTGAATGACTCGTTCTCTTCTACGTATTTCTCTGTTAACACGTTCTAACATGTTAGTGGTACGTAGGTTCTTATGGTGTTGAACTGGTTGTGAATGAAATTGAATAGCGTCCTCAAACCCATCCTCTAGTTTATTAATAGCTTTACTGAAGCCCTTTGTGTCTTGGTACTTTTCCACAAAACGGGCTTTCATCTCTCTTACAAGTTTGATATCCGAGTTCTGAAACATGTCTTTAAGCTCTTGTCGAGCTTCTGTTGTCTTTTTAGGGAGGGTGTCCATGATGTTCCTTAAGAAATGGACCACACATCTCTGCCAAGAGGTTCCTAAGAATGATGTTTGAATGGAAGAAACCAAACCAGCATGGGCATCAGAGATCACCATTTTAGGAGATTGAAGTCCTCTAGATTTTAGGTACTCAAAGAAATTAGACCAGCTTTCAGTGGATTCCGAGTGATTAACTTTCAAGCCAATGATTTCTCTATGCCCGTTTTGGTTCACCCCACAAGCAATATGAACACTTTTAGACACCACCTTTTGGTTTTCCCGAACCTTGATATATAGAGCGTCCACGTAAACATAAGGGTAGTAAAACGTGTTTAATGGACGGTTTCTCCATTCGTTGATGATAGGATCAAGTGTTTTGGTTAAATTGGAAACGAGAGATTTAGACACACTTTTCCCACACAGCTCTTCTACAATTTTCGTTACCTTTCGTGTAGAAACCCCATTTACCACCATTTCAATCATGGAAAGAATAAGAGCCTGTTCGCAGCGTGCATATTTTTGAAAGACAGTGGTAGAAAATTCCCCATCTCGTGTACGAGGAACTCTAAGTTTTAGAGAACCAGCTCCCGTAATCAACTCACGCTCATAATACCCATTCCGATAGGATCGGCGTTCTTCAGTTCTCTCATGAGAGAGTGCGTTGATGTACTCATCTCTTTCTTTTTCCATCAAAGAATTTAAAATAAGGGAAAGGGATGCTTTTACAGGTGATTCTAAAGCGCTTTTTTCGATTTTCTCTTTGAGATCTTCTAAATTTATAGTAATATTGATTTGGGTCATCATCATGTCCTCCGTGCGTGTAGTTTTCTTGGTCGAAAACATTGTAACACCACGGGTCATGATGGTGACCTTTCTATTTACACAATTATATGGACTTTATCCTTGATCGTTCCCTCTATTCTCTTTTTTCGAAGTTTCAGGGCACGATGGCGCCTTGATCGTTCCCTCTATTTGATTTTATCGAAGTTTCAGGGCACGATGACGCCTTGATCGTTCCCTCTATTCTCTTTTTTCGAAGTTTCAGGGCACGATGGCGCCTTGATTTGTCCACTATTTTCCTTTTAGCACGGTTTTCCTAATAACCCCAACTTAATCGCCCTCTAATTCCCCCCTTAAAGTTGCTTAGCAAACAAAAAAGGAAACTACGCATCAATCTCTCGTAGTTTCCCTCTTATAATGGTTTAGTTCATCGCTTGTCCAGCTGTAATTAAGGCTAGTTTGTAGACGTCTTCTACGCTACATCCACGAGATAGGTCATTAACTGGTTTGTTGAGGCCTTGTAAAATTGGTCCTACTGCTTCGAAGTTACCTAGGCGTTGGGCGATTTTGTAGCCGATGTTTCCTGCTTCTAGGCTTGGGAATACGAATACATTTGCGTCGCCTTTG
The DNA here is from genome assembly GCF_002019665.1 of Sutcliffiella halmapala. Taxonomy (GTDB): domain Bacteria; phylum Bacillota; class Bacilli; order Bacillales; family Bacillaceae_I; genus Sutcliffiella_A; species Sutcliffiella_A halmapala. The sequence goes on along the minus strand of NZ_KV917375.1, from coordinate 248,902 downwards.
ATAATGGAATCCGGTGCTTTTTTCTCTGCAACAGATGGAACAAATGCTGCATCAAATTGGAATTCGCCGTCCACTACTAGCTCTGGGTCACGTTCTGCAGCTAAGCGCGCCGCTTCTACTACGCGTTCTGTTTCAGGAGATTTCGCTGATCCGTTTGTCGAAAAGCTTAGCATCGCAACCTTTGGCTCGATGTTGAACATTCTCGCTGTTGCTGCACTTTCCACAGCAATTTCCGCTAAATCTTTGCTGTCAGGAGAAATGTTGATTGCGCAATCTGCGAATACATATTTCTCGTCGTTACGGACCATGATGAATACTCCAGAAGTCTTTCGTACGCCTTCTTTTGTTTTAATGATTTGTAATGCCGGTCGAACCGTATCTGCTGTTGAATGTGCAGCGCCACTTACTAAGCCTTGCGCGCGGTTTACATGCACAAGCATTGTTCCAAAATAGTTTGGGTTCATCAGAGTTTTTCGTGCATCCTCTTCAGATGATTTCCCTTTACGACGCTCTACAAAGGATGCTACTAGCTCTTCCAAGTGCTCATACGTTTTTGGATCATAGATTTCCACGCCATCTAGGGAAAGTTGTAGGCTGTCTGCTAATGCGTTTATCTCATCTAGATCTCCCACAACAACTGGCTTCACCATATTTTCAGCTGCCAAACGGGCTACAGCTGTTAGTACTCGCTCATCGTTTCCTTCTGGGAAAACTATTTTTATATCTTGTCCTGCTACTTTTTCTTTTAGTGTTACAAATAAATCGCTCATGCAAGTCTCTCCTTCATTCGCTTTAATTAGCTTCTACTGATAAGGATACTTCAACAAAAATGAAAAGCAACCAATACCCGTCATTGTTATCGCTTTCAAGGAAAAGTCTTTATTTTCTAAAAAAGCGCTTCTGTCTTAGCCCTACTATTGTATCTGCCCCGTCTTATCCTATTCATCAACTCGTCACATTTTAGCAGTTTTACAAAGAAGAAGATAAGGTTAAACTGTGTTATAGTTAGAAGGAATACATAGTACATTCATAAATTAAATTCTTATATAGGAGTGATTGTAATGAGTGAAGCAGCTCAAACATTAGATGGTTGGTATAGCTTACATGATTTCCGTTCCATAGACTGGTCCCTTTGGAAAACACTTTCTAGCGAAGAACGCCAAACGGCAATTAATGAATTTCTTGGACTTGTGGAAAAATGGAACAACACGCAAGCAGAGAAGAATGGAAGCCACGCGTTGTACACGATTGTTGGTCAAAAAGCAGATTTCATGATGATGCTTCTTCGCCCAACTTTAGAAGAGTTGAACGACATTGAAAATGAATTTAACAAGACGACTTTTGCTCAATACACGATTCCGGTACATTCTTATGTATCCATCGTCGAGTTAAGCAACTATCTTCCTGCCGGTGAGGATCCATATCAAAATCCGCAAATTCTTGCTAGACTATACCCAGAATTACCAAAAGCGAAGCATGTTTGTTTCTATCCAATGGACAAGCGTCGTGTTGGTGAGGATAACTGGTATATGCTTCCAATGGAAGAGCGTCGCAGCATGATGCGCAGCCACGGAATGATTGGCCGCCAGTACGCTGGAAAAGTAAAACAAGTCATCACAGGCTCTGTTGGATTCGATGATTATGAGTGGGGCGTTACTTTATTTGCAGACGAAGCGCTTCAATTCAAAAAGCTTGTATACGAAATGCGTTTTGACGAAGTAAGTGCTCGTTTTGGTGAATTCGGTACATTCTTTGTTGGAAACTTACTTGAGGAAGAAAAAGTTTACTCTTTCTTATACGTTTAATTTAAAATAAGCCATTTATAGGTGCGGATTTCTACTTTTATAGTAGGAGTCGGCACTTTTTTCATGGGATTTTGTATCCTACTGCCATTCCCTCCTCCTCCGACCACCCCGAAACAAAATCAACCCAAGTCATATTCTCCCACCAACATTCATACAATCAAGTAGTGTGATTTATTTATTATTATTGTTAAAATGGTGCACCATTTTCTGCCCACTCAATATCTTATAAGTGAGTAGCTATAGGGAATGACCTATGCCTTAAAAGCAGGTGTGAGGTGAGAAAATGGCAGTTATAAAGCACAATGAAGCAGATGTAAAGACTTTAGCTAGGCTTTTGCGAGCTGAGGCTGAGGGCGAAGGTGTTTTAGGTATGTTATTGGTTGGAAATGTTGGAGTCAATCGTGTTCGTGCTAATTGCTTAGATTTTAAGACTATTACCAGTATCGATAGAATGGTGTATCAAAGTCCTGGTGGCTTTGAAGCGACACAAAAGGGTTATTTTTATCAGGGTGCAAGAGAGCAAGAAATTAGATTAGCGAGAAGAGTTCTTAAGGGGGAGCGTTTTGACCCTGCAACATTTTCTTTATGGTTTTTCCGACCGGATGGCCCGTGCCCGGCACAGTGGTACAATCAGCCAAATTCTGGTCAGTTTAAAGCACATTGCTTCTTTTCTCCAACAGAAGCAAATTGTCCAGAGGTTTATAGAACCTTTTAGAAAAGAGAAAAAGAATACTTACACGTTTTCGAGGAGGGAATGACAGATGAGTCAACAATTTTCACAAGCAACGGGGTACCCTTATTCTGCGGGGTATGGAGATCCTTACTCAGCCTATAGTCGCGCATATGGCCAACAAGCCGGGTTTCCTTACGGTTTTACTGGGGGATTTCCACAACAACAAGTAGCCGGACAACAAACAGGTATGCCAACACCTAGCTTTCCAACACAAGCAGCTACACCATCGACTGATGTTCCAGGAATGTTACCGCTAGAGCAATCTTATGTAGAAAATATCTTGCGTTTAAACCGTGGTAAATTAGCAACAGCCTATATGACTTTTGAGAACAATCGTGAATGGAATGCGAAGATTTTCAAAGGGATTATTGAGGCGGCAGGACGTGATCACTTGATTTTGAGTGATCCACAGACTGGGAAACGCTATCTACTTTTAATGGTTTATCTTGATTATGTGACATTTGATGAAGAGTTAGATTATGAGCCTCATTTTGGAGGGCAAGGACAGTTAAGTCAGTATTCACCAAGGTAACGAGAAAAGTGGAAGCGGCTCGTTCAGTTCCGACAAGCATAAGAAAGTTTTTCGGAGGAGGTCGATTTTTACCTCTGCAGAAAAGATGGCTTATGACTCGAGGAGCTAGCCGCTTGTGCTAGACATCAAGAAAAGTGCAAGCGGCTCGTTCAGTATCTAATTAGTTATATAAAAAACACTCTAAAGCGAGTTTTTCATTTCACCTCGCTCTGGAGTGTTTATTTTATGTTTAGCTAGCCTGAAAATACGGTAACAACTTTGAACACCCTGTTGATTTCCGTGCCAGGTGTTCGCTTTCCGCGGGGCGCTTGTGGAGCCTCCCGCAGGAGTCTCACACCTTCCACTTCAATCTACAGGGGGAGACGGAGATACTTAACACTCCACCTTTTCATCATCAATGGGCTTTAATATGGCTATGGCTTATGCTTTAATTGCAGCTACAATCACTAATACCCACCCAAGTAGGAATGCTAATCCACCTAGTGGTGTGATGGCTCCTAGGATTTTAACTCCGGAGATGGTGAGTATGTAGAGGCTTCCTGAGAATAAAATGATTCCGATAAACATGGACCAGCCGGCTGTAGTTAGAAGGCCTGTGCTGCCGAGGCGATCGATCATGAAGGCGATGACGAATAGACCGCCTGCGTGGAACATTTGATAAGTGACTCCTGTTTTCCAAATTTCTAGCATTCTTTCTGTTACTTTTCCTTCTAAGCCATGGGCGCCAAATGCCCCTAATGCAACTGCTAAGAAGGCGTTTATTGCTCCTAGTATGATAAAAAGATTCATTTCATTATCCACCTTTCCTATCCTCTTTTTTTAGTTTGGCTCTGTTAAACACCGCTGTTGATTTCCGCACGAGGCTTCGCTTTCCGCGGGGCGCTTGTGGAGCCTCCTCGGCTTTTTTGCCTGCGGGGTCTCCACAAAATGCTACCTCCCGCAGGACTTCGCCTCGTGCTCCAATCAACAGCTAGGTACCTATAAATCAACACTGTACTTTAACAGAACCTTTAGTTTAAGCTTATTATAAAGAATGTTCAAAAAATCCGGGAACATATTTAATGTATAACACAATTTAGCTGATGTAAGGGTGATTCTTTATGAATTATATGTTACAACCACTTGGAGACCAAGCGATACGTATTGAGTTTTTGAATGAAGCTCCGGCTATTCGTTCTATTTGTTCGTTTTTGTCTGACCATTTATTCGATGGCGTGGTAGATATTGTACCTGGTCTCAGCAGTATTACCATTTTCTATGATTATCCAACTACTAATTATTTTCTTGTAAAAAAACAATTGCTTGCTTTGCTGCCCAAAGTGTCCACTGCTCCTACACTGACTTCTTCGAGAACTGTTATTTTGCCAACCTTGTATGACGGTCCTGATCTTTCACGAATGGCTCATTTACATAAAACGACGATTGACTCTATTATCAAAACCCATGCTAGCGGGACTTATGAGGTGACAATGCTCGGGTTTTTGCCAGGCTTCCCTTATTTGAATGGCCTTCCTGCTACCCTTGAGACGCCAAGACTTACGACCCCAAGAGGTAAGGTGGAAGCTGGAGCTGTTGGTATTGGCGGGGATCAAACTGGTGTCTATCCAATTGCATCACCGGGTGGGTGGAATCTTATTGGGCGGACTCCTATCCCTATATTTTCACATGAGGACCCAGATCCATTTTTGCTTCAGGCTGGGGATAGGCTTCGCTTTTCACAAATAAAGGAACAGGAATTTATCGAGTGGCAGGAAAAAATAAAGCGTCATCAAGAGTGGAAAAAGGAAGTGATTTTTAACGATGAAAACGATTGATTTGAATTGTGACTTAGGGGAAAGTTTTGGGTCGTTTGTGATGGGAAATGACGAGTTGATTCTTCCCTATTTGACTTCTGCCAATATTGCCTGTGGTTTTCATGCGGGTGATCCACAGGTGATGTATCGAACGGTCCAGTTTGCTAAAGAAAACCAAGTTGCGATTGGAGCGCATCCTGGCTTTCAAGATATTCAAGGTTTCGGCCGGAGAAATCTGCCGCTAACCCCTGATGAAATCTTTCACCTTGTCCTTTATCAAATTGGGGCAATGGAGGCATTTTGCAAAGCACATCAGACAACACTTCATCATGTAAAGCCACATGGGGCCATGTATAATATGGCTGCGACTAATTACACTTTAGCCTACGCAATCGCAAGAGCGGTCAAAGTCTTTGCTCCCTCGCTCATTTTATACGGATTAGCTGGTAGTGAGCTCATTCGAGCCGGGGAAGATCTCGGCCTTCAAACCGCATCTGAAGGATTCGCTGATCGTACTTATCAAAATGATGGAACGTTAACTGCTAGAACGCAACCCAATGCGGTTATCCATGATGTGGATGTAGCGGTCCAACAAGTACTGCAAATGGTGGAGCACGGAACGGTAACATCACTTGACGGAGAAATGGTAAAGCTTCATGTTGATACCATTTGTCTGCATGGAGACAATGAACAAGCGATTCTTTTTGCACAACAGCTCCATGGACAACTTCTTCATAAAGGAATTCAAATTTCCAAGGTGGAGTATGCGCTATGACATTCCCTTTATTTAGAGTAGAGAAGACCGGACTTCTTACTTCTTTTCAAGACTTAGGACGAAAGCACTTTCAGTCAAAAGGGGTTGTTGCCTCCGGTGCGATGGATTCTTCTGCGTGCCAAATTGCCAATCTACTTGTTGGAAATAAAAAAGAAGAAGCTAGTATCGAGATTGCTATCCAGGGCCCTTCATTAACGGTCCTCGCAAAAGACGCGATTATTGCAATTTGTGGGGCCGACCTCTCCCCAACGATTAATGGAGCACCAGTTGAGATGTGGAAAACACTCTATGTAAAAGAAGGGGACAAAATTGAATTTGGGGCACAAAAAGCCGGAGTATATGCCTATTTAGCCGTAAGAGGCGGTTATGCTGTGCCGACTCTATTAGGAAGTAAGGCTTTCTATAGCAAGGAAAGTCTAGGTAAGAGGATTCAAAAGGGTACCATCATTTCTGCTGGAGCCGCATTTGCGCCTCTTTCTTCTAGGGGACTTCGCCACAATTTCTCTTATCCAAGAGATGTCACTGTTCGCGTGATTTCTGGACCACATGAAAAGCATTTTACACCAAAGGATATAGAATACTTTTTTTCACAACCTTATCAAATTAGCCAAGGCGATCGTATGGGATATCGGCTTCAAGGTGGAAAATTTCTTTCCGCATCTAACAGCAACGGAATTGCCTCCGATGCCATTCCGCTAGGAGGTATTCAAGTTCCAGATGATGGGCAGCCAATCGTGCTATTAGCCGATCGCCAGACAACTGGTGGTTACCGAAGAATTGGGACGGTGATATCGGCGGATATTTCTAAGCTTGTACAGGTTCCAGTTGGAGGCATAGTTCATTTCAAGGAAGTTAACTTAGAGGAAGCTTACAAAGCATTGTTAGAACAACATGTTTTCTTAAAACACTTAGCCCATGTTGCACAAAAGTCGTGATGCAATATTTTCCCCGTTCTCGGAAACGTTATATTTCCCGGAAATTAATCACACAAAAACGCCCCACCTCGATGGTGTTGGGCGTTTTTCTAACGAGTATGAAGGTAAATTTGGAGCGCTTGCTTAAGTTCTCTTTCCTTCTTTGTCGTTTGTATATTATAATGATCGCCATCTAGGTTTGTAATGAAGTCGTTATAGCCTTGCGTGTGCAAAAATTCATTCACACTTGTGACGTCTTCTCTTGTCGTTAGTAGCGTTTTTTGACCAACAAAATCACCATTTACATAAACTTCATAGCGATCATGGGTTAGCTTTGACGATGTATCAATCATTTGACCATTTATAAAAGGAACTAACCCGAAAAAGGTTCCATCTGTTCTACCCACCATATAAAAACACCTCCATTGCTGGGGTGTTTTTAGTTTGAGTACAAATCATACAATTTAGTATGGTAACTTTTCGGAAGTTCGATTATTGTTGGGCAATTTTTCACCATCTCATCCAGCATTAGATCTGGCTACTAGAAGTCGAAAATCGAATCGCCGTTCGCTTCATCCTCTTTTATTGGCTTAGAGGGGAGCGTGGTAATTGGTTGAATCGGTTGTTGAATTGGGACTTGAGGAACAAAGTTGTTCATTGGATAGCTAGGAGTCGCTGCTTGGACTCTCGGCGCAACGGCTTTTTGCTCATATTCGTCATCTGTTTCTAGCGCTAGCTCACATAAAGATTTCATCGCAGCCAGATGCTCCCGTTTCTTTTGCAGATTTCCTGTTTGATGTGCAAGATTTAATTCCGCTTGCAAACGTTGCAAAACTTTCTCTAATGTAATGCTCATTCTTTTCTTCCTCCTTAATAATACGGAGATATCATAAAGTACACAATAACGCCCGTTAAACTAACATATAACCATAATGGCATCGTCCATCGGGCAATTTTGCGATGCTTTTCCTTTTGCATGCTTAAGCCTGTTGCCAATGAATAGAGTGCTAAGGGTACAATCACGACCGCTAACACAATGTGTGTGAGTAAAATAAAGAAATAAATGGAACGAATGATGCCTTCTCCTCCAAAAGGAGTGGACTCTGTTAACGAGTGGTAAGTCACATACGTCACTAAAAATAAGGTTGTAGAAGTAAAAGCTGCTAAAATAAAGCGGCGGTGAATAGTGATGTTTTTCTTTAATATCGCGATTAGAGCGCAAACTAAAAAGATAAAGGTAAAGCTGTTAAAAATTGCATTCATCATTGGTAGGAAGGTTAGATCCACATGAGAAAGTCCTTCATATTGTGGGAGGAAAAATAAAACCACAACAAGTGCATTCACTAGTATTGAGATACCTATAATCCAAGGTAAAAAATTCTTCTTTTTCATTATTGTCTCCTTCTTAACAGTAGTACCCCTTATTGTCTGTATTTATAGACGGTTTTGCTTTCTGGCTGAATTTCATACAAATACTGCCGGACGATTGAAAGACCGCTAAAGATGGGAGCTGACTTGTCTTAAAACCAAATGCACGACAGCCTTTAGGATATTTCGCATCCCATGTCACATAAAAATGACGACATTTCATACAATCAACCCGCTTTGTTTCCATCCTTTCACTTCCTCTCCCGGTTTTCCTCATTTATTTTACCATCTTCTTGACTCAGGTAAAATAAAAAACCTGTGAAGCTAATATGCATCACAGGTTTCTGTCCGTTTATCGATGATTAATTGCTTCAATGGTGGAGGCTAAATCCTCTGCCGTTTCTTTCACTACATCTACGGTATCTTTCATACTGTTGGATACGTCTACTTGGTGATCAGCGGCATGCACTACTTCTTCCATCTGCTTTGTTAGCTCAGAGGATGAGGTTACAAGCTCATTAACAGCATGTACGATATCATTCACCCCTCCGCTTATTTCTTGCATAGCCACAGTGATGTGTGTTCCTTGTTCTAATAAAGAGCCGCTGTTATCGGAAATATCTTGAAATAACTTGGCAGAAGCCTCATTCTGTTCATTTGTTTGTTCAATGGTCGATTTAAAGGTTTCAAATTCCACTAATACGTCATTTGCGTCGTCTTGAATAAGACTGGTGATACTATTGATTTCTTTTGAAAATAGATCTGTTTGAGCGGACAGCTTACGAATTTCATCGGCCACTACTGCAAACCCTTTTCCAGCTTCTCCTGCTCGTGCCGCTTCAATTGAGGCATTTAAAGCGAGTAAGTTTGTTTGTGTTGTGATTTCATTTATACCTTTTAGAAAGCTTTGTGCCTCATCGATACTCGATTTTATTTTCGCAAAACGAACAACAATTGACTCTGTTTCCTTCGAAGATTGTTGCATCGTTTGTAACAGTTGATTAACGGAGTGGGCACCTTTTTTCGAAAGGGATTCCATATTCGCTAAGTTGTGCTTCATTTCATCCACTGTACTGTATATTTCTTGTGAACTTGCAGAAGCTTGTTCAGTAACTGCAGAAATAGCTGCCGTCCCCTCATATTGAATGGCCACTTTTTCCGTAACCTGTATAGATTTCTCTTTGATCAATGCCGATTTATTAAGGTTTTGGTTGGCCCCTTGCAACAGGTCTTCCATTACCACCTGTAGTCGCTGATTCGCATCTAAGCTACCGTTCATCAGTTGCTCGATATTCTGACCCATTGTGGTTAGAGCCTTTTCCACCTGACCGAACTCATCTTTTCTTGTCGCACGTTTTGTTGTGTAAGTAAATTGTCCATGTTGATAAGCTCCTACACGTTCTAGCAATTGATTAACTCCTTGATTAAAGGACGTTCGGAAAAAAAGCAAGGAAATGATTGGAACAATAACCACTACGATTAGCCCCACTACTGTCCAAAGGCTAGTAGAAGCAACTTGATTCCTTACTTCCTGCCTATTTTCGGCATTGAATCCTTGTAAAAATTCCATCCCGGCTACATTTGCTCGTTCGATTTGGTTGCGAGCCTTAGCTAGTTCTTCTGACGTTTGAATCCTTAACCGATCCATATTGGTAGCATTTGATACATCACTAATTAGTAAATATTGATTCGACAATGTTCCATGTGAAACAACAAAATACTGTTTTAACTGACCTAATTCTTCATGTTTTTCAAAATAAGGTTCGAACTTAGTCAGTTTCTCTTCCGTGCCTTGTATATTTTGATCGATTACTTCCAGATGCTTTTTTGAATAGCCATTAGACACGACAAAATACATATCTGTTAAAATCGACTGGTAAGACTGAACAAGTTCAAAATACTGTTCATTCAGCTCTGAAATTTGATCCATCTCTTTTACATTTTGTTGCAGCTGCATGCTGTTCGTCCAAATAACCAATGAAGCAGCTACCCCGATAACTGCTAATAATACGGTTAACAGCAATAATCTTTTTCTCATACTCCCCATCATTCTACCCCTTCCATCATCCCAAGCATCATTCACACCAATAAGTGAAACCGTTTGCACAAATCCCCTTAAAATTCCTATCTACTTAATTATTTCGGCAACATTTCCTGTATCTTTAGCACTACACTAAAAAAAATGAAGAGATTACCAATTGGGGCCTGACCCCAATTGGTAATCTCTTCTAATCATCTACCTACAATATGTTATCCTTTGTGATTTTCTTTACGGAGGAGCAGTTGTTTTAGTTCGGTGATCTCATCGGTAATTTTTGATAGCTCTTGTTTGGTTATTTCTATTTTTTCTTCTTGTAGTTCTTCTTTTCTTGCTTCTTGGATATTGTTGATGATTTCTCCAACGATTAGGTTAAGCACAATAAAGGTTCCTACTAGAATGAAGGAGATGAAATAAATCCATGATAGTGGACTTTCTGCAAAGATCGGCCGGAATATACCACTGGACCATGAATCTAATGTGATGATTTGAAATAGCGTTACAAACGATAAGTGCAAAGAGCCGAAGTATTCTGGTGAAATCTCACCAAAGAACATAACACCTAATACAGCGTAAATATAAAACACTAATCCTAACAGCATCATAATTGTTCCCAGAGACGGAATCGTCTTCAGAAATGCTGTAACTAACCGTTGTAACGATGGGATAACCGTGACAGCGCGAAGGACACGAAGCACTCGTAATATACGAAGAGCCGAAATAAAGTACGTTCCACTAAAAAACAACACACCACCAACAACCACAAAATCAAAGAGATTCCACTTACTATAAAAGAAATGATAAAACTTCTTTTCAGCCAACATTCTTAAAATAATTTCAATCGTAAAAAACCATAAAAAGAACACTTCAAACCCGTGCACCACCGAATAATACTCTTCTCGTAATGCTGGGTATGTTTCTATTCCAATTAATATTGCGTTTAACAAAATAACGCTCATTACTATGTTCACAAAATAGCGATGCTCAACGATAGTATGAATTTTTCTTTTCCATGTATTCATGACGTGCACTCCCAAACTTCATTTAAGGTGTTAATTTCCAATTAATTTCTTCCTGGCCTAAATCAGCTAATATTTGATTTACCTTTGAAAATGGTCGGCTTCCGAAAAAACCTCTATTGGCTGAAAAAGGACTTGGATGAGGACTTTTTAAAATAAAATGATGCGAGTTGGTTATCAGCTGCTCTTTTTGTTCTGCATTTTTGCCCCAAAGAATAAAAATTACAGGTTGAGAACGCTCATTTAATTTTTTGATGACTGCATCGGTAAACTGCTCCCAACCCTTTCCTTTATGAGAATTGGGTTCCCCTTGTCTAACTGTTAAAGCTGTATTCAATAACAGCACACCTTCCTTTGCCCATTCCATTAAATAGCCATGGCTTGGAGCAACTATTCCAAGATCCGTATGTAATTCTTTATAAATATTTCTTAATGACGGCGGTATCGTGACACCTTTTTGTACTGAAAAGCTCATCCCATGTGCCTGACCCTCTCCGTGATAGGGGTCTTGGCCAAGAATGACTACCTTGACCTTTTCATAGTCTGTTGCTTGAAAAGCACTAAATAAGTCCTCCTTAGCTGGGAATACTATTTTTGAAGCATACTCACTTCGAATAAATTCATTTAATTCTATAAAATAATCCTTGGTACTCTCTGCTTTAAAAAGAGCGGACCAAGTTTCACAAGTCAGGTTCATTTTTCACACCACTCCCACTACGTATATTTCAATCATAACTTTAACACAGACGAGCAATTTTTTGTCCCTCGAATATTTCGCCCTAACCGTGAGTCAAACATTCTAAATTTCCCGACTTAGTATGGTATAGTGGTATCGTAAAACATTGAAATGCTTTGTCTTTTTATATAAAATAAAATACTTGAGTAGGTTAATTTTTAAATGTTCCATACTTATTAATTAAAATACTACTATTTTACATAATTGTTCGTCCTAATCAGCCCATTGGTTGTAACACAAATCAGATTAGACTAGTTAATAAAAGTGAGGTTCTTACCGTGATTAATAAAGAAAATCCAACTTCCTTAATTGTTATTTTTGGAGCAACAGGAGATTTAGCGCAGCGCAAGCTATACCCATCCATTTATAGGCTCTATAAAAATGGCAGCATCTCCAAAAACTTTGCCGTCGTCGGTGTCGCACGCCGTCCACTAAGTAATGAAGAATTCCGGGCGAATGTCACTAAATCTGTTAGTAGTGCAGCAAATGGAGAAGGAAATGCCGAGGAGTTCAGCTCACATTTTTACTATCACCCATTTGATGTGACAAGCAGTAACTCCTATCAGCAGTTGAAAGATTTGTTAGGTTCCTTGGATCATGACTATGAAACTAATGGAAACCGTATCTTCTATTTAGCAATGGCACCAGAATTCTTCGGTACCATTGCATCCAATTTAAAAGCAGAAGGACTAACAGAAACTGCCGGCTGGAAACGACTTGTCATCGAAAAACCTTTTGGACATAGTCTTCCGTCTGCAAAAGAATTGAACGAAGAAATTCGCGAAGCTTTTCATGAGTCTGAAATTTATCGTATCGATCATTATCTTGGAAAAGAAATGGTTCAAAATATCGAAGTCATTCGATTTGCTAATGCCCTTTTTGAACCATTATGGAATAACCGCTATATCTCTAATATCCAGATTACATCCAGTGAGGTATTAGGCGTAGAGGATCGCGGTCGATATTATGAAAACTCTGGTGCACTGCGTGATATGGTACAAAATCATATGCTACAAATGGTTGCCTTACTTGCGATGGAACCACCGATTAAACTAAATCCAGAAGAGATTCGAAGCGAAAAAGTTAAAGTCCTTCGCGCATTACGCACAATCGAACAAGATGAAATAGAGAACTATTTTGTTCGTGGCCAATATGGTCAAGGCGTAATTGCTGAAGATACTGTTTTAGGTTATCGTGAGGAAAATTCTGTGGATCCTGATTCCAATACTGAAACCTTTGTTGCCGGAAAACTAGTGATCGACAACTTCCGTTGGGCTGGTGTTCCGATTTATATCCGTACTGGAAAAAGAATGTACTCTAAGTCGACAAAGATTGTCGTACAATTCAAGGACATTCCAATGAACCTTTACTATAACCTTGGCGAAAAAGTCGACCCGAACCTTCTTGTTATTCATATTCAACCTGAAGAAGGCATCACCCTGCATTTAAATGCGAAAAAATCGGGTAAAGATATAACAACTACTCCTATCAAACTTGATTACAGCAATAATTGTATCGATGGCATAAACACTCCAGAAGCATACGAGCGTCTCATTTATGATGCTATGCGCGGTGACATGACGAATTTCACCCATTGGGATGAGGTTGCACTATCATGGAGCTTTATTGACCAAGTTTCCAAAGCATGGGAAAGCAAGAAAGCAAGCGACTTCCCGAACTACGAAGCCGGATCTACTGGCCCGAAAAAAGCAGATGAATTGCTTGAAAAAGATGGATTCCATTGGTGGCCAGTATAAACTAATTTCTCTTTTTGCTTTAGAAAATCCCACTAATAGATTACCTGAAGCACCAAGGAATTAACGGCTAAAATTGGACAATAAAACGAAATAAGAGAGGAGTTTTCACATGAAAGTATATGATATTTCATCCCCTATTTTTACAGGAATGCCCGTTTATAAAGACAAACCGGAGAAGCAACCTGCATTAACAACGAACACAAACGGCTATGTAACGGAAACTCGCCTTGAGCTAGATGTTCATACAGGAACACATGTGGATGCACCTCTTCACATGATTGTAAACGGAGAAACTATCGAAACTCTTCCACTAGAAAAGCTGGTTGGACCTTGTAAAGTATTCGACCTAACTTCTGTGGAGGATCGCATTAAAAAAGAGGATATTGCTCATCTTGATATTCAAAAGGATGACTTTCTCTTATTTAAAACAAAGAACTCCTTTGATGAGCATTTCAACTTTGACTTTGTCTTTGTCGCAGAAGATGCGGCAGCTTACTTAGCGGAAATCGGAATTAGTGGGGTTGGTGTTGATGCATTAGGAATTGAGCGTAGCCAAGAAGGTCATCCGACACATAAGACTTTATTTAGTCATAATGTTATTATTATTGAGGGTTTGCGCTTAAAGGATATTGAGGAAGGCGGCTATATTATGGTTGCTGCCCCGTTGAAGCTATCTGGCGTTGATGCTTCACCAGCGAGGATTGTTTTGTTAGATATGAATTAATTATTGTACCAGGTTGCTCGCTTTTTATTTTGCGGGTAGTCTGGTATTTTTGGTTTAGTTAGATATGTTTTTGACGGGGCTTAAGACTACCCACAAAATAAGGTGATTCCTTTAAACACCCTGATGATTTCCGTGCCAGGCGTTCGCTTTCCGCGAGCGGCCTCGGGAGCCTCCTCGGCGAAAAATCGCCTGTGGGGTCTCCCTTCGACTCGCATTCCCGCAGGAGTCTCACTCCTTGCACTACAATCATCAGGGGAGACGGGGATACTTGACGCTCCATTTTTTCATCATCCATTGTGCGAATTTTGTTTGTAAGGCTCTAACAAGATTTGCTCGGTTAAGGTTTCTGCTCTAATTAACAGCGTGGATGGTTTAACGTTTTGACTATCGAGAATTCAAAAAAGCCAATCCGAGGTAAGTTTTCCTTGGATTGGCTTTTGGTTTTATTTAGACATCCATTCTGTGTGGAAGATGCCTTCTTTGTCTGTGCGTTGGTATGTGTGTGCTCCGAAATAGTCGCGTTGTGCTTGGATAAGGTTCGCAGGTAGTGTCTCGGAACGGTAGCTGTCATAGTAAGCTAGGGCGCTTGAGAATGCTGGTACTGGAACTCCATTTTGAATCGCAACGGTCATGATTTCACGTAGGCCGCCTTGATAGTTTTCTACGATGTCCTTGAAGTAAGGGTCTAATAATAGATTTGATAGTCCTGCTTCTCGGTCATATGCTTCTTTAATTTTTTGAAGGAATTGGGCACGGATAATACATCCTCCACGGAATATCATCGCGATTTCGCCATATTTTAAATCCCATTTATAGTCTTCAGATGCTGCTTTCAGTTGCGCAAATCCTTGTGCATACGAGCAGATTTTACTCATGTATAGGCCTTTACGAACAGACTCGATGAACGCTGCTTTATCACCGTTAAATTTCACTTCTGGTCCACTTAACATGCTGCTAGCTTTTACACGTTCTTCTTTCATTGCAGAAATAAAGCGCGCGAATACAGATTCCGTGATAATTGGAAGTGGAACACCTAAGTCTAAGGCACTCTTACTTGTCCATTTTCCAGTTCCTTTTTGTCCAGCTGTATCAAGGATTAAGTCTACTAGTGGCTTGCCTGTTTCTTCATCAACTTTTGTGAAGATATCTGCCGTAATTTCGATAAGGTAGCTATCTAGCTCGCCTTTGTTCCATTCTGCAAATACTTCATGTAATTCTGTAGCCGTTAAGCCAAGAACGTTTTTCAATAGGAAGTATGCTTCACTAATAAGCTGCATATCCCCATATTCAATGCCGTTGTGTACCATTTTCACATAATGACCCGCACCATTTGGACCGATATATGTGCAGCAAGGTTCGCCTTCTACTTTTGCAGAGATATCTTTTAAAATATCTTCTACTAAATCGTAAGCTTCTTTCTGACCACCTGGCATGATAGAAGGACCTTTTAACGCGCCCTCTTCTCCACCTGAAACACCTGTTCCAATAAAATGAATGCCAAGCTCTTCCAATTCTTTATTACGTCGAATTGTATCTGTATAAAGGGTATTTCCACCGTCAATTAGGATGTCCCCTTTATCTAAATGAGGCTTTAATGATTCAATTGTTGCATCTGTTGGTCCACCTGCTTTTACCATTAGTAAAATTTTGCGAGGTGATTCTAAAGATTGCACAAATTCTTCAATGCTGTATGTACCTACGACATTTTTTCCTTCTGTTTCTTGTAGGAATTCTTCTGTTTTCTCTGGTGAGCGGTTAAATACAGATATAGAATAGCCTCTGCTTTCAATGTTCATTGCAAGGTTTTTCCCCATAACTGCAAGGCCGATTACACCGATTTGCTGTTTTGCCATATGATAAAAACTTCCCTTCTTCAAGGTGATTTGGGTTCGCTATAGTTCGAATTGAAAATACCATAAAAAGCTTGATAGAATCAAGCTTTAAACCTATTATAACCTAACTTCCATAGGTGAAGCGCTTACAGATAAATATTCTTTAGTCTTTTCCATTTTCTTCGTACACATACCGTTTTGCCAATGTCTTTAAATAGGTGGTCCGCACTGAAAGCACTGCAACAACTAGAGAACGGAGAATTTTTTGTTTTTCTGCGAGTGAGAAAGATGATTCACTCATTAAATAGGCATGCACTTCTTCCTTTATATGCGCCTCCGATAACATTTCCGTTTGCGCAATCAAGTTTTCATAAAGACAAGCATATGCTTTATAGAAGCTTAATGGATGAATGATATCGTCTGTTCGATCTACAGGATTGTTAAAAATAGACTTGAGCACCCTTCTAATTGCATCAAAGTCCAATAACACTTTCATGTCCTTCACGATAAAAAGAATGGCGGCCTGCTGTATAGAGTATTTTTTACCTACTTGAGGTGTACCAATGTATTCTTTAATCTCTCTTTTTACCCAATTTTTCAATGCAGGCTCTGTATAACCTGCGCTTTCAAGCTGATTTCCGAACCATACGATATTAGACATAGTTAAACCAACTTCTTCTGATTCAGCTTTCCTATGTATATTTTGTAAATTTCTAGGCAAAATTTCTTCCCATTCATTGGTCATCTCATGCCGTAGTAATTTTTCTAAAAGCTCCGCTAATTCTAATCTTGTCCACCCTTTTGCCATCAGGATCGCACCTCATCACTAGTCCAATAATGTTCTTATAGTAAAATGCAAATTCGTTTTCGTCAAATATAGTCAAGGTATTTTCATTGAAAAATGGGAATGAACCCTCTATAATTAAAACTAAGAGATATAGGTTCATAAGAACTCAAAACAATCAGGAGGAGAAACATGGCAAAGCGTATATTCTTTTTTCTTTTAACGAATATTTTAGTTATAACAACTATCACGATCATCTTAAATTTAATCGGCTTTAGTGGTTACATTGAAAATGACCAAATTATGTTTGGCCCATTACTACTTCTTAGTGCTATTATCGGTTTCACTGGTTCCTTCATTTCCTTATTAATGTCACGCTGGATGGCAAAGAAAATGATGAACGTGAAAGTCATCGATCCAGATGGTCCAATGAATTCTCAAGAACGTCAAATCGTAGATATGGTACACCGTATGTCCCGTGCTGCAGGTATCACAAAAATGCCTGAAGTTGGTATTTACCATTCTCCAGAAGTAAACGCATTTGCAACTGGTCCTTCTAAGAACCGCTCTTTAGTAGCTGTATCTTCTGGACTTTTACAAGAAATGGACGATGCTGCTATTGAGGGTGTTATCGCCCATGAAGTAGCGCATATCGCAAACGGTGACATGGTTACAATGACACTTTTACAAGGTGTTGTGAATACATTTGTTATCTTCTTAGCACGTATCGCAGCATTTATTGCTTCTCGTTTCGTAAAAGAAGAAATGGCACCAATCGTTCACTTCATCGCAATTATTGTGTTCCAAATTTTGTTCTCTATTTTAGGAAGTATTGTCGTGTTCGCCTTCTCTCGTTACCGTGAGTTCCACGCGGACCGTGGTGGCGCAGATCTTGCTGGTAAAGACAAAATGGTTCACGCATTACGCTCTTTACAAGCACATACACACAGAATTAGAGACGAGCAGGATTCCGCTATCGCTTCTTTCAAAATTAGTGGTAAAAGAAAGAGCTCCCTCTTCTCTACTCACCCAGATTTAAATGAGCGTATCCGCCGTTTAGAAGCGAAATAATAAAAAAGGAGTGCACCTCTAATATTGAGGCGTACTCCTTTTTATTTTTATGATATTACGTAGCACTCTTCATTCCTCTTGAAATTAGGCTTAGTAAAAATACGAAGATTGCTGCTCCAATAATCGCTGGGATAATCGCCATGTCGGCAATTACTGGTCCCCATTTTCCAAGTAGCCCATGTCCAATCCAGGCTCCTACTAACCCTGCAACCATAGCTCCTAAAATACCACCAGGCATTGCGCCCGGAGCAATCGCACTTCCGATCATTCCAATTATAATTGCTATAATAATGGTAATTAATAATCCTAACATATCATTTCCCCATTTCGATTTCATTGTCCTTACTGTGTATATTTCCTGTTTTGGGAATTTCTAAACTTACAAAAGAGGAATTGTTTGATAGGATATTGAAATAGGTGTTAAAGAAATTAATTAGGCTTCCATTAAGATAAAGGAGAAAAGACAATGGCAGATATTCAAGATTCATTAATTATTAATAAACCGCTGGAAGAGGTATTCTCTTATACGGCTAATATGGAGAACGCTCCAAAGATCATGGAGAATGTCGTGGAAATTGAAAAGCTCACAGATGGATCAACGCAGGTGGGATCACGCTTTAAAGAAACTCGCGAAATTAGAGGACGGAAAGCTTCTTCTATTATTGAGTTTGTAGAGTATACACCTAATAAAAGCTATGCAGTGCAAAGTGAAACGAACGGACTGAAGGTGGTTTACTACTATGATTTCCAAGCTGTTGAAGGCGGAACGGCAGTAGAGTTTAAGGGTGATATTTTTACGACTGGCCTTGTGATGAAGCTTACGAAGCCGATTATTCGAAAAATCCTCAAAAAAGAGGACGGCGGGCACTTAAAGCAGCTGAAGAGTTTGTTAGAGGCAACGGAGGAGAAATGATTATTCTGTGACCGAGCTGACTGATGGCTCGGTTGCTTTTTTGTTTATGTACTGCTGGCAGCTCAGCCAACCAGAATATCGACACAATTTGTTAGTCAAAAGAAGGAGAACACTATGAAAAAATTTATTGTTCCTACTATTATCTCACTATTCGTCTTTCTACTATTAACCCCTTTATTTCAAGCCTTAACTTCTTATCTCCATCCCATTGTTTTACTTGTATTATTTGGGTGTATTTTCGTTTGCACTTTACTCATCTATTTATACATTCGGAACGATCATTTAACGCTTTCTGCCAACCTTCTTTCCATCTTTATGATTCTCTATGCAGTCTCTTTGCTAATCTTGCTATTCTTCCGGCCAAATGAGCAGCAATATGACACCATCAACCTCATACCTTTTTCGACCATTTCCCTCTTCTTATCTGGCGAGGTGAATTGGCTTGTTTCCTTTTATAACTTGGCTGCTAACATTGGATTATTTATTCCTTTCGGTGTTCTTCTAAAATGGCGCACCAAGAGTCGCACGTCTCTTTTGCTTGTTCCAATCTTTGCGATATCTGCGATTGAGCTTTTACAATACATTACCAGCAGAGGTAGCTTGGATATTGATGACCTCTTGTTAAATACTTTAGGGTTTTGGATTGGCTATGCCCTTACTCCTGTTTTTAAAAAGATAATTATAGTAAAAAGATAGCCAGCATTGCTTGGTTTGTGGCCGATTCAATAAGACAGTGGGGTAAAAATATGATTGGGATGGTGCTTCTGACTTTTCGTTCATGACCTTCGTACTTCTCCCACCACACCCAATACAAATTAAAAAAGGACAACTACTACATGGTCGTCCTTCCTCTGTATGCCGTCCTATCTCTTCGTCAAGCCTTGATTTTCTAAGTATTCTTTCATTCCCAATCGTTTTGGTTGCTTTAGCATATTTGCCATTTGCCCCGTCCAGGTGTCCGTGCGTTTTCCGCTCGTTCGGGCTTGATAGTAATCGGAAATCGTTTGGTTATAACCGTCTAACTGTTCAGAATAGCTTCCCAGATCCTGGTTATATACCTCTTCATGGTATATATGATGGAATGGTAATCGTGGCTTAATGTCTGTTTGCTGAGCCGGGTACCCTACAGCAAGTCCAAACAATGGAATGGTGTACTTGGGCATTTCCAATAGTTCTGTAACTTCCTCTATTTTGTTTCGGAGCCCACCAATATAACAAATTCCAAGTCCCATGGATTCTGCAGCGATGGAAGCATTTTGAGCGGCCAAGGCTGCATCTATCGTAGCAACAATGAATTTTTCTGTACTTTCAAGTGACATTGTTACATCTGTCTGTTCTTTCTCTCCGATTACTGCATGACGATGAAGATCGGCACAAAAAATAAAGAAGTGACCACTGTTTTCTACATAAGACTGATTACCAGCCAACTCTGCTAACCTTTTCTTCTTATCCTTATCTTTCACACCAATAATCGAATAGGCTTGAATAAAGCTAGAAGTAGAAGCCGCTTGAGCACTTTCAACCATCGTTCTTATTTGCTCATTTGATAAAGGTTTATCCTCAAATTTACGGATCGAGCGATGATTTAGAATCGTTTCTATCGTTGTGTTCAAAATAATTCCCCCTTAAATGAAATGCTTATTTCTATTAAATCAGGTAAGCTCGCAATTTTCCAGAGAGAACCATTTTAAACGCATAAAAATCTTCAAACTGCTTCACTCTTTTTTGCACTTCCTACTTTGAGGTGTACATTTTTTGGGGTCTGCCATCAGAAAGGAGGAATATGGTTGTTAGATAGAGAAATCTATTGAAGGAAAGAAAAGGAATTAGCAAACCATTAGTAAACGGAGGTATAGTGAATGAAAAAGGTTATTTCTTTTTTTAATCGAATCATGCAACGTTATTTACCTGACCCATTTTTATTTGTCATCATTCTAACTTTTGTTGTATTTGCTTTAGGCCTTATTTTTACAAACAGTGGTCCAGTAGATATGGTCAAGTATTGGGGTGGCGGATTCTGGGGATTATTAGCTTTCTCCATGCAAATGGTACTTGTACTTGTAACAGGTCACGTACTGGCTAGTAGTCCAATTTTCAAGAGATTTCTAGGTTCGCTTGCATCAACAGCAAAATCGCCAGGCTCCGCCATTATTATTGTAACTATTGTTTCTATTATCGCAAGTTGGATTAACTGGGGCTTTGGATTAGTAATTGGGGCGTTATTTGCCAAAGAATTAGCAAAACGTGTAGAAAACGTCGATTATAGGCTTTTGATTGCAAGCGCTTACAGCGGGTTTGTTGTTTGGCATGGCGGGTTTTCAGGTTCCATCCCGCTTACTATAGCTACAGATGGCCATTTTACAGAAAACTTAATAGGCGTTATTCCAACAGATCAAACTATCTTTGCACCATTCAACGTAGTTATCATAGCAGCTTTGTTTATAACATTGCCACTTCTAAATCGTTTCATGATGCCCTCAAAGGACGAGACCATTACGGTGGACCCTGTTCTTTTAGAGGACCCTTCTAGTTTTCAAGCAGCGACCATTGAAAAAGCACCATTAACTCCAGCTGAGCGCTTAGAAAATAGCTGGATTATATCATTATTTGTATCAGGTATGGGTTTATTCTTTTTATTCTTCTATTTTGCAGATAACGGCTTTAAACTAAATTTAGATATTGTAAACTTCTTATTCTTATTTCTAGGTATCTTGTTCCATTGGCGCCCGAAGCTATTCTTAGAGGCTGTGATGAATGCTGTGAAGGGAGCTAGTGGTATTATTGTGCAATTTCCGTTTTATGCGGGGATCATGGGTATGATGACAGCTTCTGGCTTAGCTGCGGTGATGTCAGAAGCCTTTGTGAACATTTCTAATGAACACACTTTCCATTTCTTTGCATTTCTTAGTGCAGGTATCGTAAACATATTTGTACCTTCTGGTGGCGGTCAATGGGCCGTACAAGCACCTATAATGCTTGAAGCAGCACTAGCTCTCGATGTTTCAGTTGCAAGAACGGCGATGGCAGTTGCTTGGGGCGATGCATGGACGAATATGATTCAACCATTCTGGGCATTACCTGCCTTAGCTATAGCTGGATTAAAAGCAAAGGATATCATGGGTTTCTGTGTGATTGTACTGTTTATGAGTGGAATTATTATCTCTCTAGCTTTTTTACTGCTCTAATAATTCATACTCCTCCTTTAATCAGGAGGAGTATTTTGCTGGTACTGTCGATTGCTTCATTATATAGGTGAAAAGCCATAATGTAAGACTTTGTATGAGAAAGTAAAACGGAAACGAGTAAATAAAAATGTAGCCGCCTTTGTAATGGAAGACGCCAAAATGAGCAGCTAACCCCTCGACAAACATCGCCACAATCGACCACATGATTATATACAGCATGGTCAAATATCCTTTTATCTTCCATTTCTGATAAAAATAAAAGAAAAAATAAGCAAATGGTCCGTACATGATATACGAGAGAAAGTCATAAAGTTCAAAGTAAGAACTATCATTCACATCATAAAAATCAAATGGTGGAATGCTTATTGTATGATCAAAAACAACACCACTATTCATCCCAATCAGTAAAAAAAGGAGCGTGTGGGAGAGTGGGAATTGTTTTGGTAAGATGAGAACTAATCCAAATCCTCCTATTAAAGTGATAAGGATAAACCATTCATTGGCATTAAAAAAGTAATCGTATACGATGGTTGGAGAGGTTTCCATCCTTATACCTTCACCACACCTTCTTTATGTAATAGGTGACGATAAAGCTTTGAAATTCCGAGCGCAGTCCCAAAGTATAGAATGGCTAGAATAAATGACCAGCCATAGGACCACTTCTTGTAATGTAGAATTTCTAGTTCAATAGCCAGTGCTTCAAATAATAGCCCAACTATTATCATAAAAATGCCCCAGCCTATTCGACTTAGCATTGACTTATGAAAAGCCGCATTAACAAAAATAAGCATTAAAAAGGGAGCAATTATATTTCGCAGTAGGAAAAAGCAAATGAATAAGTGCTTCTCTTTGCTATACTCAATCATTTCTAGATTTATGCTTAACAGCGTAAGAACATTTTTGTTTACAAACATAAAAAAGAGAAAGAGTATTAAATTTTCGATAAAGACTAATTCTTTTTTCTGAAATAGCAAGGTTCCCACTATCACCCATGTCAGTGTCAGAAAAATAACAACCTCCACTTTGTTTTCCTCCTAATTATTGCGGCTTATTTGCCAGAAAGAACGACGAAACTTGATGTGTTTTTGAGAACCAGCAATGTCTGTATTGGTGTTTTTTGGGGTCAAATGGACGCCCAAGGAATCGTAGCTATTAGACAAATTTCGACATTCCCAACCCAAAACGAAGCAACCTAAACCATTTAAAAAAGAGAAGTGTGAAGACTTCTCTTTTTGTAGTATGTCTTTAAATACGCCTTTTTATTAAGCCGATTTCACTTTAGCTTTTAAACCATCGGCTAGATTATATCTATAATAAAACCCAAAACAATTGAGGAGTTAAGGCCTCTCTAGTTTTGGGTTTGTTTTGCTTAATTTATTTATCAGTAAGGCGTTGAATATGTAGCGTTATATACCCTACTTCGGATTCTGGAAATTTGATATTGTACTCAGTAAATAAGTAATCTGCTATTCGTTGTGCACAGTTGAATGATCGAGTGAATTTTTTCTGAAAAAGTAGTAGCATATCTGGATCCAACGAGTGGAATGCTTCTTCCTGTTCAGCATGATTAACGGCAAACCTAAGATGAGATAATAGTCGCTGATATGAAATGCTTGTTTCTTCCATTTTCATCTCAAATTCGCTTTCAATGATTTCGATAGCATCCTTGATAATAGAAGCAAGCTGCATCGTATTTTTCAGACTTTTCGATCCCATTTTAGCTGTGTGTAGATGTAAGGCAATGTGTCCGACTTCATCATCTGGGATTTCTATCTTTAAACGTTCTTTAATGAGTTGTTTAGCCCATAGTCCAATTTCAAACTCCGGCTTATATAATACTCTAATCTCATTGAGCAATTTATTTTGAATCTGAAAGCCTTGCTCCAAACGTTCGATTGCAAAGCTCAAATGGTCGGTTAAGGAAATATGAATATGATTGCTTAGGGGTACCTTCAGTTGTCCTTCTGCATAGCTAATAATTTCTTCGGCAACCTCAATATGTGCTTCAGGTAGCGTGGATAGTAGCTCTTGAAACTTCACATTCTCTTCCTTCATAACAAAAACCTTCTCGATCTTACTACGGTCTACCATATCATTTTTCCTTTTTTGAAAGCCGACACCAAGCCCCATTACGATTTTCTCTTGATCATCTTCTTTCACTACCACCGAATTGTTATTCAATACTTTACTTATTTTCAATCTAGTCGCTCCCTAGTTATAACGCACTGTTTCCTTTATTATAACCAAAATGGAAGTCCATACAAAGTGAATAAGCTTATAATAAGCATAACTAAAAACGAAGAAATGAATTAAGCTTTAATCTTCCAGTTCACTAGAGCAGTAGCACCTTTGAACGCGTCACTTACTTCATGGATTGACACGGTTTCAAGAATGTCACCATTTGTGATAATGACTGGTGTCACAATGCTTTTTGCTTTTTCTTTAATTAGCTCGATATCGAATGTTAAAAGTGGAGTTCCGACTGTCACTTTGTTTCCTACTTCGACAAGTGCCTCAAAACCTTCACCCTTCATGCCAACTGTTTCAAGTCCCACATGAATTAATATTTCTACACCTGTTTCCGATTTAATTCCAATTGCATGTTTTGTTGGGAAGAATTGAACTATTTCTCCATTTACGGGAGATACTACTGTTCCTTCTGTAGGTTCAATTGCAATTCCGTCTCCCATCATCTTTTGGGCAAAAACTGGATCTGGAACATCTGCTAGTGGGATGACTTTTCCTGTGATTGGTGCTACTAATACCTCTTCTGTTTTGGTTTCATTTTTTCCGAATAGTTTTTTTAAGAATGACATGATGTGTTTCCTCCTAAGATTTGAGTTGTTTTAATTGTAAGCTAACCTGAAAAATAAGGTGACCTCTTCGAACCCCCTGATGATTTCCGTGCCAGGCGTTCGCTTTCCGCGGGCGGCCTCGGGAGCCTCGCATTCCCGCAGGAGTCTCACGCCTTTCACTACAATCATCAGGGGAGACAGTGATACTTGACGGGCCACTTTTTCCTCATCCATGGCAAATTTGGTTTGCAAAAGAGTGTGAATCCTGACAATAAGAATGATCTGTTTGAACTTGCTGTTAATTATAGGTTTTAGTATGGGCTAAAAATAAAAAGACCTAATACGCCCGGTTTTGGGTTTCGTATTAGGTCTTGCCTGCATTACCAGTCACAATCCTGCATTTTTTATCGTTTCTTTTATAAAAGTAGATCAGAATAGCGTGTTTGTCAAACCATTTACATTCGTTGATTTGTGTTCGTTGATTCTTTCACTAGCTTCTCCCAATCGGGGTATAAATCGGAGCGCCGATCTCGCCAAGTGGTGACGGAGCCGCTTTGACGAACCTTCTCTAACAAGGTAATGTCGAGGTCACCCGTTACAATCATATCCTGGTTGAGTTCCCCTTCTACCACAATCCCGCGAGGAGGAAATGGCACATCGTTCGGGGAAATTATTGCAGCCTGACCAAAGTTACCACGCATGAAATCCACGGTTGGCAATGATCCTATTGTTCCTGTAGTTACCACATACACTTGGTTTTCGATTGTTCTGGCATGACAGGAATAGCGTACGCGGTGAAAGCCATGCCGATCGTCGGTACATGACGGACAAAATACCACATCTGCTCCCATCGCCTTCACAAGTCGGACTACTTCCGGAAATTCTATATCATAGCACGTTAGCATGGCAATCGTACCCTTTTCTGTTTCAAAAACCTGCAGGTCCTCTCCAGGAGTGATGCCCCATTCCTGCACTTCTGTTGGGGTTAGATGAAGCTTCGTCTGCGTTGCAATAGCCCCATCAGGATAAAATAGATGTGCGGCATTATAAAGCTTTCCTTCTCGTTCTATCACATGAGTTCCACCAACAATATGCATCCCTGTTTGCCTAGCCATTCCACTGAATAGCTGATAATACAGGTCAGTATAAGAAGGTAAATCCTTAATCGTCTGCTCCCTTCCATCCACTGGAAAAGAAAGCAACTGTGTCGTTAAAAATTCTGGAAACAACACAAAATCCGCATCAAATTCAGCGGCGGTCTTCACATAATGAATTACTTGATTAGCGAACTCTTCAAAGCTTGAAATAGTATGCAACTGATATTGCACTGCAGAAGCACGAAACTTCATCATAAGCCCTCCTTTTCTTCCCGTTCCCTTACAACCAATTTATTATAAAACAAATACAATGTGTTACTCAATCATTGGTTTCCGAGAGAGTGTTGGAAGGTTTTGGCAGTTTGGTATGCTATCTGCATGTGCAACCTCATTTTTTGCTCTATTTTAAAACCTCTAACACCGCTTTTGCGACACCACTGTTGATATTCGTGTCCGTTTCCAGATGTGCTTTTGCCTTCACTCCATCTAATGCATTTCCCATCGCAACCGCTCTGCCAACTCGTTCAAACATCGAAACATCGTTATAATTGTCGCCAAGGGCCATCGTATCTTTCATCGATATACCTCGCTCACTTGTAAACACTGTCAGAGCAATTCCCTTTTGCGCTTCTATATTCGTAATTTCTAGATTATCTTTTCCCGAAGAACTAACGGCAACATTTCCCATTTCCACTAATTTTGCTCGTGCTGCCTCAAGTTTATCACTTTCTAATGAAAAAGCTAAAAGCTTGTAAACTACTGTTTCTTCATTATTTAAAATGTGGTCAAAACTGTCCACTAGCTTAATTCTACCATCTTCCATTCTTTCTTTGGCAGCCTTTAACACTTTCTCGTATTCACTTTTTTGATTTCCTGACATAAAGATATCCATGATTGTCGCTATTGCCTTATCGTAATCTTTTGAGAAGGTCCCATTTTGTGTGTAAAGTTCAAAATAAATCTCATATTTATCTAAAACTTTAGCTAACTCCTGCACCTGTTCATTTTTTAAAGGATTGGTCGCAACGACTTTCCCTTCCAAAGAGCGAACTTCCGCACCATTTACACAAATAATTGGACATTCAATCCCCGCTTCTTCTAATACTGGCTTGGCCTCAGCATAGGATCTCCCTGTTGCAATAACAACTTCTACGCCATTTTTTTGTGCTATCTTAAGCGCATTTACATTATCTTCACTCACTACATGATTATTATTTAACAACGTTCCATCCATATCAATTGCAATACACTTTATCAATTCGTTCACCTCTTATGTAGAAATAACTCTTTTCCCTATCCTAAGTAATCTTGCTTCCCATTTCAACTATTATACCTCGATAACATTAAGCTAATATTTAGAAAAGTGTAAATTTTTCTATTAAATAATGGGACAATCTATTATAATAAAGGCATTACTTTTGTTTAGGCGGGGTAGAACTCTATGAAAATTTCCTCAAGACATATCGGCAAAATCCTAATAGACGACATCTATTCTGTATCTGGAAACCTTTTGTTAAAAAAAGGGACTATTTTAACTCAAAAACATGTGGAGAGTTTGCAAAAACATAATTATTCCTTTGACCACACGTTATTAATCGAACAACCTACTCATCACTCAAATGACTATTTTGAGCATGTAAAAACCATCTACCAAAACAGTGTTAATGCTTTTCGAACTGTTTTTTTAAAGTTAGAAAAAGAAAAGTTACCGCCTATAGAAGAAATTAACCAGTTGCTCGCTCCCTTGGTGGATCGCTTCTTTGAAGATCCTGTTTTCATTAGCTATATTCAACAAGTCAAAAACCACGATAATTCTACCTATACGCATAGTTTAAACGTCGGACTCTATGCCTCTCTCATTGGAAAAATTCTAGGCCTCGATAGAGAGAAAATCAAGCTTCTAGGACAAATGGGACTTTTCCATGATGTAGGAAAACTTTTAATTGATAAAAATATCTTACACAAGCCTGGCCGCTTGACGGAGAGTGAATGGAACGAAATCCAGAAACACACGACATTCGGCTATGAACTATTACGTATAAATAAATCCATCGACCCCCTAATCCTCCAAGGTGCTTTATTACACCATGAACGATTAGATGGAAGTGGGTACCCAACACGTCTCAAGCATGAAAAAATCCCATACTTTGTCCAAATTCTTTCCGTTGCGGATATGTATGATGCGCTCTCTTCAGAAAGGAGCTATCGCCCAAAACAGAATTTATTTGTCACAACAAAAATTTTAATTCAAGAAGCTAGCTACAATAGACTAAACCCTGCGATTGTCTATCCATTTGTACGATGTATTCTCTCTAATCATATTCAAGATATGGTTATTCTAAATAATGGACAGCTCGCTGAAATAATTTTTGTACATGCTGATGAACCACACTTACCTATTATCAGAATCGATGATCACTATATTGATTTACGAAAACGTAAAGATATCGAGATAGTAGATTTTGCCCACTGAGGCGAATCTATTATCTCTTTTTTATGTTTTAACTAACTGGTTTTAGGGAAAGAAAAAGAGGGAATATCTTCGTTTTCCAATAACTACCTTTGAAAAACAATCGAATTGTATTAAAATAACTAATGTTGTATATTTACGCACAAGGAGATCTTACTTTGAAAACTCAGACATCATTTCGTACGATTGATATACTAAAATTTATTATTCCCTCTCTACTTGGGATAGGCTTATTTATGTTTCCAATTTCCTATAATGAAGAAATAACAATTCCTATTGCTATTCTTTCTCAAGCGTTGCAAGGGTTACTTGGAAATAGTATTCCTTATATCATGACAGCTATAATAACCATCACAGCAATTGCGACGATAATTACAAAGCTTGCTAAGCCAGCTCATTCAACAAAAAGCGGATTTTTCCATTCTTTGTTAAATGTATCACTCTTTTGGACGGTTACTCGTGTGCTAGCGATGATATTCGCTATTATGACTTTGTTTAAATTAGGCCCACAAACCGTCTGGGATGATTCTACTGGTGGATTATTACTATTTGAACTACTTCCAATCCTTTTAACTGTATTCTTATTTGCTGGATTATTTTTGCCCTTATTATTAAACTTTGGATTATTAGAATTTTTTGGTGCCTTGCTAACCAAGGTGATGCGACCTATATTCACCTTACCTGGTCGATCCTCAATCGACACTATAGCTTCTTGGCTTGGGGACGGGACCATCGGGGTTTTATTAACTAGTAAACAATATGAAGAAGGATATTATACAAAGAGAGAAGCCGCTGTTATTGGAACAACCTTTTCCGTTGTATCGATTACCTTTAGTCTAATCGTTATCTCCCAAGTTGGATTAGGAGCAATGTTTGTACCATTTTATGCAACTGTCACATTATCTGGGTTGGTTGCAGCTATTATTATGCCAAGGATTCCCCCTTTATCCTGGAAGGCCGATACATATTTTAATGGTGAGGAAAAACAAGATAAAGATCTTGTTCCAAAAGGTTATTCCCCATTAAGATGGGGCTATAAAAAAGCTATTGAACGTGCTTCACTAAATAAATACGTAGGAAAGTTCTTTACCGATGGTGGAAAGAATGTTCTTGATATGTGGATGGGAGTAGCGCCAATTGTTATGGCTTTTGGTACAATTGCACTAATCCTTGCAGAAAACACACCATTATTCGCTTGGCTCGGAATGCCATTTATTCCATTATTAGAATTACTACAAATACCATTTGCAAAAGAAGCCTCTGAAACATTAATGGTTGGCTTTGCAGATATGTTCTTACCATCTGTTATTGGTGCTGAAATAGAAAGTGAACTAACGCGCTTCGTAGTGGCAAGTGTATCGGTCACTCAACTCATCTACCTTTCCGAAGTTGGAGGAGTACTACTTGGCTCAAAAATACCTGTATCCTTTAAAGATCTGTTCATTATCTTTATTTTACGTACCATAATAACATTACCTGTTATCGCCATGATGGCGCATTTATTTTTCTAATATATACCAAATGGTGCCAGGCCCCACTCACGGGGCCTGGCACCATTTATTATGCTTTCTTCCACTCTTTTTTTAAAATCTTCGCCAATTCTAACATCCCAAACTTTCCTGCAAGCTTTTCTGCTTCTGCATTGTAGTTGGTGTTTGTATTTACGTCGTAAGTGAAGATTTCTCCCTTTGCGTTACGGATAAATTCTATACCTGCCACTTGAATTTGGTTTGTGTTAAGGAAGGCTTCGTACTTTTCAATGATTGGATCTGCAAAGTCCTCGATAATTTGAAACTTCGGCTTTTCCGCTACTTCCTCACCAACTGGACAGAAAAGATCGCCGATTTGACATGCATCCGCTGGGCAAAGCTCAAACCCTTCCGATGTATCTACTTGAACCGCATATAGAAACTTCCCGCCAACAAATTCACATCGTGTAATATAGGACTCTGGAGATTCAATATATTCTTGAATAAGAGTAATCCCATCCACCGGCTCTTCAAAGGTTGGACCATATAAATAGTCTTCCAAGCTTGCTGTCGAATGAAATAGCTGCACCCCTAATCCTTTTCCTGCACGATTATGCTTCGTAATAAAAGCGTTAGCTCCTAAGCTTTTTGCCGCTTCTAGAATATTAGGTTTTCCAACTGCCGCAATAGTCTTCGGTGTTTGGATATCATGTTTCTCTAGTGCTGTATACTGATTTACTTTACTGAGCTCTAATTGAAGTGCCCGACTCCCATTAAACACCTTACGTTCATGGTACTCTAGCCATGATAATACGGCCCCAGTCAACTCAGGTGCAAACCGATGATCTCTTGTATGCGATGAGGCACTCATGCGATTGTAAAAAATCCCTTCTGGAGGTGCTTCGAATAAAGGCACCACTCCTTCGTCTAGATGCCACTCTTCATAAGGTACCTCTAATTCTTCTAATCTATTAGTTAAATGTGTGGTCCACTCTTTATTTTCATGGATGATATATATTTTTTTCATCTGATTTCCCTCCATTTATAGCGTCTCTATTAGCAAAGGATATGCTTGTATGTATCATTACGTGTGGGCAAAGCATGTCACCTATCTATTTACTAGAGGCATAACTTGCTTTGCAAAACGCTCCATTTCTTCTAGTTGCGGGGAGAATTGGAGAAGCAATAGATCCACACCTGCCGCTTCATATTCTTTTATCTTCTCCGCAATCTTTTCCGGAGTTCCTACTAAGTTGGGACGCAGTCCTCTATTTGACACAGAATAGTCTTGTAGCTGAATCTGTTGCTCCAGCTGCGATTTGCTAGTAAAATCCTTGAATCCCGCATATGCACTTGATTCTTTTACATTAGTAATTCTAGCTAGCTCCTCTTGTACTTCTTCCTCTGAGTCACGACAAACGATGTAAGCAGCCATCCCAAAGGATTGAAAAGGCGGATTATTTGTTTGCACTCTCCTCTGTTTCATATCTGCTATTTTCTCTGATACCTCTTCTACTGTTCCACCATGCATGACATAAGCATCACAATAGGAAGAAATCACTTCTTTTCCTTTTGGACTTTCCCCGCCAGCATAAAGAATTGGATTTGGTCGTTGCACTGGTTTCGGGAAAAGCTTCGTATCCTTTAGCTGATAATACTTTCCGTCATAGCTGAAGGAATCCTCACTCCACAGGCCTTTTAGCACATCAATAAATTCTTTTGTTCGCTCATATCGCTCGTCATGCTCGGTGAAAATTCCGCCATATTGTCTTGCCTCTTCTTCCCACCAAGCAGAAACCACATTCAGCGTAAAGCGCCCATTACTAATGTGATCGATATTCGCTGCCGCTTTTGCTGCAATCGCCGGATTATGAAACCCAGGCCGAATCGCCGCCATAATTTCTATTTTCTCTGTCACCGCCGCTAATGCCGCAGCAGTCGACCAAGCATCAAGACTGTCTTCCTCAGGACCCTTAATATCATTTAAAAATAATTCCGCAATTAATGTCGTATCATAACCTAGCTTTTCTGCCTGTTGAATCACTTTTTTTGCATAATCAAAGGTTGCGGGCATGTTTTCATCCTCAACATTCCTCAACCAACCGCCAAAAATAGGTAACCAAAAACCAAACTTCATTCTGATTCTTCCCCTCTTTTGAATTGTTCTGATAAACAAAAAAACTTCCCCGATAAGAAGAAGTTTGAGTAGTATCCCGTAACATCTGCTTATCTGCCAAGAACGCTTGTCTTGCTGGAGTTAGCACCTACACTAATTTGTGCGGTTGCCGGGTTTCATCGGGCCAGTCCCTCCACCTCTCTGGATAAGAAAATTAACTATTAATTTAGATAAATCCTATCACGAAACTTGGATTTCAGCAAGTCTTTCGGATTGCTAAGTATTTTCTTTTTTTATGTACTCTGTTAAACACCGCTACTTTGACATTTTTTATTTCCCGGATTATTGCATTCACTTTCCTATAATAAAAAACCACCTACCATAACTCGGTAAGTGGCTTTCTAACCTAATAATTATTAAAGGCAGTTTTCGCATACTTTGTTGCTTTTCGTAAATAGAATCAACCCGTCATTATCATTGCAATCGTGCTCTTTTCCATCATGTAATCGAGGGCCTTTCTTCTATTTTCTAAGCAAAATGACGGTAAAAAGTCCAAATGCCGACTTTTTACCAGCTTAAAACAACAATCTTTACGAAAAGAGCCTTATTAAATAACATCTTTTTCAAAGTTTGGTGCATGTAAGCCTGCCTTTTCAAATGTTGCACCAATTTTCTTGTGAAATGCTGCAAATGCTGCTTCCATTTCTGTATAGTCTGGATCAGCTGTTAAAGCAGCTGCACGCTCTTCGAAATAGATAGCCAATAGTTCTACAGAATCCTTCATGCCAGCTTGCAATTCATCGCTTAGCTCAGAAGGAATTTCGATTCCACGGAGCTCATTCGCAATTTTTTTGCTTGTTGTGACAGCCTCTTCTTGTAATGCTTCATCGCCGGTTGCCTCGTAGTTTGTAACTTGCTTGATATCTTTACGAATCGTATCAATCATTTCCATTTGTAATCCAACCAATAAAGGAATATCTTGATTTTCTTGATTTGCGTTGTTTGTTTCATTATCTTTTGTATCAGTATTATTTTCTGTACCACAACCAGTTAATATCCCTATGCTTAGTACAGTTGCTATAAATATGCTCATCCATTTTTTCATTATATATAAACTCCTTTGTTATACAATAGTACGAATCATAGTGTACTGTTTTTCCCAAGGTATGTATAGGTAATACAGCAAAGTAAGACTATTTCATCTATATTTAATTTTCTTGATATACTACTTTTTACTAATATGTTAACTGCGTTTATTTTATATAAAAGTGTATTTTTATCTTGCGTTGTGGAGGATTATCTCATACAATAGAAAAATGCAAACGGTTGCACATATTGAGCAACTAAATCGAATACAAATGAATTCGTTTACAAGTTTTATAGATTACTATTAAGAAAGAAGGTTGTTAAAATGAAGAACTTTTTGTCTTTTGATTTCTGGCAAAAATTCGGTAAAGCATTGCTAGTAGTAGTGGCTGTTATGCCTGCTGCTGGTATTATGATTTCTCTAGGTAAGTTGGTTGGCATGACGGGTGGAGATATCGTTCTTGTGCAAACGATTGCAAGAGTGATGGAAGATATCGGTTGGGCCATCATTACAAATCTTCATATATTATTTGCGGTAGCTATTGGTGGATCATGGGCAAAGGAACGTGCAGGTGGAGCATTTGCTGCGTTAATTGCCTTCGTATTAATAAATCGCATTACTGGGGCGATTTTCGGTGTTAATAATACGATGCTTGCTGATCCAAAGGCAACATTCACTACTTTATTTGGACAAGAGCTAGTGGTTGGTGATTATTTCACTTCCGTATTAGGTGCCCCTGCGTTAAATATGGGTGTATTTGTCGGAATTATCGCTGGTTTTCTTGGAGCAAACCTTTTCAATAAGTTTTACAACTATAATAAATTACCTGATTCCTTGTCGTTCTTTAATGGCAAACGCTTTGTGCCTTTCGTGGTTATTGGTGGGTCTGTTATCACTGCGATTGTTCTTTCACTCGTATGGCCCTTTATTCAAGGACTTTTAAATGATTTCGGCCGTTGGATTGCGACTTCTCGTGATACAGCACCGATTGTCGCACCATTTATTTTCGGTGCATTAGAACGATTATTATTACCATTTGGTTTACATCATATGTTAACTGTACCAATGAACTACACATCTCTTGGTGGTACATATCAAATTTTAACGGGTGGAAGTGCAGGACAGGTAGTTTCTGGACAGGATCCGTTATGGCTTGCTTGGATTGCGGATTTAAATAACTTCTTAGCAGCTGGGGATACTCAATCTTATGAGGCACTTTTAAAAGAGATCGTACCTGCTCGATTCAAAGTAGGACAAATGATTCTGTCATGTGCAGCTTTAATTGGGATTGCTTACGCGATGTACCGTAATGTCGATAAGGACAAGCGTAAAAAATACAAATCGATGTTTTTATCTGCAGGACTTGCTGTGTTTTTAACAGGGGTAACAGAGCCAATTGAATTCATGTTCATGTTTGCGGCGCCTGTGCTTTATGTCCTCTATGCTATTATGACTGGTTTCGCTTTTGCTATTGTAGATGTGATTGACATTCGTGTTCATGCTTTCGGTGTGATCGAACTATTGACTCGGACACCAATGATTGTAAAAGCTGGATTGTGGTTAGACCTTGTTAACTTTGTAATTGCTTGTCTCGTTTTCTTTGGTTTAAACTTTGCTGTTGCGAATTTCATGATTAAGAAGTTTAACTTCCCAACTCCTGGTCGTAATGGAAATTATATTGAGCAAGAGGAAGGCGCTACTGGGTCTACTGCAAGTGTACAGGCTGACTCTTTAGCACCTGCTATTATTGAATTACTAGGTGGAGCGAATAATATTGAGGATGTCGATGCTTGTATGACTCGTCTTCGTGTAACAGTGAAAGATCGTGCGCTTGTTGCGAATGAAGCAAAATGGAAAGAAAATGGGGCACTTGGCTTAATTGTGAAGGATAAAGGTGTCCAAGCCATTTATGGACCAAAAGCAGATGTCATTAAATCCGATATTCAAGATTTGTTAGGAGCGTAAAAAATGAACCTACTAACCTTAAATTGCCATTCCTGGCAAGAAGAGAATCAAATGGAGAAAATTCAACATCTTGCCCAAACCATCAAGGAAAAAGCATACGATGTCATCGCTCTTCAGGAGGTTAGTCAAAGCATCAATGCTGGGATCGTTCAAGCTAATATAAAGCAGAATAACTTTGGCTTGGTGCTGCAGCAAGAGCTCGAGAAGCTTGGATCCCTAGACTATCAGTTAGTCTGGGATTTCGCCCATATGGGGTACGACACGTATGAAGAGGGACTTGCTATTTTAACAAAGCATCCTATTAAAAAAACTCATTCCTTCTTTGTTTCAAAAGGTGTCGACACCGAGTACTGGAAAACCCGGAAAATTGTTGGGGTGACAGTTTCGTACGGCGGAAAAGATCTTTCTTTTTATACTTGTCATCTTGGCTGGTGGAACGATGAGGAGGAGCCTGCACGTTATCAGATTGACCAACTTCTGAGGCATGTGAAAGGATCGGAACCATATTTTCTAATGGGAGATTTTAACAATAGCGCTCATATCCGTGGGGAAGGCTACGAATATCTGATTTTGGAGCAACGTCTTTTTGACACTTTCACGCTCGCAACGGAAAGAGATGCTGGCGTAACGGTTAAAGGTAAGATTGCCGGTTGGGATGAGAATAAACAGGACCTACGCATTGACCTCATTTTAAGCAGTGAGGCTGTCAGAGTAGCATCATCACGCGTTATTTTTAACGGGGAAAATAAAGAGATTGTGTCAGATCACTTTGGGGTAGAGGTTCGAGTTGATTTGTAGATATTGGATCTTTGGGGTGTCCTTATTATGAGGACACCTCCTTTTTTGTTTGATCGGGCTAGGCTCTCTCTGTTACTCTCCAAAAATTTATAAAAAACACCCAATCAGCCAATTTTTCCGCTGCTTGGGTGTTCCTAGCTTATTTCGCTTCTGCTATTTTCTCTATTTCTGCTTGAATTGTGGCTGCCCATTTATCAACCACGCTATAATCCATCGCATTTACATAGATTTTCTCTAGTTTTTCATGCCAGTTTTTTGCTTCTGCTAATTTTTCAATTGCATCTTTCATGGTAGTGGTATAGCGTTCTTTGACAAGCTTGATATCTTTTTCATAACGTTCATCCGTTCCGCTACGAATCGTAGTTTCGTACATATCGACAATAACGTCCCCTTCACGGTCAGGAAAATATTCATGAGGGGCCGTGCTATCGAAAATAGCAAAGCCAAGCTCGCGAACGATTATCATATCTAAGCTATAAGGATCAAAACCACAATGATAAACCTCTACGTCAAATCCCTTTTCTTCAGATGCTTTTGCTAGTTTCTTTAACATCGTTGATTTTCCAGAACCTGGACGACCTTTGATGAAATAGCGATTAGTCAAGCCTTCCGTCAGATTCGGGACATAATCCTTTGCACCAGCTGGCGTTGCAGCACCTAGAAAACGATGGCGTACATCCGCCTTTCTGTTCACACTTTTATCTGTAAATAACGTATCGATTAGTGTATTGGTTAATTCATTCGCTGCTTCAAAGTCCATGTTATGGATATAATATCGCTCCCAGTCATCATGCACCTTTAATGCTCTCGCAAAGGTGTGGTAGGCCGCTTGATACGCTTCCTTTTTTTTCGCTGCCATCTCAAGAATTTCCACTTTATATTCTGCTAAAAAATCGGAGTCCCACGCTTCACCTAGATTAACATATTCCTCAATTGCTCCTGGTGCTTTCGGTTCAATCACATGCGGTGCTGTACCATCCACAATCCCTACTCCAAGAGCACGAATAATCACTCCATCTACTGATGATGTATCTGAGGAGCAATGTAAAAACTCAATATCATAGCCCTTTTCACTCCAGATATTCCCTATCTTCTTAATAAGAGAAGACTTTCCTGTACCAGGACCACCTTTTAAGATAAAAACTCGATCTAATCCTTCTATATTAGAATCATATAAGCTATAAAACCCACGAGCTGTATTACCACCTGCATAATAATTTAATACTTTCCCTGCCAAAAAGAACACCCCTTCAATGGTAGGATATTTAACATAAAGCTATCCTTTTTAGCCTATGCAGATGGTTTGACTTAGGTGAATGCCTACAAATGTTTCGGTTGAAAGGAGCCGAGGTTCTCATGTAGATCCCCGAGGTTCTAACGTTAGTGTGCTAGGTTCTCATGAAACTCGCTGATGTTCTCACACAAGTTACATAGGTTCTCACGTAAATCGAGGAGGTTCTCATATTAGCGCGATTTTTGAAAAAATAGAGCTCCAATCTACAGGGGAAGCCGGTGAGAATGAAGGTTAACTATCTAACGCTTCATATTTCATTTCTCATGGTGCAAAAAATTACTTTTCGTGAGTGTCTTTATAAAAATAGGGAGATTGTAAATGTGACATCAGGCAAATGTTTAGCTGGTAAAATAGCGGAGTATACGTAATTTCCCTATGGAAACTATGGTATATTAGACGGTACATTGTTAGTAAAGGAGTTTGAACAAATGGCAAAAAGTGTAGTACTTGCTGAGAAGCCTTCTGTTGCACGGGACATTGCAAATGTTTTGAAGTGTACGAAGAAAGGCAATGGTTTTTTAGAGGGAGATAAATATATCGTTACATGGGCTCTAGGTCATTTAGTTACTTTAGCAGACCCTGAAGTTTATGATCATAAATATAAAACATGGAATCTTGAAGACCTACCTATGCTTCCTGAACGCATGAAGCTAGTTATCATGAAACAAACTGGAAAACAGTTTAATGCGGTCAAATCACAGTTAACTCGTAGTGATGTGAACGAGATCATCATTGCCACTGATGCAGGGAGAGAGGGCGAGTTAGTTGCAAGGTGGATTATCGAGAAAGTAAACGTCCAAAAGCCTATCAAACGCCTGTGGATTTCCTCTGTCACAGATAAAGCTATTAAGGATGGCTTCCAAAACTTAAAGCCAGGTAAAGCTTATGAAAATCTATATGCTTCCGCTGTAGCTCGTTCGGAGGCAGATTGGTATATCGGTTTAAATGCAACTCGTGCATTAACGACAAAATTTAATGCTCAATTAAATTGTGGGCGTGTTCAAACCCCAACAGTTGCAATGGTTGCAACACGTGAAGAAGAAATTAAGAGCTTCCAAACGCAAACCTTTTATGGCATTGAAGCCCAAACAGATGGCCTTAAATTAACTTGGCAAGATTCAAACGGGAATAGTCGTAGTTTTAATAAAGAAAAAATCGATGCTATTGTTTCATCTCTTGGAAGGAAGGATGCAAACGTCATCGCCATTGATCGTAAAGCAAAGAAAACATTTGCACCTGCCCTTTACGATTTAACTGAGCTTCAACGAGATGCTAATAAAATCTTTGGCTATTCTGCGAAAGAAACACTAACTATTATGCAAAAGCTGTACGAGCAGCATAAAGTATTAACTTATCCTCGAACAGATTCACGTTATCTATCAACTGATATCGTTAGTACGCTTCCGGAGCGTTTAAAAGCGTGTGGTATTGGTGAATATCGTTCTCTTACAAATAAAGTATTAAATAAGCCTATTAGAGCTTCAAAGGCATTCGTAGATGATAGCAAAGTAAGTGATCACCATGCCATCATTCCAACAGAGGGCTACGTAAATATCTCTGCCTTCACAGATAAAGAACGTAAAATTTATGACCTTGTCGTTAAACGTTTCCTAGCAGTGCTATTCCCTGCATTTGAATATGAGCAGTTAACCGTGCAAGCAAAAATTATGGACGAAAAGTTTGTAGCAAAAGGAAAAACTGTTATTCATGCTGGTTGGAAAGAAGTGTACAATAATCGCTTTGATGATGAGGATTCAACTGATGATGTTAAAGAGCAGTTACTACCTCAACTAGAAAAAGGCGATGTATTAAAGACCAAATTAATTGTTCAAACATCCGGACAAACACAGCCACCTGCACGCTTTACAGAGGCTACTTTACTATCTGCAATGGAAAACCCTACGAAGTATATGGAAACAACAGATAAAAATCTGGTAGACACGTTAAAATTGACTGGTGGACTTGGTACAGTAGCAACTCGTGCTGATATCATTGATAAGCTCTTTAATTCTTTCTTAATCGAAAAGCGCGGTGGGAAGGAAATCTATATCACCTCTAAAGGGAAACAACTTTTAGATTTAGTACCAAAGGAATTAAGGTCTCCTGTTACCACTGCTAAATGGGAGCAAAAGCTCGAGTTAATTGCAAAAGGAAAACTGAATAAAAATGCGTTCATTCATGAAATGAAAGAACACACAAAAGAAATTGTCCGAGACATTAAAGCTAGTGATAAAAAGTATAAACATGACAATATCTCGACGAAATCTTGTCCAGACTGCAGCAAACCGATGCTTGAGGTTAACAATAAAAAAGGAAAAATGCTTGTTTGCCAGGATCGTGAATGTGGTCATAGAAAGAACGTGGCACGCGTCACTAACGCCCGCTGCCCTCAATGTAAAAAGAAGATGGAGCTTCGTGGGGAAGGTAACGGTCAAATCTTCACATGTAAATGTGGATATCGTGAGAAGCTATCTGCTTTTGAAGCGAGACGTAAAAAGGAATCTGGTGGAAAAGTGGATAAGCGTACAGTACAAAAGTATTTAAAACAACAAGAAAAAGAAACGGAACCTATTAATAACCCGTTTGCGGACCTTTTAAAAGGAATGAAATTTGATAAATAATATTCATGTTGAAACCACCCGTGAAAAATGGGTGGTTTCAACTAATAATGGAGCATTTTTTTCATAAAGGTGGCGAAAAGCTCTATTTCTACCTTATCCTGTTTTCGTTTAGAATACGCTAGATAGATAGTTTTTAATGGAGACGGGAGTTCACTTGTGTACGGAACCTCTTCTAATTCTCCTTTCTCGATGTATGCTTGTGCCAAGCTTTTTAATACAAATCCAAGACCTACACTTGATTTTAACAGCTCTACTAAAAGGTTAGAGGAATCCACCTCTACTCCTAAAAATTTCATGCCTCCTGTTTCTTGTTCCAGCCATTCTGAAAAAGGTGGTCCCCAATCCATGTGGATAAATGGAAGATGAGAACAAGCGGATAACTTAATCGTTTCTCCCTTCAAATCAAAAGAAGTAGATTTTGCTAGTATAATCCCTTCACTATATAGTGGGATAACTTCAAAGGATTTGTTAGTTGGAGGTGCGGATACAAACCCGATGTCGAGGATGCCGTCTCTAAGTTTGGAGTAGATATCATCTGTATGACCGTTCACAACTTTTATTGCTACTTCAGGATGAGCTTTTATGTAGGTTGAAAGAATCTTTGAAAAGCTTTGATTCCATAATGAATTTAATCCCCCAATATGAAGTCTCCCTGTAAAACGATTCGCCAAATCTAAGACACTTTTTCCTTCTTCTATTAGCTCCATTGCCTTTTCTACATACGGTAATAGGACATGACCACTCTCTGTTAGCTCCAAACTTCGAGTATTTCTATTAAATAGCTTTTTTCCAACACTTCGCTCTAGTTGTTGGATTCTTACCGAGATAGTAGTTTGCGCTACATGAAGGATTTCAGCAGAGCGTGAGAAGCTTTTTGTTTGTGCAACCGTTAAAAAGGTTTCCATCTGTTCATATTCCACTAAATCTCCACTCTCCCATTTATCAATTTTTATAATAAATAATATCATAATTTTTCGTTTTATTAATAAATGAAACTATTTTAGAATGAATGGGAGTAGTACACAGGCAGTTAATCGTAATGCTTATTCGGAAGGAGGTAGCTTTTACAATTAAAAAATTATTAGCTTTTTGGAATGTGCGTAACTGCGTCCTTTTCATTGACTTCATCGCCTCTTTTTCCTTCTATCTATTCATTCCCTATCTAGCTACCTATTTTAGTGAGTCAAAGGGATATTCGGTTAGTTTTATCGGTGGAGTTCTAGCAATTCGAATAATTGCTCAACAAGGACTTGCGATTTGGGGAGGATTATTAGCTGATCGATTAGGGTATAAGACGATGGCTCTTATAGGCTTTGTAATAAGAGGTCTAGGCTTTATAGGGATGGGATATGCTTCGAATGGAGGAGCTTTAATAGCCTCAGCAGCATTAAGTGGGTTAGGCGGTGCCTTTTTCAGCCCAGCGCTAAGGGCAACGATTGCCTATTATTCTACACCAGAGAAACAAAAGGAAGCTTACGGTCTCATGAATATGGTAGAAAATGCAGGGGCAGTTTTAGGACCTATGTTTGGCATGTTTTTATATCACGTTCCATTTGATCGTTTATCCATCTTAACAGGTGGGTTATTTTTGATCATGAGTTTATTCTATATACGGATTCCTTCTATCCCTGTAGTGGACGGTCATGCCAGATGGTTTACCCAAATCTCTTACATTATGAAGGATAAGCAGTTTATGTTCATTTTTTTTGGTATGATTCCATTTTATTTCATCCATCAGCAGTTATATTTATCCTTACCAATCGTTGCTAATAGCTATACAGGTTCGTCCAATTGGATCTTTCCTGTTGTCACTATATTGATTATATTTTTTCAAATGCCCTTCATCAAACTAATAGAGAAGAAACGAACCACGTCTATCTTTTTTCTGTCGTACTTATGTATGGCTCTATTATTTATTCCACTTAGTATCGTTCCAAATCTATTCAGTATTCTTCTATGTTTAATGGGTATTTCACTAGGAACGATGATACTATTACCAAGCTATCAAGCTATATCTGTTCGTTCCGCCCCTAACGGCCTAGTAGCTGCTTACTTAGGGTTTTCCACTATAGCAATGGCAATCGGGGGAACATTAGGGAATATATTCGGTGGCGCTTTATTCGATTATTTTATCTCCATAAATCAACAATATTTATTTTGGATATGTATAAGTTTATTAAGCTTATTCCCTGTTATTGTCATATGTGCAAGGAAAATAAAAATACATTATCAGCTTAAGGAAAAGGTGTGAATGAAGATGATCGGTGAAATTAAATTAAATAAATATGATGCATCCTATGATTCTGTTTTAATGCAGTTTTCTTTACCTCTGGAGCAAGCCCAATTTACGGGAATGCCAGATGAAATGGTACGTAAGGCAAAGGAAGATACTTCGCGAAATCCTATCGTAATTACTCACGATTCTCAGCCTGTTGGATTCTTTGTTCTTTGTACTGGAGAACTCGTATCTGAATACACCCCTAATCAACAGGCATTGCTACTAATTGCTTTTTCCATTAATCATTCTGAACAAGGAAAAGGATATGCTAAGGTAGGATTACAGTTGTTAAGCGGTTTTATTGCCGAACATTTCCCGGAGAAAAATGAGGTTGTATTAGCTGTAAATGGTAAAAACAAACCTGCTCAAAGACTTTATAAGAAGGTAGGATTTAAGGATACGGGTAGAAGAAAGGTAGGGAAAATTGGAGAACAAATGATTCTATCCCTCCATTTATAGTGCCTAATAATGGAAATTGGGAAGCCAAATGTTACGACTTCCCAACTCCCCTATTTCTTCTGAGGCAGTCCTTTTAACATTTCCATTGCCTCATCTAATGTAGCAACCGGGAAAATTTTAATCGAAAGTCCTTCCTCTTCCACTGTTCGCTTCGCAATTTCTTCATTATTACCGTATTCATTATCCGCAGGAACAAGAAAATAATCATAACCAGCACTATCTGCCCCTATAACCTTTTGTTTTACGCCACCGATGGGACCTACTTCTCCCGTCATTTCAATCGTGCCGGTTCCTGCTACCTTATTACCTTTTAATAATGATTCCTCTGTCATTTTTTCAATCAGAGTTAAGCTAAGCATCAAGCCTGCACTTGGCCCACCAACTTCTTCGATATTAAACTTAATCTTTCCATCTTCTTCTAATTCAAATACTTGCTCAAGGTATACGCCTAGTATGGTGTTATTGTTATAATCTTTTTCAGAATAGGTACGAACCGATACATCTAATTCCTTCCCATCTCGAAGCAGTGTTAACATAATCTCCTCATTGGGTTGCTTTTCTAGAATCAACTGATCCATTTGATTAAAAGACTCAAGCTTTATTCCATCTATCCCTACAACAATATCACTTACCTTTATTTTGTCTTTGAATTGCCAATCCGGAATATAATGCACAGGATAAAAGCCCGTTAACGTAAGTTCTGGTTCTTCTCCCATATAGTCGCGCGCTATGTATTCAGCCTTAATTTTCGATTGTTCCATCATGGTTAAATATTGATAATGTAAATCTTCTAAGTCCATATTAAGGATTTCTGATGTGGCAGGTTGTATTTCCACCCCCTCTTCAAGTAACACTCCTAACAAAAGGTAAGGCCAAACAACATTTTCTAAAGAAGAAACATACGTCATTCCAATCTCTCCATCTAATTCATATCCATCCTCATATTGAACAATTTCATCTAACGGGATGGGTTCTCCAGCGAACAGCACGTCATAACCTGTTGGGATGAATGTCGAACCGACTATAAGAAGAAAAACAATTAATCCACTCCATGTAACTTTTTTCATTTTCATCAAAGGTGCGCCACCCTCTCCACCGATTTCTCTCTATTTTCCATTTTATATGAAATAGAGTTGAAATAGATTAGAAAAATAAATAAAACAGGAAGAAACTTCTCTTTTCCTTTCCTTGTATATTTTAGTATGATGAAAAATAGATATTTTTAGTAGATAGGATGGATACTTACATGAGTTTATTGAGTATAGATGGATTAAGCCATAGTTTTGGCGATCGTATGTTATTTAGAGATGTTACTTTGCGCCTTTACTTGCAGGGGAACATGTTGGATTAGTTGGAACGAACGGGGGTGGAAAATCAACCTTAATGAATATTATTACTGGAGAAATCGTGTATGATACTGGTCGTGTGGAATGGACTTCAGGGGTACATTACGGATATTTGGACCAACATACCGTTTTAACACCAGGTAAGACGATTCGTGCAGCATATCAATGCGTACGAAAAGCAAAAGGAATTCATTAAAAAGCAAGAGGATTTCATTGCGAAAAATAAAGCGCGTTACTCGACAACAGGACTAGTATGCCACGAACCAAGCTTCTACGAAGACTGGGTAACAAAAGTATGGGACGTCGAAGAATGGGCGGAAAACAACGCTTAATATAGAAAAGTAATAAAAAGGGAAATGGTGCCAGGCACCATTTCCCTTTTTATTTCAAGTTAATTCCCGATTCCATCTCCAATCAAGCTTTTATGCATCCAAATTGCTGCTTGGAGTCCATCTCCCATCGCAATGGCCACTTGTTCGGAGTGTGCCACAATATCCCCTGCTGCCCACACGTTTGGGATGTTTGTCATTTTCGTTCTGGGATCAACTTGGATATGTTTGTTCTGTAGACATTCAACTCCTATTTGTTCGGCTAAACTCGTGTTTACTATGTTGCCTCCTAACGCGAGAAAACCGAAAGCAGCTTCCACCGTTTGACCGTTTTCTAATGTAATTCCATGAAGATTGGAACCTTCTACTTGGACGCTTTTAATCTTTTCTGAAACAACAGTCACTTGCTTTTCTTTTAATTGAACCAGATTCTGCTCATCTATTGATTGCTGTCCATGATTTATGTATGTGATGTTTGGAGACCAGTGTATTAAAGAAATGGCCATACTCGCCCCCACATTTCCTGATCCAATAACTAAAGTATGCTTATTTATTATTTCGTACCCATCGCAGTCAGGACAGACAAAGATGCTGATCCCAAGACATGGGTAGAGTTCGGTAAACGGGGGAATATTGTCCTTTACTCCTGTTGCTAGTAAGAGACGCTTTGCTTTATAGATGCTGGATGCTTGAGTGTTTGCCAAAAAAAATGCATCCTGTTGCTTTATTTTAGTAACAGTATCCTCAATAAAAAGCACTCCTAATTTTTCAGCTTGATGTTTTCCTAGATCTCTTAAGGTTTGTCCACTTACTCCATCAGGCCAACCGAGCAGGTTATGATAACAGCGACAAAGGTTGGAGCGGCCCTTATTTGAATC
This sequence comes from Sutcliffiella halmapala, assembly GCF_002019665.1. GTDB lineage: Bacteria > Bacillota > Bacilli > Bacillales > Bacillaceae_I > Sutcliffiella_A > Sutcliffiella_A halmapala. Next base: position 203,921 of record NZ_KV917375.1, on the reverse strand, counting down.
AATCACAATTACTTTATACTGGTATCTCCCCAATTGTATCGCCGCTTGCAGACCCGCTATCCCGCCTCCTATTACCATGCAATCATAAAGCATCCTATGTCCTCCTTCTATTGATGGATATTTTCTAGTGTTTGTTATTTCCAAGTAATTATTTAGAGTAAACTCCTGAAAGCATCTCTCGCTAGATCGGTAAAAAATTTTAATTTTTTTCTCCATGTATGTTTCACTTTCTGTAATACGGGTATTTTTATTACATAACCAAGGAGGCGATAGATGATGAAACCAATTTATAAAGAATTTCAAAATGACGAACAAGCTGTAGGTGCTGTACAAGAATTAAAAGCTAGAGGTGTCCACGAGGATGATATTTACGTCATTGCTCATGATGCTGATCGTACAAAGCGCGTAGCAGATAATGCAGATGCTAACACAGTTGGTATTGGCGATGTTGGATTAGATACGTTTGTAAAGAATGTTTTCAGGAGCAAAGGGGACGAGCTTCGTGCCCAATTTGAAGAGTTAGGATTTACTGCCCCTGAAGCAGAGCAGCTTGAAGAAAAGCTTGATCATGGTAAGGTAATCTTAGTTGTGAAAGACACAACGGCAAGCACTGCCTTTTAATTAATCTCTAGAATCTCCTTAGGAATTAAGACTATGTGAACTCCCCCCCTTAATATACCGGAAGCAGAGGATAGCCAGTAGCTACCCTCTGCTTCTTTTTTATACCGTAAACACGGAATCTACATTACGCCCTTCTGGTTTTATATAAAAATAATCATTACAACTAGCGCAATACTTATATTCTTTTTTCCAGCTATCTTGATGGAGTACAATCGCCTTCAACGCAGCGACAAAGTCATATATTTCAGCATTTGTCATAGTAGGATGCAAAGAGAACCTTACCCATCCAGGCTTTTTCGAAAGATCACCAGCCGAAATTTTGTCTGTGATTTCCTTAGATCCCTCTTGGTTTATATGAAACAAGTAGTGCCCATACGTACCGGCACAGGAGCAACCACCTCTTACTTGGTAGCCATATCGATCATTCAATAACTTTACTACCAAATTATAGTGCATCCCTTCCACACAAAAGGAGACCACTCCTAGCCGTTCCTTCTTATCCGCTTCCAAGACCTGGACCTTTTGAATAGACTTAAGTTCTTCTAAAATTATGCCAACTAGCTCCTTTTCTCGTTTCATTATTTGCTCAATGCCCATTTTTTCTTTGATTTTTATACAGAGTGCCGTGCGGATTGCCTGTAGAATACCCGGTGTGCCGCCTTCCTCACGAGTTTCGATGTCTTCATAATATGCGTGCCCGCCCCAGGGATTGGTCCAAGTAACGGTCCCTCCACCTGGATGATCTGGCACCTTATTTTTATATAGATTTCTATCAAATAATAATACCCCACTTGTGCCTGGTCCTCCGAGGAATTTATGCGGGGAAAAGACGATGGCATCTAATCTTTCCAAGTCATTATTTGGATGCATATCAATCGTCATATAAGGGGCCGCAGCGGCAAAGTCTACGATACAAATTCCGCCATGCTGGTGCATTATCTTTGCCAATTCATGGTATGGCGTCAGGATACCAGTTACATTCGAGCAGGCTGTAAATGAGCCGATTTTCCATTTTCTGTGATGGAATTTCTTTAACAGTTGTTCCAGATTACTTGGACTCACGAATCCTCCTTTATCTGGAGGAACAATGACCACCTCTGCAATTGTTTCCAACCACGAGGTGTGATTAGAATGGTGCTCCATATGTGTAATAAAGACTATCGGACGCTCTTTTGCATTTAAATTTAAGGTTACTTTCCATGATTCTGGACCACGGAACCCTAGCATACGTTGAAATTTATTCATAACACTTGTCATACCAAATCCATCCATTACTAAGACATCTTGTTGACTAGCATTAACATGATGTTTAATTATTTCTTTGGCTTTCTTATAGGCTGCCGTCATAAACGAACTGGTTGTATTAGATTCTGTATGAGTATTTGCCATAAAAGGACCAATTTTCTCTATCATCTTTTTTTCAATTGGCTCATATAAGCGACCGCTTGCTGTCCAGTCTGCGTAGATAATCTTTTTTTCACCGTAGGGGGTTTGCATCAATTGATTATTGCCAATTATTCCATCTCTAAAAGAGGAAAAATAAGTTTCCAATTCCCCTTCATATTCCCTCCATTTGCTCCCAATTCGAGCTTTAATCATTCGGATTCCACCTTACATACCCAAGTTTCATCCCTTATTATATGAAAATTTTGGCGTATTGGTCCTTGTAAAGATTATTCACTTTTTCCTTCTGATACGTTTCGTGTTACAATTACGGTAGAAGCTATCTCTCACTCAAGGTCTAAACCAATGGAGGGAAACAAATGACAAATGAAACGATAATAACCATTCAGCATGAGAAACAGCAATTACTCTTAAAACCGATGAGCCTATACGTATATCAAGGATTTCAGGTTATCGAAGCTTTCAACACGGAGCTATCAGAATGCTATTATTTACTTTTTTATAAAACCTCTTATCTAACTGGAAAATGTACTACAAAAATAAAAAGAATCTCTAGATTAAGTACGATTTTGCAAAAAGGGATCAAACTTACTCCCACCCACCCATTATTATCTCACTTACTCACGAACAATCGCGTACACACCTTCCCGTCCCTGAACCCGCTATGGGAAAAGGTACAAAAGAAATACTCTCCACTTGAAGCAGCCAATATCTTGACCATCTTTGACTCCTATATGAAGAAAGATAAGATTATGAAGGTTATCAAAGAGTTCGCACTCCAATTCCGCCGAGAAGGACAGCTTCTCCACACCTATCAAGTTCTTCACTTACTTGTTCGTTTTTATCCTACTTTCAAATGGGCAAATGAAATGGCTAAACAGCTTCAGTACCAGTCCTACCATTCTCTTTATCAGTCAAAAATCACTACTCTTATGACAAAAGACCCCTTATATGTCGAACAGTATTGTTATGAGCATTTAGATGATGAAAAATGCCTCTCCATCCTTTCAAAAATTCTTATCAAAGAAGCGCGTATAACGGAACTACTCTGTTTATCTACACACGCTCTTATTCACTCAACTACAAACGACAAAGCCAACTATAAACAATTGCTTGAACACTTACCAACTGATTACACGAATAGCGAAAAAGCGGATTTCTTAAGTTATATAGCTTTACACCGCACATCCCAACACGATGAACTATCTAAGGACCTATTGACCTTACTAAAAAAACAAGAACGCTACGAAGAAGCACTACTTCTGCTGACGAAAAATGGGAAACCAATCTCCATAGCTAACTTTCCTTATCTTCTGGAAATCGTTGTTCATATGGACCTTACCACACATGTAAATATCGTAGAATCCTTAAATCTTCCCCTATCAGACGGGATATCTCCTAAACAAGCTCAAGCTTTGTTTCAGGTAATCGTGCCAATCCTGTTAAAAGAAAAAGGCTTAGACTATACCCATCAATGGCTGGAAACCTACTACAGACAGTATCCGACTGCACCTATCCTGCTAAAAATCAAGAAAATGGCAGCCATTAAAGATGATCCTGATCAAATGTATGCACTTGGAGAAATGTATTATCAAATGAAACAGCTTAACGATGCAGTCGAGTGTTTTAACTGGGAGCTAGAGTTGAACCCTACCAATATTAATTCGATAAAGTGGTTAACGAAGCTGTACTTAGAAATGGGAATGATCGAAGAATCGAAATCGTATCAGTATATGTATCATAATTTGCAGAAGGGATCCTAAGTACTATTTGAAAGTTAGTGCTTAGATGAGCAAGAGAGTAGGATCTGGCACCGCTTGGTTAGATCCTTGTTTTTACACTTCTTTCGTTAGGGAAGAAGTGTTCTTTTTGGGTTTGGGGAGGTGAGGTGCCAGACCCTTGCTTTTTATGGATGGTTCTTGGGTAATTTTGTTTTGATTTAGTTGATCTATTAGCCTAGTTTTTGAATGAATACTACTTTTAAATAGTTGCCTTCTTTAAATTGAGGGATGGTAGCAAAGTCACTCGGTAAAGTGAATTCTTCTAAGATTTTATATTTATGTTTGCTTTCTTTGAACGCTTGGTCGATAAAGCCTTTGAACTTGTCCATTCCGAAGGTGCTACAGTTGGTCGAGGCTACGATAATGCCGTTCTTTTCTGTTATTGCGATTGCGTCATTGACTAAACTTGTATAATCCTTAGATGCTCGGAAAGTTACTTTTTTGGATCTCGCAAAGCTTGGTGGATCCATGATGACCATATCAAATTTCAGGTTTTTCTTTTTAGCATATTTAAAATAATGGAATACTTCCTCTACCAAAATAGATTGAGTCAATTCATTAATCCCATTTACGTTAAACTGCTCGATCGTTTTTGGGAGACTACGATTTGCCAAGTCTACACTTGTGGTTTTACTAGCCCCACCCAGTGCTGCATACACCGAAAAAGCACCTGTATAAGAGAATGTATTTAGTACCGTTTTTCCTTTTGCATACTTATCCCTTATCGTCTTTCTTACTTCTCGTTGATCAAGGAAAATTCCCACCATAGCTCCATCATTTAAATAAACGGCGAATTTCACTCCATTTTCTTTTATTAATAGAGGAGCGGGTGCTTGTTCTCCTGTTACAAAATCATTGTCATCAACGTAAGTCCCATCTGTATTAAATCGCTTTTTCTCATATATTCCCTTGTAGTCTATCGCCTCACTAATTGCTACCAATACCTCTTCTTTAAAGGAATAAATACCCTTGCTATACCAGTTAATAACCAGGTATCCCTCGAAATATTCAATCGTGAATCCACCGATACCATCACCTTCTCCATTAAATAAGCGATAAGCAGTTGTATCGTTATCTTTCATTAGTGAGGTTCTTTTCTCCATAGCCTTTTGGATCTTATTTTTCAGAAAAGGAACATCCATGTCTTCCTTTTCTTTTTGAGTAACAATCCAGCCATACCCCTTATTTTGATTCCCATAGTAGCCTTTACCAAGAAATTGATTTTTCTCATCGACTAACTTGACTAGTGCACCTTCTTCTTTTAGGTCTTTTCCGTTGATTATCGCTTCTTTTACGATTAAAGGATAGCCATTTTTGTATTGTTTGCTATATTTATTTTTGACTCGCAGTGTGATTTCTTGTCGCATATTTTCATCCATTCTACTAAATTATTTTCTTCTAATTGTCTTATTATAACTCATTTACTTTTTTGTTTGGTTTTATACGTTATAGAAGTGCAGATTGAATGGGTTTTTGGGATACGTAGGTGTATTTTTATTTATAAGGCTATCCTGGAAATAGGGTGAACCCTTTGGAACACCCTGATGATTTCCGTGCCAGGCGTTCGCTTTCCGTGGGGCGCTTGTGGAGCCTCCTCGGCGCGCTATGCGCCTGCGGGGTCTCCACAAAACGCTATTTCCCACAGGAGTCTCACACCTTGCACTACAATCATCAGGGGAGACGGGGGATGCTTGACGTTCCACTTTTTCATTATCCATGTGTAAATCTGACTTACATGGGTGTCACCGATGAAAATAGAGTAGGTTAACTGTGTGGACTCCCCGCAGATCTCCTTTGTAGGTGTTTGTGAGTGTTCGAGATCATGGTTTTTGTTAGAAAGGAAAAGCATGACCTCTGAGTAGCTCAATCAGAGGAAAAAGAAAGAAGTGAAGGGGCTTTTAGGGGTATCCCTAAACACGCTCCTTTAAGCAGGAATCTCCCCCTTACTACAATCAATAATAGGCTTTGACATAGCTATAAAAAAAGCTTCTACCGAAAATCATCAGGTAGAAGCTTGCTTTATTGGGTTAAAATGGTTTAGTGAGTTGGGATGTTGGCATTATCTTCGCACACTTTTACCATAAATTCGTATTGTTGTAATCTTACTTCGAATAATTTGAGCGGGTCGTAGTAGCGTTCCGGGCTAGTTTTCATTTGGTCAAGCTTTTGATTTGCTTGCTGAATGGTTAGCTCCGTGTCTGCTACCGTTTTATTTAATTCTGTGAAAGGCGCTTGGTAGAACATCGTAATGTCCGCTTTTAATGCCTTCTCAAACAGGTTGAATTCTAAGAAAAACTTTTTTATTACCGATTCTGTTACATCTTCAAATTTTTCATTTTCAATGTACTTTTTATATTGATTATATAGTACATGCTTATTGGTTTGAATAGATCCAAATAGACGCCCTGCGCTTTTTAGTAGGAATTGAGTTGTATTAGGGCGATTAAGAATATTTTCTTTCTCAACTTCCGCTCGGCTTAGCATACGGTTTACATCTCGACGCCAGTCTTCTATTACTTTAAAGTCGCAATCTAATTGCATACGATCTTCTTGATAGAGTGCATTAAAGGTTTCACTCATTTCCTTTAAATATTCCTGGCTATCAAGCAGCTCTCGATTTGAATCGTCCATCCATAGCTGAAGTTCCTGACGAAATCTCGGAAGAAGGTCAACCTGCATATAGGTTTTTATTTTTTCGTTCATTTTTTCATTTAATTCAAGATGAAGCTTACTAAAATTACTATCTTCTTTTACATAACTAGAGCACTCTCTAAGGAGCTTCGGAATCATTTTCTTTACTTCCCGCTTCATTTCGATTGTAACAGCACGGTAGTTTTCTGAAATGGCACGAATTTTCTCAAGCTCAGCGTCATGAAGATGGTTGATAAATCCGTTTAGCCTTCCTTGAATATCTTCGTTAAACGTCACTTTCCCAACTAAATTATCCTCCATCGCAATTCTGCTATTCAATAATTCGGTTAAGGTGGTGCGGATTAACTGCAACAGCTTAGAAGTGCGTCTCTCTTCAATTGCTTTATTACGTAGTTTGAAGTTTGCTTCCATAAACGATGCTAAGCCGGGATGTTGTTTATTTGCTGCTCGTACAGATGAATATGGATGAACACGCGCATCCGGGAAGAATTCATTAATTCTATTTTTCGTTTCATCGATAATTTGCTCTGCCTCTGCTGCATGAAAGGCTGTATCCATTTTGTTTATTAAGAAATGCACTGGGATTTCTGGAGCACGCTCTTTTATCTTCACTAACACATGTAACTCTTCTTCTGTAAATGGAGTTTGGGCGTCCAAAACATAGAGTAACCCATCAGATAATGGAACAAAATCTAACGTGTCATTCCCTTCTACTTTAGTTACATCAAATTCTGAAGTACTGATGAGCGAGTATTGTTGGTCCTCTAAAAATACGGATGGCCATTTTAACTCCACCATTGCTCCCTCTAGGTGGTCTGTTAGATCATTAATTACTCTTGTTCCTTGATGAGAAATCTCATTCATTTCCATTAACTCTCCATCAGCACGAACGAAAACAGGACAAGTTTCCTCCCCAAGTAACTTCTCACCTAATATTGAATTTAGGAAAGACGTTTTACCGTTTTGGGCAGTCCCTGTAACGACAATGTGTTTTTGATGTAGGTTAGTCAGTTGCGAAAATAACCATTTTTTCTGATGAGAAACTTCTAAATGATTATTTTTTGCCCATTTAATAAGCGTTTTGAACAAGTCAACTGTATAGCTTACTTGGATACTGTCATGTTCATAATGAAAAATTCGATTTTCTGCGTCATGAAGTGTATCTGCTGAGATAGCTGTTGGGAATACCTCACTCCATGACATAACTGCTGCTGCTGCAAAAAGCGCTTTTGATTGATTGGATATCTTTAACCAGTTGTTTAATAAATCTGGAACAATTCCTTCTAATTCTCTTACTAAATATTTTCCTTCTATTAGCTCAAGATAAGTAGTCTGATGTAGGTCTGAGGCTTGGTTCCATGCTGCAGACTTATTTTTCTCCATTGTTAAGAAAACAGTATTAATTGTCTTAACCCAAGATAAGTAAAGAGGGTGCGTTCTATAGCTATGCCATAATGCCGCCGTAATATCCTCAAATGCATGCTGATCTGTCTCTAATAACACCATAAGGACTTCTTCAAAATACTCTGGTGCAAAGCCTTCCGTATGTCTTTCTTGCTCTACATAATTCTTTAATCGATCAAACCACTCTGGTGATTTTGTACGAATCGCTTCATTTACTGCCAGCTCAACGGCATGATTCCAGTCCTCTTGCTCTTCATAAAAAGTACGAGCTGTATCGGTTACATTCGGATAATCAGGGTTGATAGTAATCGCTTTTCGTAGATTTTTATAGGCATTTTCAAGTTTTTCTCTTTCCACGTATAGAGAGAATAACTGCATAGCTACTTCACTGCGAAGTATATCGTTATCCGTTTGAATTTTTGTGTAAATATCCTCTGCCTCTACTAACATACCTAACTCGTAATAGGAATCAGCGATATTTTTTTTCGCCCATGGCTCTAACTCATTATGTATATTTTCCCATTTAAAGATAGCACTTTCATAGTCTTTACTATGATAATATACTTCTCCTTGTGCAAAGCGAATAAAAGACAAATCATAAACCTCTTTTGTCTGCTCAGCTAGAAATGCCTCTCCTAGTACTTGAACTGGATGCTTCGTCTCCATATCTAGTATAAACGTCTCAAAATACGACTTATTTATAAATTTACTTTCTGTTGTCATTATTTCCCCACCAATCATTACAACTTATTTTATATTTTCTCTGTGATTGTTACTTATCGTTCGAAATTAAACACGGATGGCATTATATCGGAGTATTTTTCCCTATGACCGTTTGCTATAGCGATAATAGCTGAATTCTCAAGGTAAAAGAGAAGAAAAAGTAATCTAATAGTTCTAGTAGCATCGTCGCTCGATAGAAAATATACTATTCTGCTATATAGTTCGAAGGTCTTTTCATTTTTAGGTCCATTCTATCTTATACCCGTTTGCATATTGGTATAACTATCTTGCGTAAAAATATATATCCTTTTCATACTACCATCTTATTTGGAGATTAAACAATTGATTCGAAATGCAAAGAAATAAGGATATTACATAATTTTAGTGGCCATAAAACGAATTGAACTTCTTTTAATTTCTACAGAATACATGTTGTTTTTTGATTGTAACAGAGTAAAACTTCCTATAATCCTATTTGAAACAGGCATATACGCAAGTTAGTACTGTTATTTAATGTGTGTCTATAATGAAATGGTGGAGAATGAAGTATAAAAAAGCGCATACCAATACTTGGATGAATTTTCTTTAATGGATGCTGAGGGTCATACATATGGGTTGGTGAGTGAGGTCAAAATAGCAAATAGGTTATTTAATATACTTATATCTACCTATTGTAGTTTTTGTGAAACGATTTCAACTATTTCTTTGTGTACATCTAACTTCTCATCAAGATGTTTGAAGCTACTTCTCATTTTTGTTTCTAGGTTATCAAACTTCGTTTCCAATCTACATTGTCCCATTACTAATGTGTCCATTTGATTGTCCATTCGCTCCTGGCCCTTTACCAATGCTTCCATTTGATTGTCCATTCGCTCCTGCTGTGTTGCCATTGTTTCTATTCGATTGTCCATGCTTACTTCTAAATTTCCCATTCTCTTCTCCAGTTTTTGTTGTCCTCCACGAAGTTCCTGTATTTCAGTAAGTATCAATTTTAGCGTATCTTCCATGTTTTTCACCTCCTGTTTTTTTATTATAGCATGAATGCTTATTACTACTATAATGTTTAAAACAAATAGAAATTATTAAAAAAGCTACTATCCTGTTAGATAGCAGCTTTTTTTCACTTATTCATATGAGCTAAAAAATCTCCGAGCAATTTGTCCACATCTTCTGCTTCTAATTCCTCTGGTTCTTCCTCTGTTGATGCCTGCTCCTGTACTGCTTTGTTCCAGTCAAAAGAATCTAGATCGTCATCATCGAAGGGCTCTACCTGTGATTCCTCTTCCAATATAGCCTGGTCAGCTGGTTGAGCTGGGGCTGGAGTAGAAGGGATATCTTCTTGGAGGTAAAGGGCTTCATCAATATCTACAGAATTACTGTTCATCGCCGCTAAGAGACTCGTAGCCCGAACAGGATCCGAGAGTAATTGGTAGACAATACTTCCCAAAAGCGCTTCAGAATGTTGATGTTTTAACCAGTCTCTTTGACTTTTGGATAAGGATTTAGGCAAAGGTATAGAAATAGTTTCTTTTTCCCGAGCACTTGAGCTCGTTACCCCTTGCAAAACAAATTCCGCAATTTTACTAGAGAAATTTCTTCTTTCTGTCTCCTTTAACCTTTGCAAATGCTTTAACAGGTGGTCAGGAGTATCAGAGGGAATCCGAAACGATAAGGCTTGTCCTCGTTTTATCTCATTAAGGGAGCCGGTCTTCTTCATAGAATCACCTTATTTATGCTTTGACAGCTTTTTGGTCTTTCATTTCTTTTTCTTTGCTAGATTTCTTTCTATAGTCAGAAATCAACTTATAGTAAGCATTAGCCATCATCCAAATGCTTTCCTTCTCATCCTCAAAGAAATCAATATTGTAGCCGTCTAAGCTATTGTTTAACGTCTTCAAATAGTCTTTTAAAACCGTTGCTCCGCCACCTACAAAATAGCAAATTTCTGTTTGGGAATTTTTCTGCCAAATATTTCTCAAGAGACGGTACTGCTTTTTCGCAAGGTCTAAAAGAATACGATCCGTAATATCATGGACACTTGTTCTGCTACCACGAACCATAATATGATTGCGATCATTTTTCTTTGTAATAATTTCAACAACATCCCTACGACTATCTAACTCTACACCATGTTTAGAGCGAATTTCTTCTCTAATTTGTTCTAATGCCTCTGAAACTCCGAGGTTAAAGCCTTGAGCCTTATCATCATCGACATTACGATTCTTAATAACCGCAATATCTGTAGATAGACCGCCAATATCTTGAATTAAAATACGCTTATCAATTAAATCCTTATTAATGATATTCGCATTATTATCCATCACTAAATTGATATATGCAGCGAAGCCCTCTGGATAAACTTTTACCTCATCAAATTTAATATTTACTTTTAACCCTTGGTATTTAGGTGTAATTAAGAATTCTACTTGATGGACAGAACCAATTAACTTGGAACGATAGCCAGCGTCTTTTCCTTCTTTCACTTCTCTCAAAGGTAAACCTGTTCCTAATGTGTAATTCGCATCAATAACATTTTTGTTGCGTGGAAAGTGCTTTTCATTCCTTGCATGAACTGCATCTAATGCTAATGTTGCAAAAAGCATAACAAGCGTCTGATCTTCTTCTGATTTACTACTACCTGGGTCTAGCTCAGTAGCATTATTACTCTTTGTTGCTAGATTACCAATTCGATAGATTGCATTATTATCTTTAAGTGCGGGAGAATGTAGACGAACATGTAGGCCGTCTAATGGTTCTTTGTTATCAAGCTCTTCAATCCCAATAACAGGTCTGTCCTCAACATCTCTCGCTACTACGTTTGGGATATTAAGTTCCGAGTCTAAATGACCAAAAATAGCTTTAATAGAATCATTACCAACGTCAACTGCTGCAATTCTTGAGTATGTCATATGTTCATCTTCCTTTCTTTTCCTTGTTCATTGAATTCTTTCCAGAGATAGTAAAAAAATCTAGTAAGTATATTCTAAGAGTACAGAATGATTGTCTACTATTCAATGCTTCTCGTAAAAAGTAATGAAAGTGTAAACATTGTACACGTTTTTGTAAACTTACACTCGTTGTATACACTTCTGTATACAACAAACACAAACTCGTTTACACGTTGATGTAGCGACTTGTAAACGAGTTTGTATACTTGTTTACTGTATTGTATACAATTGTTTACGAATATGTTTACTTGTATACAGATTTGTAAACTTCAATTAATTGGATGTTATTTAGGTTCTCTCCTCCCCTCTTTTAAGTATAGTTTTTTATAAAAAAGATAACTAACAATCTAATACTAGCTTTTCTCCCTTAGCTCGAGACACACAGGACAAAATAATCTTGTGCGATGCCTGCTGTTCTTCACTAAGGAAATGGTCATAGTGTTCTACTTTTCCTTCCAGCACGTTTAGTTCACAAGTACCGCAACGACCTATCTTGCATGAGTAGGGGACGTTTAACCCCAATGATAGTAAGACATCCAATAAACTTTCTTCCTTTTCAACTAAAACAGACCTACCACTGTCTCTAAGTGTCACCTGAAAACCTGCTGCTTTTTGCGGCTTAGGAGGAGTAAATAGCTCACTATGAATGCTAGTTTGAGGATAGCCATATTTCTTTGCTGCATTTGTAAAATCATGAATGAACGTATGAGGTCCACAGAAGTAAACATGTGTACCTATTCGATGTTCCAATAATGTTTCCTTCTGTAATCGATTTCCTTCCTCTGAGAAATAAAAGTGGCACTGTTTCTGATATTGCTTTTTAATAAAAGAATAGAAAGGACACATCTCCTTATTTCTCGCGGCATAATGAAGCTCAAACGACCCTCCCCTACTCTTTATTAAATCCACCATCATTGATAAGAACGGTGTAATACCTATTCCAGCCCCATAAAAAACATGATGTTTAGCCTTAAAGCTTAAAGGAAAGTGGTTTTTAGGGTAGCCTATTTCTATCACCTCCCCTTCCCTTGCTGTATGATGCCAGTAGGAAGATCCTCCATTTGATTCATCGCTTATACGGACAGCGATTTCGTACGTCCTCGTATCTTCTGGATGATTGGTTAAAGAATAATACCTCTCTAATGTGGATTCTTTATGCTTTATAAACGTTTTAATATGTGCTCCCGCACTGAACACAGGTAGAGAAGAGCCATTAAAAGAAGTGAAAGTTATTCTTTTTACCTTAGGTGATTCTGTCCTAATTGCTTTTATTACTACTGGAATCCTTTGCTCTTGCAACAATACTGTCCACCTCGCCCTAGATAAATGTGGGGTACCCTAAGTAAGCGTCTCTTAGTTTTGAATAATGGTCAGAAACAGATAAATTCAGCTCGCATTGAGTACAAGTGATTTGATTATTTATTTCAATCAACTCTTCCACCTTAAGTTCCATAACGCCATGACATCGACAACAGAATACTTTCCTGTTTGTACTCCCCACAGCAATATATTGTGCTTCTTCATCAGAAAAACCAACTGATTCAACTATATCTTTATAACCTTTGAGTACATTCCATGAAGCAGCTATGTAAAGATACGTACCCATCTTTTGTTTCCCCAACCAATTTTTTAGGTCCTCTACATCCAAGATGCTTTCAATATTTTCTTTTATATAAAAGGTTTCGAAGATTTGTTCGTTTGCTTTAACGTTGGCAATGATTTCAGCAAAATATTCTTGATTCTTTTTAGCGAGACAAAATAAATAATGACGTTTATGAGGTATGTAAGTTGCGGTTTGTTTTCTAAACATCATTTTATCCCCTTCTCTTTCAATCTAGCTCTCAAGTAATCTAATACTGTATTTTTGTATAGAGCTAGACCTTTATAGTCTGTAATATGAGGGGGGAGTTCCTCTAAAATTCTCGTAAACTGCACTAACCACTCTTCGTTTAATACAAACTTTTCTAAGGGGAGTAGATGAGTATGAATGGTAAATAGTATGGATCCTGACCGAGGTAGACGAAACAGCTTTTGGACTTCCACCCTTAAGCGAACGAGTTCTCCTGCATTTTCGAATGTAACCTTCCTTCTATCCTTGCCCCAAGCATCAAAGGTTTCTAACGAGGTATCTAAGCGACTCCCGGCCATCAGGGACCAATTTTTTCTTCCCCAAGGAGCACCGTCTTCTAATCGTAATAAAAACTGTAGGATTCGATTATCTAATCCTTCTTCTTTAAATCCTGGTATTGGCTGATGTATCTCCTTGAAGTTCATACCTAAATTAAAGGCTAGAGACCAATTTGCTGGAAAGCAAAGCTGACCTGCATCTAAGTAGAGATCACCATCTCTTTGCATCATAATGATTATATCTTCCTGTACATGTCTACCTATGAAATCCAGTGGCTCCATTGCAAGAGATTTGTTATCACCAAAGGTAAAACAATACTCTTCATTTAATGGGTAATTACGGAAGGTCCAGTTATTTCCATCCTTAACTAACGAGAACTTTTCCGGGAAATAAGTAATTAAATGATTCGTAATTAAAGACATTGCTTCCCATTGACTTGGTATTGTATGCGGGAGAGACTGATAACAGCGTTCTGGATGTTTAATTAATAGGTTCCGTTTTAAATGTATTTCTTTTCTATAATTGCTTGTTAGCTCTATGCAATTTGGTTGACCCAACAAAGTGGAGTTATTCGAATAACGATAAATATCCTCCTTAAATGGATAAGGAAATCCTTTTAGTTCATCCATTAAATTCATCCTTTTCAGAATATTTTATATACTCATTCTAAGGAAAAAGTACTAAAACAGCAATAGTAGGGGCCGGGCACGAATATGACTGAGTGCCCGGCCCTTTTTTCACAAAGGCTTTGTAAGAGAAAATGGGTTTTTGCAGAATTATTTATCTCTATTAATTATAGGGATGCGATAAATCGTTTGACTTCTTGATTGAATCGTTGTGGTTCTTCGAGGAATGGACAATGACAGCTATCTTCAAATAGTACTAACTTTGAGTTAGGAATGTTGTCTCTTAAATGTTCGCCCGCTGCAACTGGAATGAGTTTTTCTTCTTTTCCAAAGCAAAGTAAGGTTGGTACCGTGATAGACGGCAGTATCGACCGGTAATCCACCACTGATTGATCAAAAAGTATCGCACTAGCTACTGATACTGGAAGGCCTGTCGTTTCTTCTAGCATCCATTGTAGCTCTTCCGGTGATAAATCATTTTTAAACATCAGAGGCAGAAACCCTTTCAAGAATTCCACTCTGTTCACCTGAACCTCCCTCATAAAGTGGGTTAGTGTTGCTAAATCAAACGCACCAATCGGAAAATCTGGCCACTTAAAATCAGATGCTAACTCATCCACAATTACGGTACCACTTACATTTTTCTCTCCAAACTGCTGCAAGTACTCCCAAACAACAAAAGCCCCCATCGACCATCCAACTAATATCACATTCTCTAAACCTAGCTTCTCTATGAAGGCATGTAGGTCTCTAGCATATGTTTCAATGGTATGGCCTTCCTGCACCTTTGAAGAACGACCATGCCCTCTCAAATCCAGCGAGATAGCACGATGTGCACCTTTAAAATAAGGAATCTGATCCTTGAAAAATTTACTACTCATCCATACCCCGTGTATAAATATAACTGGTGTTCCCTGCCCCTCATCTTCATAATATAGCTCTATACCTGGCTTAACTTCTAAAATCGGCATCAAACACTCCCCCTTTCTAATACTATTAACTATATATTCAAGAATTCCCTCATTCATTTATTTTGGAGATAAAAAAATCAGTGGTACACATTAAAATGCGTGACCACTGATTTCGACTTTATGTTTTTTCCAAAAATAAATCATTTAATGTTTTGGAATCCCCTGATGATTGATGCACCTAGGAGGCTTATTCTTAGAATTTACACCTATCTAAAAAAGACATACCTTCACCATGAAAGTATGTCTTTTAAATGATAGTAGCTACCTATCTTTTGCCTGAATCAAATGGTTCCCCAACAGCTTTTGGAGCTTGAGATGATTTAGAGAAGACAATCAAGGCAATTAGAGTTACCACGTAAGGGAAAATCTTTAAGAGTACCGGCGGGAACACTGCCAGTGTAGGAATAACCTGTGATACATTGGCGATTGTACTTGCAAAACCGAAGAATAATGTCGCAGCAAGTACACCCATTGGTTTCCACTGTCCAAAGATTAAAGACGCAAGCGCTAAGAAACCTAACCCTGCAACTGTACCTGTGAATTCTCCACCAAATGTTACGATAATAACCGCACCACCTAATCCAGAAAACGCACCGGAAATCATAACCCCAATATAACGCATCTTTCTTACACTAATCCCAGCAGCTTCGGCAGCGTGTGGATGCTCTCCGCAAGCTCTTAATCGTAGACCAAATGGCGTTTTATAAAGTACAAATGTACTAACTACTAAAATGAAAAGAATCAGCCAAGTAGTTGGATATGTTCTAGTGAATAACAAACTCCCAATCACCGGAATATCCGATAAGAATGGTACATCAAATGGTCGTAAACCGTTTGTAATTCGTATATTTCCACTTCCTGTGATGTTTCTTGCTAGGAATACAGTAAGTGCACCTGCAATCATATTAATCGCTGTACCACTAATGATTTGATTCGCACTTAAGTTGATACTAGCAAAAGCATGTAGAAGGGAAAATAATAATCCAGCAACCATCGCTATAAGAAGTCCTAACCAAATAGCCATTGGATTTCCTGGCATTAATTCCTGCATTTTCAGAATTACGAGAGCACCAGTAAAAGAACCTACTACCATAAGTCCTTCTAAACCAATGTTTACTACTCCGCTTCGTTCACTGAATAATGCTCCTAAAGCTGTAATTAATAGAGGGATGGTAAAAATAATGGCATACGGCGCTATTTGTTGAATCGTTGTCCACATACTATTTCCCCTCCTTATCTTCCGCTATCGTGGTTTGTTTATTTTTTCTTTTTTGAATGAAATAACGTACTAAACGCTCAATTAAAATACTAGTAGCAGCAAAGTAAATGATAATGGCAATAATAGAATCCGCAATCTCTGGTGGAATATCTGTCATCGCGTTCATAAAGCCGCGACCTGAATATAACAGCCCGAAGAAAACAGCCGCTAACAGTACACCAATTCCAGTATTTGCTCCTAGTAACGCTACGGCAATTCCGTCAAAACCTTGTGTTGGCAAAATACCAATCTGAATACTAGTTGCATTACCAGCATAGTAAGCAACCCCACCAAGACCTGCTAAACCACCTGAAATTAGCATGGAGGTAATGATGCTACGATTTACCGCAATTCCCGCATACTCTGCTGCGTCACGGTTAAAACCTACTGCTTTCAGTTCATAACCAAGTGTTGTTTTATTAATAATGAACGCAAAAAGAATAACGGCAATTACTGCAACAAATAATCCTAGGTTAATATATGACCCTCCAAATGCCTCTGAAAGAAAAGGCGATCTAAGGGAGGCAGCATCTGTAAGTTTTTTTGATTCTGTTTCCAAAAATTCACCTTTGAAATAAGCAGGTACCGCATAATAAACCGTCCAATAGGCAATCCAGTTCATCATGATAGTAGATACTACTTCATGCACATTGAATTTTGCCTTTAAAAGACCTGGAACGAAAGCCCAAAGTGCTCCACCAAGAAATGCCACTATTATCATAACAGTTAGTAATAATGGTCTAGGCGCATCTAATGTTAAGCCAACTGCAACCGCACAAAAACCACCAAAAAGCATTTGTCCTGCAGCACCAATATTAAAAAGACCGGTTCTAAAAGCAAAAGCTACAGAAAGTCCTGTAAAGATTAAAGGTGTAGCAGTAGCAAGCGTGTTACCAGTTCGTGAAATATTCTTTAATCCACCTTCAAAAAGATAACGATACCCTTCTATCGGGTTGTTCCCAGTGATAGCCATTAATATCGCTCCTGCAATTAAGCCAAAAAGGACAGCAAGTAACGAGATAATTCCGCTTCTCATTTTTCTTCCTCCTTCTTCACGCCCGCCATCATAAGCCCAATTTCATTCTCGTTGGTTTCTGATGCATTTACGATACCAACAAGTTCACCATTGTTTACGATTGCGATGCGATCCGATACATTTAATACTTCATCTAATTCTAAAGAAACAAGAAGTACTGCTTTTCCTTTGTCTCTTTGTTCAATTAATCTTTTGTGAATATATTCAATAGAACCAACATCAAGGCCCCGAGTAGGTTGAACAGCAATCAGCAAGGTTGGATCCAACTCGATTTCACGTCCAATTACCGCTTTTTGCTGGTTTCCTCCTGATAAAGATCTTGCAATGGATGCGCCACCCTCTCCAGATCGAACATCGAAACTTTTAATAATATTCTCTGCATGCTTTTTAATAGCAGCGTAGTTCAAGAGACCATTTTTGGAGAAAGGTTTACGATGATATAACTCTAGCACCATATTTTCTTCAATAGTGTAGTCAAGAACTAACCCTCTTTTATGACGGTCTTCTGGAATATGGGCAATACCTTTAGCAATTCTAGTACGTACAGGTAATTTAGTAATATCTTGTCCTTCAAACATAATAGACCCTGAATACACATTTCGCAGTCCTGTAATACTTTCTACAAGCTCTGATTGTCCATTCCCATCGACTCCAGCAATTCCGAGAATTTCTCCTGCTCTTAGTTCAAGAGACACATTATTCAAACCTATAATGTCTTTCCCGTTCTTCACCGTAACTGAATCCAGTTTTAGCACGACATCTCCTGGTGTACTTTCTTCCTTCTCCACCTTAAAGGAAACTTCTCTTCCTACCATCATCTCCGCCATTTTTTCTGTACTTGTTTCTGCTACATCTACAGTCCCAATGGTTTTTCCTCTACGAATAACGGTACATCTATGAGCCATCGCTTTAATTTCTTTTAATTTATGCGTAATGATTATTATAGATTTTCCTTCCGCAATTAGATTTTTCAGAATTTTTCCGAGGTCATCTATCTCTTGCGGTGTTAGAACAGCAGTTGGTTCGTCCAAAATTAGCACATTTGCATCACGATAAAGCATCTTTAAAATCTCTACTCGTTGTTGCATTCCTACAGAGATATCCTCGATTTTTGCATAAGGATCTACGTTTAATCCGTATTGATTGGATAAGTCCTTTATTTTCGTTGCAGCTGTCTTCAAATCTAGTACATAATTTTTATGTTGCTCCATCCCAAGAACAATGTTTTCCGTAACAGTAAAATTACTTACTAATTTGAAATGCTGATGTACCATGCCTACTCCAAGCTTATTTGCTACATTCGGATTGGCAATTTTTTTCTCTTGTCCATTAATTTTAATCATGCCTCGATCAGGCTGATACATACCGAAAAGGATTGCCATAAGTGTTGATTTTCCTGCACCATTCTCCCCAAGTAAGGCATGAATCTCACCTTGTTTAAGACGAAGCGTGATATCATCATTAGCAACTATTCCAGGAAACTCCTTCCTGATATTGAGCATCTCAACTACATATTCCATATAGCGATTCTCCCTTTACAAAATTATTGGCTGTTACTTTATATGTGAAGAAGACTGACAACTGACCTCTGAAATAGGCAGAAAAAAAGACGGGACTACCCGTCTTTTCTTTATTACGTTATCAGCACTTCAACCAGAATTACTTAATTAAATCGCCTTGCTCTCCAGAAACTGTTACGTCTCCAGATTTGATAAGTTCAAATATTTCTTTCACTTTAGCAGTTGTATCTTCGCTTAGATTCGGGTTCTCTTCTGGAAGACCAACACCGTCATTTTTCGCATCGAAAATTAACGTGTCCCCACCTGGGAACTTGCCGTCTTTTTCTGCTTTAACCATATCGGAAGCAGCTTTGTCAATTTGCTTAGTTGCAGAAGTAAGGATTACTGATTTGTCCCCTTCATAAATACCATCTGCATATTGGTCAACGTCTACTCCAACGATCCAAACATTATCTCCACCAGCTACACGAGTTTTCGCTTCGTTGATAGCACCAATACCTACTCCACCAGCTGCTGCGAAAATTACATCTACTCCACGCTCAAACATTTGTGCAGCAATTTGTTGACCAGCTGCTAAATCATCAAATGTACCTTGATAAATAACATTGTCAGCTTTCATTGTTACATTTGTTCCTAAATTTTCATTTGCATATGCAAGACCTTGTTGGAAGCCCCAGTTAAATTTTTGAACTGGAGGAATTTCCATTCCACCGATAAATCCAGCTTCACCATCTTTAAGCTCTAATGCAGTTGCGACACCAGCTAAGAAGCCAGCCTCATGCTCTGCAAAGAAGATTGAAACAGTGTTTTCACCTACAACAGGATTAAAATCTCCATTATGTGGTGTTCCATCAATAAGAACGAATTTAGCATCTTCAAATTGGCTTTGTGCAGCAAAAATTGCAGTTTCAAACTTAAATCCTGGTGTTACGATGAATTTGAAATCAGCATCATATAAGTTTGTAATTTCTTTCATATAATCAGACTCAAGTGTTCCAGCTGGCTTTAAGTATTTTTTCTCAAGACCAAGCTCTTCACTAACTTCTAAAATACCTTCCCAAGTACCTTGGTTAAAGGATTTATCGTCGATTGTACCAGCATCTGTAACCATACCAATTTTCATATCTGAAGCTTTATCGCCATTGCCGCCGTTACTGCCGCAACCAACTAAAAAGAGCATCATAGTCATAACTGTAATAATTGTAGCAAGTAAACCCTTTTTCATGCCTTTATTCCCCCAAATTTTTATAATTTATAGTAAAGTGAAAACCCTTACTAACATTACTATATTCGTAAACCTCTTAATTTTCAATATATGTTTTTAAAAGATGAACATTTTTTCCTGATTATATTTTCCTAGTGTCTACTTTGCTCGAAAAAGAGTAGATAAATACTGAGTTTCTACAAAATTTATGGAATAATTTACATGAGTTTTTCTTTATTTCTATTCACTAGATTTTTCATACTGATAGTAAGACTACCCTGTAAATAAGGGTGGCACATTAAACACCCTGTAGATCTCCGTGCCAGGTGTTCGCTTTCCGCGGGCGGTCCGGGAGCCTCCTCGGCAAAATTCGCCTGCGGGGTCTCCCTTGTCCCTTCCTCCCGCAGGAGTCTCACACCTTGCACTCCGATCAACAGGGGAGACGGGTTAAACATACCGATTAATGAACCTAACCTTAGTCTCTTTTTTACTTCCGCTAAGCTGTAATTTTCTTTACATTGCACAGATGTCTCTACTGAATATAGCAGGGTATCTG
This sequence comes from Sutcliffiella halmapala, assembly GCF_002019665.1. Taxonomy (GTDB): domain Bacteria; phylum Bacillota; class Bacilli; order Bacillales; family Bacillaceae_I; genus Sutcliffiella_A; species Sutcliffiella_A halmapala. The sequence continues at coordinate 183,089 of NZ_KV917375.1, read as the reverse complement.
TTAAACGTGTTTTTAGTTGTTGTCGACTCTATGGCTGTATTTCATTACATGTTACTTCTAATTGTATATCGCGTGGTTCTCTTTTGTAGATGATTCTATTTATTTCTTTTGCTGGTATGCAACCCATTTTTTTGTAGAATTCTTGCGTTTCAACAGCTGGGTGAGCTCCTATGTAAAGCTTTATTGCTCCAATTTCCTTTGCGGTTTGGAGAGTTTTTTTGAATAATTGCTCGCCTATCCCTTGTCCTCTATTATCTGCAGATATATGGAGGTAGGATAACTCTAAATAGGCATCTTCTTCACCAAAAAACTCAGGTTCTATTACTGAAAACCCAATTACCCTTCCATTTTGTCTAGCACTAATAACTGCTCCCCCAGACTTCACTGTTTCTCTCAGATGAGCAACAATTTGTCGTTTTTTTGCTTCATCCCATTCGTCTGTAAATTCTTCTTGTTGTAAGGTTAGGTTTCTCCCATTATAAACATATACATGTTTTGTCTCCTGATAACGGTTAAAGCTTTGAAGAAAACTATCTATTAAATCATCTGTTTTTAATAAGCATAACTTTACCTCACTACTCACTCGTTTTCCTTCCCCTCTCTATTTGTAAGCTTGTAAATATTTATTGTATGATTAGTATATAAAAATAAAAACAAATAACCCAGTCAACTTTTCTAATTTAAAAGTTGGTGTGGTATTTAATGATTCCCATAAGGACGTGATTAAGCTGCGAATTAATAAATTTATAAGTGATTCCGGAGTAGCATCTAGACGTGGTGCAGATAAATTGATTGAAGAAGGTAGAGTAAAGATAAATGGAAGGGTTGCGAAAATTGGTAGTCAAGTTGAACCAGGCGATGAAGTGCTTGTAAATGGTCAACTGATTCGGATCGCTAGGGATAATGTTTATATCGCTTTAAATAAACCAGTAGGCATTACGAGTACTACTGAAAAGAGTGTAAAAGGAAATATTATCGACCTTGTTAATCATCCTTTGCGCTTGTCCCACATCGGGCGACTAGATAAAGAATCCGAGGGACTCATTTTACTTACAAATGACGGAGATATTATTAATGAGATTTTACGTCCTGAACATAACCATGAGAAAGAGTACATTGTCTCAGTAGACAAGCCAATTACGCCTGATTTTGTAAAACAAATGTCAGAAGGGGTTAAAATACTAGGGACCAAGACTCTGCCTTGTAAAGTCGAACAGCTATCGAAATTTGATTTTCAAATTACCTTGACACAAGGATTAAATCGTCAAATTCGTCGCATGTGTGCGGAACTAGGCTACGAGGTATATCGATTACAACGAACAAGAATCATGAATATTCAGCTCAACAACTTGCCAATGGGACAGTGGCGGGACTTATCCAAAAAAGAAAAAAGACAGCTATTCTCGGAACTCAATTATGAACCGAAAGAATGGTAGTATTCCAAAAGATGGACCGAAGCACATTGTTTCGGTCCATCTTTTTTCCTTTATTTTATTACAGAAAAACTTGCCACTGTGGAATAATTATTTCATCATTTCTTTGACTAATTCTCGATTACGCTTTTTAAAGACTTCGTTATGGGACGATACCATTCCCATTTTATACGCTTCCGGTTCAATATATTGCTTTGCTTTATTTACCGCATTGGCTGCATCTTGAAATGTTCCTGCTATTAAATGCAGCTTGCCATCATGCTTTAAAATATCCCCAGCAGCGTATAATCCTTTGACCGACGACTCACTGCTCGCATTTCCAGCAATATAAAAATTCTCTTCAATTTCTATATCTAATTTACTCTGTTGAAGTAAGCTTGAATCGCGTTCATAGCCATGATTGATGATTACTTCATCTATTTCAAGATGCTGAACTTCACCAGTTTCATTATTCGTAAGCTCCACCCGTTCCACTACTTCTTGATTGGATGATGCAATTAATTTTGTGATGGATGTTTGAAAGAAGCATTCAGCCGAACTATTTAACAACTGAGAAACTTGAGCTTCGTGACCAGATAAAGCTTCCTTCCGATAAGTTAAATAAACCTTCTTCGCAATCGGTTCTAATTCATTTGCCCAATCAATTGCCGTATTTCCCCCACCAGAAATAATGACCGTTTTATCCTTAAATCGCATCAACGACTTCACTGTATAGTTTAAATTAGAGACTTCATATCTTTCCGCACCTTCAATCATTAACTTTTGCGGATTTAATATGCCACTTCCTACTGCTACAATGACCGTTTTGGAATAATGTTTTTGTCCAGAAGAGGTATGTAAAATAAAAATATCATCCTCACCCTTAGTAATCGATTCCACTTTTTCGTTTAGGACTACTTCTGGATTGAACGTTAATCCTTGCTGAACAAGCTGCTCAATTAATTTTGCTCCAGAGATTGGCGTTTGCCCACCAACATCCCAGATCATTTTCTCTGGGTAAACATGTATTTTTCCACCTAATTGTGGTTGAAATTCAATAATTTTCGCTTTCATTTCACGCAAGCCACTATAAAAAGCAGAGTAAAGTCCCGCTGGACCTCCTCCAATTATCGTTACATCCAAAATTTCATTTTCGACCATTCACGACCACTCCTTGTCGATTAGTTACAAGTGATTATCATTCTCACTTAAATATACGACTTTTCAGCCAATTTTACAACACAATAATGGTTGACATAAGAAATAGATGGTTTTATAGTAGAATTGGAGCGAAACTGATAATCATTATCATACTTAATTTATATATATTTTTATTGAAAAAAATGGGGGGTTACAACATGGTTCGCCTATATACTAATGAATTGAACATCGGCTATGGTGAACAGCTTATAGTCAAAGAGCTTAGTGTCGGAATTCCAGATAAGAAAATTACTACTATTATCGGTTCGAATGGCTGTGGAAAATCCACTTTATTAAAGGCCATTACCCGTATTATTTCGCATCAATCCGGCTCAGTGTTGCTTGATGGGCAAGATATATCAAAAGAAAATACAAAAATTCTCGCTAAGAAAATGGCGATTCTCCCCCAAACACCAGAAAGTGCAAGTGGATTAACAGTTGGAGAATTAGTATCCTATGGTCGTTTCCCCCATCAAAAAGGCTTCGGTCGCTTAACGAAAAAGGACTATGAAGTTATCGACTGGGCACTAGAAGTAACAGGGACAAAGGATTTTAAATTCCGTCCTGTTGACGCTTTATCCGGCGGTCAACGTCAACGTGTCTGGATTGCGATGGCGTTAGCACAGGAAACAGAAATTATTTTCCTTGATGAGCCTACTACATACTTAGATATGGCCCATCAACTAGAGGTTTTAGAACTTTTACAAAAGCTTAATAGAGAGCAAGAGCGTACGATTGTGATGGTGCTTCACGATTTAAATCAAGCTGCCCGTTTTGCTGATTATATTATCGCATTAAAAGATGGAGAAATTGTCAAAGCCGGCGATTGTGAGGATGTTATCAATCGCGATGTATTGAAACAAGTATTTCATATTGATGCGGAAATCGGTCGCGACCCTAGAACAAACAAACCAATGTGCATTACTTATAATTTATTAAAAGGGGAAAACACTCATGAAAAAGAGATGACTCCTTCCCCAATACATTCACTTACAGGTAGTTAGAAGTTAATTGGAGCACTCATGTATAAAGAAGAAAGACAACGTTTCTATGCATGTACGAGGGATTCTTTCATAGAATCCCTCTTATTCTATGAAAAAAGAGATGAGACAAATGACGAAAGATCTTCAACGTACTGTTCCATTTTTATTTAAATTCAGCGCTGGAATCCTTGTGTTTCTAGGGATGTTTTTTGTTGCTATGGTATTTGGGGCTGCGGAAACATCGATACGAGATGTATGGCAAGCTTTAACGTCTAACGCTACTGGTGATAAAATTAATATTATCCGTGAAATTCGGTTACCGCGTGAAATCGCTGCCATTTTCGTAGGAGCTGCTCTATCCGTTGCTGGGGCTATTATGCAGGGAATGACAAGAAACCCATTAGCAGATCCAGGGTTGCTTGGGTTAACTGCTGGGGCTAATGCCGCACTCGCGATTACAATGGCGTTTCTTCCTTCGATTAACTACTTTGGTATTATGATTGCTTGCTTTATTGGCGCTGCCGCTGGAGCATCGCTAGTTTTTGGGTTAGGTTCGATGAAAAGGGGCGGATTTTCTCCCCTACGTATCGTGTTAGCTGGAGCCGCTGTCTCTGCCTTCCTTTTTGCAATCGCAGAGGGTGTGGGGATTTACTTTAAAATATCTAAGGATGTTTCTATGTGGACGGCTGGCGGGATGATAGGGACAACCTGGGGACAATTGCAAATCATCATTCCATTTATTATCGTAGGAATTATTATCTCGCTTTATCTATCAAGACAGCTTACCATTCTTAGCTTAAGTGAAGAGGTCGCTGTTGGCTTAGGCCAAAAAACCATCTACGTCAAAAGTATTTTATTTGTTGTGATCATTTTGCTTGCTGGTGCATCGGTTGCACTCGTAGGAAATATGGCGTTTATCGGATTGATGGTACCCCATGTCGTTCGTGCCATTGTGGGAACAGATTACCGTTTTATTTTGCCGATGTCTGCTATTGTAGGAGCTACTTTTATGTTATTTGCTGATACACTTGGCCGTACTCTTAACGCCCCATATGAAACACCTGTGGCGGCAATTATGGCGATCATTGGTTTACCGTTCTTCCTCATTATCGTCCGTAAAGGGGGCAAGGCATTCTCATGATCGATCCAGCTCGTATAAAAAAACAACGCATGATACTTTGTCTACTACTAGCACTCATATTCATTACTATCACAATCAGTGTCGGACTAGGCTACTCTTCCTTATCTTATGATCGATTATTACCTACCCTATTCGGGCACGGTACATTCAAAGAAGAATTCGTCTTATTTTCCATTCGTTTGCCACGAATCGTGATTACGGTATTGGCTGGGATGGCACTTGCCTTGTCTGGTGCAATTTTGCAAGGAATTACGCGAAATGATTTAGCAGACCCTGGTATTATTGGGATTAACGCTGGAGCAGGGGTTGCCATTGCCGTATTTTTTCTATACTTCCCTATTAAAGTTGGGTCATTTGTCTATATGCTCCCACTTGTTGCTTTTATTGGTGCTTTAATTACAGCTATTCTTATATATGTATTTTCCTATAATAAAAAAGTTGGATTACAACCAATTCGATTGGTGCTTGTTGGGGTCGGTTTTTCATTGGCCCTATCAGGATTGATGATTGTCCTTATTTCGTCGGCTGAACGAGCAAAAGTAGACTTCATCGCCAAATGGTTAGCCGGGAATATATGGGGATCAGATTGGCCGTTTATTTGGGCGCTCCTCCCTTGGTTAGTGCTCCTCATTCCTTTTGCACTCTATAAAGCAAATCGTCTAAACCTTCTTGGTCTGAGTGAGTCAGCATCCGTTGGAGTCGGGCTGTCTATTGAAAGGGAACGACTCACCTTGTTGTTAACTGCGGTTGCGCTTGCTGCCTCTGCCGTTTCTGTTACTGGCGGGATCTCCTTTATCGGATTGATGGCACCGCATATTGCCAAAGCATTAGTAGGGCCAAGAAATCAGCTCTTTATCCCCATCGCCATCTTAATTGGTGGATGGCTTCTACTAGTTGCTGATACGATCGGAAGAAATATTTTGGAGCCAGAAGGAGTTGCAGCCGGAATAATGGTAGCATTAATCGGCGCCCCTTACTTTATCTACTTATTATTAAAGAAATAAGCTCTATTAAAGTACAGCGTTGATTTTCAAGTACCTAGCTGTTGATTGGAGCAATAGGCGAAGACTCCTGCGGGAGATAGCGGTTTGTGGAGACCCCACAGGCGTAGCCGAGGAGGCTCCACAAGCGCCCCGCGGAAAGCGTAGCCTAGTGCGGAAATCAACAGCGGTCTTTAACAGAGCCAAAAAAATAAAAAACCCTTGCCAGAGGCTTTGTCTCTTCAAGGGTTTTTTTAATAGTGATTTTCGAATGGAGACTTGGCTCTTCTCCTTCACTTTTTTGGATTTTTCTGAGGAAACGTGTAACCTAATAGAAAATACGAAAGTCTTTATTTAAGAATTCGTTAATAATTTATTTAGACTCGTTTAAGAAATTATTTATACAGTAAAAAAAGGTGGTGAAGACTTGTCTATTAAGAAACGTTTAATTTTATCTAATATTGCCATGATTGTTATTCCCATTTTTATATTTTTCATGTTAGAAATTTTCTTAGGAATTCTTATTTTTCATATATTTGGCGGTAATATGGAGGAACGAGATTTAAACATGTTTCTCACAATCCGATTCATCATACTTTTACTAGCTTTAATGATTACGAATGGTGCGCTTACCTACTTCGTTTCCAAAAGTATCATCAAGCCCGTCCAGCAACTAACAAAGGCTGCGAAAGAAATTAGTGAAGGGAATTTAGACTCTCCTATCCAAGCGCTAAAAGAGGATGAGCTTGGGCAGCTATCTAACACGTTTGATGCCATGCGCCTTAAGCTGAAGGAAGCAAGGGAGCTACAAAGGCATTATGAGGATAATCGGAAGGAATTAATCGCTAGCATCTCCCACGACCTTAAAACACCCATTACTTCCATTAAGGGTTATGTAAAGGGGATCCAAGATGGCATCGCGAATACCCCTGAAAAAAGAATGCGTTACATGGATACGATTTATAAAAAAGCGAACGATATGGACCATTTAATTGATGAGCTCTTTCTCTACTCTAAATTAGATTTGGGACGCGTTCCATTTGAATGGGAAGAAGTTGATTTAAACGCTTATTTTCAGGATTTTATCGAAGAATTAAGCTTCAGCTTAGAAGAAGACGGTGGGAAAGTTTCCTACCATGCTGATCAAAAGGATTCTTATATTGTCATGGCTGATCGTGAAAAGTTAAAGCGAGTCATCTCCAATATTATGCAAAATAGCTTGAAGTACATGAACAAATCACAACGGGAAATACATGTTTTCTTAAAAGCTGAATCCGATCAGGTTTGCGTCCAAATAAAAGATAATGGCCAGGGGATCCCAGCAGAGGCTTTGCCTTATATTTTTGAAAGCTTTTATCGAACGGATTTATCTCGAAATTCGGCAACTGGTGGTAGCGGACTAGGGTTAGCCATTGGAAAGCGAATCATTGAAGAACACGGTGGCTCCATATGGGCTGAAAGTGAGTTAGGAAAAGGAACTAGTATTTTCTTCACCCTAAAAAAAAGAATAAGGCAAAGGTGATAATATGCAAAAAATCTTAATTATTGAGGATGAACAAAGTATCGCCGAGTTACAACGGGACTATTTAGAAGTCTATGGTTTTACAGCTGAAATCGCCTCTACTGGAGAAAAGGGCTTAGAAAAGGCTCTAACAAACGCTTATGATTTAATCTTACTCGATTTAATGCTACCCGGAATTGATGGGTTTGAGCTATGTAAGAAAATTCGCGCCGAGCTCGACATTCCTATTTTAATGGTAACGGCTAGAAAAGAAGATATTGATAAAATTCGCGGCTTTGACCGAGGGGCTGATGATTATATCGAAAAGCCCTTCAACCCGAATGAATTAGTGGCACGAGTGAAGGCACATATATCACGATATCAACGCCTCATCAATCGTGATAGTGAACCACCACAGGAAATTCAAATAAAGGGGCTCGTGATTGATCGCCATTCTAGACGTGTCTTCCTTAACGGAGAAGAAAAGATTTTTACGGCAAAAGAATATGATTTACTCCTTTTTTTAACCACGAACCCTAACCGAGTATTTAGTAAGGACCATCTATTCGAACGAATTTGGGGATATGACTCTATTGGAGATGTCACTACTGTTACCGTTCATATTAGAAAGATTCGAGAAAAAATAGAAGAAACTCCCTCCACTCCTACGTTCATCGAAACTATTTGGGGTGTTGGGTATCGTTTTAAAAAATAGGATCATACGAGAGCCATGGGAGCTCTCGTATTTTTTTTGCCATTTACCATTTAAGAATTATTTAAGAATTTCATAAGAGTTCATTTAGAAAGCCCCTATATGATAAAGGTAACGTTTTAGATAAGTAGAGGAGGCAGCTTCATGAAAAATTATTTCTCACGAATTTCGCTAGCAAGAGGTATCTACCTACTGTTAGCCAGTATTTATGCTTTTTGTATTATTGCACAGGTTTTTATTGCGGGAATGGCGCTTTTTATCCAGCCAATCCATTGGATACACCATGTAAATTTTGTTCATTATTTTGGATTTAACATCCCTGTACTATTATTTTTGCTAGCATGGATTGGTGCTTTTCCGAGATGGGCATATTGGCATCTCTTTGGATTACTCAGCCTTATGTTCGCTATGTATTTTACCGCAAATATAACTGGAAAGTTACCTTTGGGAGCGGCTACTCATCCACTCCTTGCCGTTCTACTCGTCTTGTTATCTTGCTTTCACGTATATAAAGTCTTACAACTAAATCTTAAAAAAATGAAAGGGGCTCATTAATATGAGAACATTTATTACAATCATTGTAGGTATTATCGCTGGATTTATTTTAGGAATTGCCTTATCGAGCTTTATCGGGATAGCAGGACATATTCTTGTCCAAAAGCCGTTAGGAATCAAATATCTCCCTTACTACACCTCTATCATCTGTGCCGTTTTAGTACCGTATCTAGATGCAAAAAGTCGGAAGAATGCTTAACGCATTAACACTGACATAGACTTCTATATAAAAAGAGTAGGTTACGAATAAGTAGTTCGGTTGTGAAGTAGAAAAACCGAATTCAAAAGGTCAATATCAAGCTAAATCAATTTTCACTTAAGAACGTCCCTGATTAAAACTTTACTTATATGTGATATGGGTAACTATAGTGCATCAAAATGGAGAGGTTCTTGGAAAACTCACTTCCTTTTAATATGATGTCTTGTCCTTGAACGCCGGTACCAACAGAAGTAAAATAGGCGGAGATTTTTCGGTTAAATATCGAATAGTGCTCGTGTTGGGCTAAATAAGGGGAGGTTTTCCGATTAAGCATCGCAAAATCCCTCATTTTCGCATTTTTCGAGCCAATAGGCGGAATCTCTCCGTTTATTTAAGCCTTTTTTATAATAATTACGAATTAAGCGGAATTTTTCCGTCTATTTATCAGCTAGGGATCCTTAACCTGATATGCTAAAACACTTGTTCTTTTTATTTTTCTACCTCTGAACCGAACTACTTAGGTTACGAACCTGCTCTTTTTATATTTCCTTTCAAGAACTGCCTATGCCTTTCTAGTAATCCCCCTCTTTTGTCACGAATTTCCGCTCTCCCTCATATGATAACGAGAATTCCAAAAAACCTTTTAAATAAAATCTAATAATGAAAGGTGTGAGTAAATGACGTTAGGAAAAAACACCTTCATCGCAATAGCAGCTTCTCTCTTCCTTCTTTTAGGCTTTACCTCTTTCCTATTTTTATATGAAGGGAATTCAGAAACAGCTTTGACGAAGGCTGATACTGTAACTGAGGCAAACACCAACGCTTCTAATCAAAGTAACAACAACATTAACATAAACATAACAAATAATATTCAAAACAATATTTATGGAGACGGCACGACCAAAGTCGAATCAACCATCACCAATGATATTAAATCAGATGCAACGAGCAACATTAACAACTCTGTCGAGAATAATGTCGATGGGGATGGCAATACCACACTATCCAATACATTAGACAATGAATTGAATGGGGAGAGTTCGGGCGAGCTTGAAAATAATATAAAGAACAACATGAACGGCAATGGGAAGCATAGTATAGAAAATAACTTATTCAATAATTTTGGTGTTAGTGTCAATATTGATGTCCAAAACAATGTGACAAATGAAACACAAAATAACGAAAATGGCGATGGCAATGGGAACGGGAATGACGACGGAAATAATGAGGACGAGAACGGTAATTCATCCGATGACCTAGCCGATATTATTTGGGGAATTGACTCCGCAAGTGAAACGACAGAGGAATTCTATGCATGTGTGAAAGAAAACTTTGGCGATCCCGTTGTATTTGGTCGTTATCTTGGAGAACGCGAGGGTGTATCCCATGGCCTTACATCTAATCAAGTCGACTTAATTCAAGAAGAGGGAGATTATATCTTACCAATCTACAATCATTTTAATGATGCAAGAGGCTATGACAATGGTGTCGCTCAAGCAGAAGAAGCAATTCGTTTTGCTAATGAGCTTGGGATACCAGAGGGTGTCGCGATATTTGCTGATATTGAACCAGAATATCCGGTAGATTCGGCATTTATTCTAGGTTGGTATGAAACAATGGCTTCCTCAGAGTATGAATCGGGTATTTACGGGATTTTTGCCGCTGATAGTGAACTTGCCAATTCTTATATCACTGCTTCAGAGGACAATAGCGAGATACTTGAAAATAATATTATTTGGACTGCCGCTCCAAACATCGGTATTACGACCGAAGCAGAAGCACCAGAGTTCGAACCGGAGGCACCAGAAGACTCGTTAGCCTGGGGCTGGCAATATGGCATAGATTCAGAGACATGTAATATTGATACAAACCTTTTTAATAGCGAGATTGTGGATGTGCTTTGGAGTCCTGAAACGTAAGAAGGAACGGAACGGTTGTTAAAATCATAGAAGTAAAGAGGCTGGGGCATAAATTAAATTCCCAGCTTCATTTACGAACAATTTAACCTAAAGAGAGCCTTAATATAAAGGATTGATCTGTTAAACACCGCTGTTGATTTCCGTTGCGAGAGTGTTCCCTTTCCGCGGGACTTACCTTACGAGAGCCTCCTCATCGCTATCGCTCCTGCGGAGGGCTCCACAAAACGCTACTTCCCTCAGGAGTCTCACACATTCCACTTCAATCTACAGGAGAGACAAGGCGTACATTACCCACTTTTTCATCATCCATGGTGCAATTTTTATTTGTATTTCATAGAATTCTACCCTTTATTTGGATCTAAGTTTGCGGTCAAAAAATCATATGGTAGATGAAATCTTTCATTGTTAATGAGCAATTCTTGTACGTCTTCTTCCATACTTATCGTTTCTTTTAGCTTGTTCATTTCAAGATGAATGCCCTCCATTTTCTTATCAAGAAGTGTTGCCGAGTTTGCCGCTTCCAGCAATTCATCTTTCATTTTTTGAGGAACTTCCTTATTGTATTTATAGTAGATTTTATGTTCTAGGCTAGCCCAGAAATCCATTGCAATCGTGCGAATTTGAATTTCTACATAAATATGATCCTCTCTATCAGACAAGAAAACTGGAATTTGTACGATTAAATGAAGACTGCGGTAACCATTCGGTTTCGGATTTTTAATATAATCCTTACATTCGATTACTGTAATGTCTTTCTGCTTTTGTAGCATACTACTTAGCTCATATATGTCTGAAATAAAGGAGCAATTAATTCGGATTCCCGCGATATCCCGAATATTTTCCTTAATTGTAGGAAGGGAAAGTTCGAATCCTTTATTATGAACCTTCTTTAAAATGCTTTCTGGTGATTTTAGACGACTTTTCACATGTTCAATCGGATTATAATCGTGAATATATTGAAATTCTTGTTTTAATATATCAATCTTCGTATTCATTTCATCTAAGGCAAATTTGTAAGACATCATAAAGCGCATTAACTCCACTTTCAATGCTTTCATTTCTTTTACATCACTTGTTAATGTCATATTCATTAATTTATAATCTCCTTTTATTAGAGGTCTTTATATGAAATTAAGTGTTCTAGCTTCATACAACACCATGACAAAGTGTCACTTTCGGCTCTCCTTCATCTTAAGTGACACGATGTCATTTGTCAATCATTCAAAGACACTATGTCATCCCCCCGCTAACTCTTTCTACTGTAATGTTGTTTAAAATAAAGACTCTGTTAAAGTACAGTGTTGATTTTTAGGTACCTAGCTGTTGATTGGAGCACTAGGCGAAGGCTCCACAAGCGCCCCGCGGAAATCAACAGCAGTGTTTAACCGAGACTTTTACAAAGTAGAGTCAGCCTTTTCTATGTCTTTCATCCTAAAAAACCAATTGACAATCTAGATAGAAAAACATATATTTAGTAATGTAGACAATAATGATAATCATTATCAATTTTATAACTATTAAAGGAGCAATCATCATGAAAAAAAGCTTTATCCCGTTTATTTTTATATTTGTCCTTATACTTAGTGCTTGTAGCGGCAATGCAACAAATGAGAAAGAGAACACAACTGGTAATACGGAAAAGAAAGATGAATTTATTACCTATCAATCTGAAACTGGACCTATTGAAGTTCCAGCAGATCCACAACGCGTCATTCTTCTTTCTGGATTTACTGGAAACGTAATTGATTTAGGAGTAAACATTGTGGGGATTGACGTATGGTCAAAGATGAATCCTCGTTTTGAACAGGAGTTAGCAAATGTGGAAGAAGTATCCGATGAAAACCTGGAAAAAATCATTGAATTGGATCCAGATTTAATTATCGGATTATCTAACATTAACAATATCGATCGTTTGCAAGAAATTGCTCCAACTGTAACGTACACATGGGGGAAATTAGATTATTTAGAGCAACATATTGAATTAGGTAAGCTACTAAATAAAGAAAAAGAAGCGACAGATTGGGTGGAAGATTTCCAAAGCCGTGCGGAAGCTGCTGGTGAGGAAATTCGTGCGAAAATTGGCGAGGATGCTACGGTATCTGTTATCGAAAGCTTTGAAAAAGACATTTATGTATTCGGAAATAACTGGGCACGTGGAACAGAAGTCTTGTATCAAGCTATGGGCTTAAAAATGCCTGAAAAAGTGGAAGAAATGGCTCTAGAAGCTGGATACTATGCAATATCGACAGAGGTTCTTCCTGAATTCACTGGAGATTATCTCATTTTTAGTAAATACCCTGATGCTGATAACTCTTTCCAAGAAACGCAAACATACAAAAATATACCTGCTATTAAAAATGGTCGTGTGTTCGAAATGGATGCAAGATCTGCTACCTTCAGTGACCCTATTACAGTCGAAGCTCAGCTTTCGTTCTTTATCGAATCATTTTTAGGTAACTAATCTATTATTTAAAAACCCCCTTGTGAATCTCTCAAGGGGGTTTTTCTTGATTAAATTAACTAGCTCTTTGCTGTTGCTTTTCTTGTATTTCTCTTCTACGAACCTCTCTAAATCTCTTCGTCTCCGATACAATCACACCGGATAAGAAGAGAAGCGCTATTAAGTTAGGCAGTGCCATTAAAGCATTAAAAATGTCAGCAATTCCCCATACAAGCTCTAGCTCTAGTCCTGCACCAACCATAACTACCATAACGAATATAATTTTAAAAATATACGTTCGATTGTCTCCGAATATATAACCGAAGCATTTCTCCCCATAATAAGACCAACCAATTATCGTGGAATAGGCAAAGAAGATAATCCCAAATACCACAATAAAATTCCCGACTCCAGGTAGAAAAGATTCAAATGCAGCTCCAGTTAAACTGGATGCATTTCCGTGATTTGTATAGATGCCACTCATCACAATCGCAAGACCTGTTACTGTACAAACAATAATGGTGTCAAGGAATGTACCAGTCATCGATACAAGTGCTTGTCTACTAGGATAATCCGTCTTAGCAGCGGCAGCAGCGATAGGCGCTGATCCAAGTCCAGCTTCATTAGAGAATACTCCCCTTGCTACCCCATATCGAATCGCCATCCCAATCGCTCCACCAGCAGCAGCTGTTGGATTAAAAGCTTCCTTCACTATTAAAGCAAAAGCTGCCGGAACTTCACTTAAATTCAAAAGAATAATTAAAAAACCACCTGCTAAATAAAACAGGGCCATGAACGGTACAAAGATTGCAGTAACTCGTCCAATTGCCTTAATCCCACCGAGTAAAACAATACCAGTTAGCACCATAAGGATAAAACCAGTTAACCAAGGATTGATTTCAAAATTAGCATGGAGCGCGCCTGCCACCGTATTTGCTTGCGTCATATTACCGATTCCAAACGATGCTAAAAAGCCAAAAAGGGCGAATAATATGGCAAGCCATTTCCAGCCAAGCCCTTTTTCTATGTAATACATCGGTCCACCAGAGATTTCACCTTTATGATTAACAACTCTATATTTAACAGCTAAAACCGCTTCTCCATACTTCGTTGCCATCCCAAAAATCGCTGCTACCCACATCCAGAAAATGGCCCCTACTCCTCCCATCAAGATAGCAGAGGCTACTCCAGTCATATTCCCTATTCCAAGTGTCGCTGCCATTGCAGTCATTAAGGATTGGAAGTGAGAAATATCCCCTTCATTTTTGTTGTTTTTATCACTTTTACTAAAGGTCAATTTAAGTGCATAAGGTAAATCACGGAACTGAAGGAAACCTAATCTTAACGTTAAAAATACCCCTGTTCCTACAATTAAAATTAAGGTAAACGGACCCCAAACAATTCCACCTATATCATCTACTAATTCTGCAAACAATTCCATTGTAGCCCATCCCTCTTTTCACCATTTATCAGTTATCTTATCATATTTGTTATTTCTAAATAATATAGAAATTCACTTTAACACATTAAATCGTCGAAATCAGTCTGATTTACCTATAAAAAGGTGATTTTTTTCTTTTTTCCATAAATACTTCGAATAATTAATGAAATTTACGTCCTCGTTGGCTAAATCGCCTAGGATGTCTCCCACACTATCTACACATATTCGGTATTGTTTAAGTTTGATTACTAATAGAATGTATCCATCAAAAAACATACGTACGCTATACAATAAAAAATACAGTTTTTCACATAGTTAAATTTTTCACCTATTAATTAAATGAATTTCTACATACAGATTTCCGAGTGAATCACGAACGTACAAACGAATTAATAGAGCTAAAATAAGGAAACCTCTTACTTTATTGTAATATTTGGATATTTATATTATTTAATATTCGTATTTAAACTAGTCATTTGCAATTGTTTAATTGAATTAAAATTACAAATTATTTGATAATTCAATTTTATATATGTAAAATAAGGAAATGAACCAAACTTTTTTATACAGGGGGAATTTGATGAAGAAGCAAAACTTTTTATTAACTATTTCCATGTTACTAGTATTGTCTATGTTCCTAGCAGCATGTGGAAACAGTGGAACTTCAGGAAATAGTAGTGATGATCCTGAACACCTAATTATGCTTACTGGTGGGACAAGTGGTACTTATTATCCACTTGGTGGTGCCATGGCACAAATTATTTCCGATGAAGCAGATGTTAACACAGATGCCATTTCTTCCAATGCATCCGCTGATAATGTTATCGCCTTAAAAGAAGGAGATGCTGAACTCGCATTTGTTCAAACAGATGTCATCGCAAATGCAGTTGATGGTGTAAATGCTTTTGAAGGAAAGAAAGTAGATAATGTGCTGGCAATTGGTTCACTCTATCCAGAAACTGTTCAAATTGTTACAGCAACAAAAACTGGAATTACTAGTGTGGAAGATTTAAGAGGGAAAAAGGTATCTGTAGGAGCACCGGGTTCTGGGACTTATATTAACGCAGAACAGATACTAGAAATTCATGGAATGTCGATGGATGACATTAATGCGCAATACTTAGATTTTGGTGAATCTACAGGTGGCATTCAAGATGGAAATATCGATGCTGCATTTATTACATCAGGTACACCTACGGGAGCAGTAGAAGGTCTATCCGCTACGACTGATGTTAGTATCGTTCCTATTTCTCAAGATAAAGTAGATGCTCTAATAGCTAAATATCCTTACTATGCTTCCGATATCATTGCTGCTGGAACATATGGAATGGATAATGAAGTGCATACTGTTGCTGTGCTGGCAATGTTAGCCGTAACTGATAGCCTTTCTGAAGATTTAGTCTATAACATCACAAAAGCTATTTATGAAAATACGGATAAAATTGCACATGCTAAGGGTGAATATATCACTCTTGAATCCGCATTAGATGGAATTGGTATCGACTTACATCCTGGAGCAGCTAAATTCTTTAAAGAAGCAGGCGTTCTAACGGATTAAAGCATTAATATAAGTAGGAAGAAGGGCCGACTGTCAATCAAAAATTGCTGTCGGTCATTCTTTTTCAATTGCTAATAACCCTTTAATAGAAAGATAGTTTTTAGGTGATTTAAATGAACGATATTTCCAAAAGAAGAATGAAAGTCCTTTTAGCTTCTTGCTCAACTTTACTATTATTCGTTCTATTATTTGTCCCAATACAAACAGCATTAGTGTTTTATGTTAAAAACACGAATCAGATCCATGCATTTCTCCCAATAGATGAAGAAGATCATTTCCAAATCATCTTTAAACATTCCATTCATTTAACAGATGTGGTGGAGAAATATCAAGTGCTGAACACTCATGAAATCTTACAATATGAAATTATTTATGAAGAGTTCGGAATCGGAATGCCTTCTAACGCGGAAGAAGGCGCTGAATTTGTATATGAAGATGGAAAATATCATATTAAGCATTTACAAAATATTTTCCCCTATATAAATATACGAAATGGGAAAACGGTCTCCGAACATCGTCTTTTATGGGGAACAAGGGGAGAAAAAATCATTTCGTTTAATGATTATTTTACACCAGGATCTTGGTACAAGGTTAAAGTAGAAAAGCTATCACTATGGCAATATATGAAAGGAATGAAAATTCATGAGTGACACAAAGGATCATAAAGAACTAACACCAGAAGAACAAGAAAAGCTTTTACAAAAATATGATGCCGAATCCAATACACGTAAATTAGCTGGATATTCTGCGAAAGTAGTCTTCGTTTTATTACTAGCATTTTCCTTGTTTCAGCTATATACAGGAATGTTTGGCCAATATACTGCCTATATCCAAAGGACCGTTCATTTAGGTTTTGCCTTAACACTCATTTTTCTTTTATTTCCCGCTCGTAAGGGAACAAAGAAAACAAAAATAGCTTGGTATGACTATATTCTTGTATTACTAACAGTCGTTGTCTGCGGATATTGGCCAGTATTCTATGACACTATGGTACAGCAAATTGGTAGAATCACTCCAGAACAAGCAATTATAGGAGGATTGGCCATTCTATTAGTTTTAGAGGCTGCTAGACGTGCGGTAGGTCTCCCTATTACGATTATCGCAGCGGTCTTCATGGGATATGCCTTATTTGGCCCTTATATGCCAGGAATGTTGGCACACAGAGGGCTTAGTTTGAATCAATTGATTCAATCCATGTTCTTTACAACAGAAGGAATACTTGGTACACCATTGCAGGTATCTTCTACATATATTTTCTTGTTCCTATTATTTGGTGCCTTCCTTGTACAAACTGGGGTCGGAAACTATTTTAATGACTTAGCTATCTCCATTGCTGGAAGACGGATTGGTGGACCAGCAAAGGTAGCAATATTTTCAAGTGCTTTACAAGGTACAATTTCAGGGAGCTCCGTTGCGAATACCGTAACAACTGGATCTTATACGATTCCTTTAATGAAAAGACTTGGCTATCACCGAAACTTTGCTGGTGCGGTGGAAGCAGCAGCCTCCACTGGTGGTCAAATTATGCCACCTATCATGGGAGCAGCAGCGTTCCTTATGATTGAATTTGCAGGGGTCCCTTATTGGGACATTGCAAAAGCTGCCACTATTCCAGCGATCCTTTATTTCTCAGGAATTTGGATTATGACACATTTTGAAGCGAAGAAAATGGGGTTGTTAGGATTACCTAAAGAAGAAATTCCAAGAAAAAGAGATGTTCTGAAAAAAATACATTTATTACTACCTATTGTGATAATAGTAGTATTACTATTTCAAGGTGTAAGTATCGAAAGAACAGCACTACTTGGTATTTTAAGTACCGTAATCGTTAGTTTATTTAGAAAAGATACAAGGATTACGCCAAGCAAATTTATTTTTGCTTTAACATCGGGTGCTCGTACTGCATTGGGGGTCGCTGCTGCTACAGCCTGTGCAGGTATCATCGTTGGTGTCGTAACAAAAACTGGATTAGGGCTAAAGATGGGGAATGGACTTGTCAGTTTAGCAAGCTCCATCGCTTCTACACCAAATTTCCAATTATTACTTACACTTTTCTTTACAATGATTGCATCAATTATTTTAGGGATGGGCTCGCCTACTACCGCAAATTACATTATTACGTCAACGATTGCACTACCAGCGATTATTGCTTTAAATTCACAGCTGGAAGTGGCGGTTCCGATTTTAGCTGCACATATGTTTGTATTTTACTTCGGAATTGTAGCAGATATCACCCCACCAGTAGCGCTTGCCGCCTTTGCTGCAACAGGAATATCTAAAGGTGACCCAATCAAAACAGGGTTAAACGCATCTAAACTAGCAATTGCTGCGTTTATTATTCCTTATATGTTTGTGTTCCAGCCTCAATTATTAATGATTGATACAACCATTCCTGAGATCTCTTGGATATTAATCACTTCCATTATCGGGATGATTGCCATCGGGGCTGGCCTAATTGGGTACTGGTATAGAAAACTTCATTGGCTGGAAAGAATCATTATTGTTCTATCAGGTTTATTACTAATCTATCCAGAAACACTAACGGATACAATTGGACTTGTAGGATTTGTAGCAATGTTGATCATACAGTTAATCTCCAATAAAAAAGATAAAGGAAATACACCGCGAGAAATAAGTTTGTCTTAACCAGCGAAAAGTACTTCCCTATTTTTCTAAGAAAACGCTAGCAACACGGCTAGCGTTTTCTTGTTATGGGAAGTTAGACTTTTTAGCAACCTCACTTGCTTTCGACTAAAGCTATGCGATTGATTTCAAGCCAACAACCCCAATAATTATTAGAATTAAGCTTGCTATTCTTCCGATACTTTTTGATTCGCCAAAGAACATCATATTGATTAACACCGCTCCTGCCGTTCCTAAGCCTATCCATACCGCATAAGCCACACTTAATTGTAAGTAGTGAAAGGATTGGTAGAGCAAGACAAATGACAAAGCAAAGCCGCCGAGAAATAATACGATATTCCTGAAGTTTTTCACATTACTAAACAGCTTTAGGCCGATAACCCCAACTATTTCGCTCATAGCTGCTAACCCAACAAATAGCCAACCCATTATGCTTTCACTCCTTCTTCTTGATGATTATCGGCAATCTTTAAACCAATCACTCCAGTCACAAGTACGCCAATAAATAGTAATTTAAGAAGGTTAATCGTTCCAGCAAATAAAAAGTAGTCCATGAGTACTGTACCAATGGAGCCGAACGCAGCAAAAATAGCGTAAACCGTTCCAGTCGGCAATCCTTCACAGGCTTTGGATAAGAAATAGAAATCAATCAAAATCACACAAATGACAAGCACCCACTGCCAAATAGATTCAGCTGTACTAAAACCAAAAACCCATAACATCTCAAATATACAAGTAAGCATTACATACATCCAATATTTATTCATTCTACTCTTCCACCTTTTGACTGACATTCAGTCATTTTTTACTAAAAATAACATACTCTACAAACGCAAAGCATGCTCTAGAAATGTTAACAATTCCGTTTTTTGTTGTTTCTCGTTTTCTGCATCGTATGCATCATATAAATATACTTGTTCTGCTGCAGATTCAATAAGACCAATTACTATTTTAGCCGTTCGATTCGAATCTACTGTAGCGCGAATTAATTCCCGTTTTTTTTGTTGATCTAGTAATCCCTGTGTTAATTCATAAAGAGGGCGGTAAATTTTTTCCCACTCATTCATATGCTCAGTTGATGATAAACCCGCATAAACAAGCGCTGAAACATCGCGAAATTCGCCTGTAACATGAAAAATAGCATCTATTAGTTGAACCAATTGTTCGCTTAATGAACCTTCATCATTTACAGTTTCTTCTATTTTTCTTATAAATTGAACAACAATCTTTTCCGCAATTGCAGGCATGACAGATAATTTAGAGGGAAAATATAAATAAAATGTCCCTTGAGCAATCTCGGCTTTTTTAACGACATCGGAAATCTTTGTTTTTTCAATTCCCTTTTCCTTAAAAACCTCAATCGCCGCTTGAATAATCTTTTCCTTTTTATCTATGATAACGACCTCCTACCGAACTGACTGAATATCATTCATTTTATTAAAATTTTCTAGTAATGTCAACATAGTCTGTAGCCTCTATTCCTAAATAACAAAAATCCACACTAATTTTCCACATAAATAGAAAAAACTTTGACATACTGATAAAAATAATGTAAATTACCTTATGTACGAACGTTTTTAATATTAAATTACTACAATATTCGTTTTTAGGAGTGTTGATCCTTGGATAACGTGTTTGATTATGAAGATATTCAATTAATTCCCGCCAAATGTATCGTAGATAGCCGTTCTGAATGTGATACAACTATAACATTTGGTAAACATACATTTAAATTACCTGTAGTACCTGCAAATATGCAAACAATTATAGACGAAAATATCGCTACTTATTTAGCAGAAAATAATTATTTCTATATCATGCATCGCTTTGAACCTGAGAAACGTATTTCTTTCATAAAAGATATGCATTCTCGTGGTTTGATTGCCTCCATCAGTGTTGGAGTAAAAGAAGAAGAGTATGGCTTTATTCATCATTTAGCAGAAGAGGGGCTTGTACCTGACTATATTACGATTGATATTGCTCATGGTCATTCTAATGCTGTAATCAAGATGATTCAGCATATTAAACAACACTTGCCAGAGAGCTTTGTGATTGCCGGCAATGTCGGAACTCCAGAAGCAGTAAGAGAATTAGAGCACGCTGGTGCTGACGCTACAAAAGTAGGAATTGGACCTGGTAAAGTATGCATCACAAAAATTAAAACAGGTTTCGGTACTGGTGGCTGGCAATTGGCAGCACTACGCTGGTGTGCCAAAGCAGCTAGCAAGCCAATCATTGCTGATGGTGGTATCCGTACAAATGGTGACATTGCAAAATCGGTTCGTTTCGGCGCTTCCATGGTGATGATCGGATCTTTATTTGCCGGCCATGAAGAATCTCCTGGCGAAACCATTGAGAAGGATGGAAAGCTTTACAAAGAATACTTTGGTTCTGCTTCTGAATTCCAAAAAGGCGAAAAGAAGAATGTGGAAGGTAAAAAAATGTTTGTTGAGCACAAAGGTGCCCTACAAGACACTTTGACTGAAATGGAGCAAGACCTTCAATCCTCTATTTCTTATGCTGGCGGAAACAAGTTAGAGTCTATCCGTAATGTAGATTATGTGATTGTGAAAAACTCTATCTTTAATGGAGATAAGGTTTATTAAGGATTAGCCGTCCACTATTATAATTTCAATTAAGAAAGGTGAGCAGGTTTTGTACTTGCTTGCCTTTTTTTCGTTTCTTAAATTTAATACGTTTGTTAACTACGTGCTATAAAGAATATTTATCTAGTTTCTATATGTATTGGCTACCCTGAAAATACAGTAGGTTACCTGTTTCTACTCTCCGTATGTCTCCCGTGTAGGTGTGTTAGTGAGTGTTCGAGGTCTTAGATTTTGACTGAAAGGAAAAGCATGACCTTAGCAAAGGAAAAAGTAAGAAGGTAGTCAAGGAGCTTTTATGAGCATCCCGAACTACGCTTCTTTAAGCGAGTATCTCACACCTAGCACTACAATCATCAGGGGAGACGGGGATACTTGATACTGCTCCACTTTTTCATCATCTAGGTTTGCATTGCATGGCTAGTGGTTACCCTGAAAGTACAGTGTCACCTTTAAACACCCTGTTGATTTCCGTGCCAAATGTTCGCTTTCCACGGCAGTCTGGCAAGAAACTCAATTGCTAAATCTCAAAATGTTGACGTAACAAATAAGAAATCCATTTACAATGAGAGTGATTCCTAATATTTTCTAGTAACCCTCTTACAATGGCAGGACTTAAGGTTCGTTCTAGTAGCTGCTCTTTTAGGAGGATTAATGATTCTTTTTCAATGGACTCTTCCATTTCATCAATTATTTGTTCTAGCATTTCAAGTATGCTTTCTTTTGTTACTTCTTCAGTCATTGGTTGATGAAACATTTGGAGATGTTCTTGCGAAACAAATGGGACGGTAGTGTGCTTTGCTAATATATTTGTTTTCTCAACAAGGGACCGAGACAGTAAGTTCACATCTAACGGTACATCATTGAACAAAAATAAAGTTGAATAGACATTGGCTAATCCTTTAACACAATAAACCAAATCATATTTTATATGCTCAACCTCTTCACCATATAAACGTTCAATCAATGCCAAGATGCTTTTATCCATTAAACTATCATAATAATGAAATTTTCCAATGAGTTCCTTATTAACGGATTGCATTTGCTCTTTGATAAATATCTTAGCAAAATCGGAATGTTTATAAAAAGAATCAAACATCGCGTGATAATACAAATATAAAATATCTTCCTCGTCGCTTGTGCCTTTGACTATGTAGTCAATGTCCGAGGTTATCTGTTCCATGAAATAGTCAATTATTCCTAAAATTAATTCATCTTTTGACTTAAAGGATAAGTAGAATGCGCCTTTAGAAATACCGCAATAATCTGTTATTTGTTGAACAGAAGTTGCTTCAAAACCCTGCTTAGCAAACAAGTCTAGCGCTTTTTCCATTATCATTTTCTTTTTTAACATATATAACCTCTCCTAGCAAAATCGTTGACAAATGACCTAGTAGTCATTATTATAAGGAAATGAACTTGATTAGTCAAATAAAGGAAGGTGTCATAGTGAAGGGTTTAGTCAATTTTGTTTTGAAAAATAAACTAGCAGTCTGGCTGCTAACAATTATTATCACCGTTTCTGGTATTTATTCTGGAACAAGAATGAATATGGAAACAATTCCAGAGATTTCAATTCCTTACTTAATGGTAATGGACGTATATCCTGGAGCAACTCCTGAGCAAGTAATGGAAGATGTATCCATGCCTCTAGAGAGAGCAGCTGAAAATCTTGAAGGCGTTAAATCTGTATATTCGAATTCCTATTCGAATATGGCAAGCCTACAAGTCGAATATGACTACGGGGTCGATATGGCCGAAGCAAAGCGTGAGCTACAATCCGCGCTTGATAGCGTGACATTACCTGAAGGCGCACACGAACCGACGATTACTGCCATCAGCATGAATATGATGCCGGTTGTTGCACTTAGTGTAAGTAGTACTACGGAAGACATTGTGGAATTAACGTCCACTGTCGAGGAAATTTTGCTTCCGAAAATCGAAAAAATTGATGGCATTGCTTCTGCAACCATCACAGGTCAGCATATTGAAGAAGTGCAACTTACTTATAATGATGCAAAAATGGCTGAACTTGGTTTAACAGAAGATACGGTGAAACAAATGATTCAAGCGAGTGACCTAGCTGTTTCATTAGGTCTTTATGAGTTTGAAGAAGGGGAGCAAGCTGTAGCAATTGATGGGAAATTCATGACAGCTAATGAACTAAAAGAAATGCTTATCCCTGTTACACCATCTGAAAACAATCCAGTTCCGTTCGTGAAACTTAGCGAGATCGCTACAGTTGAAGTAGCTGGTAAAGTACAATCGGTTTCACGTACGAACGGTGAAAACGCTATTGCTATTCAAATTGTTAAAGCACAACAAGCAAACACGGTTGATGTTGTAAATAGTGTGAAAAAGCTAGTTGAGGATGAAAAAGCAAGTATTGATGGCCTTATCATCGATATTTCCCTTGACCAAGGTTTACCTATTGAACAATCGGTTACAACGATGATTGAAAAAGCGTTATTTGGTGGATTAATGGCTATATTAATTATTCTATTATTCTTACGCGACATTAAATCAACGATTATCTCTATAGTCTCCATTCCAGTTTCGATTTTTATGGCTTTACTTTTATTAAATTGGATGGATATTACGTTAAATATTATGACCCTTGGTGCGATTACAGTTGCTATAGGGCGTGTAATTGATGACTCTATCGTAGTAGTGGAAAATATATATCGACGTCTACATTTAAAAGAAGAGAAATTAACAGGTCGTGCCCTTGTTCGTGAAGCAACAATTGAAATGTTCAAACCAATCTTATCGTCTACGTTAGTAACGGTTGCGGTTTTCGCACCACTTATCTTCGTAGGTGGAATGGTCGGCGAACTATTCATGCCATTCGCATTAACGATGACGTTTGCTCTTGGAGCTTCATTAATTGTTGCCGTTACAATCGTTCCGGCATTATCTCACTACCTATTTAAGAAAAAATTATATGGCGAAAAGACGGAAAGCAGCCATAAAGAAGTTGGTAAATTATCCAACTGGTACAAAGGCATTCTTGAATGGACCCTTAACCATAAAATTATCACTTCCCTCGTTTCGGTTGCTTTATTAGTAGGTAGTTTGGCCTTAACACCACTAATCGGATTTAGTTTCATGGGTAGTGAAGAAGAAAAAGTGATGTACTTAACGTACACACCTGCAGCTGGTGAGCTAAATGAAGAAACTTTAGAAAACATCGCGGTTGTAGAAGAAGAGTTATTACAACATGATGATATCGATATTGTTCAATTATCGGTTACAGACAGTGGAGATGCCATGTCAGCAATGATGGGTGGCGGAGCAGGCGGTGCATTAATGTACCTAATCTTTGACCCTGAAATGGATAATTTCTCAGAAGCTCGTGACGAAATTGAAGAGTACGTATTCAATATTGGGCAATCAGGTGAATGGAAGAGCCAAAACTTCTCCTCTATGTCGATGGCTACCGATCAAATTAGCTACACCTTCTACAGTGAAGATTTAGATAAACTAAATGACACTGTAAAAATGGTAGAAAACGTTATGAACGATAATGACGGTTTAAAAGACGTTTCTTCCAGTGCAGAAGATGCTTATGTAGAGTACACATTCAAAGTAGAACAAGATGAATTAATGCAACATGGTTTAACCACAGGACAAATCGTCATGATGTTAATGCCAACAACAACACAAGAAGTATTAACCACAGTTGAAAAGGACGGCAATACTTTAGAAGTAATTGTTCAACAAGAAAAAGCAGAACAACCAAAGTCTATTGATGATATTTTAAACACACAAGTACCGACTGCGCTTGGTACAACATTACCACTTTCTGAACTTGTAACAGTTGAAGAAGGTACAACATTAAATACACTTGCACGTAGTAAAGGTGAATACTATGCAACTGTTTCAGGAACAGTCATTGATGATGACATTTCAAAAGCAACTTCTGAAGTAGATAAAGCAATTGATCAATTGGATTTACCAACAGGTGTAACGATCGACATTGCTGGTGCTGCTGCAGATATGGCTGAAACTTTTACACAATTAGGCTTAGCAATGCTAGCGGCAATTGCCATTGTGTATTTCATCCTAGTTGTAACATTCGGTGAAGGTGTTGCACCATTTGCCATTCTATTCTCCTTACCATTTGCAGTAATTGGTTCGTTCGTTGGGCTATTAATTGCTGGTGAAACAATCTCTGTATCCGTTATGATGGGGATATTAATGTTAATCGGGATAGTCGTAACGAATGCAATCGTACTCGTAGACCGTATTATTCATATGGAACGCGACGGTTTAAGCTTACGTGATGCAATTCTAGAAGCTGGTGCTACCCGTTTACGTCCAATCTTAATGACAGCAATTGCTACAATCGGTGCGTTATTGCCATTAGCAATCGGTACAGGCGGAGGCGGTTTGATCTCTAAAGGTCTTGGTATCTCCGTAATCGGTGGGTTAACTAGTTCGACATTATTGACATTAGTTATTGTACCAATCGTTTATGAAGTTTTATCGAAGGTATTTAAGAAAAACCGTAAAGAAGTAGCAGAAAACTAATAAAAGTCCCTACAAGATACTTTATCTTGTAGGGATTTTTTTGTTTGATGAAATACGAATAAATAAATAGGAACATCATCTGAACACTATTCTGCCAGTTTACTTTCAACTTCTACTTTTGATGAAGGGTTTTGAATATCTCCCTAGTATTATTATTACTGTATCAATTTTTCTCTAAATCAGAGGATAGGTTAAAGAGTTACTATATTAATGAACCACAGATTTTTGCCGAAATGGGGACAACTATCTATTCTTCAATCTTCTCTTTTGCTTTTTTAGGGATATCGTTCAAATGTACTTCGTCATACGATGTTACGTCATTGCCATTTTTTAAATAGAGCATTAAATATGCACCTTGGCGCAACTCTTTTGCGCCAGAAAACTCAACTTCAACTATGCTTCCATCTTCATTATACGCCGGTAACGTGTACCAGTAGCGTGTCAATATTTCACCAGAATCCAATTTGGTCTCTTCCACTGATCCCTCAGTTGTAATTTGCACATAGGCATTGTCTTTTCCAAGTCGGTTAAAATCTACTGTTGCTAAAATAGTAATAGCAGCAACTAATAAAACTGCGGCACTGCTTATTAAAATAAAGAACTTTTTCATATTTACCCCTCCAGATAATCTTGATTAATTGTTTTGTTAAAGCTTCGTACTGTGATGAAATAATAAATCGTGTAAATGACGGTATAGGCCAGCATCCAAAGAATGACTGGAATTAGAAAGTCCATCATAAATAAATTAGAGAAAGCTGTTAATGCAACTGTTCCGTGAAAAAGTCCTAAAACGAGTGGTGCTGTAAAAATTACTGCAACTTGATTTCGGACCGTTCGCTTCATTTCTCGTTTGGAAACACCAATCTTACGAAGCACGGTATATTTTGCTTTATCTTCCTCTGCTTCTGTCATCATTTTGAAGAAGATGATGCTCCCCGTTGCCACTAGAAAGACTAACCCTAAAAAGCTTCCGACAAATAGCAGTGAACCGTAAGCCTCGATAGAATCCTTATAGTCTTTCGTAGCACTTGAGAAATTGTCTATTGAAGTTGAAGCCGCTAATTCCTCTGATAAGGCCAGTTGATTTTTGTAATCTTTTACTTGAACAGCTTGATACATTTTTTCATCTGCTGTGATTTTGCTATATAAGTCATCCGTTACGACTATGGCACTTGCACCAAGTGTGAACGTATTAAATACGGATTTGTCATATAATTTCGTCACCTCATATTCAACATCTGCAATCGTTACAGATTCCTTTTTCTGTGACCAACGCTCATCATAAAATGTATCCATTATCAATACTTCACCGTCTTTGATAGCTTGTATATCCGACCATTCCAGTTTTTTCGCCAGTTTCTCAAATGTTGATTGGTTAATGACTGCATATTCCATTTCATGAGTGTCTTCTGTAATACGCAGCATCTTACTCGTTATTGATTCTTCGTGTTCTATCATATCCGGGTTAATGTCTTGCGGAGCGCCTTCCCACATAAAAGTGTGAGGGGCATATGCTTGTACATTTTTTTCAGCATTATAATAAACTCCAAATACAGCACCACCTGCTGTAATCGTTGTTGCACTCAAAATAGCGATGATTGTCAGCGTTTTAGCATTGCCACGAATACGGTATAACAGCTGGGAAGCAGTCAGTAGGTTAAGCCCTTTCCAAGCCCAAAACTGCTTCTTTTTCATCACTGATAAAACGTATACAAGGACACTATGGAATAATAATGCTGAGCCAATAACGGTTAGTGCAATAATCACTATCGGCGTAGCCAAACCAAGCATGCGCCAGATTTCTGATGTCAATAAGTCTTGTAAAGCTAGCCAGTAGGCACCTACTAAAGTTGTCACACCTAAAATGGCGGTAATCATACGTGCCCTTGGCAATCCCTCGCCTTTTTTCTCAGCATGGAATAAATCGATTAACTTGAACCGATAAATAACTCGATATCCTTGCAGCGATGTGAATAGGAAAATGATAAAGAAAACCATGAAAGTATTGATCACAGCATCCATTGAAAATGCGAATCCTATAACAACGTCCAGGCCCATTAATTTCACTAAAATCGTCAATAAAACTCGTGATAACAAAAAACCAAGGCCTACTCCAACAATTAGTGAAAATAATCCGATTACCATATTTTCAAAAAATAGCAGAAAGCCAATAGAACGTTTGCGAACACCTAACAAAGAATAAAGCGCGACTTCTTTTTTTCTCTTTTTCATAAAGAATGAATTAGAGTAGGTAATAAAAATCGCCACGAAAATCATTAATACAAAGGAAGAAGCACTCATTATGCCACTGATTTGTTTTGATGCTTCTGCTAGCGCACTAATATCCTCACTATATTTCAACGTCACAAATGTGAAATAAATAACGATTGAAAAAATCGTCGTACCGATATAGAGTGAATAGCTTTTTAAGTTACGGCGAATGTTTTTCAGTGCTAAATCAAATAACGTCATGCACGTCACCGCCTATTTGTGCCAGTTCATCTAAAATCATTTTGAAAAATTCCTTGCGTGATTTAGTTGCGCGGAATATTTCCTTTGATAATTGACCATCTTTAATAAATAAAATCCGACGGCAGAAACTCGCAGCGTATGCATCGTGCGTAACCATCATGATGGTTGTTTCATGCTCTTCATTTAACTTACTTAGGCTTTCCAGCAAATCAGTTGCTGATTTCGAATCTAATGCACCAGTAGGCTCATCCGCAAAAATAAGTTTTGGATTTGAAATTAACGCCCGGCTTGCGGCAGTGCGCTGCTTTTGACCACCGGATATCTGGTATGGATATTTATCTAACAATGGTGAAATACCAAATGTTCGGGCGATAGTTTCTACTTGTTCCTTAATTTCAGCTGCAGGCTTTTTCGCTATCGCTAATGGCAATAATATATTTTCACGTACAGTTAATGAATCCAGCAAATTATAGTCTTGGAAAATAAAGCCGAGATGATCACGACGGAAATCCGAAAGTGACTCCTCCTTCATTTTCGCAATATTATCATTTCCAATTAAAATATCACCTTTCGTCGGTGAATCTATGGTTGCCAGGACATTTAACAAGGTCGATTTCCCTGCCCCCGAGGGTCCCATGACACCAACAAATTCTCCATGATCAATGTCAAATGAAATATGTTCGAGCGCCTTAAACGTATTCGAGCCTTTTCCATATATTTTTTCTACGTCTCTTACAACTAATAATGGTTCCATCCATAAGCACCTCTTTCTTATGTCCTTACTATAACGGGCAAACCTTACGCCAAAATCACGCCTATCTTACAAAATCCTTAAATGCGAAATATTATTACATGAGGACATACTAAAAAGACATTTTTGGTTCAACACTTCTTACCAATTGCTTTATACTGATAGAAACGTGCATTTACATGCGGCACTACTACTACTTAGATGAGAAAGGAAAGATGTGTGAAAGATGGACAAGCCATGTATTTTAATCGTCGATGATGAGAGCGACTTATGCTATTTAATAAAAACAGCACTCACGAAGGAAGGATTTTCTGAGATAGAGATAGCGGGTTCTATAAAGGAAGGATGGGATAAATTTGAAGCATTTTCACCAAATATCGTTATTTTAGATGTGATGCTTCCAGATGGCGAGGGTTACGATTTATGCAAGAAGATTCGTGAGGTATCACGTGTTCCTGTGATGTTTTTATCAGCCAAATCGGATGAGATTGATAAAATCTTAGGATTGGCAATCGGGGGTGACGACTATATTACGAAACCATTCAGCCCAAAAGAATTGGCCTTTCGTGTTAAAGCCCAACTTAGGCGCGCTGGCTATTACACGATGGAAATACCTGTCCAAACAATTGCCTCCAAAACGATAGCAGTCGGTCCATTTTCAATGAATGATGAAGAAACCGAAGTCATGAAGAATGGGGAGATCCTCGAACTAACAGCAAAAGAAGTTGGCTTAATGGCGTGCTTCATGCGCAACCCAAACCGTATTTTAAGTAAGGAAACACTATTTGAGAGGGTTTGGGGGGAGGATTTTTATGGTGCAGATAATACTTTAATGGTTCATATCAGACGGCTCCGAGAAAAGATTGAGGATACCCCTTCCAAACCAACCTTTATCACAACAGTCAAAGGGCTCGGCTATCGATTTATAACGAGGTAGGTGATTCATTTGAAATGGAAATTAACAGCCCGCTACTTAATATCGGTGCTCATCATTGTCTTCATTGTCATTTTTATCAATACTTTCATACTTATTGGCATGCTATTTTACCAGCAGACACGTGGAATCGATGAGGTATCAAGTGACTCAGGTGAGAGCTTTACCCGCCATTTCCACAAGTATTTAACAATTGAAAACGAACTGCCTTCCGTCTCAACTGAAGGCATTAAAGCACTACAATCATTCGGTGCGTGGATCCAAATTTTAGATAGCAACGGACAGGTTGTTTCATCTGCCCTTGCACCAAATGATGCGTCGACCCACTATAGTCCAATTGAACTCGTTCACAAATATAAATATATGGATGATCAGTTTGTAACCTATTTTGTTGGGGAGTTTGAGCCATATAGCTATTTAATCGGCGTTCCTGATTCCAAAGAAGAACGTGTAGTATTCATGTTGAATGCCGAATCGATTTTTTCTTACATAACCAAGTCTTTATTCGCAATCATTATCGTTGATTTACTCATTGCGATGCTTGTTGGTTTACTTTTTAGCACCGTCTTGACAAGACCAGTTTCCAATTTGATTGACCGAATCACACAGCTCAAAACACGAAATTTCACTGTACAGGAAACGAAAAGACCAGGCATTTACAAGCCTGTTTTTGCCAATTTAAATGATGTCTCCCAAACACTGCAGGAACATGAAAAGGACCGATTAAAGCTTGAGAAAATGCGGGACGAATGGATTAGCAATGTATCTCATGATTTAAAAACACCACTAGCTTCAATTCAAGGATATGCAGAATTATTATGCGACCAAGACGTATCACAAATGGAGCGCTTAGAATACGCCGAAGTCATCGAACGGCAATCCATTTATATGAAGGACTTGCTTGATGATTTTAATTTAACCATCCGCTTACGTAATCAGGAAATGCCCTTAAAATTGCAGGAAACACGATTAGAAAGCTTTGTACGAGAAATTGTAATTGACTTATTAAATGATCCTCAATTTGGCAAATATGAAATCTCCTTTATTAGTGCTTCCCAGAATTTAAAGTGGAATATCGACCGCCACCTGATGAAACGCGCCATTTTAAATTTTGTTTACAATGCGCTCATTCATAATGATGCGAACATTGCTGTAACTATTCGGGTCACATTAGATAGCATATTAATTGAGGATAATGGAAAAGGTATTGCAGCACACGACCTAGAACAAATCTTCGAACGCTACTACAGGGGTACAAATACCGATAACATTCGAGGTACAGGCCTTGGCATGGCAATTTCAAGGGATATCATCGAAGCTCATGGAGGAAGAGTTATATTGTCTAGTAAAGTTGCTATCGGTACAACGGTGGAAATTCGTATAGGTGGATAAACCACATTCCTACTGTCCTTCACTAAAAGGGGCTACTCATTCTGTATGAGTAGCCCCTTTTGTATATTCAATTCTTCCTCTTATTAATTTCAACACGATTGACTCTTCTTTCATTTATTTCAAGCACTTTAAATTCTAGGTTTTCATAGGTAAACGTCTCACCGGCTTTTGGTAAGTAACTTAGCAGGTTGATGATAAACGCTGCCAAATTATCGGCTTCATCTGGAATGTCCGTTTGAAAGACATTATTTAATCGATGTAATGACAGCTTTGCATCACAAATAATTTGTGTCTCTGTCTGACTGTGGATTAATGAATCACCTATATCTGTCTCATCCTCAATATCTTGCCCAATCATTGTTTCTATTAAATCCTCATGGGTAATTAAGCCTTCTGTTCCCCCATGTTCATCTAAAACAATTGCAATATGTTTCTTTTCTTTCATCATTTCTTTAAATACTACATCAATTGGATTAAATTCGTAGAAATACAATGGGTCCAAGTCTGCATAGTCTTGAATACTTCTCTCCTGGTTAACTGCCCATGTTAACATAAATTTCGAATGAAAAACTCCAACAATATGGTCCACGTCCCCATCATAAATAGGGTAGCGTGTGAACTGATTCGCTAATAAAAACTCACGTGCTTCCTCAAAAGGCGTATCAATCGAGATTGCTTTCATCTCTACACGATGTGTTTTTAACACGTCAGCTACATTTAAATTTTTGAAATCTAAGACCGACTTTAAGCGGTACATCTCATCATTTTTAAACGTCCCCTCTGTATGTGCAATATCCACCATTGCTCTCATCTCTGCCTTAGAAATCGTTATTTGATTATCTGGGTCTTGTCCTAAAAGTTTAATAACTGTTCTCGTCAACAGATTTAATAAATAGATGAATGGCTTCAAGATAATGAGAATAATCACTGTTGGATAATAAACGAGATGAGCAATTCTTTCAGGAAATGCCGCTGCAATCGACTTAGGCATCACTTCCGCAAAAACAATAATTAAAACCGTTAACACAGCTGTAGTGATACCAATATGCCAACCATATTCAAGGGCAATAATCGTCACTAATGAAGGAAGCACAATATTAGGCACATTGTTTGCAATTAAAATACCTGGAATGAAATCATCCGTGTTGTTAACTAACTTGAGTAAGCGTGCTGCCTTTTTATCCCCATTAGCTGCTTTCAGTTGCAGCTTCATCTCATTTGTTGCCGTCAACGCTGTTTCACTACCTGAAAAATAACTGGAGGCGATGAATAATAAAATGATTGCAATAATTAACATAGTCAAACCTTTTCACCTACTCTAATTCTATTGTTTTATACGTTTCAATCTTCACATGTAATTATTCCCTTTCTCACATGAATCATAACAGAGGCAAAAGATCACGTCACTCAGTCACTCTTGTGTGAAATCATTATGAAAGCAATTCTTTACTTTTCAGAACTTAGATCCTCATAAATCGTATAGGAAAAAAGGAAGGTTATTTTCTTTCTTTTTGAATAAACTATCCTTTTTTATCAAAAATAACAATGTGTTTTAAATAAAAAGGAGATGAATAGATGAAAGGGCGAATAGTCAAGTGGACGCTGGTGGTTGGACTTTTGTTTTGCTTTCAAATGACAGATATCGTGGCTGTTTCTGCGAATGATGCTTCCTTAGGTGATGTCTCGCAGCAATGGTGGAAAAAGGACAAACGGGATAATCCTAAGAAAGGTTTTCCTGAACTTAGAGGAGGACCAGAAAATCCAGAGCGATCACGGCAGCAGCCTGTTGATATGAGACTCTTACAGCAACGGTATCCAGATGTATTTTTCCTACAAGGTTCGACAGATCAAAAACGAGTTGCTTTAACTTTTGATGATGGTCCAGACCAACGTTTTACAAATGACGTATTAGATGTATTAAACGAATACAATGTACCGGCAACGTTTTTCTTATTAGGTTCAAGAGCTGTTGCTTATCCTGAAATTGTCACGCGGATTCAAAATGAAGGGCATGTGATTGGAAACCATACATACTTCCACCCTAACCTGGTAGATGAATCTGACCTCAATACGCTTGAGCGGGAAGTCACTAGAACGGAAGATGCTCTTTATGACATTATTGGTTACCGGACACATTTATTCAGACCCCCATATGGTTTCTTATACAATGAATTAGTCGAAAAGCTTGCAGAGATGCAATATTTAGTAATTGGCTGGTCGGTAGATTCTTTGGATTGGCAGGAAGACCCACCAGAAGTTATCGCTTCAAATGTGTTAGACATCGTTCATCCAGGAGCGATCATTCTCATGCATGACGGTGCGGATTGGGATGGAGATCGTACAAATACCATCGAATCACTCCACCAAATTATTCCAACACTACAAGAACAAGGCTACGAGTTTGTCACTGTTCCTGAGTTATTGAATGTTCCGTTTGCGAAATAGAAGGGTCTCTCTTCTATTTCTTTTTTTATGCCCTTCCAAATGAAAATAGAATTCAAAAAAACCTGGCCAACTTTCTATTAGCCAAGTTTTTTTTGAGAATTTTGGTTTGATATTCTTTTTATGATACCTCGTTCATTTCTGCCAGTTTCACAACTCAAAATTTGCTACAAAAACCAGAAAAATAATCCGGCATATAAAAGCAAGGTCACAATCAACAGAACTGGTAAGCTATATACCTGCATTAAAGCAATTCGCTGATGATTTTTGATATTTTGCAAATGCATGACATAAACATTCACAAATATATAAATGATTAAAATAAAACAAGTGAGTAGGATATATTTATCTACAAAAGTCAAATAGCCTGTAGTCGGAATACGATCTGTCAGTTTTTTTGAAAACATTCCAGTCACAATCAGGGCAACGTTCGTTATTTTGGAGCGAATATGCAGCTTTTCGGGTCCAAGAAAAAAACTAGCTAAACAAACTATAATGATAAACATGACAGAGCTAAACGTTCGCACAAAAGCATTAATCATGTTTTTATGAACAACAGTCGTCAGTGAAAATTGAGAATACTGTTCATTAAAAACAGGATAATCATGAACGAATACATTAGACATCCATTCTTGAATTAACCAGCCTGTCAAATTTATATCAGAATCAATTCCTATCTCTTCTTTTAATGGAACATATATCATTTGCTCAATCGGCTCTTTTTTACTTTCCAATTGAATTTCAAGCTGTTGGCTATCAAAGGGATATTTGGTAAGGTCCATTGTGAATCGAAAAATAGAAACGATTCGATAAATTTTAACGTACATTCCCTCATCATCTTGATAATCTTCAATCAACGTAATTTGTTTTTGCGCTCCATATCTCATTGCAGCTGCATTCATTAATTCAAAGCTATCATCTTCAATCGGTAGTTTATCCTTCAGCGTTAAATAAAAGTCTGCGGTAAAGTAACCTTGTGTAATATCTACATCACTATAGTTAATAATGTATATCCCAACTCCGACTTCTCGCGGACTTTCTTGTTGGTCCACTGCAAGTACAATAGAAGGGAAGATAAACATAAATAAAACACATAAAACCGTTCTTATAATAAATTTCACTAGAACCCCTCATTTGGTAACGTTTTGGTCTACTCGATGAAAAATACAAAAAACAATAGATAAGTGAGAGGAACTAGACCAAACAGCGCATATCTTATTTTTTTATCAATGGCGATAACGTTCTTGTTTTCTTTGTTACTATTCAATTTATAAATATACACATTGACACAAATACATATTAATAGAAAAAAGTATGTTAAAAACATAAACTTGTCCGCAACGGTCAAATAGCTGACCGGTGGAAGTTGGCTGAAAATAGAAATGTGAAACATCGCAATTGCAATCAAAAGTGAACAAATTATTTCCAATCGTGTCGTCACCTTATCAGGAGCAATGATAAAAATAACTAATGTTATTAAAACGGTAAATAAAACAGGAAGAAACGTTTTCATAAAGGAGTTAAACCACATCTTTGAAATACTTACATTGAAAACATACTGGGAATAACTTTCGTCAAACACATCATAATGATGATTATTAACTTCCGTATCCCACCCAAGTATTTTCCATCCTGGGAACCGATTATACTCATCCATTCCTGTCTCATTCTCGATCGGCACATAAATAAGATCTTCCGTATTCTCAATGGTACTTTCAATCATGATACCTAATTTTTGTTTATCAAATGGAAAATTTTTAAGATCAATTTTTGTTGTTAGAGCTGCAATGATGCGATAAATTTTCACATACGTCCCATCATCTTCTACATACTCATCATTTAAGTCAAACCGCAAAATTCTGCCGTTCATTAATTCAAAGCTATCATCTTTAATTGGCTGACTGTCTTTAATGGTAATGTAAAAATCAACATCAAACGTGCCACTCATCGTATCCAACTTTCCCATATTCAGCAAATAAAGACCGACACTCGCTTCCCGAGGACCATTCTCTTCGGCAAACCCAAGCTTGGGAAAAAGACTGCATACTATAATTATGAGAGCAACGGCTAGAATTCGAATCAATACTTTCACATAGATCCTCCCATAACTGTGTAATTAAACTTCAGAATCATCTGTAAACCAACCCTTTTCAAATTTTGGCTTATTATCCTCTTCATTAATCTATTAAACTATCATACTGAAAAAACATATTTCACTCACTCCATCCCCGTGCAATAGGGAAAGTATGTAAAATTAATTTATTCTCATTAATTGGAGGCATAAAAAGTAAGTACCCAAAAACCTAGTGTAATGGTAGCAGAACAATAGACCCAAAAAAAGACTGAAGGTGTACAACTATAGACATTATACGACAAATTACCCATTTGAACACACAAGAATTATTTGTAATGAATGCCATTTATGAAACACTGAATCAAAATAGGAGAATGTTCAAACTTCATTAAAAATCGAGAAAAGGACGCTTCAGACGGAATCGATCAGGTAGATTAGAAGGCTTAATGGAAGGGAAAATATTTGGAGAAGAGGTTTTTGCTTCTGCTATTTTAGGTTGGAAAAAGCAAAAAAGCTGATATAATACCAGCTCTTTACCACGAATTTTATAAGCTTTTGTTTCTTGCTTGCAATCTCAACATAACGATCAGATCCTACCTTAACTTAGCATTTTTATAGAATTTTCCTTCGCATCATCCTTAATATGTATGACACGATCACATATCGCCTTAATATCCGCTGGATCATGGGAAACGAGCAGGCAAGTAATATTCGCTTTCTGCAAAATCTGTCTAAGTTCACTACGGATTGTCGCTTTCAAGTGAGCATCCAAGCTGCTAAATGGTTCATCCATTAGAAGCACAGATGGCTCCGGGGCAAGAGCCCTAGCCAGTGCCACTCGTTGTTGTTGTCCGCCGCTTAGTTCATGTGGATAGCGTTTTACATATTCACTCATTTGCACAAGATCCAGCATCTGCTCCAGACGTATGCGACGCACAGATTTCTTGTATTTATGGAGCCCGAAGACGATATTATCTGCGATAGTCATGTTCGGGAATAAAGCATAGTCCTGAAAAACCATACCAACACCTCGTTTTTCAGGCTCTATGAAGGTGCGATCATCAACCAAAATGCTGCCATTGATAGCAATGCTTCCGGTTTCTGGCATTTCAAGTCCTGCTATAAGCCTGAGAAGCGTGCTTTTCCCACTTCCACTTTCTCCTAGAACTCCGATAATCTCGCCTCGTGATATCGTAAATGATAGCTTATCAATCACTGCTGGCTGTCCTCCGGCGAAACGGAAGGTTAATTGATCTACTACTACATAAGACATAGGCTCATATCCTTTCAGGTTTTAGTATGAATAATACAGAAACTAGTCCAATCAGTATTAGCAACAATGATGGAAGTGCGGCATCAAATATGCGTTCGTCCGTTGCATATTGATAAGCCTGAGTCGCTAACGTGTTGTAGTTAAAAGGCCTAAGCAGCAAAGTAAGCGGCAACTCCTTGATGATTTCCACAAAGGTTAGGACAAACCCGCTAAGCAGCGATCCTTTTATTAGTGGAAGTTCTATCCGGAAGAAAGTAACGAAGCTACTTCTTCCAAGTGTTCTAGATACCTCTGAATAGGCTCGCGGCGTTTTTTCGTACCCAGCTTCTAATGCTGTATATCCCGTAGCCATAAAACGAATCAAATAGCCGGTAATCAACATCACTAAAGACAAACTGAGCACAAGAGCACCTTCTGCTTTGCCCATCAATTTATAAAGTGGGGAAAGCCATTCGTCCAATGCAATAAAAACAGCCAACACTCCAATCGCCACAATCGAACCTGGCACGGAGTATCCAGCCGATAAAAGACGCGTCAGAGCTTGCATAAAAGGAGAGTCGAACATTCGAGCTGCCCTAGAGGAAAAAAGTGCGATCAAAAGAATTATTGCAGTTCCTATCCCCGCTCCTTTTAACGTATTCACGATCAAGTCAGCAAAGTTGGAATGCCATACGTTACTACCATGCTGAATTGACCACGTAATCAATTGTATGATTGGAGCAAGGAAAGCAAGCACAAAAATGATCGTACAAAAAAAGGTTGCTCCCCATGCTGCAACCCCCTTCAGCGGCTGTGGCTTAAGTATATTGCTTCTTCTTGTTGTACTCCCATACCGCCGGCTTCGTCGCAGCAGACGTTCAAGTATAAAAAGTCCCATAACGCCGAGCATAAGCCAAGCTGCTAATTTCATAGCCGATTGCACATCATACATTCCAAACCAGATCTGAAAGATGGCAGTTGTTACCGTCTGCACACCAAAATAATTTGCTACCCCATAATCGCTTAATACCTCGAAGACAACCAACATGAAACCAGCTATAATAGCAGGTCTAGCAAGAGGAATGACCACTCTAAAAAATACAGAGATAGGCTTATGTCCCAGCAGCCTTGCATTTTCAATAAATGATGCACTTTGACGCTCTAGAAAAACACGTGTCAGCATGAAAACGTACGGAAATAAAAATAAAGTCAGAACGAAAATGGCTCCGCGATCCGACATGACCTCGATGGTACCCGGTGGTAACACGATATCAAACTTATTGCGCAGTGTCGCTTGAATAATGCCGGTATATCCCGTCATCGAACTATAAGTATAGGCTGCTATATAGGGTGGAATGGCAAGCGGAAGGGCAAGTGCCCACTTGTAAATGTTTCGAAGCGGAAAGGTATAACCTACAACAAGCCAAGCAAGCACTACTCCGATCGATCCAGCAAAAAAACCAGTGAAAAGCACTAGTTTTGCCGAGCCTAAGACATAATCGGTTAGTAAGAACTGTTTGACATTAGCCCAATTTTCAGTAGGAGAACTGAACAAACCTGAAAGCACATAAAAGATAGGCAGCAATACAACTGCTGCCCCAATTACACTTGTTATTGTCCATCCATTAATGTGCCTCCTGGTTGACCTTGGAAGCAGAGTGATTTTCATCTACTATTTCCAGCCGACCTTATTTGCAATTTCCACGGCTTTCGGATTCAGTTCACCGTATTTTGCAAAATCAATGTTCTGGCTCTTGAACGTACCCCAGCTTTCCAACAACTCCGGAAGCGTCGCATCACTGTTCACCGGGTATTCGAAATTAGCCTGTGAAATTTTCGTTTGCGCTTTTGCCGCCGTTAAAAACTCCAGCAGTTTGATAGCATTATCTTTGTTTTGGCTATGCTTGACGAGTCCCGCTCCACTGATATTGATATGGGTGCCACTCGTTTGTTGATTTGGGAAAAACACACCAATTCCTTCTGCTACCTTTACTTCTTCGGCTTCAGCAGAAGTTGCTAGTTGCCCAACATAGTAAGTATTCATGAGCGCAACATCACCTACACCTGATGCGATAGCTTTCGCTTGGTCTCGATCGCCACCCTCTGGTTCGCGAGCTAGGTTTGCAGTAAGGGCTTCTGCCCAAACTTCCGCCTCTTGTTCACCCATGATGTCTATAAACGAAGCAAGTAGTGACTGGTTGTACAGGTTCGTTGATGACCTAACTGCAACCTTACCTTTCCATTTATCTGTAGCCAAGTCTTCGTAAGTAGAAAGCTCGCTTGGGTCTACTCGATCCTTAGCGTATACGATTACACGAGCACGTGTAGATAACCCAACCCATTGATTTTCCTTATCTCGCAGTTCAGTAGGAACTTGTTTGTCCACAACTTCAGATACAATTGGTTGCAAGATTTCCTCTGTTTTAGCTGTATTCAAGATACCGCCATCTACAGTAATGAACAAGTCTGCAGGCGTACTTTCGCCTTCACGCTTCATGCGCTCAATTAATTCTGGCGCTTTCCCCTCCACTACATTTACCTTAATACCAGTTTCCTCTGTAAACATATCGTACAGTTCCTGATCTACATCGTAGTGGCGAGCTGTATAAATATTAACCTCTCCGCCAGTTTCAGTAGGTTTAGATTCAGCCGTTTCTGTGGTTTTCTCCGGTTTAGCACCTTCAGTATTACTAGTTGTCGAAGTTCCAGAGCTACATCCTGCTAGAATCGCTATAATTAAAAGCGAAATAGTTAATAAGTATGAACTGCATTTGTTGAACATTTTTCATTTCCTCCTCAGTTATTTCATATGATAATAATTTTCATTCTCAATCATAAACAAAAAAATAATACTTGCATTGAGTGTTGAAAATGAGAATCATTATTATTTCTATTACCTATAAAATATCTTAACAGCAAAAAATGAGAAAATGATGTGAAAATAAAATTTATTTGAAAAACGTAATGAACTACTACTTCCACCCAACCCTTTCAAAAATTTCCTTCGTCTGCTTGTGAAAACGACCGAGACTAGCAATATCAACTGGCTGTTGCTTGAAATTTTTCCAGTTCTTCAACATTTCAGGCATATTGGCTTCACCATTCACTGGAAACTCGTAACTTCCTTGAGTGAGCATGGTTTGCCCCTCGCTACTTGTTAAAAATTCAGCCAGCTTAAGTGCATTATCCTTATTTGGAGTATGCTTAGCCAATCCAATCCCACTAATGTTCATATGAGCCCCTGTCGTCTGCTGATTTGGAAATAAAACGCCGAGATTCTCCACAATCTCTCGCTCCTCTGGATCAGGTGAAGCCGACATTTGACCGATGTAGTATGTATTCATAATTGCAACATCCCCAACCTTCGCTGCAATAGCCTTGGCTTGTGCCCTATCTCCCCCTTCCGGATCGCGGGAAAGATTACGAGCAATGCCCTCTG
The DNA here is from genome assembly GCF_002019665.1 of Sutcliffiella halmapala. Taxonomy (GTDB): domain Bacteria; phylum Bacillota; class Bacilli; order Bacillales; family Bacillaceae_I; genus Sutcliffiella_A; species Sutcliffiella_A halmapala. The sequence continues at coordinate 142,513 of NZ_KV917375.1, read as the reverse complement.
CCCACTTCTCCGCTTCCGACTCTCCGTATAGTTCTATAAATGAGGCTAACAAAGACTGATTGTATAAGCTCGAGGCAGAACGAACAAGAACCTTTCCTTTCCACAGCTCACTTGTCAAGTCTTCATAAGTTGAAAGTTGGTCTGGGTTGACGCGATCTTTGGCATACACGATAACTCTGGAACGAGTAGCAATACCTGCCCAATAGTTATCTGGGTCTCGCCACTCCTCAGGAACATTCCGTAGAAAAATTTCCGATGTGATCGGTTGAAGCACACCGCTTTGCTTTGCGAAATTAAGCGCACCTCCGTCAACAGCAATAAACAGATCTGCAGACGAACCTTTCCCTTCCCGCTTCATTCGTTCTACAAGTTCTTCTGCTGTTCCCTTAACTTCATTAACCTGAATGCCTGTTTGTTTTGTAAATTCCCGAAAAATTTCGTTGTCTATCTGATAGTGCCTTGCAGTGAACACATTGACAACTTGTTGCTTATCTTCAGAGCTCTCCCCACGATTCATTTCGTAGAATAAATAAACCATTAGGAATAAGATTGAGGAAATCACCACCAGAAAGACCCTCTTAATCCACTGTTTCATTAGATTCAACCTCCCGCTTATTAATGTGAAGACGACTTGTAAATGAAATGGTCACTGTAGTCCCTTCTCCCTCCTTGCTTTGGATAGTCATACAGCCTTTGTAGCGATCGACTAGCCGTTTGGCAATTGCTAATCCAAGTCCAGTTCCACCCAACTCTCGACTACGCGTCTTTTCCACCCGATAGAAACGGTCCATTACATATGGCAAGTCCTTTTCAGGAATGCCAATTCCCCAATCTGTAACCTCAAAAACCGCTTTATCTTTTTGTAAAGAACCTGTAACACGTATAGGAGAGCCAATTGTAGAATACTTCACTGCATTGTCCAACAAAATCAACATTAGTTGCTCCAAATGCCTCTCAGAAATTAATACCTCCTGATCTTTAAACCCTATAAAAGCCGTTTCAAACGTAAATTGAGGATGAAGTTGCTCACATTGTCCAATTAAATGGAGAATCGTCCGATCTGCTCTTAACGTAACCTCATCAGGTTCATCCGAATCCTTCTCCATTTTTGTGAGAGTAAGGAGATCTTGAACGAGTGATTTTAGTCGGGTTAACTCATAATAAGAAATGTTTAAGGATTCTACTAATGCTTCAGGATCATCCTTTCCCCAACTAAGTAAAAGGGACATATGTCCATCCATAATGGCTATGGGTGTCCGTAATTCATGCGAAGCATCCTCTACAAATTGGCTTTGTCGAGAAAAAGAAAGCTCAACTTGATCCATCATGCCGTTAAAAATTCTCATTATGGTGGTGATTTCATCCTCTTTATCAGGGACTATCATCCGTTCTTGCAGTCCTTTTCGTTCGACATTCTTCATCGTCTTAGCCATTGACTGAAGAGGCTTTAGTAATTGCCATGCGAGTAATCCACCGCCAAAACCACTTAGGACAACAACTCCAATTCCGGAAAGGACGAATACACGAAATAAAGCTTCTGTCATCTTTTGGAATTGATCCATATTTTTCACGATCTCTATTGTTCCATCAAATGTATGGATTGTAATCGGGCTCCTCATCACAAGTAGGGTGCGTCCGTCTTCCTCAGCAATAACAATTTCCGTCTTCGTTTTATGTACAGGTTGAACCCACTCTTCAGGGATGTCTTCTGATACTGTGATCATCTTATTCCCGTGTTGATCGATGATACGAATCATCTGATCATTCTGATTTCGCTTATCTAAATAGCTGCGAATTTTTGGAAACTCATCTTCGGTAAATCCAGCCTCCCTTTCCAACATCCCATTCAAGATGTCATTCATTTTTTGTTCCACCTGCTTTTTCTCTTGGCCAATCATCCAGTTCTCAACAAAAATATATTGCACCGCATTATAGGCTATAAATAGTACAAAAATGAGGAAAGCCGACCATAAGGTTAGCATCCATTTAATTGGTATGCGTGACAATTTCCGCTTCATGGTATAAGTTATCATGCTTTCATCATATAACCGATACCACGTACAGTTTGGATATAGCTGGCTTTTCCCTGTTCATCAATTTTATTACGCAAATATCTAATATAAACATCCACAACATTCGTATCAACTACTGCTTCAAAGCCCCAAACTATATCAAGAAGCATCTCTCTACTCATAATGCGATTAGCATGCTCCATAAGTGCTGCCAACAGATCAAATTCTCGCTTAGTTAACCCAATCTCTTCGTCCCCTCTTTTGACAATTCTCAAATCAAAATTGAGGGACAAATCTCGAAATGTCAGAATGGTTTGGGACGATTCTGTTGCTTCTCTTCTAAAAATAACCCTCATCCGAGCCCTTAGTTCTTCAATTGAAAATGGCTTGGGCATATAATCGTCTGCACCGCAATCAAGACCAGCGACACGGTCCTTAATGCTATCTCTGGCAGTTAGCATAATGACTGGCGTTTTTTTAGCTGTACGAATTTGCCGACATACTTCCATCCCATCCATTTTCGGTAGCATCAGATCTAGCAAGATAATATCCCACTCTTCGGCAAGTGCAAGATGTAGCCCTGTCGCCCCATCATATGCCAAAACCACATCTATCGCATCACGTCGCAGTTCCATCTCGACAAACCGCGATAGATGTCGCTCATCTTCTATAAATAAAATCCGCTTCATTCTATTCGAGTCCTCTCCTTACAAACTTTGAAACTAGCTTATTTACAATCATCATTATAACTAATTATAGTAACAATGAGAATGGTTTTCATTTATAATATTATGTATAAGCTGTAGAAACATATGGAAGGAAGGATTCTTAGGATATTCAATCATCTATTTAACTAAGCAAAAAGACACTACTTATATTCCAGTTCTAGAGGTTGTCGTAGAGATAGAAAAGTGAATGTGGACCCTGAAATAGACACCTGGACTCGTAAACTTACCATTCTTGCCGATCTCTAAAAGGAAGTTGAACACGAAACGGAAAACCTCATTATTGTACTTTATCGAAAAATATAGGCGCTAAATAGTAAAAGGGAATCCTTCATTTAATGTTGGATTCCCTTTACATTTAATTTTTATTTATGACTGCCCTTTTGTTAAATAAAAAGTAGGAGGGGAGTGATAAAGTTAACTCCTTTCCATATAATAACAGGGTTTGAAAAATGATGTTTGGAAAATAAAAAAAGTCATATTTATTGAATTTTTAAGTTTGTGGCAACCATATTGTAAAGATTGTCCCTTTCCCCTTCTCACTTTTTACTTTTATTCTTCCTTTATGCAACTCAATAATATGATAGCTCATCGATAATCCTAGACCTAACCCGTTTTTTTTCGTTGAATGAAAAGGAGTAGATAATTTTTCGAAAGTATCTTTATCCATTCCAGACCCATCATCTTGGATTGTAATTTCAATCCCATTATCAGATTGACTCTGATGGATATCAATGGATATGATGCCATCAAAATCGATGGCATCATAGGAGTTTTGTAGAATGTTTAGAAAAACTTGCTTGATTTTATCCTTATCTACATTAATCTTATCTTTATAAAAAACTTGATAATGAAGCTTTATGTTTTTATTTCTAAAATCATTTTCCATTAACGTCAAAATATCTTCAATAAGTTCATGTATGCTCACTCTAGATTTTGAGACTTCTTTTGCATCAGGTTTAGCCATCATCACAAATTGCTGAACAAGATTTTTTATTCTTTCTAATTCACTGAAGATGATTCTAAAATATTCTTTTTGCTTGTCATTATCTGTTCTTAAATTTCCCTTAAAGACTTCTAATAAACCTATGATTGAGGTAAGTGGATTTCTAATCTCATGAGCAAGTCCGGCACTTATTTTTCCTATTGCTGACAATTTCTCACTTAGCATAAGTTGTCTTTCTAAAACGAGTCTTTCTGTAATATCTCTAAACTGGCCAAATACTCCATTTATTTGGTTGGATTCATTATAAATTGGAAATGAGTCAAATAAATACGTTTTGTTTGATATGGATATTTCTATATCTTCGTACTTTTTACTACCTCTCAAAACATTTCCCATGTATCCTCCGATAACTGCTACTTCAGTAATTTGACGATTACATATTTCTTCTTTATTGCAAGATAATACTTTCTCAGCAAAAGGATTTATTTCAACTATTTTTCCGTCCTCATTGGCCAAAATGACCCCGTTTCGACTGTTTTCCATTAGCACTTGATTCAAGACTAGTAATTTCTTATTCTGCTGCTTTACTCTAACCTCTCGTTCGATAGAATCTACAGCAGAATGGAGTAATCCTGAATGGAAAGAGCTTGCATGATGAGCGGCCATCATCACCGAAATGGTCCCGCTTATCTTACCTAATGAATAAAAGGGTACAGAGAAACAAGCACTTTCATGTAAACAATGAAAAAAATGGTCTGGCCCAATGAGTTGGACAGATTGTCCCATTTTTAATGCCATTTCAATACTATTCGTTCCCGCCTCTTCTTCCTTTAATCTGATTCCGGTCGATAAACCTAATGATTCAATTTGCCCCTTAATCATTTCATCTCCGTACAACTCTATAATATATCCTTCATGATCAGTGATAACGATTAAAACAGCTATCCCATCTAATTCAGCTATTAACTTCGTCATAAATGTTCTTGCTACAGAAATGGTATCATCAAGCATCTTCTTCTTTTGTTCCAACTCACTTTTAGGCAATTTTGCTTTAGGAGCCGAAAAATTATAAGGATTCATTTTGTTATTAAGACATCTTTGGTGTGAATTATATATATATGCATTTCTAGATTCCATTTTCATTAAAGCCACCATCTACAATTTTTTTGTAAGTAATTCCATTCAACCTATTAAGAATATCATTATTTGTTCATTTAAGAATATGTGCTTATAAATAAATTGTAATAGAAATGCTATTCTACTTAAAGAATTTATGATACGGTTCTCTTGGATTTTTTTGAGAATAATTAAAAGAATGAAACCCATCCATCTCACTTCTTTTCAATAAGAATTCTAATCCTTAAATAAGTAACTAGCGAAAGTAAAATAAGCGGAGATTTTTCGGTTATATGCAGAATGGAGCTTGTTTCAGGGGAAATAAGAGGAGGTTTTCCGATTATGCAAAGCAAAATCCCCCATTTTCACGTTTTTCGAATGGATAGGCGGAATCTCTCCGTCTATTTAAGCTATTTTTTATTTTATTTACTAATTAAGCGAAATTTTTCCGTCTATTTATTAGAGCGGGCGCTTAATCTGATCTCTCAACCGATAAGAGCGAACCCTCTTGATCCCAGATGGGGGAATCAACATCTTTTTATCGACTAGTTGAGATATTACTTTTTTTACCGTCTTGTCACTTAGCTTCAAATACTTCTCGACTTCTATAGGGGTTATGGCTTCTCCTTTTCGAATCGCTAGCCGAAGCGCTTCCTTTTCGAGAAAGGACAGAGATGTCTGGTCCAGTTCATCACCCAGCCATCGGCCAATCACTTCCTGAACAATCTGTTGGCATCGACGAGGCTTCTCCTGAAATTAAACATGATAATATATGATACACAGCTTTTTCATCTCCTTTCCTCTAGATATTCCCTAAAACGAAACGATATCCATGTTACTTTCGATTGGAATGAATGGTTTAGTATTTTATCATCTTCTACATTTTTATTATTGTTTATATTCATTCGAAAGTACCTTCCTCCTGTCATCATTATCTGGGTATATAATCTAGCATTAGTTAGTACGATTGATTATTGTCTGATTGCGACTGCCTTACAAGAAGTACGAAAAACCTAAATCGACTGGATTGTTGATAGGTACCTTTAACCTATTTTAGTTAATCTTTGTATAAAAATAATGTTGGATAACAAACTAAGATGAAAAACTCTATTAAGAAGGTATTAATATGGCTATTCACGTTCGACGTCCACTTGCAAATATTAATATGTTTGGCATTACACATCTGAAACAACAAAATCCCTATATGGTCGCTTGTTGGTCTGCTATTTTTCCAGGCTTTGGGCATTATTTACTAAATCAATATATTAGAGCAACTTTGTTAACATTATTTGAAGTAGTAATAAATACTTTAGCTCGTATAAACGAAGCAATGATTTATTCCTTCTGCGGAAAGTTTGAACTAGCTAAATTAGTATTGGAACCTAAATGGGCTTTTGGGTATCTTGCTATCTATTTAATTGCGATAGCGGATAGTTTCCGGTCAGCATTATACCAAAATAAACTTTGGCATTTAGCCAGAGCTGACAATAAGCCCATCATTAGCTTAAAAATTTCCACATCTGAAATACAATATCTCGAGAAAAAAAGTCCAATTACAGGAGCGATATACTCTTTTTTCTTTCCTGGTTTAGGTCAATTGTACAATCATCGGTTTGGTCTAGGTTTCTATGCAATGTTTTGGTGGTGGGTCTACCTATCCTTGTCAAGAATGCACGAATCTTTCTTAAGTCTATTACATGGCCGCCTCTATGATTCCATTTCTATGCTTCATCCACACTGGTTGCTATTTATGCCTTCTGTTATGGGTGGATCCATTTATCATGCCTATCGTACAACTGTTGAACATAATCAACTTTTTCGGATCGAACAGCGACAGCATCTCTCAGCCCGTTACCAGAACAGTAAAATTCGAATTTTCTCCTAAGAGGTGCTCGTACAATGTTGATTATCGGCATATTTGAACAATCAATCGAATTAGAGCAAGCATTAGCAGAAATAGAAAAAAGTGCGATCCCAAGAGAGCATATTCTCGTCACTTTCATGGATAACGACCCAAAGAAAAACAATTTTCGAGAGCATAGTCCTCGTGCTTTTGAAATAGGAATTTCCATGGCAACTGGCTGTTCAGTTATTGGAGCATCAAGTGGTTTTGTGTTGACTTGGGGGCCTATTATTTGGGGGCTTATTGGTGCGTTTATTGGATTTGGTATAGGATTAAGCGCATATTATTTAGTCAAAAAAGTAAAAACACAAAAAAAGCGTACAAACCATGAAGTCACAGTTCTAATTCAATGTAATAAAGAACAGGCACAACATATTACTAATATTCTTTGGAATTACCAAGCCCTTTCAGTTGGGCAGGTTGATTATCCTTCAGGAGGAAAATATAGAACTGAAATTTAGAAGAATATCAAGCTAAATAAGTAATTAAGACCACCTTTATTAGGTGGCCTATTACAATTCCTGACTCTTTGGCTTGTAATTTATTATTCAAAAACCTCACTTACTTATGATACGGTTCCCCCCGATTAATCCGAAACGCCCGATACACCTGCTCCAACAAAATCAACCGCATCAGCTGATGGGGAAATGTCATCTTCGAAAAGGACAAGGTATCATTCGAGCGCTTCATTACCTCATTACTCAATCCAAGCGATCCTCCTATTACATAGGCAATTTTACTTTTCCCATACGTAGCAAGCTTATCTATTTCTTTTGCTAACTCTTCCGAAGAACGCTGCTTGCCTTCAATAGCTAATGCAATAACATGCGTATCATCAGAAATTTTCGCAAGAATGCGTTCGCCTTCTTTTTGCTTCACTTGTTCCATTTCCGCATCACTAAGTTGTTCAGGTGCTTTTTCATCGGCTAGCTCGATTACTTCGATCTTGGCATATGCACTGAGCCTTTTTAAATATTCGTCGATTCCTTGCTTTAAGTACTTTTCTTTTAGTTTTCCTATTGTGATTATTGAGATATTCACAGTAATCCCCGCTTTGCAAACAGTTTATCCACAAAAGTTATCCACATATCCACATTTTCTATCCACATTTAGTATGCGAATATTAGTTCCCCACCATATATATTGCGGATTCAGAACAGAATTCACAGGTTGTTGATAACTTTTCTTCCTCTGGTACTTCTTCTAATATTGGAGCCTCTTCATGTTCATCTATGTACATTTCCATTGCTAATTCTATATGCTCTAAACAACATTTCAAACTATCCACAATCCTTTCAAACACATGTTTTCCTTACAAGGATACCATTTATCCACAGGTTAATAAATCAACAAAGAAAAAAAGGGAGATTTCTCCCCCACTTACGATGATTCTCCTGTTAAAGTAACGATAACCTTCTTTAGGTCTTTGCCTCGATAAAATGTCACTTCCATCTTATCTTGAATTTCTTTTTCATTATAAAGATGCTTTCTCAACTCAATGACATCTTGTATTGGCTCTCCATCTAATTCGACAATCACATCGTATTCCTTTAAGCCAGCATTTGCAGCAGGGGAGTTTGGCGTTACTCCAGTGATGTAGACTCCAGCCTTCACTTTAGCCGGAAGTTTTAATGTTTCTTGCCAATGATAACTTGAAACATCTGATAAAGAACCAATACTTACACCGAAATATGGTCTTCTTACCTCCCCGTAATGCTCAAGGTCATTAATGATAGGAATTACTGTATTACTGGGAATTGCTAGTCCAATTCCTTCTACCTCTTGCTGGGCAATTTTCATCGAATTAATGCCTATTAGTTTACCTTGGATATTGATTAAGGCCCCTCCACTATTTCCAGGGTTTATTGCAGCATCTGTTTGCATAACATCTGCATGCCAGTCAAAGACCCCATCCCGATCAATATCAACCGGAATACTTCTGTCAGTACCTGAAATAATTCCTTGAGTGACAGAACCAGAAAATTGAAGCCCCAGTGGGTTTCCAATCGCAATAACTGGTTCACCTGTCCGAACATTATCCGAATTGCCAAAGTTCGCTACCTTCGTGACCAGTTCATCTTCCATTTCAAGGACAGCTAAATCGGTCAAAGGATCTTCACCTAGTACCTCTGCTGGTACCCTAGTTCCATCAATTAAACTCAACTCCACTTGATTTGCTCCTTCAATTACGTGGAAATTTGTGACTACGTAAGCCTTGCCATTTTCTTTTTTATAAATAACACCAGAACCAGTGCCTGCTTCCCCATCTGAATCTGTTTCTACATTACCATTATTCCAAAATGATGATTGTTGTAGATTAATAACACCAACAACCGCTTCTGCTACTGCATCCACTGCTTCTGTTACTCCAGAGATAACATTTACCGAAATATTGCGTACTTCTGCAGTTCCTGCTTCTCCTGGTTCGGGAATTAACTCGCGTTGTTCATTAGTAGGTTGACTGACATCTGGTACCGCATTTCTTGTAAGAGCTGGAAAGGCGACCACAATAAGAAAGGCACCAAGTATTAACCCTACAAGGCTAGGTAAGAAATATTTTCCTCGGTTTCTTTTTTGCTGCGAATTTTTTGATTGATCGTGCTGGTCGTAGTATCCCACTTTATTTCCTTCCTTTCTAGAAAAAGCTTTCCTTCCAAAAAGGCTGTTTTCCGTGGAACAACTTAAGCTACAAACCCAAACTACCGCATTTTCCTCAAAAAAGACAAAAAGAAAGGCGCTAGAAGCCTAAGATAGTTACACGAAAGCTAGCGCTGTTGGAGCTTTAGGATCTGTATCATATAGCTCCACCTGCTCTCCGGTTATAATTCCCCGTGTCGCAAGTGTTTGTTGTACAGACATTCTCGCTAAATCTTTCATGTTATTATCTTGACTTAAATGCGCCAAATAAATACGCTTTGTTTGATCTCCCATGACATCTGCCATTGCAAGGGCAGCATCTTCATTGGAAACATGTCCAACATCACTTAAAATTCGCCGTTTTATACTCCAAGGATAATGTCCCATTTGCAACATCTGAACGTCATGATTACTCTCAAATACATAGGCATTCGCATTAGAGATAACGCCCTTCATCCGATCGCTTACATACCCAGTATCCGTTATAACTACTAGTTTTTTATCCCCTTGGTGAAATGCGTAAAACATTGGCTCTGCTGCATCATGAGAAACCCCGAACGATTCTACATCGAGTCCACCAAATGATTTCACACACCCTGTTTCAAATGTGAATTTCAAATCGGTAGGAATGGCACCAACCAGCCCATCCATCGCCTTCCAGGTTTTTTCATTCGCATATATAGGCAATTTATATTTTCGTGCTAACACTCCTAGGCCTTTTATATGGTCACTATGCTCGTGTGTTACAAGGATGCCAGAAAGATGTTCTATTTTTTTATCTATTTTACTAAATAACTCTTGCATTTTTTTGCCGCTCAAACCAGCATCAATTAATAAAGAATGCTCCTCTGTCGCGACATAAATTGCATTCCCAGTGCTACCACTAGCAAGCACACTAAAATGCAGGCTCATGTCACTTCACTCCATTGCTCTGTTATCTTTTCTCGTTATAACTTGTCCTTCAAATGCATTGACAAAGTAATCTTGTTCCCCGTTCACTACAATATGCCAAGTTGGAGTTAATACATGTGAGTTTGTATACTGCACAAGTGTATAATAACCAAACTCTACTTTTGTTACGTGACTACCAGGCTTTAGCTCATTCATATTATACATGTTTTCTAATGCTTCAAAAGCATTAATTAGTTCTTGCGCCTCATCCATGTCCTCTAAATCGGTAATAAAGGTTTGTCTGTAGGAAACAATATTATTTTTATCATCTAATATCAAATTCAGCATCCCACTATTACTACTGTTATAGATAAGACTATTTTTATGTTTTTGTAGAAAAATGACTTCATTTGCCTCTTCGCTATATCCCCAAAACTCGTATTTATCACCAAAGAGAATCTGATCTTTTAAAAATTGCGCAAAACGAGAGGAGGTATTATTTTCTGGGATAACGATTGGCTCCTCAAATGCACCCACTAAAATCGTTTCATCTACAATCTCTACATCTTGATTCTTGTTCTCTAAGTCCTCTAAGTTTTCTACTGTAAACTTGTAACTTTTCCCACTTATATAGCTTTCTTTGATTGGTTCCTTTGGCAATTTATCGTATGTTATTTCATCAGCCTCAAATTGCTCTTCTATCTTAGGCTCTGCAATTAAATCTAAAGGAGCTTCTACACTTTTTTCGTATATTTGGTACCCTAAGAAAATATTTAATACGAGAAACGTAATAATGAAAATGGTTTTTGTTTTCCTCCAATCCATCCTACATTCCCCCTAATTCATCTTTCTCTGAAAATATCACTTTATTCCAGCTATCACCGTATTGATAAACCCAGATTGGCTCTAGAATAAACACGACTTGGTTGGGATTTGCCAAATCTCTCTTCAACTCGTACCCAATCTTAATATCTCGGAGTTTCTTAATATCAAAGTTAGGAAGAGCTAATAACTCTTGTTCTGTTTCTGAGGCAGATGGTAATAGCACGTTTTGCTGAACATTATAGATAGGAACCCCTAATTCAAAAATAGGGCGAGAATAGCTATACATCTCATTATTCCGCCATACCTGTGTTATTTCTGTCAATCCCTCTCGATTAAAGACTGGATAATCTCCTACATATAATCGAAATATAGCGGATTCATGAGCACTTTCTGATTGATTCCAATGGGCGAAGAGAAATTTATCTTTTGTCCAACCGCTATGTTCATTTACAAACTCAATACTACGTTCGATGACATTAAAATCCGCTGCATTTGACATATCGGCCGCTATTGTATTTACAAATTGTAAAAGAGAATACGATCGATCAACACTCATTATCCTAGAACTGTCTGTATACACTTCTCCAGACGTCATTTGATCCTTTGTTACAACACTTGGAACATCGAATAGAGCATCTTTAAAATCCTCTGGATTAATAGTATCGGAAAGATAATGCATTTTCATCATTTCTACCGGATCTTTTGGAACAAAGATGAAGCGACTTTCTTCCGCCTTAATTGCAGCGTATTCACTGTATCGTACTGCTGTTTGGTAAAAAACATTTTTCAAAGTGGCAATAGACATACTATGAACTTTTGCACTATACACTCTTCGATCCTGATAATTAACTAAATAAATAATCGGTTCAGCTCTATCTGCTTCACTATTCAGATCAATCATCATTCGATCAATGGTGAGGTTAGGAATTTCTTCGTCGCTAAAATCTGTTAAATAACGTAATGTTGGCAGTGGAATTTTATCTGGAAATATTATTTCCATTTTCCCTACTCCATGCATAAAGGAGGTAAAATCCTTCTCCTCAATATACATGGAAGTAGCATTCACATCATAGATACTCCATTTTTCCATTTCTTTTGCTAAGCGAGAAATTTCCTGCGAATCTGTGGTACCATAATGAATTTCTTCATAATGAAAAATCATTTGAGCAGGACGAATAATATTCCCCACTTCTTGCTTTGAACTAATCTTTACCTCTTTGAGTAGCTTTTCATTTCCCGTATAGTCAAACGCCGGCTGATAGGTCCATAAGTTCCATGTAAGTACTAAACTAGTTAGGACGAGTATCGTTAATATTAAGGATTTTATATTTTCATATTTCATGACCATTCATCCTCTTGTTCATCTTGCGTAATTGGAAGTGTAAAGAAAATTTTCGTTCCCTTTCCTTCCTGACTAGAAGCCCAAATATCCCCATTATGGGCATTAATCATCTCTTTTGCTATGGCCAATCCTAAACCAGTTCCACCAAGCATTCGTGTACGAGCTTTATCTACTCGATAGAAACGGTCAAATACTTTCGAGACATCAGCCTTAGGAATGCCGACTCCTTCATCACTAATACTGACTAAAACTTGCTTGGCAGCATCCTCTATGTGAACTGCAAAAGTAATAGTGCCACCTTCTGGGGAATATTTCATTGCATTTGAAATAATGTTATCTAATACTTGTGTAATCTTATCTTCATCTAAGGAAACGAATACCTCTTGATTAGGTAGATCTCGAACAAAGATAACCTTTTGCGATTTAGATAATTCAAATCGATCGATAATTCGATTAAAAAATCCGATAAAATCAACAGATGTTTTATAAAAGCGATAATCCTTCGCATCCATCTTTGAAAGCTGAAGCAAGTCATTGACTAAACGAATCATTCGCTCTGTTTCTGTCTGCGTAACATCCAAAAATTTTGGAGCTATATCATCATCTTTCCATGCTCCATCAGCTAAAGCCTCTAAGTAACTTCTCATTGTCGTTAATGGTGTTCTTAATTCATGAGAAACATTGGCAACAAATTCTCGTCTCTCTTGATCTATTTTTTCTAGTTCCGTAATATCGTGTAAAACCGTAATTAACCCATTAATAAATCCTGTTTCCTTTTGGATAATAGAGTTACTTGCCCTCAATATTAATGGTTTATTTTCAGTACTAAAATCTAAAATTAGCGACTCTTGCTCCGATATTAAACTATCAAATGTGTGGGTCTCACCTATATCTAAAACCTCCACAATAGGGTTTTGTAGGACTGTTTCACGTGAAACATTCAACATTCCTAGTGCTGGTTCATTAATTAGAATAACACGGCCTTTTCGATCAGTGGCAATAACCCCATCCGTCATATGAGAAAGGACAGAACTCAATTTTCTCCGTTCTCCTTCTGTTGTAGCCTGTGCTTCCTGCAATTTCTTCGTTAGATTATTAAAGGAGAGTGCCAACTGACCTATTTCATCATCGCCATAAATATTAACCTTTCGAGAAAAATTACCCCTTGCCATCTCTAGTGCTTGTTTTCTCATATCTGACATTGGTCGTGTAATCGTTTGAGCAAGTAGTACCCCAAGCACTGCCGTAACAACTAATGCAAGAATAGTTCCAGTCATAAATATCCCGTTTATTTGTTTCATTTGATTGTAGAGGTTTTCCATGGAGGCTTCCAAATAAATGGCCCCAATGATTTCTTGATTATTCGTTTTTATAGGTGCAACCATTATACGCATTCGATGTCTCGTATTTCGATCAAGCTCTATCTTATCTGAGGGGGAACCGACGGCAAGTGCTCGTTTTATTAGCAAAGATGTCGTCCTTTTTCCCACCATTCTTGCTTGGTTATAAGGGTTTGATGTTCCTAACACCATACTTTTACTATTGATTACTCTGACCTCGGAAATATCCTCCATCTTAACGTCTTGTAAGACTGTTCGGATATCCTCCTCTATTTTTGGTGTCGTATCATCACGTTGCTTCTTCATTTCCTGTTCTATGCTATAAGCGAGCAAATTTATTCGTTCTTCTAGGGAGCTCTTAAAATTTCTATCTAATTGACTCTCCAATTTACTAACAAAATACACACCAATTATTTGCATCGCAATCAAAATCAATAAGACATAAATCAATACAAACTTTAAGTGAATCGATCGAAAGAATCCTACTTTTTTCATGAGTATTATTCCTGCTCAGATTGTCGCAGGTAATAGCCAACTCCTCTTCTCGTTACAATCCAAGATGGATGGCTAGGATTGTCTTCAATTTTCTCACGAAGACGACGAACAGTCACATCTACTGTTCTTACATCACCAAAATAATCATAGCCCCACACAGTTTGTAGCAAGTGTTCACGTGTCATAACTTGTCCAATGTGTTTGGCTAAATAATGAAGTAATTCAAATTCACGATGCGTTAACTCAATCATATCTCCTCGTTTTGTCACCATATATGCATCAGGATGAATAACTAAGGTTCCAATGGAAATTTCCGAAGATTCCTCTACTTCATTTCCTTTTTGTTGATGTCTACGTAAATTAGCCTTTACTCGCGCAATTAATTCACGTGTACTAAATGGTTTTGTCACATAGTCATCAGCACCTAGCTCTAGGCCTAATACTTTATCTATTTCCGAATCCTTCGCAGTTAGCATAATAATCGGCATCTCGTATTTCTTTCTAACCTCACGACAAACCTCCATGCCATCTCTTTGCGGGAGCATGATATCTAATAGAATTAAATCTGGGCGAACTTCTTCAACCTTGTTTAGTGCTTCTTCTCCATCATAAGCACAATAAACGTCGTAACCCTCTTTTTGTAGATTGAATTTTAATATATCTGCAATTGGTTTCTCGTCATCAACAACCAGTATTTTCTTTTCCATCTCAAATCGCTCCTTATCACTGCTATCTATTAGTATCATTTAATTTTTCTGAATCCATTATACTAAATACTTTACCACGTAAAGAGTAGTAAAGCATCTAATATAGGAAAAGTGCTCGCCGGTTGTTCAGCCCAGGCAGAGCAAAAATTCCAAGATCATCAAAAATAAAAACCTCTAGCTACTATTAGGTGTGCTAGAGGTTCTCATTGATTGTTTGATTAACATCATTAGTTTAGATATTGCATCGGATCTTTTAATTGACCATTTTGATATACTTCAAAGTGTAAGTGAATTCCTGTGGATTGACCTGTTGTTCCCATTACACCTATTTTGGAGCCACGCGCTACTGTTTGACCAACAGATACATCAATTGAAGCTAAGTGTGCATAGGTTGTTTTCATCCCATTTTGGTGGTTGATGATGATTTTGTTACCGTATCCGCCATCCCAACCTGCAAACTCTATTTCTCCGTTATCTGCAGCTTTAATCGTACGATCACTTGGTCTTGCGATATCGATCCCTTTGTGCATTTTCCCCCAGCGATGTCCCATTTTACTTGAAACATACCCACCAACAGCTGGCCATGCAAGAGACCCACTTCCTCGAGAAGCGATAACTTTTGTTCCTTTTACAACAATGTGTGCAACAGGCTCTTTCACCACTTCTTCATGTGTTACTTCCGTTTTCACAGTAACACCATTTTCCTTAGTCACAATGGATTGAATATTTTTCTCTCCATTTACACCTTGTTGCTTAATCTTTGTTTCACCCTTAGGCAAATCTCTATCTTCTTCTACCTCTTGGGCAAAAGGTACTTCTTCATTTCGAGAAGATTCCTCTTCTACTATTACATGTACAAAAGGTTTAAGAGCTGTAACATTTAAAGTAGTTCCGATTTTCAATAAAGAAGCTTCCTCTAGGTCAGGGTTCAAAGATAACAGTTCAGTAGAGGTTAAATCATACGCCTCTGCTATACCACCTAGAACGTCTCCTTCAGCAACTGTATATTTTTTTGTAGATTTAACACCTTTTTTCAAAAGGCTAACTGCCTCTTTTACAGAAATTACTTCCTCAGGGTTAACATTTTTTTCGGAATATGAAACTTTTTCTTTAAGTTTTACGTCTAATATACGAGACTGATCAACTTTAATCGCTTCAGGTTCATTATCCATTTGCTTTCTTTGCTCAAATTCTTTCAACTGCGTTTCAGAAACGAACTCTAACGTTAGTTGCTTTATTACTTTTTCTGCATCTTCTTCATTTTTTAGTAAAACCAGGGCTTCTCCATTAATAGTTATTACTGAAGCACTAGCTTTTACTTCTAGATTATCTACAACTTTATCTATTGTATCCTTGTTTTGAGAGGAAGGTCTAAATACCTTTTCAGGCAAAACAGATAACTCATTTCCTACCGAGAGTTCTAAATCTTTAAAGTCTTTCTGGACAGCCTCAACTTTAGCGGCAATTGCCTTGTCTAAAGCATCTTTATCATCTATTGCTCCTACACGTTCTCCATTTAGGTAAACATGGTAGATCGTGCCTAACAAAGAGTTTTCACTTGCCTGTGCAGCAACAGCACCAAATGATAACGATCCAGAAACAAATGTTGTAATTAGCGCTTTTTTTGCAAACGCAGAAAAACGATTATCTTGAAATTTATGTTTAATATTTAGTTTTTTTGTGTATGTATTATACATAGTCTTTAATTGGCTGATCATGGTTATATCCCCCTGATTCCATTCCCGAAAAAGAACAATTTCTAAATCATCTTCTAGTAAATTGATACTCTCTCAAATTTTTCGACTCCTATACCATACCATATATCTACAAATAAATAGAATACTAGAGCAAAAGATGTAACATAATTGTATTATTCTTGTCATATTTAGGCGTATTATAGTATATTTTCCTTATTTAGTTAGGTTGATGGGTAATTATTCCTATGTTTTTCGACTTGATTCTGTTTTTTTCGTGTTGGTTAGCATAAACCTGTACAGAAACAGACCGTTTTCTGGAAGATGTTGTAGTTAAGAAACTAAGAGACTAGTCACTGGATCGAGGAAACGTTAAAAAACTTTGTGAAAATTATACTTTCTATAACAGGAAAAAAGCATCCTACTTTTCATTTTTGAAAAGTAGGATGCTTTTGGGATGGCTCGGGACGGAATCGAACCGCCGACACATGGATTTTCAGTCCATTGCTCTACCAACTGAGCTACCGAGCCATAATTTTAGTTATTATAATAATCTTTTGTGTTCTTTGCATCATCACCCAAATTTTAAAAGGCGAAATTTGTGCGCTGTGGTTTCGCTTCGTAGCGTACTCGATCGTGCTCTACCAACTGAGCTACCGAGCCACATTGTATGTATTGTTTTTCTTTTCCAATCCCTAATGAAGGAGTATAGAATATATATAAATGGCGGTCCCGACCGGGATCGAACCGGCGATCTCCTGCGTGACAGGCAGGCATGTTAACCGCTACACCACGGGACCTAATATTTATGTATATTTTATTAAGATAAATGGTGACCCATACGGGATTCGAACCCGTGTTACCGCCGTGAAAGGGCGGTGTCTTAACCGCTTGACCAATGGGCCTTAAATGGTGTGCCATGAAGGATTCGAACCTTCGACCCTCTGATTAAAAGTCAGATGCTCTACCTACTGAGCTAATGGCACTTATTTTTAAGTATTTCATTAAGTTTGTAGCATCTTTATACTTTACTTCATTAGAAGAAGCAATTCTATTTTGACGACGTTTTTAATAATAGCATACTATATAATATATTTGCAATAGCTTTTTAATAAAATTCATCTTATTTTTTTGAGTCTTTTACTTTACGATGATTGCTCTTATCTTTATTCAACATTTTTAATAAACGAATGGTTCCATAGATGGTGATACTCTCCATCCGCCAGTAACTCCCTTAATCTAATCTCGATCGATCAGCAAAAAATAAAAAAATGGCTTGCTATTATATTAACAAGCCATTTTAGTTGTAGAGGGGCCATTGCAATATGATGGAATATATCGCACCTTACAAGCCCCGTTTTTTTTTATTTGGATGCGTATACGCTTCTTACTACGTTCGTCTGAGAACGATCTGGTCCTACAGAGAAGATAGATAGTGGAATACCTGTAAGTTGGGATACACGCTCAATGTAGTGACGTGCATTTTCTGGTAACTCATCTAAGCTTGTTACACCTGTGATGTCTTCTGTCCAACCTGGCATTTCTTCGAATACTGGTTCACACTCAGCAAGAACCTTTAGGCTAGCTGGGAATGCTTCCATTACTTCGCCTTTATATTTATATGCGACACAAATTTTTAACGATTCAATTCCAGTAAGTACATCAATAGAGTTTAAAGATAGATCTGTTAATCCACTTACACGGCGAGCATGACGTACTACAACGCTATCAAACCAACCAACACGACGTGGTCTACCTGTTGTTGTTCCGTACTCTCTACCAACTTCACGGATTTGATGACCAATTTCATTATCAAGTTCCGTTGGGAATGGACCGTCACCTACACGAGTAGTATAAGCTTTTGCTACTCCTACAACATGATCGATTTTTGAAGGACCTACACCAGAACCAATTGTTACTCCACCTGCAACTGGGTTAGAAGATGTAACAAATGGATACGTACCTTGGTCAATATCTAACATAACGCCTTGTGCACCTTCAAATAAAACTCTACGACCATCGTCTAATGCATCATTTAATACAACTGATGTATCTGTTACATATTTAGCAAATTGTTGACCATATTCATAGTACTCGTCTAAAATATCTTCTATTTTAAAGCCTTCTACTTCGTACATTTTTTCTAATAGACGATTTTTCTCTGCTAAGTTATGTGTTAATTTTTCTTCAAAGAGCTCACGATCCAATAAATCAGCAATACGAATACCTACACGTGCTGCCTTATCCATGTATGCTGGACCGATCCCCTTTTTCGTAGTACCTATTTTGTTTGCACCTTTACGCTCTTCTTCTACCTCATCTAATTTAAGGTGATAAGGTAAGATTACGTGAGCACGATTACTGATACGTAGATTGTCTGTGCTAATTCCACGATCATGTAAATATTTTAACTCGGTAATTAAAGCTTTTGGATCAACAACCATACCGTTACCGATCACACAAATCTTATCGCTATAGAAAATTCCAGAAGGGATTAAGTGTAATTTATAAGTTTCACCGTTAAATTTAATTGTATGTCCTGCATTATTTCCACCTTGGTAACGCGCGATTAATTCTGCGTTTTCAGAAAGAAAGTCTGTAATTTTACCTTTTCCTTCATCGCCCCATTGTGTTCCTACTACGACTACTGATGCCATAGATCGTACACCTCCACTTAAATATGTAGACTTTTTTATTTACTATTTTCAACCAAAGTTAGTTTATCAGTTGAAGCATAGAAAGTCAATCAAAACACGAACGTTTTTTCAAAAACTAAATGTATTTGTTCGTAAATATTACAGATTTTTCACTCATATATTTGTTCTATAACATTTCTAGTACCACTTTGTTTCGGACTACCCTAAAACCACATACAAAGGCATCTACCAACGTAGATGCCTTTTATTATGCCCCTGGAGGGACAGATTCATCATCAAATCTGCGCTCCAAGTTCACAAATTTATTATATTCCTTTACAAATGCTAGTGAAACAGTACCAACCGGACCGTTACGTTGCTTGGCTAAAATAATTTCAATAATGTTTTTGTTTTCACTTTCCTTGTCATAATAATCATCACGATATAAGAACCCAACAATATCTGCATCTTGCTCAATACTTCCAGATTCACGAATATCTGACATCATTGGTCGTTTGTCTTGACGTTGCTCTACCCCACGGGAAAGCTGAGAAAGGGCGATAACTGGCACTTGCAATTCCCTTGCTAAGGCTTTTAAGGAACGAGAGATTTCTGAAACTTCCTGCTGACGGTTCTCTCCGCCATTTCTTCCGCTTCCTTGAATAAGCTGTAGATAGTCAATCAAAATCATTCCAAGGCCGCTCTCTTGTCTTAGTCGACGACATTTTGAGCGTATTTCACTTACACGAATACCTGGCGTGTCATCGATGTAAATCCCAGCGTTAGATAGACTTCCCATTGCCATTGTTAGCTTGCTCCAGTCTTCTGCTGTTAGCTGACCTGTTCTGAGGTTTTGGGCATTAATATTGCCTTCTGCACACAACATCCTCATTACAAGCTGCTCTGCACCCATCTCTAAACTGAAGATAGCAACATTTTCACGTGCTTTTGTCGCAACATTTTGAGCGATATTTAAAGCAAAGGCCGTTTTTCCAACAGAAGGACGAGCAGCAATAATGATAAGATCATTTCGCTGAAATCCTGCCGTCATACGATCTAGCTCGGTGAAACCTGTTTCAATACCTGTGATTTCCCCTTTACGATTATGAAGGGTTTCGATGTTATCATAGGTTTTCACTAATACATCCTTGATATTTTGAAATACACCAGAGTTTTTCCGTTGGGACACTTCAAGGATTTGTTTTTCTGCTTCATTCAAAAGTCCAGCTACTTCATCTTCTCTAGAATAGCCATCTTGGGCAATATTTGTTGCTGTTCGAATGAGTCGACGAAGAATTGATTTTTCTTCTACTATCTTTGCATAATATTCAATATTTGCAGCGGTCGGAACAGACCCAGCCAAATCACTTAAATAGGAGACACCGCCGACTTCCTCTAATATTTTCTGATTAGCAAGTTCCGATGTAACAGTTACTAGATCCACCGGCTCCCCACGATCGGAAAGATTTAACATACAGTCAAATATCTTCTGATGTGCCGCTCGATAAAAATCGTCTGGAAGCACTAGCTCTGAAGCGGTTGTTAAAGCCGAGGGTTCTAGGAAGATAGCTCCTAACACAGCTTGTTCTGCATCTATATTTTGTGGGGGTATACGGTCAGCAAAAAGATCACTCATACATTTCCTCCTCTCTTTCTTATTGTACTTACGTGCTTTTTTCACACTATTATCTTTAGTTTTTTTCAAATAGATAGTTATAACCTACCCAAAAAATTCAAAACAGATTTTTCTTAGCAAGGCAACAACCTTAATGGAAAGGTTTTGTTAAACACCGCTGTTGATTTCCGCACGAGGCTTCGCTTATCCAGAGGGCGCTTGTGGAGCCTCCTCGGCTTCGCCTCCGGGGTCTCCACAAAACGCTATCTCCCACAGGAGTCTTCACCTCGTGCTCCAATCAACAGCTAAGTACCCACTAATCAAAACTGTACTTTAACAGAGCCTATGGGCACAGCATTCTTACTTCATAAAGAAAACTCGGCAAATGCCGAGCAACGGTGTTATTTTTGTTCAGTCACATGTACTTTTAAGGTTGCTGTTACCTCTGAATGTAACTTAACTGGTACATTCGTATAGCCTAAAGCACGAATCGCATCGTTCAGTTCCATTTTTCGTTTATCGATTTTGATTTTATGCTTTTTTTGAAGTTCTTCCGCCACTTGTTTCGTTGTGATGGAACCAAACAAACGACCACCTTCTCCAGCCTTTGTTTGGAATTCTATTGTTAAGTTCTCTAAGGTTTCTTTTAATTGTTTCGCATTCTCTAACTCTTGCTCTGCTTCTTTTACTTCTTTATTTTTTTGTGCTTCTAATGACTTAAGGTTACCATTTGAAGCTTCCATCGCCAAGCCTTGTTTTAGTAGAAAATTATGGGCATAACCGTCTGCTACGTTTTTTACTTCCCCTTTTTTCCCTTTTCCTTTTACGTCTTTTAAGAATATTACTCTCATTCTTTGGAACCTCCCTCTAGGTATTCATTTATTATTTCTTTCAGACTACTCTCTGCTTCATCTATTGTCATCGTAAGTTGCGTCGCGGCATTCGTCAAGTGTCCGCCACCGCCCAGTTTTTCCATCACTACTTGAACATTTATATCTCCTAGTGAACGTGCACTTATGCTTACCTGATCACCATTTCTATGTGCGATCACAAAAGAAGTATTGATATCACTCATCGCGAGTAATGTGTCAGCAGCCTGCGCAATCATAACTTGATCAAATGCATCTTCAGGATTTCCTTTTGCGATGACAATTCCATCTTGATACAAATAAGCACTTTCTATCAGTTTTGCTCGTTTTACAAAGCGATCAAGATTTTCTTTTAAAAGCTTTTGCACTAAAATCGTGTCCGCTCCCTGTGAACGTAGAAAAGATGCCGCATCAAATGTCCGCGACCCTGTTCGGACAGTAAAGCTTTTTGTATCTACTATTATACCAGCAAGTAGGGCGGTTGCTTCAAGCATAGTGATTTTAATACGCTTAGGCTGGTATTGTAAGAGTTCTGTTACAAGCTCCGCTGTAGAAGAAGCATATGGCTCCATGTATACCAATAAAGGATCATCAATAAAATCTTCTCCACGACGATGATGATCGATAACTACTACATTTTCTAGCTTATTTAGAAGCTTTTCCTCTATTACAAGCGAAGGCTTATGTGTGTCTACGATAACTAGTAATGTATCATTTGTTGCCATATCATACGCTTCTTCTGGACTAACGAATTTTTCCCAAAGCTCGTCATGACTTTTCAGTTCATTTAATAAGCGATGAATACTAGCATCTATCTCATTTTGATTCAATACAATATAAGATTCTTTTTGATTTAATTCAGCCACTTTTGCAATTCCAATAGCAGCTCCGATTGCATCCATATCTGGATATTTATGTCCCATAATTATGACCTTATCACTTTCGTGAATCAGCTCTTTTAACGCATGAGAAATAACACGTGCTCTTACTCTTGTACGTTTTTCCATTGGATTGGTTTTTCCACCGTAAAAACGAACTTTTCCATTTGTTTGTTTTATTGCCACTTGATCTCCACCACGACCCAGGGCTAAATCTAAGCTTGATTGTGCCATTTGTCCGAGTTCAGGTAGTGAAGGTACCCCTGTTCCAATTCCGACACTTAAAGTTAATGGCATACTCTGTTTGGCAGTTTGTTCACGAACTTCATCTAGTAACGTGAATTTGTTTTTCTCTAGCTGTATTAAAATATGCTCATTTAACACCACAATAAATCGTTCCATGGACGTTCGCTTTAGGAATACACCATTTTCCATCGCCCATTTATTGATGATTGAAGTAACTTGGCTATTAATAGTACTTTTTGTTTGGTCATCCATTCCTTGTGTTACTTCATCATAATTATCTAAAAAGATGATACCGAGCACGGTGCGCTCATCTTCATATAATTTCTCGATTTGTGTTTGTTCGGTAATGTCGAAAAAGTAAATTAATCGCTCTGCTTTTTTAATGACCACTTTATATTTTCTATCGTAAAGGGGGATCATCTCAGTTTCGACATCTTGTTTAAGCAACGGAATTAAGTTTTCGCCAACATCATAAAGTGACCTTCCTACTAAAGTCTCCTCGTGAAAGCAGGAAGCAAGAAATGGATTGGTCCACTCAATTTGATATTCATCATTATAAAGCATAATTCCAATCGGCATTTCCATTAATGCCTCTTCGCCAACTTTTTTTAATCGATACGATAAGGTCGATATGTACGCTTCCATTTCCTTCTTAGCTATTTGTTCTACTTTCATATAGAAGTAAACGACTACACCAAGGAGCAGAAAACTAACTAGCCCTATTTGCCATTGGAAAAACATAATAACCCCAAACTGAATAAACGCAATAACTAATAAAGTGTAAAAGGGGTATCGGAAATTTAGTTTTTCAAAATAATTAGGCATAAATTTTTCAGCTCCTAATTAATAATTTACTTTTTACTGTTTATCCTCTTTCTTAAATTAAACCCTATATCTATTATTCCTATCATTCTTATTATATAGAGCAATGGTGAGAGAAGGAAGGAGAAAATTAACACCATGATTGGGATAGCCTTTGGAATCTTTTTCTCATAACAAATAAAGAAAAGAAAGGATAGTCCCTGAATCGTCATGAGTAGCATGAGAATGAAGGAAAGATTGACGATAGCAAGATAAAGAGTCGTTCCTTCTTCCGGAAGACTAAGCGATAAAAGAAGTACTATTAGGTAATACCACAATAGACTCTTTGGTAACACTAATTCGCGGAATGGAGGGAAAGCATTCACTTCTATCTTTAATCTTTTTAATACAATCACTGATACCCATTGGGAGATAAAAGCAAAAACAAAGGCAATCGTAACCAAAAAGGAAGGCATTAAATAAATAAAACCATCCATAGTTTGTTGTACTTGCTCCATCGCTTCCTCTGCATTTTGTTTCCCTAAGGTAGAAGCCAATAACTCTGCAGAAATTACGGACTGTTCAGCAGATTCTTTTACCATTTCCATAATATCAATGTTAAATATAACGATTGTTACTATATAGCCTAATAGTAGATTTAGTAAGTATACACCTGTACCTGCACCTAATACGGCATAGCGATTGCTATTCTTGGAAAAGAAGTATCCCATTACCACACCAGCTGTGCTCACAGGTATGCAAAGCAACAAGATTACGGGAGTAAAAAAAAGCATACTTAATAAATTTGCTATCACTATAAACCAAAGACCTGATTTCCAGCCATTTCGAATAGTATAGATAACAAAAGGAATAATCAACCCACAAAGAGTGACTAGTCCTACAAATGGAATAAACAGTGTTACCAGAAGAAGCAGGATGAAAACACCGAGCAATACTGCTCCTTCTGTAATATTTTTGGTTTTCAAGGGTTCAAACCTCCACAAAAACTTTAGTAATAGTTCGTTTCTTAAAAGCTACCCTGAAAATAGTAAGGTGTCCCCTTTGAACGCCCTGTAAATTTCCGTGCCAGGCGTTCGCTTTCCGCGGGGCGCTTGTGGAGCCTCCTCGGCTTCTAGGCCTGCGGGGTCTCCACAAAACGCTACTTCCCGCAGGAGTCTCACACCTTCTACTTCAATCTACAGGGGGAGACGAGGAAACTTAACATTCCCCTTTTTCATCAACCCTGGTGCAATTTTTCTTTGTATTCCATGGGTGTCTATCCTGAAAATAGTAAGATTAATTAACCTTAGTCTATTTGCATCTGTCATGGGTTTGTTACTAACAGGAGTGTCTATTATAAAGAAACGTTTAAATAAGAAAAGATATCATGATTATATATATTCTTCTTCTGGTTGTACGATAGGTGACGTTCAATCAGAAAAAAACTTTTTTAACAATATGTATAGTTTATCCTTAAGATTCTATTACAATCAAATCTTAAGGTTTTTTTAGTTCCTTTACTAGCAAAAAGGAAGGCAGCAAGATATTCTCTCACTGCCTTCCTTTTTTATTATATATGAGCGAAATTACTCACCAGATACGTATGGTAGTAATGCCATTTGACGAGCGCGTTTGATAGCGATCGTTAATTTACGTTGGTATTTCGCACTAGTTCCTGTTACACGACGAGGTAAAATTTTACCACGCTCGGAAACGAACTTTTTCAGTACATCGATTTCTTTGTAATCGATATTAGTGATACCGTTTGCTGTGAAGAAACAAACCTTACGACGTTTGTTGCGTCCACCTCTACGTCCTCCTGCCATTTTATTCACTCCTTTGCAATAGATTTTTTGTTTTTTATCAAAACGATTCCTTCTAGAAGGTGTTCAAAAGGCTAGTAAAAATAGTTTTTTACCTATTTTTTAAACAACAATCTTATTAGAACGGAAGATCGTCGTCTGAAATATCGATAGGTTGACCATCATTCGCGAATGGATCGTCATCAACACGAGTATAACCTTGGTTGTTGTTATTACTACGTTGTTGTTGGTTCTGATCGTACCCAAACGGAGATGAACCATAGCCTTGATTTTGATTTGGATTAGGACGAGCCGTGTTTCCAGATCCGCCAGAACCACCTGATCCTTTAGGCTCTAAGAATTGAACACCCTCTGCCACTACTTCCGTTACGTATACACGTTTTCCATCTTGGCCTTCATAATTGCGCGTTTGTAACCTGCCATCCACACCTGCTAAGCTTCCTTTTTTCAAGAAGTTCGCTGCGTTTTCAGCTTGTTTTCTCCAAACAACACAGTTTATAAAATCAGCTTCGCGTTCGCCTTGCTGATTTTGGAACGTACGATTAACTGCTAATGTAAAAGTAGCAACCGCCACTCCACTTGGGGTATAGCGTAACTCAGGGTCTTTCGTTAAGCGACCAACTAATACTACGCGATTTAACATCAGAACCACTCCTCCTTGAGACGACGTCCGTGAAGAGGACAACTATTATTTTTCTTCTTTTTTAACAACAATATGACGGATGATGTCTTCGCTAATTTTAGCTAGACGATCAAACTCTTGAACTGCAGCTGGCTCAGAAGCCACGTTTACTAACATATAGTAACCGTCACGGAAATCATTGATTTCGTAAGCTAAGCGGCGTTTGCCCCACTCTTTTGATTCTGAAAGATCTGCACCGTTATCAGCTAAGATCGTGTTAAATCGTTCTACAAGAGCTTTCTTTGCGTCTTCCTCAATGTTTGGACGGATGATATACATGATTTCGTACTTGTTCATCACAGTCACCTCCTTTTGGTCTAAACGGCCCTCTATGGGCAAGGAGCAATCAATTATAAATAATCATTACTCACAAATTTAGATTATATCAGAATACTTGTCAGTTTGCAACAAAGCCTTAAACATTAAAACGGAAATGAATGACATCTCCATCTTTAACAAAATACTCTTTTCCTTCTAAACGCACTTTTCCAGCTTCTTTGGCAGCACCCATCGTACCCGCCGTTAATAAATCTTCATAAGAAACGGTTTCCGCTCGGATAAAACCACGCTCGAAATCAGTATGAATAACTCCAGCACACTGGGGAGCCTTCATGCCGGTTTTAAACGTCCAAGCACGTACTTCTTGCACTCCAGCTGTAAAATAAGTCGCTAATCCCAATAGATTATAAGCTGTACGGATAAGTTGATCTAATCCAGACTCTTTAATTCCAAGCTCTTCTAAAAACATCGCTTTTTCATCTGCATCTAATTCAACAATTTCAGACTCAATTTTTGCACAAACCGTAATAACCTCAGCATTATCTTTTGTAGCAAATTCACGAACTTGCTTTACAAATTCGTTGTCAGAAGTATCCGCAACATCATCTTCTCCAACATTCGCAACATATAATACCGGCTTACTTGTTAATAAATGCATCCCTTTTAAATACTTCACTTGCTCATCTGTTACTTCCACCGTACGAGCAGGTAACTCTTGCTCAAGCGCTTCTTTCACTTTTACTAATACTTCGTGCTCGATAACTGCTTCTTTATCTTTTTGCTTTGCTAATTTCGTTACACGCTCTAAACGCTTATCCACGGATTCTAAATCGGCTAAAATAAGCTCTAGATTGATTGTTTCGATATCTGAAATTGGATTTACACTTCCAGAAACGTGTGTAATATTGTCGTCTTCAAAACAACGCACTACATGACAAATAGCATCTACTTGACGAATATGAGACAAGAACTTATTACCAAGTCCTTCTCCTTTACTTGCACCCTTTACAATTCCGGCAATATCCGTAAACTCAAAATGAGTCGGAACTGTTTTCTTCGGTTTTACTAGTTCTGTTAATTTCTGCAAACGCTCATCGGGAACATCTACAATCCCTACATTTGGATCTATCGTACAAAAAGGGTAATTGGCAGACTCTGCCCCCGCTTGTGTAATCGCATTAAAAAGCGTTGATTTCCCTACGTTTGGAAGACCAACGATACCTGCTGTTAAAGCCATTTTATCCACTCCTAACTTTCCGCTAACACATATTTCAATCTCCCACAATTATAGATACAACCCACAAAAAAGACAAGTCCCACTATTACCATGCTCTACCTCCAAGTCAAAGAGTCATCAACACTACTTGGCTCTAGCTATAATCTTAAGCGCCTCTCCACGCTCACCTTCCAACTCCTACACAGACATCCAAAATCCCCAACAAAAAAACAGCCACTAATAGTAGCTGTCTCCCTGTTCCACGTGAAACTATTCTTCTACACTTCTTACCAAAATCTTCTTAATCTTTCTTGTAAATTCCTTTCTCGGCATCATCACTGAGTGCTGACAGCCTTCACATTTAATCCGAATATCCATGCCCATTCGAACGACCTTCCACTGATTCGCTCCACAAGGATGTCCTTTCTTCATTTCAACTATATCGTTTAAACCAAAAATTTTATCACTCATTATGTACACTCCCATCTATCAAAATTTTATCTGTAGGCAAGGAACTTGTGAACCATTTTCACGAAAATTTATTTTAAATATTGACTATCCTGAAAATATAAGGTGACCCCTTTGAACGCCCTGTAGATTTCCGCAGGCGGCCCGGGAATATAAACTAAACGAATTTTACCTTTTGCGTTATTTTACGGGAAATATACACTTACTTTTACAAGGAATGATCACAATATAATAAGAAAAAGCTTGTTAACAACTTTATCATATTGTCATTTGGAAATATATGCAATTATCTCATCTTCCATTTTTTTTTTCCATTTCTAACACCTTTTTCTCCTCATAAATGCGTCCCCTACCACTATCTGTCTTCTATTACAGTAATACACGGTCGCTTTTCTTACCAGCCTTCACGATTAGTTATTGGATATAGAAGAATACAAACGAGAAGATATAGATTGATTAGACCAAATAGCGGGTAAAGTATTGCTACAAGAACCGAGAAACCAAATAGAGTAAATGGAATCATACAGAGTAACATAAGGGTACAAACTCCCCATAGCGGGATACGTACCTTAGCTCTGAACCTTGTGACAAGTCCAAGCAGACCAGATGCTGCAGTCGTATAAATAGCAACCCAAAGAAGGAGTGTCATGATGAAAATCATATAGTAGGGGTAACTTTGGATAATAGCAAACAGCGGGATTTCAAAGAATTCAATTTTACTTTCTACCATTAGAAGCGTTTGATTAT
The DNA here is from genome assembly GCF_002019665.1 of Sutcliffiella halmapala. Classification (GTDB taxonomy): domain Bacteria; phylum Bacillota; class Bacilli; order Bacillales; family Bacillaceae_I; genus Sutcliffiella_A; species Sutcliffiella_A halmapala. The sequence continues at coordinate 113,620 of NZ_KV917375.1, read as the reverse complement.
AAAAAAGCGACACGACTCCTAATATTCCTCCACTTCCAATACTTGCTATCAAAACCTCTCCTTTAGTTTTCACTTCTTTTCCAATTGCGGAAAGAACAGCAACAAGCGGAAGTATATTTAGTGCTGTAAAAGTGAAAGCTGCTGGCCAATTGCTTTGGTGAAGACTCGTTATAGGCATGGATTCAGGATCCATTAGAACCGTTCGGAATAATACAACTGCGAGCACAAGGACAATTACAGGAATAATTATGGCATTTACTGTAATCATTCCCTCCACATCATAGAGGAACAATACAATTAACAAAATACAAATAAGCGCGATACCCGCCCAGTAGGGAATGGAAAAAATCTGTAAGGCAGCTCCTCCTCCGGCCAACATAATTGCAGTCGTAGTAAATAAATAAAAAATCATCACTACGTTGTAAATTTTAGCAACTTTAAGGCCTACTAACTTCTCTAAAACTGGAAAGAAATGCTCTGATTTTACGTTTCGGCTAATCTGCAAAATTACATAACAGGCAACTATAAAGAAAACCGTAAACAATAAAATGGCTAGTCCGCTTTCTGCGCCAAAAAATTGCCAAAGTTCACGCCCTGATGCATAACCTGCTCCAATTACTGTACCTAATATTAAGAACATCCAACGAAATCCGCTTTTCCACATACATTTTTCCTCCTACCATCAATAAACCGCAAAGTGGACGTATAGTTTCTAATAAATGGTCGTATACTGTTACTACTATTAAGAAGGAGTGGAACCTATGAATCTTAAATCTAACTTTTTTGAGAAGAAAGGAGGCAATATTCGCATTGCTCATGATGAGGTAAATGCTTATAAGGATATTGCACTTACTATACAATCCAACCTCCCTTCTAGTTCATTATTTCGCCCTATTGTGTTTGTTTGTATAGGAACTGATCGCTCTACTGGAGATTCTTTAGGGCCGCTAGTTGGATCAAAACTACAAGATCAGAAGCTTCATCATATTCATGTATATGGCACATTGGATGAGCCTATTCACGCAGTTAACTTAGCGGAAAAAATAGCCATGATTCAATCCAGTCATTTTAATCCGTTTATCATTGCAATCGATGCTTGTTTAGGTAGGTTAAAGAGCGTGGGGCAACTAACCGTAGCAAATGGTCCAGTGATGCCTGGAGCTGGGGTAAAGAAGGATTTACCACCAGTTGGCGATATTCATCTTACCGGTATCGTGAATGTAAGTGGGTTTATGGAATTTTTTGTTCTCCAAAATACAAGGCTTAGTCTTGTAATGAAAATGGCAAATGTAGTTGCAAATGCTATTAAAGATCTAGACTTAGCGCTAGAGCGCAAAAATTTTCTGGCAACCACATCTGCAGAAAATGACAATTCCACCATGCTTCATACACAAGAATAACTTACAATAAATGTAAATAAAAAAGAACTGATGCTTTTCCTCAGTCCTTTCGCTTTTTTCTATTTTAGAGATAACTCAGTAATCATTAATTTGGATAATCCCATTTTAAAAATATAGGTAGTGTAGAAGTACTAATGATGCCGCTACCATTAATCCTGGTAACAAGTTCGCAACACGTATGGACGTAATTCCTATAATATTTAGTCCTATCGCCATAATCATCACTCCACCAGTTGCGGTTATTTCAAATATAAACAACTCAAGTAATTCAGCAGGAACAAATGAATCGATTTGTGTTGCAAATAAAGCAATCGATCCTTGGTATAAAATCACTGGAATCGCTGAAAATAGAACACCTATACCTAAAGTGGTTGCAAGCACAATACTTGTAAAACCATCAATAATAGATTTGGTATAAAGTACTTGATGATCACCTCTAAGACCACTATCTAAAGAACCTACAACTGCCATGGCACCAATCACAAAAATAAGTGTCGCTGTGACAAAACCTCTAGAAACGGAGCCATGTTGTCCTGTTCCCACCTTTTTTTCTATCCACAAGCCGATATTATTTAACTTTTTATCTAAATCAATCCATTCTCCAATTACTGCTCCAAAAACTAAACTAATAATGACAATTAAAAACTCATTACTCTTAAATCCCATTTGTATGCCAAGTAAGAACACTGCCAATCCAATAACCTTCATCACAGTTTCCTTGGTTTTCTCCGGGATTCTTGTAAAAAGCTTCCCTAATAACGTCCCTATAATGATACATATACCATTAACAAGGGTCCCTAATAATACCATCCTAAAGTCCTCATTTCTCCTTATTCAAAAAAGCAAACCATCTAATTATTTGGATGGTTTGCTTTTTTCATTCTGATTGAGCTAGCAATTCTAACAGTCTATTTAAATCGTCGTCAGAGAAAAACTCTATTTCAATTTTCCCTTTATTTTTAGAACGCTTAATGAACACTGAGGTGCCAAATTTTTCTCTTAAATGGGATTCTTGATCTTTTAAAAAGATATCCGTTTCCCCAGTTTCTTTTTTCGTTTCACGTGAAACATTTTCATTTATATGTTGAATAAATTGTTCTAATTGACGAACATTTAAATGTTCGTTTAACACTTTTTCCATCACTGCTTTAAGCTTTTCTTTTCTCTTTAAGCCTAGTAAAGCTCGTCCATGCCCCATCGAAATTTTTCCTTCATTCATCAATTCCTGGATATATTTCGGAAGGGATAGTAAGCGTACGTGATTCGCAATATGTGGTCTACTTTTACCTAATCTACTTGCAAGCTGTTCTTGAGTAAGGTCTAGCTTAGCCATTAAGGATTGATATGCAGCCGCTTCTTCAATTGGCGTTAGATCTTCCCTCTGTAAATTTTCAAGTAAAGCTAGTTCCATCATTTGTTGCTCGGATAACTCACGTACTACAACTGGAACCTTAGATAATTTTGCTTCTTTCGCAGCACGATAGCGACGTTCGCCAACTACAATTTCAAAACCTTTAATACTTTTTCGTACAATTATTGGTTGCAAAATCCCATGCTGAAGAATCGAATCTCTTAGTTCCTCTATTGCATCTTTTTCAAAAAATTTGCGAGGCTGATATGGATTTGGACGTATTTCTTTGATACTAATTTCTTGCACGATCTCTTCCTTGGAAGCTTCTATGGAAGGAAACAAAGCGTTTATGCCTTTACCTAATCCTTTACCCATGTGTAACCACTTCCTTTGCTAAATCTAAATAAACTTCAGCTCCACGAGATTTTGGATCATAAATAATAATAGGCTCTCCGTGACTAGGAGCTTCGCTTAACCGAATATTACGAGGAATAATTGTTCGGTACACTTTATCTTGGAAGTATTTCTTAACTTCCTCTATTACTTGAATACCAAGATTTGTTCTAGCATCTAACATTGTTAAAAGAACGCCATCTATCATTAATTCTGTATTCAAGTGCTTTTGTACTAATCTTACGGTATTTAATAGCTGACTTAATCCTTCCAACGCGTAGTATTCACATTGAACTGGAATAACGACAGCGTCTGAAGCAGTTAATGCATTAATTGTTAATAGACCTAAAGATGGAGGACAATCTATGATTATGTAATCATACATATTTTTCACATCATCCAATGCTCTTTTCAGTCTAACTTCCCGTGAAATAGTAGGAACTAACTCTATTTCAGCACCTGCTAATTGAATCGTAGCTGGTATAATAGAGAGATTTTCTACTTTAGTTGGTAGAATAACTTTTTTCGCTTCCACGTCTTCTACTAAAATATCATAAATACATTGCTCGACCTCTGCTTTAGCAATGCCTACTCCACTTGTTGCATTGCCTTGTGGATCCACATCGACAAGCAGTACCTTTTTACCAATGTAGGCTAAACAAGCTCCTAAATTAACAGATGTTGTTGTTTTACCTACTCCACCTTTTTGGTTAGCAATAGCAATAATTCTGCCCATGCTGTCACCTGCCTTCAGAAAAGAACATACTTTTTTATTCGTTTCTCACTTATTTTATCATGAATTTACAGAAAGTTAACTTGTTTTTGATAATAATGTAGAAAGAGTTGGCTGCAGAGTTTGGACTGGATAGTAGGTTACTAGTTAAACTGCCTGTTTAAAGATAGCCATCAGAAAAAAAGACTAGCCTGCCATATTGGTTATGTGGCGAGATTAGTCCTTTTAGGTAGGTATTGCTGGTTTATTTTTTTGGTATTCTAATTGTAAATTGATAGTATTCTTCGGTTTCTTCTTCTTGGGAGTCAAGTTTGATTCCACTATCATTTACCATTGTGAGTGATTGACGGATGGTGTTCATCGCAATCCGCATGTCTTTGCTAAATGCTTTGCGTTTTGGTTTAGGTCTTGCAACAGATTGTTCGAGTAGTCTCACAACTCGTTCTTCTGTTTGTTTAACATTTAGTTGCTTTTCAAGTATTTCTTCTAATAAAGCCATTTGCTTTTCAGGCAACTTTAATGGAATAAGTGCACGTGCATGGCGCTCCGTTATTTTCTTTTGAAGTAGAGCATCTTGAATTTCAGATGGCAATTTTAATAAACGTAGCTTATTAGCTACCGTCGATTGCCCTTTTCCAAGTCGTTGTGCTAATGCTTCTTGAGTCAAATTATGAAGTTCTAACAGCTTTGAATAAGCAATCGCTTCTTCGATAGCCGATAACTCTTCTCTTTGTAAATTCTCGATTAAAGCAACTGACGCGGTCTCAGCATCGTTGAAGTTCTTCACGATAGCTGGAATTGTATCCCATCCAAGTTTTTGAACAGCTCTCCAACGACGTTCTCCAGCGATAATTTCAAATTTATTTTCCTCAAACTGGCGAACGACGATTGGTTGAATAATACCGTGAGTTCGAATAGTTAAGGATAATTCTTCAATTCTTTCATCTACAAATACGGTACGAGGTTGATATCTATTAGGAACAATGTCCTGTACTGGTAATTGCTTAATCTCTTCATGATTCGACTTTTCTACTAAATCCTGTTCTTCTTTTTCACCAATTCCAAAAAAACGAGAGAACGGAGATTTCATAGTTCCACCACCTTACGGATAGAATCCCTTAAACTAATTTCGCTGTTTACATCTTTAAATCCTTCTCAAACCAATAAAATGTTTCACATGAAACATTCCTATTCGAGTGGTAATTTATTAGGAGTACCAGGTTTACGCGGGTATTTCTTCGGTGTAGGTTTTACTTTTTGGATAATCAAAATATTTCTTTCACTTTCTTCTAATGGGAGTTGAAATGAATGTATTTCTACTATTTTTCCACCTAGAATTTGTAATGCTTTTTTCCCTTTTTCTACCTCATCATTGGCAGCGGCAGCTTTCATTGGGACGAAATACCCACCTTCTTTGACCAAAGGTAAGCAGAGTTCACTTAGTACGGATAATCTAGCCACCGCTCTTGCCGTTACTAAATCAAACTTTTCTCGATAATCAACCTTTTGACCAAATGTCTCTGCACGATCATGGACAAAATTTACCTCTTTAAGCTCTAATGCTTTAGCAAGCTCTTGAAGAAAAGTAATTCGTTTATTAAGTGAATCTACAATTGTAACTTTTAATGTTGGAAAGCATATTTTAAGAGGAATGCTAGGGAAGCCGGCACCCGCTCCAACATCACATAGTGTTAATTCCTTATTCACATCCACATAAAAGGAGGCAGTAATTGAGTCATAAAAATGCTTCAAATAGACTTCTTCTTCGTCTGTAATAGCAGTGAGATTCATTTTTTCATTCCACTCTACTAGCATTCGATAATATGTATCAAATTGAGAAAGCTGTAAAGGAGTAAGGGTAATACCCTTCTCCTCTAACAGTTTAATAAATTGCTCTTTATTCATTATTCGCTCGTATCCTTTCTGAATCTTCTCGATTTACTCATTAGATACTCTAGCAATACGCCCCTGCTCAAGGTAAACAAGTAGAATAGAAATATCAGCTGGATTTACACCAGAAATCCGGGAAGCTTGTGCAACAGATAGAGGGCGAACTTCCTTCAACTTTTGACGTGCTTCATTCGCTAATCCATGAATAGCATCGTAATCGATGTTTTCTGGGACTTTTTTATTTTCCATTTTTTTCAAACGATCTACTTGCTGTAAAGACTTTTGAATATATCCTTCGTATTTAACTTGAATTTCTACTTGTTCTGCAACATCTGGACTAATTTCCTGTTCAGCTGGAACAAGAATTCTAATATGGTCATAGGTCATTTCAGGGCGCTTTAATAAATCAGCCGCTCTAATTCCATCCTTTAATTCACTTCCACCTGCATTTTTAATCGTTTCTTGCACAAGAGTAGTAGGCTTAATGATAATGGTTTGTAGTCTTTCTTTCTCCGCATCGATATTCTGCTTTTTCTTTTGGAAGTTTTCATTACGCTCTTCAGAGATCAATCCAATCTTATAACCGATGTCCGTTAAACGAAGATCTGCATTATCGTGACGCAATAATAAGCGATATTCCGCACGAGATGTTAGTAAACGGTAAGGCTCATTCGTTCCTTTTGTCACAAGATCATCAACAAGAACACCAATATAAGCATCAGAACGACTTAAGATTAGATCATCTTCACCAGTTGCACGCCTTCCTGCGTTAATTCCAGCCAATATTCCCTGACCAGCTGCCTCTTCATATCCAGAAGTACCATTAATTTGACCAGCTGTATAAAGGTTCTGAATTTTCTTTGTTTCAAGTGTCGGCCAGAGCTGAGTTGGGACAATGGCATCATATTCAATGGCATATCCAGCTCTCATCATTTGAACATTTTCTAAGCCAGGTATTGTGGAAAGAATTTTTCTCTGTACATCCTCTGGCAAACTTGTCGAAAGTCCTTGAACATAGACTTCTTGTGTATTTCTTCCTTCTGGCTCTAAGAAAATTTGATGACGCGGCTTATCATTAAAACGAACGATCTTATCTTCTATAGAAGGACAATATCTTGGTCCTGTTCCTTTTATCATCCCAGAATACATAGGAGAGCGATGTAGGTTTTCGTCAATTAATGCATGTGTTTCAGGACTTGTATATGTTAACCAACATGGTAATTGGTCTGTGATATATTCTGTTGTCTCGTAAGAAAATGCCCGTGGAGTGTCATCACCAGGCTGAATTTCTGTCTTGCTGTAATCGATTGAGGAACTATTTACACGTGGTGGTGTTCCTGTTTTAAAGCGAACTAAATCAAATCCCAACTCCTCCAAGTGCTCAGACAGCTTAATGGAAGGTTGCTGATTGTTAGGGCCGCTTAAATATTGAAGATCCCCCATGATAATTCTTCCGCGAAGGAAGGTCCCAGTTGTGATTACAACAGTTTTCGACTCATAAATTGCGCCTGTTTGTGTAATAACGCCTTTACAGACACCGTCTTCTACGATTAATTTTTCGACCATCCCTTGTAGCAAAGTGATATTGGGTTCATTTTCAATCGTTTTCTTCATTTCGTGCTGATAAAGAAATTTATCTGCTTGGGCACGTAATGCACGTACAGCTGGGCCTTTCCCAGTATTCAACATCCGCATTTGGATATGGGTTTTATCAATATTTTTTCCCATTTCTCCACCTAGTGCATCAATTTCACGTACTACAATACCTTTTGCCGGCCCACCTACAGATGGGTTACATGGCATAAAAGCAACCATATCTAAATTAATGGTGATCATGAGCGTCTTTGCTCCTAATCGAGCGGAGGCAAGTCCTGCTTCTACTCCAGCATGACCCGCACCGATTACGATTACATCATAGGAACCTGCATGATATTCCATGGTGTTCCCTCCTATCTTATTTACCTAAACAAAATTGTGAAAATAACTGATCAATCAAACTTTCGTGAACCGCATCTCCGATAATTTCACCGAGTAATTCCCAGGTTCTTGTTAAATCTATTTGAACAATATCTATGGGTATTCCACTTTCTACCCCTTCTATTGCATCTTCTAATGTCTTTTGTGCTTGAGCTAGTAAGCCAATATGTCGCGAGTTGGACACGTACGTTAAATCGCCTGCTTCTAAATTCCCTTGGAAAAACATCGATGAAATGGCTTCTTCTAACTGATCAACCCCTTCATCTTCTTTCAAGGAGGTTGTAATAACAGGTTGATTCTTGGCGAATGCTTGTACTCTTTGAAGATCTATCTGCTGTGATAAATCAGTCTTATTTACGATGACAATGACATCCATTCCATTCACTGCATCAAATAATTTCTCATCCTCATGAGATAATACTTCGTTATAATTTAGTACAAGGAGAATTAAATCCGCTTTTTTTAGAACTTCTCGAGATCGTTCCACCCCGATTCGCTCTACAATATCCTCCGTCTCTCTTATACCTGCCGTATCGACTAAACGTAAAGGAACGCCGCGAACATTCACATATTCTTCAATAACATCCCTCGTAGTCCCTGGAATATCTGTCACAATTGCTTTATTTTCATGTACCAGACTATTTAATAGGGAGGACTTCCCAACATTGGGCCTACCGATAATGACAGTGGATAAACCTTCTCTAAGAATTTTTCCTTGATGAGAGGTTTGCAACAGTTTTTCTAGTTCCTCTTTAACATAAGATGCTTTTTCTAAAAGAAGTTTATGTGTCATTTCTTCTACATCATCGTATTCTGGATAATCAATATTCACTTCTACATGTGCTAACGTTTCTAATATTTCTTGACGTAGCTTCTGAATTAACTTCGATAAGCGTCCTTCCATTTGACCCAGTGCTACGTTCATGGCGCGATCTGTTTTTGCTCGAATTAAGTCCATTACCGCTTCTGCTTGGGATAGATCAATTCTCCCATTTAGAAACGCTCGCTTTGTAAACTCACCTGGTTCTGCTAATCTTGCACCTCTACTTAATACAAGTTGAAGAAGTTTGTTCACTGAAACTAATCCACCATGACAATTTATTTCGATAACATCTTCTCTTGTAAAAGTTTTTGGACCTCTCATAACAGATACCATTACTTCTTCTACCGTTAACTTCGTCTTTGGATCGACGATATGACCGTAGTGAATGGTATGAGATGCCACATCATTCATTTTTTTGTTAGAGGCACTTACAAATATTTCGTCAATAATTTGGAAGGATTCCTCTCCACTTAAACGAACGATAGCAATTGCTCCCTCTCCCATTGGAGTTGAGATTGCGGCGATTGTATCTAACTCATACATGTCATTCACCTCATTTCTTTTTTATCATTGGCTAGCCTGAAAACAGGAAGGTTACCTGTTAAACTCCCTGATGATTTCCGTGCCAGGCGTTCGCTTTCCGCGGGCGGCCTCGGGAGCCTCCTCGGCGAAAAACGCCTGTGGGGTCTCCCTTCGACTCGCATTCCCGCAGGAGTCTCACGCCTTGCACTCCAATCATTAGGAGAGACGGGGATACTGGACGGACCACTTTTCCATCATCAATGGTGTAATTTTTCTTTACATTGCATTGGTGTCTACCTTGAAAATGCAGTGTCACTTTCAAACTCCCTGATGATCTCCGGGCCAGGTGTTCGCTTTCCATGAGTAGGCTTCGCTCCAACACCTGTTTGGGTTATTAAATATCTATATATAAGAAAGTAAAGTTGTTTCCTTATCTCTCTTCAAGTAATTCCCTTGTTCTCGAACTTATACTTATTTTTTCTAATTGATTAACTAATTAAGGTTAGCATAATTTATATGACTTTTAAAGTATTCACGTTCGACAGTTATCCACAAAAATTTCCCAGAATGTTAAACATCCACCTTTAATTTTAACTTATCCACATGTGAATAACAACAAACAAAACTTTGAACCTCTTCTTCATCATTTCCCTTCATGGCATTTTGAAACATATCTCCTTTAAAGTAAATAATTTTCTTCTGAATAGAACAAAAGCGCTGGAGCTGGACGTCACTCCCCTTACTAAACACACAACCCACCGTGCGTTTTTTATATGTTCTTACTCTACGCAAAAAAAAGCTGGCTCCCATTTCTGGAAGACAGCTTTCATGCTCTTTACTTATTTCGTTACTTTTTTCTTTTTTGGTGTAATAACTAGTGAACGATTCGGTTCCTTACCAACAGAATACGTTTCAACTTCTGGGTATCCAGAAATTATCGAATGCATCACTTTTCGTTCAAAGGATGGCATCGGCTCCAAATGAACATCCTGCTTTGTTAGTAACGCTTTTTGTGCTAATCTTTCCGCCAATTGTTCTAGCGTTTCACGCCTTTTTTCTCTATATCCTTCAGCATCTACTACTACGGAAAGATATTGATTGGAATAGCGATTCGCCACAATTTGCGTTAAATATTGAAGAGAGTTGAGGGTTTGTCCTCTTTTTCCAATGATTAAAGCTGTTTTCTCTCCGCTAATGGATATAGAAATATTTCTACCGTCCACTTTTGTTTCTAATTCGGCGATAATATTCATTTCTGTCAGAACTTTTTTTAAGAAATTCGTCGATTCTTCGATGGGATCATATTTTATCTTGACTGATACAATACTTGGCTTGGCACCAAACAGTCCGAATAATCCTTTTTTGCCTTCCTCAACGATAGTAATTTCTGCACGGTCTCTTGATGTGTTTAGTTGAGCTAAAGCAGTTTGGACAGCTTCCTCGACTGATGGACCAGTTGCAGTTATTTCTCTCACTTTTTCGTTCCTCCTGCAGATTCAGTAGCAGCTGCTTTTCTGAGATCTGGTCCTTTAATAAAGTACGTTTGAACAATCATGAAGATATTACCTACTACCCAGTATAAAGAAAGTGCTGCTGGGAAGTTAATCGCAAATACCACGATCATGATTGGCATAATCCAAAGCATCATTACCATTTGAGGGTTATTTTCCATCCCTGCCATCATAATCTTTTGCTGAATAAATGTCGTGATTCCAGCTACAACTGGTAAAATAAAGAATTGATCTGGTTCACCTAGGTCAAACCATAAGAAATTATGTTCTGCAATTTCACGTGTACGAGTAATCGCATGGAAAAATCCAATTAAGATTGGCATTTGAACCAATAAAGGAAAACATCCTGCTAGTGGATTTACACCATGCTTTTGGAATAATCCCATTGTTTCTTGTTGAAGCTTTTGCTGTGTTTTTTGGTCTTTAGAGCTATATTTTTCACGAAGTGCTTTCATTTCTGGTTGTATTGCTTGCATTGCCTTAGTATTCTTAGTTTGTTTAATCATTAAAGGTAAGATAGCAAATCTTATTAGCAAAGTTACAATAATGATGGATAAACCATACCCATTATTTAGTAATGTTGCAAAATACGTAATTAACCACGATAGTGGGTAAACGATATACTCATTCCAAAACCCTTCGCTATCTTTTGTAATTGGCTGATTAATTTCCGTACAGCCTGTTAGTAAGACTACAAGTCCAACAAGGCCCAATAGTAGCCATATTCGTTTTTTCAACCTCTTTTTCCTCCTTTTTACACAAAAAAAATAATTCCTATTACATCCTACCACTTTTAATCTAATAATAGAATAAATGACAGGACTCTGACAAAATTTTTACACTTTTATCCCTAGTATATGAGAGTACTTTAATTACCTCTTGTTTTCGAAAGGACTGGAATTTTTCGAATAACATGATGGAGGCTCTTCTCAACTTCTTCATATGTCATTTCCGCTGTCGGCTTCCGTGCAATCACTACAATATCCACGTACCCAGGTAACTGCTCTTTCATTTCTAGAAAAGCTTGGCGAACTAAACGCTTAATTCGATTCCTAGTTACAGCGTTTCCAATCTTTTTACTTACAGACAACCCAATTCGAAATTGAGGCTGCTCTTTTTTTTCAAGTGCGTAGATCACAAATTGTCGATTTGCCATAGATTTTCCGCCTTGGAACACATGTTGAAACTCTTTATTTTTTTTTATTCTTTGTTCTTTTCTCACCATGTGTTTCCCCCTATCGCAGCAATTTCCTAAATGGAGCCTTTTCACATTCTTTCTAATTTAATGTGAAAACATAACAAAAATCTAAATTTTTCTTGTTCAAAATAGTAAAAAAGACCACTGACAGTCAGTGGCCTTATGCGGATAATACTTTTCTTCCCTTACGACGACGGCGCGCAAGTACTTTACGTCCGTTAGCAGAACTCATACGCTCGCGGAAACCGTGTACTTTACTACGTTTACGTTTATTTGGTTGAAACGTTCTTTTCATTACTATGACACCTCCCTGAGGATTACCTTCAAATTATAGAAAAACAATTTATACTACTAGGATCCAAAAGACCATACTAGCCGTTTTTCTTCTCTCGTTGGAAAGTCTTGCTTTCCTATAATATAAATTTTTAACAGACAGTCTTATCAATTATAGAGAATATACCATCGAAATGTCAACTTCCCAATAGTTAGTATAAATTCCATTGGCGCTGAAAGCAACCTTTTCTTTTTTATTAGCAAAAACTAACAAGAAAATTAATCTACAATTACAGTTTGTATTTTACTCCTTCTATAATAAGCTAATCTTCCCACTAATACGCTACTCCATATAATACGCTTCTAAATATTAGTTGATCTGCTTGTCCATTCAAAGTAATTAGTAGCTAAGTCGGTTTATTGTAGTTTGTGCAAATTTATCGTTATTAACTATTTATTCTAGAGGAAGTTCAAAACTTTGAAAACGACAATTTTGGATTTCTTTTTCTTTTGAATACGCACTTTTAGTAATTTTTGTACATTGTTGATAACTTTTTTCGAGTTTTTTCGTCATCCACAACAGTTATCGACAGGGTTTACACAGTATATTGTGTTGTGGAAAACTTTTCTCCACAAGATGTGTCGATTGTGGATAATCTAAAAAATACATTGCAACATAAGGTTTTATTTGATATTATAGTTGTGTTTTCACTCTTATTAATTATCAACACAAAAACAGTTGTCCACAGATTGTGGATAAGATGTGGATAGTTATTCAAGGTTGTGTGTAAGTATTTGTCCACAGATTGAAAAATGTGTCGAAAACTACTTTTCTACTATATTATATGTTATGCACAGTATACGAATGAATAAACATACATCAGGTGTTTTTCTAAAGAAGGTTTGTTAAACAAAACTTGTACAGATAAGCACCTTTATTTATTTTCTCAAAGAATATTTACCATTGAATGTTGTTTTTCGTACGTGATTCATACACAAAGTTTTATTGCTTCATAGCATTTTTTCTAATTATTAAGGATAATTTTTCAGGAATTTATCGAATAGGTACATTCGTTATAGCTCATAACAAAAGTATTAAAGAAAATAGCCTGAAAAAGAGAAAGGGGGATAAAAGTTGAAAAATATTTCGGATTTGTGGCTAAAAGCATTAAATGAAATTGAGAAAAAAATCAGTAAACCTAGCTTTGAAACATGGTTAAAATCTACAAAAGCCCATTCTCTTCAAGGTGACAACCTTGTTATTACAGCACCAAATGAATTTGCTCGAGACTGGCTTGAATCTAGGTATTCCAATTTAATTGGAGAAACCATTACTGATATAACAGGAGAAGAGCTAACTATTAAATTTATTATTCCTCAAAATCAATCGGATGAGGATTTAGAGTTAAAAACTCCTCCAGCTAAGATCAGAAAAGATGATGATTCAATTGAGATACCACAAAATATGTTAAACCCTAAATATACATTTGATACGTTTGTTATCGGTTCTGGAAACAGATTTGCTCATGCGGCTTCTTTAGCTGTTGCAGAAGCGCCTGCTAAAGCATACAACCCGCTTTTTATATATGGGGGAGTTGGACTAGGAAAAACTCACTTAATGCATGCGATTGGCCATTATGTAATCGAACATAATCCTGGAGCAAAAGTTGTTTATTTGTCATCTGAAAAATTTACGAACGAATTTATTAATTCCATCAGGGACAATAAAGCCGTAAATTTCCGAAATAAATATCGCAGTGTAGATGTCCTACTAATCGATGATATTCAATTTCTTGCTGGAAAAGAACAAACGCAAGAAGAGTTCTTCCATACATTTAATACGTTACATGAAGAGAGTAAACAAATTGTTATTTCCAGTGATCGACCACCAAAAGAGATACCAACACTAGAGGATCGTTTACGTTCCCGATTTGAATGGGGACTTATTACTGACATTACACCTCCTGACTTGGAAACACGTATAGCAATTTTACGTAAAAAAGCAAAAGCAGAAGGTCTAGATATCCCAAATGAAGTAATGCTATACATCGCGAATCAAATAGATTCCAATATTAGAGAACTAGAGGGTGCGCTTATTCGAGTTGTAGCCTATTCGTCATTAATTAACAAAGATATCAATGCAGACCTTGCTGCTGAAGCTTTAAAAGATATTATTCCAAGCTCTAAGCCAAGAGTAGTTACCATCCATGATATCCAACGTACTGTCGGTGAAGAATATAATGTAAAATTAGAAGATTTTAAAGCAAAAAAGCGAACAAAATCTGTTGCGTTCCCTAGACAAATAGCGATGTATTTATCTCGAGAACTTACAGATTTCTCCCTCCCAAAAATCGGAGAAGAATTTGGAGGAAGAGACCATACAACTGTTATTCATGCACATGAAAAAATCTCTAATCTCGTAAAAACAGACACAAGTTTACAAAAACAAATACAAGCAATCTCAGAACAACTGAAAAATTAATAAACAAGCGCAGTGAATAGTGTGTATAACTAGACCATGGTTAATAACAGTTTGTCCACATGTTAATAACTACGGTCACATAGATAAATATCACTTATCCACAAATTCACAGCCCCTACTAGTACTTCTACTATCTTTTATTAATAAATATATATAAAAAGACCTGCAATTAAAGGAGGATCACGATGAAATTTATTATCCAACGAGACAAGCTAGTTCAAAGTGTTCAAGATGTATTAAAGGCTGTCTCTTCACGTACAACGATCCCAATATTAACCGGTATAAAAATTGTCGCAACAGAAGAAGGAGTAACCTTAACTGGTAGTGATTCAGATATTTCTATTGAATCTTTTATTCCTTGTGAAGAAGAAGATAAAGAAAATGTACAAATACTATCACCAGGAAGTGTTGTTCTTCAAGCACGTTTCTTTAGTGAGATCATAAAAAAATTACCAATGGATACCGTGGAAATCGACGTTCAAAATCAGTTTGTTACGCTTATTCGTTCTGGTAAATCAGAATTTAATCTTAATGGCTTAGATGCAGCTGAATACCCTCATCTTCCACAAATTGAAGAAGATAGTGTATTTAGAATGCCAACAGACCTATTGAAAAATATTATTCGACAAACAGTATTTGCGGTGTCCACCTCAGAAACACGACCTATCTTGACAGGTGTAAACTGGAAGCTTGAAAACCATGAATTAATCTGTATTGCAACAGATAGTCATAGACTTGCGTTAAGAAAAGCAAAAATTGATGCGGAAAACAATTTAGCCTGTAATGTCGTAATTCCAGGGAAAAGCTTAAATGAGTTAAACAAAATATTGGATGATTCCAATGAAGTGCTAGACATCGTTATCACGGAAAACCAAGTATTATTTAAAGCCAAAAACATTTTATTTTTCTCTCGTTTACTTGATGGGAATTACCCTGACACATCTCGTTTAATACCTTCAGAGAGTAAAACAGAAATAACCGTTTCTACAAAGGAATTTTTACAAGCTATTGACCGTGCATCTTTACTTGCACGTGAAGGAAGAAATAATGTCGTAAAACTAGCAACATTAGAAGAAAGTTCTCTTGAAATCTCATCCAATTCTCCTGAAGTAGGGAAAGTAGTAGAGCAAGTCCAAGGAAACACGATAGAGGGAGAGGAATTAAAAATTTCCTTTAGTGCAAAATATATGATGGATGCTTTAAAAGCTTTAGAAGGTAATGAAATTTTGATAAACTTTACTGGAGCTATGAGACCGTTTTTAATACGCACCATTCACGATGATTCTATGTTACAGTTAATTTTACCTGTAAGAACTTATTAATTTAGAAATCACCATTATTTTCGATACTATAGATGGCCTGAACAACAATTCATTCAGAAAGCTACTAGCGTCATAGCGCGGTAGCTTTCTTTTCTATATGAACAAGTTTTAGTACAATAAGAAAAAAGACTACACGAAAGTGAGCGAGACATGATGAAGGAAATTCAAATTTCTACGGAAATAATTACGCTCGGTCAGTTCTTGAAACTTGCCGATGTTATACAGTCAGGTGGAATGGCAAAATGGTTTCTTCAAGAATATGAGGTAAAAGTGAACGGTGAGCTCGATTCAAGAAGAGGAAGAAAGTTAAGAGATCAAGATGTGATTGAAATTGATGGCTTTGGTAGTTTTATCATTGTCTCTTCTTAAAGTTGGTGAATTGTATTGTATATTGAAAAGTTGTCTCTAAGGCATTACCGCAACTATCAAAGCTTAGAAACTACTTTTGAAAACGGGGTAAATGTCATATTGGGTGAAAATGCACAAGGAAAGACTAATGTGATGGAATCCATATATGTACTAGCTATGGCAAAGTCTCATCGTACTTCTAACGATAAAGATCTTATCAGTTGGGAGGAAGAGTATGCTAAAATAGAAGGTAGGATACATAAGAGAACAGGACCGTTACCATTACAGCTCGTTATTTCGAAAAAAGGAAAAAAAGCAAAGAGCAATCATTTAGAACAATCAAAACTAAGTCAATATATTGGGAATATGAATATCGTCATGTTTGCTCCAGAGGATTTAACACTTGTAAAAGGCAGTCCTCAAGTAAGAAGGCGGTTTATTGATATGGAACTTGGTCAAGTTTCCCCTATTTACATGCATGATCTAGCGCGTTATCAAAAAGTATTGCAACAGCGTAACCATTATTTAAAACAACTTCAAACTCGAAAACAAAAAGATGAAACGATGCTCTTTGTGTTAACAGAACAGTTAATAGAATTAGCAGCTAAAGTGACAATAAAACGTCTTGAGTTTGTACAATTATTACAAAAATGGGCGCAGCCGATACATAAAAGCATTAGTAGAGGGTTAGAAGAATTGACTATTATATATAAACCATCTGTTGAGCATGTATCAGAACTCTCAAATTTGTCGAAAATGGTAGAAGCATTTAACGACAAATTTGATAAAATAAAAGATAGAGAAATTGAAAGAGGCGTCACATTATTTGGCCCACATCGCGATGACTTACTCTTTCTAGTGAACGGAAAAGAAGTGCAAACATTTGGATCTCAAGGTCAACAAAGAACAACAGCTCTTTCTTTAAAGTTGGCAGAAATAGACCTTATCTATTCGGTGATTGGAGAATACCCCATTTTATTACTAGATGATGTATTATCAGAATTAGATGATTATAGACAATCCCACTTGTTAAATACGATACAAGGCAAAGTACAAACATTCGTAACAACAACAAGTGTTGATGGTATAGACCACGAAACGCTTAAGCAAGCAGCTACGTATGAGGTTGTCTCTGGTTCTTTAAAGAAATTGAACTGAGGTGAATGACATGTATTTGCATATTGGAGAAGAGGTCATGGTACGAGCTTCTAATATTATTGCCATCTTAGACAGAAGGTTATTGAAGTCAAATTGGCAAAGCAACTTGCCCACAGCTGCAACTAATACTATCAAAAACATTAGTAAGCATGATGTGAAATCAGTTGTAATCACAGATGAGATTATATATTTTTCTCCTCTAGCCTCCACCACCTTAAAGAAAAGAATGGATACCTCATTGGAGGAAATTTTTCTTAAGATATAGCGAAAGGGCATTAAGATGATCGCTCTGTAGCAGAAAATGCTGTTTTGAAATAAAAAGTGAAGGTGATAGATATGGCGATGGATCAAAAAGAAATGCAAGAAAATACGTATGATGAGAGCCAGATACAAGTACTCGAAGGATTAGAAGCTGTTCGGAAAAGACCAGGTATGTACATTGGCTCTACAAGTGCGAAAGGCCTCCACCATTTAGTTTGGGAAATTGTCGATAATAGTATCGATGAGGCATTGGCAGGATATTGTTCGGAAATCAATGTCATTGTTGAACAAGATAATAGTATTACTGTTAAAGACAATGGACGTGGGATTCCAGTAGGGATTCATGAGAAAATGGGACGTCCAGCAGTAGAGGTTATTATGACAGTTCTTCATGCCGGAGGAAAATTTGGCGGTGGAGGATATAAAGTTTCTGGAGGCCTCCATGGAGTAGGTGCTTCTGTTGTAAACGCACTTTCCTCAAAACTTGAAATTTTCGTTCACCGTGATGGTAGCATTCATTATCAAGAGTTTAATAAAGGTGTTCCGAAAGAAGACCTGAAAATTATTGGGGAAACAGAAGTTACAGGAACCACCATTCATTTCGTACCGGATACAGAAATTTTTACAGAAGTTACAGAATATGATTACGACACATTAGCACACCGTCTTCGTGAATTAGCATTCCTTAACAGAGGTATCCGCATTACGATTGATGATAAAAGAGAAGAAGGTAAGAAAAATGAGTACTATTATGAAGGTGGAATTGCTTCATATGTAGAGCATTTAAACCGAACTAAAGAAGTGATTCATGAGGAAGTAGTGTTTGTAGAAGGAGAAAGAGATGGAATCTCCATCGAAGTAGCTTTACAGTACAATGAAAGCTATACAAGCAACCTTTACTCTTTTGCAAATAACATAAGCACCTACGAAGGTGGAACACATGAATCAGGATTCAAAACAGCCCTTACGAGAGTAATTAACGACTATGCACGGAAAAATAATATATTTAAAGATGCAGATAGTAATTTAACGGGCGAAGATGTTCGTGAAGGATTAACTGCGATTGTGTCTATTAAACATCCAGATCCTCAATTTGAAGGACAAACGAAAACAAAGCTAGGAAACAGTGAAGCTAGAACGGTTACCGATTCTGTTTTTACAGAAAAATTCGAAGGTTTCTTACTCGAAAACCCATCTGCTGCAAGAAAAATCGTTGATAAAGGTCTAATGGCTTCTCGCGCTAGAATGGCAGCAAAAAAGGCGAGAGAGTTAACTAGAAGAAAAAGTGCTCTTGAAATCTCAGGTTTACCTGGGAAATTAGCGGACTGTTCCTCTAAAGATCCGGCTATAAGCGAATTATATGTGGTAGAGGGAGACTCGGCTGGTGGATCTGCAAAGCAAGGACGTGACCGCCATTTCCAAGCTATTCTACCGCTACGTGGAAAAATTATAAATGTAGAAAAGGCAAGATTAGATAAAATTCTTTCTAACAATGAGATTCGTGCGATTATAACGGCGCTAGGTACCGGAATAGGTGAAGAATTTGATATCTCCAGAGCCCGTTACCATAAAATTGTTATTATGACAGATGCGGATGTCGATGGCGCCCACATCCGTACACTCCTATTAACGTTCTTTTATCGTTACATGCGTCAAATTATTGAACATGGCTATATTTATATTGCTCAACCACCATTATATAAAGTTCAGCAGGGCAAGAAGATAGAATATGCATACAATGATCGTCAATTAGAAGAAGTACTAGCTACCATGTCCGAGCAACCCAAAGCTGGCATTCAGCGTTATAAAGGACTTGGAGAGATGAATCCTGGGCAGCTATGGGAAACAACGATGGATCCAGGAACAAGAACTTTGCTTCAGGTAAGTCTGCAAGATGCGATAGAAGCAGATGAAACATTCGAAATCCTAATGGGGGATAAAGTAGAGCCAAGAAGAAACTTTATTCAAGATAATGCCCGTTATGTGAAAAACCTAGATATTTAATAGTATTCGATCATATAAATCATGATTTTTAAAACACATATCAAAAGAAATGCTAACCCTTGGAAGTAATTAACCAAGGGGGAGCAGCTTTTGTATGTCGCGCGTTTGCCTGGGTAGTTTGTTTATCCTGTGGGTTACATAGAGCGAATTCAGTAAGAAACTGAATTTCGCAAGGAGGTTCATATTTATGTCAGAGAGGTCCTCTCAAGTTAAAGAAATTAATATTAGTCAGGAAATGAAAACGTCTTTCCTAGATTATGCAATGAGCGTTATCGTATCTCGTGCACTTCCAGATGTTCGTGATGGTTTAAAGCCAGTTCATCGTCGTATTCTATATGCGATGAATGATTTAGGAATGACTGCCGATAAAGCCTATAAAAAGTCTGCCCGTATCGTTGGAGAAGTTATCGGTAAGTATCACCCACATGGTGATTCAGCGGTGTATGACACGATGGTTCGTATGGCGCAAGATTTCAACTTCCGTTACATGCTAATTGATGGTCACGGGAACTTTGGTTCAGTCGATGGAGATGCAGCGGCAGCCATGCGTTACACAGAGGCAAGAATGTCCAAGATCTCAATGGAGATTTTACGTGATATTAATAAAGACACTATTGACTATCAAGATAACTATGATGGTTCTGAAAGAGAACCAGTTGTGCTTCCGGCGAGATTCCCAAACCTTCTTGTAAATGGTGCTTCTGGTATCGCTGTAGGGATGGCAACCAACATTCCACCCCATCAGCTAGGGGAAATTATTGATGGAGTTCTAGCTGTAAGTAAAGATCCTGATATTACGATTCCAGAGCTTATGGAAATCATACCAGGTCCAGACTTTCCAACAGCAGGGCAAATTCTAGGTAGAAGTGGTATTCGCCGTGCATATGAAACAGGACGAGGTTCCATTACAATACGTGCCCTTGTAGAGATTGAGCAAAAACCAAATGGTAGAGAGGTTATCCTTGTTCATGAATTACCATACCAGGTCAATAAAGCAAGACTAATTGAAAAAATTGCTGATCTTGTTCGTGATAAGAAAATAGAGGGTATCTCGGATCTACGTGATGAGTCTGACCGTAATGGAATGCGCATCGTGATAGAAGTGAAAAAAGATGCCAATGCTAATGTCTTATTAAACAATCTATACAAACAAACATCCTTACAAACTAGCTTCGGAATTAATATGTTAGCTTTGGTGAACGGCGAGCCAAAAGTTTTAAACCTAAAACAATGTTTATATCATTACTTAGAGCATCAAAAAATAGTAATTAAGCGTCGTACTGCTTTTGAGCTGCGTAAAGCTGAAGCGAGAGCGCATATTTTAGAAGGCTTACGTATTGCTCTCGATCATTTGGATGCAGTTATTACATTAATCCGTAGCTCCCAAACTGCAGAAATAGCTAGAGAAGGTTTAATGACAGAATTTACTTTATCAGAAAAACAAGCTCAGGCCATTTTAGATATGCGCCTACAGCGTTTAACTGGTTTAGAGCGTGAGAAAATTGAAGAAGAGTACCAAGGGCTTATGCAGATAATTGCCGAATTAAAAGCAATACTTGCTGATGAAGAAAAGGTACTAGAAATTATCCGTGAAGAGTTAATCGAAGTTAAAGAACGCTTTAATGATAACCGTCGTACAGAAATTATGGTTGGAGGTTTAGAAGCAATCGAGGATGAGGATCTAATTCCGCGCCAAAACGTTGTTATTACCTTAACGCATAATGGATACATTAAACGTCTGCCACTCTCTACATACCGTAGTCAGAGAAGAGGAGGACGTGGTGTACAAGGGATGGGTACGAATGAAAACGATTTTGTAGAGCATCTCTTAACAACTTCTACTCACGATACGCTTTTATTCTTTACAAACAAAGGAAAAGTATACCGTGCAAAAGGTTATGAAATTCCAGAATACAGTCGTACAGCAAAAGGGATTCCAATTATTAACCTTCTTGAAGTTGAAAAAGGAGAATGGATAAATGCCATTATTCCTGTGGAAGAATTTGTAGATGATTGGTACTTATTCTTTACAACAAAACATGGTATTTCAAAACGTTCACCATTATCTCAATTTGCAAACATCCGAAAAGGTGGTCTAATCGCACTTGGACTCCGTGATAACGATGAGTTAATCTCCGTTAAAATGACGGATGGAACAAAGGAAATGATTATTGGTACGAAAAAAGGAATGCTCATTCGTTTCCATGAAACTGATGTACGTTCAATGGGTAGAACCGCAACAGGTGTAAAAGGAATTACCATTTCTGAAAACGATGAAGTTGTTGGAATGGAATTACTCGAAGAAGATTTGGATGTATTAGTTGTTACGAAAAACGGTTATGGCAAACGAACTCCTGCTGAGGAATATCGCATTCAAAGTCGTGGTGGTAAAGGAATAAAAACATGTAATATCACCGAGCGAAACGGAGAACTTGTAGCGGTGAAAACTGTCACAACAGATGAAGATTTAATGCTTATCACAGCTAGTGGTGTATTAATTCGTATGTCTGTAGATGGAATTTCGCAAATGGGACGTAACACGCAAGGTGTTAAATTAATTCGTTTAGCAGACACTGAATTTGTAACTACAGTGGCAAGAGTTGATAAAGAAGAAGAAGGAACAGACGACTTAGAATTAGAAGATCCTAATTTAGAAGAAGGAATTTCGAATGATGAGGTCGAAGAATAAGAAGTACAAATAGTCTACGTTCAAAGAGGAACACTCTATGTGTTCCTCTTTGTGTATTAAGAACTAAGGAGAGGAAAGCGTTTATGTTAGTGAAAACTGAGCAGCTGGTGGAAGGGTGTATTTTAGCGAAGGAAGTTAAATCTATTACTACTAAACCAATCATGACAAAACGAACAGTCCTTACTAGTCAACATATAGAAATTTTAGAGCTTTTTTTAATAGATGAAGTCGAAATAGAAGCTTTCCTTTCAAATGGTCAGCCATTCAATCCGCAACTTCTACCTATTAAGGAGGAGAATCGAAGAGAGGACTCCTTTTTGCAAATGTACTTTAAAGCAACTCAAAGTTATAAAAAGCTCTATCGTACTTGGCTATCTGGAGCACCAATTGATTATGCAGAAGTTCGTAACTCTATCATACCAATGATTGAAAAATCGCTGCTCTATCCCGAAGAAGTATTTACTGTTTATCATTATACAAATGAAGAAGAGTATATCTTCCATCATTCTGTAGCCGTATCCATCATCGCAGCATCTATCGCTAAGTCATTGGGATATAAAAAGAAAGACATTATTCAAGTAGGAATAGCTGGCTTTCTAATGGATTGTGGAATGTCTCGAATTGATCAGAAAATCATAAAGAATGTTGCGGTACTAAAAAAGGAAGAGTTCGATCAAATAAAAGAACATCCTATCTATAGTTACCAGATGGTCAGTAAACAGCCAGTTATACAGGATGAAATAAAACTTGCAGTGCTACAGCATCACGAACGATACGATAAAAGTGGCTATCCTTTTGGATTGTCTGAAGATAAAATACACCACTATACAAAGATCCTTGCAGTTGCAGATGTTTTTCATGCGATGACTTCTCCAAGAAAATATCGTAGTAAACAATCTCCTTTCAAAGTAATAGAACAATTAAAGCATGAAACTTTCGGTAAATATGACTTAGCGGTTGTGCAAGCTCTAACAAATAGTGTTTGTAAATTTAGCGTAGGAGCTAAATTGAGATTATCTAATAGAAAAATCGCAGAGGTAGTCTTCATAGATTCCAGAACTCCAACTAGACCAATGGTGAGAATAGTGGATACTGAGCAATTTATTACGCTAAACCAAGAAGTAGATTTATATGTGGAAGAGATTATAAAATAGTCTCTTCCACCAAGTGCATTTCTAAATATGATTTAAAAAAGGTCATGTTACCAGCTTGTGTAACTGACCTTTTTTATTTTGAAGGGAATCCTGAAAATAGAGTAGGTTACCTATTTCTACTCCTAGTAGATCTGGTGTAGGTGTTTGTGAGTGTCTGACTGAGGGCATGGATTATGACTATGACAGGAAGGAAAAGTAAGACCTCAGAGTGAGTGTCTGAGGCCATAGATTTTAAAAGAAAGGAAAAGCATGACCTCAGCAAAGGAAAAAGAAAGAAGGTAGTCAAGGAGCTTATATGAGTATCCCTAACCACGCTTCTTTTAGCAGGAGTCTCACACCTTGCACCACAATTTGCTCGGAAGACGGGTTAAAATGGAGGGAGTCGCTATTAGGATTGGTACTGTTAATCTTGGGGGCGTTTTTATAAGAGATAACACTTTAGTAGCTTGACCTTGATCCACCATCCGTAATACGTCCTCTAATCCCTTTTGTTTCCTCCAAAAAAACCTACATAAAAGAAACTTTAAAATATATTAAAAAAGTAATTGCATCGGGACAAACCCCGTGCTATAATCAATCAAGTCAGCAGCAAGAGCAACAAAACATTAACATTCTTCGAAAAAAGAATTTAAAAAAGATGTTGACACGGAATGATGAATAATGGTATATTGAAGAGGTCGCTTTTAGCGAAACTCAAATAAAAAGTTCTTTGAAAACTAAACAAAACAACAGCGTCCACGTTAATCTATAATGATTAACAAAGAACGAAAAAGTAACACAAGCTAGTTAAATTTTGAGCAAATGCTCAAACTCTTTATTGGAGAGTTTGATCCTGGCTCAGGACGAACGCTGGCGGCGTGCCTAATACATGCAAGTCGAGCGGACTTACAAAAGCTTGCTTTTGTAAGTTAGCGGCGGACGGGTGAGTAACACGTGGGCAACCTGCCCTTAAGACTGGGATAACTTCGGGAAACCGGAGCTAATACCGGATAATATAAAGAACCTCCTGGTTCTTTATTGAAAGATGGTTTCGGCTATCGCTTATGGATGGGCCCGCGGCGCATTAGCTAGTTGGTGAGGTAACGGCTCACCAAGGCAACGATGCGTAGCCGACCTGAGAGGGTGATCGGCCACACTGGGACTGAGACACGGCCCAGACTCCTACGGGAGGCAGCAGTAGGGAATCTTCCACAATGGACGAAAGTCTGATGGAGCAACGCCGCGTGAGTGATGAAGGCCTTCGGGTCGTAAAGCTCTGTTGTTAGGGAAGAACAAGTGCGAGAGTAACTGCTCGCACCTTGACGGTACCTAACCAGAAAGCCACGGCTAACTACGTGCCAGCAGCCGCGGTAATACGTAGGTGGCAAGCGTTGTCCGGAATTATTGGGCGTAAAGCGCGCGCAGGTGGTTTCTTAAGTCTGATGTGAAAGCCCACGGCTCAACCGTGGAGGGTCATTGGAAACTGGGGAACTTGAGTGCAGAAGAGGAAAGTGGAATTCCAAGTGTAGCGGTGAAATGCGTAGAGATTTGGAGGAACACCAGTGGCGAAGGCGACTTTCTGGTCTGTAACTGACACTGAGGCGCGAAAGCGTGGGGAGCAAACAGGATTAGATACCCTGGTAGTCCACGCCGTAAACGATGAGTGCTAAGTGTTAGAGGGTTTCCGCCCTTTAGTGCTGCAGCTAACGCATTAAGCACTCCGCCTGGGGAGTACGGTCGCAAGACTGAAACTCAAAGGAATTGACGGGGGCCCGCACAAGCGGTGGAGCATGTGGTTTAATTCGAAGCAACGCGAAGAACCTTACCAGGTCTTGACATCCTCTGCCAACCCTAGAGATAGGGCGTTCCCCTTCGGGGGACAGAGTGACAGGTGGTGCATGGTTGTCGTCAGCTCGTGTCGTGAGATGTTGGGTTAAGTCCCGCAACGAGCGCAACCCTTGATCTTAGTTGCCAGCATTCAGTTGGGCACTCTAAGGTGACTGCCGGTGACAAACCGGAGGAAGGTGGGGATGACGTCAAATCATCATGCCCCTTATGACCTGGGCTACACACGTGCTACAATGGACGGTACAAAGGGCAGCAAAACCGCGAGGTCGAGCCAATCCCAGAAAACCGTTCTCAGTTCGGATTGCAGGCTGCAACTCGCCTGCATGAAGCCGGAATCGCTAGTAATCGCGGATCAGCATGCCGCGGTGAATACGTTCCCGGGCCTTGTACACACCGCCCGTCACACCACGAGAGTTTGTAACACCCGAAGTCGGTGGGGTAACCTTTTGGAGCCAGCCGCCTAAGGTGGGACAGATGATTGGGGTGAAGTCGTAACAAGGTAGCCGTATCGGAAGGTGCGGCTGGATCACCTCCTTTCTAAGGAAAAAGACGCTGTTTGTTTTGTTTAGTTTTGAGAGAGCATTCTCTCAAATGATTATATACGCACTGAAATTCCTCCTTAATATGATGGAAATCAGTCGCTATGTATGTTCTTTGAAAACTAGATAACGTAAGTAATATCAAGATACATTCACAAGTATCGTTCATCTTAGTAATTTTCTTTTAGATAACATCGCTGTTATCGAAAAACACGACAATTAAGTTTGTCAACGGTTAAGTTATTAAGGGCGCACGGTGGATGCCTTGGCACTAGGAGCCGATGAAGGACGGGACTAACACCGATATGCTTCGGGGAGCTGTAAGTAAGCTTTGATCCGGAGATTTCCGAATGGGGAAACCCACTACTCGTAATGGAGTAGTATCTTTACCTGAATACATAGGGTACTGAAGGCAGACCCGGGGAACTGAAACATCTTAGTACCCGGAGGAAGAGAAAGCAAATGCGATTTCCTGAGTAGCGGCGAGCGAAACGGAATTAGCCCAAACCAAGAGGCTTGCCTCTTGGGGTTGTAGGACACTCAACATGGAGTTACAAAGGAACGGGGTAAATGAAGCGACCTGGAAAGGTCCGTCGTAGAAGGTAAAAACCCTGTAGTTGAAACTTCGTTCCCTCCTGAGTGGATCCTGAGTACGGCGGGACACGAGAAATCCCGTCGGAAGCAGGGAGGACCATCTCCCAAGGCTAAATACTCCCTAGTGACCGATAGTGAACCAGTACCGTGAGGGAAAGGTGAAAAGCACCCCGGAAGGGGAGTGAAATAGATCCTGAAACCGTGTGCCTACAAGTAGTTAGAGCCCGTTAATGGGTGATAGCGTGCCTTTTGTAGAATGAACCGGCGAGTTACGATCCCGTGCAAGGTTAAGTCGATGAGACGGAGCCGTAGCGAAAGCGAGTCTGAATAGGGCGAATGAGTACGTGGTCGTAGACCCGAAACCAGGTGATCTACCCATGTCCAGGGTGAAGTTCAGGTAACACTGAATGGAGGCCCGAACCGACTCACGTTGAAAAGTGAGCGGATGAGGTGTGGGTAGGGGTGAAATGCCAATCGAACCTGGAGATAGCTGGTTCTCTCCGAAATAGCTTTAGGGCTAGCCTCATATGTTAGAGTCTTGGAGGTAGAGCACTGATTGGACTAGGGGTCCTCATCGGATTACCGAATTCAGTCAAACTCCGAATGCCAAAGACTTATCTATGGGAGTCAGACTGCGAGTGATAAGATCCGTAGTCAAGAGGGAAACAGCCCAGACCGCCAGCTAAGGTCCCAAAGTATACGTTAAGTGGAAAAGGATGTGGAGTTGCTTAGACAACCAGGATGTTGGCTTAGAAGCAGCCACCATTTAAAGAGTGCGTAATAGCTCACTGGTCGAGTGACTCTGCGCCGAAAATGTACCGGGGCTAAACGTATCACCGAAGCTGCGGACTGTTCTTTGAACAGTGGTAGGAGAGCGTTCTAAGGGCGTTGAAGCTAGACCGGAAGGACTGGTGGAGCGCTTAGAAGTGAGAATGCCGGTATGAGTAGCGAAAGAAGGGTGAGAATCCCTTCCACCGAATGCCTAAGGTTTCCTGAGGAAGGCTCGTCCGCTCAGGGTTAGTCGGGACCTAAGCCGAGGCCGAAAGGCGTAGGCGATGGATAACAGGTTGATATTCCTGTACCACCTCCACTCCGTTTGAGCAATGGGGGGACGCAGAAGGATAGGGTAAGCGCGCTGTTGGATATGCGCGTCCAAGCAGCAAGGCTGAGAAGTAGGCAAATCCGCTTCTCATATAAGGCTGAGCTGTGATGGCGAGGGAAATATAGTACCGAAGTTCCTGATTTCACACTGCCAAGAAAAGCCTCTAGCGAGGAGTATGGTGCCCGTACCGCAAACCGACACAGGTAGGCGAGGAGAGAATCCTAAGGTGAGCGAGAGAACTCTGGTTAAGGAACTCGGCAAAATGACCCCGTAACTTCGGGAGAAGGGGTGCTCTGTTAGGGTGTTAAAGCCCGAGAGAGCCGCAGTGAATAGGCCCAGGCGACTGTTTAGCAAAAACACAGGTCTCTGCGAAGCCGTAAGGCGAAGTATAGGGGCTGACGCCTGCCCGGTGCTGGAAGGTTAAGGGGAGAGGTTAGCGCAAGCGAAGCTTTGAACCGAAGCCCCAGTAAACGGCGGCCGTAACTATAACGGTCCTAAGGTAGCGAAATTCCTTGTCGGGTAAGTTCCGACCCGCACGAAAGGCGTAACGATCTGGGCACTGTCTCAACCAGAGACTCGGTGAAATTATAGTACCTGTGAAGATGCAGGTTACCCGCGACAGGACGGAAAGACCCCGTGGAGCTTTACTGTAGCCTGATATTGAATTTTGGTACAGCTTGTACAGGATAGGTAGGAGCCTGAGAAGCCGGAGCGCTAGCTTCGGTGGAGGCGTCGGTGGGATACTACCCTGGCTGTATTGAAATTCTAACCCGCAGCCCTTATCGGGCTGGGAGACAGTGTCAGGTGGGCAGTTTGACTGGGGCGGTCGCCTCCTAAAGAGTAACGGAGGCGCCCAAAGGTTCCCTCAGAATGGTTGGAAATCATTCGTAGAGTGTAAAGGCACAAGGGAGCTTGACTGCGAGACCTACAAGTCGAGCAGGGACGAAAGTCGGGCTTAGTGATCCGGTGGTTCCGCATGGAAGGGCCATCGCTCAACGGATAAAAGCTACCCCGGGGATAACAGGCTTATCTCCCCCAAGAGTCCACATCGACGGGGAGGTTTGGCACCTCGATGTCGGCTCATCGCATCCTGGGGCTGTAGTCGGTCCCAAGGGTTGGGCTGTTCGCCCATTAAAGCGGTACGCGAGCTGGGTTCAGAACGTCGTGAGACAGTTCGGTCCCTATCCGTCGTGGGCGCAGGAAATTTGAGAGGAGCTGTCCTTAGTACGAGAGGACCGGGATGGACGCACCTCTGGTGTACCAGTTGTCTTGCCAAAGGCATAGCTGGGTAGCTACGTGCGGACGGGATAAGTGCTGAAAGCATCTAAGCATGAAGCCCCCCTCAAGATGAGATTTCCTTTAGCTTCGGCTAGTAAGATCCCTGAAAGATGATCAGGTAGATAGGTTCGAGGTGGAAGCGTGGCGACATGTGCAGCTGACGAATACTAATCGATCGAGGACTTAACCCAAAAACAATGAACGATACTAGTGAATCTTGATATGAAAATACGTTATCTAGTTTTGAAGGAACATCCTTCAACTTAATATGTCTGGTAATGATGGCGAAGAGGCCACACCCGTTCCCATACCGAACACGGAAGTTAAGCTCTTCAGCGCCGATGGTAGTTGGGGGCTGTCCCCCTGTGAGAGTAGGACGTTGCCAGGCAAATAGAGAAAAGATTAGTGCTGATGAGGCGCTAGTCTTTTTTTGTGTTGTCTGGATGTTGCAGTGGTGATTAGAAGTTCGGAATGAGGAAACGATGAATAAAAAAGATTGAGGTGAAGCTAGGAGGAGATGATAGAGAATTTGTTAAAAGAGCTTTTAGTAAAAAATAGACTCTAATAATGAATAGCAGACTGAACATGCCATCGGAAACGTCCTTCTAGTACACGAGGAACGGACAAGGCCGGGCTGACGAAGAGGGCTTATCAGGGGTTCCACAAGTTGATGATAGTTGAGCGTTACCCCCTTGTGTGAGAGTAGGACGTTGCCAGGCGAGTAGGGAAAAGATTAGTGCTGATAAGCTGCTAGTCTTTTTTTGTGTTGGCGTGAGGGCAAAGTCGAAAGGTAAACATGGATTTGCAGAGACAGTAAAGACTTAAGGAGTAGATTATAGAAGTACATTTTTAGAAAAGCCTAAGTCTAACCTATCTATGAAATTAGGCGATTTTCTTTAGAGAATTTCACGCTATCATAGGTTAAGGGGGGGGATACCGGGAACACGGGGCATAAGGAGGTTAAGAGGACTACAAGCGGCATGATCAATACCCAGCCCTCTTAAATAAGAATTTGAATTATTTTCTTCCTTACTTTAATCCAAATCAAAAGCCGACAATAAAAATGTATTTAAATAATAAGCAATCTTTTCAGAGGATATATTTAAAAATTCGGTTATGAGCGATAGGTCGCTGCTATTGAATGTATGTAGGAGCTCTCCCCACCATTCAGTTTCATAGCGACAGATCATACTTAAGTTGTAAAGCAGTAAGTAATGCACTAGTATTTCAGGTAAGAAAGTTAGGTATTCCTTTTTTCTTGGTAAAGATAGTGAAGAATTTTGATGGTTATAGAGAAGTGGCGAGTAACTTAAGGAATGATTGTTCTTTGTACCACTAAACGTTATGTGTTGGGGTTTGTCATTTGTTGCTACATATGTGTAAGAAGTATGAGATTGGAAATATTGGATAAATCTATCCTTTGTCATTTTATAGTCATCTAAAATAGAATAAGGGATATCAATAATTAAATCAGTTGTCAGTCCAACTTGAAAAAAAGGTACTTTATTTTTGGTTATTTTAATACTTTGTTCAAGCTCTGGGATGGAAAAGAGAAGATCTTGCATGGAATACTTAGTGCCTTCTATTTGTTTCACATGAAACATTTTGTCGCTAACATGCGAAAATAGTCCATTTTTCTGGATTTTCACTTCGTCTTGGATGAATTCATAGCTTTGTTTTTTTCTTTTTCTTGTTGATACTCCGTGTGCAAGTACTGCTGTTGATTCAGGATACAAAGGATCTACGGTGAGTAAACAAGCTTTAAGTAATTGAACCATTCCATAAAATAAAAGGACAGGTTTAATAGAGAGAGGTGATTTTTTAGCTTGTTGTAAGTAGGTTAGGCCATGTTCGATAAAATAAATGAAGCTATAGGCGTTATTGTAGCTTTTTTGTTCGGAATTATTGATATTTAATTTTTGGTAACTGCTTTTTAGTAATTTTTGGGCTGTTTCTACAGATTGAAAAGGATGGAATCGTTCTAGGTTGGAGTGTGTCATGTATTCTTCCACTTCCTTGTGTGAATTAGTTAATAACTAAATTTTTAGAAAAGTCCAACTTATATAAGTATCCTTGACAGTATTTTGTCCAGTTGATAATCTACTATAAATATATTCGAGAAATCTAAGGGGGAAATTTTTGTCATGTGGGAAAGTAAATTTGCAAAAGAAGGATTAACATTTGATGATGTATTATTGGTACCAGCTAAATCTGAAGTGTTACCGAGAGATGTGGATTTAAAGGTTAAGCTTACGGAGACGTTGCAATTAAACATTCCGATTATCAGTGCGGGGATGGATACTGTAACAGAAGCGGAAATGGCAATTGCAATGGCGAGACAAGGTGGATTAGGTATTATCCATAAAAATATGTCTATTGAGCAGCAAGCTGAGCAGGTGGATAAAGTAAAGCGTTCTGAGAGAGGCGTAATTACAGACCCATTTTTCCTAACACCAGAGCATCAAGTATTTGATGCGGAACATTTAATGGGCAAGTATAGAATTTCAGGTGTGCCAATTGTGAACAGCAAAGAAGAACAAAAGCTTGTCGGAATTCTTACTAACCGCGATTTACGTTTTATTCAGGATTTCTCTATCCCTATTTCCGATGTCATGACAAAAGACAATTTAGTAACTGCAGCTGTTGGTACAACTTTAGCTGATGCAGAAAGCATATTACAAAAATACAAAATTGAAAAACTCCCTCTAGTTGATGATGAAGGCATATTAAAAGGTCTAATTACGATAAAAGATATTGAAAAAGTTATTGAGTTTCCAAATTCCTCTAAAGATGAACAAGGCCGATTGTTAGTAGGAGCGGCTGTTGGCGTAACTGGAGATACCATGCTTCGTGTAGAGAAGTTGGTAGGAGCTAGCGTGGATGCGATTGTCGTAGATACAGCACATGGCCATTCACAAGGAGTATTGGATACAGTAAAGAAACTAAGAAGCTTATACCCTAAGTTAAATATTATTGCTGGAAATGTTGCTACTGCTGAAGCGACAAGAGATCTTATCGAAGCAGGAGCGAATGTAGTAAAGGTGGGAATCGGGCCTGGTTCAATTTGTACGACTCGAGTTGTAGCAGGGGTTGGAGTACCTCAAATAACAGCGGTATACGATTGTGCAACAGAAGCTCGCAAGCATGGTGTTTCTATTATTGCAGATGGCGGAATTAAATATTCAGGAGATATCGTAAAAGCAATTGCAGCAGGTGGACATGCAGTAATGCTTGGAAGCATGTTAGGCGGTGTGACAGAGAGTCCTGGGGAAACAGAAATATTCCAAGGTAGAAGATTTAAAGTATATCGTGGTATGGGTTCTGTTGGAGCAATGGAAAAAGGAAGTAAGGATCGTTATTTCCAAGAGGATAATAAGAAATTTGTTCCCGAAGGTATTGAGGGACGTATTCCTTATAAAGGACCGGTATCGGATACGATTTATCAACTTGTAGGTGGACTTCGTTCTGGTATGGGGTATTGTGGGACAAAAGATTTATTAAGCTTAAGAGAAAATGCTCAGTTTATTAAAATGACTGGTGCGGGTCTACGTGAGAGTCATCCACATGATGTTCAAATCACAAAAGAATCTCCCAACTATTCCATTTCATAACAATCTTCTAGTTGCTTAGTCATAGATGTGACAGAGAAAGAACAAGTCTTTCTCTGTCTATTTTTTTTGTATATAGTGTGTTAAAATAACGACTATGTGAAAAAGTTTCTGGAGGGTAATTTATCGTGACCAAAAAAAATATTCAACGTTTTATTGCTAGTTTATTAGCCATTACATTAGTAACTACGATTTTTTCCATACAAGATGTACAAGCAGAGGAAAAGGATCATTTAAATATAAATGCGGAAGCAGCCTTATTACTTGAACAAAGTACAGGGAAAATCATCTATCAGAAAAATATTGATACAGTATTAGGAATCGCTAGTATGACTAAAATGATGTCAGAATACTTAATCCTTGAAGCTGTAAGTGAAGGTAAATTAGAGTGGGATGATCAGTACAATGTGACTGAATATGTGCATACTGTTTCTCAGGATACAAGCTTATCTAATGTTCATCTACGAAGAGATGGTACGTATAATGCAAAAGAGCTTTATGAAGCAATGGCAATTTATTCAGCAAATGGAGCGACGATTGCATTAGCTGAGATGGTAGCAGGTTCAGAATCAAGCTTCGTTTCCATGATGAATGCAAAGGCAGAAGAGTTAGGACTAAAAGATTATAAATTTGTAAATTCGACAGGTTTAAATAACAGTGATTTATATGGTATGCATCCAGATGGTACGGCAAAGGATGAAGAAAATGTGATGTCAGCTCGTGCGACAGCACAATTAGCGTATCACTTATTAAAAGACTTCCCAGAGCTACTTGAGACATCCAGTATCCCTAAGAAGTCCTTTAGAGAAGGCACAGAAGATCAAATTGACATGTCTAACTGGAACTGGATGGTCCCTTCACTTATTAAAGGCTATGAAGGGGTAGACGGAATCAAAACAGGTTTTACTGATTTTGCCGGATATTCTTTTACTGGAACAGTGGAAAGAGAAGGAATGCGTTTTATTTCCGTGGTAATGAATGCGAAAAATGAAAATGGCAACCCAGATGTTGAGGCCCGTTTTGACGAAACCAGGAAGTTATTCGATTATGGTTATGCTAACTACGCCGTGAAAGAAATCTTCCCTGCTAAATACCAGATTGATGAAAACTCTAATTTGAAGGTATTAAAAGGGAAAGACAAAAGTGTAGATGTCGAAACAGATGAAGCATTAAAGGTATTAGTAAAACGTGGTGAGGAAGAGAATTTCGAGCCATTATATGTGTTTGATGAAAAAATTGTAAGTGAAGACAAAGAAATCACGGCTCCTTTTGAAGAAGGAATAAAAGTAGGATATATGACAGTGAATTACACTGGAGATAATGAAGATTTTGGCTACTTGTTTGATCAAGAAGTAGATGGTGCTCAGGCTGACCTTGTTACAAAAGAGGGTGTAGAAAAAGCGAACTGGTTTATCTTAACCATGCGTGGTATCGGCGGCTTTTTTGCAGATTTATGGTCAACTGTATCTAGTGCAGTAAAAGGATTATTTTCATAGAAGTAAACAATAAGTGCTTGAAAGACAACTTTATATGGGGTCTTTCGGCACTTTTTTTAGAATAAGAAGTATAAAAACGTGCGGTGAATGTGTTTTTAGTAAGGGGAGTGACGCCCAGCTCTAGCGCCTTGCCCCTCGAGGTCACAAGTCATGC
Organism: Sutcliffiella halmapala; assembly: GCF_002019665.1. Lineage (GTDB taxonomy): Bacteria > Bacillota > Bacilli > Bacillales > Bacillaceae_I > Sutcliffiella_A > Sutcliffiella_A halmapala. The sequence continues at coordinate 79,533 of NZ_KV917375.1, read as the reverse complement.
CCATCTAGAGGTTAACAAGCAACCTCTAGCCGTGCTTGCCTTGTGCTGGTCGGGGCTGAACGAGGCGCTAGCGCTTTTGTTGGCGGAAAATTATAAGGTAGGCATGTAATGGAGTATAATGATTTTACTTTTATAATATCTAATGAAATTTATTAGGATTTTTTTTGGAATTGATGTAAAATAAAGAACGTGTAAGTAAATCATAAAGGACTAAGGTCCATTTATTTAAGTGTTTCTAATAGTCTACATACAGGGGGAATTCTCGATGACACTAACAGGTACTGATCGTGTAAAACGCGGAATGGCAGAAATGCAAAAAGGCGGCGTCATTATGGACGTTGTAAATGCAGAGCAAGCAAAGATCGCAGAGGAAGCTGGTGCGGTTGCAGTAATGGCTTTAGAGCGTGTTCCTGCTGATATTCGTGCAGCGGGTGGAGTTGCTCGTATGGCTGATCCTACTATCACGGAAGAAGTAATGAAGGCTGTTACTATTCCAGTCATGGCAAAAGCTCGTATTGGACATATTGTAGAAGCTCGTATTCTAGAAGCTATGGGTGTTGATTATATTGATGAGAGTGAAGTATTAACACCAGCTGATGAAGAATATCATTTAGACAAACGTCAATATAAAGTACCATTCGTTTGTGGGTGTCGTGACCTTGGTGAAGCGGCTCGTCGTATCGGTGAAGGTGCTTCTATGCTTCGTACAAAAGGTGAGCCAGGTACAGGGAATATCGTAGAAGCAGTTCGTCACATTCGTAAAGTAAATGCTCAAGTTCGTAAAGTAGTAGGTATGAACGAAGATGAATTAATGACAGAAGCGAAGTTACTCGGAGCTCCTTTCGAATTACTTCTTGAAATCAAGCGTCTTGGTCGTCTTCCAGTAGTTAACTTCGCCGCTGGTGGAGTAGCAACTCCTGCAGATGCAGCGTTAATGATGCAATTAGGTTCTGATGGGGTATTCGTAGGATCTGGTATTTTCAAATCCGATAACCCTGCTAAATTCGCTCGTGCAATTGTAGAAGCAACAACTCACTATCAAGATTATGAGTTAATTGCTAGCCTTTCTAAAGGATTAGGTTCTGCTATGAAAGGTATTGAAATTTCTACATTATTACCTGAAAATCGCATGCAAGATCGTGGTTGGTAAGTAAAGGAGTTTTGAATCATGGTGAAGGTTGGAGTCTTGGGACTTCAAGGTGCAGTTCGGGAGCATGTGAAATCCATTGAAGCATCTGGAGCAGAGGCAATAGTAGTGAAAAAAGCAGAACAGCTTGCTGAGATTGATGGATTAATTATTCCTGGTGGGGAAAGCACCACAATGCGCCGTTTGATTGATAAGTATTCCTTTATGGAGCCATTACGTGAGTTTGGAGCAAGTGGCAAACCTGTTTTCGGGACTTGTGCAGGACTTATTTTAATCGCTAAGCAAATTGTAGGCTATGATGAACCACATTTAGGATTAATGGATGCAACGGTAGAGCGTAACTCATTCGGTAGACAAGTAGATAGCTTTGAAGCTGAGCTAACGATTGCCGGAATTGCAAATGATTTTGTAGGTGTCTTTATTCGTGCTCCACATATTGTGGAAGTTGGAGAAGACGTGGAAGTACTTTGCAAGCACAACGGTCGAATTGTAGCGGCAAGACAAGGCCAATTCCTTGGTTGCTCTTTCCATCCAGAATTAACAGAAGATCATCGTATTACGCAGTATTTTGTGAATATGGTGAAAGAATCTAAATAAAATTGTGTATAAAACTATTGCAAGTGAGAGAAACTTGTAGTAAATTATTGCATAATAAGAAAATATAGCTAAAGCGTTGACGGGAAATAGTAACAGGTAGCATATACTAACAGAGAATCGGTGGTTGGTGCAAACCGATGTATGGCACTTGCGAATCCATCCTTGAGCAATTGACCTAATTACCTTTATGGGTATAGTAAGTCAAAATCGGTAAAATTATTACCGTTATCGAATGAAGTGGGAAGAGGCAATCTATGTCTTTTTCAACAAGGGTGGCAACACGGGATACTAACTCTCGTCCCTATTAGGGGACGGGGGTTTTTTGTGTTTTCAAAAAAAAGGAGGTAATACAGGATGTTAGATTTAAAACTATTACGTGCTAATTTTGAAGAAATAAAAGGAAAGCTGCAGCATAGAGGCGAAGACTTAACCGATCTTAATCTTTTTGAGGAACTAGATACAAGAAGAAGAGAACTTTTAGTACAAACAGAGCAATTAAAGAGCAAGCGGAATGAAGTATCACAACAGATTGCTATATTAAAGCGTGAAAAGCAAGACGCAGATCAGTTAATTAAAGAAATGCGAGAAGTTGGGGATGAAGTAAAGACGTTAGATGATGAATTAAGAGAAGTAGAGGAAAAGCTGGAGCTTTTACTGTTATCCATTCCAAACATTCCTCATGAAAGTGTTCCTGTTGGTGAAACGGAAGACGATAACGTGGAAATCCGCAAATGGGGAGAAGTACCAACGTTTGAATTTGAGGCAAAACCTCATTGGGATTTAGCAGATGAGTTAGGGATATTAGATTTTGAACGTGCAGGAAAGGTAACAGGAAGCCGTTTTGTATTCTATCGTGGTTTAGGTGCTCGATTAGAAAGAGCGTTATTTAACTTCATGTTAGATTTGCATGTAGATGAGCATGGGTATACAGAAGTATTACCACCTTATTTAGTAAATCGTGCAAGCATGATTGGAACTGGACAGTTACCTAAGTTTGAAGAGGATGCGTTCCTTATTGAAAAAGAGGATTATTTCTTAGTGCCGACAGCCGAGGTTCCGATTACAAATATGCACCGAGATGAGATTTTGAGTCTAGATCAATTGCCAATTAATTATGCAGCGTTTAGCGCATGTTTCCGCTCTGAGGCAGGATCTGCTGGACGTGATACACGCGGATTAATTCGTCAGCATCAGTTTAACAAAGTAGAACTAGTGAAATTTGTGAAACCAGAAGATTCTTATGAAGAGCTAGAAAAGCTGACAGCGAATGCGGAAAAGGTTCTTCAACTGCTTGGTTTACCTTATCGAGTTCTTAGCATGTGTACTGCAGATCTTGGCTTTACAGCTGCTAAGAAATTCGATATCGAAGTGTGGATTCCTAGTGCGGAAACGTATCGTGAAATTTCTTCTTGTAGTAATTTTGAGAGTTTTCAAGCGCGTCGTGCCAATATTCGCTTCCGTCGTGAACCAAAAGGAAAACCGGAACATGTGCATACATTAAATGGATCTGGCCTTGCAATTGGTCGAACAGTTGCTGCTATTATTGAAAACTATCAGCAAGCCGATGGCTCTGTTATAATCCCTGAAGTGTTACGTCCTTATATGGGGAATAAAGAAAGTATGACAAAATAGTGAACAAAAGAAGGGTGGAGAAAAAAACCTCCATCCTTATCTTATATTTCGTTGACAGGTTCTTTGGATATATGATATATTATTTTTTGTCGATACGGAGGAATACCCAAGTCTGGCTGAAGGGATCGGTCTTGAAAACCGACAGGGGTGTCAAAGCCCGCGGGGGTTCGAATCCCTCTTCCTCCTCCATTGATTACTGAAAAGGTATTGTACCTTTAGCGCATAAATTGGAGTTTGTTCGTTACATTGGAGAAGGTAACGAATTTTTTATTGTCATAGATGAAGCGACGTCATCTGTACAATAAATAAGCCGCCTATCATAGGCGGCTTATTTTTTTAGCAATAATGACTGTTTCATATGATGAGATATTTTTTCAATAATAGGTTCTACGGAATCAGAGTTCTTCAAAACATCGTATTCATTAATGTTTAAACGTAAAACCGGACAAGCGTGGAAGTTATTAATCCACTTTTCATAACGCTCGTGCATCTCTTCCCAGTAGGTGATAGGGGTTTGCTGCTCCATCGGACGTCCTCGTTCTTGAATTCTGCCAAGAATATCATCCAAGCTACCCTCTAAATAAATGAGCAAGTCAGGGTGAGGGAAGTATGGAGTCATTACCATTGCTTCAAATAAACTCGTATATGTTTCATAATCTACCTTTGTCATTGTACCTTTTTCATAGTGCATGTTGGCAAAGATTCCAGTATCCTCGTAAATCGAACGATCTTGAATAAATCCTCCGCCATATTCAAAAATTTTCTTTTGATCTTTAAAGCGTTCCGCTAAAAAATAAATTTGTAAATGAAAACTCCATCTTTCAAAATCAGCATAGAATTTATCTAAATAAGGGTTTGTATCTACTTTTTCAAAAGAAGTACGAAAACCTAATGCAGTTGCTAATGCGTTGGTCATAGTTGATTTTCCGACACCAACTGTTCCTGCAATCGTAATGACTGCATTGGATGGGATGCCGTATTTTTCACGTAAATTCATTAAATGATTACTCCTTTTTTTAATGTATCTTTTAATTGTTGAAAGATATGTTGTAGATCATCTTCTCGTTGAATAAAATCAAATTCGTCTCCATTGAAACGTAATATAGGTAAAGCGGGATATTGAGCTTCTAAGCGATCCATTTCTGTTTCATAATCGAGACAGAGCTGCTGTAAATAAAGCGGATCGATTTTCTTTTCGATGTCTCTTCCACGCATTTCAATTCTACTTAACAACGTATCGAGACTAGCATGTAAATAGATAATGACATTTGGTTTTGGCATATCAGCCGTTAGAATGTTGTATATTTGTAAATATTTATCATATTGCTTATCCCTTAAGGTACGCTTAGCGAAGATAAGATTCTTCATAATATGATAATCCGCTACAACAGGAGTGGTGTGTTGTAAGTGATGACGATCTATATCTTCTAGCTGTTTGTATCTATTACATAGGAAAAACATTTCCGTTTGAAAACTCCATTCATCAATATCTTCATAGAATTTTCCGAGGAAAGGATTTTCGTCTACTATTTCTTTCAGTAATTGATAGTGAAATTCCTCTGCAATTTTCTTTGCAAGTGAGGTTTTCCCAACACCAATTGGACCTTCCACTGTAATAAATGGCGTTGCTTGCATCTAAATGCCCCCCTTTACTAAACCGAAGCAATCATTAATTTTTGACAGACAATATCCATTTTATCATAGATAAAGTAAGTGTGTCTTAAGAAATTTTGAAAGTATATTCCATCCTACTAAAGCAAAAAGAGACTGATTCAATTCAGTCCCCATGAAGAATTAAAAATACCTTCTTAGTATGCGTTGTGTAGGGTTTTTGACTACGTTGAAATTGTCATAAATTAGTAACCAGTTTTGCGGAAAGGGGAGTCCTAGCTTCCAATAACTAATACCTCTTAAATTCAATTCTTTTAGTAGATCGAATTTAGCTTGAATCGATCTTGCATCTTCAAACCAAACTTTATGGCTCTTCCCTTGATCATCGACGTAATCAAAGTGAGGAGCTTGTGCTTGTGTATCATATTGAATGGCAACATTATTGTCACTTGCCAATGTGATAGCAGCTTGAGGACTGATAGCTTTTGCGTATTCTCCACCTGGAGTGAAGGGGAGAGTCCAGTCATATCCATATAGATTTTGCCCCATCATTATTTTGTTACTAGGCATTTCTGTTAATGCATATTCCAACACTTCTCTTACAGGTCCAATAGGGGAGACGGCCATTGGTGGACCTCCACTGTATCCCCATTCATAGGTCATTATAATGACAAAGTCGACGATTTCACCATGAGCTCGGTAATCATGAGCTTCATACCATTTGCCTTCTTGATCAGCGGATGTTTTAGGTGCGAGGGCTGTAGATATAAGCCAACCTTCTTGTTTGAAGCGATCGCGAGCTTTTCTTAAGAAGGTGTTGTAAGCTTCTTTATCCACTGGTCGTAAATACTCTAAGTCAAAATGGATATCTTTAAAGTTATACTTTCTAGCTGTGGCGACAATATTATCGAGAAGTTTATTTTGAACCGTCATGTCCGTTAAAATAATTCTGCCGAGCTCGTCGCTAAATGCGTCATCTTCTAAGTTGGTAAGTACCATCATTAATGTTACTTCATTCTGCTCGGCGATTTGAGGGAGCGTATCTAAAGGTGGCTCTTTTAGAGATCCATCCCTTAATATTTGAAAATTAAATGGTGCTAAATAGGTGAGATAAGGTGCTGTGTTTCTTGCGCTTTGTTCGAGTTGCGGAGATACCTCATTGCCTCTAGGTTCGATATAAGCATTGATTTCTGCATCATATTTCGGCTGAGGAGGAATATATAGTCTTAGTCCTATTTGCAAAGGTTGATTTACATTAAGTTGATTAATTTCTACTAGTCTTTGAGGGGTCGTGTTAAACCTTCTTGCTATAGACCAAAGGCTGTCACCTTGTTGGACATAATAGAATCGGCCAACTATCGGTATAACAAGTGCTTGCCCAACCACTAATGCATCTGGATTAGGTAAAGCATTTGCTTCTATAATTTCATCAGGGGTTGTTGCATATGCTTGTGCAATCCCATAAATAGTTTGTCCTTCTTGTACAACATGAATTTGCATTGAAAGTCCCTCCTAATTTATTTCCTTTATAAATGTATGAGAAGGGAGGGAGAATCATGCAAGGATCTTATAGCTCGTTCAGGTACTCATCTGTAGTTACAATGGATGCCTTTAATACATTCTGCATCATGGTAATTGCATACTCATTATCCTCTTCATCGGTAGAAGCGATGGCATCTCTAGGAATAATTAGTTGGAGTTCTCGCATATAGGCATCATTCGCTGTAAAAAGAACACAGATATTTCCTGCGATTCCCGTGAGAACTAGATTTTTTACTTCAAGCTGAGATAGTAATGTATGAAGGGCTGTTCCAAAGAAAGCGGAATGTTTCGGTTTGATTAGGAAATAATCATCCATTTCCGGGCGGAGCTCCCTAATAATCTTTTCACTTAAAGGATTATTACATTTCTCAATAATTTTATTATAATCTGCTTGCCATAGTTTATAATGGTCATTCACATAAATGATTGGAAGGTTCTTGCTCTGCATATATTTCTTCCACTTTAAAATATTTGATGAAATAATAGCGGTTTTTTGGGCTAATGTTTCTCCGTGCTTAAATTGAAAATCATTGATAATATCTATAATAAGTAATGCAGTATGCTCCATTGTTTTTCACCTCATGCAGATTAGTGTATGGAATTATCGACTAGAATATAGATAGCATACAGAGGAAAGGGATTTTTTTATGGAAACGACGACTGACGAAATGTTTATGATACAAGCAATAGAGGAAGCCAAAAAAGCCGAGGCTTTAGCAGAAGTTCCTATTGGGGCAGTCTTAGTAAAAGATGGTGCAGTAATTGCAAGGGGTCATAATTTGAGAGAGACGACACAAAGATCAATCACACACGCAGAAATTTTAGTAATAGATGAGGCGTGTGAGAAATTAGGTACGTGGCGGCTAGAGGATACAACTCTATATGTCACGTTAGAGCCCTGTCCGATGTGTGCTGGCGCAATTATTTTATCTCGTGTTCAGCGAGTTGTATACGGGGCAAAGGATCCAAAAGCGGGTTGTGCGGGTACGCTCATGAATTTATTAGATGATTCCCGCTTTAATCACCAGACTGAAGTTGAGAGTGGAGTACTAGAAGAAGAATGTGGGGCTTTGCTAACAGACTTTTTTAAAAACCTTCGTCAAAAAAAGAAAGAACGTAAACAACAACTTAAGTTAGAACCCTAAAATTTTACAGTGTTTTTCGGTTGCAATTTTTCCATTTACCCAGTATACTAAATTATGCGTCGATGAAAGACGCCTAACATTTGGTTTTAATTTTGTCGTGCTAGGTGGGGAGGTAGCGGTGCCCTGAACTCGCAATCCGCTCTAGCGAGACTGAATCCCTTCTCGAGGTTAGCAAGCTGTAGGGTCTGCCTTAAGTAAGTGGTGTTGACACCTGGGTCCTGCGCAATGGGAACCCGTGAACCATGTCAGGTCCGGAAGGAAGCAGCATTAAGCGGACTCTCTCATGTGCCGCAGGGTTGCCTGGGTCGAGCTAACTGCTTAAGTAACGCTTATGGCTACTAATCGACAGAAGGTGCACGGCAGTTTATAAATAGTCAATCAAACTCACTCTAGTTGATAGGGTGAGTTTTTTGTTGTGTAGAAAAATGTAACGAAAAGCCATGTAAAATAAAATACAAGCTTTTTATGTTTGCTTTTGAAATTAGCTCCTTTCTTACGGTATAATGGAAAGGATAAGATAGAAGGAGGGCATATTGGTGGCATATCAAGCTTTATATCGTGTTTTTCGACCGCAGCTATTTGCAGATGTTGTGGGACAAGAGCATATAACCAAAACCTTACAAAACGCCCTACTTCAACAGAAGTTTTCCCATGCCTATTTGTTTTCGGGCCCTAGAGGAACTGGAAAAACAAGTGCGGCAAAGATATTAGCCAAAACAGTGAACTGTGAACATGCTCCTGTTGCAGAGCCATGTAACGAGTGTCCATCTTGTAAAGGTATAACGGATGGTTCTATTTCCGATGTAATCGAAATAGACGCTGCCTCGAACAATGGGGTAGATGAAATTCGTGATATTCGCGACAAGGTGAAATATGCACCAAGCGTAGTAAAGTATAAAGTATATATCATAGATGAAGTACATATGCTTTCTATCGGAGCTTTTAATGCGTTATTAAAGACGTTAGAAGAGCCTCCAAAACATGTAATCTTTATTTTAGCAACAACGGAGCCGCATAAGATTCCACTTACTATCATATCGCGTTGTCAGCGTTTTGATTTTAGAAGAATTACTGCAGAATCAATTGTCGGTAGACTAGAGACCGTACTTCATGCGCAAGGTATTGAAAGTGAATCACAGGCATTAGCAGTAATTGCAAGAGCGGCAGAGGGTGGAATGCGTGATGCGTTAAGCTTAATGGATCAGGCCATTTCCTTTAGTGACGGTCTACTTACTATTCAAGACGCACTATCTATTACAGGTTCTGTCTCGCAAGTGTTTATGACAGATTTAGTAAAAGCTTTGCATCACAAAAATGTTTCTGAAGCACTAGACTCCTTGAATGATGTCTTTCAGTCCGGAAAAGATCCAGCAAGATTTTTAGAAGACTTAATTTTCTATTACCGCGACATGTTGCTTTTCAAAACTGCACCAAATCTTGAGAAAATTTTAGATCGAGTGCAGGTAGATAAAGACTTTAAAACGTTCGCAGAAGAAATTCCAACAGAGACGATTTATGAAACAATTGATATTCTTAATAAAAGCCAACAAGAGATGAAGTGGACAAACCATCCACGAATCTATTTAGAAGTAGCAATTGTAAAGCTTTGTCAACTAGAGGGGTCTTCTAAAGAAGCGGCTAATCAAGATCAAGTAAATATCTTAATGAAAAAAATCACTTTACTTGAAAACAAGGTAAAAGAATTATCATCTGGGAACATGAATGATGGAAGTAGGGCAACCTCTGCAACTAAAGCCCCTGCTCGTTCTACTGGAGGGTCTCGCAACGGTTTTAAAACAGCTGTTGGACGAATCCAAGAAGTACTTAAGCAAGCGACAAGAGGAGATTTAGAAAGCATAAAGAGCAGCTGGGCTCAATTATTAGAGACGTTACGAACGCAAAATAGAGTATCTCATGCCGCGTTATTAACAGATAGTGAACCAGTAGCTGCTTCTAATCAAGCTTTTGTGTTAAAGTTTAAGTATGAAATTCATTGTAAAATGGCTTCAGATGACCAAGTAAAACAGAATTTGGAGCAAATTTTGCTAGAGCTTACCGGGAAATCCTTTGATATGCTGGCAGTTCCAGATCAAGAATGGCAACAAATCCGAGAAGATTTCATTCGTGGACAGAAAGACGAAAACGAAGGGGAACAGAAAGAAGAAGACCCTTTAATAGAAGAAGCGAAGAAACTGGTAGGCCCCGAATTAATAGAAATTAAAGAATAAAAATTGGATATCTAATTTAGGAGGAATGAGTTATGATGCGTGGTGGCGGAATGGGTAACATGCAAAAAATGATGAAACAAATGCAAAAAATGCAAAAGGATATGGCTAAGGCTCAAGAAGAGTTAGCTGAAAAAACAATTGAAGGTTCAGCTGGCGGTGGCATGGTTACTGTTGTCGTAAACGGACAAAAAGAAATAATTGATGTAAAAATTAAAGAAGAAGTAGTGGATCCAGAAGATATTGAAATGTTACAAGATCTAGTACTTGCTGCAACTAACGATGCACTAAAGAAAATGGAAGAGTTAACGAACGATACAATGGGTCAATTCACTAAAGGGTTAAACATGCCAGGACTTTTCTAGGAGGACCTTTATGCACTATCCTGAGCCTATATCAAAGCTGATCGACAGCTTTATGAAATTGCCAGGTATCGGCCCAAAAACGGCCGCTCGTCTGGCATTTTTCATATTAAATATGAAGGAAGACACGGTTTTGGATTTCGCAAAAGCGTTGGTTAATGCGAAAAGAAATTTATCTTACTGTTCGGTCTGCGGACATATAACAGATAAAGATCCTTGCTATGTTTGCGAGGATGATCGAAGGGACCGCACTGTTATTTGTGTAGTTCAAGAAACAAAAGATGTTATTGCTATGGAGAAAATGAAAGATTATAACGGACTTTATCATGTTTTACATGGAGCAATCTCTCCAATGGATGGCATCGGTCCTGAAGATATCAAAATCCCTGAATTAATTAAACGATTACAGGATGGTGTTGTCCAAGAAATTATTCTGGCAACTAACCCTAACATCGAGGGAGAAGCAACAGCAATGTATATCTCAAGACTCCTGAAACCAACAGGAATAAAAATAACGCGTATCGCGCATGGTCTTCCTGTTGGTGGCGACTTAGAGTATGCAGATGAAGTAACTCTTTCTAGAGCACTTGAAGGAAGAAGAGAAATCTAACCAACTATAATTAATAAAAGGGGCTATCTCTACCTATGTTTTTTCGTAAAAAAGACCGTTTGAAAAAACAGTTTGATGCCAAACTTATGGAAATCACTGAGTCGTGTAAGGATCGTTGGTCCAAACAAAAAAATCTTGTAGAAAAAAGTGTAGAACCTTCAGAAGAAGTGATCTGCCAGTTGAAAATGGCTGAAGCTAAATATCTCTTCTTATTAAGAGAAGTTCGAACTAGAATGGTGGTAAAGTAGCGTGGGGGATTTCCTTGCGTTGCTTTTTTTATTTCTCATCATATTGCCATAGGGATAGTTCTAGTTCTTAAATAGTTAAAACTACATACAATTACAATAGGTACAAGCTAGATGAGGAGGGAGTAAAAGTGCAGCCGTTAATAGTTATTGGAGTAATAGGAGCATTAATTCTTTTAGTTTTAATAGTAGGAACTCCTTTTAAGCCATTTCGCTTTATTGGACAAACAGCAGTCAAAATTATGATTGGTGCGTTATTCTTATTTTTCTTAAATGCTTTCGGTAATTCTATCGGTATCCATATTCCAATAAATTTTGCCACATCAGCCGTTTCCGGTGTGCTTGGAATCCCTGGAGTAGCAGCTCTGGTGATCATTCAAATGTACATTATTTAATAGAACAAAAGCGCAAGCGTCTCGTTCAGTCCCGACCAGCATAAGATAGTTTTCGAAGGAGGTTGCTTTTTGACCTCCGTAGAAAAATGACTTATGACCTCGAGGGGCTAGGCGGTGGAGCTGGACGTCAATACCCTTACTTTACACACCATCCACCGTGCGTTTTTATACTTTCTTATTCATCAAAAAAGGTTCCTCTGAAAAAAGAGGGATTTTTTTTATTATTTATATTGACTTAGCTATAAATAACATGGTATATTAGTCTACGTTGTCGCAAACGAAACAAACAAAACAAACTTAATTAAAAAAAGTTGTTGACTCGCTTCGGTTGCTGTGATATTATAAGAAAGTCGCTTCGAGAGAACGACGAAAAAAGTTCTTTGAAAACTAAACAAAACAACAGCGTCCACGTTAATCTATAATGATTAACAAAGAACGAAAAAGTAACACAAGCTAGTTAAATTTTGAGCAAATGCTCAAACTCTTTATTGGAGAGTTTGATCCTGGCTCAGGACGAACGCTGGCGGCGTGCCTAATACATGCAAGTCGAGCGGACTTACAAAAGCTTGCTTTTGTAAGTTAGCGGCGGACGGGTGAGTAACACGTGGGCAACCTGCCCTTAAGACTGGGATAACTTCGGGAAACCGGAGCTAATACCGGATAATATAAAGAACCTCCTGGTTCTTTATTGAAAGATGGTTTCGGCTATCGCTTATGGATGGGCCCGCGGCGCATTAGCTAGTTGGTGAGGTAACGGCTCACCAAGGCAACGATGCGTAGCCGACCTGAGAGGGTGATCGGCCACACTGGGACTGAGACACGGCCCAGACTCCTACGGGAGGCAGCAGTAGGGAATCTTCCACAATGGACGAAAGTCTGATGGAGCAACGCCGCGTGAGTGATGAAGGCCTTCGGGTCGTAAAGCTCTGTTGTTAGGGAAGAACAAGTGCGAGAGTAACTGCTCGCACCTTGACGGTACCTAACCAGAAAGCCACGGCTAACTACGTGCCAGCAGCCGCGGTAATACGTAGGTGGCAAGCGTTGTCCGGAATTATTGGGCGTAAAGCGCGCGCAGGTGGTTTCTTAAGTCTGATGTGAAAGCCCACGGCTCAACCGTGGAGGGTCATTGGAAACTGGGGAACTTGAGTGCAGAAGAGGAAAGTGGAATTCCAAGTGTAGCGGTGAAATGCGTAGAGATTTGGAGGAACACCAGTGGCGAAGGCGACTTTCTGGTCTGTAACTGACACTGAGGCGCGAAAGCGTGGGGAGCAAACAGGATTAGATACCCTGGTAGTCCACGCCGTAAACGATGAGTGCTAAGTGTTAGAGGGTTTCCGCCCTTTAGTGCTGCAGCTAACGCATTAAGCACTCCGCCTGGGGAGTACGGTCGCAAGACTGAAACTCAAAGGAATTGACGGGGGCCCGCACAAGCGGTGGAGCATGTGGTTTAATTCGAAGCAACGCGAAGAACCTTACCAGGTCTTGACATCCTCTGCCAACCCTAGAGATAGGGCGTTCCCCTTCGGGGGACAGAGTGACAGGTGGTGCATGGTTGTCGTCAGCTCGTGTCGTGAGATGTTGGGTTAAGTCCCGCAACGAGCGCAACCCTTGATCTTAGTTGCCAGCATTCAGTTGGGCACTCTAAGGTGACTGCCGGTGACAAACCGGAGGAAGGTGGGGATGACGTCAAATCATCATGCCCCTTATGACCTGGGCTACACACGTGCTACAATGGACGGTACAAAGGGCAGCAAAACCGCGAGGTCGAGCCAATCCCAGAAAACCGTTCTCAGTTCGGATTGCAGGCTGCAACTCGCCTGCATGAAGCCGGAATCGCTAGTAATCGCGGATCAGCATGCCGCGGTGAATACGTTCCCGGGCCTTGTACACACCGCCCGTCACACCACGAGAGTTTGTAACACCCGAAGTCGGTGGGGTAACCTTTTGGAGCCAGCCGCCTAAGGTGGGACAGATGATTGGGGTGAAGTCGTAACAAGGTAGCCGTATCGGAAGGTGCGGCTGGATCACCTCCTTTCTAAGGAAAAAGACGCTGTTTGTTTTGTTTAGTTTTGAGAGAGCATTCTCTCAAATGATTATATACGCACTGAAATTCCTCCTTAATATGATGGAAATCAGTCGCTATGTATGTTCTTTGAAAACTAGATAACGTAAGTAATATCAAGATACATTCACAAGTATCGTTCATCTTAGTAATTTTCTTTTAGATAACATCGCTGTTATCGAAAAACACGACAATTAAGTTTGTCAACGGTTAAGTTATTAAGGGCGCACGGTGGATGCCTTGGCACTAGGAGCCGATGAAGGACGGGACTAACACCGATATGCTTCGGGGAGCTGTAAGTAAGCTTTGATCCGGAGATTTCCGAATGGGGAAACCCACTACTCGTAATGGAGTAGTATCTTTACCTGAATACATAGGGTACTGAAGGCAGACCCGGGGAACTGAAACATCTTAGTACCCGGAGGAAGAGAAAGCAAATGCGATTTCCTGAGTAGCGGCGAGCGAAACGGAATTAGCCCAAACCAAGAGGCTTGCCTCTTGGGGTTGTAGGACACTCAACATGGAGTTACAAAGGAACGGGGTAAATGAAGCGACCTGGAAAGGTCCGTCGTAGAAGGTAAAAACCCTGTAGTTGAAACTTCGTTCCCTCCTGAGTGGATCCTGAGTACGGCGGGACACGAGAAATCCCGTCGGAAGCAGGGAGGACCATCTCCCAAGGCTAAATACTCCCTAGTGACCGATAGTGAACCAGTACCGTGAGGGAAAGGTGAAAAGCACCCCGGAAGGGGAGTGAAATAGATCCTGAAACCGTGTGCCTACAAGTAGTTAGAGCCCGTTAATGGGTGATAGCGTGCCTTTTGTAGAATGAACCGGCGAGTTACGATCCCGTGCAAGGTTAAGTCGATGAGACGGAGCCGTAGCGAAAGCGAGTCTGAATAGGGCGAATGAGTACGTGGTCGTAGACCCGAAACCAGGTGATCTACCCATGTCCAGGGTGAAGTTCAGGTAACACTGAATGGAGGCCCGAACCGACTCACGTTGAAAAGTGAGCGGATGAGGTGTGGGTAGGGGTGAAATGCCAATCGAACCTGGAGATAGCTGGTTCTCTCCGAAATAGCTTTAGGGCTAGCCTCATATGTTAGAGTCTTGGAGGTAGAGCACTGATTGGACTAGGGGTCCTCATCGGATTACCGAATTCAGTCAAACTCCGAATGCCAAAGACTTATCTATGGGAGTCAGACTGCGAGTGATAAGATCCGTAGTCAAGAGGGAAACAGCCCAGACCGCCAGCTAAGGTCCCAAAGTATACGTTAAGTGGAAAAGGATGTGGAGTTGCTTAGACAACCAGGATGTTGGCTTAGAAGCAGCCACCATTTAAAGAGTGCGTAATAGCTCACTGGTCGAGTGACTCTGCGCCGAAAATGTACCGGGGCTAAACGTATCACCGAAGCTGCGGACTGTTCTTTGAACAGTGGTAGGAGAGCGTTCTAAGGGCGTTGAAGCTAGACCGGAAGGACTGGTGGAGCGCTTAGAAGTGAGAATGCCGGTATGAGTAGCGAAAGAAGGGTGAGAATCCCTTCCACCGAATGCCTAAGGTTTCCTGAGGAAGGCTCGTCCGCTCAGGGTTAGTCGGGACCTAAGCCGAGGCCGAAAGGCGTAGGCGATGGATAACAGGTTGATATTCCTGTACCACCTCCACTCCGTTTGAGCAATGGGGGGACGCAGAAGGATAGGGTAAGCGCGCTGTTGGATATGCGCGTCCAAGCAGCAAGGCTGAGAAGTAGGCAAATCCGCTTCTCATATAAGGCTGAGCTGTGATGGCGAGGGAAATATAGTACCGAAGTTCCTGATTTCACACTGCCAAGAAAAGCCTCTAGCGAGGAGTATGGTGCCCGTACCGCAAACCGACACAGGTAGGCGAGGAGAGAATCCTAAGGTGAGCGAGAGAACTCTGGTTAAGGAACTCGGCAAAATGACCCCGTAACTTCGGGAGAAGGGGTGCTCTGTTAGGGTGTTAAAGCCCGAGAGAGCCGCAGTGAATAGGCCCAGGCGACTGTTTAGCAAAAACACAGGTCTCTGCGAAGCCGTAAGGCGAAGTATAGGGGCTGACGCCTGCCCGGTGCTGGAAGGTTAAGGGGAGAGGTTAGCGCAAGCGAAGCTTTGAACCGAAGCCCCAGTAAACGGCGGCCGTAACTATAACGGTCCTAAGGTAGCGAAATTCCTTGTCGGGTAAGTTCCGACCCGCACGAAAGGCGTAACGATCTGGGCACTGTCTCAACCAGAGACTCGGTGAAATTATAGTACCTGTGAAGATGCAGGTTACCCGCGACAGGACGGAAAGACCCCGTGGAGCTTTACTGTAGCCTGATATTGAATTTTGGTACAGCTTGTACAGGATAGGTAGGAGCCTGAGAAGCCGGAGCGCTAGCTTCGGTGGAGGCGTCGGTGGGATACTACCCTGGCTGTATTGAAATTCTAACCCGCAGCCCTTATCGGGCTGGGAGACAGTGTCAGGTGGGCAGTTTGACTGGGGCGGTCGCCTCCTAAAGAGTAACGGAGGCGCCCAAAGGTTCCCTCAGAATGGTTGGAAATCATTCGTAGAGTGTAAAGGCACAAGGGAGCTTGACTGCGAGACCTACAAGTCGAGCAGGGACGAAAGTCGGGCTTAGTGATCCGGTGGTTCCGCATGGAAGGGCCATCGCTCAACGGATAAAAGCTACCCCGGGGATAACAGGCTTATCTCCCCCAAGAGTCCACATCGACGGGGAGGTTTGGCACCTCGATGTCGGCTCATCGCATCCTGGGGCTGTAGTCGGTCCCAAGGGTTGGGCTGTTCGCCCATTAAAGCGGTACGCGAGCTGGGTTCAGAACGTCGTGAGACAGTTCGGTCCCTATCCGTCGTGGGCGCAGGAAATTTGAGAGGAGCTGTCCTTAGTACGAGAGGACCGGGATGGACGCACCTCTGGTGTACCAGTTGTCTTGCCAAAGGCATAGCTGGGTAGCTACGTGCGGACGGGATAAGTGCTGAAAGCATCTAAGCATGAAGCCCCCCTCAAGATGAGATTTCCTTTAGCTTCGGCTAGTAAGATCCCTGAAAGATGATCAGGTAGATAGGTTCGAGGTGGAAGCGTGGCGACATGTGCAGCTGACGAATACTAATCGATCGAGGACTTAACCCAAAACAATGAACGATACTTAGTGAATCTTGATATGAAAATACGTTATCTAGTTTTGAAGGAACATCCTTCAACTTAATATGTCTGGTAATGATGGCGAAGAGGCCACACCCGTTCCCATACCGAACACGGAAGTTAAGCTCTTCAGCGCCGATGGTAGTTGGGGGCTGTCCCCCTGTGAGAGTAGGACGTTGCCAGGCAAATAGAGAAAAGATTAGTGCTGATGAGGCGCTAGTCTTTTTTTGTGTTGTCTGGATGTTGGAGTAGTGATTTGAAGTTCGGAATGAGGAAACATTGAATAGAAAAGATTGACGTGAAGCTATGAGGAAATGATGGGAAATATAAAATGTCAAAATGTTTTCTGAAAATGTCAGAAAGTCTTGGGAAAATCTTAAAACCTCGGGAGAAAACTTTAGAAAGTTACGAAAAAATGTCAAAAGGGGCCTGAAAAATGTCAAAAGCTACAAGCTAAGCGGGAATTAAAAGGCAACAAAAAACTCCAAACAGCCCCGAAATGATTATTTTTTATCAAAACAGCAAATATTCCAGCCAAATTGGAATGGTACGGTCCATTTTTTCAGAAAATATGGATCCAGAGAGCAAATCTACCAAGCTCCAATTTGTTAAAAGAGCTTTTTAGTTTGGGTACTGGTCAGGATAAGTATGACCTCAGTGTACGTTTTTTGGGCGCACGAGGATTGGGAGGATTGGACCGAAAAGAGTGTTGCAGAGCATTTTTAGAAAAACCTTGAACGTAGAGGATTGTCAGGAAAGTAACCTAAATCAGAACAATAATGTGTTATTTATCTTTTGGAAACTGTTCCTATACAAAACTGATAATTATACTACTGAAAATAATATTGGTGCAATGATAATGAGGAAGATAATTAATCTATAGTATGCATCATCTACTGGAGATATAGGGCAGGAAGTATACTAGTACAAATGGTAAGGACAGTATAGATAATAATGCCATAGATAAAAGTTTTAAAGGAGTATAGGATAGAAATTGCAAAAGTAAACAGATAGATAAGAGGTGTAAGGTAGATCGTAGCAAGTAGGGAAGGGATGGAGAATAATAAACCTATAGTTATGCTGATGCCTGGAAATAGGGAAAGGGTAAGTAAAGTGTTTTTTTGTTTTTGCATCGGAATAGTAGGCCTCCTTCACATTGGTGTAATTTTACACTTTTTGAATAAAGTATACAATGTTTACTTGATCTTTATATCAAGTAAAAAAATAGCCCATTCTTTTTAACTTCAAGACAAACACAGACTAGTAGGCGCTACATACACTAGATGTAAGAGTTTGGTAGGCTGTGATTTTGATAATTTTGTATAGAATTAGTGCTTTTGGATAGACTAGTGGATGGAGGTGGAGAAGGACAAATGAAGTCGACCATTCATTCAACAATTGGGGAAACGTGTATTATTTGTGAAGAGAAGAAAGAAATGGGAATCCATCTATATACGGAGTTTATTTGCACAGATTGTGAGAAAGATATGCTCCAAACAGATGCAGAGGATCCGAAGTATAAATTTTATTTACAACAATTGAAGAAGATTACAATTCCCAAAATTTATTCTTAAGTAGAAAAGTCCTGTAGTTAGGGCTTTTATTTTTGTTTGGATTTATAAAACTGACAAGGGAGAAGAGCAAACTGTCTCCCTCATTTCTTGTTGAAGGGTAGGAGTTGGCTCTTCTATCGGCTATAATGTTAAGTAACATATCTAATGAAGGATAATGACTGAGATGAAAATAGGACGAGAGCAAAATAGAACACCAATCTTTACAACTTTGAAGAACCATTGGGAAGGTAGACCAGTGTCTGGTCATGTGCCTGGACATAAGTATGGCAAGGTTTTTCCAGTCGAGGGACAAGCGTACTTTGAGGGTATTTTGAAAATAGATGTAACAGAAATCACGGGATTAGATGATTTACATGATCCAGAGGAAATGATTAAGGAAGCACAGGAACTTGCGGCAAATTTGTATGGATCTGAAGCTACTTATTTCCTTGTAAATGGTTCAACAGTTGGGAATTTGGCTATGATTCTAGCAACTTGTAAGAGAGGTAGCAGAGTATTGGTACAGCGAAATTGTCATAAATCTATATTGAATGGATTAGAACTCGCTGGAGCAGAGCCTGTTTTTTTATCGTGCGGGTATGATGCAGGGGTAGGAGTGTCTATCTCGGTTTCAAAGAATGAGGTGGAAATAGCTTTACAAACGATAGATAATATTTGTGCTGTTATTTTAACGAATCCTAGTTATTATGGAATCTCAATTGAGTTAGAAGAAATAATCAAGATGATTCATGAGAAGGATATACCTATCTTAATGGATGAGGCGCACGGTGCTCATTTTGTGTTGGGAGATCCATTTCCTGTGTCTGCTTTAGCATTAGGTGCAGATGTGGTGGTGCATTCCGCCCATAAAACACTTCCAGCAATGACGATGGGCTCTTTTTTACATATACAAGGGAATTTAGTCAATAAGGAGAGTGTGGCATACTATTTACGGATGCTACAATCGAGTAGCCCTTCTTATCCCATCATGGCGTCCTTAGATTTAGCCAGATATTATCTTGCTTGTTGTTTAGATAATAATGGTGTACCCGCGATAGTAAGAGATGCATTTTGTATCCGCGAAGAATTGAAGAAATTGGATGGAATTACTGTTGTTGTTCCAGAGAATACACGATTAGTTATGGATCCACTGAAAGTAGTAATTAGATCGACAAGGGGCTTAAGTGGGTTCGACTTACAAAAAATATTAGAAAAGGAAGGCATCTTTGTGGAGCTTGCTGATGCTTTGAATGTTTTAATTATTTTACCTTTATCGGTAAAAAGGGTAAAACATGATATGATAGAGAGAATAGAGCGAGCTTTACGACATAGTGGCAAAAGCTCTGGCGAACAATTGTTGCAAGTTCAGGTTCCTCCTTTTCCTGTTACAATTAGCCAGTTAGCTATTCCGCTTCGTGATCAACAAAAGCATGAAGCTGTGGTGTGTAGAATAGAAGATTCGGTAGGAAGCGTTTCGGCTGAGTCTGTTATTCCGTATCCACCTGGAATACCTGTGTTGTTAAAGGGAGAACTGATTACCAAGCCTGTTGTTGACTATATCTTGCAATTAAAGAAGCTTGGTGCAAGGTTTCAAGGAAATGATTTATTAAAAAGTAATTATATTTCTATATATAAGAAAGAAAAGGAGTAACATTGTTGTGAGTGGACTGTTTATTACGTTTGAGGGACCTGAGGGTGCTGGGAAAACATCTGTTATACAGAAGATAGCTACCGAGTTAGCTTCAGAGAATTATCCAGTTTTGTTAACCCGTGAACCAGGTGGCATTAAGATTTCCGAACAGATTCGAAGCGTAATACTAGATTGTAACAATACGGAAATGGATGCTAGAACCGAAGCACTTTTATATGCTGCGGCGCGTCGTCAGCATTTAGTGGAGCGAGTTTTCCCAGCAATAAAGGAAAATAAAATTGTACTATGTGATCGTTTTATCGATAGTTCTTTAGCGTATCAAGGGTATGCCCGAGGAATAGGGGTTGAGGAAGTTTTAAGTATCAATGAATTTGCGACGGAAAAGCAGATGCCATCCTTAACTATTTATTTTGACGTTGATCCAGAAGAAGGACTTAAACGAATTGCGGCGAATAATAAACGAGAAATAAACCGTTTAGATCAAGAGAAAGTAGATTTTCATTATAAGGTAAAAGAGGGGTATGACAAGGTTATAGAAAAGTATCAGGATCGCTTTTTAGTAATCGATGCATCTCGGGACTTTCATTCTGTGTATGATACAGTGAAGGAAGAGTTAATTGCTTATTTAAAAAAGAATGGTTATTAATAATAAATTACCAATAATGATGTAATGAAGTAAATTCATATTAATGGTAAAATAAAGGAGGTACATATTAGATGAAACTGATAATGGCTGTTGTTCAGGATAAAGATAGTAATAAGCTATTGAGTGCACTTGTGGAACACAATTTTCGTGCTACAAAGCTAGCTAGTACTGGTGGATTTTTAAAGTCGGGAAATACGACATTTATGATAGGTACAGAGGATATTCGTGTACAAAAAGCATTGGATATTATTAAAGAAAACTGTCAGCATCGTCAACAGCTTGTTGCACCTGTGTCTCCAATGGGTGGAAATGCAGATTCTTATGTACCATATCCTGTTGAGGTGGAAGTTGGAGGAGCTACGGTCTTTGTTTTACCGGTAGAGCAATTTCACCAATATTAATCTTTAAGCAGCTGTTAAGTTGCTCTCTTTAGTTGATTTTCACCAAGCATGGTTAGTGTCTGGTGTTGCTGGTCATGCTTTTCTTATATGAAAGGAACGTTCTTATTTGAAAATTTCAACTGATCTTCGAACGAATGTAGATAAAAGTAGAATAGATGTAAAAGGTGAGACTTCTTCGCGAGCGGGATTTGGGGAGATTATCCAAAAACACTCCTATAAGTTACAGTCGGAACAGTTGCATACTTTAATGAGAGATATTGAGGTAGCAGGGAATAGACTGGGAAATTCGCGAACATTTCAGGATTTAGCAAAATATAAAACGTTAGTAAAACGGTTTATGGAAGAGTCTGTTGAATTTGGAATGGAACTCAATCAGTCTCATCATTGGACAAATGACGGTCAGTCTAGGCATTTACAAATCGTCAAGCAAGTAGATGAATCGTTAATATCTTTAACAGAAGATGTAATGAATCAAGAAAAAACAAGGATAAATATTTTGAGTAGTATCGGAGAGATAAAGGGTCTACTCATTAATTTATATATGTAAGTAAGTGAGTGATGATGGTGATGAAAAGTTGGTCAGACTTAGACTATCAACCTACCGTATCAAGAATTATAACGAATAGTCTTGAACGTAATCGAATAGCGCATGCCTATTTATTAGACGGTATGAAGGGTACAGGAAAAAAGGAAGTAAGCTACCTTTTTGCTAAGAGCTTGTTGTGTAGAGAGCGAAGAGGAGTAGATCCGTGCCAAAGCTGTTCGAATTGTAAGCGGATAGATTCACGAAATCATCCTGATGTTCATGTTCTTGAACCAGATGGTAATTCGATAAAAAAACAACAAATACAATTCTTGCAAGAAGAGTTTACGAAAACCGGTTTGGAGTCTAAAAGAAAAATATATATCATTGAGCATGCAGATAAGATGACAACGAATGCAGCCAATAGCTTATTAAAATTTTTAGAGGAACCAAATCAAGAAACATTCGCATTTTTGTTAACAGAAAATGTACATCAAATGCTAAATACAATTATTTCGCGCTGTCAGCCATTGTCTTTCTCTGCGCTAACCTCTTTAAGACTAGTTGATAAGCTAGTAGAAGAGGGCATCCCGATGCCTTTAGCAAGAACAGCTTCTCACTTAACCAACAGTTTAGAAGAAGCAGTAGAATTATGTCGAGATGATTGGTTTGCGCTAGCTAGAAGCTTAGTGATAAAATTGTATGAAGCGTTATTTGGAAGACAACAACAAGCGTTGCTGTTTATTCAGGAAAAATGGATGCCTCATTTTCAAGAAAGAAAGCAATTAGAGATAGGTTTAGATTTAATGCTATTTATTTATAAAGATATGTTATATGCCCAGTTAGAGCGACAAGAACAGCTAGTCTTTGTGGATGAGAAGGAACAAATTGAAAAATTTGCACTCCAGACGACTCAGCAACGTGTAACTAGGCATTTATCCTATATATTACAAAGCAAGTCTCGGTTAGCATCGAATGTGAATCCGCACCTTCTCATGGAACAATTAGCGTTAAACTTGCAGGAGGGATATTAGTTTGTATGAAGTAGTAGGAGTTCGATTCAAAAAAGCAGGTAAAATATACTATTTTGACCCAAATGGGCTTGATATAACAGATAATGAATATGTCATTGTCGAAACAGTACGTGGTGTGGAATTCGGTAAAGCAGTCATAGGGAGAAAACAAGTGGAGGAAAATGATGTAGTTCTTCCATTAAAAAAGGTGCTTCGTATTGCTGATCAGAAAGATCGTCTTATTGTAGATGAAAATAAGAAAGCTGCCAAAGAAGCATTTGATGTTTGCTTTACGAAAGTAACTGATCATGGGTTAGATATGAAACTAGTAGATGTGGAATACACATTTGACCGTAATAAAATAATCTTTTATTTTACCGCTGATGGACGTGTAGATTTTAGAGAGCTTGTAAAAGATTTAGCATCTATCTTCCGCACTCGAATCGAGCTTCGTCAAATTGGAGTACGCGACGAGGCTAAACTACTGGGTGGTATTGGCCCGTGTGGTCGAATGCTCTGTTGTTCTACCTTCTTAGGTGATTTCGAACCAGTATCTATCAAGATGGCGAAGGATCAAAACTTGTCCTTAAATCCCTCGAAAATTTCTGGTCTTTGTGGTCGTCTCATGTGTTGTTTAAAATATGAAAATGACGAGTATGAGTCAGCGAAAGAGCAATTGCCGGATTTAGATGAGGTAATTCAAACACCAAGTGGTTCTGGTCGTGTTGTAGGATTAAATATTCTAGAACGAGTATTACAAGTCGAGTTAGCAGGAAAAGAACGTGTGGTTGAATACACGCTAGATGAATTATTACAAGAGGGAGCGGTTTCATCACAAGCCACAGATTAAGAGGTGGAGAATTTGGACAAGAAAGAAATTTTTGATTCTGTAAGCAATATGGAAGAACAGATCGGACATTTATATAAACAGCTCGGAGAATTAAAAGAACACCTTGCCCTTATCATCGAAGAAAACAACAGTGTGTTAGTCGAAAATGGTCATTTGCGAAACCGTCTTGAGCAAATTTCAAAAGAGTCCGTATCGCAGAAGAAGACGAAGAAGAAGTTAAACGAGCAAAAAGAGCATAACAAGCAAACTGATGTTGGAGAAGGATATGATAACCTTGCAAGGTTGTATCAAGAGGGGTTTCATATCTGTAACCTTCATTTTGGAAGTCCTCGAAAAGAAGGCGATTGTTTATTTTGTTTGTCCTTTCTTAATAAAAAGTAAGTCGCCTCTTTTAACAGTGGCGACTTTTTTATAGTTTTGTAAGAAAGTATAAAAAACTCTCAAGGGCAAGGTGTTTAAGTTAGGGTTGTTACGTCCAGCTCCAGCGTCTAGTCCCTCGAGGTCTTGCATTTTCTTACAGTTATAAGCTATTGATTAAAAAGACTAGGTTATAATAGGGTACATAAGCATAGAAAGGGTCATGAAAAATGGTACACCTTGTAGAAGATGAACGACTAGATTACTTATTGGCAGAGAATTTAAGAATTATTCAAAGTCCTTCTGTTTTTTCTTTCTCATTAGATGCGGTTTTGTTAGCGCGCTTCGCGTATGTACCTATTCAAAAAGGTGCCATTATGGATCTTTGTACAGGGAATGGTATTATTCCGCTCTTACTAAGTACAAGGACAAGAGGAACGATTACTGGGGTGGAGATACAGGAAAGATTAGCTAATATGGCTCAAAGAAGTTTTGAATACAATCAGTTAGCGGATCGACTGAAGGTTCTACAAAGAGATATTAAGGAAATCCCCGCTTTACTTGGTCACGGAAAATTTGATGTGGTTACATGTAATCCCCCTTATTTCCCGGTACCTGAGAAAGAGGAGAAAATTAATGCTAATCTTCATTATGCGATTGCCCGCCATGAAATATATTGTACGTTAGAGGATGTAGTAAGAGTGAGCAGTCAAATAGTGAAGCAGGGTGGAAAGGTGGCATTTGTCCACAGACCAGGTAGGTTTCTTGATATCGTGACATTGATGAGAAAATATCGTCTAGAACCAAAAAGAATTCAGTTTGTTCATTCGAGAGTAGATAAGCCTGCTAATACTTTACTAATTGAAGGAATCAAAGATGGTAGTCCGGATTTGAAGGTGTTGCCCCCACTTATTGTCTATGATGAACAAGGTGAGTATAGTCCTGAAGTAAGGAAAATGCTATATGGAGAATAAATTGCATTATTTTTATGTATTGGAATGCAGGGACCAATCGTATTATGCTGGGTACACGAATGATTTAGAAAAGCGGATTACCGCGCACAATAAAGGAAAAGGTGCTAAATATACAAGAAGTCGCAGGCCTGTAGTGGTTATTTACCAGAAACCATACGAGACGAAGCAAGAAGCAATGCGAGCGGAAAAGCTGTTTAAACAGTTAAGCCGAAAACAAAAAGAAAAGTATTTAAATGAGGGATGGAACGATGAAAATATGGCAACAGAATAGTTTTTCAGAAAAATATACAGATGGTAGACTTTATCTTGTCCCCACCCCCATCGGTAATTTAGAGGATATTACCTACCGTTCGCTAAGGATGTTAAAGGAAGTAGATTATATAGCTGCAGAGGATACAAGGCAAACGAAAAAGCTATGTAATTATTTTGAGATAACAACCCCTTTAATAAGCTATCATGAGCATAATAAGCAGCCAAGTGGAACAAAGATAATGGCGCTATTAAAGGAAGGGAAGGATGTGGCGCTAGTGAGTGATGCTGGTATGCCATCCATCTCAGATCCGGGCTATGAATTAGTAGTAGAAGCACTTAACGATCAGTTTTATGTTGTTCCATTGCCTGGGGCAAATGCAGCATTAACAGCACTCATTGCTTCTGGTTTAGTATCGCAACCATTTTATTTTTATGGGTTCTTAGATCGACAGAAAAAGGAAAAGAAAAAAGAACTAGAAAAGCTAAAGAAAATGCAAGATACCATTATCCTGTATGAGTCCCCGCATCGTCTAAAGGATACGCTTACTTTAATGGAAGAGATCTTAGGTGATCGTTCGATTGTTGTAAGTAGAGAGCTTACTAAAAAGTTTGAAGAATTTACCCGTGGGCGGATCTCGGAAGTAAGCGCATTGTATGAAGAACAGGGCGTAAAGGGAGAATGTTGCCTTATTATTGAAGGTAATACAGAAGAAGATAAAACGGAAGAAGATGCATGGTGGCAGGACCTATCCTTACAAGAGCATGTAGAGCATTATATAAAAGGAGAAAGCTATTCTTCTAAAGAAGCGATCAAGCAAGTGGCAATGGAAAGAGAGCTTCCTAAACGAGAAGTATATCAAGCGTACCATGTAGAGTAATTAAAAGGTCAAACGATTTTTTTATTAGATTCAACTTTAACTATAAATAAAGAGGTCGCAGTTACGCGACCTCTTTATTAGTTGTGAATTATTTTGTAGTTAAGCTGTTTTGAATTTCTTCAATGATTTTTTCTGCACCTTCACGGCTTAAGATGATTTTTCCATCAGCTAACGTTAAGTTGTTATCAGAAACTTCGCCAGTTACTTGGCAAGTCATGTTTGGTTTGTATTTCTTTAAGATGATTTTTTCTTCATCCACATAGATTTCTAAAGCATCCTTCTCTGCGATACCTAATGTTCTGCGAAGCTCGATAGGAATTACCACACGGCCAAGCTCGTCAACTTTACGTACAATACCAGTAGATTTCATAAGAAAAATACCCCTCTCTCAATTAGAAAATTATATTTTTTTCAAATCTGATAATCTATCAATTTCGTCATTATTCGACAAATATAATGTGCTTTTATCATAACAAGATTTACAAAATACGTCAACTAATTTAATTGAAAAAACTTGAATTTATTTAAAAAAATGTATTAAGAAAACAAAAAAAACGTGATGTATCAAGGTTTTATAGAATGAGGATTAGGTAACCTTTACAATTTATTACTTATTTTCAAATAGAATACTACGTTAATTATATACATGATTCGACAAAATACAACTGTTTTATTCGACAAAGTTTCGACATGCAATTTTAGTTCCTATTTCAAATAGTTCTGTTAAAGTACAGTGTTGATTTTTTTTGTACCTAACTGTTGATTGGAGCACGAGGTGAAGACTCCTGCGGGAGGTAGCGTTTTGTGGAGACCCCGCAGGCGAAAGCCGAGGAGGCTCCACAAGCGCCCCGCGGAAAGCGAAGCCTCGTGCGGAAATCAACAGCGGTGTTTAACAGAGACTTTCAATAAATTGAGTTGTTGTTTTGATCAAAAAAAATGCTCGATCCTTAACAATACTAGTCCAATCCATGTATAATAGTAATAAAAATTAGGTTATGATGTGGATACATATGTAGAAGTAGAAGACGCTCAAGCTCTCGTCCACTGGGCGAGAGCTTTCTACTTTAATATGTTTCGATGAAAGGGAGGTTATTTTGATGGTAGAAAATAAAAAAACATTTTATATTACAACGCCTATATATTATCCAAGTGATAAATTACATATTGGTCACGCGTACACAACAGTTGCTGGGGATGCGATGGCAAGATACAAACGTCTAAAGGGCTTTGATGTTATGTATTTAACCGGGACAGATGAGCATGGTCAAAAGATTCAACGTAAAGCAGAAGAAAAGGGAGTCACATCACAAGAGTATGTGGATAATATTGTTGCGGGAATAAAAGAGTTGTGGGGAAAAATGGATATTTCATATGATGATTTTATTCGAACAACGGAGAATCGTCACAAGGATGTAGTGGAAAAGATTTTCAAGCAACTATTAGACCAAGGGGACATCTATTTAGATGAGTATGAGGGGTGGTATTCTGTTCCAGATGAAACTTATTATCGTGAACATCAATTAGTAGATCCCGTATTGGAGAATGGAAAAGTTGTTGGAGGAAAAAGTCCGGATAGTGGGCACCCTGTTGAGTTGGTAAGAGAACAATCTTATTTCTTCAGAATGGGAAAATATGTTGATCGTTTACTTCAATATTATGAAGAAAACCCAGGTTTCATCCAACCAGAATCTAGAAAAAATGAAATGATTAATAATTTCATAAAACCAGGATTAGAGGATTTAGCTGTATCGCGTACCTCTTTTGATTGGGGAGTTAAGGTTCCTGGAGATCCAAAGCATGTAGTGTATGTATGGATCGATGCACTTTCGAACTATATTACAGCACTTGGCTATGGAACTGATAATGATGAGAAATATTTAAAATACTGGCCAGCTGATGTTCATCTTGTTGGGAAAGAAATCGTACGTTTTCACACCATTTATTGGCCGATCATGTTGATGGCTCTAGACTTACCTTTACCAAAGAAAGTATTTGCTCATGGATGGTTATTAATGAAAGATGGAAAAATGTCAAAGTCTAAAGGCAATGTTGTTGATCCGGTTACTTTAATCGATCGCTATGGTTTAGATGCTCTTCGTTACTACTTATTAAGAGAGGTTCCTTTTGGTTCAGATGGTGTCTTCACTCCAGAAGGCTTTGTGGAACGTGTAAACTTCGACTTAGCTAATGACTTAGGTAATTTATTGAATCGTACTGTAGCCATGATTGATAAGTATTTTGAAGGAGAAGTACCGGTTTATAAAGGAAACATAACAGAATTTGACCATTTATTAAGTTCGCTTGCTCAAGAAACGGTAACTAAATATGAAGAAGCGATGGAAAATATGGAGTTTTCTGTAGCGCTATCGTCCATCTGGCAACTAGTGAGCCGTACGAATAAGTATATTGATGAAACCCAACCTTGGGTATTAGCGAAGTCGGAGGAAACGAGAGAAGAGCTTGCTTCAGTGATGGGCCATTTAGCTGAATCCTTGCGTTATATTGGTATTTTATTGAAGCCATTCTTGACTAGAACACCGAATAAGATTTTTGATCAGTTAGGTGTAGGTGAGTCACTAACAAGCTGGGAAAGTCTTATAAGCTTTGGAAATATTCCAGAGGGAACAAAAACAAAAAAAGCAGACCCAATTTTTCCTAGATTAGATGTAAAGGAAGAAGTGGAGCATATTAAAGCAGTAATGCAACCTACTGTAGTAGCGGAAGAAAAAGTAGAAGAGAAAAAAATCGAGGAAATACCAGTGTCAGAAGAGATTACCTTCGATGATTTTATGAAAATAGACCTACGTGTAGCAGAAGTGACGCATTGTGAACCAGTAAAAAAGGCGGATAAATTATTGAAGCTACAATTAGATTTAGGATATGAAAAAAGGCAAGTAGTTTCAGGTATTGCCAAGTTTTACACCCCAGAAGAATTAGTGGGGAAACGAGTAATTTGTGTTACAAACCTAAAGCCAGTGAAACTTCGTGGAGAGCTTTCAGAAGGAATGATTTTGGCTGGTGAAAAGGATGGGGTCCTATCTTTAGCATCTGTTGACGCTTCCTTACCACTTGGAGCAAAAGTGAAGTAATTTTTGGTATGAATGGAAAATAAATAATAATAGAAGTAATTTCTGGATAGTGTAAGTATAAACCAAGCTTTTTTATTGTAAGGTGCAAGAGTATAGGAGGTGTTTCGCGTGTGATAGCGGGTAACACCTCCTATTTACTTCCATGAAATTTTATGAATCGAAAACGAAACAGGAGTGTTTTTATGCTATTTGATACACATGTACATTTAAATGCAGATCAATATGAGGAAGATTTACTAGAAGTAATTGAACGGGCGCGAAAAGAAAAGGTAATGAATATGGTCGTAGTTGGGTTTGATCGAAAGACGATTAAGCGGGCAATGGAATTGGTAGAACAGTATGAATTTATCTATGCAGCTGTCGGGTGGCACCCAGTTGATGCGATTGATATGACAGAGGAAGATTTAGCATGGATTGAAGAGCTCGCATCCCATAAAAAAGTAGTTGCGATTGGTGAAATGGGTCTAGATTACCATTGGGATAAATCGCCGAAGGAAATACAAAAAGAAGTATTCCGAAAACAAATTCAATTAGCGAAAAGAGTTAGGTTACCCATTATTATTCATAATAGAGATGCAACTGCTGATGTAGTAGAAATTTTGAGGGAAGAAGAGGCAAAAGAAGTAGGGGGTATCATGCATTGCTTTACTGGAAGCCTTGAAGTAGCAAAAGAATGTATGGAAATGAACTTTTATATCTCTTTTGGTGGGCCGGTAACATTTAAAAATGCGAAAAAGCCTAAAGAAGTAGTGAAAGAGATTCCGATGGAAATGCTTTTAATTGAAACGGACTGTCCATACTTAACTCCCCACCCATACCGCGGCAAACGAAACGAGCCGAGCTACGTGCGTTTGGTTGCTGATCAAATAGCTGAATTGAGAGGGATGACGTTAGAGGAGGTTGCAGAAAAAACAACAGCAAATGCTAAAAAGTTATTCGGCATTTAATGACAAAATATCCTGTCGTAATAAGTGGTAACTTGTCCAAATTCAACAGAAAACAAAAGGGTTCTACCGTACTTCTTCTCTTCATAGGATAATCGTGTCGATATATTTCACTTTTCTTTTTTTGAAATATTCTGCATAATAGACAATACGGTCAAGCAACAGGGCAAGGGTTGACAAGTTACATACATGTCTATATAATTCCAACCGAGGAGAAGGAGGCGTTTTTTTACATGTTACATAGCATGAAAAAACTGTTTTCTGGTTCGTTGAGTAAGCCCAAACTAGCGATTATTATTACTAGTTTCATAGCTTTCTCAACCATACTTAGCTTAGGTGTCTTTCATGGCACAAAAGCTGCTGTTAATGTGAATGTTGACGGAGAAGAGGTATCAGTTCGCACTCACGCTAAAACTGTTGCGGATATACTGAAGGAGTTAAATATCTCAGTTCATCCTGAGGATCACTTGCATCCTTCGAAGAATACAAAGATAACCGATTCGATGCAAATAGTATGGGACCCAGCCAAAGAAGTAAAGCTTGTCATGAATAACGAAGAGCAAATGGTGTGGACTACAACCAAAACAGTAAAAGAGTTATTAGATCAAAAAGATATAAAACTTACAGAGCACGATAAATTGAATGTGAATCCAAGTGATTCCATCGAAGATAAGTTGGTAATAGAAATTGAGAAGGCATTCCAAGTTACCTTGAATGTTAGTGGAGAAGAGCAACAAGTATGGTCTACTTCGACTACGGTCGCTGACTTTTTAGAACAGCAAGAAATCACATTGAATGATCTTGACCGAGTGGAGCCAAGCTTAGAAGAATTGGTAGCAAATGATTCTGTAGTAAACGTTACTAGAGTTGAAAAAGTCACCGATGTAGTGGAAGAGGCTATAGATTACGGGGTTGTCACGCAAAATGACAGCAACCTTGATAGAGGAAAAGAGCAACTTGTTCAAGAAGGACAACAAGGTAAAGTTGCTAAGCACTATGAAGTAATTTTAGAGAATGGCAAAGAAGTATCTCGTGAATTAGTAAAAGAAGAGACACTAAAGGAATCGTTAGAACGTATCGTTGCAGTCGGAACGAAAGCCCCTCCGCAACCACAGCAAGTGGTTTCACGTAGTAATACATCAAGTTCTAAGGAATTTTACGTTTCTTCAACTGCTTATACAGCTAGCTGTAATGGATGTAGTGGTGTAACAAGTACAGGGATTAATTTAAAAACCAACCCTGGGGCAAAAGTTATTGCTGTGGATCCAAGCGTCATTCCATTAGGGACAAAAGTGTATGTTGAAGGATACGGTTATGCCGTCGCTGGGGATACTGGTGGAGCCATTAAAGGAAACAAAATAGATGTATTTTTCCCAGATAAGGAAGCCGCTTATCGTTGGGGTAGGAAAAAGGTAAAAATTAAAATTATTAATTAACTATCTATTTCTAGTAACTAGCTAGCAGGGGTTATTCAACCTCTGCTTTTTTCTGTTATGATAGAAAGAAAAGCGGAAGCGGCTCGCTCAGCTCCGACAAGCATAAGACAGGTTTCCGTAGCAGGGTGAACTTTCCCTGCGCAGGAAACATGGCTTATGACTCGAGGAGCTAGCCGCTGGAACTAGCCAAAGAAAAGCGGAAGCAGCTCGTTCAGCTTGGATTAGAAAAACCCTAGCTTCAGTAAATATATATTAGGCAAGATAGATAAAATAAAGTAGAATACATACTATTGTTTCTGTTCAATAATTTAGACGTTTATAGAAGGAAGAAAGTTTCACTATTTTGGAGGAAAATATGAAAATAAAAGAAATCATTGTGGTTGAGGGAAAAGATGATACAGTTGCCATTAAAAGAGCTGTAGATGCTGATACTATCGAAACAGGTGGTTCTGCAATTAATGAGGAAATACTCAATCGTATTAAGCATGCACAGGCGACTCGAGGTATAATTGTGTTCACTGATCCTGACTATCCTGGGGAAAAGATTAGGCATACCATCAGGCAATATGTACCTGGCTGTAAGCATGCTTTCTTGCCCAAAGGTTTGGCACGCGGTAAGAATGGGAAAGGCATTGGGGTAGAACATGCATCTATATCGTCTATTCGAGATGCGCTTTCTGGATTACACCAAGAATATGAGCAAGAGATAGAACTAATCTCCATCGATACCTTACTTTATTACGGCTTAATCGCAGGTCCTTCTGCTAAGGGAAGAAGAGAGCGTTTAGGAGAGTGTTTAAATATAGGTTACACGAACGGTAAGCAGCTTCAGAAGCGCTTACAGATGTTTCACATCACACAAGAGCGATTAGAGGAAGCGTTAGTTAAAATAGACCAGGAGGAGCAATAAATGCAAAAAGATATTGCCACACCGAAAAGAACGAAAGAAATATTAGATAAATATGGATTTTCATTTAAAAAAAGCTTAGGACAAAACTTCTTAATTGATACGAATATACTAAATAAAATTGTTGGTTTTGCAGGTATCTCCTCTACAACTGCGGCTATTGAGATTGGACCAGGTATTGGAGCATTAACTGAGCAAGTGGCAAAAAGAGCTGGGAAAGTAATTGCCTTTGAGATTGATCAAAGACTTTTACCAATCTTAGAAGACACGTTATCTCCCTATAACAATGTAAAAGTTATTCATCAAGACATATTAAAAGCAAACGTAGAGGAATTAATTTCCGAAGAGATAAAAGGCTTTGAAGAAGTAAAAGTAGTAGCCAATCTTCCTTATTACGTAACAACCCCAATTATTATGAAGCTGTTAACAGAAGGACTGCCATTGTCAAGCATCACGGTTATGTTACAGAAAGAAGTAGCAGACCGAATGGCGGCAAAGCCTAGCACAAAGGAATATGGGTCTCTCTCCATTGCGGTTCAATATTACACTAAAGCAGAAACTGTGATGATTGTCCCTAAGACCGTATTTGTGCCACAGCCAAATGTTGATTCTGCTGTCATTCGTTTAGTAGTAAGAGATGAACCGGCAGTTATGGTAAAGGATGAAGATTTCTTTTTTGAAGTGGTAAGGGCTAGTTTTGGTCAACGAAGAAAAACGATCTTAAATAATTTAACGAGCCATTTACCAGAAGGAAAAGCGAAAAAGCCAGAAATTGAGCAAGCTCTTGCACAAGCAGCTGTTGATCCAAGGAGACGAGGAGAAACGCTCTCTATTGAGGAATTTGGAAGACTAAGTGATGAACTATTATCCATTTATGAAACGGCCTAATTAGGTCGTTTTTTTCTTGGAATATAAGATTCTGGATGGCTCGGGAAACAATTCTGTACTAAAGCGCTATAATTTCCTCCCCAAAATCATTACATAATCCAGTTAAACACGTAAAGCCTCTCACAATAAAACCCTTTATTGCATATTCTAGGTTAGGTAATCAGTTGGGATGAATGCAGCCTCCCAGTTGGAGGGGAAAAAATGAGAATTAAAGTTGGAGATATAGTAGCTCGTCAATCATATGATTACGATTTATTATTTCGTGTGATGGATATCCATGAAAATGAATTTAACCAGTTGGTGGTTTTATTATATGGAGAAGACGTTAGACTGATGGCTGATGCTCCTTACAATGATTTGAAGCTAGTAGATAGAAAAGAGCAAATGACACGTAGACAAAGCTTGGAAACGAAAGCTAATCGGTCTTTACAACTATTTCAACAAGATTATCAGCTCATACGTGAAAAAAACGAATACCAAGCAACAGGTGGGTATAGTACAGACCAAAATTACTTCCAGGTACCTGGTAGAGTTCTTCATATTGATGGGGATCCATTATACTTAAAAAAATGTTTAGAGCTCTATGAAAGAATTGGCGTTCCTGTTCATGGAGTCCATGCCAATGAAAAAGAGATGCCTCTAAAAATTGTAGAGTTAATGGAGAAGTATCGACCAGATATATTGGTCATTACGGGTCATGATGCTTATTCTAAGAGCAAGGGAAAGGTGTCTGATATAGGAGCTTATCGTCATTCAAGACATTTTGTGCAAACTGTTCAAGAAGCGCGTAAAATCCAGCCAAACCTTGATCAACTTGTCATATTCGCTGGAGCGTGTCAGTCGCATTTTGAATCGCTTATTCGAGCAGGGGCAAATTTTGCAAGCTCTCCATCTAGAGTGAACATACACGCACTTGATCCGGTATATATTGTCGCAAGAATTTGCTTTACACCATTTATGGAACGGGTCAATGTTTGGGATGTACTGCGAAACACACTTACAGGAGATAAAGGATTAGGTGGAATCGAAACTCGAGGAGTACTGAGAACCGGTATGCCTTTTCGCGACCACTCAGAGGAGGAAGACTCTTAACGAACAATAAGTTAAGGGCTTTTTTCATGTGATGAAAAGTTTTTTTGTGTTCTTTACATATTCCAATAAATAGTAGTGCATAGTAAATGTAGACATATGGAGATAATTGTTGAAGGAAAGTTATTGACAGAGAGCTTTTAGGGTTGTTATAATTTTAAGTTTTATTTGAATTTTTCTTTGTGATGTGTTACACTATGTATAGTATAGTGAGGTGGAGTGAAATGGGAAAAACGTTGGTTGATATCAAAAGGACGTTAGATTCTAATTTAGGAAAAAAGTTAACTCTTCGTGCAAACGGTGGTCGTAGAAAGACAATTGAGCGCATTGGAGTATTAGCAGAGACTTATCCATCAGTATTTGTAATAGAACTAGATCAAGACGAAAATGCTTTTGAACGCGTATCCTACAGCTATGCAGATGTCCTCACAGAAACGGTACAACTTACATTCTTCGAAGAAGGAAATATGGCAATTAGTGGGCAGTAGACAAACAGTTTGCTGCTTTTTGTTTTGTTCTTAAATAGCCCCTTTATCCGCTCAATCACCATTAGAGTGAAATTTACCTTGTCTAAAAACCTTAAACATATATTATTTATTCCTCCCTTATAAAAGAATGAAATCAAACCCATACTACTAAGGTCACCATGAAAGATCATAAAGGAGGCTGCTACAATTGAGTAAACGACGTGGAATGATGTCTTATCAGTTAAAAGAGGAGCTTGCAAAAGAGCTTGGCTTCTATGATGTGGTGCAACAAGAAGGTTGGGGTGGCATCAGAGCTAAAGATGCTGGAAATATGGTAAAACGAGCAATTGAGATAGCAGAGCGACAACTTGTTCAAAATCACCAGAAATAATAGTTAGATGAAAAACCGAAGTGGTTGAAGCTTCGGTTTTTTTACAATATGTGAAAACGGATTATCTAGCTCCTAGAGTCGTAAGCTTCGTTTCCTACGGAGGGGGAGGGAGGTGCACCTGCCTCTTGAAACTCGTCTGATGCAAGGTGTAAGCTGAACGAGCCGGCTCTGCTTTTCTAAAATGCCATAAATTTTGACAACCACAAGATATTTCTGTATCAGAATGTGGTACAATACATAAATAATTGGAGACGATAAAAGTAGGTGAAGAAAGTGAGATTGTTAGAAAAGGCACCAGCGAAAATAAACTTATCGCTAGATGTGCTACATAAGCGTCCGGACGGTTATCATGAGGTGAAAATGATTATGACGACCATCGACTTGGCCGATCGTATTGAGCTTTCAGAACGGAATGACGGTCAAATAGTAATTATTTCTCATAACCGTTATGTGCCGGACGATAATCGAAATTTAGCTTATCAGGCTGCCTCTCTTTTAAAACAAAGATTTAATGTGAACAAGGGTGTTTCGATTGCCATTACCAAGATGATTCCAGTAGCGGCAGGGTTAGCTGGCGGAAGCAGTGATGCAGCAGCGACACTTAGAGGGTTAAATCGGTTATGGAAACTAGGCCTTAGCTTAGATGAGTTAGCAGAGCTTGGCGCTGAAATTGGTTCGGATGTCTCTTTTTGCGTTTATGGAGGTACTGCACTTGCAACGGGAAGAGGAGAAATTGTAGAACAAATACCTGCTCCTCCTCATAGCTGGATTGTACTAGCCAAACCAACCATTGGTGTTTCAACTGCGGAGGTTTATAACCATTTAGACCTAAACAAGATTTCACATCCTGATGTCAATGGAATGCTTGAGGCAATTCATGAAAATGACTATGAGAAGATGACAGGACTTGTAGGAAATGTGTTAGAATCCGTTACGCTAAAACTATATCCGGAAGTTGCCCATATTAAAGACCAAATGAAAAAATTTGGAGCAGATGCTGTTTTAATGAGTGGTAGTGGACCGACAGTTTTTGGAATTGTTCAGTATGATTCTAGAATGCACCGAATCTACAATGGATTGCGTGGCTTTTGTGATCAAGTTTTCGCTGTCCGCATACTAGGAGAACGAAACACTCTTGATTAAATCCGTATGTTAATGTTATATTTACATTAAAATATTCGGGTTTTAGGAGGTAAAATCATGAAATTACGAAGAAGTGGTCGTCTTGTGGATATGACGCATTATTTGTTACAGCATCCACAGGGATTAGTTCCGCTTTCCTTTTTTGCAGATCGGTATGGTTCCGCAAAATCGTCCATAAGTGAAGACTTAGGGATTATTAAACAAACATTTGAACACCAAGGAATCGGTACGTTAATCACGGTACCTGGAGCTGCTGGTGGAGTAAAATATATTCCTCATGTGAGCAATGAAGAGGCAACAGCATATTTAGATGAGCTATGTAACATAATTGCAAAACCAGAAAGACTGTTGCCTGGTGGCTATCTTTACATGACAGATATTTTAGGGAATCCAAGGGTATTAAACAAAGTAGGGAAAATGTTTGCCACTGCTTTTAGTCATAAAAAAGTTGATATCGTTATGACGATGGCAACCAAAGGTATTCCACTTGCACATGCAGTTGCGAGTTATCTAGATGTACCGGTTGTAATTGTTCGTAGAGATAGTAGAGTAACGGAAGGATCTACGGTAAGCATTAACTATGTTTCTGGATCCTCCAAGAGAATTCAAACAATGGTCCTAGCGAAAAGAAGTCTTGAAACTGGGTCAAACGTTTTGATTATTGATGATTTTATGAAGGCTGGTGGAACAGTAAGCGGAATGGTTAATTTGCTTGCTGAATTCCAAGCAAACGTCGCAGGCATCGGTATCCTGGTAGAATCAGAGCATATTGAAGAACGATTGATTGAAGATTACGTCTCTTTAGTTAAACTAGAAAAAGTCAATGAAAAGGATCGCCACATTGAAGTGCAACAAGGGAATTATCTTCAACACGTCAAAAATCATACAAAACAAAATTAATGAGGTGTGTAAAATGAAAGTAGTTCATACAGATGCTGCGCCAAAAGCCATAGGACCTTATTCTCAAGGGATTGTTGTCAATAATTTGTTCTATAGTTCTGGACAAATCCCACTAACAGCTACCGGTGAATTAGTAAACGGGGATGTTAAAGAGCAAACACATCAAGTATTTCAAAACTTGCAGGCCGTATTAGAAGAAGCGGGTGCATCATTCGAAACTGTAGTTAAAGCAACGGTTTTCATAAAAAATATGGATGAATTCCAAGACATTAATGAAGTGTATGGAGAATACTTTCACACTCATAAGCCGGCTCGCTCTTGTGTAGAGGTTGCTCGATTACCTAAAGATGTTCTTGTAGAAATCGAAGTAGTCGCGTTAGTAAAATAGTTTCTATTCCTTTTTAACCACTTTGTCCAAAATTTTCAAAAAAATTTTTTGAAATAAGAAGGACTTTTAAAAAATTTAGAGAATTTATAATACTAAGTTTTTTAAAGGGGAAAAGGTGGTGAACAGAATGGAAGTAACTGACGTAAGATTACGCCGCGTTAATACCGATGGTCGCATGAGAGCTATCGCGTCGATTACACTTGACCATGAATTTGTTGTTCATGATATTCGAGTAATTGATGGAAACAACGGATTATTTGTTGCGATGCCTAGTAAACGTACGCCTGATGGAGAATTCCGCGATATTGCACATCCAATTAATTCAGGTACTCGTGGGAAAATACAAGAAGCGGTTTTAGCAGAGTACCACCGTTTAGGCGAATTAGAAGTTGAATACGAAGAAGCAGGTGCTTCTTAATCCATAGGGAAAAGCAGGCTAACCCAAGCCTTGCTTTTCTTTTTTCTTCCCCACAAAATAAAATGCCACAAGCATCCCCTCTAAACTTACATCTACAACGGGAATTAACAGGGTGTTCAAAGAGGCAATCTTATTTGCAGGATACCCATAAAAGCTCCTTGACTCCCTTCTTTATTTTTCCTCTGATTTGGTCTACTCTGAGATCATACTTTCCCTTTCCTTCCAAATCCGAGGCCTCAGACCCTCACACAGAGGTCATGCTATGCCTTTCCTTCAAAATCTAAGACCTCAAACACTCACAAACATCTGCAACGGAGGTTAACAGGGTGTTTAACTGGCAACCTACCTAACCTATTTTCAGGGTAGAATTTAGAAAAAAGCCCCCCAATCCTATTATTCTTTTTTGTCAAAATAATGTACTTTCATATACTTCCTTGAAATACCCTTCATTTTAAGATATATTCGTAATGGATAATTAGGTAAAAATGGAGGCTTGTTATGATAAATCGTTATGCTGTAATTTTAGCAGCTGGACAAGGAACACGGATGAAGTCCAAATTATATAAAGTATTACATCCAGTATGTGGCAAGCCGATGGTGCAGCATGTAGTAGATCATGTTTCTGCATTAAACTTTGAAAGTATTGTCACTGTCGTTGGACATGGTGCAGAAACTGTGAAAAGTCATCTTGGAAGTAAAAGTGACTTTGTCCTACAAGAAGAACAGCTAGGAACGGCTCATGCAGTTATGCAAGCTGCCCCAATTTTAGAGAACAAAAAAGGCGTAACCTTAGTCATT
The DNA here is from genome assembly GCF_002019665.1 of Sutcliffiella halmapala. Taxonomy (GTDB): domain Bacteria; phylum Bacillota; class Bacilli; order Bacillales; family Bacillaceae_I; genus Sutcliffiella_A; species Sutcliffiella_A halmapala. The sequence continues at coordinate 40,852 of NZ_KV917375.1, read as the reverse complement.
TGTGGTGATACTCCTCTTATAACACCTGAAACAATGCAAGAGTTGCTTGATTTACACCAAAGCACTGGCGCAAAGGCGACTATTTTGACTACATATGCGGAAGATCCTACCGGGTACGGTCGTATCATTCGTAACGGTGAAGGACATGTAGGGAAGATTGTCGAGCATAAGGATGCTAATGAAGATGAGCGTAAAGTGACGGAAATCAATACAGGTACGTATTGTTTCGATAACGAAGCATTATTTTCTGCATTAAGTAATGTTTCTAATGATAATGTACAAGGTGAATATTATTTACCGGACGTAATTGAAATTTTGAAGGAAAACGGAGACGTTGTATCCGCTTACCAAACATTAGATTTCGATGAAACATTAGGAGTAAATGATCGCGTTGCTCTTTCACAAGCAGAAGCTACGATGAGAAAGAGAATAAACAAGAAGCATATGTTAAATGGAGTTAGTATCATCGATCCGACCAACACGTATATCAGTGCAGATGCAGTGATTGGAAGAGACACTGTTCTTTATCCAGGTACTTTTATTTCTGGTGCAACTACGATTGGAGAGGACTGTACGATCGGTCCTAATTCAGAGATCAAGGATTGCCAAATTGGGGATAATACGTCCATTCGTCAATCTGTTACACATGACAGTGAAATTGGAAGTAATGTGAACATTGGCCCGTTTACGCATGTTCGCCCCGCTTCTAAAATAGGTAACGAAGTGAAGCTAGGTAATTTCGTAGAAGTGAAAAAAGCTACTTTTGGAGCAGGTAGTAAAGCTTCTCATTTAAGCTATATAGGGGATGCAGAAGTAGGGAAAGATGTTAACCTAGGTTGCGGCTCTATCACAGTGAATTACGATGGGAAGAACAAATACTTAACTAGAATTGAAGACGGAGTTTTTGTAGGGTGTAATTCTAACTTGGTTGCTCCAGTGACCATTGGAAAGAATGCCTATGTAGCTGCTGGTTCTACCATAACAGCAGATGTGCCTGGTGAGGCTTTATCCATTGCAAGAGCACGTCAAGTAAACAAAGAAAATTACGTAGAAAAGTTATACAATAAAAAATCCTAACGGAGGGTTCATACCATCATGCCATATAAATATGCTGACTCTAACTTAAAAATATTCACTTTAAATTCTAATACTGCTCTAGCGGAAGAAATCGCGAGCAACGTAGGAGTTCCAATTGGAAAATGCTCCGTTTCACGTTTTAGTGATGGAGAAATTCAAATTAATATTGAAGAAAGTATCCGCGGTTGTGATGTTTTCGTTATCCAATCCACTAGCGCTCCAGTGAATGAGCATATTATGGAAACACTGATTATGATCGATGCTTTAAAGCGTGCTTCTGCAAAAACGATTAACATCGTTATGCCTTATTATGGATATGGTCGTCAAGATAGAAAAGCTCGTGCTCGTGAGCCAATCACAGCGAAATTAATTGCGAATCTTTTAGAAACAGCTGGAGCGGACCGTGTTATTACATTGGACCTTCATGCGCCACAGATTCAAGGATTCTTTGATATCTTAATTGATCACTTAATGGGTGTTCCGATTTTGGCAGAATACTTCCAAAGTAAAAATTTAGAAGACCTTGTTATTGTTTCACCAGATCATGGTGGGGTAACGAGGGCTAGAAAATTAGCGGACCGTCTAAAGGCACCAATTGCTATTATCGACAAGCGTAGACCACGTCCAAATGTAGCAGAAGTGATGAATATTGTTGGTCATATTGAAGGAAGAACAGCTATTCTAATTGATGATATGATTGATACAGCAGGTACAATCACACTTGCAGCTAATGCACTTATTGAAAATGGTGCAAAAGAAGTTTATGCATGTTGTACTCACCCAGTGCTTTCTGGACCAGCTATCGAGCGTATCCAGAATTCGCAAATTAAAGAATTAGTGGTTACGAATACTATTTCTTTACCAGAAGAAAAGAAAATCGAAAAAATTACACAATTATCTGTTGCAGAGCTTATTGCAGAAGCAATTGTACGTGTACATGAAGAGAAGTCTGTAAGTACTTTATTTGATTAATTCAACAATTTAGGTTTAACCTTCTGCTAATTGGGGAAATTGTTAGAGACAAGTATTTTATTCCCAGGAAGGTGATTAAATGACTTCAGTATTACATGCAAGTGAGCGTACAGAATTCAAAAGATCTTCAAGAAGAAAAATACGTCTGGAAGGACAAATTCCGGCGGTTGTATATGGGAACGATACAGAAAATAAATCGATCTCTGTTGATGGTAAGGATTTCATTAAAACAATTCGTGAATCGGGCAGAAATGGTATTATCGATTTAGAAATCGGCTCTGACAAACGAAAAGTGATGTTATACGACTATCAAGTTGATCCGCTAAAGAGTTTAGAATTTGTTCACTTAGATTTTCATGTAGTGGATTTTAAGTCCGAAATTGATGTAGATGTAACAGTTCAAGTTACAGGAGACGCAGCTGGTGTGAAAGACGGAGGAGTACTCCAACAAGTTCTCCATCAGGCATCCGTGAGGGTTCTACCTAATGATGTTCCTGAAACTATTGAAGTGGATGTAACAAACCTTCAAGTGAACGAAACCATCACTTTTGGAGACTTAGATACTTCAGGTAAATACAAGTTTAATCATGAAGATGATGAAGTAATTGCTTCTATCCTGCCACCACGTCAAGAGGAAGAAATTGATAGTGGGGAGCAACAAGAACCGGGTGAGCCGGAGCTTGTTGAAGGTAGAGAAAAAAATAATAACACAGAAGAGGCGTAACCTTTAGGGGTTGCGTCTTTTCTTTCTTCCCTAAGACCTGTTGTTTCCTTCACTTTCATCCATACATGAAGTAAAATAAAGAATACCTAAAAGTTTTTGGAGGCCTTTGATGAAAAAATTCTTTCGATCATTGTTTACAAAAGAGGAAGAGGTAATTGTTTCAGGAGGAGAGCAAATGAAAGTCTTAGTTGGGTTAGGAAATCCGGGACGCCAATATGAGGAAACGCGACACAATATTGGCTTTATGGTAATAGATGAACTAGCAGATCGGTGGAACATTTCTTTAAGTCAGTCGAAGTTTAAGGGCTTATATGGGCAAGGTATTGTTAACGGCGAAAAAGTATTGCTAGTAAAGCCGCTTACATACATGAACTTATCTGGAGAATGTATTCGTCCATTATTAGATTTTTACAAACTAGATATAGAAGATCTTATTGTTATTTATGATGATTTAGATTTACCAGTTGGCAAGCTAAGATTGCGTCAAAAAGGTAGTGCGGGTGGTCATAATGGAATTAAATCGCTTATTCAACACCTGCAAACCCAAAATTTTAATCGCATTAGGATGGGCATAGACCGTCCTACAAATGGCCAATCTATCTCTGATTATGTATTAAATAGATTTTCAGTAGAAGAACGTCCCGATATTGATCAGGCTGTTAGAAAGGCCACAGAGGCTTGTGAAGATGCGTTATCAAAAGAATTCTTACAAGTTATGAACACGTATAATCAATAAAGAAAAAGAGTATAGTTGTATAACAATGAATGCCCCTGTTTATACTATTCCTAAAAAGATATAGGCTAGGAGGGTAACAGTGGCCATTCATTATAATTGTAGGCATTGCGGGCATAAGGTCGGTACGATTGATGCAAAATCTGTTTTTACAGAGCAGTTAGGGTTCCATCAGTTAACTGATATAGAGCGGCAAGAGATGATTACATACCAACAAGATGGTGATATACATGTTAAAACGATTTGTGAAGATTGCCAAGAAGCATTGGATCGAAACCCATCTTGGCACGAAACGGAAAGTTTCATCCAATAGGGCTCTTTTTGTTAATTTAGTGGCCCATCGTTGCTCACTTAAGAATACGAAATTAGCCACAATAAATTTGCTTTGGTGTGATACCAAAGCCTTTTTGCGTATTCGCATGTCTGTTATATATATAAACGCTTGAAGGAAGAAGAGAGGAGGGGTTGGAGATGAAAGGTTTTATTCCCTATTTTACAGAAAACGATGATTTCGAATCGATATTAGCTGGGTTAAAGGAAGGGTTAGAGGAACAATTAGTATCTGGTATTTCTAATTCTGCTAGATCTTTGTTTATCGCTTCTTTGTATGAGGAAAGGAAGGCACCAGTTCTTTTAGTCACTCATAATTTATATCATGCACAAAAGGTATATGATGACCTAGCAAGCTTTTTACCTGAAAAAGAATTGTATTTATATCCTGTAAATGATGTACTGGCAGCAGAGATAGGAATTGCCAGCCCAGAGTTAAAGGCACAAAGAATTGAAGCGCTTAACCATTGGGCGATGCACCAAAACGGAATTATTATTACTCCAATTGCTGGTTTAAAGAGGATGCTACCTTCCAAAGAAAAGTGGCAACAATCCTTGTTCAATATAGAAGTAAACAAGACAATTCCATTAGATAATTTAGCGGAACGACTAGTGAAATTTGGCTATCAACGAGTTGGTATGGTTGGAACTCCTGGGGACTTTAGTATTCGTGGCGGAATTATTGATATTTATCCGTTGACCGAGGAGTTAGCAATTCGAATTGAATTATTTGATGATGAAGTAGAATCCATCCGCTCATTCTCTGTAGAGGACCAACGCTCCCAAGAGCATATGGATCGCATTACTATTGGTCCAGCTACTGAGATTCTTATCACGGACCAAGAATTAGAAAAAGGTAGAGAAATACTAGAAAAAGAACTATCAAAAACGATAAATAAAGTGAAAAACGATAAAGTAAAACAGCTATTAACAGAAAACATATCTTATGAATTGGAGCAGTTGCGTAATAGACAAGTGTTTTCTGAGCTCAACAAATACCTTAGCTTCTTTTACGATAAACCAGCTAGTTTACTAGACTTTGTACCGTCTAACGGGGTGGTAGTCTTAGATGAAATCAGTCGGATTCAAGAGACTGCTGAAAGTCTAGATAAGGAAGAAGCAGAATGGTTAGTAGAGCTTTTAGGAGAAGGGAAAGCAGTACATGATTTGAAGTTTTCGCATTCCTTTTCCCAGCTTGTACATAGCAAGAAGCTGCCATTTATTTACTTATCTTTATTTTTAAGACATGTTCCACATACACATCCAGAAAATCTTATTAATATGTCTTCTAAGTCGATGCAGCACTTTCATGGACAAATGCATTTGTTAAAGACAGAAATTGATCGTTGGAGAAAGGCGAACAATGCAATAGTCATAATGGCTTCGGATCAAGATCGTATAGATAAGTTAGAAGCAGTCCTTTCTGATTATGAAATAGATAGTAGGAAGCTTTCGGCAGATTCTTCTTTTGTTCATGGTGAAGTTCAAATCATCGAGGGAGACCTGCAATCAGGTTTTGAGTTACCACTTCAGAAATTAGTAGTTATTACGGAAGAAGAGCTCTTTAAAAAGAAGGCGAAAAAGCCTAAAAACAGACAAAAATTATCAAATGCAGAACGGATAAAAAATTATTCTGAACTAAATGTAGGGGACTATGTTGTTCATATAAACCACGGGATTGGAAAGTATTTAGGTATTGAAACCCTCGATATAAATGGTCTCCATAAAGACTATATTCATATAAAGTACCAAGGGTCTGATAAGCTTTATGTACCTGTAGAACAGATAGATCAAGTCCAAAAATATGTGGGTTCTGAGGGAAAAGAACCGAAAGTTTATAAACTTGGTGGAACAGACTGGAAAAAAGTGAGAACAAAGGTGGAATCATCTGTTCAAGATATTGCGGATGATCTTATCAAGTTATATGCAGAGCGTGAGGCAAGTGAAGGTCATTCCTTCTCACCTGATGGCGAAATGCAGCGAGAATTCGAAGCGACTTTCCCTTATCAAGAGACAGAAGACCAATTGCGCTCTATCCATGAAATTAAACTTGATATGGAACGCACTCGTCCAATGGATCGATTATTATGCGGAGATGTAGGTTACGGGAAAACAGAAGTGGCAATTCGGGCGGCTTTTAAGGCTATTATGGATGAAAAGCAAGTAGCGATTCTAGTGCCGACTACAATCTTAGCGCAACAGCATTACGAAACCATTCGAGAAAGATTTCAGGATTATCCAATCAATATTGGACTACTGAGTCGTTTCCGTTCTAGAAAACAACAAACAGAGACAATGAAGGGTCTGGCTAACGGAACGATTGATATCGTCATAGGAACGCACCGATTATTATCAAAGGATATTAAGTATAAGGATATAGGCTTATTAGTTATTGATGAAGAGCAACGATTTGGTGTAACACACAAGGAGAAAATCAAGCAATTGAAGGCGAATATTGATGTATTGACCTTAACTGCGACTCCTATCCCTCGTACCCTTCATATGTCGATGCTTGGTGTTCGTGATTTATCTGTTATTGAAACACCACCGGAAAACCGTTTTCCGGTCCAAACATATGTAATGGAGTATAACGGAAACTTAGTAAAAGAATCGATAGAAAGAGAACTAGCACGAGGCGGCCAAGTGTATTTTTTATACAATAGGGTGGAGGACATCGAGCGAAAAGCAGACGAGATTTCGATGCTTGTTCCTGATGCTAGGGTTATCTATGCCCACGGGAAAATGTCGGAAAACGAACTTGAATCAGTAATGCTTCAATTTTTAGAAGGAGAAGCAGAGGTCTTAGTAAGTACGACCATTATTGAGACAGGTGTAGATATCCCGAATGTTAATACACTTATTGTTTTTGATGCAGATAGAATGGGCTTATCTCAGTTGTACCAGCTAAGAGGCCGTGTTGGTCGATCCAATCGTGTGGCTTATGCTTATTTCACGTACCGAAAAGACAAAGTACTCACTGAAGTTGCGGAAAAGCGCTTGCAATCTATCAAGGAATTTACAGAGCTTGGATCCGGGTTCAAAATTGCGATGCGTGACCTTTCTATTCGTGGAGCGGGGAATCTATTGGGTGCGCAGCAACATGGATTTATCGATTCGGTCGGGTTCGATATGTATTCCCAAATGTTAAAGGATGCAATTGATGAACGAAAAGGAAATCCAGAACAGAAAAAGCAACACGAAATTGAAATTGACTTAGAATTGGATGCTTATATACCGGAAACATATATTTCGGATAGCAAGCAAAAAATAGATATGTATAAACGATTCCGTGGAGTTCAAACACCGGACGATTTACAAGAACTAAAAGAAGAAATGAAGGACCGTTTTGGAGAATATCCAAAAGAGGTAGATTATTTATTCCTTGTGTCTGAGATGAAAGCCTACGGATTAAAGGAAAAAGTAGATTCTATTAAGCAAACCAAGCAAGATTTAGTTCTGTTAATTTCTGAAGAGGCAAGCAATTTGATCGATGGACAAAAACTGTTCCAACTTGGAAATCAGTTTGGAAGAATGGTTAGCTTAGGAATGGAAGGCAAGCGATTAAAAGTCGTCATTCAAACGAAGCGAATTCCTACAGATGAATGGATTGAGGTTGTTATTTCGATGATTAAGGGACTTAACAATGTGAAAAAAGAAAGTGTTAATGCTTCTTAAAAGGTTTAAGTATGTGTAATTACGTCTATATAAATACTGGGGGATTTTACAAACTAAAAAAAACTTTTCCAACATGTATATAACTCCCTGAGTGTAGGATACTAATTTCAACAAATGGTGAATTCTTCAAAAGCAGGACATCTTGATCAATTCCACCAATTTTACTCATCTCTTTTTATCATCAGATGAAGGAGGCAACCTAAGAAATGAAAGCAACTGGTATTGTTCGTCGTATTGATGACCTTGGTCGCGTTGTAATCCCAAAAGAAATTAGAAGAACGTTACGTATCCGTGAAGGTGACCCGTTAGAGATTTTTGTCGATCGGGATGGAGAAGTAATTCTAAAGAAATACTCTCCAATTTCAGAGCTCGGTGATTTCGCGAAGGAATATGCAGAAGCTCTGTATGATAGTTTAGGACAACCTGTGTTAATCTGTGATCGCGATACGTTTATTGCAGTCGCTGGCAGTTCCAAGAAGGAATATTTAAGCAAAAGCGTCAGCGAAGTGGTGGAGAAATCCATGGAAGACCGCAATTCTATATTGAAAACAGATGAGCAGCAAGTAGCGATTGTGGATGGGCATGTTGAAACACTAGCATCTTATACTATTGGACCAATCGTAGCAAATGGAGATCCAATAGGAGCGGTAGTGATTATGTCTAAAGACAAGACGCTAGGAGAAGTAGAACAAAAGGCAGTGGAAACAGCAGCTGGCTTTCTAGCAAGACAGATGGAGCAATAATAGGGTAGGGAAGTAGCGGATCTGATTCTGCTACTTCCTTTTTTTCGTAGGAGCGTTTCGCTTCTACTTTTCGGTTTGGCTAGCTCCTCGAGTCATAAGTCATTTTCCTCCAGAGTTCCAAGGTCATGACCTCTTGCGGAAACTGTCTTATGCTTGTCGGAGCTGAACGAGCCGCTTCTGCTTTTCTATGTTATAATTATACAATTGTAATTTTTAGGTTGAAGGCAGGCTAGTTTATGGATCATCAGGCAGATCGTCATCTTCAAGCAGTTTGGAAAGGGGCGATGATTTTAACCGTAGCAGGAATCGTAACGAAGATTCTAAGTGCGGTCTATCGCGTTCCGTTTCAGAATATTGTTGGAGATGTTGGTTTTTATATATACCAACAAGTATATCCATTCTACGGAGTGGCAATCATTCTTTCTACATATGGATTTCCGGTAGTTATATCCAAATTAATTGCAGAACAACCTGAAAAGTATAGGATGCAGGCTGCGCAGAAAATTGGGCAGGTTTCCTTATCCTTGCTTCTTGTTTTTGGCATTTTCTTATTTACCCTGCTTTTTTTAGGGGCAGATTGGTTTGCTGGGATAATGGGGGATAAAGAGTTAGCAAACTTGTTTCGTATTGTAGCATTTTCTTTTTTACTTCTGCCGTTTGTGTCTGTTTGGAGAGGAATGTTTCAAGGGGACGGGGAGATGACACCCACAGCAGTCTCTCAAGTAAGTGAACAGTTGATTAGGGTGTGCATTATTCTCCTATTAGCGTATTTGCTCGTACGAAATGACCGATCCTTATATGATGTAGGAGCGGGAGCAATGTTAGGCTCCATTGCTGGAGGATTTGCAGCGGTAATGGTTCTTCTTTTTTATTATCAACGCATGAAAAAAAGAAACAATCAGAAGAACTACGATGAATATCTTCTTTCTTTCAAAACTATTGGCTGTGCACTTATTTTTCAAGGGTTTACAATCTGTATTAGTAGTTTATTACTCATTCTTTTTCAAATGGTAGACTCCTTTACGATTTATGCGTGGCTAGTAGAAAGTGGTACTTCATCGGAAATGGCCAAGCAGGTCAAAGGAGTTTATGATCGTGGACAACCCCTTATTCAACTTGGAACAGTTGTAGCTACGGCATTTTCATTATCTTTAGTTCCGTTTATTACACAAGCAAAAGGGAATAAGTTAAATCGTGAAATTAAAGATAAAATAACGATTTCTATTAGAGTTAGTATTGCAATCGGCGCAGCAGCATCTGTGGGTTTAGCGTGGCTCATCCAGCCAGTAAACAAGATGCTATTTTCTAATGATAATGGTTCTAGTGTATTATTGATATTAGGTCTATCTATTTTATTTAGCAGTTTGTCATTAACGGCAGCAGCGATTTTACAAGGGCTCGGTCATACCTATTTACCGGCTCTGTATGTACTCATTGGCATCAGTTTGAAGTTCCTATGTAATTATCTCTTTATACCTGCTTATGGAACATTAGGCGCCTCCGTTAGTACGCTTCTTGCAAGTGCGGTGGTCGCTGGATGCATGCTTATTGCAATCAAAAGAAAAACAGGGATTTATATTTTAGAAAAAACGTATATGTATCCGTTGTTTATAAGTATTGCAGTAATGTGTGTTGTCTTGTTTATTTTCTTACAAGGAAGCAATTCAGTCGTAGGAGCAAGTAGAATACTTGCGGCAGGTCAAAGTTTGATCGGAGTATTATTGGGGGGAAGTGTGTTCCTGATTCTCCTTATTAAAAATAACTATTTTACAAAGAAGGAGCTTTCTTTCTTACCTTTAGGAAGCAAGCTATCAAAACTAATCAAATAATAAAGTTGGTGACTTAATGGCGAATATAACCGTACTAGGTTTAGGTGCAGGCGATTTAGAGCAACTACCAATGGGTATCTATAAGCAGATTATCTCTTGTGAGAATCTATTTCTACGAACAAAAGAACACCCTGTTATACAGGAACTTGATAAAGAAGGACTTTCCTATCAATCATTTGATTCTATTTATGAAGAAAGTGAATCCTTTGAAGATGTGTATGCAAAAATCACTCAATTGTTAGTAGAGAAAAGTAAAGAAAAGAATATTATATATGCGGTACCAGGTCATCCGCTAGTTGCAGAGAAAACGGTACAGTTATTATTAGAAGAAGCTAAAAAGGGGGAAATTACCCTCGATATAAAGGGTGGACAAAGTTTTCTTGATCCAATGTTCACGGCAGTTGGCTTAGATCCGATTGAAGGTTTCCAATTTCATGATGCGACAAGCCTAGTGAAGGAAGCGATTGAGCCAATGCAGCATATGATTTTTTGTCAGGTGTACGATGCATTTATCGCCTCTGAAGTGAAATTAACGTTAATGGATATATTGCCAGATGATTATCCTGTTACAATTGTGACTGCTGCTGGTTCATCTGAAGAAAAAATCACAGAGGTACCGTTATATGAACTAGATCGTGTAGCAGAATTAAATAATTTAACCAGTGTATATGTCCCTGCAGTAAAAGAGGAAGAACTTTTATTTCGACAATTTTCCTCTTTCCGCCAAACAATTTCGATCCTAAGAGGACCAAATGGATGCCCTTGGGACCAAAAACAAACACATGAGTCTCTGAAAAAATACTTAATTGAAGAAGCGTATGAATTAATAGATGCAATTGATGATGGAGATATCGATGGAATCATAGAAGAATTGGGCGATGTATTACTTCAAGTAATGCTTCATGCGCAAATCGGAGAAGACGATGGCTATTTTAGTATCGATGAGGTCATCCAAGGTGTTAATGAGAAAATGATTCGTAGACACCCCCATGTGTTTGGCGATACCTCTGTAGACGATGCGGAGGATGTTGTGAAAAGATGGGATGAGATAAAGAAAACAGAAAAGGGCGAGAGAGCGGAACAATCGATCCTTGATGCGGTAGCAAAGGGATTGCCTAATCTTACAAAAGCCTTTCAGTATCAAAAAAAGGCAGCAAAAGTAGGGTTTGATTGGGATCATGTAGATCCAATGTGGGCGAAAGTCATGGAAGAGATACAAGAACTGCAGGAAGAATTGGCAAAGAAAAGTGAACCAGAAATAGTTGCGACTGAATTTGGTGATATTGTGTTTGCTTTAGTGAACATTGCTAGATATTACAAAATAGATCCAGAAGAGGCAGTATCCTATACAAATCGGAAATTTTACCGCAGGTTTACTTTTATTGAAAAGAAGGTAAAAGAATTAGGGTTAGAAATAGAAACGCTTCCACTAGAACAATTAGATCAATTCTGGAATGAAGCGAAAAAAATAGGATTATAAAGAGGGGGAAATATAATGCGTTTAGATAAATACTTGAAGGTATCTCGAATCATCAAGCGTCGGACTTTAGCGAAAGAAGTTGCAGAACAAGGTCGTATTTCTATTAATGGGGTACAAGCTAAAGCTAGTAGTACAGTTAAAGCTGGTGATGAACTTACGATTCATTTTGGGCAAAAAATTGTGACAGCTTCTGTAAATCATGTTCAAGAAGCAGCGAAAAAAGAAGAAGCATCTATGATGTATACCATTGTAAAAGAAGAAAGAGTGGCGCAATCAGAAGAGTAGAATTTATAGGCTTGTTCTAAAAAAAAATCCCTTTCATATACATGTACTATCTTTAAGTAATGGATAGGTGAGGGATGAAAAATGAACCAATACTATGAGGCGAATCATACGAATAAACATACTGTCCAAGAACAAGACATTGTAATGAGAAGCAGAAGATTGCTAGATATCACAGGCGTAAAGCAAGTAGAAAGTTTTGATAATGAAGAATTTCTATTAGAAACCGTCATGGGTTTTCTATCTGTACGTGGTCAGAATCTACAGATGAAAAATTTAGATGTAGAAAAGGGAGTAGTCTCGATTAAAGGGAAGATTACAGAGATTATTTACTTAGATGATCAACAAGCGGAGAAAGCTAAAGGATTCTTTAGTAAGTTGTTCAAATGACCTTAACCACTCAATTTTATACGATGCTTGCCATGGTTGGTGTTGGTGCCTATTTAGGTGCAGCTATTGATACGTATGGGCGTTTCCTGCATAGGGAAAAAAGAGCGAGATGGATCGTGTTTATACACGACCTTCTCTTTTGGCTCTTGCAGGGACTAGTAACATTCTATGTCCTACTCTTAGTAAACGAAGGGGAAATACGCTTTTATATCCTCATTGCTCTTGTTTGTGGATACGCTGCTTATCAAAGCATCCTTCGATATTTTTATTTGAGTTTATTGGAATCACTTATTCGATTTTCGATAAGTTTGTACCGCTTTCTAGCAAAGTTAGTTCAAATGGTAATTATTAAGCCTATTCAATTATTGGTACAAGCTATTATTATTATATTACTAGGTATTTGGAAGATGATTTATGCAATAGGTCGCTTTTTGCTTCTTTTGGGATGGAAAATAGTAAAACTTTGTACTCTTCCGTTCAAGTGGGTCCTTATGCTAGGATGGAAATTACTTCCGAAGCCTGTGAAAAAATATTTTCATATTCTTTTTAAAAAAATTGAAGGATTTTTCTCACTGGTAAAGAATAGGAAACATAGTATAATGAATAGAGTAAAGAAATTTTGGGAAAAGCGCTAGGAGAGGAATGATAAGATGAGCGCGGCAAGAAATCAAAAGGTAGCAAAAATCCATTCAGACTATTCCCAAGCTAAACAAGATCAGCATATCAAGCAACAAAAAAAACGCCGTGGACTTTATCGTAGGTTGTCATTATTCTTTTTGGTTGCAGTAATTTTTGGAATTCTGATGGGGAAAACGCTTCTAGAACAGCGAGCTATTTTGCAGGAAAAACAAGATAGAAAAGAAGTGGTAGAGCAAGAGTTAGTACAATTAGAAAGAAAACAGTTGCGTTTAGAAGAAGAAATTGTGAAACTGAACGATGATGAATATATTGCGAAGATCGCACGTAGAGATTATTTCATGTCAGAAGATGGAGAAATCATCTTCAATATACCAGATGATTCGTCATCAAATTAGTCGTTGTATTGACACCTCAATTTTGCTCTAGGTATAATGGTAGGTAAAGTGATTTATTTTTTATGATTTTAAGGAGGAGCATTTTTTTTATGTCAATCGAAGTAGGCAGCAAGTTACAGGGAAAGGTAACAGGAATAACTAATTTTGGCGCGTTTGTAGAGCTGCCAGGAGGCATAACAGGTCTGGTTCATATTAGTGAGGTAGCAGACAACTATGTGAAGGACATTAACGACCATCTAAAAGTTGGTGACGAGGTACAAGTCAAAGTTATTAATGTGGAAAAAGACGGAAAAATTGGTCTTTCCATTAAAAAGGCTAGTGACACGTATCGTGAGCCACAACCGCGTTCTGCTCAACCACAGCAACGCCCAAATACACAAAATCGCACGAATCAACGCCCACCAAGAAAAAGAGAAGAATTCCGTCCAAAGGAAAACTTCGAGCAAAAAGTGGCAAGGTTTTTAAAGGATAGCGAAGATCGTTTATCTTCCCTGAAGCGCAACACGGAATCAAAACGTGGAGGTCGTGGAGCAAGAAGAAGTTAACTTGCTGCTGAATATCTCATAATATAAACGTACATCACGTTAAAAAACACGCTCCCAAATGACGGGGCGTGTTTTTTGTTATGAAGGAAGTTCCGATTGGTGTATAAATGGGATGGGAGAATCATCAAGGGTCGATCGTGCCCTTAAATCAGGGAAAACGAAAACAGAGGGAACGATCAAGGGATAATCGTGCCCTGAAATTAGGGAAAACGGAAATAGAGGGAACGATCAAGGGGTAATCGTGCCCTGAAATCAGGGAAAACGAAAATAGAGGGAACGATCAAGGGGTAATCGTGCCCTGAAATTAGGGAAAACGGAAATAGAGGGAACGATCAGGGGGTAATCGTGCCCTGAAATCAGGGAAAACAAAAATAGAGGGAACGATCAAGGGGTAATCGTTCCCTGAAATCGTGAAAAACAAAAATAGAGGGAACGATCAGGGGGTAATCGTGCCCTGAAATCGTGAAAAACAAAAATAGAGGGAACGATCAAGGGGTGATCGTGCCCTGAAATCGTGAAAAACGAAAATAGAGGGAACGATCAAGGGATAATCGTGCCCTGAAATCAAGGAAAACGAAAATAGAGGGAACGATCAAGGGATAATCGTGCCCTGAAATCGTGAAAAACAAAAATAGAGGGAACAATCAAGCGGTTACCGTGCCCTGAAATCGTAAAAATCGAAAATAGAGGGAACAATCTGTCATCGATGGTGAAATTGTCTATATCTTTAAACGTATATAAAAAAGCTGTCTCCCCTCAGTGTTGTACTGAATAAGAGACAGCTTTTTGTATGACCCATACGGGATTCGAACCCGTGTTACCGCCGTGAAAGGGCGGTGTCTTAACCGCTTGACCAATGGGCCTTATTAAATTGGTAGCGGCGGAGGGAGTCGAACCCACGACCTCACGGGTATGAACCGTACGCTCTAGCCAGCTGAGCTACACCGCCAAGATAATTTACGCTCTAAGTGAGCAGTTATAAGGTTGAAGTATGTCCTTTCCTCTGCTAGTAGGTTCAAGGAAGTAAATCCGTCAGGACAACTCGAAGTACATTCGTGGGAGCGTTGCTCGTCGCTCTAGCCAGCTGAGCTACACCGCCAAAATAATAAGAGTGTTACTTACAGATATAAGACACAAAAAATATAATACTAAGATATAAAGTATATGTCAATAGATTTAAAAAATGTAAGAAAAATCAGAACATTTTCCATGGTTTTGTCTAGTTAATTTACAAAAACTGAGGGGGGACGTTAGCAAATGCGATGATTTCATGACGTCTTTTCCAGCTTTTCCTTGAAATAAGTCGAACGTTTTTTGTTTATTGTGTTGTTCGTTTGACAAATCTTTTCTTTTTCTCCTTGTATAATGACCTCAATGAACCGAAACGGGAGTGGATATGATGGAGAGAATAGAAAGGGATGTAGGAGAGCCAGTTTCTAATGTTCAGTTAACAAAATTAAAAAAGGGCATGGTGAATTACACACAAAAAATTAGGAGTAAACTAGCTTCTATCCTTTTTCATCAGGGCTTTTTATTAGTTTTTATTGGTTTTCTCTTGGGACGAGCTCTAATTCTTGGAGAAGTGACTCCATTTGCCTTACCATTTTTCGCAGCAGTGTATTTTATGAAGAAAAAACGTGCAGGGTTAACGTTGATAGCACTATTGGTTGGTTCTAGTACGATTTCTCTGTTAACAGCAGCCTATGTTTTCGGTGGGATGATCTTGTTCGTACTACTTTTTAAATGGTCGCAGGTTTTAAAAATAGAGACAATGAAAGCCATGCCATTTCTAGTATTTTTATCAGCCTTTCTTGCGAAGTCCTCTATGCTTTATCTATCGACTGGTATCGTAACCTATGACTGGATGATGATTGGTGTAGAAGCAGGATTAGGATTTATATTAACGCTTATCTTCTTTCAAAGTATCCCACTTATTATGATGAGAAAAAAAAGACAAGCCTTTAAAACGGAAGAGATTATCTGCCTAATTATTTTATTAGCTTCTGTGCTAACAGGCACAATCGGTTGGACGATGTATGATATGTCCGTTGAGCATATTTTATCAAGGTACTTGGTATTGATTTTTGCTTTTGTTGCAGGAGCTACGATAGGTTCTACTGTCGGTGTGGTGACTGGACTTATCTTAAGCTTAGCCACAGTATCAAATTTATATCAGATGAGCTTGCTAGCATTTGCTGGACTTCTGGGTGGTTTGCTAAGAGAAGGGAATAAGGTTGGAGTATCAGTTGGCCTACTCTTAGGTACATTACTGATTGGGATCTATGGAGAGGGAACCAATCTACTTGTTCCAACTATTTTAGAATCCATGGTAGCGGTTGTTATCTTTTTACTTACCCCACAAAAAGCCATATCTAAACTGGCTAAACATATACCAGGAACAGCAGAATATACTGCCGAACAACAGCAGTACTTGAGGAAAATACGTGATGTGACTGCTAATAGAGTGGAGCAATTCTCCCATGTGTTTCAGGCACTTTCGAATAGCTTTTCTAAATTCCAGTTTGAACAGCCTGACTCGGAGCAAGAGATGGATCTATTCTTGAGCAATGTGACAGAAAAAACATGCCAAAATTGCTTTAAAAAAGATCAATGCTGGACGCAAAATTTTCATAAAACTTATGATTATATGACAAAGTTGATGGAGGATACAGAAGAGGGAACCATTAGTTTAAATGTCAAACTACAAAAGGAGTGGGATCGCCATTGTGTCAAATCAGAAAAAGTAAAAACAGTGATCAAGCACGAATTAACACAATTCCACGCGAGTGAAAAGCTGAAAAAACAATTAATGGAAAGTAGGAGGCTGGTAGCGGATCAATTACTAGGAGTATCGCAAGTAATGGAGGATTTTGCGAAAGAAATCCAACGTGAAAGAGAAAACCACTACTTACAAGAAGATCAAATATTAGACGCGCTTCAAGCGTTTGGAATACAGATTGAACAAGTGGAAATATACAGTGTCGAGCAAGGGAATGTCGATATAGAAATGACCATTCCGTATTGCCAAGGAAGAGGCGAGTGTGAAAAACTCATTGCTCCGATGCTTTCAGATATATTGAACGAAAACATTATGGTGAAAAAAGAAGAGTGTAATGCTGATAACAACGGATATTGCCATGTATCATTTGAATCTGCGAAAGCATTTTTAGTAGAAACGGGTGTCGCACACGCTGCAAAAGGAGGAGGACTAATATCGGGAGATAGTTTTTCTACTATAGAGTTAGGTCTTGGAAAATTCGCCGTAGCCATTAGCGATGGCATGGGTAATGGGGAGCGTGCACATTATGAAAGCAAAGAAACCTTAAAGTTATTACAAGAAATATTACAATCGGGTATTCATGAAAAAGTAGCCATAAAATCTGTTAACTCTGTTTTATCTTTACGTACAACAGATGAAATATTCACTACCCTTGATTTGGCGATGATTGATTTGCAGGACGCATCGGCGAAGTTTTTAAAGGTTGGCTCCACTCCGAGTTTTGTGAAACGAGGAGATAGAATAATAAAAATAGAAGCTAGTAACCTACCGATGGGAATTATTCAAGAATTCGATGTGGATGTCGTTAGCGAACAGTTAAAGGCGGGAGACTTACTCATTATGATGAGTGACGGAATCTTTGAGGGACCTAAGCATGTAGAGAACTATGATTTGTGGATGAAGCGAAAAGTATCTGAAATTCAAACAGATGACCCACAAGAAGTGGCCGATATCATTATGGAGGAGGTTATTCGAACTCGATCAGGTCAAATTCAAGATGATATGACAATCGTCGTTTCTAAAATAGAGCGTAACATTCCTAAATGGGCAGCCATTCCTGCTTACCATTATCTTTCAAAAAACCAACCGATGAAGGAGGCATTATAGAAAAAGTAAAGGTAGTTCTTTCAACGCTGAAAAGAATGAAAGTTTTACTGTTCAACTCTATTAAAAATGTATAAATCCCTTTTGTTTCGTCTATGATGGCTAATGTAAATTATACGCATTAGGAGGGGACGAAACGTGTAT
The DNA here is from genome assembly GCF_002019665.1 of Sutcliffiella halmapala. Classification (GTDB taxonomy): domain Bacteria; phylum Bacillota; class Bacilli; order Bacillales; family Bacillaceae_I; genus Sutcliffiella_A; species Sutcliffiella_A halmapala. The sequence goes on along the minus strand of NZ_KV917375.1, from coordinate 23,011 downwards.
AAAGGAACGTTAAAGCAAATTTTATTAATTACAGATGGTTGTTCAAATTCAGGTGAAGACCCAATTGCTATGGCAGCACTTGCAAAAGAGCAGGATATTTCAGTGAATGTTATCGGGGTTATGGATGAAGATACGATAGATGAAAGAGGCATGCAGGAAATTGAAAGTATTGCGATGTCAGGTGGTGGTGTAAGTCAAATTGTGTATGCGAAGAACTTATCCCAGACGGTACAAATGGTTACAAGAAAGGCGATGACGCAAACCTTACAGGGGGTTATTAATAAAGAGTTGCAGCAAATTCTAGGTTCCAAAACTTCTATGGAGGATCTACCACCAGAAAAACGTGGCGAGGTGATGGAAGTAGTAGATGAGTTAGGAGAAACCGTTTCTTTACAAGTTTTAATTTTAGTTGATACAAGTGCCAGTATGAAATCGAAGCTCCCAACGGTAAAAGAAGCGCTATTGGACTTATCACTTAGCTTAAATGCTAGAATGGGGGATAATCAATTTTCTGCTTTTGTATTCCCAGGAAAGCGTCAGGAAGTAGAAAATATACTAGACTGGACACCAAAGTTAGAATCGCTTTCTAGTATTTTCCCAAAATTATCAACAGGTGGGATTACGCCGACTGGACCTGCATTAAAAGAAGCCATTCCTTATTTTAAGAAAAAGCGTAGCTTAAGGAGCTTGATTTCCGATGATGAACAATACTATGAAGACTCAGGTAGGTAATCTACCACAAGGTACCACGATCTTCGGGAAATGGCACAAAAACAGCTACACTATCGTGAAAATGCTTGGATATGGAGCAACAGGATATGTGTATTTAACCAGAAGTGCAAATGGATTCGCAGCGTTGAAAATTAGTGAAAATAGTACATCCATTACTTCTGAGGTTAACGTCCTACGTCATTTTTCGAAGGTCCGGGGATTTTCCCTCGGGCCTTCTTTGTTAGATGTCGATGACTGGGAACGAAGTAGAGGCCGTCCTACGTTCTCCTTCTATGTTATGGAATACTTAGAAGGAGAAGCGTTTCTCGAATTTATTCAAAAAAAAGGAATGGAATGGACAGGAATACTGATTCTTCAACTATTAACAGACCTCCAAACACTTCATAGCGAGGGATGGGTGTTCGGTGATCTAAAGCCTGATAATCTCATAGTCACTTCCAATCCTCCAAAAGTAAGACTAATAGATGTTGGAGGGACAACGATTAAAGGGAGGGCGATCAAAGAATTTACCGAGTTCTTTGATCGAGGATATTGGGGGTTAGGCACAAGAAAGGCAGAACCTACTTATGATCTATTTGCTGTAGCGATGATTATGGTTCATACTTGTTACCCAAAACAGTTTCAAAAAACTGGAGACGGGGGAATGAAACAACTATCATCATATATCCAAGGGAACCAATGGTTAAGAAGGTATGAGAAAATTCTTGTGCACGCCTTGTCTGGAGACTACGTTTCAGCTGTAGAGATGAAAAAGGATTTCTTGCAAGTATTGAGCTACTCGCAATCAAGTCAAAAGGTACAAGCAACCTCAACAGTCAAAGCGAAAAAAACAACCAGTACAAATGCGGCCAGTAATAGAATGTCGAAAAGACAACAACAAAGTCAAAGTAAGCCTGCTTCGCAATCTCAAGTAGCCCCTGCAAGAAGTAAATCAAAAGGTTTTTTAGAAACAAGCGTGTTATTGACCGTAGTATTAGTCGCATATTTCTTCTATATCTACGGGCAACTCCTTTGAGATAGTGCGTTTATGGTCAAAAGGAATGGGTATAAAGGGGTATGGATGTTTTTTCTAGATATAAACGAAGCGTCAATTTTGCAGTGTATCTTATCAAATGGTAGGATAAAGTAGAAATTATACGGATAAGTTTAAAGGAATGGGTATGATATATGTGGAGCAATGTTTCTACCTTTATTCAAAAACATGATTTACTACCTGAAAAGTCAGTAGTAGTTGTAGGCGTAAGTGGAGGAGCTGACTCCATTAGTCTACTACATTATTTATACAATTTAAGGATAGAAAAAGACCTGAAATTAGTAGTAGCGCATGTTGATCATATGTTCAGAGGAAAGCAATCAGAAGAGGACCTCCTTTTTGTACAAACTGAATGTGAAAAAAGGAACATTCCTTTTGAGGCAAAGCAGATCGATGTTCCGGCTTATCAACATGAACACAAACTAAGTGCGCAAGTAGCTGCTAGAGAGTGCAGGTATCAATTCTACCAAGAAGTCATGACTAAGTATGGTGCCAACGTTTTAGCCCTTGGGCATCATGGAGATGATCAGATTGAGACCATGCTAATGCGGATAGGACGTGGATCTTCCATTGCTGGCTATGCGGGAATACTTGCAAAACGACCTTTTGGAAAAGGTTGGATTGTTCGGCCGCTCCTCTCCGTTACAAAGGATGAGGTGCATTCCTATATTGAGGAAAACATGCTTTCCTATCGTCATGATCCCAGTAATGATAAAGATACTTACCGCAGGAATCGGCTACGACATCAGGTACTCCCTATATTAAAAGAAGAATTTCCTACATTACATGAGAAGTTTCAAAGTTTTAGTGAGCAAATCCAAGAGGACAATTTTTACTTAGAGGAATTAACCAAAAAGGAATGGAATAAAGTAATTAAAACCAAAACTGATACAAGAGTAGTCTTATGTAGAAAACCTTTGCTTTTAATGGCAAAACCTTTACAAAGAAGAGGGTTTCAACTAATATTAAACTATCTCTATAATAATGAAATTCCTCCATCTCTTTCCTCTATACATATTGATAATTTGTTATCCTTATTGGAAAGTGAACACCCTTCAGGAATGTTGCATTTCCCTAATGGATTGCATGTTACTCGGTCCTACAATGATTGCACGTTAACATTTGAGAATGAAAGGACTATTCCTTTTCGTGCCATGATTGAAGTGCCTGGGAAGATAACATTGCCTACAAATGATGTAATCATTTGCGAGGTTTGGACACACTACAAACATAATGTTTCTGTAGAGCAGAACCAAGCAATCATTAATCTATCCAACGTAACACTTCCCCTTAATGTGAGAACCAGACGTGATGGCGATCGGATTAAGTTGAAGGGGACGCAAGGCTCCAAAAAATTAAAAAGTGTATTTATTGAAGAGAAAGTTCCGATAAATAAACGGAATGTATGGCCTTTAATAGTTGATGCGCAAGATAATATTTTGTGGGTGCCATTGCTAAAACGTTCATCTTTTGAAGTAACAGAGGAAACGGCGGGGCCTGTTTTAGTAGTAACATTTAAGAAGAGCTAACATTTTGGGAGGCAACAACGAAATGAACAAAGACATTGAAAAAGTACTCTTTAGCGAAGAAGAGCTACAAGCAAAAGTAAGAGTGTTAGGTAAGCAGCTAACAGAAGATTATCAAGATCGTTTTCCGTTGGCAATTGGTGTACTAAAGGGAGCTATGCCTTTTATGGGCGACCTTATTAAACGTATGGATACATATTTGGAAATGGATTTTATGGATGTATCAAGCTATGGGAATTCAACAGTATCATCGGGAGAGGTGAAAATCCTAAAGGATTTGGATACATCTGTTGAGGGTAGAGATATCTTGATCATTGAAGACATAATTGATAGCGGCTTAACGTTAAGCTACTTAGTAGAACTATTTCGCTACCGCAAGGCAAAAACAATTAAAATTGTTACATTGTTAGATAAACCAAGTGGTAGAAAAGCTGATATTACAGCGGATTATGTAGGGTTTATTGTTCCGGATGAATTCGTAGTAGGATATGGCCTTGATTACGCTGAAAAATATCGTAACCTACCATATATCGGTATATTAAAGCCTGAAATTTATACAAATATTGAAGAATAAAAAACAGAAAAACGGATTTCTTGAATTGGATTAATTTTCTATGATACTATTTGTTTAGTCTGTCTATCGTGGGAGGAGGTAAGGGATGAACAGAATTTTTCGAAATACCATCTTTTATTTACTAATATTTTTAGTGGTCATTGGGGTTGTAAGTTTCTTTAATAGCCCAGATTCGAAAGAAGAACCGATCACATATAATACATTCATCCAACATCTTGAAAGCAATAATGTAGTAGAGTTTACGATACAGCCAACCCGTTCCGTCTATGAGGTGCGTGGGAAATTAAAAGGTGCTGAGGAAGGCAAAACATTTGTAACTGCAATTCCAAACAGCCCAAGTTCCCTTGAACGTGTTGAGTTAGTTGCCGAAGAACAAAATATTAAAATGACAGTCGAGAGAGCGGAAGAAACAAGTGGATGGGTAACCTTCTTCACTTCTATTATTCCATTTGTCATTATCTTCATCCTATTCTTCTTCTTACTTAATCAAGCACAAGGCGGCGGAAGTCGTGTGATGAATTTTGGTAAGAGTAAGGCGAAGTTATATAGTGAAGAAAAGAAGAAAGTAAAGTTTAAAGATGTTGCTGGTGCTGATGAAGAGAAGCAAGAACTAGTAGAAGTAGTAGAGTTTCTAAAGGATCCTCGAAAATTCTCAGAGCTTGGCGCTCGTATTCCTAAAGGTATCCTTTTAGTAGGACCTCCAGGTACTGGTAAAACATTACTTGCAAGAGCTGTTGCAGGAGAAGCTGGTGTTCCATTCTTCTCGATCAGTGGTTCCGACTTTGTTGAGATGTTTGTTGGGGTCGGTGCATCCCGTGTACGTGATTTATTTGAAAATGCAAAAAAGAATGCACCTTGTATTATTTTTATCGATGAAATTGATGCAGTAGGTCGTCAACGTGGAGCTGGATTAGGTGGAGGTCATGATGAGCGTGAGCAAACCCTTAACCAGTTACTAGTTGAGATGGATGGTTTCGGAGCAAATGAAGGAATTATCATTGTTGCTGCGACTAACCGCCCAGACATCTTAGACCCTGCTTTATTACGTCCAGGCCGTTTCGACCGTCAAATTACTGTTGACCGTCCAGACTTAAAGGGACGTGAAGCAGTTCTAAATGTACATGCTCGAAATAAGCCATTAGATGACAACATTAATATGAAAACAATTGCAATGCGTACTCCAGGTTTCTCAGGTGCGGACTTAGAGAACCTATTAAATGAAGCTGCATTAGTCGCTGCAAGACATGACAAAAAGAAGATTGATATGTTAGATATCGATGAGGCTATTGACCGTGTTATTGCAGGACCAGCTAAAAAGAGTAAAGTAATTTCTAAAAAGGAACGTAACATTGTAGCTTACCATGAAGCGGGTCATACGATTATCGGTGTTGTTCTTGATGAAGCAGATATGGTACATAAGGTGACGATTGTACCTCGTGGTCAAGCAGGTGGTTATGCTGTTATGTTACCAAAGGAAGACCGTTACTTTATGACGAAGCCTGAGTTACTTGATAAAATTACAGGTCTCTTAGGTGGTCGTGTTGCAGAGGAGATTAAATTTGGTGAAGCTAGTACAGGTGCCCATAATGATTTCCAACGAGCAACAGGTATTGCAAGAAAAATGGTAACTGAATACGGGATGAGTGAGAAACTAGGACCGTTACAGTTTGGTCAAGCTTCAGGAGGTCAAGTATTCCTTGGGCGCGATATCCAAAATGAACAAAACTACAGTGATGCTATTGCACATGAAATCGATATGGAAATTCAGCGCTTCATTAAAGAATCATATGAGCGTGCGAAACAGATTTTGACAGAAAATCGCGATAAGCTTGAACTAATTGCTCAAACTTTATTAGAGGTAGAAACACTTGATGCAGCTCAAATTAAGCACCTTGTCGAAAAAGGGAAACTTCCAGAGGTCCCTGTGAAAGAAAGCAACGGGCTAGATGATGTGAAAGTGAATATTAACTCTAAAAAAGATGCAGAAACAGTAGAATCAAACGACGAAAAGACTGAATAAATGAAGATGCCTGGGCTCAGGCATCTTTTTTTGTAGCCTATATAAGGCAATCTAATTTTCTAAATCTAAAACGTATCTAACTCATCGGAGTTGAATAAGTAAGCTTCGCATTTCGAGTATTTTTTATTGCGGTTTAGAAAGTCTTTTGTGGTATGATGTAGCCATGTAAATTGTTGAAAAGTGGGGATTATAATGATATTTGTCTTAGATGTTGGGAATACAAATACTGTTATTGGTGTATACGAAGGAGAAGAGCTGAAGCATCATTGGAGAGTGGAAACGAGTCGTAATAAGACTGAAGATGAGTTTGGGATGATTATTAAATCCTTACTTGAGCATGTTGGCCTTAGCTTTAAAGACTTTGAGGGAATAATCATCTCTTCTGTTGTCCCGCCAATTATGTTCTCTTTAGAAAGAATGTGCCAAAAATATTTTCATTTGAAGCCTTTAGTAGTAGGTCCTGGTATAAAAACAGGCTTAAATATAAAGTATGAAAACCCAAGAGAAGTTGGAGCAGATCGAATTGTCAACGCGGTGGCGGGTATCCATCTTTATGGAAGTCCCTTAATCATTGTAGATTTTGGTACGGCGACAACATACTGTTATATAAATGAAGAAAAACAATATATGGGTGGAGCAATTGCCCCGGGCATAAGTATTTCAACAGAAGCATTGTATTCTAGAGCATCCAAGCTACCAAGGATAGAAATTGCACGTCCTGAAGGAGTTATAGGGAAAAATACTGTTAGTGCGATGCAAGCAGGAATTCTTTTTGGCTATGTTGGTCAAGTAGAGGGAATTGTAGGACGTATGAAGCGTCAATCGACATCAGAACCGAAAGTTATTGCAACGGGTGGTTTAGCATCACTGATTGGGAATGAATCGGACGTCATTGACATTGTCGATCCATTTTTAACACTTAAAGGATTACATCTTATTTATACAAAAAACATAAAAGAAGATTGGAATTAGAAAGGGGACATCAACCATGTCAGACTATCTTGTTAAGGCTCTTGCATTTGAAGGGCAAGTCCGTGCGTATGCCGTTAAAACAACTTCAACCGTTTCTGAAGCTCAAACTCGTCATCAAACTTGGCCAACTGCATCTGCTGCATTAGGAAGAGCGATGTCGGCATCTGTGATGCTGGGAGCGATGTTAAAAGGCGAAAATAAGCTTACGGTAAAGATTGATGGTGGCGGTCCGATTGGAGCTATCTTAGTGGACAGCAATGCAAAAGGACAAGTGAGAGGTTATGTCACTAACCCTCAAACGCATTTTGAGTTAAACCAACACGGAAAATTAGATGTAGCTCGAGCAGTGGGTACGAACGGAACACTATCTATTGTGAAGGATTTAGGCTTGAGAGATTATTTTACAGGTCAAACAGAACTAGTATCTGGAGAGCTGGGTGAAGACTTTACATATTATCTTGTTTCTTCCGAACAAATCCCTTCTGCTGTAGGAGTGGGGGTTTTAGTGAATCCGGATAATTCTATTCTAGCTGCTGGAGGATTTATTATCCAGTTATTACCTGGAACGTCTGATGAAACTATTAGCATCATCGAACAGAAAATCAGTGCGATGACACCTGTATCAAAGCTTATTGAAAATGGGCTAACTCCCGAGGAGCTATTAACGGAAATCCTTGGAGTGGAAAACGTGAAATTTTTGGAAACAGTCCCTGTTGCGTTTAAATGTCAATGCTCGAAGGACCGATTTGAACGTGCGATTATCTCGTTAGGGGAAAAAGAAATCACGGAGATCATTGAAGAGGATGGGCAAGCCCAAACTCACTGCCATTTTTGTAATGCTACCTATGATTTCTCTAAGGAAGAACTAGAAAGTATGAGAAATCAATTAAAAGGCTAGGTGACATTAATGCAACAAAAGGCGACTTTAAAGAAGAAGTGGTTATGGAATATTATATTCGGTTTAGTTATTATAAATAGCCTTTCTTTAGCATTTTTAGCAAAGCAATCTTTTTCGTTAAAAGAGGCTTCTGAAGCGGCTGCTTTTGTAAATGGTCAAGAGAACATTGTAGCCACCGTCGGAGAAACACCTATCACAAGAAAAGATATGTTAGTAGAATTAGAAAAAATGTATGGTGAAGAAGTGGCGCGAACTTTGGTGAATCAAGAAGTTGTGAAACAAATGGCTGAAAAATACAATGTGACAGTATCGGATCAATCCGTTGATAGAGAATGGAAAATGATTAAAACAATGTACAGCCGATCTCCTCTCCTACAGATTTCATCGGAAGAACTCGTGAAGCAGCAAATTAAATCGAGTTTATTACTAGAGGAGTTACTAGTAAAAGACGTTGCAATACCTGAAGAAGAACTAGAAAGCTTTTATGAGGGAAATAAAGAACTATATACACTAGATGAAGCGTTTCATCTCTCTCATATTATAGTGAATAGTAAAGAGGAAGCGGACGCGGTAGTAAAAGAACTAAAAGACGGATCTAGTTTTTCTTCACTTGCGATGGAGGTATCGATAGACGAGTTATCAGCAAATCATGGTGGAGACCTAGGGTTTCTAACGCATGAATCTGAAATGTATCCAAGTGTTTATCTTTCTGAAGCAAAAGAATTAGATGTAGCTACGTGGAGTAATCCGATTTCGATAGATAACCAATATGTCATACTTTACTTGCATGAAAAGGTGAATGGAATGATCTATACCTTTGAGGAAGTGAAAGACCAAATACGCCGTCAGCTTGCCTTGGAGCACATGGAAGGAACAATGGACCCATCAATTTTTTGGGATGAAGTCGGGGTAGAATGGAAAACGGCTGCCCAATAAGTATAAATAATCGACACAAATAATTTGACAATTCAGATTTAATGGTGTTAAATGGAATTAATTCCGACAAAAACACTAAGTTTTAGAGAATGGGGGAAAAAAATGGTACGAGTAGCAAATTCAATTGATGAGTTAGTCGGGCAAACACCCATAGTAAAACTAAATCGAATCGTTGAAGAAGATATGGCAGAGGTTTATTTAAAGCTTGAATTTATGAATCCGGGCAGTAGCGTGAAAGATCGCATCGCACTGGCAATGATTGATGCGGCTTTAGAAGAGGGTACATTAAAAGAGGGCGATACCATTATTGAACCAACAAGCGGGAACACGGGTATTGGTTTAGCGATGATTGCAGCTGCGAAAGGCTTGAACGCAATACTTGTAATGCCGGATACCATGAGCTTAGAGCGCCGAAACTTATTGCGTGCTTATGGCGCAGAGTTAGTGTTAACGCCTGGTGCAGAAGGAATGGGTGGGGCAATACGTAAAGCCGAAGCTATCTCTAAAGAAAAAGGCTTATTTATGCCTCAACAGTTTAATAACGAAGCAAATCCAGAAATACATCGAAAAACTACCGGAAAAGAAATTGTAGAACAGATGGGCGATCAGTTAGATGCTTTTGTCTCTGGTATCGGGACTGGTGGAACGATAACAGGAGCAGGCGAAGTACTGAAAGCAGCCTATCCAAGTATAAAAATAGTAGCTGTAGAACCAGCAGACTCTCCAGTTTTATCTGGTGGAAAGCCGGGACCACATAAAATTCAAGGAATTGGTGCAGGATTTGTTCCTTCCATTTTGGATACAGAGATCTATGAGCAAGTCATTACTGTGAAGAATGAAGAAGCATTTGAATATGCACGTCTCGCTGCTAGAACAGAAGGTATTCTTGGTGGGATTTCTTCAGGTGCTGCCATCTTTGCGGCGTTAAAAGTAGCAAAAGAGTTAGGTAAAGGGAAAAAAGTATTAGCCGTTATTCCGAGTAACGGAGAGCGCTACTTAAGTACCCCGTTATATCAATTTGAAGAATAGGTAATGTTAAAGGGAAACAGTGAATGAAGCTGTTTCCCTTTTTTCTTTTTACAAATTCTTTCTTGTGCACTATTCTACATGTATCATGTAGAATAAAGGTAGTATGCAATATAGGAGCGTGACAGCAAGAATGCAAAAGGTACCTGTAGGTGTAAAGATTGCTTTAGAAGAGAACGAGTGGTTTAGTCGTTACAAAGCATTGGCAAAAGATAAAGCTCATCATGTGCTCTTAGAAAGTGGACGTGGCGGGAGGTATTGTATTATTGGACTAGATCCAATAGCCTCATTGAAAGGGAAAGATTCTAAGCTAGAAATTCAATATGTAGATGGGAAAAAGCAGAGCCGAAATGGAAACCCTTTAAAGTTGTTGAAAGAATTCGTTTTAGCTCGAACTACTAAGAAGTTAGAAGGATTTCCAGATTTTACTGGTGGAGCAATCGGCTACTTAACATACGATTGTGTACGGTTTATCGAAGATCTTCCTTCAATTGCTGAGGATGATTTGGATATACCTGATTTGTATTTCCTTCTTTTTGATGATGTGTTTGTTTATGATAAAGAAGAAAAATCCCTCTTTATCATCTCGCATGCTAAAGAAGGAGAAGAGCAAGTGGCGAAAGCTAGAATCGATGCTTACAAGGAGCAATGGTCAGTCCCAGCTAATAAAGTGTTTTATCAACCGGAGAGTAACACATCTACTTTGAAACGAGAGGTTTCATTTACAGAAGAGGCGTTTATCGAAGCGGTAAAGAAAATACAGGGATATATTGTTCAAGGAGACGTATTTCAAGTGAATCTTTCTGTACGTCAAGCAGAGTCACTATTAACGCACCCAATGGAAATTTATTCGGCATTAAGAAAGATAAATCCATCTCCATATATGGGCTATTTGCAATTTCCTGAGTTTCAGCTCGTGAGTGGATCACCAGAACTATTAGTTAAAAAGAAGGACCAAATAGTAAGCACCAGACCAATTGCGGGTACGCGTTCTCGTGGCAAAACAGATGCTGAGGACTTAATGCTAGCAAAAGAATTAATTGAAAATGAAAAAGAACGTGCAGAGCATGTCATGTTAGTAGACTTAGAAAGAAATGACTTAGGTAGAGTGAGCAAATATGGCACGGTGGAAGTAAATGAATTTATGGCCATTGAAAAATATTCACATGTGATGCACATTGTATCTAATGTACAAGGTGTACTTGCCGAGAATAAAGATGTAGCGGATATTATCGAAGCTACATTCCCAGGTGGTACGATCACGGGAGCTCCAAAGGTGAGAACGATGGAAATCATTGAAGAGCTTGAGCCTGTAAGACGTTCTGTTTATACTGGTTCTATAGGTTGGATTGGATTTGATGGAGATATGGAACTTAATATCTCTATTCGAACAATGGTCGCAAAAGATGGAATGGCCTATGTTCAAGCAGGAGCAGGAGTAGTAATCGATTCTGTTCCAAAACGAGAGTTTAAAGAGTCCTTGAAAAAAGCAGCAGCGCTTTGGAAGGCAAAAGAGTTGAGTGAAGCAGAGCAAAAATTACGAGCTGAGGTGAGAGTATGATTTTAATGATTGATAATTACGACTCCTTTACGTATAACCTAGTACAGTATTTAGGGGAACTTGGAGAAGAGCTTATTGTAAAAAGAAATGATGAAATTACGATTGCAGAGATAGAAGAACTGGATCCGGATTTTTTAATGATTTCTCCGGGACCGTGTTCACCAAATGAGGCGGGGATCAGTTTAGAAGTTATTCGCTATTTTGCTGAGAAAAAACCGATTTTTGGTGTATGCCTCGGTCACCAATCCATTGCTCAAGTTTTTGGTGGTGATGTCGTTAGGGCAGAAAGATTGATGCATGGAAAAACATCAGAAATGTTTCACGATGAAAAAACAATTTTCAGCACATTGTCCAATCCGTTCATTGCTACGAGATACCATTCTTTAATTGTAAAAAAAGAAACATTGCCAGATTGCTTTGAAATCACAGCGTGGACAGACCAGAATGAAATTATGGCCATTCGTCACAAAGAGCTACCTATCGAAGGGGTACAGTTCCATCCAGAATCTATCATGACTTCTGTTGGAAAGGATTTATTACGTAATTTTATCCAAACCTATTCAACCAAGAAGGTGTAATAACATGATTGTCTATAAAGATGGAAATTGGCTACCGCTTGAAGAAACGACCGTTCCTGTGATGGATCATGGTTTTTTATATGGGGTAGGACTATTTGAGACATTTCGCACATACCAAGGCGTTCCGTTTCTTTTTCATGATCATATAGAAAGACTAAGAGACGGACTTTCCTCCGTATATATTGAATGGGAGGAAGAAAAAGAACGACTTTTAGAACTTATTAATATAGCGTTAACAAAAAATGACCTAGTAGATGGTGTTATTCGTTTGAATATAACTGCGGGTATTAGTAATTGGGGCTTACCGAACGAAACATACTCCAAGCCAACGACACTCCTATTTACGAGAGCGATTGCTCCAATAAATGAAGAAGGAAAGATGGCTGTTTTCTTGCAAATTCCTCGTAATACACCAGAAGGGGAAGTAAGGTTAAAGTCCCATCACTACCTTAATAATTTGCTAGGGAAAAGAGAGCTCGGAAAAGAATCTCAAGCAGAGGGGATTTTCCTAACCGATAAGGGATATGTAGCCGAAGGTATCGTCTCTAATGTTTTTTGGATAAAAGACAATACTCTTTACACCCCAAGTATTTCCACGGGAATTTTAAACGGAATTACAAGACAATACATTCTTCATCTAGCGAAATTAATGAACATGAAAATAAAAGAAGGTTTCTTTTCGAAAGAGGATGTCCTGCAAAGTGATGAAGTGTTTATTACAAATTCCACGCAAGAATTAATACGAATAACTCGTGTGGAGGATAGGTGTTTTTCGATTCCGGAACACTCTATATTGCTGAAATTGAAGGGTCTATATAAAGAGAGCACGAAACGACAACTACAGTCCTATCAACAAGTAAAGAAGGTCGAGATACTAGATGATGAATACAAACTTATATCAGACTAAGTTAACTTGTGGTCCCTATGAGATACCGCTTGGAAAGAAAACGCTTATTATGGGGATTTTAAATGCGACTCCAGATTCCTTTTCAGATGGAGGCAAGTATAACCAAATAGAGCAGGCTGTTCTTCGAGCAAAAGAATTAGTGGAGCAAGGTGCGGATATCATTGATATTGGCGGGGAATCAACAAGACCGGGTGCTAAGCTTGTAGGGGTAGAAGAAGAATTAGAAAGAGTAATTCCTGTTATTACTGCCCTTGCAAAAGAGCTTAGTGTTCCCATCTCTATTGATACGTACAAAGCAGATGTGGCAAAGGCGGCAATTGCAGCAGGCGCAACGATTATTAATGACGTGTGGGGGGCAAAAGCAGACCCCGATATGGCGAAAGTAGCGGCACAACATGAGGTACCCATCATTTTGATGCACAATCGCAAAGAGCGCAATTACCAGCAACTTATACCTGACATGATTAGTGATCTTTATGAAAGTATTACAATAGTAAAACTTGCTGGTGTTAAGGAAGAGAATATTGTAGTAGATCCAGGTATTGGCTTTGCGAAAACCCATGAAGATAATTTAGAAGTACTTAATGCTTTAGATCAATTTTCTAGTCTAGGCTATCCGATTCTACTCGGAACCTCTAGAAAATCATTTATTGGTAAAGTTTTAGATCTCCCTCCTGAGGAAAGAATGGAAGGAACAGGAGCGACTGTTTGTCTCGGGATTCAAAAAGGTTGTCAAATTGTTCGGGTGCATGATGTAAAGGAAATTGCTAGAATGGCTAAAATGATGGATGCAATCTTATTAAGGGGAGGGATAACCCATCGATAAAATATATGTTAATCAGATGAAATTTTATGGGTATCACGGCGTTTTCCCTGAAGAAACAAAGCTTGGGCAGAGGTTTGTCGTGGATCTTGCGGTGGAATTAGATTTATCTAAGGCGGGGAAGTCAGATGATCTTGCGAAGTCAGTAAGCTATGCAGACCTCTATCAAGTATGTCAAAAGGTTACAGAAAAAGAAACCTACAAACTAGTCGAAACGATAGCTGAACGGATCGCAGAGGATGTACTTCATACTTTTCCACTAATAGATTGTTGCACCGTGAAGGTCATTAAGCCAGACCCGCCAATACCTGGTCATTATGATTCTGTAGCAGTAGAGATTACAAGGGGAAGAGGCTGATGAATGTATCATATGTCGCTATAGGATCTAATCAAGGAGACCGTGCGGGTATCATGCAAGATGCTATTCGGTTTTTAATGAAGGACAACCAAATCCAAATTGAAAAAACGTCATCGATTTACGAGACAGATCCGGTTGGTTATACGGATCAAGCAAAGTTTTTGAATATGGTAATTAAAGTTAATACCTCCTATGCCGCTCTTGAATTATTAAAGGTTCTGCAGCAAACAGAGCATTTTTTTGGTAGAGAACGAGGGGTCAGGTGGGGCCCGCGAACTTTAGACCTTGACATTTTATTGTATAACCAAGAAAATATTGAAGTTGAAGAGCTGATTATTCCACACCCGAGAATGTGGGAAAGAGCTTTTGTATTAGTTCCTTTATTAGAGATTGCGGATAGAAGAGATATTCCCAAAGATATAGATAAAGAAGCACTGCTTGAATTACAAGATAGAGAAGGGGTACAAGTATGGAAGCTGAAAAATGGGGAAGAAGAATCCGTGCATTTCGAAAGCTAAAAGGATATACCCAAGAGTCCTTTGCGAAAAATTTAAACATTTCTGTCTCTGTATTAGGAGAGGTAGAACGAGGTAATCGAATTCCTAAAGAAGAATTCCTCCTTGCCATCGCGGCAGAATTGAATATTTCTCTAGAGGAATTAACACCGCCAGAATTTATGGTAAGAGAGGAGGTTAAAAGTTAATGTTGAAAATTGGCAATATTACCATGAAAAACCAGGTGGTATTAGCACCAATGGCTGGAGTATGTAACGCAGCTTTCCGTTTAACTGTAAAAGAATTCGGAGCTGGGCTAGTATGTGCAGAAATGGTAAGTGATAAGGCAATCTTATATAAAAATGCCAAAACAATGGGTATGCTTTATATCGATGAACGTGAAAAACCATTAAGCCTTCAAATCTTTGGAGGGGAAAAAGATACATTAGTAGAAGCTGCAAAGTTTGTTGATAAAAATACAACAGCAGACATTATTGATATTAATATGGGTTGCCCAGTCCCTAAGATCACAAAATGTGATGCAGGTGCAAGATGGCTGCTAGACCCAAACAAAATTTATGAAATGGTAGCTGCTGTGGTAGATGCGGTCGACAAACCAGTAACAGTGAAAATGCGTATCGGTTGGGATGAGGAGCATGTTTATGCGATCCAAAATGCCCAAGCGGTAGAACGTGCGGGCGGGCAGGCTGTTGCAGTCCATGGTCGTACAAAAGTACAAATGTATGAAGGTACAGCAGACTGGAATATTATCAAACAGGTTAAAGAATCTGTGAACATTCCGGTTATCGGCAACGGTGATGTTCAAACACCACAAGATGCAAAAAGAATGCTTGATGAAACTGGTGTAGACGGCGTGATGATAGGACGTGCAGCACTAGGAAACCCTTGGATGATCTATCGTACTGTTCAATACCTTGAAACGGGTAAATTGGTTGGCGAACCGTCTGTACGTGAAAAAATGGACGTGTGTAAACTTCACCTAGATCGTCTAATCGATTTAAAAGGAGAAACCGTAGCTGTTCGTGAAATGCGAAAGCATGCTGCATGGTATCTAAAAGGCATTCGCGGAAATGCAAAAGTTCGTAATGGTATCAATGAATGTAATACTAGACAAGACCTTGCAAGCTTGATTGATAACCTAGTCGAAGAGAAGGAACAAATGGAAGCTGCGAACTCCCTAGTAATTTGACACACCAATAAGGCTATCCTATAATACCCCTAGATTACCCTTCTAAACTGCCAGTAGTTGCTGGCAGTTTTAGCTTTATTTATAGTTGGTAAAAATATAAGATATAGTAATAGATGGTTGAACGTGTAGGAAGTAAACCAAAGATGGTGGCAATCTACGTACATACATTCTTAATAGATTAAATAAAAGTTGGAGTTGAGTGCAATGAGTCAAGAAGAATTAAACTTGAATGACCAATTAATGGTGAGGAGAGAAAAGCTACAAAAGCACCGAGACAAAGGGTTAGATCCATTCGGAACAAGATTTGAACGTACAAATGATTCTAAAGAACTTATCAGTCAGTACGGAGAAATCGAAAAAGAAAACCTAGATGAAAAAGAAATCGTAGTTACAATAGCAGGGCGCATAATGACAAAGCGTGGCAAAGGAAAAGCTGGCTTTGCCCACATTCAAGACCTGACTGGACAAATTCAACTTTATATTCGTAAAGATGCAGTAGGTGATGATGCGTATGAAATCTTCAATTCTGCTGATATCGGTGACATTGTTGGAGTAACGGGTACTATCTTCAAAACAAAAGTAGGGGAACTTTCTGTTAAAGTAACTTCATTTGAACTATTAACGAAAGCATTACGCCCATTACCAGAAAAGTATCACGGTCTAAAAGACGTAGAACAGCGCTATCGTCAACGCTATCTTGATCTTATTACAAATCCAGAAAGCAAAGAAACGTTTATCGCTAGAAGTAGAATCATTCAAGCGATGCGTCGTTACCTAGATGACCAAGGTTACTTAGAAGTTGAAACTCCGATGATGCACTCCATCGCTGGCGGTGCATCTGCAAGACCATTCATCACGCACCATAACACATTAGACATGACCCTATACATGCGTATTGCGATTGAGCTTCATTTAAAACGTTTAATTGTGGGTGGTTTAGAGAAGGTCTATGAAATTGGACGAGTATTCCGTAACGAAGGTGTGTCTACTCGACACAACCCAGAGTTCACGATGATTGAGCTTTACGAAGCGTATGCAGATTATAAGGATATTATGAGCCTGACTGAAAACCTAATCGCTCACATTGCGAAAGAAGTATTAGGAAGCACAAAAGTAATGTATGCAGATAGTGAAGTGGATCTAACTCCAGAGTGGAAGAGATTGCACATGGTAGATGCAGTAAAAGAAGCTACAGGTGTAGACTTTTGGCAGCAAATGACGGACGAAGAAGCGCGTGCTCTAGCTAAAGAACATGGCATCCAAGTAACAGAGCATATGCAATTTGGTCATATTCTAAATGAATTTTTCGAGCAAAAAGTAGAAGAAACGCTTATTCAGCCGACCTTCATCTACGGTCACCCAGTGGAAATCTCTCCACTTGCGAAGAAAAATGCAGAAGACCCACGCTTTACAGACCGTTTTGAATTATTTATCGTTGGACGTGAGCATGCGAATGCATTCACAGAGCTTAATG